>NZ_FMIQ01000044.1 GCF_900095695.1 Hafnia alvei | reverse complement strand
AGCCAAATTGGTCAGCTTCTGCGCCGTGCCCGGCGTTGTCGCGGTGCCTCCGATGGCCGTCAGCGTCGCTACGTTACTGGTGGCAGTGCGCTGCACCACGCCGGTGCCGCCGGATGCTATGCTATTGCTCAGGCTCGTCAAGCTGCTGTCTACTCCCCCCAGCGCGCTACCGACATTGCTGTAGCTGCTTCCCTGCACGGTGTAGCTCGGGGCGGTCCACGCACCGGTCGTGCTGTTGTAGGCTGCCCCACCGCCCAGTGCGCTGGCCGTACTAGAACCAAACGCATTAATATTGCTGTTTAGCCCGGACGTTACCTGGTAAAGCTGTGCCCCATTCACGGCATCTGTGGAGGTGCTGGATAACTGCCCATCCGCGACCCCCTGTATCTGCCGATTACCAATAGCCACCACACCATTGGTGGGAGCCTGTACTACGGAGAGGGTTTTACCGCTGATAAATGAGTTTGCAATGGTATTTGCGGTGGTATTAGATACAGCAGAGGCCGTCGAGTTACTGCCGAGGGCAACGCTGTTCGCTAGCGTCGATGAAGCGCCATTCCCGAGGGCTAACGCATTAGTTGCGGCCGCACTAGCATCACGCCCAATAGCGGTAGCGCCTGACCCATTGGCTGAAGCCAAATATCCCACAGCAAGAGCTGCCTGACCTGATGCATTTGCTGTTGCGGAACTACCTATTGCTATCGAGCCGGGTCCAGAAGAACTAGCTACCCCGCTAGATGCCTGTATGGAAATCACTTTAATAGACCCATCACTTAATGTGGCTTCAGCAAAAGCGTTCCCGCAACCACAGAGCGAAAGTAAAATAACTTCATTAACCAACAAGCTTAATTTATTTTTTTTCACTGAAAAAAGTGAAACAACTCCCGCACGGCGGGAGTTCGTCAGTCTCTTTGATATAGACATAGCAACCATACCCTTAATATAAGAGAGTAATTAATAATATAGAGATGATTATTAACAAGCTGAGTGTTTACTAAATATCACTTGAGTGTCATGTCAATGCTTTGCGTGACGCCCATAATATATCCATTTGCCAGCCACGGCGTACCATATAGATATAGACTTACCCCTTCAAAACCAACATCCATTAAATATCCGGTTGAACTTTTAAATTTAAACTTATCTTTTTGTAAGAGTAACAACTGATAATGATGATTCATCTCTTCCTGATTATATTTCCTGACGGCATACAAAAATGCTGCAGCAGATTGTGCAAATAAACGATGGATTTTCTGGTTATATATGTCTACTGACAGAGGCTTTTTATCTGGCAGGTCCGCCGCGAGTTTCCCATATAACTCCGCTGTAGCTCTTGCGACGCCCAGCCTGAAAGGCATCAGATTGATAACCGCCTCTTCGTTAACTTCAATAACGGGTTGTCCTTTCTTATCTTTACGCTGACTCACATACTGATTCACATCAGGGATAGCCTCAATTGACGTAATCATGTAGGCAGCGCATGCTGTCTGATAAGATTTTACATCCTCACTTTGTATGAGCTTGGTCAAGGCATCAGCGCTACCACTAATTTTTTGAGTCAACCCCGCTTGATTGATATCATCCCTGAGTGCCGCTGGTTTAATTTCACCATAAGCTACACGACAAATACCATTAAGCACGGCATCACGCCTCTCACTTTTTATTTCAGGTATTTCGTTGACCACTGCATTTATGATAACAGGTAAAACATTAATACTGAACGAGGTAGAGGTTACCGTACTTGCATCAGCTTTTTGATGCATATCACAGCCGAACAGAAAGGTCGTAATAAGAGCGACTGAAAATATAATTTTTTTTGGCATTAGGTTAAACCTTTATTATCTAGAGATAAAAAAATACAGGCAGACGTAATAAATAAAAAGTATAACAAAATAACATCCTGAGCTTTCATGATAATTTATAGTATGAATAAAATAATTCAAATTATTTTAAATATGCAGTAGAGGTAACTTTTTCATATAGGTAACTTTTTCATATAGGTATCTAATTCATAAAAATGTATACATATAACAAAGCCCTTTAACACCAGAAACTTTCTGGATAAAAAATAAGATATTTTGACTTACAAACATAGTGAATCAAAATTATAAATTAATGAGTAAGATAATGTAAGTTTCATAAGTTAAAATATAGTGAACATAGAATGAAAAATAAACACAAATATGTCGTGGGTGTTAAAAAAACGACAAACGCCTTAAAATTAAGAATATTCTCACAAATAAATCCTTGCAAGCACAAAAAAACAACATCAAAAAGCATATTATGCTAAAAATTAAAAACTCATTAGATCAATAGATCGTATAAACTAAAATTACAAAATAAAGATCTAGTCAGACGAATTTTCAGGCCAAAAAAACCACAAGCTCAGGAAAAAAACCATGATGATGTAGGGGGGAAGTGTATCCCTGTCGTATTCACAACAGAGGTTGCGAAAAGGTACGCAGCCCGTTTTTAGGCACCAATAGATCAACGTGTTCCGCCGGTGAAAATCTGTCACTGGCAGTGATGCTGAAGTTGTCTTTTGCGTATACGGGGGTCGAGGTCCAATGATGTAAAAAACCACGCTAAGAGGTTAATTCATTGTTTGTATTGAAATTTAACGGTCTTAACTCGCCCTTCAGAATATCTTCCGGTAACGAAAACGTATAATGCCCCAGCATATTTATATGGCCATGTATCAGCGGCGATAATCTTGCCAGATGCTCCTCTTCAGGTGTTTCCCCCGATTTGCGAAGATGTGACAACGCCTCCTGCATGTAAAGTGTGTTCCACAGCACAACCGCATTGGTCACCAGACCCAGAGCACCGAGTTGATCTTCCTGCCCTTCACGGTAGCGTTTTCTAATTTCACCACGTTGTCCGTAGCAAATGGCTCGAGCCACTGCATGGCGTCCTTCTCCCCGGTTGAGCTGAGTGAGGATCCGACGCCGGTAATCCTCATCATCGATATAGTTGAGAAGATATAACGTCTTGTTGACCCGGCCCACTTCCATAATCGCCTGAGCCAGACCAGATGGTCGGCTACTTCTCAACAGTGAACGAATAAGCTCTGATGCATGGATGGTCCCAAGCTTCAGTGAGCCCGCCATTCGCATCATTTCATCCCATTGGGATTCGATTTTTGACAGTTCAACACATCCCCGGGCCAGCTCATTCAGGGCACCATAATGTGCCGTTTTATCTGCCCGCCAGAATATCGCCCCGCCTGCATCGGCCAGACGAGGGGAAAACTGGTAGCCCAGTAACCAGAACAGGCCAAAAATGATATCGCTGGATCCTGCCGTGTCCGTCATAATTTCTACCGGATTCAGCCCAGTCTGCTGCTCCAGAAGCCCTTCCAGTACAAAGATGGAATCACGAAGCGTACCGGGAACGACAATGCCATGGAAACCGGAGTACTGATCGGAGACGAAGTTGTACCAGGTGATACCGCGTCCTGAACCAAAGTATTTACGATTTGGTCCGGAATTAACCGTTTTAACCGGTGTGACAAAACGCATACCATCTGCGGAGGCAACCTCACCACCTCCCCAGTACCCCGCGAGCGGCAGCGTGGACTGAAAATCAACCAGCCGTGCATTAGCGCTGACCAGCGTTTCTGCCCTGAGATAATTTTGTTTAACCCAGCTCAGACGATGGCGAGTAAGCGCGGGAATATTATGCTTTATCAGGGGTTCATGCCCTATATTGCAGGCTTCTGCCAGCAGTGTTGCGCACAGACTGACCTGGAGATCCTGCGCCCGAGCACCTGATTCACTGACGTGGCTGAATTCGCGGGTAAAACCGGTTCGGGCATCTATTTCAAGCAACAGCTCAGTCAGATCAACCGGAGGGATCAGTTCTCTTACCCAACGATTCAATTGTATCAGTGCCGGTGGCTCATCCAGTTTATCCAGACTGCTAATCGTCAGTGAGGGATGCTTACCTTCATTGCTTATGCTGACCGCTGCGTTGCAGGCAAAACGTGAAGCCACTGATTTCCATGTGTCATCAAGCCGCGTAGCCAGTTGTTCTGCTGCTTTAGTTCCGTCTGATGGATGACCCAGCGCCCGACATACCGGGATGCGTTGTGCCTGCCATTCAGCTCCCTGAAGCAATTTTTGACGCGGGTCCCCCCACCGGTCACTGTTCTCCAGCCAGAGATCACGACGGCGCAAAGAATCCTGAAGGCGCTCGAGAAGACACAGCGAGTAACCCGCTCGTAGAATCCTACCATCTCTGTCGTAGACCAGACGTTTCCAGGGGCCGGAAATGATGTGCTCTGGTGCATCGTCGAGAATTCGCTTTTTTGAGCCACTCAGTTCGGCCAGATAATGGATTGCTGACAACGTGTGCACCCCGGCCGGGGTGGCATGAAAGTGTAAGTCACGCAACATCGCGGACAGGAAGCGCTTCACCCGTCCATATTGTTCCACCATTTCATCCTGAAAATGAGTATCTTGCGGGCGCGCCAGCTCATTTACCTTGCCGACGGATTCAGCCAGTTTGTCCTTTGGTATGCGGCGAAAAATAGCCTGCCGCAGAGCTGCTTCATCGGTGTTCTCATCAAGTAATAACGTGCATGCCCGTGCCAGTAATAGCGCGGCACGATCAAGATCTTTCAGGGTCCTGAGCCGCTTTTTCTGCCCGATATTTTTTGCAGAACGCGTGATATCCAGAATAAGCATATCCAGCACATCCACGGCCTCGTCAAGCGCCGAAATTTCCTGTGCTTTCACAAACGCAGTAAGCACGGCCAGTCGCCGTTCGTCAGGCATTCTTGAAATGTATTTCACCGAAGCCATTCCGGCATAACGGGCCAAATTCCGCAACTGGATGGCAGGCAGACCGGAGAAATTCAGCCGGGAAAACTCCATGCTACGCAGTCGGGTATATCGCTCCAGGGCGTCTGTATCTATGAAAGACTCGATCTTGCCTTAAAAGTTACATATTCCATATTTCACGACTCACACCTCGACAGGACATTTATTTAATTAAATGCTTCTAGCTATTATAAACATAAATACTATTTTTATAAAAACAGGATACAGTAAAGATGCGGTAATGTTATTTTTATCTCTGAGGGAAGAGGATTGCATAGGGTTTTACTTATAGCAATTAAATATCTAAGCTTCTAGGAGAGGGGGCTATTAAAAGTGGGGGTCTTTATTTATAATTTATGTAATGAGTTAAGCGCATTATTTAATGTAATTTAAAGTCATTATTTTGTAATGGTTTTTTAAATATTATTTCTTTTACATGCATTGTATTAACTTAAAACATGAACGAAATTATTTATTGAGCTACGACATCACGAATGCCGTATGGTAATTTGAATCATGATTAAATACTATTGGTTTATAATCAAACACATTTCTGATAATTAAGTTGAACGTATTGGTTAAAAATACACTGAGCGTTGATATAGCTAAATCGTATTGTATTCGTAGAAATACTATATATATCTAGAACTTATGGATATTTTATTTTTTAAGGTAATATATAATACAATGGTGAGTCGTGTTATCTTATTAATAATAAATCATTACTCTTGGAGTCTATATGCACCAGGTGAAATTAGATTAGATGACATATGAAATTATCTATCATCATACTAATACACGCGTTATTTTACTTGAGTGTTACTATCAGATTATTGTGAGTCTACCTAATATAAGGATTTAAAAAATAAGGTTATTTACAATGACTCTGCATCACAAGAGTCATTGTTATTTAAGGTTATCATCACCACTTAGTTGTATTTTACTTATTTATATCATAATTATATAAAGCAATCCATCAGATGGTTAATTACAAGGATTTTAGTGGGGTTTATTGTGACTAAATATAAGATAAATACTTATCTACTTTTTAAAAAGTATATTATTTACTGATAACTTTAAGACTTCAAACTGCTTAGCTAGCTCCAAACTTAGCCATATATAGCCATATACTGAAGCTTCATAATTATTAACATCAGTGTTATCATATAGCAAAGATTGATGGAGATTGCTTACACTATCACTTAGTTTTATATTAGTCATATCAATAGATGATAGCTGGCCAAGTTCTAATGTATCCTCTATATCCTGTAGTGCATTTACTGTCATATAAATAGACTCATGTAACTCTGATGAGTTAATTATTAAGAAATGACTTTTCCTTGATTCCCAGTGTGCATGGGCCTGTGACTCAAGAATACATATGATATTGGTGCATGTTTTTTGTATTAGTTCAAACTCCTCTTTACTTCTATGGCACTCCTTACATGCAGCTACAATCAAAGATCTTAAACTCACAATATCCAAAACAATTTTTTGGATTTCTTTATCTAAACAAGGCTGTTCAATTAGATTTCGGGAGTTGACTGTTTGATAAAGTTTAGAAAGTCGATTAATAATACATCCAAGTTTTAAACGCCAGTGAACGTATGCTCTCTGTGGATACAATCCAGTGAAAATTATAGCAAGAAAAGCGCCAAGTATTATATTAGCGCTGCGCCAAAAAGCCGTCATAACATCACCAGCAGGAGCACTAGATACAACGGATAATGTAATTCCAATTAGTAATGCTAAATATGGTTTTTTACCTAATGTTAGATAGCCACAAATGAACATACATATTGCACACCAAATTAACATATATGCAAATGAAAACATCTCGATTTTTAGTGCTATAATTCCTAGCATTGCACCAGCAAGTGTTCCACCTATACGTTCTAGCGCTCTTGGCACCGCACTACCTAGGAATGAGATAGGCCCCATGACAACAACAAGTGTAATTAATGGCCATGTATGATCTGGTAGATTAGCAAAATGCAATATTACAAATGTTAAGACAAATGAAATTGAAATACGAATGGCATGTACAAATCTGAAATGTTTATAAAGAAATTTCTCTCTTTTGGTTATTTTAACACATCCGCTCACTTAATCTCCAATTTCTATTAATAGAATATATGGAATTATTATATAAAAAACCAACCCACTCACAAACTATTAATTTTCTTATTATTGCAATCTAACACTTAAAAACATTTAGTAATAAAGTTTTCGGGATTCCGCGCTAGTGATTGAGTGCCAATCCGAAATGTCGAATTTTTTAATGGGGGGTATCATTGACTTAAGAATAGAATGATATTTTAAAATTAATTATTGGTATTGTTAAAATCTAAAATATGAATGAGATCAGCTAAAAAAAATAGCGTATACGCCCTTATTATCTAAAGACAAGGACCTGGCACAGGCCTGCAGGGATTTAGGTGGGACTGCTGTCCCATCGACTATGGGTAATGATTCCAATTAGTAGAACATGTGTTTTTCAATGAAGGTCCCGGTGACCTTTTCATGTAGTTCAATTGAGCGTGAGAAGCAGATTG
>NZ_FMIQ01000048.1 GCF_900095695.1 Hafnia alvei | reverse complement strand
TCATCGCCTGACGTTTACTGATAATTTTCATGAGCGCTTTCTCCTTTGACTATAGCCATCCCCGTTCCGTGAATGACACAACCGCCATCCCACCGATAACCCAATGGTCAAGTAGACGTATTTCGACCAGGTCCAGTGCCTGCTTGAGCCGTGTTGTTATCTGGCGGTCAGCGTGGCTGGGTTCTGCTTCATGGGAAGGATGGTTGTGGGCCACGATAATGGCCGCCGCATTATGCTTTAGGCTGGATTTCACGACTTCGCGGGGATGGATTTGGGTATGGTTGATAGTGCCGGTGAAGAGGGGTTCGTGGGTAATGAGACGGTTCTGGTTATCGAGGAATAGAACGACAAAAGCTTCTCGCTCGAGCCCAGCCATGTGTAGGCGTAGCCAGTCACGTGCGGCGGTGGTTGAGGTAAATGACGCGCCGGGTTCGCGTAACTGGCGCTCCAGCAGGGTTAAGGCTTTCCGGATGGTTTTCTGTTCTGATGGTGCTAGTGTGGCGGCAAACAGCGGGAGTTGTTGTTCCATAGCACCTTATCTCAATCGATGATACGCATAATGGCCTGACATTCAGGGTGGCTGAGAGCATAGTCCCGCAGTCGGTAATAGTGCTCGGTCATGGCCTCGCACCCGGTACGGCAGGCATGGTGGCTATAGGTCATCAGACAGGCAGCTATTCCCGCCGCCTCAGCCCCCATGTCAGCGCGGTTGCCGTTCATGGCGTTGAATAATGCCCACGCGTCATCGCAGTCCTCGTCAGACTCAGGCGCCATAAACGCCCCGCCGTTGCTTAGCGTGTAGAACAGCCAGATACCGCCGGAATAATCAGCGCAAAATCGGTCCATCCAGCCAAAGATACGCGGTTCCAGGGTGATCCACTGTGGTATGCTGCCGAAATGTTGCGGCCAGAAGCTTCCACGCAGTTCGTCCGGGACGAGGGTTGCCGTCAGAGCTGGCGTAGTATTGCCAGCCAGTAATGAATGAGGGGTATTGAGGGGCATCGTGTGGGGCATTGGATTTTTCCTCTAAGCATGAATGTGTTGAATGAAAAATGATGGAAGGCATGAATGTGGGCGGATGTCGTGGGAGGGATGCAAGTTACTGGCGCAATAGGTCCATCATGTTCTCGGCCATCACCCAGAGAGCCCGATTTAATTTAACGTCGCCATCGATGCCGTTAATGGCACGAGTGTGGGTGCGTTTGCCTTGTGCGGTGCGGCCGCTTAGCCCGCCTTTCACGAGGGATTCCTGAATTCGCTGGTATGTGGTCCATAGGTCGTTCTGCCTGTCTTCATACCGTCGTGGCGTCAGCACCTGCGATGCGGTCACCGGCTGATGTTCTTCTCCAAAACGGTAGGTTAGTGCGGCATGCGCCAGTGCCTGCTGCGCCGGTGGGGGTAACAGCAGCGACTGCATGGCTTCACGTTTCTCCTCCACTTGGTCAAAGACACCCAGCACCTCGTAAGCGCCTTCAATGACCTTCTCCACCACGTTACCCCGGTGTGGAACACGGATTTCACCCAACGACTGTCCGCAGACCAGTGAATTGGTACAGATGCTTCGGAAGTACCCAGGCAAAAGCTGAAAACTAGACTCGCCGCCGTGCGAATTGAGGATGATGATTTCGGGGACCTGTTGCCCTGTGATTTGCCCCGATTTACGCAGGCGCAGCAGATGCTTGGTGTGCTCGCGACGGCTTGGGTCACGTACACGGGATTGGCAGGCAAAGAACGGCTCAAACCCTTCACGCTGTAGATTCTCCAATAAGGTAATAGTCGGGATAAACGTGTACTTGTCGCTTCGAGAGATGTGTTTGTCCTCACCAAAGACACTGGGAACGTAATGCATCAGTTCTTCATGGGTTAACGGACGGTCGCGGCGGATTTGATTCACCGCACCAAAACGGCTGGCTAATCGCATGATGTGTTTCCTTATTAAGCGGTATAAAAGCAAAAAGCCCCGCATCCAAAAAGGAAACAGGGGCTTCGCGTAGCGGTGGTATCTGCTGGGGCAGGGGCGCCGGGGCCATCGCGATGATGAGCCCAGAGAATGCTCGTTTCTGGAGCATAAAAGTAAAAGCCCATACCTCATATGCCGATATGGGCCCGATGATGGCAACCGATGAGCTATCAGCGGCCCATATACAGGACTTCAGCGCCGACGGTGCTTCCACCCTCATTGACCAGAACGCGGACACGGTCATAAGTGTGATAGCCAGGGTTAAATCCCTCCCACTGCAGAACACGAAGTTTATGCCCTGGCTTCACGGGGTCTTTCATTCCCGGAATGACTTCAAACGTGGACCAGTCAACATCACGGGCATCATTACCGGTCACGGCTTCATAGGCTTTTTGCGCCGTCTGCGTGGCGGTCTGTACGGTTGTAGCATCAACTTGGGCCAGTGCAGGGGCTGACATCAACACGCTGATGACGATGAGCATGCTCAGTTTTTTCATACCAGTATCCTTATTGATGTGTTGCGCTATATCGTCTTCACTGACGTTATCATGGCGAATGCTATTTCTTTCATAGAACCCATTCATAGGTGTTTTCCGATGAGATGAATAAGCGCCCTCATGCCTGAGAAGCTGAGGGCCAAAAGATTACTGTGGCTGTTCCGGGGTTTGTGGCTGTGACGTCTGCGATAACGGTGAGGGTTGTTGTTCCTGAGTGTCATTTGGGCCAGGGTGTGGCCTGCCGTGGATAATGTGGTGTTTTTCTAAAGCGTCCGGCATCGCGTTAATACAATAGTTAATGTAGAAAACATGGAACAACACGGTCCATGCCGGATTCATCTTAAGCTCAAAGCGAAATTGCATGAGCGCATACTGCTGTAAGGCGGCCCGAGCTTTGAACGCCCATACAACCATCAAAACAAACCAGGCGAATGAAATCAGGCCAGCAATCCCTGACATCGTTGCAGCGGTATCATCATAGGCATAACCATACTCATTGAGCTGAAGAGGAAACATGAGGTGGAGGAGAATGGAGACCCCGGCACAAACGGCCATCCAAATAACCAGGACTCGTGAGGCGAAGCGCTGCCCAACCTCATCCATCATTGCATCCTGGTTTTTATACAGCCACATCAGCGGGTAAATCCCGTACGTGGCGGCGGATAGCAAGACAAAATGCCAAGTCGGTGTTTTCAGTGTTTCTTTTAATGTTGAAATGGTTCGTGCGTGCATAAACGGTTTCCTTGTTATAAATGAACGTGGTGTGATTAATGTGTTGTGAAATACTCGCCCATCTTTTCACTATCGAGATGGCTATCGCTGGACAGAGAGGTCGTATCCAGATTTAAGGGGGTCGTGCACTCATGCGATGAAATCAGGTCGCCATTTTTATAGACCTGCACCCCATAGAACTCCGCATGCCCCGTGTCTTTACTGAGCAATACATAGTCATATACGCCCTTATTGAATCGAGTATAACGCGCCGACCCCATGCCCAGTTGGGCGTAATAGTGGAAGGCTTTCACACCGAACAGCCCCTCTTTAAGCTCAAGTTCGGTTTTGTCATTCCTGTCGGTATAGCGATAACGATAATCCTGACTATCGGCGGCATAGACACTGACGTGCTTGCCATTATCGAGCGTGCAGAAGGCGTTAATGGGATTGGTGACGGTCGACGGTGGTGGTACCTGAACCGGCGTAGAGGGTGTTGAAGATACTGATGGCGTTGGTGAGACTCTGTCCTTACTGATGGCATAACCCACGCTGCCGTCTGGGCTAATCTCAACATCCACATCGGAAATCACCCCCGTATCGGGTTGTGTCGTGGTATAGCGGATAACGCGCACGACCTCGCCGTTAAGGGTTTTATCCGGTTGATGTATGCGCTCCCAGACCTGTTCGTCTGCTTTGCCTTTGGGATATGAAATCAGCCACGTGGACTTTGCCCTTGCCAGCGCTTGTGCATAGATATCAGCGGTCAGTGCCACCAGCTCTGGCGCTAATGGTGCTACACCGGGCACACGTTCAGGTCGTGTCGTTGGCTTGGCCGTCACGGGCTCAGGCGGATGTGATGCTTTATACTGCTGATTGAGGTCATCAAGGGTCAGTGAAGGTTTATTGTCAGCCACAGCAGAGGCTGTGGGGCGTTGCTCTGTGCGATGAGGAAGAAAAGCCCGACAGGCTTGGGTAAAGTTTCCTTTGCTGAAATGAGAGGACTGGCCCTCAATCGTCACCTTGGCCCCCATTAACCCCGTGAACGCTTTCATGGCTTTGACTGACAGCGCCTGCGCACTCTGCTCCCCTTGCCCCATCGGTGTCCCCACGATGGTAAACGTGTGGTTACTCGTCGCACGGTTACACAATAGGGTGGCTGGATAGCGATGCCCATCGATATCAATATCCGTAAAGCGCGTGCCGAACTCATCAAGGCGAGGAGCACACCCACCTTCCATGTTCATAAACACGACGTTCTCACGGGCCACCACCGCCGTAGCGTTTTCTTCACGGCTGAGGGCCTGGCACTTATTGCCCGTCACCTCCCAGTTATCCGCAAAATAACCACAACCGGTCAGCGCAGCCACGCCGGTGATTATCATTAAAAACTGCCGACCTCTTTTTATTGTCAGCGCCCGGGTTACACACATACCGGTACCTCCCTCATAACGTGTCCTTCTGTTGGGTAGATGAAATATCATGACGCGCGAAAGACGTGCATCAGCGGCTGATTCGAGCCACCGTGATAGACGTCTTTTTAGACGCCCACAATCACGCCGAAAGCCCTTACTTTTTGATTGGTTAAAGCAATGAATGATGCATTATCAAACGGCATATTGATAGATAATAACGATCGATATGCGATTATTGATCGTTATTGTAGATCAATGTATTCTTTTTTATCATCACGGCACATTTGAATGTGTGGGATTTTGTTCCCACCATGTTGTTTTGAGGAAAAACATCGTGGGCTTAACCAACAACCGTACTCAGGATAAACAGGAGATATCAGATGTCAGAAAACTTACAGATTGCGTCTTTTAATGCGGATTCACTGACAAAAGAAGAACTAAAGGATTTGCTTCATGACAGAAAAAGTTTCGATATTACGAACGTGACCGACATTAGCGAAACAGTAAAACGCGTGGAATTCGAGATAGAACATCAGGAAAAGAATCTGTCCTGCCGCGTATACACGGAGTACAGAAGCAGCGCAGTGGCGGGCTCTCTATGGTCACCAACAGCGGTGTTGGGTGCCGTCAGTGCCGTAGCCATTGGTGCTCATAATCTGGCGACATGGAACCCTGACTATGAGATTGGTAAAAACTACGTCACCCGAACGTTGTCAGTCAGATATAAAAAATAGTCCCGCATTAACGGTTACCACCCTCTGAGGCTGCGCCTGTCTCCCGCGATGATTTATGTCATGCGCCCAATAGAAAAGGCACCTGATGGCAATATTCAGGTGCTGCTTTTAAATCCTCTCTTTCAGCCAAAGTAACGGTCCCACAGTCGCATGGCGAACCGAACCAACTTTCTACGTAGCCGCCGGAGTATCACCGCCCAACCAAGAGGATAATTGCTGGGATAAATCACCATATCGAACGCGATACCGGCCATATCACCAAAGGCTTGGCGTACCGTAGCCTCCGCCTCCTTTGTTTTGTTTTCGGGTTTTAGCTGACTGTAAACCGCACTGCTGGCCTGAGGAGGAAGCGCGTGCACCATCAGTGCCACAAATGCCGGCAGGTTGTAGCCGGTATGTGCCGACACCGCCATGACCGGGAACGAGGAGGGAAACTGGCTCGCGGTCTGCGTGCTGACCACCGCCAACGACAATAACTGTGTGGGTGAGGGCGCCGCTTGTTTTTCGTCCCATTCATGGACTGGCGAAATACGGTCAGCCTGTGTGAGCACAAACAGAAAGCGTGCTGGGTCAGCACCGTATTCGAGCAACCGACGATGTGTGGCAATATCCACTGAACGCGCACGGTCATCAGCGCGTAATACCCAGATAATCAGGTCAAGCTCAGCCAATCGTTCGCGATAAAGGACCTGATACTCGTCATCATATTCCGGTGTTTCACCGATACCGGGCAAATCAACCAACGTCATGCTGCGTTCACCCACAGTGAATACAAGACGCTGGGGAATACGTGTACAGGCGGTTAAATCATGAGTCAGGCAGACAGGTTGCTGAAATAACGCATTACACAGGCTACTTTTGCCAGCCCCTGAGCTTCCCATCATGCCAATCACGGGCTCATAGTTAATAGACTGTTTAAGGTGAGCAAGAATGCGTTCAGTGCTATCGTGCGGTAATAGCGTAAGGCAGGGCTCTAGCGTATCGATGGCATGTGGCCGACTCTTGAAGGGATGAGACATGGTAACTCCTGTGGAAAATGATACCGAAAGACAGGTTTCTCGGCGATTCACATGAGTAATATGGTCGTGAAATTTTCTAGGTTATGGGGTAACGGTCTTAATGGACGACGAAAAAGCCAGTTTTCAGCAACGACGTCTTAAAGAAGAAAAAAACGAGCAGCGATCGAGAGAGATCAGAAAGGGTAAGGCCTGGCTCAGTGTGCAGAGGATGCTTAAACGTAGTGGTAAAACTTGCTCACTGAGGGTCTCTGATGACAGAACGAACGCGGGAGACACATCGTTTGATATTGATACCGTTCGCCATCTCTATTTACTTCAGCTGGCTGCTGGTCAGATAAAGAGCTATACAGAGCTTTCATCCTGGGTAGAGATTTGTGAAATTCAGACTCGTCCACCCCTGTTGGCGCCATGGATAACGTCACACATCATTGTCCCACGATTGATTAGACGTAAGGCGCACGCCTTTCGGCAGGTGCTTACAACAAACGTTGAGGATCTGCCATGGCAAAGTGAAACATTGGTCCATGAATTTTCTGGAGGACTGTATGCTGCGCTGTGTCACGTACATAAAACGAAAGCATATGTCGATGAGATAATTGCGCGTTTTCCGTTAACCAGGCAGGAGATGTTATTTGATCCTTACTTGGATGTAGGGGCATACCGTAGCATTGGATTGAGCAAAGCACCCTCG
>NZ_FMIQ01000069.1 GCF_900095695.1 Hafnia alvei | reverse complement strand
ACGCCTGCAAGATGCACAGGTAGAATTCGGAATTTTAGGCGGACGTAACTTTACACCACACTTAAGCTACAAAGGCGATTGAGCCGCCTTGCTCGAACACGAACGCCTGCACAATGTATATTCAGAACTCGGTATAATAGGCGGACGTAACTTTTCACCACGCCCAAGCTATAACAGCAATTGAACTGCCTTGCTCGGACGCCTGCACGATGCCCAGATAGAATACAGGATTTTAGACAGACGTAACCTACCCCCCCTATTCATTCGCCTCCCCATCAATGCCATAATGCCTCCCAAAATGAGGAGAAAAAAATGAAATTTGTTGGAGCCCATGTCAGTGCCTCCGGCGGCGTTGATCAGGCCGTCATTCGTGCACACGAATTAAATGCAACGGCGTTTGCGCTGTTCACCAAAAATCAGCGCCAGTGGAAAGCCGCCCCGCTTGGCAGCGACGTGATCGATAAATTTAAATCTGCGTGTGCTCAATATAACTATCAGCCTGCGCAAATTCTGCCGCACGACAGCTATCTTATTAACCTTGGGCATCCCGTTGAAGAAGCATTAGAGAAATCGCGTGAAGCATTTATCGACGAATTAGAGCGTTGCTCTGAGCTCGGGCTGACACTACTCAACTTCCATCCGGGCAGCCATCTGATGCAAATTGATGAAGATAAATGCCTCGCACGCATCGCTGAATCTATCAATATTGCCTTGGATAAAACGCAGGGCGTCACTGCGGTTATTGAAAATACCGCAGGTCAAGGCAGCAACCTCGGCTTTCGCTTCGAACATCTGGCCGCCATTATCGATGGTGTAGAAGACAAATCGCGTATCGGCGTTTGTATTGATACCTGCCACGCCTTTGCTGCCGGTTACGATTTACGTACCGAGGAAGAGTGCAGCAAAACTTTTGCTCACTTTGAGCGTATCGTTGGCTTTAACTACCTGCGCGGTATGCACCTTAACGATGCGAAGAGCGCCTTCGACAGCCGTGTCGACCGCCATCACAGCTTAGGTGAAGGTAACATTGGCAAAACGGCCTTTAGTTGGATCATGCGCGATCCGCGCTTTGACGGAATTCCGCTGATATTAGAAACCGTTAATCCTGATATCTGGGCCGAAGAAATTGCTTGGCTGAAAGAACAAGAATCTGCAGAACAGGCAGCATAACTGCGCTGAGCTCAGGTATAGCTAAAAAAATGGGTGCCACATGGGCACCCATTTTCATATCAGCGATAACGGTGAGTTACGCTAATTTCTCTTCCGCAATTTCCACGTCTGGACGTTTCAGCAGCGCGTACAAACCACCAGCCAGAAGCGTACCGGCCACAATCGCAATCAGATATTGAATAACCGGGGTGATTGCGCCAGGGATCAGCAATACAAACAGGCCACCGTGTGGAGCCATCAGTTTTGCCCCAAAGAACATCGACAGCGCACCGGTCAACGCACCACCTGCGATACAGCAAGGCAGAACACGCATTGGGTCACGCGCAGCAAACGGAATTGCCCCTTCGGAGATAAAGCACAGCCCCAGAACCAGCGCCGCTTTGCCACCTTCGCGTTCACTTTGTGCAAACTTATTACGTGCTACCAACGTTGCAAAGCCCATCGCCAGCGGAGGCACCATACCTGCAGCCATAATCGCCGCCATCGGTGCATAGGTCTGAGTACTCAACAGCGCCACGCCAAAAGCATAGGCCGCTTTGTTCACTGGGCCGCCCATATCGGTACACATCATCGCGCCCAAAATAGCACCCAAGATCACCGCATTAGCCGTGCCCATCGCCTGTAGCCAATGCGTCAGGCCTTCCATAATCGCGGCAACAGGTTTGCCAACGATGTAGATCATCGCCAAACCGGTAATCAAGCTCGCAACCAATGGAATGATCAGGATAGGTTTCAGCGCTTCCATACTTTGCGGTAAATGCAATTTGGAGCTGATCGCTTTCGCCACATAGCCCGCCAAGAAACCGGCAATAATACCGCCTAAGAATCCTGCACCGGTGCTTACCGCCAACATCCCGCCAATCAGGCCCGGCGTTAAGCCCGGACGGTCAGCAATGGAGAATGCAATGTAACCCGCTAACACCGGCACCATCAGTGCGAAGGCTGAACCACCACCGATCTGCATCAACGCCGCAGCCAACGTGCCCTGCTGTTTAAACGCTTCAATACCGAACACGAACGACAGCGCGATACACAAACCACCGGCCACCACCATTGGCAGCATATAGGAAACACCGGTCAGCAAATGACGATATGCCCCCGCGCTTTCTTTCTTCTTGCTAGAAGTCGACGAGGTCGATTTCATCGCCGTAAAGGTTTCAGACTCCACCAGCGCTTTATCCAACTCTTGCGCGGTTTTCTTCAACGCTAAGCCGGTAGACGTGCGGTACATCGGTTTGCCAGAAAACTTGTTCAGGTCAACTTCAATATCCGCAGCCACAATCACCAGATCCGCAGCGGCAACTTCTTCTGGTGTGATTTCGTTACCTGCGCCCACGGAACCGCGCGTTTCGACTTTCACCCACCAACCGCGTTTTTTGGCTTCAGCTTCAATGGCTTCAGCAGCCATAAAGGTATGAGCGACGCCGGTTGGACATGCCGTTACCGCCACCACTCGCATTTGGCCTTTGGCTGGAGCAGCAACCGTCGTGTCAGCAAACTGGTAAGGCTGAGCTTCTGCTTTTGCCTGAGCCAAGAACGCTTCGGGTTCACGAATCGCTTTTTCTGCGCTGCCGACAAACAGGCGTTTGCCGTTTAACGTCGCGTCCTGAGGCTGTTCATCACCGATAACAACAATCAGCTCGGCATCCTGAGCCGCCTCAACCAGCGTGATATCCTGTTTTGCTACAACACTTTCCAGCATGCGCTTAGCGAGATAGCTACGAGCCTGTCCCTGAGCGCCTTCGGTTAACAATAAGGTTTTCATGTGGCCATCCTCAATTAATTAAAAGGCTTCAGGTCAACACGCGCCATCATGGCGGCCAACTGGGTACGATCGGAAATGCCGACGTTGCTTTGGCTTACGGCCAGTGCAGCCACCGCCGTTGCCAATCGCAGCGTATGATCGCTGGATTCACGCATCATCAGGCCATAGATCAACCCGCCAACCATGGAGTCACCGGCACCGACCGTGCTAACAACTTCGCAGGCAGGTGGTTTAGCCAGCCATGCGCCTGATGCGTTAACCCACAGCGCGCCTTCAGCACCGAGAGAAATCACCACGTGGGCAATGCCCTGATCGCGCAGGGCATGAGCGGCACCCACCACATCATCCAGCGTTGGCAATTCACGGCCAGCCCAGATCTCTAATTCACGGCGGTTAGGTTTCACTAACCAAGGCGCGGCTTTTAGCCCTGCAACCAGCGCTTCACGGCTACTATCAAAAATGATGCACGGGCATTGGCTACGCAGACGACGCATCCAATCAGTGAAGTCATCTGGATCAACGCCAGCCGGTAGGCTGCCGCTGACACATACCATATCGAACTGCCCCAGCCAGCTTAGGGAATCGTTAACAAAACGCTCCCAGTCCTGCTTGGTCACTTCAAAACCGGAGAAGTTAAAGTCGGAAACTTCGCCGTCTTTTTCGGTTAGCTTCACGTTGATACGTGTACGGCCCGCAACGACCTGAAAACGGTTGGCGATGCCCAGTTCACTGAACAACTGCTGAAATCCGTCTTGGTTCTCTTTGCCAAGGAAACCGCCTACGGTCACGTCAATACCGAGGTCTTTCAGCACTTTGGCAACGTTAATGCCTTTACCTGCGGCATGCAGACCGGCGGTCTGAACGCGGTTGACTTCGCCACGTTCAATTTCCGCACAATAGCCAACCAAGTCATAGGCCGGATTCAGTGTAATTGTTGCTACTCTTCTGCTCATTCTTATGCCCCTTCGCCTAGACCATCATTGATAGCCTGACCAATTGCTTCTAATGCTTGCGCTGCGTCGCTACCGTTGGCAGTGAAACGCAGTCGATGACCTTTTTTAACGCCCAGCGCGACAACTTTCATCAGGCTGCGCCCATTTGCAGGAACGCCAGAGCCGTCCAGATTGGTGACAGTGATCTGACTTTCGAATTTCTTAATGGTATTAACCAGCAGCGTGCCGGGACGGGCATGCAGACCATGCTCATTACGCAACACGAATTCAGCGCTGACGACGGAATCTTCTTCCGCAACGTCACTGGTCAGCAGAGCCACCAACGACGCGGCATCAGCCGCTTTCAGCAAACGATCGGCTTGGTTGTTTTGCAGCAGCGAACTCAGATAACCCAGCATGCCTTCAGGCTGTGCATCGGCCATCGCTACGGTCAGCAACAATCCAACCTGCTCGCCGTCCACGTCGAAAGGCGTTTGCGGGCGCGCAGCCGCAGCGGCGCTTGCCTGATTGCCGAGTGCGCTATCGCTGAGCCAGATACCCTGGCCCAGATTTAACGGCGCACGGGTAATCACATCGCTGACAAACTCGGCGTTAACGGCGCCTGCCTGCTGTAAACGGCCTGCGTTGATGGCTTGCAACGTCATCAAACTGTCAGCAGCAATATCTAAGGCCACCATGGTTGCATCAAAGCGGAAAGCCGCAACGCTTCTTTCGCCCATCAGCAAACTACGCAACTCTTCTGCTGAAGTGGTTTGCGCCATCTGTTGCGCCACGCTGTCATCGCTTAACACATGCGTCAGCTGACGCAGCAAGGCCAGATGTTCATCAGAACGAGCCGCGATACCAATCACAACGTAGGCTCTTTGCCCTTCGCTCCACTCAACGCCTTGCGGGAACTGGAAAACTTTCACCCCCGTTTTCAGCACCATTTCGCGAGTGTCGGTGGTTCCGTGCGGGATCGCAATGCCACTTCCCAGATAGGTTGAGGTCTGTTTCTCACGATTGAGCATGCCCTGTACGTAGCCTTCGCTTACGTACCCAGCCTGAGTCAGTGCTGCTGCAATTTGTTGAATTGCTTCTTCTTTATTACTTGCCGTAGCGGCAAGATGAATATCTTGTGGGGACAGGTGAAACATAAACGCTCCTCTCACACTGGGCAAAATTCAAGATTGAATCGTTTCAGCTCTTTTTGGAAAAAAGTGCGCTGTATTTTCAATAACAGATCGAATACAACGCTGAATCGTTTCGATGAGTTTGGCCTTTGGCCTTTTTATAAGCAAGATATTCGAAGAAGGAGTTTTCTATTTTTTGAAGAACAGCACACTTTTGCTGAAGTGCTGTTATTAAATCGATGAAGCTGAGATAATTTGCTGAAGTTTGCTGATGGAGAGTATCAATGACAGTTAAAGTCGGCGTTGGCGTAATTATCGCGAACCCACAAGGGCAAATATTACTAGGGAAACGCTGCGGTAGCCATGCGCCCTTCTGGTCTATTCCGGGTGGGCACTTAGAAGAAGGCGAAACTTTCGAGCAGGCCGCCATTCGAGAAGTAGAAGAAGAGACAGGGCTGATTGTCGCTGAGCCTCGTCTGATCGGCGTGACTAATAACTTGGGCACGTGGATTGACGAAGGCGTTCATAATATATCAATGATTATGGTCGCCACCTATATGCGCGGCGAACCCCAGCTGCGCGAGCCTGAAAAGTGTGAACAGTGGCGCTGGTGTAACCCTCAGCGTATGCCTGAACCTTGCTTTGAAGCATGCCGTAACGGTGTTCAGCTTTGGTTGAACGGTGAGTTTTATCATTCGCCAATCACCAAATAAGTTTTATCACCGCACGCTCAATGCAAAACACGAAAAGTGATTACGGTAGGTTCAACACAGACTTTGCCGTATCGCTTTCCATTCGCCAGCCCCTTTCCGCCCCAAAAATGCACTTTTTCAGTGCGAAAAATTCCCTCCTCTCAGAAAAAGTTAGATTTAGTTATCACAACTGAAACAAAATTGTTAAATTTAGATTGTGAAATCGACACTTTTCCCTTAAATCTACTGCGGTGCACCACGAGCGCCACTGGCGCACCAAAATGGGGCACCATAAAAATGCAGATATCAGATTAACCTTATACCCATCGGTTAATTCGCACCCACAACATCCAATAACCATTTGATATACATAGAATATAAATAGTTGGCATGATTCTTTCATTACCAATCCAGTAAACACAAATGGGCCATCCCGAAATTTAAGGAATTTTTGCTTATGAAATCTGTAATTAAAGCATCTGTAGCCGCTCTCGCTTTAGCTTTTGCCATGAGCTCTCATGCCGCTGAGAAACAGCTTATCGTGGCTACCGATACCGCATTTGTTCCTTTTGAATTCAAGCATGGTGACAAATACGTTGGTTTCGACATCGATTTATGGGATGCGATTGCTAAACAGCTGAACCTGTCTTATACCCTCAAGCCAATGGATTTCAGCGGGATTATTCCTGGCCTGCAAACTCGTAACGTTGATTTGGCGTTAGCGGGGATCAGCATCACCGACGAACGTAAAAAAGCGATCGACTTCTCCGATGGCTATTACAACAGCGGCCTGCTGGTTATGGTGAAAAAAGATAACAACGACGTAAAAAGCGTGAAAGATCTGAACGGAAAAGTCGTCGCGGTTAAAAGCGGAACCGCAGGTGTTGATTACGCGAAAGCCAACATCAAAACCAAAGACCTACGCCAGTTCCCAAATATCGACAATGCCTATCTTGAGTTAGGCACCGGTAACGCAGACGCCGTGCTGCACGACACTCCAAATATTCTGTACTTCATCAAAACCGCTGGTCATGGCCAATTCAAAGCCGTCGGTGATTCTTTAGAAGCCCAGCAATACGGCATCGCTTTCCCTAAAGGCAGCGATTTACGTGAAAAGGTCAACGGCGCACTTAAAACGCTGCGTGACAACGGTACCTACAATGAAATCTACAAAAAATGGTTTGGCGTAGAACCTAAATAAGTTCGTTATTACACAAATATAGCCTGACTCTCTGGAGGCGCTGGCTCATTAGCGCCTCCAGACTTTGACCCATTTATACCCGTCATACTTCAAGCTGCTTATGCGTTGGCTGCTCCCGCTCATCCCAGTCACTTACTTGAGTAAGCTCCTGAGGATTCACGGGTTTGCCGCCTTTAAGCAACTTGAATTATTTTGGGTAATAGCAACATATTGCTGTTATTAGTAGGTTGTTTTTAGTTTCCAGGAGAATACAACATGCAGTTTGATTGGAGCGCCATTTGGGACGCTATTCCTATCCTGCTCGAAGGGGCCAAGCTGACGCTGTGGATTTCAGTGGTCGGTTTGCTTGGTGGCTTAGTTATCGGCTTAGTGGCAGGTTTCGCCCGCGCCTATGGCGGCTGGTTAAGCAACCACATTGCGCTGGTCTTCATTGAGCTCATTCGCGGCACCCCTATCGTGGTGCAGGTAATGTTCATCTACTTCGCACTGCCGATGATGCTGCAGGCTTTCATGCCGGTTCGCATTGATCCGCTCACCGCCGCAGTGGTCACCATTATGATCAACTCCGGCGCGTACATTGCTGAAATCACACGTGGCGCAGTGCTCTCTATTCACAATGGTTTTCGTGAAGCCGGTTTGGCCCTTGGCCTCTCTAAACGCGATACCCTGCGTTATGTCATCATGCCGTTGGCATTACGCCGCATGCTGCCACCGTTGGGCAACCAGTGGATCGTCAGCATCAAGGATACGTCTCTGTTTATCGTCATTGGCGTTGCCGAACTGACCCGTCAGGGACAAGAAATTATTGCCGGTAACTTCCGCGCAATGGAGATTTGGAGCGCAGTCGCGGTGATTTATTTGATCATCACATTGGCACTGAGCTACGTATTACGTCGTCTGGAAAGAAGATTGAAAATAATATGATTGAATTTAAACATGTTGATAAAAGCTTCGGTCAGACTGCGGTACTGCATGACATTAACCTGAATATTAATCAGGGCGAAGTGGTAGTTATTATCGGGCCATCGGGCTCAGGAAAATCAACGTTGCTGCGTTGCATCAACAAGCTGGAAGAGATAAGCGCGGGTCAGCTGATTATCGACGGCATGGACGTAAGCGATCCTAAAGTCGACGAGCGTTTGATCCGCCAAGAAGCTGGCATGGTTTTCCAACAGTTTTATCTGTTCCCACACCTCACCGCGCTGGAAAACGTGATGTTTGGGCCAATCCGTGTTCGTCACATGAAGAAAGACGATGCGGAAAAACGCGCACGCGAGCTGCTGGCGAAAGTGGGCTTGTCGGAACGTGCCGATCACTATCCGTCTGAGCTTTCCGGCGGTCAGCAACAACGTGTGGCAATTGCCCGTGCGCTGGCGGTTAAACCGAAAATGATGCTGTTTGATGAACCCACCTCTGCGCTCGATCCAGAACTACGTCATGAAGTCCTGACGGTGATGAAAGATCTGGCTGAAGAAGGTATGACGATGGTTATCGTTACTCATGAAATCGGCTTTGCACAGAAAGTGGCATCGCGCTTGATTTTCGTCGATAAGGGTCGTATCACCGAAGACGGTGAGCCTGACGCGTTGATCACCAACCCGCCAAGCGATCGTCTGCGCGAATTCCTGCAGCACGTTTCATAAAACCTCATCACGCTAGGTACAAGGGCGCTCATCCAGCGCCCTTTTCTTTTATGTAAATCTGATTACCACCTCGATTACGCACGAATCGCTCACGAATACTCAGCAAAATCTGCTCGTTATTCCTATACTTAAGGTTATAACGCTCACGCTTCCCCGCTATCGGCAACGGTAAGCGAGGGGTTGATATCCAATATCGTCACCCAAAGTCCCATCACCAAGTCCTGTTTTCCGCTTGTTTAATGGAGCTTTTTTATGTCACAGGGAGCCCGCCTTATCCCCTCTTTTACTCGATACCTCGTTTTACTGACCGTTCTCTTATTCTCATGCTCAGCCAGCGTGAATGCCGTTGAACCTAAAAAAGAAACGGATCCCAAAACGGCCTATTCAGCATTAGCTGACATTTTGTCTGACGCCACCAGCCGCGATGCGCTGATTGCTGAACTGCGTGACAGTGCCAAAACCGGCAAACCGTTGGCAGAAAAAAGTGCCAGCACTGTCCCTGCTGAAACCCGCGACGAAACCTTTGCTGACCAGTTAGATTCCAGCATTCAAGGATATCTCACCGTTGCGCAAAGCAAATTGGAACGGTTAATTACGGCACTGAAATCGCCACCGCATAAGGCGTTTAATCCGCAAACGTTTTGGCCTGCCCTCACCCACTTCCTGTTCACCGTCGCCGTAACCTTTGCGCTATTTTTAGCGATTCGTTTTTTTGCCACGCCGTTTTATAAGCGGATTGGCAGTTGGGGACACAAAGCGCGTGAGAAGCGAGCAGACTGGGCACGACGCCCAACCGCAATTATCAGCGCGTTCATTATTGATTTACTGATCTTGCTATTTTGTGTCACCGCCGGAAATATCATCGCGACCGCCTTCGGAACCAACAGCCCGGTAACGATGCGCCAGCAAGCCCTTTTCCTAAACGCCTTTGCCCTGATTGAGTTTTTCAAAGCCATATTGCGCCTGATATTCGCACCCAAATTTGACTATCTACGCCCGTTTCCTTTTAGCGACGCAACCGCAAAATATTGGAATACGCGGCTGGCATGGCTGAGCGGCCTCATCGGCTATGGGCTGATGGTGGTGGTGCCTATTATTCAGGTGCAGCTCGGGGCTTCATCTGCCGTGCTGGTGAACTTCTGCATTATGTTGGCTCTGACCGTTTATGCTATCAGCCTGATACTGGTCAACCGGCTACGGATACAGAAAGAAATTACCGCGCTCGGTAACCGCTCGCTGGCCTTTTTCGGCGTTTTTTTGCACGCGCTTTCGCACATTTGGCATATTCTGGCCATCGTCTATTTTCTGGTTCTGTTTTTACTTTCACAGTTCGATCCTGGCAACAGCCTCGCCTTCATGATGAATGCCACGATTAAAAGCCTGATCGTCGTTGGCTCTGGGGCGCTTATTTCAGGTCTGCTCACCCGTTGGATCTCGCGCCGCATCACGCTGCCTGCCGACATCAAGCTCAAATACCCGATGTTAGAACGGCGTGTAAATTCCTACATTCCTAGCGCGCTGCAAATCATGCGGTTTATCGTGGTGGTGGCGATCCTGCTGTTCCTGCTCGACGCATGGCACATATTCGGCCTTCGCGCTTGGCTAGACTCGCCAACGGGTGAAAAAATCATCGGTGGTTTGATTCATATTCTGCTGATCATGTTTATTGCCGTGCTGGGATGGACGCTGCTCGCCAGCGTGATTGAACATCGGCTCAGCCTTGAAATGGACAATCCGAAGCATCCCGGCGCACGCGAACGTACGCTGCTGACGCTATTTCGCAACGTGTTATCCATCGTGATTACCACGATTACCGTGATGATTATTCTGTCACAAATCGGCATTAACATTGCGCCACTGCTGGCGGGCGCAGGGGCACTGACGCTTGCCGTCAGCTTCGGTGCGCAAACGCTGGTTAAAGACGTGATCAATGGCATATTCATCCAGTTTGAAAACGGTATGAATACCGGTGAATACGTCACCGTATTCGGCATTACCGGCACCGTCGAGCGCATGACTATTCGCTCTATCGGCCTGCGGGACGATTATGGCGTTTATCATCTGGTGCCCTACTCGTCGATCACGACCGTTGCCAACTATGCCCGTGAATTCGGCGTATATCGCGCCAACTACGTGATTAGTCGCGATGAAGATATTGAGAAAGCCAATGAGGTGTTGAAACAGGCGGTTGCTGAATTACGCGAAGATCAGCGTTTAAAAAGCTTACTCATTGGTGAGCCCGCATTTAACGGCGTAGTGAAATTGGATGATGTGTCATTTACCCTACGCACGACAATCCGCACCGTTGCACTGCAGCAGTGGACGATTCAATATGCGTTAGACAAACTGGTGAAAGAGCATTTCCAGCGGGCGGGAATTAAAACGCCGCATCAAAATGTTCAAATCAGCTACGCGGCACCGGAGCAACAGGCTTTGTTGCCACCGCATAACGACGCCAACAGCGTTGAAAAATAATCGGTAAGAATGCCTCTCCTATTTGGAGAGGCATTAAAGATTGCGTGGAAATTAGCGGATTTTACGCTTGTTCTCTGGCAAGAACGTCCATGCGATAAAGCGGCTGACTTTTTGTCCTTGTGACATTTCAATAGTGCGAACGTCCAGCGCTTCCACCTCTTCCAAGGCTTCATAAATTGCGGGCAGGTTCTCCTGACGAGAAACTAGGCTGGTAAACCACCCCACCTGCTTGGCAAAAGATTCGCTCTCTTCGATCATTTTGGTAATGAACGCAACTTCACCACCCTCACACCACAGCTCACCGGCTTTTCCGCCGAAGTTGAGCACCGGCGCGCTGGCATCACGACCCAAGTTAGTCAGTTTACGGCGGGTACCGCTCAGCGCATCTTCCGCAGAACGGTGGAACGGTGGATTACACATCGTAGCTGCATAATGCTCGCCGCTCTTAATCGCCCCTTTTAGGATTTTATTGGGGTCTTGCTGCTGACGCAGACGGATATTTTTTGCGGCTTCTGGATTTGCCTTGATGACGGCACCCGCTGATTTTAATGCGACAGCATCAACCTCAGTACCGGTAAAACGCCAGCCATACGCGTGTTGGCCAATCAGTGGATAAATACAATTTGCGCCAACGCCAACATCAAGAATGCACACATTCTGTCCGCGGGGTATCTGGTAGCCGTGATCTGCCGCCAGCACATCGGCCAAGTAATGCAGATAATCTGCACGACCTGGGATCGGTGGACACAGGTAGCCTTCGGGGATATCCCAGTGTTCAACCTGATAAAAATGCTTCAGCAATGCACTGTTTAACGCTTTAACCGCCAACGGCTCGGCAAAATCAATGCTGTCATCACCCCATTGATTACGAGAGACAAACGCTTTTAGCTCCGGCGACGTTTCGCATAATGCAGGGAAATCATAACGTTCACGATGAAGGTTACGGGGATGCAAATTGGTTTTCTGTGCAGGAAAGTTCTTTTTCTTTGGATTTTTCATTCGGCGATTTCGATCAACGTTAAGACATCATGAGTGTATTCCCCCTATACGCTTTGCCGCCTAACGGCCGCAAGCATCGTCGGTCAGAGGAATAAAATAGGGAAATTAGCCGGAGTATACCCTAAATGGCTGGCGTTGCGTTAAGGCGCAGAGCCAACACAGCCACACCGATAGCACCAATCTTCACCTATTTATACTGTAAGCTGTTGCTAACTCTGTTCAATGCGTAAGGATGTCATATGTCTTCACCCTTTGAGTATTACAGCTATCAGCCTCGCCAGGGGCATGGATTAAGCCACGATCCGCTTAATGCCATTATTGGCCCTCGCCCCATTGGCTGGATTAGCTCAATCAGCGCCGATGGCAAACACAATCTGGCTCCCTACAGTTTTTTCAACTGCTTCAGCTACCATCCACCGGTGATTGGTTTCGCCAGCAGCGGCTGGAAAGACAGCGTGGCAAACATTAATGAAACCGGCGAATTTGTCTGGAATCTGGCGACGATGGAAACGGCGGAAGCCATGAACCAAAGCTCGGCGGCACTCCCTCGCGGGGAGGATGAATTTATATTTTCCGGCGTGAATATGCTGGCCAGCCAGTGGGTAAAAGCCGCACGCGTGGCGGAAAGCCCAGTGAACTTTGAGTGTAAACTGACGCAGTGTATTCAGCTGCAAGACCAATATGGCCAGCCATTTGATTCATGGTTGGTATTAGGAGAAGTCATTGGTATTCATATCGCGGAAAACCTACTCGACGCTCAGGGCGTATATCAAACCGCAGCGGCAAAGCCTATTTTGCGAGCCGGAGGTCCATCAGCCTACTATGCTATCAGTGATGAAAACCGCTTTGATATGTTCCGGCCGATAATAAAATAAAACGTTTCAGCCGGTTAAAAAAGACACAATTAGATATATGAAGCCTTTTATATTAAATATATTTGGCTTCAGCAAGTTAGCTAAATCGAGGGTTACTGTTCATCACTATAATTCACATTAAATATACATTTTTAATTTTTAATTAATCCCCTCGCAATCGAATTATTCATATCAAAAAGAAATATCCCTGTATTTATTAATGGAAATATCATATTTTCTGTTTAGAAAAATCCTAATCTATAGCGACAGGTGTTCCGAAAATTATTCAGGACCCGAATTTATCCAGGAACAGCGGCATGGTGTTACCCTCAGCCTTGTACAGAAAGCCCGTTTCAGCATCATTACGTATCTTGATATCAACATTAGTTGCGGCTCTGGTTGCTATCATTTTCATTATTCTGGCTGGGCATGCCATACAGCACCAACGCCAAAACCAGCAGTATGAATTGGCAAAAACGGGGCTGATGTACGCCACACATTTGGCTGATGATTTAGACCAAAAGATGGTCTCACTCCTTCCTCTTACCGCGCTCGACTGCGAGAGTATTGTAGATACCTTAGCCAGCAAAGCCGTATTCAGCGGCGGTGTTCGGGCCTATATTCTGGTTCGAGACGGCATTGCCGTTTGTTCAAGCGTCACCCATAGCATGTCATCACCGGCATCAAAAATTTATCCCAAGATTGACCTGAATCGTGATTCAGACATGGTGCTACAGCAGGGAACGCCGCTGGTTCCCGACCGCCCCGTGATTGCATTTTGGCACTCTATCGGTGATGGAACCCGCACCGGCGTGTTGCTGACGCTGGATATCAATCCCGCGCCCTATATGCTGTTTTTTAGTCGTGAACGCACTATTTCGGGCCTCGCGCTAACCATAAAAGATCGCGCTATCAGCACCTTTGAGCCCAAAATCGTTGCTGAAAGCGCGCTGCCTGCTCATCCCGACATTATTATGCAGGACAAAAAGAACCGCTTTACCTTCCGCCTTTATGGCAGCCCTTTATCAGCAGGCGACTTAGGCCTGCTCGGCCTAGTCACCTTGCTCGTCGCCATGGTTGCGTGGCTGATCACCTTCTATGTGCTATCGCAGCAAAGACGACTCGATCGCGACATTTTGCAAGGGATCAAGCGCGGCCAGTTTTTCCTTGTTTACCAGCCAGTGATCCACTCAGAGACTCTGCTACCGGCAGGATTTGAAGCGTTGGTGCGCTGGGAACACCCTAAACTCGGGTTGGTTCCTCCTGATGAGTTTATCCCCTATTGCGAATCTGAAGGGCTTATCGTTCGTTTGACCCAGCACATTATGGAACTGGCGGCTCATGACGCGCACCGGCTGATCGATGTCGTGCCTAAAGGTACCAAGTTAGGGCTGAATATTTCTCCTCTGCATATGACGCTAGACAGTTTTAAAACCGACGTGCGCCATTTCCTCGATCTGATGCCCACCGAGCATTTCATACCGTTGTTTGAAATTACCGAACGCAGCATGGTGCAAGACGGCGGCGCTGAGAAAATTTTCGATTGGTTGCACTCTTCAGGCATTGAGCTGGCCATTGACGATTTCGGCACCGGCCACAGTGCGCTGATTTATCTCCAGCGCTACAAAATTGATTATTTGAAAATAGATCGCGGCTTTGTGAACTCTATCGGCCTAGAAACCGTCACCGCGCCGGTTTTAGATGCGGTTCTGGAGCTGGCACAAAAGTTAAAACTACAAATCGTTGCCGAAGGAATAGAAACCGAGGAGCAGGCAGAATACCTACGCCAGCGCCATGTAGACTATTTACAGGGTTATCTCTTCAGCCGCCCGATTCCGTTAGAACAACTGCGCGATTACTATCAACTGCGTGATTGTTCTCAAATGCACGTCAACGGCGAGTCGGTCTAAAGAAGCTCGTTGGCATAGAAAACCGAACAAAAAGTGCAATGAATTGAAACTTTTATCCCTTGCTTGGCATAACATTGCTATTCTTGGTACATCCGCAGGGTTGCGGAGCATTCAGTGGCGTAAAACGCGGTAGTCACACATATCGCTGCACCGCGCATCCATTGATGATCTGATTGATATGTCATATATGTCTAGAGCCTTCTAGGCGTTAAGCAGGAGCTAACACATTCATGTACTCGCGCCTTCTGAAGACCTTGTGCACGGTGGTTCCCATTGTGGCCGCCTTCAGTTTCAACCTTCGCGCCGACGTCATTAACGAAAGCTACGCTTTTGCTATTTTAGGTGAGCCCAAATACAGCAGTGACTTTACTCACTTCGACTATGTGAATCCCGCCGCGCCCAAGGGTGGCGATATTACGCTTTCTGCGCTGGGTACCTACGACAATTTCAATAGCTACGCATCACGCGGCCACCCAGCGGTACGTGCTAACCAGCTGTACGACACGCTGTTTACCAATTCTGCCGATGAAATTGGCAGCTACTATCCGCTGATTGGCGAAACCGTACGCTATGACGATAAGTTCAGTTGGGCAGAGGTCAACATTAACGCCGACGCGCGTTTCCAAGACAACTCCCCGATCACCGCGCAGGACGTCCAGTTCAGCTTTAATAAATTTATGACCGAAGGCGTGCCGCAATATCGGATCTACTACCAAGGCGTAAAAGTTAAGGCGATTTCACGATTAACCGTACGCTTTGAACTTCCTAAACCCGATAAAGAGATGATGCTCAGCCTGATTGGCGGCTTAAAAGTGATGCCAGAGAGCTTCTGGAAAAACCACAAGCTATCCGAACCGCTCAATACGCCGCCGCTCGGCAGTGGCCCGTACCGTATTTCTGATTATCGCCTCGGTCAGTTCGTCACCTACGCGCGGGTCACTAACTATTGGGCGGCTAATCTGCCGGTCAACCGCGGCCAATATAACTTCGACACCATCCGCTACGACTATTATCTGGACGACAAAGTGGCCTTAGAGGCCTTCAAAGCAGGCGCTTTTGACTTCCGCATGGAAACATCGCCAAAAAACTGGGCGACGCAGTATACCGGTGGAAACTTTGCCAAAAACTACATTGTAAAATCCGACGAAACCAACCAGTCTGCGCAGGATACACGCTGGCTAGCCTTCAATACTCAACGTCCTATTTTTAGCGATAGGCGAGTGCGTGAAGCAATTTCATTGGCGTTTGACTTCGAATGGATGAATAAAGCGCTGTATTACGATGCCTATCAGCGAACCAACAGCTACTTCCAAAATACGCAATATGCCGCGCGCGGCTATCCTGACTCGGCGGAGCTGGCATGGCTGGCGCCGCTGAAAGGCAAAATTCCGGCGGAAGTGTTCAATCAGGTTTATCAACCTGCGGCCGCCGACGGTAGCGGCAACGACCGCGACAATCTACTGAAGGCCACCAAGCTGTTAGAAGATGCGGGTTGGACGATAAAAGACCAGCAGTTGGTCAACAAAACTACGGGTAAACCGTTTGTCTTTGAGCTGTTACTGCCAAGCAGCAGCAATTTCCAATACGTCATGCCGTTTAAACACAATTTGGAGAAGCTCGGTATCACAATGAACCTGCGTGAAGTCGATACCTCGCAATACAGCAACCGCGTTCGATCTCGTGATTTTGATATGTTCCCTACCGTATACGGCGGCATGAACTATCCTGATCCTTCGCTGAAAATTCTTTGGCGCTCGGACTACATCAGCTCAACGTGGAACAGCGCGGGCGTGCAGGACCCCGCCGTCGATAGCCTGATCGATAACATCATTAGCCATCAGGGTCAGCCAGACGCCCTACTCTCGCTAGGACGCGCCTTAGACCGCGTGCTGACGTGGAATTACTACATGCTGCCGATGTGGTATTCCAACCACGACCGAATCGCCTACTGGGATAAATTCTCAATGCCGGCTCTGCGCCCGGCATACGATCTCGGCTTCGATACATGGTGGTATGACATCAACCGTGCGGCGAATCTACCGCAGCAACGGCGTTAAGAGGTGTTCTGATGACCGCTTATCTTATTCGCCGCTTGCTTCTGATTATTCCCACCCTGTGGGCTATCATCACCATTAATTTTTTTATCGTGCAAATTGCGCCCGGTGGCCCGGTTGATCAGGCCATCGCCAATATCGAAATGGGGCAAAACGCCGGTTTTGGTGCCGGCGGCGCTGAGCATATTGGCGCTGCACACACGGGCATTGCCGCCAGCAACGTGGGCGAAGGCCAATATCGTGGCGCGCGTGGCCTCGATCCTCAGATTATTGCTGAAATCGAAAAGCGCTTCGGCTTCGACAAGCCGCTCCACCAGCGCTACTTCGATATGCTGTGGAACTACATTCGCTTTGATTTCGGCGACAGCCTGTTCCGTGGCGGTTCCGTGATGTCGTTGATTAAGCAAAGCCTGCCGGTGTCGGTCTCCCTCGGGCTATGGAGCACTTTAATCATTTATCTGGTGTCGATCCCGCTGGGCATTCGCAAAGCCGTTCACAACGGCTCTCGGTTCGATACCTGGAGCAGTACGCTCATTATCATCGGCTACGCCATTCCTGCTTTCTTATTTGCCATCATGCTGATTGTGCTGTTTGCTGGCGGTAGCTATTGGGATTGGTTCCCGCTGCGCGGCTTAGTTTCCAGCAACTTCAGCTCGCTATCGTGGTATGACAAAATTACTGATTATTTCTGGCATATCACGTTGCCGGTGCTCGCCACCGTGATCGGCGGTTTCGCCAGTTTAACCATGCTAACCAAAAACTCATTTCTGGATGAAGTTCGCAAACAATACGTAGTAACCGCGCGCGCCAAAGGGCTAGATGAGAAAAAGATCCTTTATCGCCATGTGTTTCGTAACGCCATGCTGCTGGTTATCGCGGGCTTTCCCGCCACCTTCATCAGCATGTTCTTCACCGGTTCATTGCTCATCGAAGTGATGTTTTCGCTTAATGGTCTGGGATTGCTAGGCTATGACGCCATTTTGCAGCGTGATTATCCGGTGATGTTCGGTACGCTGTATATCTTTACCCTGCTGGGATTACTGCTGAATATCATCAGCGACATCACCTACACGTTGGTCGACCCGCGTATTGACTTCGAGGCTCGCCACTGATGAAACTCAATCCAATCAATCAGGCTCGCTGGCAACGTTTTAAAACCAATCGCCGTGGCTATTGGTCAATGTGGATCTTCCTGCTGGTTTTTATCATGAGCTTAGGCTCAGAGCTGATAGCCAACGACAAGCCGCTTGTGCTGCGCTATGACCAACGGTGGTACACGCCATTTTTGGTCAACTATCCTGAAACCACGTTCGGCGGCGATTTCAAAACCGCTACCGATTATCAAGATCCGCTGATCCGTAGCAATATTGAGCAACATGGCTGGGCGATTTGGGCACCCATCCGTTACAGCTACAACAGCATCAATTTCGCCACCGAGGTGCCATTTCCTTCACCGTCGTCTGCTCAGCACTGGCTCGGCACCAATGAAAACGGCAACGATATTTTAGCGCAGGTGTTATACGGGCTCAGAGTTTCTATTTTATTCGGCCTGATGCTGACGGTGCTTTCTAGCGTGATTGGCATTACCGTGGGCGCTACGCAGGGATTTTACGGCGGGAAAGTCGACCTTATCGGACAGCGTTTTATCGAAGTCTGGTCAGGCATGCCCACCTTATTCCTGATTATTTTGCTCTCGAGCGTGGTTCAGCCTAACTTTTGGTGGCTGCTGGCGATAACGGTGATTTTTGGCTGGATGGGGCTCGTGGGCGTGGTGCGCGCAGAGTTTTTACGCACGCGAAACTTCGATTATATCCGCGCCGCCCGCGCGATGGGCGTTGGCGACCGCACCATCATGCTGCGCCATATGCTGCCCAACGCGATGGTCGCAACGCTGACTTTTTTGCCGTTTATTCTATGCGGCGCCATTACCACCCTCACCTCACTCGACTTTTTAGGTTTTGGTTTGCCCACCGGTTCTCCGTCGCTCGGCAGTTTACTGCTACAAGGTAAAAATAACCTGCAAGCGCCGTGGCTTGGCATTACCGCATTTGCCGTGCTGGCCATCTTGCTGTCGTTGCTGATCTTTATATTCGAGGCGGTACGCGACGCCTTCGACCCATCGAAGGTGAATTGATATGGCTAAACTTTCACAGCATCCACTGCTCAGCATTTGCGATCTGAATATTTGTTTTCGCAGCGGTGAAGTGACTCGCCCAGTGGTCAACGGCGTTTCGCTAGAGATCAACGCGGGGGAAACGCTCGCCTTGGTTGGGGAATCAGGCTCAGGGAAAAGTGTGACCGCGCTGTCGATTTTACGCCTGCTCTCATCGCCCCCAGCCGAATATCCTCAAGGGGATATTCTGTTTAACGGCCAATCTTTGCTGCACGCTACAGAACCCTATTTACGCAGCATACGCGGCAATGAAATCGCGATGATTTTTCAAGAGCCCATGGTTTCTCTCAATCCCTTACACAGCATAGAGAAACAGCTGGCCGAAGTGCTTTCCCTGCACAGGGGGATGCGCCGAGTTCAAGCGCGCGCTGAAATTCTAAGCTGCTTAGAGCGCGTTGGGATCCGTTCGCCAGAAAAACGTCTTGGTGATTACCCGCACCAGCTCTCCGGCGGCGAGCGTCAGCGCATCATGATCGCGATGGCGATTTTAACCCGCCCTAAACTGCTGATTGCCGATGAACCCACCACCGCGCTGGATGTTTCCGTGCAGGCGCAAATTTTAGAACTGCTGGCAGAGCTCAAGCAGGAGCTCAATATGGGAATGCTGTTTATCACCCATAATCTCAACATCGTGAAGCGCTTAGCCGATCGCGTGGCCGTTATGCGTAACGGCAACATTGTGGAAACTGGAGAATGCCGGTCGCTGTTTGCCGCTCCGCAGCACCCCTATACCAAACAACTGCTTGATGCCATTCCCTCAGGTGATCCCGTTGCGCTCCCACAGCCCACGCAGACGCTGCTGGAAGTCAAAGACCTCAGCGTACGCTTTCCTATTCGGCAGGGCATTCTGCGCCGCACGATCGGCTATAACGCCATTGTGAATCAGCTTAGTTTCACTTTGCGTCGCGGAGAAAGTTTAGGCTTAGTGGGAGAGTCTGGCTCAGGTAAAAGCACGACCGGGCTGGCGTTGTTACGCTTGCTTCCCTCAGAGGGTGAGATTTGGTTTGAAGGCACGCCGCTGCATAAGCTGAATTTAAAACAGCTTCAGCCGTATCGCAGCCAGATCCAAGTGGTTTTCCAAGACCCGTACTCGGCGCTGAATCCGCGTTTAAACGTACAGCAAATCATTGCCGAGGGGTTACAGGTTCATCAGAGGCTCAGCGCGCAGGAGCGCGAACAGCGCGTGATTAACGCCATGAATGAAGTTGGACTCGATCCTGAAACGCGGCATCGCTACCCTACGGAGTTTTCTGGCGGGCAGCGTCAGCGCATTGCGATTGCACGCGCGCTTATTCTTGAGCCGCGTTTGCTGATACTGGATGAACCCACATCATCGCTAGACAGGTCGGTGCAGGCACAAATTTTAGCGCTGCTGAAAACACTTCAGCAGCGCCATCAGCTCACCTATTTGTTCATCAGCCACGATCTACAGGTGATACGTTCGCTGTGCCATCAGGTGATGGTCATGCGTAATGGAAAAGTGATTGAGCACGGCGATTGCGCCGAGGTTTTTGCTCGCCCCGCGCAAGATTACACTCGGCAGTTGCTTGCGTTTGCAGACACACCGGTACTGGAAAAATAGGCACGTTGACCTAAACACCGGCAGCCTGATGGGCGTGCCGGTATTCTGCCCTAAACGCCTTTCACAACGATCAGAACGGATACTGGGCGATAATCGGTTCAGCAATGGCCACACCGACGTTTTTTAGGCGACACATAGCCGCACTTTCATCTTCAAGATGAACAAACAGACAAGGTTCACCGTCAAGCTCAACGACAGAGCAGTTTACCTGCATCTCTTGTAAAGACTGATTCAGACGTTTCATGATTTACCATGCTGCTTCTCCCTCTTCACTCAGGAGTTTTAGGCCAATCAAACTATTATTATCAATAACGTTATTATCGATAACAGTATTATTAACGTCCGTATTCTCAGCGCCAGTCGTTTTCGCCAAATAAATGGGTTCAACCTGTACGCCGGTGAGCCCTGATGACCAGCGGTAGCTTTGAGGCAACCGGTGGACTATCGAAAGCTGGAAACTATTCACATTTTTACCCTGATTAAAAACTAGCTACAATTTTTTCACAAAAAACTCACATCGTAAACCACAGATCGCACTATTTAGGCTATTTGATGACTTAATCGTCATTTTATTGTGGTTCTGTTTATTACATTTCGGTAACACCGAAGTAAAAACGACCGAAACAACGATCAATCTGGCACTACCCCATTTTTTCTTCAGAAATACCACGATGGGAGGAAGTTCTGTTGCTGCGGTTATATGTATACTTTTCTCTTTATTACCACAACCATTTTTGTTTCATTTTAATTACTTTGTCGTATTTTTCAATTTACATAAGAAATACAATAACTCCCTGAATCTCGATCAAAGAAATTAGCTAATCATTTGTTTTAAAACAATATTAAATGATAGTTAAATAATTAATAGTTTTAATGTTTTCTTTGTTTTTAAGGGTTTCTATCTGTTTTCGTAAAAAATACTGTTAACAAAATGAAAAACTCACCACAAAACCGCACGAAAAATATAGTTAGCACGGTTATGTTTTCACAGGGATTTATAATTTAGGAAAGCGTTTGCTTTTATTTGTATGACAGGTGTTTGCGAGGATGAATATTAATGGAAAAACATGTAGTAATGCCGTTCGCTGCTCTGCTAAGCAAACTAAACGGCAGTAAATAAAAGTAGCTACAGGGTTATTTGAGATTCTCGCTTGGCACAATAGCTTGCTGCGCTACCGACTGGATTTTCCACTTCCCTTCCTCTTTAACCATACAGTCAATGATCGTGTGAGACATATCTTTCCCATAAGCAACATAAACATTCAGGCAAACCGGATCGAGATCGGAAGAAACCACGGTGACATTTTTCGGCCAGTCAGTCCCAATGTCCTGTGAGCGAGTAAAAAAGTCGGCATCATAGAGTTCATCATCGCTATTCACTGCCTTGTGCAGCTTTCTCAACGTCTCAGCGGTTACGTATTCATTCATTTCTGGACTACCACTCCCCAGCAGCGGATAGACATCTTTTTCAATCTGTTGCAGATACCATTGGTTGAATTCTAGAGCCACCTTTGTGGCGTTGTTAATATCGCTTGAAGCAAAAGAAAAAGAAGAAATAAAAAATAGTAATATCAATGAATTATTCATAATCAATAATGCCCATGTGGATGTTCTGGTATTAGCTCGATGACTGCGACATCACTAGGTTCCCGCTGACCATTCGCCTCCCTAAATCCAGCCTGCCTCGATAGCTTTGGCAACGGCTCTAGCACTTTTCTAAGCTGCCTGTACGGCAGTGAACGGCTGACGGTCACACGTGCGGCGGTGGCGTCATTTCTAAGCTGCCTGTACGGCAGTGAACGGAAAAATTGTGGCTGACCGTCAAGCACTGATTTTCTAAGCTGCCTGTACGGCAGTGAACCACGATAGACGACGACACAAAAACGGTTACAGTTTCTAAGCTGCCTGTACGGCAGTGAACTTAAAGCATTAGCATAAATCTGATGACCGTACTTTCTAAGCTGCCTGTACGGCAGTGAACGTAAGCGTCTTTGCGTCGAACGGTTCCGGCTTTTTCTAAGCTGCCTGTACGGCAGTGAACTGTAGAATATTCGCATAAAGCTTCGAATAATCAGATCCGTAACTCATTTTTTACTGCATAACCTTTTTTTATTTTCCCTATGAACACTTATATAAAATCAATGAGTTATAGGAAGGTGAAAAAAAAGGGTTGGCTGAAAAATAGATTTTTTTGCATTTTACCCCCCAATTTTCGAGAAGTTGATTCCATATCTAACAGTAACTCACTGTAAATGCATCCAGCCCGTTTCATTGTTGAAATCACAAGCATATAGTTTTCTGGCTACGGAAAAATCCGTAGTCGGAATTAGCGTTCCGCAATACATCTCTCGACAGCACTTTGCCATAATAATGGAGTGCGCTTAGATTCACCCTAATATGGTGGCTCAGGCAGGGGCTTCGCAAGAAGCACTGATTTCGAGAGTGTCGGTGACGCTAACCCTATCTGAGCTGCCACCCGAGTTTAGCGTCTCAGTGGTAGTCATTAATTAAGTCACTCTCGAGGTTTAAAATGACTCAATCTATTTATGATGCAGCACACCAAGACGACTCGATCACCATTTTTCGTGCCCTGATTGCCGATCTCCGTTTTGATAATTTGAGTGACACCCAGCTTTGCGATCTCAGCGGCGTTGCCGCAGAGTCGGCTGAAGGCTTGTGTCAGGGGTTATCGTATTTAGGGGAGTCGCTTGAGAATGGCGTTCAAATTCCGCAGGAGAGTTTGGCGCAGGTTAGCGCCTGGCTGAAAGCATCAGCTCATCTGATCCCTGCATTGCTGGCTCTGTGCGAACAAGCAAATACACGTTTGTTGCATATGCAAAATAAAGCCGTGTGATTGTTGATGCGGCAATTGTTGGTGCGGCGATTGTTGGTGCATCGATTGTTAGCTCAGTGATTGTTGATAGTCTCCCCGCCGGCTTTCATCAGCGGGGAGCCAAAACACTTAGGCAGGATCGATACGATTGCTAGCCTTAGAAGGTCTTGAGGCATACAGGAACAGCATCATTGCAGCAAAGATGCACAGGAACATGGAACTCACCATCGGCCATTCGCTTTGTGCAGAAGCAAGCGCCAGCAGCGTTCCAACAACGGCCCCCAGACTGAAACGCAGCGTTCCTGCCAGCGAGGATGCGGTTCCCGCCATATGAGGGAAATCGTCCAAGATCACCGCCATCGCGTTTGATGTGATCATCGCGATACAGCCAACATAAGCGGCAACGCCAATCACCAGCGACCAGAAACCTAAGCCCAGCGCTGCGGTGATAACCAACCAAATGCCCATAACAAACTGCACCAACAGACCGAAACGCAGCATGTTGATCGCGCCAAATCGGCGTACGTTGCGGCTATTAATCAGCGTCATAATGAACAAGAAGACGATATTCAGCGCAAAGTAATAGCCGAAATGCTGCGGCGATACGCCGTTAAGATCGATATAAACAAATGGCCCCGCGCTGAGGAAGGAGAACATCCCCGCAAAAGAGAAGCCACTGGCTAACATGTAGCACAGCACGCGTTTATGACGGAACAGCGAGGCAAAATTACCCAGCGTTGTACGTAAGCGAAACTTTTGTCGTTTCTCTTTGGGCAGCGTTTCTTTGATGAAAAACGCCACCAGCACGGTGCCCAAAAGCGCTGCCCCCGCCATCGCCCAGAAAATCGCATGCCAGCTAAACCAAATCAGCAGCGCCCCACCCATGATAGGTGCAAGCAACGGCGCAATAGTCATCACCAGCACCACAAACGACATCATGCGTGCAAAATCATCCTTGGTGAACATGTCGCGCATCAGCGCATTGATCACCACGCTGGCAGCCGCAGCGGCTAAACCGTGGATCAAACGCATCATAATGAGCTGATCAACCGACTGCGCCATGGCGCACGCAGCGCCTGCCAAGGCGAAGAACAGCGTGCCATACATAATGACCGGCTTACGCCCAATACTGTCAGCCATTGGGCCATACAGCATTTGTCCAAATGCAAAGCCCAGCGTGTAGGCGCTCAGCGTCATCTGTACATCACCACTCGGCACACCAAATTGTTCGGCAATCACCGGCATACTCGGCAAATACATGTCGATTGCCAACGGCATCAACATTGATAACAAACCGAGGATCAGGATCAACCCAAGATGGGAACTACGGGGTGTCTGCACGCAGCATCTTCCTTTTTAATAAATAATGTATACCCAAAATAGCTAGCGTCGCGCCACGGCGGCAAACGCGTGCCGCCAGCACAGAAACAACGTTAAGTATGACGGGTAATTAATCTTTCGCTAACAGTTCAGCAGGCAAACCTACGCTGGCAATCTCTTCCTCGGTCAGAGGACGATATTCACCCGGTTCTAAATCTTCATCCAGCACGATGGTGCCAATGCGCTCGCGATGCAGTTCCACCACGCGGTTACCCACCGCCGCAAACATGCGTTTTACCTGATGATAACGGCCTTCGCTGATCGTCAAACGCACCACGTTGGCTTCTAGCTGCTCAAGCGTTGCTGGCTTGGTGAGATCTTTCTCGCCGTGCAGCTGCACGCCCTGAGTAAACTGCTCTGCGGTGTCGTCGGCCAGCGGATGTTCCAGCGTCACTAAATAGGTTTTATCGCACTGGTGTTTTGGCGATGTAATGCGGTGCGACCACTGACCATCGTCGGTCAGCAGCACCAGTCCCGTGGTGTCTAGATCCAAACGCCCTGCCGCATGCAGTTTCTCCGCCAACGGTTCTTCAATGAAGTACAGGATCGTGGAGTGATCGGGATCGTCAGTGGAGCACACATAGCCCTCTGGCTTGTGCAGCATGAAATAACGCGGGCCGTGGATCTGTTCCAGCACCTGACCATCAAAGGCCACTTCTTGTTCTGGGGTGAGCTTGTGCGCACCGCTTTTTACAACTTCGCCGTCTACAGTGACGCGTTTAGCACGCAGTTCTCGGGCGATCAGCGCACGGCTGATACCTAACTGCTGAGATAAAAACTTGTCCAGTCGCATGGAACCTGCTTTGTATTTCTATAAGAATCGGAGGGTTTCATTGTGCGCACGCAGTATGGCTGTCTGAATAAAGGACGGCCTTAATATGCGGGCATCGTTTGGAAACCAAAGAAGAACCGCGGATTATAGCGACTCTTCACCCTCACGCCTATCTTAAGCGTAGTTTAATTCACACCATTCGGCTCAAAGCACGTGCGGCATTGTTTGCTTGGCGATATGTTAGCCTGCGGGCTAAATTGTCAAACGACGCTCTCCGGCATCATGCGGTATAATGACGCCCTTCATCGAATATAAATCACAGGAATTACTCATATGCCATCTATTCACGGTCATGAAGTTTTAAACATGATGATTGAGTCCGGCGAGCAATTTTCAACAGAAAGTTTAGTTGCCACCATCGAACAACGTTTTGGCGCCGATGCCCGTTTTCATACCTGTTCACAGCAGGATTTAACGGCCGCTCAGTTGGTGGATTTCTTAGCATCTCGCGGCAAATTCATTCCTAGCGACAGTGGTTTTAATACCCACAGCAGCAAAATCTGCCAGCACTGATTATATTGTTGATGACATTGTTGATGACACATTAATGGCCTTTACACTTCGTCCTTATCAGCGTGAGGCGGTGGAAGCCACCATCGCGCATTTTAGAAAACACCAAGAGCCTGCGGTTATAGTCTTGCCCACCGGAGCGGGAAAAAGCCTGGTGATCGCTGAGCTGGCGAAAATCGCGCGCGGCCGCGTGCTGGTTTTAGCCCACGTCAAAGAGTTAGTCGCGCAAAACCACAGCAAATACTGTGCCTATGGTTTAGAGGCCGATATTTTTTCAGCCGGTTTACAGCAAAAAGAGAGCAGCGGAAAAGTGGTTTTTGGCAGCGTGCAGTCGGTGGCACGTAACCTTCCGTTGTTTGACGGCGAATTTTCGCTGCTGATCGTGGATGAATGCCACCGTATCAGCGACAGCGATGACAGCCAGTATCAGCAAATTCTTCAGCATTTACGCAATAATAATCCGAAGCTGCGTTTATTAGGATTAACGGCAACCCCCTATCGTCTTGGCAAAGGCTGGATATATCAGTATCACTATCACGGCATCACGCGCGGCGATTGCAACAGCCTGTTTCGTGATTGTATTTACGAATTACCGCTGCGCTACATGATTAAAAACCAATTTCTGATGCCGCCGGAAAGATTGGACATGCCGGTAGTGCAATACGATTTCAGCCGATTAGAACCGAGCAGCAACGGGCTATTTCGCGAAGTCGATCTCAACCGAGAATTAAAAGATCAACAGCGCATAACGCCGCATATTGTTAGCCAAATCATGGAGTTCGCCAGCACGCGTAAAGGCGTGATGATTTTCGCCTCCACCGTTGAGCACGCGCGCGAAATTCACGGTTTGCTGCCACCGGAACAGGCTGCACTGGTCAGCGCCGAAACGCCGGGCGACGAACGTGACGCCATTATTAATGCTTTTAAGCGCCAAGAATTGTTGTATCTGGTGAACGTTGCCGTGCTCACTACCGGATTTGATGCGCCGCATGTCGATCTGATTGCCATTTTGCGTCCCACCGAGTCCATCAGCCTGTATCAGCAAATTGTTGGCCGCGGCCTGCGCCTATCGCCGGGGAAAACGGATTGCTTAATCCTCGATTACGCGGGTAATCCACACGATCTGTTTACCCCTGAAGTCGGCACCACCAAACCGCACAGCGACAGCCAACCGGTGCAGGTATTTTGTCCTGGCTGCGGCTTTGCCAACACGTTCTGGGGTAAGACCACGGAAAATGGCGATATTATCGAACACTATGGCCGCCGCTGTCAGGGCTGGCTAGAAGACGATGAAGGCGGGCGCGAGCAGTGTGACTATCGCTTCCGCTTTAAAACCTGCCCGCACTGTGGCGCGGAAAATGATATTGCGGCACGCCGCTGCCATCAATGCAATCAAGTACTCGTCGATCCCGACGACATGCTGAAAGAAGCGCTGAAACTTAAAGACGCCTTGGTGCTGCGCTGCGGCGGTATGCGGCTTCAGCATGGCGAAGATGATAAAGGCGAATGGCTGTCGATCACCTATTACGACGAAGACGGCGCTGACGTGAGCGAGCGTTTTCGTCTTAATACCCCCGCCCAGCGCACCGCATTTATGCAGCTATTCCTGCGCCCGCACCAGCGCGCGCCCGGCATTGAGCTGGTTTGGAAAAAGGCGGCGGACATCGTGGCGCAGCAAGATAAACTGCGTTATCCCGATTTTGTTGTCGCCCGAATGAAAGGCCGGTTTTGGCAGATCAGACAAAAAGTTTTCGATTATCAAGGCCGCTATCGCAAAGCGGATCCTCTTAGCGGTTAGGCGTTACCACAATGACTGGGCAGATATATTTGCCGTAAGCCCTGTATTTCGTTAGAATGCCGCCCGCTTTTACTATTAAAAGCAGAATCTCCTGCCTGTTGCTGGGTCGCCTGTAACAGGTCTAAATTTTATATAGAGATACAATTATGTTCACTATTGAAGCAACTGCACGTAAAGAGCAGGGTAAGGGTGCGAGCCGCCGCCTGCGTACTTCTGGTAAGTTCCCTGCTATCGTTTATGGCGGAAACCAAGAGCCAGTAGCCGTAGAAATCGATCACGACACTACTTGGAACATGCAAGAGAAAGAAGGCTTTTACGAACAAGTAATCGCTCTGATGATCGACGGCAAAGAAACCAAAGTTAAGGTTCAAGCTGTTCAGCGTCACCCGTTCAAACGTAAACTGACTCACGTTGACTTCGTTCGCGCTTAATCGCCGACTGAATCACGTTTGTTTGAATAAAACGTTTTGAAATAGAAAACGCCGCAATTGCGGCGTTTTTTTTGTCTTATTTTTCTGTCTTAAATGCAGCGGGAAAGATTAATTTCCGCCACCGCTCCGACGCTGTAGCTGGTCGCGCAGATTCGGCGGAGTGCCTTTAATGGTGAGCGTGTCCGTCGCCGGATCCCAAAAAATGCGTTCGCCCAGCAGCATGGCATCAAAATTAATCGTCAAACCGCCGCCGCTGCCCGCCATTTTGGTGAGCTGACGCAGCGTGCTGCGATCGGCAGGGAAACTCTCTTCCAAATCATAGCCCTGCTCGGCGGTAAACTGTTGGAAGTCTTTCTCGCCCACGGCGGGGATTTCTTTCGCTAACGCTTCCAGCTCAATTTCTTCACCGGCCTGCAATTGTCCATTACAGTAGCTATATACCTGCTGGCGATAGGCCTGACGCTCGTTCTTATCGAGCTGGGCTTCGGCGCAATAATCATCGACCGCTTGTAACAGGCCACGGTTTTGCGCTTTAGTGTCTAAACCTTCGCTGGCTGCCAAGAAGTCCATAAAGAAGTCAGAGACTTTTCGCCCGACTCGGCCTTTCAGGAAGGTTAAGTAGCGGTGAGATTCAGGATTAGTTTCCCACTCGGTCAGATCGACACGTGCCACAATATCGGCACGCATAATGTCCAAATAGTGGGTGCTGCTGATATCTAACTCTTCATTAACACGCATGCTGCTACAGCTGTTCAGCACCGCAATCAGCAAATATTCTACCGCCAGATAGCGATATTGGCAGAACAACACCACGCCACCGTCGGCAAATGGGTATTTTGCCAGCTCGTCACGCAGACGGCCGGTTGCGGCGCGGCTGAACGCTAGAAAATCTTCGTTGCCACGGCGATAGTTACGTAATGCCTCTGCCAGCTCGCTCTCTGCGGAGAAGGTGCCATAGGCTTTACTTTTGGCGCTATACACACGGTGCAGCTCGGCCATCATCTCTTCTACTGCGGTATTTTTTGCCAGCAAAGAGTCACGCAGCACCACATCTAGCTGTTGTTCGTCGCGTTTAACCAACTGATGCAACGCAATCTGTTCGAGATCCAGACTCATTTTTTCTTCTCCCCTTTCGCCTCGGACACATTTGATGGCGTATTCAAACACTGTTGATACCCGCTCGCAAGCGGCCATCGCATATTGATGAATTCAATGGTGAGAGCTAAGGTATAATCAATAACGCAACAAACGTATAAAAGAGCGGAAAATCACGCGCCTATACGGTAAGATATGGCACTTTGTCAGTCTGAGAAGCTTAATTCTATGCCACAATCATCCCGTTATAGTGACGAACACGTTGAACAACTGCTCAGTGAGCTGGCCAACGTACTGGAATCGCACCACACGCCAAACGATCTTTCTTTGATGGTTTTGGGCAATATGGTCACGAATCTGATTAACACCAGCATCGCACCCGCTCAGCGCCGTGCTATTGCGCGCTCTTTTGCTGAAGCCTTACAGGCTTCGATTCGGGAAGATAAAGCCCATTAATTTTTGCTCGGACGTATAGACATACTTTTATGGTGACAAACCGTCAGCGATACCGTGAAAAAGTTTCCCAGATGATCAGCTGGGGGCATTGGTTCGCTCTGTTTAATATTTTGCTCGGTCTGCTTTTGGGCAGCCGTTATCTGTTTGTCGCCGATTGGCCATCCTCATTGTTTGGTCGTGTCTATGCGATGATCAGCTGGTTAGGGCACTTTAGCTTTATTGGCTTTGCTGCCTATCTGCTGATCATCTTCCCACTCACGTTTGTGGTGATGTCGCAGCGATTACTGCGCTTTCTTTCCGCCGCGCTAGCCACCGCGGGGCTAACGCTACTGCTGGTTGACGCTGAAGTTTTCACCCGTTTCCATCTCCATCTCAATCCGGTGGTGTGGGAGCTGGTGGTTAACCCCGATCAAGGTGAGCTGGCGCGCGATTGGCAGCTAATGTTTATCTGTGTGCCCGTTATTTTCCTCGTCGAAATGCTGTTTGGCACCTGGAGCTGGCAAAAGCTTCGTAGCCTCAACCGGCAGAAATTTGGCAAACCGCTAGCCGGATTGTTTATCACCGCATTTTTCGCATCGCATCTGATCTACATCTGGGCCGATGCTAATTTCTATCGCCCAATTACCATGCAGCGCTCTAATCTTCCGCTTTCATATCCAATGACAGCGCGACGTTTCTTGGAAAAACATGGTTTATTGGATGCTCAAGAATTCCAGAATAAGCTGACACAAACGGGCAGCCCAGAAGCCGTATCCGTTGAATATCCGCTCAATAAGCTGAGCTTTGCCGATAAAGGCGCGGGCTATAATCTGCTGGTGATTGCGGTAGATGGCCTGCGTGCCGACGATCTCAAACAGGACTTACCTCAGCTGGCTGCCTTTGGTAACGATAATCTCGAGTTTACCCAGCACTACAGCTCGGGAAACAATTTGGATAACGGACTCTTCGGGCTGTTCTATGGCATCTCGCCGTCTTATCTCGAAGGTATTCTGGCAGGCCGTAAACCATCAGCGTTAATCAGCGCGCTCAGCCAGCAAAACTACCAGTTTGGCCTATTCTCCTCTGATGGTTTTAGCGCCCCACTCTACCGTCAGGCACTATTGACCGATTTCTCACTGCCGGCACCAATTCGTCAAAGCGACGCTGCCACCACCAAACAGTGGCAACAGTGGCTATCAACCCAAACGACACAGTCACCGTGGTTCTCGTACGTGAATCTTAACGGCACCCGCAGCGCTCTAGCGGATGCTTCTGGGCATAAACCCGAAGATTTCATGGAGAAATACCAACAAGCGGCCGTCGGTGTTGATGGGCAGATCGCCGCAATACTTGATACGCTAAAACAACGTGGCGAACTGGATAAAACCGTCGTAGTCATTACCGCTAGCCACGGTATTGAATTCAACGACAGCGGCAAAGGTGATTGGGGCTTCGGCACCAACTACAGCCGTTATCAGCTTCAGGTGCCATTGATTATTCATTGGCCTGGAACGCCAGCGCAAACCATCAATAAGCTCACCAGCCACGAAGATGTGATGGCAACGCTGATGCAGCGCTTGCTTCACGTGGATACCCGAGCGGTAGACTATACGCAGGGTGAAGACCTGTTTGCACCAACGCGTAAACATAACTGGCTGGCGTTAGGTGATAGCAACGAATTAGTGATCGTCACGCCGAAAGAAACCGTGATTCTAGATAAAAATGGTCACTATCGTACCTATGACGCTGACAATGAAGAGATGAAGGGCGAAAAACCACAGCTGGCCTTGCTGCTGCAAGTTCTGACGGATGTGAAGCGGTTTATCGCCAATTAAAATTGGCTAAAGCGTACACAATCGTAACGCCATGCTCTTGAAAATCGTTAGCTTTTAAGTACTATAAAAGCTGTTCGGCACGTAGCGCAGCCTGGTAGCGCATCGTCATGGGGTGGCGAGGGTCGAGAGTTCAAATCTCTCCGTGCCGACCAAAGAACCCAAACAAGAAAGCCAACCTGTTATAGGTTGGTTTTTTTATGTTTGCATGAATAACCCACGATCACAGATAGATAATTTCTAACGTTGCCGAACCGGCAAAACTGATCTTAGAACCAGACGGCAAGTCTTCCAACGGTGCAAGCGCAACGGCAGCATCAGCCTGTACGGTAAATAACTCTCCTAGCGCAAACGCACTATTTTGTACCCAACTGCTGGCTTTGCCGTTGTTGCGCATCGTAGGCACAGTGTCGTTTAAATCCAGCACGCCATTATTAGCAATTCCTATCTGGGCCGGAACACCATCAACCTGCGCCGAATGAAACAATACATTCCATACGCCGATCGGTTTCCCCGCAGACGTCATCCCCAAACCAAAACGTTGATCGGTCTGAGTGGGCGTAACGTTCACGCTCGGAGAACTCCAGCTCAAATTGCCGATTGATAACGTGCTACCGCCGCTATTATCAACCGCACGAAGACCAATGCTCGTGGCTGATTCGCATTGAACTGTGATCCCCCCCGCAAACGACTTTACAGGAAGCTGTGTCGCGGTTTTCGCTGCGAGCTGATTACAGTTAATATTTCCAAAATCCAACGTAGTGGGCGACTGCAAAATATGACACGGTGGCGGTTCTGCCTCTGCAGTAAACGACAGTTGCACCTGTGACAACGCAAAAGTAGGCATACTCGTACCTGCTAAAATCACAGAGCTTAACAACGCTAGTTTATTCACTGCTAGTTTATTCACTCACCACCTCCAACGAGCCATTGCTAGTCAGCCTTTTATATTCTTTGATACTGACATTATTATTGTTAACTGTGGCAATCGATGTTATCTGCATCACCAGTGTTGTTACTGGCTCATCAATGTTAGGGGTCATACCGATATCAGGTAGCAAAGGCAGCTCTTTTACGTTATCTGAAGTAGCAACACCTCCGCCTTGTTTATACGTTAGCGCAACTGATTTACCATCGGCTTGAGCATCGCTAACTATCAACGATAGATTGGCAATATCACCTAGCAAATAGCTCTTGCCTCCGCTACTTGCGGCGGCTCGATAGTACAACGTGATACGTTCTGGCCGCGGACAAACTATCGTTACTGTTGCGGTTTTACGGCCAATAACATTGGCTTGCCCACCGCCGTTTGATTGAGACAATGTTCCTCGGTTGAAGGTACCAAAATGAGTATGCGGCTGGCTGACATTGAGATTGCAATCACTGGCTCTAACGTTAATAGATAGAAGCATTGCACAAAAAATCAAAAGGTTAAATTTCACACTGGGCATCATAACTCTCATACAATTTATCCGCTTCAGGCTCTTCATTAAGTTTAAAATGCACCTGACACCGTTCACCAGAAGCCGTTTGAAGCACTAATTTCTGCTCTAGCTGGCTATCAATCAGAAATACAGTTCCGTCACTCGCCACTGTTGTGATGTAGTTATCATGGGCGTCATAGATCAGAGCCCCTCTCTCAGCCAGCTTTCCATCCGCTAAATGTATGCGGATCAGCGCACGTCGGCTAACAATGGTGCCAAAGGTATAATTCGTTACAGAACCACGGGCAACATGAGCAACCTGAATGCCATTATTCACGTCCACATTTTTCGGTAAGCTTTTCGTATTTAGAACCAAGCGGGATTCACCATAGGCACTCATACCTGAAGACACCGCATACCCTTGGCTGTTACTCCAAACTGGCCCCTGCGGTGTTTGAATTTCACCGCCGCTGATACCTGGAATTTGAACGACTGCGTAGGTGTCCTGCAAAGGATAAGGTGAGAAAAACACGCCTTGCTTGGTCGCCACTATCCCGCCGGAAGCACCTACGGTATATGTGCTGTTTTCTGAGCCATAACGCGAGTAGCCTAAGCTAAGCTGAGAGTAGTTTGGTAGCGCGCGGACATTGGCACTAAAAGCACCTACATCGCTATCGCTATCGCTATCGCTACTCTTATTGGCAGCCAATGAATAACTCAACCGATCGTTGATCGTCTGATCTAATGTGACTCCCCGAGTACTGTTATTCCCCACGCGTGACATGCTGGTACCAACACGCACAGAACCAAATGGAATACTCATATTCATATAAAACATTGAGTTGCCATCATTACCGCTATCTCGCTCAGCATTCATTGAAACAGACATGCCGTTGCTAAACGTTTTTGACCAACCCGCGGTCATACGGCTGGTGACTTCTTCTGACGAAAACATAGAAACTCGTGACCAAGACAGGTTAAATGCGCCTAAATCCTCAAACGAATATCCCACCCCAAGGCTATATTGAGATTTATAGCGGGTATTAATGTAGTCAGCATCGTCTTCGTCGGCTCTTGGTCCCCCGTCAGTTAGATCGCGGTAACCAATATCCTGCATCGTCACCGAGCCGTTAACATTCAAACTGTCAGCCAGTGGCATACTGACCGACAGATTATTTTGCATACCTTTTGTCTGACTACGGGCATCGCTAGACAAAATCGATCTTCCACTAAGGCTAAGACCACTTGCCAAACCTGTACTCAATTGAGCTGCGATGCTTTGATATTTTTGAGCCACCAATGCACCGCTGCTCACCATAGAACGTGTCCCCCAAGGCGTAGACACGTTGAATGTGGTTAAATCGTTCGAGCCTATATTGTCATTAGTGCTCTGATCAATCTTGCCAATAGCAAATGAATAACTGGTTTCCTGCTGACTATAGCCATGAGTAAAAGAAGATGCTGGAACGATAAAGCTACGCGTAGCACCATCTTGTTCAACGACATTAACGTTAAGGTCTGCTGTATTGTTTATTGTTGGTAATCGATTTAGCGTAAAAGCGCCTGCGGGAACTTGAGTTGAGTAAATTAATACACCCGACTGACGCACTTCAATTCGCGCCTGCGTTTGCGCAATACCACTGACTGTGGCTCCGCTTTGCTTGCTGCTCATCAATGCGCTTTCAGGAGAAAACTGGATCCCAAAAACTTGAGGCATAGCAAATAGCGAGTTAGCAACGCTAATCTTTCCTGTCTGCATCACCGTTTTATAATTCGGCAACGTTCTTTGTGCATAAGTATAAAGCTGATCAAAGCTTCGCGTGTCACCGCTGCTGCTATATGATTGGCGACTACGGATTATCCAATCGTTTATATTAAAGCCTTCTTCAGTGTTACTTTGAAATGTATTAATGTTATTACTGTTTGAAGAACTTTTATCGTTCCCGCTATAGGTGTCTGAATCCGATTTCTTACTGTTATTTTTCATCATCAGAACATCATAATTAAGCACCCCTCCGATACCACCCGCGGTATATTGGCTTATATCAAGATTATTTGAATCTTCGATAGCATCAGAGGGTAAAATAAACTCAACCTTACTCTGGCCTGGGTCAAGTTTTAGCTCCATTTGCGCATAGTACGATTTTAATTCAATGCATTGGTCTGGTTCTGATTTAATTAACTTAATTCCAAGCGTTATTAAATCCTCGTTATGCAAACAGAGTTCACCTCTATCATCAAAATTGACTGATAGCGGTCTTTTCTCCACACCATTAATAACAGGTGTTATTTTAGTTATGCCAGGCGAGAACTTTTTACCTGCTCTAAAATAATCATTAAGCGTTGTTGATAATCCTCTAGCCTCCAATGTTGAAAGATCAAAGTCTACTGTGTCATTAGCCGCATACAGAGAAAAAGAAATTAAGCTAAAGGGTAATAGAAATACAATCTTATCAATATATTTTTTTATATAAAAAAAGGTGCACGCAGTCATAAAAAACCGTTATAAATAGAGTCAATTAGAATAAAGAAATTAAATAACTGCCCGCACCTTAGCCATTCGCTTGCATCAGAAAGAGATAGTTATTATCGATTAAAGATAATCAACTTGCACAGTAATTGAGCCGTCAAGCTTGAACCCAGCCGGGTCTAAATCTTTTGCTGATTTAACTAAAGGTCTAACGACATAGTCCCATGTAAAATCAGTGCCTGACAACGCCTTGTTATTTTTATCCATAACTAAGTGTGTTTGTCCTGCAAGACAGTTATTAACGACTAATGCGCCGCCCTGTTCAGTAGTAGCCCCTGTGAGATTATTTTCAGAAATACATTTTGAGAAATTTGCAGAAACTCCATCAACTTTAAGGCCAGTGAAAGTTCCGCTGTATTGCCCGATAGTGTTACCTTTATTATCAGTCCCTAGCCCCAAAAAGTGGGTAGCATTGCCAAATTCGCTACCATCATTGTTATAGGTTGGCACCGGCGCTGTTGACGCTGTTACCGATGAAGAACGGTCGTCTGTGGTGGAAACACCGATTATTGTCTCACCTTCACAGTTAATGGTAACCGCGTCGAACAGCATTTTTTCATCGAGCAGCTGATAACTTCCCGACAAAGCCGGAGCCATTCCAGCATTAATATTCCCATAAGCAACCTCCCCTGCAGCTCCCGCTCCAGTACCTAAAACTAGGTTGCAACTCGCTGGGCTCACGGTACCAGTGACCTTCAGCTCGGTAGTATCATTCACTGCTACAGCAGCAAATGCAGGTGAAATAGCAGAGCATAATGAAGGCTATAGTGTCCATGCTAAGCCGTTATCTTTTAGACGTAAAAATTTCATAGTAATCCTTAACTATTTATTAGAGATAATACTG
>NZ_FMIQ01000070.1:124382-143782 GCF_900095695.1 Hafnia alvei | reverse complement strand
CCCCACCAGCATAGCCATGCGTGGTGCGGTGGCGATGAGTGGAAACTATGGTCTGATGCTTAATCTGATGCATCAAGACGCTGAACGCGATCGCGCCGTCACTGAGCAAATCGCTTTTTATCAGCAACATCGTCAACTGATCCAATTTGGCACGTTCTGGCGTTTGGTTAGCCCATGGCAGCACCCAGATTTTGCCGCTTGGATGTTCGTTTCGCCTGATAAGCACGAAGCGCTGGTCATGGCTTTTTCCTTGGTGAGCTTAGCCTCTGCGCCGCTGCGGTTGCTGCACTTGGCTGGATTAGATGCCCAAGCACGTTATCAGATAGATGATTCCCCTACCGAGATTGGCGGCGATGAGCTGATGTATCGCGGGATATTCATCGATCCTCCCCTCAACAGAGATTACACCAGCCGTATCTGGCATCTGAGATGTAGCCAATAGGCGTTAACTCTTATTTTGGGGAGCTTTCCCCCTGTTCGCTCACGACTATTTTTCATTCTTCGTGTAGAAAAAGGATTTCTTTAGGCGCGAAATAAATCGCTGTTCTCTGCTTGCCGCCACACTCATAGCAGTGCCCACCTTACTCATTGCTGCTCCAGTACCAACCGCAGGTTTTTGGGATGACGCCCACTTAACCGGCGGAGTTTATTATTCACAGCGCTATCGTGATAAACGCGATATGACCATAGGTAGCCCCAACTACGGCGAATATGTTGAAGATCTGCATCATGCAACCTTTAACGCCAATCTGGATTTCAGCTCGGGATACATCGACGACATCATCGGCCTCGATCTTGCCGCTTTTGCTGCGGAAAATCTGGCGACCGGCAATGCGGCTCACCCCAATGAAATCAGTCTTAGCTCAGCCAACCAACGCTGGGGCGAGCACTGGTCCGGCGATAAGGGCGGGGTCAATTTATATAAAGCCGCGCTAAAACTGAAATATGACGACTACTGGATGCGCGCGGGCTATATCCAGCCATCAGGACAAACCTTATTGGCTGTGCATTGGGGTTTTGTACCTGGAGCCTATCAGGGCGTAGAGATGGGCGGTAGCTGGGATTATGGTGATAACGGAACGCTCTCGGCATCCTATTTCTGGTCCGATCAATATAAGGCACCTTGGTATACGGAAATGTATGAGTTTCGCGCTGCCGATAACAGCACGAAAATCGATTATGTGCAGGCCGCAGGGATTAAGTATGACTTTAAAAACAATCTGATACTGGAAGCTTCAATGGCGCAAGCCGCTGATTTTATGGATCAGTACATGACCAAGCTGTCTTACAGTTTTCCAGTGGCTGGCAACAATCTGCGTGTTAGCTATCAGTTTTATGGAGCAAAAGACAAAGTGGGTAATGGAACAGTTGCGGCCTACGGTTCGATTAACGATGAGTACGACGGCCTCGCCTGGCTGCAGGGCATTACGCTGGGTTATACCGTCGATACGCTGGATTTTCGCTTAGAAGCACAAACCGTCAAAGCCGAAGGCAATCAGGGATTCTTTCTACAACGAATTACGCCAGCCTATGCCAGCTCTAACGGGCGACTGGATATTTGGTGGAATGCCGCGTCGGACTTTGATGCCAACGGCGAAACGTCTGCGTTTGCCGGAGTTGCCTACGATCTCAAGAATTATGATCTCCCCGGCTGGGTTATTGGCGCAGGCTATGTCTATGGCTGGAACGCCAAACCCTGCACTACCTGCACCGTCGACGGCGAACTTGCCGATCAAAACCAGCGCATCGATGAATCAGCATGGACATTCAATATCGCCCATATCGTACAGACCGGGCGGCTTAAAGGAACGCTGTTTAACCTCCATTACATCAACTACGACAATCACGGCAGTAACCCAAACTATAGCGGTGGCTACAACAATATGTTTCAGGATGAAATTGATATCAAATTCAACGTCATCGCGCCATTTACTATCTTTTAAACCAGCGTAGCGCCACAGGGTTCGAGTTAGATGTGGGAACCAGTTAGAGCATATGGCCTGCAACCTGCGGCGATACTGCAACGATGCCTTCAAGGAGGAGAAATGAGCAGAATGGGCATTACAATACTAGGCCTGCTTTTAGCAGGGTGTCAGGGGGCATCTCAACCGAGAAGCGCTCAGGAAACTATTTCACCAAAAGATTATCAAGAGTGTATTCAAGCAGCCATGGATGGCAACGGACAGGCAAGTACGGAGAAATGCAATAAAGTGATGCAGGACGCTCGCGAGTAGCACCTGTTATAGACAATTTTTTAATGCGAGGACGTTAACTTAACGTCCTCGCACATTAAATGATTGACCGCTACCACGGCAGAACCGTAAACGGCTTTTAACGCTGTGAGTATTAGCCTTTACGCACGCGCGCAGCTAATCCTTTCAGAAAATAACGCAGCAGCTGGTCGCCACATTCACGATAATGTTTATGCCCGTCAGCGCGGAAAATAGCGCTCAGTTCGGATTCGGTAATGGCGAAATCCTGAGATTTTAAGATCTCGATAATATCCACGGACTTAAGCTCAAATGCCACGCGCAGCTTTTTTAGAATAATGTTGTTGGTGATACGGCGTTCAACTTTTGGCGCAGGATACTTCTCATCTTTGCCACGCTTGAAGAAAATCAGACCATTCAGGAAATATCCCATCACAACATCAGGGCAAACCTTAAAGCCTTCTTCACCTTCTTTGGTTACGAAGCTCGCCATTTCTTCCAGCGTCACCTTGGTGTCGGCCAGAGCTAAAATGCTGATCATTTTCTCGTTATTCAGATTCAGCATGTAGCGAACGCTGCGTAAAACATCATTATTCATCATTACCGGGTACATCCTCTCGATTTTAGTGCGCAAAAAGCATCAGGGCGCATTATAGAGATATTCTGCGTTTCACGTTGAAGAAATCGTCATCCGTTTGCATTGATGCCTCTATGCCCACGCTTTTGGCCTCTAATTTTCAATGTTACAGGCTTCCGGGCTACGCACCATCACCGTTGGATGACGGTTTTGTTCGTGCCACAAACTGGTCGCTTGCCCACGCGTTAGCTCCAACGCTTGGTCGCGAAACTCAGAAGCGGTGAGCCCCCCACGCTGAGGGAACAGCTGAATCATGGAGCCTAAACTAATGCCCACCACCACTTCGCATTTAGAGTGCTTATGGCTCATCAACGCAGCGCTGCGAAACGGGGCCGCGCCTAAAATGTCGGTTATAAAGACCACCCCATCACCGCTGTCTGCGGCATGTAGCGCATCACACATCATCCGACTAAGCATATTGGTGCTCAGCCAATCGGTATATTCAACGCTGATACATTGCTCTGGCAGCGCCCCCAGCAAATGCTTGAGTGATTTTAGCGTGCCGCTGGCAAAGCCAGTATGTCCTGCTAAGACAATCCCTAACATGTGCGTTCTCCCCTTGCTGCTTGGTACGGCATCCTGCCGTTCGTCGCCATAAATAGTAAAATCTGCTGCGGGCTTTTAGGAGCAGGCATTCAGATTAATCTCACAAGTATTAGGGTTTATCAGGAAATGGCGTTCACCGCAGCAAACATAATCAATAGCGATGCAGGAGTGTGAGATAAGGCAGATATGATGCTATTTAAAACAAAAAACTGTTTAACAGTAACTACGTTTACTTAGGCTCGATTTTAGGGAGAGTACACCGATGGGGTCGTAGCGGCGTCAGCCGCCGGATCGCCCCGCGGTGTACTATGCCCGTGTATCTCGATCTCTTAAACGAACGGCATTACCTTCTTTAACATAGGCTTGAGGCGATTAGGAACGCAGACCGCGCCCGCGCTCAATGAGATACCACGCCAGCAGATAGAACACCACAATAAACGCCAGCAGTACCACAAAGGTGAAGATAAGCGGTACATCGTTAATGCCTAAGAACCCAAAACGGAAGCCGCTGATCATATAGACGATAGGATTCAGCTTTGATACCGCCTGCCAGAAAGGAGGCAACAGGGTCAGCGAATAGAATACGCCGCCCAAATAGGTCAATGGCGTCAGCACAAAGGTTGGCACCAGACTGATATCGTCAAAGGTTTTGGCAAATACGGCGTTCAGCAACCCACCCAGCGAGAACAGGATAGCAGTACACAGCAGCGTCGCCGCGACAACACCCCAACTGTGAACATGGAATGGCACGAAGAATAATGACACCAGCGTCACTAGAATACCCACGCACACGCCACGCGCCACACCGCCGCCGACAAAACCGGCGATGATCACGTGCGTTGGCACTGGCGCAACCAGAAGTTCTTCAATGTTGCGCTGAAACTTAGCGCTGAAAAACGACGATGCCACGTTGGCATAGGAGTTCGTAATCACCGACATCATGATAAGACCCGGCACGATAAACTGCATGTAATCAAAACCATGCATTTCGCCGATGCGAGAACCAATCAGATTGCCAAAAATGATGAAGTACAGCGTCATGGTAATGACCGGCGGCACCAGCGTTTGGATCCAAATTCGGGCAAAACGATGAACTTCTTTGGTCCAGATACTTTTCAGCGCGACCCAATAGAGTGCGTTCATGCCTTTTTCTCCGTATTCACACGCGGTTTTTCATCATGATCGTGCACTAAGGTCACGAACAACTCTTCCAAACGGTTGGCTTTGTTACGCATGCTCAATACCTGAATCCCCTGCGCACTTAGCTGACTGAATACGCCATTCAAGCCCTGCTCACGCAGCACTTCAACTTCCAGCGTTGAGGTATCACGCAGATGGTGCTTATAACCCTCAAGCTTCGGTAATGGGCTTTTCGCCGCCAAATCCAAAATGAAAGTTTCAGATTTCAACTTTGAAAGCAGTTCTTTCATGGACGTGTTTTCAACCAGCTCACCGTTCTGAATAATGCCGATGTTACGACACAGCATCTCAGCTTCTTCCAGATAGTGCGTGGTCAGAATAATGGTGGTTCCCTGAGCATTAAGCTCTTTCAAGAATCCCCACATTGAGCGGCGCAGTTCGATATCTACGCCCGCGGTCGGTTCATCAAGAATCAGCAGTTTTGGCTCATGCATCAGCGCGCGGGCAATCATCAAACGGCGTTTCATGCCGCCAGAAAGCATACGAGCACGTTCGTCACGTTTTCCCCAGAGATCCAACTGCTTGAGGTATTTCTCCGCACGTACCAATGCTTCTGAATGAGCGACACCATAGTAGCCCGCCTGATGCACCACTATCTGCATCACCGTTTCAAACGGGTTGAAGTTGAACTCCTGAGGCACCAAACCAAGCTGGCGTTTAGCATTAACGATGTCACGATCGATGTCATAACCGAACACGTTGACCTTACCGGAGGATTTATTCACCAAGGAGCTAATAATGCCGATGGTGGTCGATTTCCCTGCGCCATTTGGCCCAAGCAGGGCATAAAAATCGCCAGCCTCAACCTGTAAATCAATACCGCGCAGCGCCTGCACGCCACCCGCATACGTTTTGGTGAGCTGGGAAAGTTCCAGTGCGTTTGTCATTATGATTAGCGTACCTTTGCGCCTGAGCTATCAGGCTTTTTTTGGAACGGTTCCAAAACAGTAATAAGCAGAAACCGTCAATAATCGGGATGTGAACGTTGACCGAAGAGTGCCTATTTTACATAGCCATAACAGCATTAGCTACCGTATTTACGGCTTATAGGCACCTGATGCTAAGATACTTTTTGAGGAACATTTGCATAACTTAATGCTAACGGATGGTAATTTTTTCAAGGAATAACGCCGTTATTTTCTATGCCATTTTTTGCTGAAGGCACTGTTCCGATTTCAAAACTGTGACGATTAGCCTATATTAACCATCGCAAACCGCATGTTACAGACGATTAACCTCAATGAAAGAAATCGAAAAACTTATTGCGAATAACCATGCATGGTCGGATACCGTGAGCCAGGAAGACCCAGAATTTTTTGGTCGTCTTGCTCAATCACAGCGTCCGCGCTTTCTATGGATTGGTTGTTCTGATAGCCGTGTACCGGCTGAACAGTTAACGGGACTGGAAGCTGGCGAACTCTTCGTTCACCGTAACGTTGCCAACCTCGTTATCCATACCGATTTGAATTGCCTGTCGGTTGTTCAATATGCCGTCGACGTATTACAGGTTGAGCATATTATTATCTGTGGCCACTTGGGCTGCGGCGGGATTGAGGCTGCGGTCGAAAATCCTGAACTAGGACTTATCAACAACTGGCTGCTGCACATTCGCGACCTGTGGTACAAACACAGTTGCCTGCTGGGTGAACTTCCGCCAGAAAAACGTTTGGATACCCTGTGCGAACTGAACGTAGTTGAACAGGTATATAACCTCGGCCATTCCACCATCATGCAATCAGCATGGAAACGTGGACAAAAAGTGATGATCCACGGATGGGTTTATGGTCTGAAAGATGGCCGTCTGCGCGATCTGGATATCACCACCACGAGCCGAGAAACCCTCGAACTGCGTTATCGCAACGCCATGTCTACCCTGCTGCAACAAGGCTAAATAGACACTCGCGTGATAGCACAACCGCTGATGTCCTGAATGCGATAACAGCGGTTGTGTTTCCTTTCCAATAAACCTCGTCGACACCTCTAACGGAACGTTAATGACGACGCCAAACGAAAAAACAACGCATTAACTCCTTCTAATAACGCCAGCTCCACGAGTTTTTCACGCTGCAGCAACGGTATTTTTTCGCAAATCTCGTCCCATAGCTTTGCCCCGATGCTTTCATCATTCAGCTGGAGTCGATAATACGCTCTCGTCTCGTTTACCTGATGCAAATGCAGCCGCTGCTTAACCTCTTCTGGTAGGCTATCAATATGGTATTCAATAGTTTTTCCATCACGTTTACGCCTCACCCATTCCGATTTTCGGGCATGCGAATGCAACCCCTGCGGTGTTGTGGGCAAAGGTGCTATCTCGGTGAGTTGTTTCGCCGTAAACCATTCTGATTCCATCATTGCTTCCTCTCTAAAAGATATTCGGTATCCACATTAATAGAAATTTCTGTAACAGAAATTAGTAATAACACCTTTTCTTAAAAAGAAGAATTTAAGAATGTTTTATAGAAAATTAACTATTAAATTAAATAATAGAAATAAAGAATTGGTAATTAATAAAACATTCATAGTGCAGATCAATTAATAAAGGCAAGTTTCAACTTTTCTTTTATATTGTAATTTAATCTTAATTCTCTTTTAAGTTGCATTTAATGTTGCTAAATTACGCCGCTGCCACGCAACAAAAAAACAACATTCTAGGGAGGATAAAAAGCAAAAGACCGTTTATATTTTTAATTGCACTATTTAGTTAATGAATAAATTAACGCATCCCGCAATGGAAGGCTAAAAACTCAATAACGACTTTTTGAGGTAATCATGAGCCTATATCGTTTATTTCTTTTTTTAACGACCGCTGTAACATTAATGTTCTCTGCCTATACTTATGCCGTTGATGGGGTTATTCACTTTACTGGCAGCGTTGTTGAAAGTGATTGTAATATCAGCCAAATACAGTCGTCTGTTCAGGCAAGCTGTTACCGAGATGGTAGAGTCATTAGCCAGACTAGACCAATCAATGAATCCAATGGAAAGGTGCTTTTACCTAAGGATCTTGGTTGGACTCAAATTGTGCCTGTGGGTAAAGAGAAAAATTTAAAACTTCTAACCATTAACTATTACTAAATACCCACAACAAAAACGCCGTCAAAAATGACGGCGTTTTTAAGTATCAATAAACTGATTTATTCGTCTAACATAATAACCTTGCCGATATAAGGCAGGTGACGATAACGCTGAGCGTAGTCAATGCCAAAGCCAACCACGAATTCGTCAGGAATAGCAAAACCAACATATTCAACCGGAACATCAACTTCGCGGCGGCTTGGTTTATCTAATAAGGTGCAAATAGCCAAAGATTTAGGGCCACGCAGAGCAAATAATTCACGTACTTTGCTCAGGGTATTACCGGAGTCAATAATATCCTCAACGATCAATACGTCTTTTCCGCGAATATCTTCATCCAAATCTTTCAGGATTTTAACGTCACGGGTGCTATTCATACCGTTGCCATAGCTAGACGCAGTCATGAAATCGACTTCATGCGGAACATCAATCTGGCGGCAAAGATCAGCCATAAACATAAAGGAACCACGTAGCAAACCAACCAGAACCATCTCGCTGCCGCTATCACGGTAATCTGCTGAAATCTGACGGCCTAGTTCAGCAATACGCTGACGCACTTCCTGTTCAGAGATCATTACTTCAACTGTATGTTTCATCGCTATATACCTTTAGACCGAGTCCTGTAAATCGTTCTTTCACCCCTACCAACCCTTCATCATAACGCCAAAACGCACCGAGTTGCCGCATACATGCAGACACTATTTAATGATGAGAGGAGGAGTGGAGCGTTTAAGGGCGCAGAGTATAGCAAGGTAATAGAGCGCCGTCATGGGCAGCGCTCTACTCATCACCTACATAGATAATTTTACTGAGAAATTAAAAACGGTCGGTTTTAACAATTTGCTCAAACGGCAACTTGCCGATACGAGGATACGGCTGGCTCACACCTTTGCCGATCGCGATCATCAGGCAAATTTCATAGTGTTCTGGCTTATTAATAATTTTACCAACGGCGTCGAAATCAAAACCATCCATTGGGCAGGAGTCATATCCATGCGCCTTAGCGGCTAGCATCAGCGTTTGGGCAAAGATACCCGCGCTGCGCATAATTTCGTCGCGCTGGGTCTGCGCTTTTCCACGATAGTAGCTATCCACTGCAGGCACCATATATTGCTGCACTGGCTCTGCGGCTTCTGCCCAAATGTTTTTTACCTGAGACTCCCAGCTAGAGACATCGCCGCACAGCACTACCAGCATAGAAGCATCGGTAACCTGAGCTTGGCCCCATGCAGCTTCACGAATTTTCTCACGCTGGGCGCGGTCTTCAATCAGCAATGGGCGCCAATGTTGCAAGTTAAAGGCGCTTGGCGCATTTTGCAGTGCAATATTCAGCAGCTCTTTTTTTTCTTCTAAGGTCATGACATAACCAGCATCAAACTGCTTGGTCGCACGGCGTTGTTGGATCACTTCGATAGCATTCATTTTTCAATTCCGTCCTCATTATTATTCTCACCAAACCATTGTCATTAAATTAGACCAGTTGTCTAGTGATGCTTTGAGGCTGTTAGTTTTTTACGAAAAAACTCAACTCACCGTAAACGACATCATCATGCCAGTGTCTTCATGTTCGAGCAGATGACAATGCGCCATGTAAGCGCGTTCTTTCGGCGCTTCGTGATCGAATTTCACCAAGACTTCGCTTCGCCACCCTTCAACACGCACCGTATCTTTCCAGCCACTACGATGAGCCGCAGGCGGTTTACCGTTTTCAGAAAGAATGCGGAACTGCGTGCCATGGATATGGAATGGATGCAGCATCATGTCGCCTTCACCAGAAATGGTCCATTTCTCGTAGGTGCCACGTGGCACATCAAACATCGGTTTGGCCATATCAAACGCAATACCGTTGATTTTGTTGCCGTGCATGAAGTCATAACCCGGAGCCGTTGGGTTACCCTGCCCCATTGCGCCATGATTCATCTTCCCATTCCCCATCTGCCCATGATCCATATGTCCTTGCATCTGACCGTGATCCATACCCGCCATATTGCCGTGACCTTTCATGTCCATGCCGGCCATGGATGCCATGCCATAGCGCTGCATCATCATTTGCATGCCCATCATGTCGAGCTGAGGATCCATCATCAGCTGCAACCAGCGCGTTTTCACATTATCTGCAGCGGGAACAGCGGGCATATTCACTAAAGCATCAGGTAGTTTTGCTTCATTACTCTTCAGCGTAGGCTGAATATGCAAAACGGGCAGAGCGCGATCGAACGGCGGCAGCGTCATCCCCATTTGTTTGACCGGCAAAGTGATAATGTCGAACGCCTTACCATCGCGAGTATCGACTAAAACCTCAAAACGCTCGCCCATCAGGATCGGTAGCTCTGTTAATTTAACCGGCTCACCCAGCAGCCCGCCATCGCTGCCGACCACATACAACGGACGACCATCGCTGGTAGCCAGATTCAATGAACGCGCATTACACCCGTTCAGGAACCGCAGTCGCAGCCATCCGCGCGGAGCAAGATGCTGAGGGTATACCGCACCGTTGGTCAGCATCATATCGCCAAACCATCCTACCGCCGCCGTCATGATATCGAGCTGGTAATCAATATTGCCTTTGGCATCGAGACGCTTGTCTTGCAGGATCACCGGCACATCATCAACGCCCCACTCTTTTGGCAATGGGAGCTTCGCGCTTTCTTCATCATCAATAATAATCAGGCCGCCTAAGCCCATCGCCACCTGACGCCCGGTTAAACCATGCGTATGCGGGTGGAACCATGCCGTTGTTGCGGGTTGGTCCACTTTAAACGCCGCGGTCCATACTTTGCCCGGCTCAATCACCGCCTGCGGCCCACCGTCAGACGTGCCCGGAATCTCCATACCGTGCCAATGCATGGTGGTCGCCTCTGGCAGCGCGTTGGTCACATTAATCGCTACGTCCTTACCTCGCTGCAAACGCATGGCGGGCCCTAATAGCGGACCATTAATACCCCAGGTCGGCGTTTGCATCCCCGCTTTCCATTTCATGCTACCGGTTTGTACATTGAGCGCTATTTTCCCTGCGGCATCTGGCGTGAGTAATGCAGGGATCGGTAATGCTGGATGATCGGCCGCAAAAGCGGCACGGCTCCAGAAAGGTAAGGCGCTGGATGCACCCAGCATGGCAGTCAGTTTGATAAAGTCGCGGCGAAGCATGTCAGATTCCCTTGTGCGTCAGTGAGTAGACTCGGTTAAACTTAGACGTGTTTAGCTTCATACGTGAAGCTACGAAATGTTTAGCTGCAGTTAACTATTGCCATTTTAGGGTAGACCTTCCAGTAAGGGGAAAGTCAAGCTAGCACTTGATTTAATGGAAAGTAGGTTCCATAAATTGATTGATGAAATGAGCAAGAAACACTGTAGAAACAGGGCTGAAATATGATACCGTCAAACTACAACTACATAATGTGCATCTGTTTATGAAAAAAACCTCGCTGGTGCTTTTGCTTTTAGGTTTGCTGAGTTTTACCTCCGCCAGCCAGGCTCTTGATGATATGCAATCCGAAGATTTAGCCGATCTCACCGCTATCTTCGTATTTCTAAAAAATGATTGTGGTTATAACGACTTACCTAATGCGCAAATCAAAAAAGCGATCGTCTTTTTTGCCAACCGTAACGGATGGGATTTATCCAACTATAACACTAAGAAAATGAAGGCGTTGGGTGAAGACAGCTACCACGATCTCAGCCGAATTTCGATGCCAACCGCGACGAAATGCAAATATCTGGCCCGAGACTCTCTAAGCCTGCTCGCATACGCAAACTAAGCTACTATCGTCGATAGTGGCAACTCAAACGGCAGACCTAATCTGCCGTTTGATATCTCAACGAGAGATAAATTCAGGCTCCCAACCAAGCTAGCGCGTCGAAGCGATGAAAGCGCGATATTTCTCTAGCACCAGTAAAAAATCTTCTAAACCACAGAATGAGAGGCTTTCCTCATCGTAATAACTCATCCCCTCTTCTATTTCATCGCCTTCCACTGCCAGTTGATTAGCACGAACCATCACTTCTTCACCGTCTAACCACAGCGTGTATTCGTGCCCGGTTAACTGCCACTGGCGTTCGCTGCCTTTCACCTCAGCCGCGGCCTGTTCAACCTGAGTCAGCAAAGCCAAATCGCCTTTAACTTCCTCGTTTAGCCAGTGCCCAACGACCTCGTGCCCCATCGAAAATACGGCGACAACCTGCCCCGTTACATCATGGCGAAATTCATAATCCATCGTTCAGCCCTCCGCGACTTTCCCCTATTTTTTCTGGGGATGACTTACTTATAGTGTAAACATCCATCGCGTAGCTGCACTGTCGAGGCTCGCAAACTGGAAAAATAAAACGGAGGCCATGGCCTCCGTTGTGTTACCTGCACGATTTTCACTGGAAAACCGGCGCGATATATCAGCAAAAATAGCGTCTAGGGTCAAGCCAGCTCGCGTTTCTTCTCGCTGATATCATGCTCAATCCCTTGCTTCACATCAGCAGGGATTTTTAGAGACTGCGCCAAAGCATCCAAATAGCTACGCTCCATAAAGTGATCGATATCGATCACTACACAGCTCAGATAATAGAGCTCAAGCGCCTCGTCTTCGTTCTTAATATCTTGCGCTAACAGCGCTGGATTTAACGGTTGTGCCAAGGCCTCTTGCACCCAATGCTCTGCTTCAGCGCCGAGACCAAGCTCATGCAAGCTATTATCGATGGCCTGACGCTCCGCATCATCTACATGCCCATCGCTTTTCGCCGCAAACACGACAGCCTGAATTAGGCGCTTGGTTCGCGCATCAATGGGCGATGCGCGCATACCAAACTGAGGTTCATCTTGATGCGTCTCTTTAACCCGTTGCTTGTACTTATTCCACAGCACCGCACCTACCGCAGCCGAGCCGCCAATTATCAGCGCGTTTTTACCGAACTTGCCCGCTATTTTACGTGTGGATTTATTACCTAACAGCACACCAACTAAGCCGCCCAATGCCGCCGGAGCCAATAGTTTGCCAAACCCTTCAGACCCGCCGATCGACTTAGTTTTATCACCGAGCATAGATTGAATCTGTTGCATCCAACTGTTTTTCATAACACACCCCATAGGCGCAATTTATTGATGTTATTGCATGCAGATTACGGATTTATCTGTCAGTTTACGTATGGGAAGTGAAAACTTGCTTATGGCGTGAGTTGGGGGATAGTCGATAAAAAAAGGAGGCCGAAGCCTCCTCGATATTCAGTCACAGCTGAAAATTAAACCGCTGTCTGGAAAATCACACCGTCAGCCTTCTCAGTGTATTGCTCCAGCTTATCAAAGTTCAGATAACGGTAGGTGTCTACCGCCGTTTTATCAACCTGTTCCATGTACTGCTGGTACTCTTCTGGATTTGGCAAACGACCTAACAGCGAAGCCACCGCGGCCAGCTCGGCCGAGGCCAGATACACATTTGCCCCCGTCCCCAAGCGGTTCGGGAAGTTACGCGTTGAAGTCGATACCACCGTTGCCCCATCGGCCACGCGTGCTTGGTTACCCATGCACAGTGAACAACCAGGGATCTCAACGCGTGCGCCACTCTTACCAAAGATGCTGTAGTAGCCTTCTTCGGTCAGCTGGGCGGCATCCATCTTCGTCGGCGGAGCAACCCACAGGCGAGTTGGTAGCTGGCCTTTGTGACCATCCAACAGCTTACCTGCAGCACGGAAATGACCAATGTTAGTCATACACGAACCGATGAAGACCTCGTCGATTTTCTCACCGGCTACGTCAGACAGTAGACGCGCATCATCGGGATCGTTTGGCGCGCACAGAATTGGCTGTTTGATATCAGCCAGATCGATGTCGATCACCGCCGCGTATTCTGCATCCGCATCGCCTTCCAGCAGTTGCGGATCGGCCAGCCATTTTTCCATACCCTGAATACGACGCTCGATGGTACGACGATCGCCGTAACCTTCTGCGATCATCCACTTAAGCAGAACAATATTGGAGCTCAGGTACTCTTTGATTGGCGCCTTATCGAGTTTGATCGTACAACCCGCAGCAGAACGTTCTGCAGAAGCATCCGCCAGCTCAAACGCCTGCTCAACTTTCAGCTCTGGCAAACCTTCAATTTCCAGAATGCGGCCAGAGAAGATATTTTTCTTACCTTTCTTCTCAACCGTCAGTAAACCCTGCTGAATCGCGTAGTAAGGAATGGCGTGAACCAAGTCGCGCAGGGTGATACCCGGCTGCATTTTACCTTTGAAGCGCACCAGCACAGATTCAGGCATATCCAACGGCATCACGCCGGTTGCTGCGGCAAACGCCACCAAGCCGGAACCCGCAGGGAAAGAGATCCCGATAGGGAAACGCGTATGGGAGTCACCGCCGGTACCAACGGTATCAGGCAGCAGCATACGGTTCAGCCATGAGTGAATAATGCCATCGCCCGGACGCAAGGAAACACCGCCACGGTTCATAATGAAATCAGGCAGCGTATGGTGCGTGGTCACATCTACCGGCTTAGGATAAGCCGCAGTATGGCAGAACGACTGCATCACTAAATCAGCAGAGAAGCCCAAGCATGCCAAATCCTTCAGCTCATCGCGCGTCATTGGCCCCGTGGTATCCTGTGAGCCCACAGACGTCATCTTAGGCTCACAGTATTGCCCCGGACGAATCCCTTTGGTACCACAAGCACGCCCCACCATTTTCTGCGCCAGAGAGAAACCTTTGTTACTCGCAGCAACGGGTTTAGCGATACGGAAAACTTCGCTGTGTGGCAGATTCAATGCTTCACGTGCTTTGGTGGTTAAACCACGGCCGATAATCAGTGGAATACGGCCACCGGCGCGAACTTCATCCAGCAGCACTTCGGTTTTCAGCTCGAATGTTTCCAGCAGTTCATTCGTTTCGTGATTGCGCACTTCGCCTTTGTACGGGTAGATATCAATCACATCGCCCATATTCAGCTTAGAAACATCAACTTCGATCGGCAACGCCCCCGCATCTTCCATCGTATTGAAGAAGATCGGTGCAATTTTACCGCCGAGAACCACACCGCCGCCGCGCTTGTTTGGCACATGAGGAATATCGTCGCCCATAAACCACAGCACGGAGTTAGTCGCTGACTTACGCGAAGAACCGGTTCCGACCACGTCGCCAACATAGGCCAGTGGGAAACCTTTTTTGTTGAGTAATTCAATTTGCTTGATCGGACCCACGCTACCCGGCTGATCGGGAACAATACCGTCGCGTTCGTTTTTCAGCATCGCTAATGCGTGCAAAGGAATATCGGGACGAGACCAAGCATCAGGCGCAGGAGACAGATCGTCGGTGTTGGTTTCACCGGTCACTTTAAACACGGTGACCGTGATTTTCTCGGCTAGTTCTGGGCGAGATAAATACCAATCGGCATCAGCCCACGATTTTAAAACCTGCTGGGCATGCACGTTGCCTGCTTTGGCTTTCTCTTCCACATCGTAGAAGTTATCAAACATGAGCAGCGTATGAGACAGCGCTTTTGCGGCGATAGGTGCCAGTTTGGCATCATCGAGGGCATCAATCAGGGGATGGATATTGTAACCGCCCTGCATGGTACCGAGCAGTTCAACGGCTTTTTCTTGAGAAACCAGAGGAGAGGTCGTTTCGCCTTTCGCAACAGCGGCTAAAAAACCCGCTTTGACGTAAGCCGCTTCATCAACACCCGGTGGCACACGGTTGATCAGCAAATCTAACAGAAATTCTTCTTCACCAGCGGGCGGCGATTTCAGTAACTCAACCAACCCAGCCATTTGCGTCGCATCCAGTGGTTTAGGAACCACGCCTTCTGCCGCACGTTCAGCGACGTGCTCGCGATATTCTTTTAGCACGACTTTATCCTCGCTCTCATTGTTGGAGTCATTATGTGTGCAGAGGGTGTGTTTCGTAGTACGTTCTCGATACGGTATAAAAGCCTACTACGGAACACACCCACCACCGGGTTACGGGTAAGTAAGATGCCTTTAGAACGTTGTTCCACGCTCTGAAAGTACCCCCAAAATAATTCAAGCTGATTGAAGGCGGCAAACCTGTGAGTCCCTAGGAACTTACTCAAGTAAGTGACTAGGGTGAGCGGGTGCAGCCAACGCATAAGCAGCTTGAAGTATGACGGGGATAAAACCTTTCAAGTTACAAGGTCTTCATAAGTAGAGTACCCGGTTATGCCCGTCCAGCATATCAGGATTTAACTCGGTTGTTAAACCGTTCACATAAAAGCAACATAAATAGCGCATAATGCAAATTGGTATCGTTCTGTAACAGTATTAAATGTTGAAAACTGATAAATCTTGATCTGTTCTAGAATCTAAGCGCGGTTTTTTTCGCTATGATCCACTATCACCACGAGTAGATGCAGGATGCGGAATGATACTTAAAAGGAAGTCGAAAAGTTTTTATCTTACAGTGCTTCAGATTGCCTCGGTTTTATTGGCCGTCGCTGCGCTGTTTTTCCTGATCGACAATACTCAATCACAGTATCTGGTACTCAACGGAAACCACCTAGCTCGGACAGACCTCGACAATGGCCCTATAATTTGGGGAATGAATTTCTTCTTGTTTGCGCTTTTGGTTGGAGTACTGCTGTTCACTATCGCCTTTTTTATCGGTTTTAAAGACGATTAGCAGCTTGAGTAGCGGTTGTGAATGACATAAAAAAACGGCTCCCGAAGGAGCCGTTTTGCATTTCAGCGTAGTCCGCAAAAAAATTATTTCTTCTTCGCTTTCGGGTTCGGCAGGTCAGTGATGCTACCTTCGTAGATCTCTGCGGCTAAACCAACTGACTCATGCAGCGTTGGGTGCGCATGAATAGTCAACGCGATATCTTCAGCGTCACAACCCATCTCGATTGCCAGACCGATTTCACCTAACAGCTCGCCGCCGTTAGTGCCGACAATCGCACCACCGATGATACGGTGAGTTTCTTTGTCGAAGATCAGTTTGGTCATACCGTCTGCGCAATCAGAAGCGATAGCACGGCCTGAAGCTGCCCACGGGAAGGTGGAAGTTTCATAGCTGATGCCTTTTTCTTTCGCTTCTTTCTCGGTCAGACCGACCCAGGCAACTTCTGGCTCAGTATAAGCAATAGAAGGAATAACCTTAGGATCGAAGTAGTGCTTCATGCCCGCGATAACTTCAGCGGCAACGTGACCTTCGTGAACACCTTTGTGTGCCAGCATTGGCTGACCAACGATATCGCCGATAGCAAAAATGTGCGGTACGTTGGTACGCAGCTGTTTGTCGACGTGGATAAAGCCGCGCTCGTCAACTTCAACGCCCGCTTTGCCCGCTTCCAGCAGTTTACCGTTTGGTACACGGCCGATAGCAACCAGCACCGCGTCATAACGCTGTGGTTCTGCTGGCGCTTTCTTGCCTTCCATCGTGACGTAGATACCATCTTCTTTGGCTTCTACCGCGGTCACTTTAGTTTCCAGCATCAGGTTAAATTGCTTGCTGATACGCTTGGTGAAGACTTTCACCACGTCTTTGTCAGCGGCAGGGATAACCTGATCAAACATTTCAACCACGTCAATCTGAGAACCCAGCGCGTGGTAAACGGTACCCATCTCCAGACCGATAATACCGCCGCCCATGACCAGCAGACGTTCTGGGACTGATTTCAGCGCCAGCGCATCGGTTGAATCCCAAACGCGTGGATCTTCATGTGGAATGAACGGCAGCTGAATTGGACGAGAGCCCGCAGCGATAATCGCGTTGTCGAAGTTAATCACGGTCGTGCCGTTTTCGCCTTCAACTTCCAGTGTGTTAGCACCGGTGAATTTGCCCAGACCGTTAACCACTTTCACTTTACGGCCTTTTGCCATCCCAGCCAGACCACCGGTCAGCTGAGTGATAACTTTCTCTTTCCAGACACGAACTTTATCGATGTCAGTTTTCGGCTCACCGAAAACGATGCCGTGCTCTGCTAAGGCTTTGGCTTCTTCAATCACTTTAGCGACGTGCAGCAAAGCCTTAGAAGGGATACAACCGACGTTTAAACATACGCCACCCAAGGTGGAGTAACGCTCAACGATGATGGTTTCTAAACCTAAATCCGCGCAACGGAAAGCCGCAGAGTAACCTGCAGGGCCCGCCCCAAGTACCACGACCTGAGTTTTAATTTCAGTACTCATCATGACCTCTTTATTGTTTGTCCGGCGGGTGCGACATCATCCACATTGATAACATCACTGCCAACGTCATTGTTTGGCTCACAACCTTTATTTCCAAAGGAAAGAGGAGAGTCATTCATAACGCCCATCTACCACCGGGACGCTCGTACTGCCCATAGTTTACAAAAATGTTAACAATTCTGTAAAGCTTTGATCGGGTGACGAAAGTCTCACTATCCAATGCTGAACCGTATTAGCTCCAGCACTGACGCACTTGAAGAAAAAAGCCGGCCGTTTGGCCGGCTTTTAGGGTTACATCACTAGGCGACGAATGTCTGACAGCATATTGTTGATGATGGTGATAAAGCGAGCACCATCAGCACCGTCAATCACGCGGTGGTCGAAGGAAAGAGAAATCGGCATCATCAGACGCGGCGTAAACTCTTTACCATTCCATACCGGCTCAATCGCTGATTTAGAAACACCCAAGATAGCGACTTCAGGCGCGTTAACAATCGGCGCGAAGTGGGTTGTACCCAGGCCACCGATGCTGGAGATGGTGAAGCAACCGCCCTGCATTTCGCCAGCCGTCAGCTTACCATCACGCGCTTTCTTAGAGATCACCGTCAGTTCACGAGACAGCTCAGTAATGCTCTTCTTGTTAACGTCTTTGAAGACAGGAACAACCAGACCATTTGGCGTATCAACCGCAACACCGATGTTGATGTATTTCTTCAGCGTCAGGCGCTGCGCATCTTCAGACAGAGAGCTGTTGAAACGTGGCATCTGCTCAAGCGCTGCCGCAACGGCTTTCATGATGAAGACCACTGGGGTGAATTTCACGTCCAGTTTACGTTTCTCAGCTTCGGCGTTCTGCTGTTTACGGAACGCTTCCAGATCGGTGATATCGGTTTTGTCGAAGTGCGTAACGTGCGGGATCATCACCCAGTTACGGCTCAGGTTAGCACCAGAAATTTTCTGGATGCGACCCAGTTCAACTTCTTCGATTTCGCCGAACTTGCTGAAGTCAACTTTCGGCCAAGGCAACATGCCCGGAATACCGCCACCCGCTGCCGGAGCAGATTCAGCGCGTTTAACCGCATCTTTCACGTAAGCCTGAACGTCTTCGCGCAGGATACGACCTTTACGGCCAGAACCTTTGACTTTCGCCAGGTTCACACCGAATTCACGCGCTAAGCGACGGATAACCGGCGTTGCGTGAACATAAGCGTCGTTTTCAGCAAACTCGCCTTTCGATTCAGCTTTAGCCGCTGGCGCAGGGGCAGCTTTCTGTTCCTGTTTAGCCGGAGCAGCGTCCTGTTTAGCAGCTGGTGCAGCTGCAGGAGCCGCGCCTTCTACTTCAAAGGTCATGATCAGTGAACCGGTTTTTACTTTGTCGCCGGTCGCGATCTTGATTTCTTTAACCACACCCGCGAACGGAGCTGGGACTTCCATAGAGGCTTTATCGCCTTCTACGGTAATCAGTGATTGTTCAGCGGCAACTTTATCGCCCACTTTTACCATCACTTCAGTCACTTCAACTTCGTCACCGCCGATGTCTGGAACTTCAACATCTTTAACCGCTGATGCGCCCGCTGCCGCAGCAGCTGGAGCCACTGACTGTGCTGGTG
>NZ_FMIQ01000070.1:0-124197 GCF_900095695.1 Hafnia alvei | reverse complement strand
GAAGCGGCAGGCGCAGCGCCAGCCACTTCGAAGACCATGATCAGTGAGCCAGTTTTCACTTTGTCACCGGTCGCAATCTTGATCTCTTTAACCACACCTGCAAACGGTGCAGGAACTTCCATAGAGGCTTTGTCGCCTTCTACGGTGATCAGAGACTGTTCAGCTTCAACGGTATCGCCAACTTTCACCATCACTTCGGTGACTTCAACTTCGTCGGCGCCGATGTCTGGAACTTCAACATCTTTTGCCGCAGCGGCGGCTGCCGGAGCAGGTGCGGCCGCTGGTTTCTCTTCTGCTTTAGCAGGTGCAGCTGCTGCGCCTTCGGCTTCGCTCTTTGTTTCAAACAACATGATCAGTTTGCCGGTTTCGACTTTGTCGCCCACGGAAACTTTAATTTCTTTAACTACACCGGCCTGTGGTGATGGGACTTCCATGGAAGCTTTGTCACCTTCAACGGTGATCAAAGACTGTTCGGCTTCCACTTTGTCGCCCACTTTTACCATCACTTCGGTAACTTCAACTTCATCAGCACCGATGTCCGGTACATTAATTTCGATAGACATTCTTCTGTACCTCTTATGCCAGACGCGGGTTAACTTTTTCTGGGTTGATGTCGAATTTCTTAATTGCATCAGCAACCACAGAAGCTTCGATTTCACCGCGTTTAGCCAGTTCACCCAGTGCAGCAACCACAACGTAAGAAGCATCAACTTCAAAGTGGTGACGCAGGTTTTCGCGGCTGTCTGAACGACCGAAGCCGTCAGTACCCAGTACGCGATAATCGCTGGCTGGAACGTAAGTACGAACCTGTTCTGCGAACAGCTTCATGTAGTCGGTAGACGCAACCGCTGGCGCATCGTTCATCACCTGAGCGATATACGGTACACGTGGAGTTTCGGTTGGGTGCAGCATGTTCCAACGCTCACAGTCCTGACCATCACGAGCCAGCTCGGTGAAGGAAGTTACGCTGTAGGTATCAGAACCCACGCCGTATTCTTCAGCCAGGATCTTAGCCGCTTCACGAACGTGACGCAGGATAGAACCTGAACCCAACAGCTGAACCTTACCTTTGTTACCTTCCAGAGTTTCCAGTTTGTAGATACCTTTACGGATACCTTCTTCTGCACCCTGCGGCATTGCCGGCATGTGGTAGTTTTCGTTCAGCGTAGTGATGTAGTAGTAAACGTTTTCTTGCGCTTCACCGTACATGCGCTCCAAGCCGTCATGCATGATGACTGCTACTTCGTAAGCGTATGCTGGATCGTAAGAGATACAGTTCGGGATAGTCAGAGACTGAATGTGGCTATGGCCATCTTCGTGCTGCAGACCTTCACCATTCAGGGTTGTACGACCTGAAGTACCACCGATCAGGAAGCCACGTGCCTGTTGGTCACCCGCTGCCCAGCACAGGTCGCCGATACGCTGGAAACCAAACATGGAGTAGTAGATGTAGAACGGAATCATTGGCAGATCGTTGGTGCTGTAAGACGTTGCCGCCGCCAGCCAAGATGATGCTGCACCCAGTTCGTTGATACCTTCCTGCAGGATCTGACCTTTTTCGTCTTCTTTATAGTAAGCAACCTGCTCACGGTCCTGCGGGGTGTACTGCTGGCCGTTAGGGCTGTAGATACCGATCTGACGGAACAGGCCTTCCATACCAAAGGTACGCGCTTCGTCGGCGATGATTGGAACCAGACGATCTTTGATCGACTTGTTCTTCAGCATCACGTTCAGGGCACGAACGAAAGCGATGGTGGTAGAGATTTCTTTGTTCTGCTCTTCCAACAGAGAACCGAAGTCTGACAGCGCAGGCATTTCCAGTTTCTCGGTGAAGTGAGTCAGACGAGTTGGCAGGTAGCCTTGCAGCGCCTGACGGCGTTCGTGCAGGTACTTAGACTCTTCAGAATCTTTATCAAACGTCACGTATGGCAGTTTTTCGATTTCAGAATCAGCCACAGGTACGTTGAAACGATCACGGAACTGGCGCACGCCGTCCATGTTCATTTTCTTAACCTGGTGAGCGATGTTCTTACCTTCGGCGGTGTCACCCATGCCATAACCTTTAACGGTGTGGGCAAGAATAACGGTCGCTTGGCCTTTGGTATCTTTCGCTTTTTTCAGTGCCGCGTAGACTTTCTTAGGATCGTGGCCGCCACGGTTCAATGCCCAGATTTCGTCATCGCTCATGTCTTTAACCAGAGCGGCGGTTTCAGGGTAACGACCGAAGAAGTGCTCACGAACATAAGCGCCGTCTTTGGATTTGAAGGTCTGGTAGTCGCCGTCCAGCGTTTCGTTCATCAGCTGGATCAGTTTACCGCTGGTATCTTTACGCAGCAGCTCATCCCAACGGCTACCCCAGATAACCTTAATCACGTTCCAGCCAGCGCCTGCGAAGATGCCTTCCAGTTCGTTAACGATTTTGCCGTTACCGGTGACAGGGCCATCCAGACGTTGCAGGTTACAGTTGATGATGAAGCACAGGTTGTCCAGTTTTTCACGAGTTGCGATAGTGATCGCACCTTTAGATTCTGGCTCATCCATCTCGCCGTCGCCCAAGAAAGCGTATACGGTTTGTTCAGAGGTGTCTTTCAGGCCACGGTGTTCCAGATATTTCAGGAACTTAGCCTGATAGATCGCACCGATTGGGCCCAGACCCATGGATACGGTTGGGAACTGCCAGAATTCAGGCATCAGTTTAGGATGCGGGTAAGAGGACAGGCCTTTACCGTGAACTTCCTGACGGAAGTTGTTCATCTGTTCTTCTGTCAGACGGCCTTCAAGGAAGGCACGAGCGTAAACGCCCGGAGAAATGTGGCCCTGGAAGTACACCAAATCGCCGCCGTCTTTCTGATTGCGAGCGCGGAAGAAGTGGTTAAAGCAGACTTCGTATACCGTTGCGGAAGACTGGAAAGAAGCCATATGGCCACCCAGCTCCAGATCCTTTTTCGATGCACGCAGAACGGTCATGATCGCGTTCCAACGAATCGCTGAACGGATGCGGCGTTCCAGCTCCAGATTACCTGGGTACGCAGGTTCGTCTTCTACCGCAATGGTATTGACGTAGTTGCGGCTGGTCGCTCCGGTAGGCAGATTTACGCCGCCTTTACGGGCTTCACCCAATACTTGATCAATCAGGTACTGAGCGCGCTCTACACCTTCTTCACGGATGACCGATTCGATCGCCTGCAGCCAGTCGCGGGTTTCGATCGGGTCCACGTCATTGTTTAAACGTTCTGACATGGTGGTATTCCTTATCTGTCTAATGGTTTGTCAGGAGCCTGTCTTCGTGTGTTTTCTTCATGTCGGGAAAAAACACGAAGACAGGCCCAATCAGGGTTTAGTTGCCTAGTGGTGTTGCAATAAAACGGATTATCAAAGGGCTAAGCTTTCACAATCCGTTTTTAATCCTTGCGTTGCTGGAGTCTACGCAGCGACCGCTCACGGCGGCTATGCTCACGATTGAGCTCCAACAAAATATCCTCAATAAATGCCAGATGGCGGTGCGATGCTTCACGAGCTTTCTCTGGCTCGCGTGCCACAATCGCCTCAAAAATGCTGGCACGATGGTCGTTTACCTTGGCCAACATTTCACGGCGCGAGTAAAGCAACTCAAAGTTCTGTTTAACGTTTTGCTCCAGCATCGGCGCCATGCAGCGCAGCAAATGCAGAAGAACCACGTTATGTGCAGCTTCGGTCACCGCGACCTGATACTGCATAACTGCATCCGCTTCAGCGTCTAAATCGCCGCTTTCCTGCGCCTCTTGGATAACCAGATGGCAAGTGCGAATACGGGTTAAATCTTCGTCTGTGCCGCGCAGTGCTGCGTAATAAGCAGCAATACCTTCAAGCGCATGACGGGTTTCGAGCAAATCGAATTGTGATTCTGGATGGTCTGCCAGTAGTTCAGCCAAAGGATCGCTAAAACTTTGCCAGAGGTTGGTTTGAACGAAGGTACCGCCTCCCTGACGACGCAACAGCAATCCTTTTGCTTCTAGCCGCTGTATCGCTTCTCTTAAAGAAGGTCGAGACACATCAAACTGTTTCGCCAGCTCACGCTCGGGCAGAAGTTTTTCTCCTGGGCGTAGCGTGCCTTCCAGAATCAGATATTCCAGTTGCTGTTCGATGACATCTGATAGTTTCGGTTGACGAATTTTGCTGTAGGCCATGTCGCTCTTTTCTTCTCTGAGAGTGCTTCTTCTTATTAACGTTATTTTGTTCGCGAGCCGCTTAAAATCTCTGCGAGTGGCGCAAAGTCAATTGGTAATACCAATTTCAAAAACGTGACGCTAAAGTAACAAAGTATTCACCTGCTGTCCATACAGGCTTTGATTGAAATCATAAAAGCGAGCATTTTTTAACAAAGTCACTCAAACAACACAGCAATACTATAACTGTAACGTGGTAATACCATTTACGAGGCGTGGGAGTATTTTAACTTTATTGAAACTAAAAGGCACTCAGGCTGAAGCGTGAAAGCAGCGCTAAATATGCATAAAAAATCAAACTAATGAATAATTATTTAATTTGTATATGTATTAACAATGCTAATTGCTTGAAGATAAATATGTTACGTGCGGTAGGTAAAATTAGGTAAAGAAGTAAAGGCTATACGGTGTTTGCCAAACAAACTCGCTCAGCCAGCACAAAATCCATTCAATCGGCAATTCTCCACATCCTCCCAAAGAGGTACATCCACCGGCGGCGCTTCATTTTGTAAAATTTTGCTTTTTTTCGTCTCTTTCGCCAATTTCGCTCAAAGCGTCTATTTTATAAACAATGCTCATTTTCTCTGAATGAATGAGCAAAAATTCATTGAGCTCTCTCTGTGATCTATATCGGTATTTAACGTTATAAATGTGGTGCAATTTCTTTCGCTTATCATTATTCTCCAGTCATTGGTAGCCAGTAAAGCAAATCAAATTGGCATTCCATGTAAACAATAAATTACGAATTTCGTATTTTAATAATTACAAATGACAGTAACAGTGAGCCAGAGGTCGTTTTCGGCCGGCGTATTTAGAGGATGAAAGACATGAGTGATCAGCAGCATCGCGCTCAGCCTCACGGTGACCAACTGAAAAGGGGATTGAAAAATCGCCATATTCAGCTGATTGCTCTGGGTGGTGCCATCGGCACCGGACTATTTTTAGGTATCGCACAAACCATCAAAATGGCGGGCCCGTCTGTTATTTTGGGCTACGCGATTGGTGGTTTTATTGCGTTCTTAATAATGCGTCAATTGGGTGAAATGGTGGTTGAGGAGCCTGTAGCAGGGTCTTTTAGCCACTTTGCCTTTAAATACTGGGGGAACTTTGCAGGTTTTGCCTCAGGCTGGAACTACTGGGTTCTGTATGTGCTTGTGGCGATGGCAGAACTCACCGCCGTCGGTATTTATGTGCAGTACTGGTTCCCTGATATCCCTACATGGGTTTCTGCGGCCGTCTTCTTCCTAGCGATTAACGCCATTAACCTTGCGAACGTCAAAGTCTATGGTGAAATGGAATTCTGGTTTGCCATTATCAAAGTCGTGGCCATTATCGGCATGATTGTGTTCGGCGTATGGCTCTTACTAAGCGGCCACGCAGGGCCAGAAGCCAGCGTAACAAATCTGTGGGAGCAAGGTGGATTCTTCCCTAACGGCACGATGGGTCTGGTGATGGCGATGGCCGTTATCATGTTCTCGTTTGGTGGGTTAGAACTGGTTGGCATTACCGCAGCCGAAGCTGATAATCCAGAGAAAAGCATTCCTAAAGCCACGAATCAGGTTATTTACCGCATCCTGCTTTTCTATATTGGCTCTCTGTCTATCCTGCTTTCGCTTTACCCGTGGGGCAAAGTGGTGGAAGGCGGCAGTCCATTCGTGATGATTTTCCACGAGTTAGACAGCAACGTTGTTGCTACCATCCTGAATATCGTGGTTTTGACCGCTGCGCTATCGGTTTATAACAGCTGCGTGTACTGCAACAGCCGCATGCTGTTTGGCTTAGCTAAACAGGGCAACGGGCCGAAAGCGTTACTGAAAGTCGATGGCCGCGGTGTGCCCGTGGTAGCGATTGGGCTCTCAGCTGCCGCCACTCTGCTGTGCGTGCTGATTAACTACGTCATGCCGGGGAAAGCCTTTGAACTACTGATGGCGCTGGTGGTTTCAGCTCTGGTGATCAACTGGGCGATGATTAGCTTGGCGCACCTGCGTTTCCGTGCGGCTAAAAATCGTGAAGGCGTAGTACCTAAGTTTCAGGCGTTCTGGTATCCGTTCGGCAACTACCTGTGCTTAGCATTCCTGTGCGGGATCTTAGTCATCATGTACTTCACACCGGGCATTCAGATTTCAGTGCTGCTGATACCGGTATGGTTGATCATTCTCGGTATTGGCTACGCAATTAAACAAAGGAATCAACGGATTAAAGGTCAAATGACTCACAATACCTAACAAACCACACCCCGGGCCATTGGTGCAAATCAGTGATCCGGGGAATATATCCGCAGATTGGCCATATTAAGTATTTACCGAATATTCACCTCAGCTGTTTGCTCTATTGTCATGCGACCTGTGGCGACCCATAAGAGCACAAAACAAACGCCCTCCTTATCTTAGTCATCCACTGACTTTAAATTCAGCGATAATATTCCTGCCTCTTAAATAGAAGCTATTCCATCGACATTATGCAAAGCGCTTCGTGCATCCAATAATATAGTTTAATTAATATCAATTCAGTTAAAAATACACACCAATAATAATTCACACCTTCCTAATCAGTAACTCCGCAACAACGCCATGAGATCTCACACACAATAAATAATTATCTCAATATAAGTGTGAAATATCGCAATTGAGAAAACATCCGACAACAAACAAGATAAAACCCAAGACAACAAATAGACATTCAATCAAGAAATACTTCCGAGAATATAAATATAAAAGTTGAATGATTAAATATCTCGCTGAAAGGGTATTTAGTTATCAACACATTTCCACTCATCACATGGAACGTTAATCATGATAAAAGTGAACCCACTGGCATTAATTATAGGTCTAGCTCTTTTCGGCTCTACATCCACCTTTGCCTCTACAGATAGCAGTATTGAAGCTCGGCTCAATGCATTAGAAAAACGGCTTCAGCAGGCCGAGCAACGCGCCACTCAGGCGGAAAACCGTGCAGAAGCGGCAGAGCTGAAAGTACAAAAATTAGAAACCCGCACCGTCAATACTGAACAACAAACAGTTCAAGTAGCGAAGCGCACCGATACGCTGGAAACCAAAACTAACAATACGAGCGAATTAAAACTTAACCATTTTGTTGATAGCCTAAAAATCTATGGTGATGTCGAATTTAACTTGGATGCAGCGAGCAATAGCGGAAAATTAACATCACTTAAAAGCAGCGATAATAAAGATTGGAAAGCGAGTAATAATGAACGCTGGGATGTTAATGGACGTGTGCTATTAGGCGTTGATGGATATAAGAACGGCACGGCTGGTAACTATTCAGGGTTCAGCATACAGCCACTGGCCGATTTGGCTGGAAAAATGAATCTCGATGACGCAACCTTCTTCTTTGGCAACGAAAATAACTGGCAAGCTAAGATTGGTCGTTTCGAAGCTTACGATATGTTCCCTCTCAACCAAGACACCTTTATTGAATACTCAGGAAATACCGCTAACGACCTTTACTCAGATGGCTACGGATATATCTATATGATGAAAGAGGGGCGAGGCCGCAGCAATACGGGCGGCAATGTCATGCTTAGCAAAAATATCGATCATTGGTATTTCGAACTTAACAATCTGATAGAGAACGGCACTTCGCTATTTGATGATGGCAACTATCATGGCACTCATCTCACCAATGATAAAAACGTCGTTTATATGCGCCCGGTTATTGCTTGGAAGGACCGCGATTTTTCAGCCGCCGTCGCAATGGAAACCAACGTGGTTAATAACGCCTACGGCTACACGGATAGCCAAGGCCGTTTTGTCGATCAATCCAAGCGAAACGGTTATGGTTTTAGCATGACGTGGAACGGGTTGGCTAACGATCCTGAAAATGGCGTAGTGACTAACGTGAATACGGCCTACCTCGATGCATCAAATGAAACCGACTTTACGGCGGGAGTCAACGTTCTGTGGCATCGTTTCGAACTTGGTTATATCTACGCTCATAACAATATTAAAGAGTTTAATACCGACAATATAAACGTTAATTTTGATTCAAATGACTCTCTTGACGGGCCAGGGAAATACAATATCCACACTATTCATGCGTCGTATCAAATCCCTAACATAATGAATATGCCTAACTTTAATATCTTCATAGGCACTTATTATTCATTGCTAGATGCGAATACTAATAGCAAAGTTGCTAATCATGACAATGATGACCGCTATGGCGTAAGAGCTAGATTCAAATACTACTTCTAACGATTTCATCCCCTCGGCCCCGATCATTGTTAATCCTCACCGTACATGGATACTCAATGATCAGGGCAAATTGCCACATTGCTCACAACTCTAGCCCAATAGCACATTTATCCATCTCGCCAGCTAAACCTTTACCCATAGAATCAAGGTTTACGAGCACATAATCCTCATCAAGATAGCTAAATAATTTCTATGTGAGGATGTTAGCCATGAATGAAAACAAGCTTTCGGTAAAAGAAAAGATCGGGTACGGAATGGGAGATGCTGGTTGCAATATGATCGGCGGTGCCATCATGATGTTCCTGAGCTATTTCTACACCGATATCTTTGGTTTAGCCCCCGCATTAGTTGGCGTGTTGCTCCTTTCGGTGCGCGTTCTGGATGCCGTTACCGACCCGATTATGGGTGCCATTGCCGACCGCACTCAGACTCGCTGGGGGCGTTTTCGTCCTTATCTGCTCTGGGTATCATTCCCTTACGTCATTTTCAGCGTATTGATGTTTACCACGCCAGAATGGACCTATAACAGCAAAGTTATCTATGCATTCGTAACCTACTTCTTGATGTCGCTGACCTACACCGCCATCAATATTCCTTATTGCTCGCTAGGTGGTGTTATCACCGCCGATCCCAAAGAGCGCGTTTCCTGCCAGTCTTACCGTTTCATCATGGTTGGGATCGCCACCTTGATTTTATCCTCTACCCTTCTACCGATGGCAGATTGGTTTGGCGGCGAAGACAAAGCGAAAGGCTATCAAATGGCGATGGGCGTGCCGGCGCTGATCGGCTTATTTATGTTTCTGTTCTGCTTTGCCACCGTTCGCGAGCGCATTAAACCCGCCGTTCCGAGCAATGATGCGCTGAAGCAGGATTTACGCGACGTTTGGAAGAACGATCAGTGGGTGCGCATTCTGCTGCTCACGTTCTGCAACGTCTGCCCAGGCTTTATTCGTATGGCAGCCACCATGTATTACGTAGTGTGGGTGATGGAAAAAAGCACGCATTTCGCCACCCTGTTTATCAGCTTAGGCGTGATTGGCATGATGTTCGGCAGCGCGCTGGCGAAACCGTTAACCGATCGCTACTGCAAACTTAAGGTCTTCTTCTGGACCAATATTGTGCTCGCAATTTTCTCCTGTGGCTTCTATTGGGTAAACCCACACGCGACCACTTTAGTTCTAGTGCTCTATTTCTTGCTCAATATTCTGCATCAGCTCCCTTCCCCACTGCACTGGTCGCTGATGGCCGACGTTGACGACTACGGTGAATGGAAAACGGGGAAACGCAGCACCGGAATTAGCTTCTCAGGCAACCTGTTTTTCCTCAAAGTGGGCTTAGCCGTGGCGGGCGCAATGGTAGGGTTCTTGCTTTCAGCCTACGGCTACGACGCCGGTGCGGCACGCCAGAGCGACACCGCTGTGGGCGGTATTATTCTGCTTTTCACCATCATCCCAGGAATTGGCTATTTGATTACCGCAGGCGTTGTACGCCTATTGAAAGTTGACCGCACCATGATGATTCAAATTCAGAGCGATCTGGCTAAACGCCGCGAAAACTATCAAGAGCTCAATGCGCTAATCGATGCCAAGCAGGCGAAGCCACATACTGTTTAATCCATGAGATATCAGGGAGCTATAAATGACCGTTTTTCCTAACCCGCTGATTGAACAGCGCGCCGATCCCTATATTCATTTGCATCAGGATGGTTGGTATTACTTTATCGCTTCGGTGCCCGAATACGATCGTTTGGAACTACGCCGTGCCCAAACGCTAGAGCAACTGGCCGACGCAAAACCCGTGACTGTTTGGCACAAGCCAGAAAATGGTCCAATGAGCCACCTGATTTGGGCCCCAGAGCTGCATTTCTTCAATGGACAATGGGTGATTTATTTTGCTGCCGCGCATTCACCGGAGATTAAAGAAGGGCTATTCCAGCACCGTATGTTCGCCCTGACCTGCAACGACGCCGATCCGCTAAGCGGAAACTGGGTTGAGCGAGGCAGAATCATCACGCCGCTGGATACGTTTTCACTCGACGCCACCAGTTTTGAATACCAAGGTAAACGCTACTACCTTTGGGCGCAGAAAGATCCTGAGATTTATGGCAACTCTAATCTTTATCTCGCTGAACTTGAAAACGCATGGACGATAAAAGGCCAGCCGGTGATGCTGAGCAAGCCAGAGCTGGAATGGGAGACGAGAGGTTTTTGGGTCAACGAGGGACCTGCGGTCATTCACCATGGCGGAAGAATTTTTATCACTTATTCCGCCAGCGCCACCGATGAAAACTACTGTATGGGGATGCTATGGGCGAAGGACGGCGTTGATATTCTAGATGCCGCTCAATGGCATAAAGCGCAAAAGCCCGTATTTGGCACCGCACGCCATAACCGCCAATTTGGCCCAGGACATAACAGTTTTACTCAAACCCAAGAGGGCGACAACGTACTGGTCTATCACGCGCGCAACTACACTGAAATCGAAGGCGATCCGTTGTATGACCCAAACCGCCATACGCGTATTAAAACCTTCGAGTGGGATGAACAAGGGATGCCGGTGTTTGGGGAGCCGTTGGGGGATAATAGGTAGGAGGGCATCAGGGGGGCAATTCAACTTATGGGGTAAGGTTTCGTCTGCCGGTACTGTATGTGTATATGTTAGAACTGTGAAAGTTTTCGTACGCCGAATACACCGAGTTTCACATAGACATTGTGCTGGCGTCCGAGCAAGGCGGCTCAATCGCCGCCGCCTTGCATCCGGGCTTGGCACCGCTCTCCAGCCCGCTACGCGGGTTCCTTCATTGCGTCATTCCGGCTTTAACGGAACGAACGACAATCGGCATCCATGCCTCCGTCGTTCTTTTGCCGACGTCCAGTCGGCAAATCCTAGCCTACATTCCTCCATTCAGCTGAAGAACAACGTGCCGGAAAAGGCCAAACACCAAAAGACAAAAGACAAAAGACAAAAGATATTTTCTATCTTTTTATTTTCTTTTAATTGTTTAAGTCTTGGTAGGGAGAGCCGCCGGTACAAGGATGTACCGGCGGAGTTTGGGGCGCCCTGGATGGGCGATACCAAACCGTAGCGGAAATGGCGTCTCGGATAAAAGCGCGCGAGTTGAGAGCCCCCGCGCAACGGGGCTCTCATCGGACGCCTACGCCATTGGTTTCATGGAAATGCTCATGTTCACTGGCGGACGAAACCTTTCACAATTCTAACATATACAGTACTGGCGCACGAAGCCCCACTCCACCTACATCAACGCCCCATAAATCGTCAGCAGCGCTACAACCACCAGCAACACCATGGTGATTTTTCGCGCTAGCGTTACCGCCGCACGCGGCGTTTTAATCGGATCGAGATGCGGATCGCGCGCTAAGGAGAACTGTGCCAAATTGGTCAGCACTTTATATTGCGACGAATGCACATCACCCAGTGAAGCGAGCCATGCAGGCAGCGCCCTTTCACCATGGCCTAGCAGCGCATAGGTCACACCGGCTAAACGCACGGGGATCCAATCAAGCCAGTTCAGAACCAAATCCACACCCGACTGCGCACGTAACAGCGGCGACCCCTGACGTGTTAGCCATGTTTGGTAAGCACGCAGCATGGCATATCCCGCTAATGCAACAGGACCATACGGGCCTGCCACCACAAACCAAAACAGCGGCGCAAGATAGAAACGAAAGTTAATCCAAACCAGCGCATTTTGCAGTTCACGCAAACGCACATCAGCCGTACAATCCGTGGGCAAACCATGAATCAATGCCAGCTCGGTCGCCATCTGATCGGTCGCGTGTTCATCGCCTTTGCGCGCAGCCGCGAGATAAGCACGGTAGTGTTTACGGATTTCTCCCGCCCCAATGCAAAACAGCGCAATTAGAATCCACAATGCCAATGACAGCACCCCGAAGAACATACCGTGTGCAGCCCACAAAACGGCAAACACCACCGCCATCCAAACAATCGTCATCAGCAATGTTTTGGGCAACGATGCTCCAGAGCCCATCCGAAATATCGGCTCAAAACGGTGATCAATTTGCCAATGGTGCCCGAGCTTAAACAGACGCTCCCACGCTAATACCAGTAACAACGAAAACAGAGTCATGCTTCTTAACTCCCTTCTTTTTATTTATTTTTTATGTAACGACTTAAAATCTGGCGATATTCATCCCAGAAAAACATCGGGCCTGGATCGGTTTTTCGCCCTGGCGCAATATCGCTATGTCCAGTCACACGCTGAGGTGTTATCGGGTATTCATCCATCAGCAATGCGTTAATTTCTGCCAGCTTGCAATATTGCTCAGGCTCAAACGCTTGGGTATCAGTGCCTTCCAACTCAATGCCAATCGAAAAATCATTGCAGCGTTCGCGCCCCTCAAAACAAGAGACTCCTGCGTGCCATGCTCGGCGATTAAAAGGCACATACTGAATCACGGTTCCATCACGGCGTATCAGGCAGTGTGCAGAAACGCGCAAATGTTGAATTTCAGCAAAAAAAGGATGCTCATCGGCACGTAATGTACCGGTAAAAAGCTGGCTGATATACGGTCCGCCAAACTCGCCCGGCGGTAGGCTAATATTATGCACCACCAGCAATGACGGCGCTTCGCTATCTGGGCGATCGTCAAAATGAGGCGAGGGCACGCGCTCAACGCCAACAATCCAGCCGTCTTCTAATCGCATTTCTTACTGCTACTCCTGACCGAATGAGTGTTGTCTATAGCCAAAGTAATTGGAGTTGCAGCCAACGCAGATGCAGCTTCAAGTATGACGGCTATATATGGTACTTATAGCGGCAACAGAGTAGCATGATTATTCTTAATACTTGGACCTATATCAACAGTCCATGTTTATGGCCTAAAGGTCATCACCTGCTACTTTCGGAGTTTTTATTATGCCGACACGCCGCTACAGCGCCGATTCGCGCCGAGCCGAGCTGTTAGAACGTATTGAAAACGACATCCCTTACGCGGTGTCTCTGGCTCTACGAGAAGATTTGGGCGGCGAAGTAGACGCTGACCGTGATATCTCTGCACAACTATTGCCAAGCGATAGGGAAGCCACCGCCACCATCATCACCCGTGAAGCTGGCGTTTTTTGCGGTGTTCGCTGGTTAGAAGAGGTCTTTCTGCAACTAGGGCGGAAAGTCACTATCGAGTGGCAAGTGAAAGATGGTGACGCACTGGTTCCGAACCAATGCCTGTGCAAACTGACCGGCCCTGCCCGCATCCTGCTGACCGGCGAGAGAACCGCGTTAAACTTTTTACAAACGCTCAGCGGCGTATCGACTACGGTCAGCCACTATGTGAATATTTTAGCCGGAACAAAAACGCAGTTGCTCGACACGCGGAAAACCATCCCCGGTATGCGCACCGCACTGAAGTATGCGGTATTGTGCGGAGGCGGAAGCAATCATCGCCTTGGGCTTTCAGACGCTTTTCTGATTAAAGAAAACCACATCATCGCCGCAGGTTCGATAAAAAAAGCCGTCGAACAAGCATTTTGGATGCATACCGATGTACCCGTTGAAGTGGAAGTCGAATCCATCGACGAGCTCAGAGAAGCGCTGGATGCCGGTGCCGATATTATTATGCTGGATAATTTCACCACCGATATGATGCGTGAAGCGGTGGCGCTAACCGGCGATCTCGCCCAGTTAGAAGTGTCTGGCAATGTGACCGATGAAACGCTGCGCGAGTTTGCTGAGACCGGCGTTGATTTCATTTCAGTCGGAGCACTCACTAAACATATCAAAGCGCTCGATCTCTCCATGCGCTTTCAGTAACACCAGGTTAAACCAATAAGCATTCACCCACGCCATATTGCGGCGCTGTTCGCACTATGGCGTGGAAACCTGTAACAGGTTTGAATTTCTCGTCAATCGCCTTTCCAGTCTTCTCCTTCAGTACTTGGCTACCACCAATGCTCATTGCATGCTGCGCTGCACAACACAGCGGAGACTCATCATGCAGCAAACACAGGTTCCTCACTTAATAGCCCACCGCCAAAGCGGCTTTACGCTTATTGAGCTAATGGTCGTGATCGCCATCATCGCCATTCTTAGTGCCGCAGGAATTCCAGCGTACCAAAGCTATATTCAAAAAGCGGCGATGACAGATATGTTGCAGGCCATGATGCCCTATAAAACGGCGATTGAACTGTGCGCTCTGGAGCAAGGCAGCCTCTCTGAATGCAACATTGGGGCAAGTGGTATTCCCCAAAGCAAAAGTACGACGTATGTCAGCACCCTTAACGTGTCCCAAGGCGTTATCACTGCGGTAGGGCAACAGGCGTTAAACGGACTCACGGCATCGCTCACACCGCAGTTAGACAGCACGAGCGGCGATCTGAGCTGGCAAAAAAACTGTCAGGCATCAGGTGAAAACAGCTCACTTGTCACCGCCTGCGATCAAGTTCTACGCTTTCCATCCGCAGGAGACACCCAGTGAACCGGCGGCATATTGAGCAGCTATGCCACCAATTTGGCTGCGTCATGATTGAAGAAGATAGCCACGCGATTCAGATCGCTGGGCCTCACGCCGTGGCTCCCAGCAAACTCGTTGACGCAATAAAATTCGCCAGCGGGAAATCCGTAGTTTGGCATCGTTGGGGAGTAGCCCAGCTAGAGTCAGCCCAGCAACATCATGCAACAGCGCTAAACTCGCCAGACGGCACCGGTGATGATGTTAAAACCAAGCAGCTACTGGAATATATTATTCAGCAAGCGCTCAAGCGAAGAGCCTCTGACATTCACCTTGAACCGAAACTAAACAGCCTAAACGTTCGCCTGCGCATTGACGGCGTATTGCAGCCGCTGCCGCTCCCGAACGGCAGCGACACTCTGCGTATTATTCCTCGGCTCAAAGTGATGGCTGAGCTTGATATCGCGGAACGTCGTATTCCACAGGATGGACAACTTAACATCGCGCTAAATTCACAGAGCACAACCTTCCGTATTTCTACCCTACCCACTCGGCTCGGTGAAAAAGTGGTGCTGCGTCAGGTTCAAGATGGGGTCCAGCCTTTTGAGCTCGACGGCTTAGGGTTCGAACCCCGAGCACTTAGCACGTTTAAATCCGCACTGAGCAAACCCCAAGGGCTGATTTTAGTCACAGGACCAACGGGGAGTGGAAAAACAGCCACGCTTTATAGCAGCCTTAACTATTTACGCTCACCAGAGATCAACATTTGTAGCGTAGAAGATCCGGTTGAGTCACCGCTAGAAGGCGTCAACCAAACCGCAATTAATACCAAAGCCGCACTCGGGTTTACCACCGTCCTACGCGCGCTGCTACGCCAAGACCCTGATGTCATTATGATCGGTGAGATTCGCGATGCTGAGACGGCTGAGATCGCTGTTAATGCAGCGCAAACCGGTCATCTGGTGCTATCCACACTGCATACCAATTCTGCTAGCGAAACGCTGGTACGTTTATCTCAGTTGAATGTTAAGCCCTATCTTATCGCCGCCAGCCTGAGCGTTGTTATCGCACAGCGCTTGGTACGCAAGCTCTGTCAGCATTGTCGCCAACGCGATCTTACCGCTCAAAAACTCACCCCCAGCCAGTGGCAAGGCGATGAGTTTCATCACTGGATAGCCGCTGGCTGCGAACACTGCTTTAACGGTTACTATGGTCGAAAAGCCGTCTACGAAATCCTGCCAATTTCACCCGAGATCCAACTCGCACTGCTCGCTCAAGCCTCCGCTCTAGACATTCACACGCTATCACAGCAACAGGGCGTTGTATCGCTGTGGCAGGCTGGTCTTCAGCTCGCTCATCGAGGAGAAACCTCGCTGGCAGAAGTCGTGCGTGTATTGGGTGGGCATTATGCTGACAAGGTACGGTGAAAACAGATGACTTATGCGCTCTTTACATGGTTAGCGATAGACCCAGCGCAGCAATTGCTAACGGGCGTCTGTCTCGCAAAGCAAAAATAACAGGCACTTTTTCAGCTACAGATACAGGGGCTCATACCACTGAAAATGCAGCGGCAGTATCGCCTGCGTCCTTTAGCGTGGAAGAATACAGATTGCATTCACTCCATCGAACAGCTAGCAACACTACTGCATGCGGGATTGCCTTTGGCTAAATGCCTATTGATGCTGTCAGAAGATCATCCACATCGCCATTGGCGGTGTTTACTTCAACGACTCGCACAGCAGGTTAGTATGGGTATTCCTCTGTCAGAGGCGCTGGTCACGTTCCCAGATATCTTTCCTCCTATGTATAGCAAAACCATTGCCACGGCAGAATTGACAGGACGGCTGGATCAAAGCTGTTTCGCGCTGGCAGAGCAACAGAAGCGCCAAGCCGAGCTCAAGGCCAAGATCGGCAAAGCGTTGCGCTACCCCGCTCTCTTACTCAGCGTCACACTCATTGTGATCGTCATTATGCTGGTTTGGGTATTGCCACAATTTTCCGATCTCTATCGAAGCTTTAATGCCCCCTTGCCTGCATTCACGCGTGCATTGATGGCTTGCTCTCAGGTGCTGATTCAGCATGCACCGTCGATTATTGGGATTATCTCTTCGGCAGTGCTTCTGACGCTATGGCGTTATCAGCGTTCGCCGTCATTCCGAATTCAAACACAGCGAATGCTATTACGGTTGCCCATCATCGGTCGTTTGATATCAACAGCAAATCTTAGCCAACTTTTTTTCAGCCTCGCTATGACCCAACAGGCAGGATTACCGCTGTTGAAAGGGCTAGAAAATGCGACTCAGGCGCAGCAGAATCCTATTTTTCGGCAGGCGGTCGAAAATGTGAGCCAGAATTTACAACAGGGAGATGCCCTAAGCTTGGCAATAAAGCAGCAGTCAGTATTTCCAACACTGTGTTTTCAACTGATACGGGTGGGTGAAGAATCCGGTGGGCTTGACCACATGATGTCGCGCTTGGCACAGCATTATCAGCATCAAGCTAATAGCCTGAGCGACGCGCTGGCGCAGATGATAGAACCCATCATGATGGTAATTATGGGGATTGTGGTCGGTGGCTTAGTGCTTGCAATGTATCTCCCGATTTTTCAACTGGGCAGTGTATTGCAATAAGAAATGATAACGGGCAAAGAAGGCATAAAACAAAACAGCCACTCTGTATCAACAGAATGGCTGCATTTAGAGTGCTAACTTAGTTGGAACCGTAAACGCGGTTTTCCTGCTCCGCAACGCGGATAAAGGTCGTGCGCTTGGTTAGCTCTTTCAAGCGCTCTGCGCCAACGTAGGTACAAGCTGAACGTAGGCCACCCAAGATATCACGAACGGTGTTATCTACCGAGCCACGCAGCGGGAGACGCACGGTTTTACCTTCTGCTGCACGGTAGCCCGCAACACCGCCAACGTGACGATTCATGGCAGACTCAGAGCTCATGCCATAGAACAACATGAACTTATCACCGCTTTCGTCTTCAACGACACGGCCTTCGCATTCATCATGCCCTGCCAGCATCCCACCCAGCATCACGAAATCAGCACCACCGCCGAAAGCTTTAGCCACATCACCCGGCACGGTGCAACCACCGTCGGATACAATTTGCCCACCCAGACCATGCGCAGCATCGGCACACTCAATCACGGCGGACAGCTGTGGATAACCAACGCCGGTTTTCACACGCGTGGTACACACGGAGCCCGGACCGATGCCGACTTTTACAATGTCTGCGCCGGACAAAATCAGCTCTTCGACCATTTCACCGGTAACAACGTTACCCGCACAAATCACTTTATCTGGGCATGCTTCACGCGCTTTACGCAGGAAGGCCACGAAGTGCTCTGAATAACCATTAGCAACGTCAATACAGATAAACTTCAGCGATGGGGATAAGGCCAGAATCTGCTTCATCTTCAGGAAGTCAGCTTCAGAGGTACCGGTAGAAACCATAACATGGCGCAGTACGCTTTCAGACGAACGCTGAACGAACTGCTGCCACTGTTCTACGGTGTAATGTTTGTGAACTGCGGTCAGCACATCGAAAGAAGCGAGCGCTTCTGCCATGCGGAAAGTGCCTACCGTGTCCATATTGGCTGCGATAACCGGAACGCCGGACCACTTCCATCCTGAATGCTTAAAGGTGTACTCACGCTCAAGCTCAACTTCAGAACGGCTTTTTAAGGTTGAACGCTTAGGGCGGATCAGGACATCTTTAAAGCCTAACTTCAGATCTTCTTCAATACGCATGTGTTTGGTTTCCTGGTTAACGGCGACGATTCGCAGGGAATGCAATCATACAAACGATTGGCTGTTGCATGACGCCAGTTCCAGTGACGTTATCATACGCAAGAATTCCACCTCGACAAGACTGCTTTTTCATCAAAATTTAGGTTACACTCCCATAAATTTATCCGAGCCAGTTCCTCCCTTCCAGATCACATTTTTCTGCATAAAAAAGCGTAAACCTTACAACTCTGCCTGTTTTTTTCTCAAAATAGTCGAGCCAATAAGATCCTTGCTTGCACTTGGCGCTAGGACCATTATGATTCGCATGGCATTTATTTCTCGCACCCATAGTGGGTTAATTAAGGTGTTAGTCAGCAAGCATTGATGCGCTAATTTGCTATGAAAAGGTGGCATGATGACCTATATCGTTGCATTAACCGGAGGGATCGGCAGTGGTAAAAGCACTGTCGCGGATGCGTTCAGTCAGTTGGGCGTTCCCGTTGTTGATGCCGACGTCATTGCCAGGCAGGTTGTCGCCGTTGGCGCTCCCGCGCTACAAAAAATTGCCGCACATTTCGGTCAAAAAATATTGCTGGATGATGGCTCATTAAATCGGGCATTGCTGCGAGAAATTATTTTTAATCAACCGCAGGAAAAAATGTGGCTCAATAGCCTGCTGCATCCCATGATTCATCAAGAGACGCAGCGTCAACTGACCACGATTGATACCCCTTATGCTTTATGGGTGGTTCCTCTGCTGATTGAAAATGGATTAACTCAACGAGCGCAGCGCGTCTTGGTAGTTGACGTTGATCCTGAAGTACAGCTTCAGCGGACGATGGCTCGCGACGGTGTTTCTCGCGAACAAGCCGCAAACATTTTGGCAGCCCAGGCCACACGTGCACAGCGTTTAGCCTATGCTGATGATATTATTGAGAACAGCGGTAGCCCTGAAACCATCGCGCCGCGCGTTGCCTCACTGCATCGTCACTATCTAGATCTGGCGGCAGCGACCCAACAGGATCCACACCATGAGTGATACATCTACGACTGTTTTGTTTGAACATCCGCTAAATGAAAAGATGCGTACTTGGCTACGAATCGATTTCTTACTTCAGCAATTACAGCAACATAGACATCTACAAGATATCACTGGCGCTCTCGCCTTTTTTCGTACCACGGCCGATCTGCTCGATGTATTGGAGCGCGGCGAAGTGCGCACCGAGCTATTAAAAGAGCTTGAACGCCAACAGCGTAAACTGTTGCAATGGACTGAAGTTCCCGGCGTCGATCAGGAGATGATCCGCCAATTACGTAACCAACTGAAAAATCAGGCCGCCACATTGATGGCTGCGCCGCGTATTGGCCAACAGCTGCGAGAAGATCGTCTCATCGCCTTGGTTCGTCAGCGTTTGGGTATCCCCGGTGGTTGCTGTAGTTTTGACCTTCCTACACTGCACATTTGGCTGCATCAGCCGCAAGAAGTCCGCGACGAACTGGTCGATTCTTGGCTCACTTCCCTTGAACCATTATCCGCAACGCTGACGTTAATCCTAAACTTAATCCGTAACTCTGGCGTTTTTAAACCGATGATCAGTCTCAACGGTTTTTATCAGGATAACGCGGAAGATGCCGACCTGCTGCGAATGAATATTGCTTTGAATTTGCAGGTGTACCCGCAAGTTTCCGGGCACAAAACCCGTTTTGCGATCCGCTTCTTACCACTTGATAGTGAGCAGGGTTCTGTTCCAGAACGTTTGCAGTTTGAACTAGCCTGCTGCTAAAAATGCACTAAAGGCTCACAACGCTGAAGCGTTCTCAAAAAAGTGAGCACGAAAGGAAATAGAAAATGAAAGATGAAGTAATGACGGTGAACTGCCCTATCTGCGGCAAATCCGTAATTTGGGGTGAGCAAAGCCCTTATCGTCCATTCTGCTGCAAACGCTGCCAGCTGATTGATCTTGGCGAATGGGCGGATGAAGAGAAGCGCATTCCGAGTAATCCAGATCTTTCAGAAAGTGATGACTGGAGTGAAGAGCAGTAATGCGTTCACAGGCGTAGGTTTTCCTACGCCATCTAAGTTTCGTTAAGTGTTAAGCCTTGTTAAGCTGTTCGATAACCGGCTTGTTAGGCTCGGGAAACTCTTCAGCTTTCAGCTGATGCTGGTGCACCCAACGCATTGGCTGGCCCTCTCGCCCGTATGGCGTGTTATTCCAACACTTAACCAAGTAGAAATAGAGCGTGACAATACGATCGCTAAAACGATGATCCAGCTGGTACAGCAGTTCACTGTCCAATACTTCAATCCCCGTCTCTTCTAATAACTCACGCTGCAATCCCTGAACTGGACTCTCATTAACCTCAATTTTTCCGCCGGGAAACTCCCACAGGCCGGATAAATGTGAGTCGCTGCCACGCTGAGTAATGAAAATCTCCCCTTCGTCATTGCGAATAATACCCACTGCAATGTGCAAATGTTTCAGGCTCATAGCTTATTCCTTCTGATGACATTCTTACCTGATAAGGTAAGAAAAAGGGACACGCCAAAGCGTATCCCTTGATAACAATGATGTTCACAGCGTTAAATGATTAGCCTTGCAGGCGACCATGACACTGTTTGTATTTTTTACCAGAACCGCAAGGACATGGATCGTTACGCCCAACTTTGCGTTCGCCTGTCTGAGAAGCCAAATCCTGCGCAACCAGAGTGGCATCATCTACGTGGCTAAGCTGCTGCTGGCGGGCCAGACGTTCAGCTTCTTCACGGCGCTGTTGTTCCATTGCTTCAACTTCTTCTGGCATACGCACCTGAACTTTGCTCAGCACGCTGATCACTTCGTATTTCAGCGATTCCAGCATAGACGCGAACATCGCGAAGGATTCACGCTTATATTCTTGCTTAGGATCTTTCTGCGCATAACCACGCAGATGGATGCCCTGACGCAGGTAGTCCATGGCAGCCAGATGTTCTTTCCACAGGGAGTCCAACGTTTGCAGCATCACGCCCTTCTCAAAGTTGCGCATCATTTCTACGCCAACAACTTCTTCTTTGCGCTGATAAACTTCAACGGCCTGCTGGAAAATGCGTTCACGCAGAGTTTCTTCATGCAATTCAGGCTCTTTATCAAGCCACTCTTTGATTGGCATTTCCAAATCAAAGTCATTCTTCAGACGCTCTTGCAGGCCTTCGATATCCCACATTTCTTCCAGTGACTGCGGTGGGATATAGGTATCAAGCACGGTTTTAAACACATCTTCACGGATGCTGGTAATGGTTTCGCTAACGTCGCTTACGTCCAGCAGTTCGTTACGCTGGGTGTAGATCGCACGGCGTTGGTCATTGGCCACATCATCATATTCCAGCAGTTGCTTACGAATATCAAAGTTACGGCTTTCAACTTTGCGCTGCGCATTGGCGATTGCTTTGGTCACCCAAGGATGCTCAATGGCTTCGCCTGGTTTCATACCTAATTTACGCATCATGCCGGTAACGCGATCAGAAGCGAAGATGCGCATCAGGGCATCTTCCATAGACAGGTAGAAGCGAGAAGAACCGGCATCACCCTGACGGCCCGCACGGCCACGCAGCTGGTTATCGATACGGCGTGATTCATGACGCTCGGTACCAATGATGTGTAAACCGCCCGCTGCCAGAACTGCATCATGGCGAATTTTCCACGCGGCTTTGATTTCTTCAATCTGTTCGTCAGTAGGCTCAACCAGATCAGCGACTTCAGTCTGCCAGCTGCCGCCCAGCACAATGTCAGTACCACGACCGGCCATGTTGGTTGCGATAGTTACCGCGCCAGGCTGACCGGCGTTGGCCACGATATCTGCTTCTTTCGCATGGAACTTGGCGTTCAATACGTTGTGTTTGATACCCGCTTTAGTCAGCTCCTGAGAAACCACTTCTGATTTTTCAATCGAGATAGTACCCACCAGCACTGGCTGTCCGCGTTTAGTACATTCACGGATATCTTCAATAATCGCACCGATTTTTTCCATTTCAGTCATGTAGACCAGATCAGGCATATCGTTACGGATCATTGGACGGTTGGTTGGAACAACGATGGTATCCAGTTTGTAGATAGAGCTGAATTCGAATGCTTCAGTATCAGCAGTACCGGTCATACCGGCTAATTTTTCATACAGACGGAAGTAATTCTGGAAGGTAATAGAAGCCAGCGTTTGGTTTTCGTTTTGGATCTCAACGCCTTCTTTCGCTTCAACCGCCTGATGCAGACCATCAGACCAGCGACGACCTTGCATGGTACGGCCGGTGTGCTCATCGACGATGATAACTTCGCCATCTTTAACAATGTAGTCAACGTCACGCGTAAACAGCACGTGTGCGCGCAATGCCGCGGTAACGTGATGCATCAGCATAATGTTAGCCGGAGAGTACAGAGACTCACCTTCTTCCATGATGCCCGCTTCAACCAGCATCTCTTCAATCAGGATCAGACCACGTTCGGTCAGGTTAACCTGACGGCTTTTCTCATCAACGGAGAAGTGACCTTCACCTTGGAAGGTATCAGAGTCTTCTTTTTCCTGACGGATCAGCTTAGGAATAAGTTTATTCACACGGATGTACATCTCGGAGCTGTCTTCTGCAGGGCCAGAGATAATCAGCGGCGTACGCGCTTCATCGATCAGAATGGAGTCAACCTCATCCACCAGCGCATAGTGCAATTTGCGCTGAACGCGTTCTTCAGGGCTAAACGCCATGTTGTCGCGCAGGTAGTCAAAGCCGTATTCGTTGTTAGTACCGTAGGTGATATCAGCGGCGTAAGCGGCGCGTTTCGCTGGTGCGGTCATACCAGGCAGGTTGATACCAACAGACAGGCCGAGGAACTCGAACAGTGGACGGTTGTTTTCGGCATCACGCTGTGCCAAGTAGTCGTTCACGGTAACAACGTGTACGCCTTTGCCGCTCAGCGCATTCAGATATGCCGGCAGGGTTGCGGTCAGGGTCTTACCTTCACCAGTACGCATTTCTGCGATACAGCGGTCATTCAGAACCATACCGCCTAACAGCTGAACGTCGAAGTGACGCATACCAAACACGCGCTTACTCGCTTCACGAACGGTCGCAAAAGCTTCTGGCAACAAGCTTTCTACCGTTGCGCCTTTTGCCAAACGCTCACGGAACTCATTGGTTTTTGCTTTCAGCTCGTCGTCGGAGAGTTTTTCCATCTCCGGTTCCATCTGATTAATCAGTGCTACAGCTTTGCGCATACGGCGCAGCGTACGATCGTTACGGCTACCAAAAACCTTGGTCAATAATTTAATTAACATAATTCTTAATATCTCTTAGGGAGCGATGCTTGACGATCGCCCAAATTTTATAGTGATGAGATGGTATAAAAAACAATTAGATATGGCGTAGCTGGGGTCCGGCACGAATGCCCTGAACCTGAGCAACCCAGAGTGCTGGCTTATGCGCGATAGGCGCAGTATCCGACTCAGGCATCAATAAAACGGGGGTAGAAGGCGTGATAGCCGGCTGTAGCGTTAACAGCGAGCTTAAAGAACTGAGTAACACCAGCTGCTGAGCATGCAGCTCACCAGCCTTGATATCATTGACGGGCTCACTCGTCGCTGCCTGCGGGGTCATGCGATAGCTTAGATGCCGAATCGCCGTGCGCAGCGCATGCTGATGCCAATAATCCACGGATTGAAAACTACCGCGGCGTTTGCTGGCCTGAAGCCAGGCGAATTCATTCGTGTTATGGGCGTTGATTAAACGCTGCAAGCTGGTAGAAGGATCGGCAACTTTAGTCTGTTCGGTATTCGCTAATGCAGTAGGCACACCAAGCGTAGCCGCGACCATCCCCCATAGGAGATGCGGCCAAAAATAGCGTCTGCCAAATTGTCGCCAACGATTGAGAATACCAATCACATCAGATTTCCGTATTTCCACTACACATAGGCCGCAGATTTTACCATTATTATTATCAATCCACATCAGGATTCATCAATACCACTCGATAGAAACAATAATAATGATGCGTTTACATCATAGTAGTTTGATTATGAAGAATTAAAGCAGGGAATAAAGCGCTAATAGAAGATTTAAGCAGGAATAAAAATTAGAACGACTGGCTTCATTAGCCGGAGAGAGTACTAACTCCGCCAGTCGTGATCAGAAACAGTAGGCGTTAAGCCAAAACTGTTGTTGGTGCGCGGAATGCGATTGGCATTTCGGCATCATCTTCAAACGTTACGTATTCCCAAGCTTCCTGCTTAGCCAATACTGCTTGTAACAGTTTGTTGTTCAATGCATGACCTGATTTGAATGCGGTGAACGCACCAATGATGTTATGTCCACACATGAACAAGTCACCAATCGCATCCAGCATTTTGTGACGAACGAATTCGTCTTCAAAACGCAGGCCATCTTCGTTAAGAACGCGGTAATCGTCCACTACGATGGCACAATCGAAACTACCGCCCAGGCACAAACCACGGGACTGTAAATATTCGATATCACGCATAAAACCAAAAGTACGCGCACGGCTAATTTGGCGCACAAACGATTCGGCGGAGAAATCCATCCGGTAACGCTGTGAGCTGGAATCAATCGCTGGATGATTGAAGTCGATAGTAAAGTCTAAGCTGAAACCGTTATACGGAGACAGTTCAGCCCACTTATCGCCATCTTCAACACGCACAGTCTGCTTCAGGCGAAGGAATTTCTTCGCACAGTTCAGCTCTTCGATACCCGCTTCTAACAGCAGATAAACGAAAGGACTGGCGCTGCCATCCATGATAGGAATTTCTGCCGCATCAACTTCAATAATTAAGTTGTCGATACCTAAACCTGCCAGAGCAGCGTTTAAGTGTTCTACGGTAGAAATACGTACGTCATGCTCATTAACCAGGCAAGTACAGAGCATGGTATCACGCACGGATTTTGCATCAGCCGGAAAATCAACCGGTGGATTCAAGTCAGTGCGACGATAGATGACCCCGGTGTTAGCCGCGGCTGGGCGCATAGTCAGTGTGACCTTCTTGCCGGTATGAAGACCGACACCAGTCGCCTGAATAATACGTTTTAATGTCCGTTGTTTGATCATCGTTTTATCTCGCAGTGTTTATCCATCCAACCACCTTTAGCAAAGTTAACTTTATACTAAGGGCGGCGGGACAGTTTAGCACAAAGAGCGGAGATGCCAAATATCTGAGTAAATTAGTCAGCTTGCTTACGCAAGAAGGCTGGAATATCCAGATAATCTGGTTCTTTATTGCTCCCCTGAGCGGTTTGGTCGTTAACGACTTTGGCCGCTGCAGGTTTGTTTTCTTGTGGTAACGGAGACAAGCCGTGCTGCTGATAACGCTGGTCAATAACCGGCTGTGGAGCCTGTTTGCTTGTTACCAGTGTAATCTCAGGACGCTTATCCATGCCGATGCCGGTCGCAACGACGGTCACACGCAGTTCATCGTTCATCTCTGGATCCAGAGAAGTACCGATAACTACGGTTGCATTGTCAGAAGCGAATGCACGAATAGTGTTACCAACGGTTTCGAACTCATCTAAACGCAGGTCGAAGCCCGCAGTGATGTTAACCAGCACGCCGCGCGCACCAGACAGATCGATATCTTCCAACAGTGGAGAAGAGATAGCCATTTCAGCCGCTTCTTCCGCACGGTCTTCACCGCAGGCAATACCCGAACCCATCATGGCATAACCCATTTCAGACATGACGGTACGCACGTCCGCGAAGTCGACGTTCATCAGACCTGGGCGTGTAATCAGTTCCGCAATACCCTGCACCGCACCTTTCAGTACGTCGTTAGCCGCGCCGAATGCGTCTAACAGGGAAATACCACGACCCAGAACTTTTAACAGCTTATCGTTCGGAATAGTGATCAGGGAGTCCACGTGTTTGGACAGTTCAGCAATACCCTGTTCTGCAAACGCCATGCGCTTTTTGCCTTCAAAGTTGAAAGGCTTAGTCACCACGGCAACAGTCAGAATACCTAAATCTTTGGCTACTTCAGCCACAACGGGCGCAGCACCAGTGCCTGTACCACCGCCCATACCGGCTGCGATGAAGACCATGTCAGCACCTTCCAATGCAGCGCGCAGACCTTCACGGTCTTCCTCTGCAGAGTTACGACCGACTTCAGGGTTTGCACCCGCACCCAAACCTTTAGTGATACCACTACCGATCTGAATGGTTTGGCCGACAGCTGTTTTACGCAACGCCTGAGCATCCGTGTTAACGGCGAAGAACTCTACGCCCTCGATACGCTCGCGCACCATGTGCTCTACGGCATTGCCACCGCCGCCGCCGACGCCGATGACTTTAATCACCGCGTCATTGGTTAATTCCATTGGTTCAAACATAGTTTCTCTCCGTTTTGTGCCTGTCGCTTCGAGATCATAACGCGTAAGGATGATCTCTTTTTTTAAACATTAAAACTCTTTTCTCAGCCAGCCGTTGATTTTCTTGAACCAATTGCCCACTGAAGCTCTTTTTTCTACTTCAGCCTCACCGCTAAGGTGCGACTCTTTTCCGTAATGCAGCAACCCAACCGCCGTTGAGTAGTAAGGTTCCTGCGCATAATCTGTCAGGCCAGTGATATTCAGAGGCTGTCCAATACGTACTTGCGTATGGAAAACCTGTTGTGCACACGCTGCCAATCCGTCGATCTGCGCGGCACCACCGGTTAACACGATCCCTGCTGCCAGATGATGTTTGACACCCTGCTGGCGAAGCTGTTCCTGCAACTGCAGAATTTCATCATTCACCAGATTTAACAGTTCTGTATAACGTGGTTCGATAACCTCAGCGAGCGTCTGACGCTGCAAGCTGCGCGGTGGACGTCCACCAACACTTGGTACCTCGACGCTTTCGTCTTTGCTGACCAACGTCCCCATCGCGCATCCGTAACGCACTTTAATCGCTTCGGCGTCAGTTGGAGGCGTTCCAAATGCATAGGCAATATCGCTCGTTACCACGTTACCTGCATATGGGATAACCTTGGTATGACGCAGTGCTCCACCGGTATAGACTGCCATATCCATGGTGCCACCGCCGATATCTACCACACAAACGCCCAGTTCGCGCTCATCCTCGGTCAATACAGCATAACTCGCTGCAAGTCCCGCAAAAATCAGTTGATCGACCTTAAGCCCACAGCGCTCAACTGCTTTGACAATATTCTTTGCCATATCATTATGGCAGGTAATCAGATGAACCTTAGCTTGCATACGCACGCCAGAAAGGCCAACCGGATTTTTGATGCCTTCTTGATAGTCGATGGCATATTCCTGCGGGATAACATGCAGAACGCGGTGCTCATCACGCACGCGAACAGACTTCGCGGTATGAACCACATTCTCTACATCTTCCAGCGTCACTTCTTCTTCGGAAATAGGAACCATCCCTATTTCGTTCTGACAACTGATATGTTTGCCAGAAAGAGCCAAATAGACTGAAGAAATTTGGCAATCTGCCATCAGTTCGGCTTGATCAATCGCGCGTTGGACGCATTTAACGACGGATTCCAGATCGTTAACACCGCCCTTATCCATGCCACGGGATGGGCAACTGCCCACACCGATGATATTGACCATGCCATCGGGCAGAACTTCCCCTACCAGAGCGGCTACTTTCGCCGTTCCGATCTCCAGTCCAACTACCAGTTTTCTGTCCGTCGACTTGATCATTGTTGTTTAACCTGTGCCTGATTCTGTTGCTGATTAGCGTTTTGCTGTGTCTGCTGGTCAAGCGGCGCTGGAGCCCATCCCACGGCGGCGCCGGTGTCATAGCGCAGATCAACGTAGCTAATACGTTGATTGGTTGCCTGCGCCTGCTGCTGTAACGCGGGATAAAGTTCCTCAAACCGCGCCAGTCGTCCAGAAGGATCATCACGCCCCAGCTCAAGACGAATGTCGTTATCCAGACCTAGCTGCCATGAGTGGCGTGCACTCATTGACACCATTTTCAGCTTAAAATTATTCTTCGCCAGTTCCTGACTCATTGAGTGATAGCCTTCCAGCACATCATTTTCGCTGCCCTCTGGGCCATACAGCAACGGCATTTTCTGCTGCACTGTACGCTCTGCTGGCACGCTGAACGATTTGCCTTCGGCATCGACCAAACGTAGGTCATTCCAACGCGCGACCGGAACATACTCCACTAAATGGATCTTGAGTTCATTAGGCCACTGCTTACGCACGCTGGCCTGCTTAATCCACGGTAAACGCTCAATCTGTTGCTGGATAACATCGACGTTTTGCGTCATGAACGTGCCCGGAGCACCCAACGACAAAATCGCCTGCCGAATATCGTCATTCTTCGTGAAATGACGCTCACCGGTTACTACCAGCTTGGAAAGCGGCATGCGGCTGGCGTCTTTCATCCAGCTCACCACCATCCAGCCACTAACCACTATTGAACCCAGTATGATTAGTAAAAAAATCATACCAAACAAACGAATACCATTACTGCGACGCAGACCTGCACCACTACGGCGTTGGCCAGAACCGGTCGGTTCACGGTCGCGAGTGTTCAGGGCTGCCTGCGACATATCAGTTAGCCAGCTCCAAGATGCGGGCAACTAGCTGAGAGAAGCTCAACCCATACTGGCGCGCCGCCATTGGTACCAGACTATGGCTGGTCATTCCCGGTGCCGTATTCACTTCCAGCAAATAGAACTCTCCGTCAGCGTCCATCATAACGTCTACGCGTCCCCAGCCGCTGCAATCCAGCGATTTATAGGCCTTACGCGCCAGCTCAGCCAGTTCACGTTCGCGCTCTTCGCTCAAACCGCTTGGGCAGAAGTATTCAGTCTTATCCGACAAGTACTTAGCTTCATAATCATAGAAGACTCCCGGCGCTTGTATACGAATTGACGGTAAAATCTCTTCACCCAAGAAAGCCACGGTGTATTCAGGGCCGCTTAACCACTTCTCAACTAGCACGTCGTCGTCATGGCGGAAAGCTTCGACCAGCGCGTCATCAAACTCGCTGACATCGCTTACTTTACTCATACCGACGCTTGAACCTTCGCGGCTCGGCTTAACAATCAGCGGTAAACCGAGCGCATTCAGCTCAACCAACATTTCTTGGGTTAAGCCTTCATCAAACTGGTCACGGCTGATGGCGACAAAAGGAGATACCGGTAAGCCAGACGCCTGCCAAACCAGCTTGGTACGTAGTTTGTCCATGGTCAGCGCCGAAGCCATTACGCCGCTGCCGGTATAAGGCAGTTGCAGGAATTCCAGAACCCCTTGCAGCGTTCCATCTTCACCACCACGGCCATGCAGAGCGATAAAGACCTTATCAAAGCCCGCGTCTTTTAATTGTGTCGCAGGGAAGTCTTTTATATCCACCGGATGCGCGTCAATACCCGCCTCTTTCAGACCATTAAGAACTGCTTGGCCTGACTGTAAAGAGACTTCACGCTCTGCGGAGGTACCACCCAGTAATACAGCAACTTTCTCAGCCATGATGTTTTTCATCCGTACTTGTTCTGTCAACGTTAATCGGCTGCAATTTCTGCTCAGCCAAAGTCCGCGCCACTTTGCCAATATTTCCGGCGCCCTGAGTCAAAATCAGGTCGTCATTTTCTAAAAACTGAGCCAGCGTTGCTGGCAATGTTGCAGCGTCAGACACCAGTACTGGATCTAACTTGCCACGGCTACGAATGGTGCGGCACAGGGAGCGGCTATCGGCCCCCGGAATTGGCGTTTCACCGGCGGAGTAAACATCCAGCATCAATAAAACATCAACCTGACACAACACATTCGCAAAATCATCATACAGGTCGCGAGTTCGCGTGAAACGGTGCGGCTGGAATACCATCACCAAACGGCGATCCGGCCATCCCGCGCGAGCAGCTTTAATTGTGGCGTCCACTTCGGTTGGGTGATGACCATAGTCATCCACCAGCATAGCTTTACCTTCTTTGCCGTTCACATTCTCCAGCGAATACTCGCCAAGGAAATCAAAGCGACGCCCGGTGCCTTGGAAGCCTTCTAGCGCACGTAGAATGTCTTCATCCGCAATCCCCTCTTCGGTGGCAACAGAAACGGCTGCTGCCGCGTTCAGGGCGTTGTGGCGGCCTGGCGCATTTAACGTTACGGCTAAACGAGGCTTATCCTGGCGACAGATAAAGAAAGTGCCTTGTGCGCCATTTTGCTGATAGGACTCGATACGCACATCCGCATCATCGCTAAAACCGTAGGTAATGATGTGACGTCCTACGCGCGGCAGTAATTCACGCACCACAGGATCATCAATACACATCACTGCGAGGCCATAGAACGGCAGGTTATGCAGGAAATTGATAAACGTCTGCTTCAGGTTCTCGAAGTCGCCATGGTAAGTATCCATATGATCGGCTTCGATATTGGTCACCACGGCAACCATCGGCTGTAAATGCAGGAAGGATGCATCGCTTTCGTCCGCTTCGGCAATCAGATAACGGCTAGAACCTAAACGCGCATGCGTTCCTGCAGCTTTAACCAAACCACCGTTTACAAACGTTGGATCTAAGCCCGCTTCCGCATAAATGCTGGAAACCATCGCCGTTGTCGTTGTTTTGCCATGAGTGCCCGCAATGGCAATACCATGACGAAAACGCATCAGCTCGGCCAGCATTTCAGCGCGGCGAATAACGGGAATACGGGCTTCACGCGCCGCAACGATCTCTGGGTTATCCGCAGAAATCGCCGTCGAAACTACTACCACGCTCGCGTCTTTGACGTTTTCAGGGCGATGGTTGAAGTAGATCTGCGCCCCCAGTTCGGCTAACTGCTGCGTGACGGGGTTCGGCGCTAAATCAGAACCGCTAATTTGATAGCCTTCATTAGCCAACACTTCGGCAATACCGCCCATGCCAGCACCGCCGATGCCGACAAAGTGAATGTGCCGGACGCGACGCATCTCAGGCACCATGGTACGCAGTTTCGCGAGTTGTTGAGTATTTACGTTCTTATTCACTGTTTCTCAGTTCTGTCATTTTGGCCGGTGCTAACAACTAGCAACCCGCTCAGCGGTAAATTATTTCGCAACTTCACAAATCACGGCGGCGACACGTTCAGTCGCATCGGGAATTGCGGCAGCGCGAGCTTTCTCTGCCATTTCTAACAGGGTTTGACGATCCCATCCTGCCAACGTCGCCGTCACTGACTCCACGGTCAACTGTGGTTGTTCAATGATTTTTGCAGCACCTGCTTTTTCTAGCGGCAACGCATTCCAATACTGTTGGCGATCTTTATGCATGAACGGTACGAACAATGCTGGCAGCCCAGCGGCCGCGATTTCGCTAACCGTCAGAGCGCCTGAGCGGCATACTACGACGTCTGCCCAGTCATAGGCCGCCGCCATGTCATCAATAAACTCAGTCACTTTGTGCTGCGTCTGACCGACTTTTTCATAGTCGGCTAATACCGTTGGCAAAGCGCCCTTCCCTACTTGATGCCACAGCGTAATTCTGTTTCCCAGTTGTTCAGCAACTTTCGGCATGGTTTGGTTCAGGATGCGAGCCCCTTGGCTGCCACCAACCACCAGCACTCGAATCGGCCCCATACGGCCAGCTAAACGCTGCTGTGGAGTCGGCAACGCCAGAACGTCTTCACGCACTGGATTACCCACCACTGGCGCATTCGGAAACGCGCCCGGAAAAGCCTGCAATACACGCTTAGCGATTTTAGACAGCCAGCGGTTGGTTAAACCCGCAATCCCATTTTGTTCATGCAGCACAATAGGAACACCGCACAGCCACGCAGCCAAACCGCCTGGGCCTGAAACATATCCACCCATGCCTAAAACAGCGTCTGGCTTGTAGGCCTTCATAATGGCTTTAGCTTGGCAGACCGCGCGAAAAATGCGGATTGGCGCGCCTAGCTGGGCCTTCAATCCTTTACCACGCAGGCCAGAAATCTGAATAAAATCGATTTCGATACCGTGCTGTGGGACCAACTGGGCTTCCATTCGATCGGCGGTGCCTAACCAACGCACCTGCCATCCTTGGGCCTGCAAATAATGGGCGACAGCTAAACCAGGGAACACATGACCCCCGGTGCCACCCGCCATTACCATCAGGCGTTTATTCTGTTGATGATCAGCGTTGCTACTCATCGGGAACCCCTTACTACCGCCTGTGCTTTTTCCAGACGAGTTTCATAATCAATGCGTAACAGTAATACCAATGCGGTCGACATAATCAGCAAGCTGGAACCACCGTAACTAATTAGCGGCAGCGTCAGACCTTTCGTCGGCAACATCCCTGCGGCAGCCCCAACGTTAACCAGTGCCTGAAAACTAAACCAAATACCGATGGCGCAGGCTAAAAAACCGGAAAAACGCTGATCTGCCTCTAACGCACGACGTCCGATGGACATAGCACGAAAAGCGACGAAGAATACCATTAACAAAGCAAGAACCACACCGAAATACCCAAGTTCCTCGCCTAAAATTGAGAAAATAAAGTCGGTGTGCGCCTCAGGTAAATACTCCAGTTTTTGCACCGAGTTACCCAAGCCCTGTCCCCAGAATTCACCGCGGCCAAAAGCCATCAGCGATTGCGTTAGCTGGTAACCGCTGCCGAAAGGATCGGCCCATGGATTCCAGAACGACGTCACGCGGCGCATACGATACGGTTCGGCAATAATCAGTAGCACAACGGCAAAAATACCGGAGCCGATAATGGCTAAGAATTGCCACATCTTGGCACCCGCCAAGAACAGCAAACCTAACGTGGTAACGAATAGCACCACCACCGTGCCCAAGTCAGGCTGAGCCAGCAGCAGCACCGCTAATACCACCATCACACCCATCGGTTTACAGAAGCCCCAGAAGTTCGAACGAACCTCTTCAACTTTGCGCACCAGATAGCTGGAGAGATAGCAAAACAGCGCTAGCTTAGAGATCTCTGCGGGCTGAATACGCAGTGGACCAAACGCAATCCAACGCGAAGCACCGTTCACCGAGCTCCCGACCACGAGAACAATCAGCAGCATCGCAACGGCCATCAGTAATAACGCGTTGCTATAGCGCTGCCAGATTTCCATCGGCACGCGCAGCGTCACCATGGCCAATCCAAACGCCAATGCCAGATACAAGGCATCACGTTTTGCAAACAGGAAAGGATCGTCTGCTAAACGCTGGCCAATTGGCATGGATGCTGATGTCACCATCACAAAGCCAATCGCCGCTAAACCAAAGGTCAACCAGAGCAAGGTACGATCGTACAGCACCACCATCGCCGCATCGCTCTCGCCCGCCCCCATCACCCACTCACGCAAACGCGTGATTAAGCCAAAATGCGGCAACGAGAATTTAGGGCGCGGTAACCGCGGGAGTCGCAGACGCATCAGCCAAGCTCCTTGGCTAAACGGCTGAATTCGTCGCCGCGTTGTTCAAAGTTTTTAAACTGGTCAAGGCTAGCGCAGGCCGGAGACAACAGAACCATATCGCCGGTTTTCACCTTGGCAGCGATTATCCGCATGGCTTGTTCCATGGTCTCTGTCTGCTCGGCAATTTCAGGATGCAAAGCAGCGAGCTGCGCGCCATCTCGGCCAAAACAGTACAAACGCACGTTATCGCCTTGCAGGTATTGCGCCAATGCGCTGAAGTCTGCTGATTTACCATCGCCGCCGAGCAACAGATGCAAAGTGCCGTCAACGTGCAGGCCATTGAGCGCCGCTTCAGTGCTGCCAACGTTGGTGGCTTTGGAATCATTAATCCAACGCACGCCGTTATGCTCCAATGACAGCTGGAAGCGATGTGCCAAACCGGTAAACGTCGTTAGTGCTTTTAAGCTTGAAGCACGTGGAATACCAACGGCATCGGCCAGCGCCAACGCAGCCAATGCGTTGGTGAAGTTATGTTTGCCGGTGACTTTCATTTCACGTGTATTGAGCACTTTTTCACCGCGCACGCGCAGCCAAATCTCACCCTGCTGGCGATTCAGATGATAATCACCCACGTCGGCACCAAAACTCACGCAGCGCGAATCCGCACCGCGAATCGGCATCGTGAGTGCGTCGTCGGAGTTAACCACGCAAACTTTGGCATTTTCATACACACGCAGCTTGGCAGCACGATATTGCTGCAATCCGAGCGGGTAGCGATCCATGTGATCTTCGGTGACATTCAGGATCGTGGCCGCAGCCGCTCGCAGGCTATTGGTGGTTTCTAACTGGAAGCTAGAGAGTTCAAGCACGTAAAGATCGCACTCTTGCTTAAGCAGCATCAGCGCAGGCAAACCGATATTGCCCCCCACGCCAACGTTCCAGCCTGCTGATTTAGCCATTTCGCCCACTAAGGTTGTCACGGTGCTTTTACCGTTAGACCCCGTAATAGCCACAATTGGGGCCTGCGCTTCGCGGCAAAACAGCTCGATATCACCCACAATCTCAACACCTGCTTCTGCCGCCACGCTGAGCGCAGGGGAAGCAAGTGCAATTCCGGGACTTGCAACGATGAGGTCGGCATCCAGCAGCCACTCTTGGTTCATATCTCCCAAGTGACGCTCGACGTTTTCCGGCAGCTTATCCAGCCCCGGTGGAGAAATACGGGTATCGATAACACGCGGCGTTACGCCACGAGCCAAGAAGAAATCAACGCATGACAGGCCCGTAAGCCCGAGGCCAATGATGACGACTTTCTTACCCTGATAGTCCACCATATTAACGCACCTTCAAGGTTGCTAGGCCAATCAGCACCAGCATCAGAGAGATAATCCAGAAGCGCACGATAACGCGAGGTTCTGGCCAGCCTTTCAGTTCATAGTGATGATGGATTGGCGCCATGCGGAAAATTCGCTGGCCGCGCAGTTTGAAGCTGCCCACCTGCAAAATAACCGAGAGGGTTTCCATCACAAACACGCCGCCCATAATCACCAGCAGGAATTCCTGACGCAGCAGCACCGCTATCGTACCCAGCGCACCACCCAGAGCGAGCGAACCGACATCACCCATAAAGACCTGAGCCGGATAGGTGTTAAACCATAAGAATCCAAGCCCTGCACCGACAATTGCCGTGCAGACAATCACCAGTTCACCGGCGTGGCGCAGATACGGAATGTGCAAGTAAGCAGCAAAGTTCATGTTACCGGTCGCCCAAGCGACTAGCCCCATCCCCGCCGCAACGAAAACGGTAGGCATAATAGCCAATCCGTCTAAACCATCGGTGAGGTTAACGGCGTTACTGGTACCCACGATCACAAAGTAGCTCAGCAGGATATACAGCAGACCCAGCTGCGGCATGACATCCTTGAAGAACGGAACCACCAGCTCGGTTGCCGGAGTCCCTTTACCGATTGAGTACATGGCAAAGGAAACCACCAGCGCAATCACCGACTGCCAGAAGTACTTCCAGCGCGCAATCAGACCTTTGGTGTTTTTACGTACCACTTTGCGATAGTCATCAACAAAACCGACAACGCCATAGCCAAGCAATACAAACAATACACACCAGACGTAAGGGTTAGAGGGATATGCCCACATCAACACCGAGATGGTGATGGAGGTCAGGATCATCAGACCGCCCATCGTTGGCGTACCACGCTTGCTGAAATGCGACTCAGGGCCGTCGTTACGAACAACCTGACCAAAAGACATTTTTTGCAGACGAGCAATCATTCGTGGCCCAATCCACAATGACAGGAACAGCGCCGTCAACAAGCTGACAATGGCGCGAAACGTCAGGTAGGAAAAGACGTTGAAGCCGGAATAATATTTGACCAAGTGTTCGGCCAGCCAGACTAACATGATTGATTCTCCTGCAATTCCTGCACAGATAAGCCTCGTACTACCTGCTCCATAGCGGCACTACGTGAACCTTTAACTAAAATGGTGATCGCCGCATGTTCGCATAACAGGTTTTTTAGGCGCTCAATCAGAGCCGTTTTGTCCGTGAAATGTTCACCACAACCACTGGTCTCGCTGATGAGATGGCTTAAACGGCCAACGCTCAGCACTTTATCAACTCCCGCCTCGCGAGCCGCAATGCCCACCTGACGATGACAATCTTCTTCTTCAATGCCCAACTCGCCCATATCACCCACCACCATGACGCGATAGCCAGGCATTGAGCCCAACACCTGCGCTGCCGCGGTCATTGAGCCCACGTTGGCGTTATAGGTATCATCAAGAATCAACTGTTCTGCGTTCAAACGGATCGGGAATAAGCGTCCGGGAACCGCTTTGAGTTCGCGTAATCCGTTGCGCACATTCTCAAGCGTTGCGCCCACCGACATCGTCAGCGCAGCCGCCGCGAGCGCATTCGCAATATTATGGCGGCCCGGCAACGGTAGAACCACCGACGCAGTACCAAACGGCGTGTGCAGATCAAACTCGGTGCCTTGATGTGTCACTCGTACATCGCTGGCAAAGAAATCGACGGACTCAGCGGCCTGCGGAGAGAAACGCCAGACGCGCTGGTTAGCAATCTTTTCTTGCCAATGCGGCCAGTCGTTATTATCAGCATTGATGATGGCTGTACCGTGTGCGGCTAAACCATCAAAAATCTCACCTTTGGCTTTGGCAACGCCGGCTAAGGAACCGAAACCTTCCAAATGCGCCGCAGCCAGATTATTGACTAAGGCACTTTCTGGCTTAACTAAATCTACCGTATAGGCAATTTCGCCCACGTGGTTGGCGCCGAGCTCAATCACCGCATATTCATGCTGTGGCTCAAGGCGTAATAACGTCAGCGGTACGCCAATGTCATTATTAAAATTACCGGAGGTATACAGCACGTTGCCGCACTGACGCAGAATTTCCGCGCTCATCTCTTTCACCGACGTTTTGCCTGATGAGCCGGTAAGCGCGATAACGCGAGCTGGCATTTGCTGACGAACCCATGCGCCCAGCAACCCCAGCGCAATGCGCGTATCAGCAACCACAATTTGCGGAGCATCAATAGGTAAGTGTTTACTTACTAGCAAAGCGCCAGCGCCCTGATTCACGGCATCGGCCGCAAAATCATGGGCATCAAACTTTTCGCCTTTCAGCGCGATAAACAAGCAGCCATCGGTCAGCTTGCGCGTATCGGTCACAACATCACTAATTTGCGTGTCTGTGCCAATCAACTGGCCGTTAACCGCCTCGGCGATAGCCTGCAAAGATACAGGGATCATGCTATCACCCCCAGCAGGCGTGCTACGGTCACGCGATCTGAATAATCTAAACGGCGATTACCAACCAGTTGATAATCTTCATGGCCTTTGCCTGCCACGAGAATCACATCATCGGCCTTCGCCTGCATGATGGCACCGGTGACGGCTTCAGCACGGCCAGAAACGGCCTGTGCGCGGCCTGCATCAAGCATACCGTTCAGAATATCAGTCATGATGGCACGAGGCTCTTCACTACGCGGGTTATCGTCAGTAACAACGACTCGGTCGGCATATTGCTCAGCAATCGCTCCCATAAGTGGGCGCTTACCTTTATCGCGATCGCCACCGCAGCCAAACACGCACCACAGCTGGCCTTTGCAATGCAAACGCGCCGCTTCAAGCGCCTTCTCTAATGCATCTGGCGTATGCGCATAGTCGACAACGACGGTTGGCTTGCCGGGAGCAGTGAACACTTCCATACGGCCACACACAGGCTGCAATTGAGCGGAGCTTTTACACAAAGCATCCAAAGGATAACCAAGAGCCAACATGGTAGCGGCAGCGACCAGCAAATTGCTGACGTTAAATGCGCCCATCAAGCGGCTTTCCAGCAAGCCTTTACCCCACGATGAGTCAAAGCTGATGCTTGCGCCGCCGTCGTGGTAATCAACGTCGGTCGCTGAAACCCAGCGCCCAGACCAATTTTCTGGCAAACGCAGTTCCATGGTTACGGCAACGGCATCAGGAGACTTAGCCAACCAGCGCTGACCGACTTCATCGTCAGCGTTGATAACTTTTTCACCGCTATGGTGGGTGGAGAACAGCAGCCACTTGGCTTGTTCGTAATGCGCCATGTCACCATGGTAATCCAGATGATCACGGCTCAGATTGGTGAATACCGATGCAGCAAACGGCAGAGCGGCAACGCGGTCTTGCACCAAACCATGGGAAGAAACTTCCATCGCCGCCAGCGTGGCGCCTTGAGAGACCAAACTGCGCAGCAAATGTTGCACATCAACCGCAGAGCCGGTTGTGTTTTCACTTGGATGAACCTGCCCCAGCAGTCCATTGCCCACCGTCCCCATTACCGCACTGGTTTCGCCTAACAGCTGGCCCCACTGTGCCAACAATTGGGTAATGGTCGTTTTGCCGTTGGTTCCTGTTACGCCGATTAAGCGCAAATCAGCACCCGGCTGATGGTAAAAGCGTCCTGCCAGCGCAGATAAGCGCTGGTTTAACTGACTCAGGTAGATAACGGGAACGCCGTGGCTCTCACGAACAGTGCCATCTTCTGCTTCCCCATCTGCCTCAGCGATGACTGCAGCAACGCCTTGCGCTATCGCTTGCGGAATATAATGGCGACCATCTGCCGCATGGCCAACGATCGCCACAAACAGATCACCCGCAGCCGCAACGCGGCTGTCTAATGTCATCTCTCGCAAAACGCGCTCCGGAGCATCTGCTACCCAAGGAGCCAAAAGCGCGCGCAAATTACGATCTGCCACCTGAACCCTCTTTTTTATTGTTCACTAGTTCGTTTTTATCACCCGTGGGCAACGCATCCGGCTCAACGTTCATGGTGCGCAGAACGCCGCCCATGATAGCGCCAAAGATCGGAGCGGATACCGCACCACCGTAATACTTCCCTGCCTGCGGATCGTTAATCACCACAACCAGAGCAAATCGAGGATTACTTGCTGGCGCAACGCCAGCGGTATAAGCAATGTATTTGTCTACATAGCGGCCATCTGGACCGACTTTTTTCGCGGTCCCTGTTTTAATCGCGATGCGATAGCCTTTAATTGCTGCTTTAGTTCCCCCACCACCCGGCAGTGCAACGCTTTCCATCATGTGCACAACCGTACGAACGATGGGCTCAGGGAATACGCGTTCGCCCGGAACCGGTGGATCGACTTTGGTAATCGACAGCGGGCGATAAATCCCGAGGCTGCCAATCGTTGCATAGACACGCGCTAGCTGTAACGGCGTTACCATTAGCCCATATCCGAAAGAAAAGGTGGCCCTCTCTATGTCAGACCACCGTTGTTTTTTTGGGTACATGCCACTGCTTTCTCCGACCAGCCCCAAATTGGTCGCCTTACCCAATCCAAAGTGCGAGTAAGTTTCTACCAGCGCAGAGGACGGCATCGCTAACGCCAGCTTTGATACACCGACGTTACTCGACTTCTGTAGAATCCCCGTAATGGAGAGTTCTGAGTAACGGGCAACGTCTTTAATCTGATGCCCGTTAACAAAATAAGGGAGCGTATTCAGTACGCTATTCTCTTTCACCACGTTGTGCTGTAACGCGGTCATTACCACCATCGGCTTCACCGTGGAACCCGGTTCAAAGATGTCGGTGATCGCGCGGTTACGCATGGTTTCTTTTGGCGTATTGGTTAAGTTATTTGGGTTATACGAAGGGCTATTGGCCATCGCCAGCACTTCACCGGTATTTACGTCAACCAGCACAGCAGTACCGGATTCTGCTTTGTTAAACGCCACCGCGTTATTCAGCTCACGATAAACCAGCGCCTGTAGACGTTCATCGATACTAAGCGCCAAGTTATGTGCGGCTTGGCTATCCACCGAGGAAATATCTTCAATCACGCGGCCGAAACGGTCTTTACGGACGGTACGTTCACCCGGCTGACCGGTTAGCCAGCGGTCAAAGCTTTTTTCAACGCCTTCGATTCCCTGACCATCAATGTTAGTAACACCGATGATGTGAGCGGTTACTTGCCCTGCAGGATAATAACGGCGGGATTCTTGCTTGAGGAAAATACCCGGCAGCTTCAGCTTATGGATGTAATCAGCCATCGCCGGATTCACCTGACGAGCTAGGTAGACAAATCGCCCTTTAGGGTTGGCATTGATACGCGCAGCCATTTTATCCAGCGGCATTTCTAACGCATCGGCCAGCGCCTTCCAACGTGAATCCAGCGTTATACCACCGCGTTCGTTCACTTCTTTCGGGTCGGCCCAAATCGCATTAACGGGCACGCTCACGGCCAACGGTCGGCCAGCACGATCGCTAATCATCCCACGCGAAGTCAGAATAGGCTGTGTACGCAAAGAACGCGCATCGCCTTCACGCACTAAGCGGTCGGGATTAATCACCTGTAAATAGGCCACGCGGCCTAACAAACCCATCAAGGCAATAAATATGCACCCACAGAGCAACGCAAAACGCCAGCTGACAAAGCTGGCCTGATCTTCCTGACGCTTTAACTTTCCGGGTCGCACTGCTTTCATTGATTACACATTTACCTACGTCGAAGGTGGTTTGTTGAAAACACTGTTAACTCATTGCTTAACAACGATGTTTTCTTGAGATGGATCTACGTGCTGCATCTGCAACTTCTCTGTGGCGATACGCTCGACACGGCTGTGATCGCCCAACGCATTCTCTTCCAAGATCAGGTTGCGCCACTCAATATCCAGAGCATCGCGTTCAAGCACCAGTTGCTCACGCTGTGCGGTCAGCAAGCGCGTTTTGTGCGTGGTCGTCACCACAAACACTGCAGATACCAAAACACCGATAAATAGGATCAGAGGCAGTTTACCGTGGCGGAGAATATCTCCGCCGATAACGGCAACTAGCGTATGGCGCTCATTGCCAATCATTCTGTCGTCCTTTCGGCAAAGCGCAGCACCGAGCTACGAGCACGTGGGTTAACGTTAACTTCCTCACCGCTCGGTTTCATTTTGCCCAATGCCTTCAGCTTACGTCCGCCCTGACTGCGCAGCTGCGCCTCTGTCAAAGGAATACCCGCAGGGACCTGTGGTCCACGGCTATGGTGACGAATAAACTGTTTTACAATACGGTCTTCCAGCGAGTGGAAACTGATAATCGACAGGCGACCTTCTGGGGCCAGAATCTCCAGCGCGCCGTTCAGTGCACGTTCGATCTCCTCCAGTTCGCTGTTGATATAAATACGAATCGCTTGGAAGCTGCGCGTTGCCGGATGCTTGTGTTTTTCACGGAATGGGCTAGCGTTTGCAATCAGCGTTGCCAGCTCATGTGTGCGGGTCATTGGCTCTAGGCGATTACGCTCCACGATGGCGCGCGCAATACGCTTGGCAAAACGCTCTTCGCCAAACGTCTTCAGCACCCAAGCAATATCCTCTTCTTCTGCTTTCATCAGCCATTCAGCCGCGGACAAACCACGCGTTGGGTCCATACGCATGTCCAATGGTCCATCTCGCATGAAAGAGAAGCCGCGTTCGGCGTCATCGAGCTGTGGAGAGGAAACGCCCAAATCGAGAAGAACGCCATTGATTTGGCCTTCTAGGCCGAGTTCACGTACATAGTTCGCCATATCGGAAAACGGGCCATGAACGATAGAGAAACGTGGATCGGTGATTTCTGCTGCGGCGGCAATAGCCTGCGGGTCACGATCGATAGCCACTAAGCGTCCTTCTGGCCCAAGCTGGGACAAAATAAGACGTGAATGACCACCGCGACCAAAAGTGCCATCAATGTAAATGCCGTTACTGCGCAGATTGAGGCCATTAACAGCCTCATCCAGCAACACGGTCTTGTGTTGGTAATTTTCTTCTGACATGACTATAACGACAAATCCTGTAGCCGCTCGGATAAAGGCTCCGTTGCGGTCTGTTGTGCGTCAATATCTTCCTTGACCTGTTGATACCAGTTTTCTTCATCCCACAGTTCAAACTTATTGAACTGCCCAACTAGCATCACTTGTTTTGTAAGCCCAGCATGCTGACGCAACGTACTTGCAATCAACAATCGACCGGCGCTATCCATCTGGCATTCGCTGGCATGACCTAGCAGCAGACGCTGAATGCGACGCTCGACAGGATTCATACTCGAAAGACGCGATAGTTTTTGTTCAATCACTTCCCACTGCGGAAGGGTATAAAGCAACAGGCATGGCTGGTGGAGATCGATGGTGCAAACCATTTGACCTTGCGATTCCTCAAGCAGTAATTCGCGATAGCGCATTGGAACCGCTAAGCGTCCTTTACCGTCAAGGTTGATGGTTGTTGCGCCACGAAACATACCCAAATTACCCCTCGTTGCCCCATCTCACCACTTTACACCACAAATTCCCACATAAGGAAGTTTACGGAGGGTAGGAAAACCTTGTCAAGCCAGAGCGGATGCGGTTTGGGATTATTTTTGCCTGAAGTGAAATTAAAACCAATCACTACGAAAACTCTGAAAGAGAAATAATAAAATTAACATCATGATAAATTAAGGGAAATTCTTGGAAGGGAGTGTTACTAACGAGAAACACAAAACTTTTACCAAAAATTAAAATTTAACCAGACTTTGCAATATAGCTCTCATTTTGAACATGTCTTGTATAATTTACATACGCTTTACAGTAGTAAATAGAAAGCTAATTTGCCGCAAGCTAATCGTAGTCTGGAAATTAAAAAAACCTTTAAAAATCAATAAAATAACTTAATTACTATTCAACATAATTTTTCTGACAACTATTTTATCTCACTTTATCCCGAGATAATAATCGGTTTGAGGATTAATTATCTAACTACCTTTTTTCAAAAGTAATTGAGTAATTCCCTCGCACAATTTTTTCTACCTCAGATAGTTCTCAAATATTCATTTTTATTTTATTCAGACCATTATTAGAACAGCATAAATGACCCGATTTCTTGTACTGTACGATTTTCACCCAACAAATTGAATAAAAACATAAAAATTAACGCCATGGTGAGAAATCATGCGTTTTGCCTACCCTTGCCATTTGCGCAGCCTTTTGTAGCAAATCCATCTTTAAATAAAAATTTTTCACTAGTTAAAAAACACAGATCAAACATGTATGCTACTTGTATAAAAATAAGTAGCTCATATAACCATTATGATCGCATAAACCCAGCGTTAATGACTAGTTTCAATATGGAGTTAGCCGTTATGTTTTCATCCGATTCTCGTGCTCGCAGCGCCGCCGCCGATATTTTTGCACTGGTGGTTTATTCCTTCATCGTCGGTATGGTGATTGAAGTTTTTCTATCAGGAATGAGCTTTAGCCAATCACTGTCATCTCGCCTACTTTCCATTCCGGTCAATATTCTTATTGCCTGGCCCTATGGAATATATCGTGATTGGTTTATTCGTCAGTCACAGCGTTATAGCCCAACAGGAGCTGCAAAAATCGTGGCTGACCTAGTTGCCTATGTCTCTTTTCAGTCGCCGGTATATGCCATTATTTTGTGGTCTGTGGGTGCCGACGGCGCGCAAATTATCGCGGCGGTCACCAGCAACGCCGTGGTATCTATGGCAATGGGTGTCGCCTACGGCTATTTTTTAGATTATTGCCGCAGGCTGTTTAAAGTGTCTGTCCATAACAATAAAGTGCGAGTCAATAAAGTACAGGCATAAAAAAAGCGCCGGTTTAGCACCGGCGCATTCTCACTTCATCGTTTTATTTTTTACTTAATTCTTTCGGCGTTACATTCGGTTAAGACGGCCACGTTTGAGCAGTACACGGCGCATTCGGCTTAAACCCGCTTTCGGCTTCTTCGGTTCATCCAAACTCGCTAACACTAATTCCAGTACGCGCTCGGCGATATCACGATGGCGCTGTCCCACCGACAAAACGGGGCAATCGAGGAAATCCAGTAGTTCATTGTCACCAAAGGTGGCGATCGCAAGGTCGGTTGGCAAATGACCATGATGCTTCAACGTGACATCCAGAACCCCCTGCAGAAGCGGGAATGACGTAGTGAACAAAGCCTGTGGCATTTCATTATCTTTCAGCCAATTAGAGAACGCCACGCCTGCAGCATCACGTTCGTAGCTATTGGTGTAAAGATATTGCACTTCACGCGGATCGTCACGCCATGCGTCTCGAAATCCCTGCTCGCGTAAAAAGCTCACCGACAGCTCAGGCAAAGCCCCGAGATACAGAACCGATTTAGCTGGGAATTTGCGTAATTCTTCCGCCAACATCTCAGAATCCTCACGATCGGCTCCCACAACGCTAATAAAGTTTTCAGGATCTAACGCGCGATCCAGCGCAATGATCGGCAAAGGATCGTTGACCCAGCGCTGATAGAACGGGTGTTCCGGCGGCAGCGCGGTTGAAACAATAATGGCATCAACCTGACGCTGTAAGAGGTGCTCGATACAACGCATTTCATTGTCTGGCTGATCTTCTGAGCAGGCGATCAACAGCTGATAGCCTCTTTGACGTGCCTGACGCTCCAAATAGTTTGCAATGCGGGTGTAGCTGGTATTTTCCAAATCAGGAATGACCAGCCCAATAGAACGGGTGCGGCCAGCACGTAAACCTGCAGCCACGGCGTTTGGATGATAGTTATGCTCACGTACCACAGCCATCACTTTTTCAACCGTTTTATCACTCACACGGTACTGTTTGGCCTTACCGTTAATGACATAACTGGCCGTCGTCCGCGAAACTCCAGCAAGACGCGCGATTTCATCCAACTTCACGTTATCCCCTTACGCATCAAATTAATTAAGAAGACCGAATGGCCATCGATACAAATGATCTAACCGCATAAAGAAGAAAGGAGCAACCGCTTTTGCTGAATGGCATCAGCAAATAAGAAAAAGTAAGAGGCCCAGCACAAAGCTGAGCCCCTAAATAGCACTATTACGCAGAAAATTGACCTGTGTTAACGCATTATTTTGTCACCACGAGATACCCCAACCACGCCTGAACGAGCGACTTCAACAATTTCAGCAACCTCTCGCACGGCACTTAGGAAGGCATCGAGCTTATCGCTGGTGCCAGCTAGCTGAACTGTGTAAAGCGCCGCAGTGACATCCACAATCTGTCCGCGGAAAATATCGGTGCTACGCTTCACTTCTTCACGTCCGTAGCCCGTTGCCTGTAGCTTCACTAACATGATTTCACGCTCAACGTGCGAACCCTGCACCAACTCACTCACGCGCAGCACATCGACCAGTTTGTGGAGCTGTTTTTCAATTTGCTCAAGCACTTTCGCATCGCCGACGGTTTGGATCGTCATACGCGAAAGCGTGGGATCGTCCGTAGGGGCTACGGTCAAACTTTCAATGTTATAGCCACGCTGAGAGAACAGGCCGACCACGCGGGACAGTGCGCCTGATTCGTTTTCCAGTAATACAGATAAAATCCGGCGCATTATTAAGTCCTCTCCGTTTTGCTTAACCACATTTCGTCCATTGATCCACCGCGAATTTGCATTGGATAAACGTGCTCAGTTTCATCAATGGTCACGTCGACAAACACTAAACGATTCTTCACCGCCAGCGCCTGCTCCAGCTTGCTTTCCAGTTCATCAGGCGTGCGGATAGCGATCCCAACGTGCCCGTAAGCCTCAGCCAGCTTCACAAAATCCGGTAATGATTCCATGTAAGACTGTGAATGACGCCCGGCATAAATCATGTCTTGCCACTGCTTAACCATGCCAAGGAAGCGGTTGTTAAGATTCACCACCACAACTGGCAAATCATATTGCAGCGCCGTTGACAGCTCTTGGATGTTCATCTGGATACTGCCGTCGCCGGTGACACAAATTACAGTTTCTTCCGGCAAGGCTAATTTGATCCCCAGCGCAGCCGGTAGGCCAAAGCCCATGGTGCCTAGGCCTCCCGAATTCACCCAGCGGCGCGGTTTATCAAAACCGTAGTACAAGGCGGCAAACATCTGGTGCTGACCCACGTCCGAAGCAACGTAAGCTTCACCTTTGGTTAATCGGTGGAGAGTTTCAATAACCTGCTGCGGTTTAATGCGGCCGCTGGTCGTGTCATAGCTCAGGCATTTACGGGCACGCCATTGAGCAATGTTTTGCCACCAATCACGCAGGCCATCGAAATCTTGCTTGGCTTCTTTCTGCCCTAGCTGCTCCAAGAAAGTCGCCAACGCCTCTTTGGCATCACCCACAATCGGAATATCAGCATCAACGGTTTTGGAGATCGAGGTAGGATCGATATCGATATGTAGCACTGTCGCATTAGGACAGTATTTTGCCAGATTGTTAGTGGTACGATCGTCGAAACGCACACCGACGGCAAAAATAACGTCAGCGTTGTGCATCGCCATATTAGCTTCGTAAGTGCCATGCATACCCAGCATGCCGAGGCTTTGAGCATGAGATGCAGGGAACCCACCTAAGCCCATCAGTGAAGTTGTCACTGGAATATTCAAGCGTTCGGCTAACTGGCGCAGTTCCTCATGACAGCCTGAGCTAATCACGCCGCCACCGGCATAAATAATCGGCTGTTTCGCCGCCAGCAACGTTTGTAGCGCGCGCTTAATCTGGCCACGATGCCCTTGCAACGTCGGGCTGTACGAGCGCATTTTGACATTTTCAGGATACGAATACGGCAGTTTGATCGCCGGATTCATGATGTCTTTGGGCAAATCAACCACGACCGGCCCCGGACGCCCTGTCGAGGCCAAATAGAAAGCTTTTTTGATAATGGTTGGAATATCTTCAGTATGCTTCACTAAAAAACTGTGCTTCACCACCGGGCGTGAAATCCCGACCATGTCACACTCCTGAAAGGCATCATTACCAATCAGAGACGTGGCGACTTGTCCGGAAATAACGACCATCGGAACCGAGTCCATATAAGCGGTCGCAATACCGGTGATAGCATTTGTTGCCCCAGGACCTGAAGTCACCAACACCACGCCCACTTCTCCGGTCGCACGCGCAAATCCGTCGGCCATGTGCACTGCGCCCTGTTCGTGGCGCACGAGGACGTGTTCAATTCCTCCAACCGTGTGCAGGGCGTCATAAATATCAAGAACGGCCCCGCCCGGATAACCGAATACATGCTTTACGCCCTGATCGATTAGCGATCGAACGACCATCTCGGCTCCTGACAACATCTCCATGGGTTTGCCTCCAGGCTGACTTTGCGTAGGTATCATATTCAGGGTGGATCCCTGTTTTTTTGTGTGTTGTGTTTGATTCATTACCTTAACGTGGGAATAACAAGTGCGCAAACGACAAACCTGTGGGGAAAAGAGAGGAAGTGACAACCTTGCTGTATTCAGCCATTTTTTAGGGATAAAACGCTGAGAGTTATGGAATTAGCTCCGCGCTTATCGCTGCGCTCAGCCAAATTACAGAACTAAATCATTCTCTCACGCCAAAATACGTTAGGACCGTTTGAGAAAACAAAACGGCCAGTAAAAATACTGGCCGGTGAGCAAAATCAGTTTACAACGATCAGTTTACAACTATCGTTCCAAATACATGGATTCGATTTCCATCTGGTAACGCGAGTTAATAATCTTGCGACGCAGTTTAAGCGTTGGTGTCAGCTCGCCTTGTTCCATGGAGAAAGCCTCTGGCAGCAGTGTAAAGCGTTTAACCTGCTCAAATTTGGCTAAGCCTTTCTGCATTTCACGCAGGCGTAACTCAAACATCTCAACGATATGACTATGACGCAGCAGATCTAAGCGATCGTGATATTTCAGGTTGATCGACTTAGCGTACTCTTCCAAAGATTCAAAACACGGAACGATCAGCGCAGACACAAATTTACGCGCGTCGGCGATAACCGCAACCTGCTCGATAAAACGATCCTGCGCTAAGGTGCCTTCAACCATCTGTGGCGCAATGTATTTACCGTTAGAGGTCTTCATCAAATCTTTCAAGCGCTCGGTAATAAACAAATTACCGTTCTCATCTAATGCCCCTGCGTCACCGGTTTTTAACCAGCCATCTTCAGTAAAGGTCGCGGCGGTTTCCAACGGCTTGTTAAAATAACCACACATGACGATAGGGCCACGTACCTGAATTTCATTTTCATGACCGATACGGACTTCAACGTCAGGCAATGGTTTACCAATAGAACCAAAGCGGAAATCGTTCTCTTCCCAGCAAGATACCGTGGCACAGGTTTCTGTCATGCCATAACCGTATTTAATGTTGGCACCCAGCGCTTGGAAAAACAGGATGACATTATCATCCAGCTTTGCACCTGCGGCTGGCAGAAAACGCACTCGCCCACCTAAAATTCCACGTAGTTTGCTGAGAACTAGCTTGTCGGCTAACTTATGCATCGCGATCAGCGCAGGGCTTGGTTTGTTCCCAGTACGCTCGGTCAGGAAACATTTTTCCCCCACCCAAATAGCCCACTTGAACATGGCACGCTTATGCCACTTCGCCTGAGCCACTTTTTCATGAATAGCGCTAAAAATTTTCTCGTAAAAACGCGGAACTGCACACATAACGGTAGGCTTCACCGATTGCATCGCCTCTCGAACCTGATTGGTATCGCCAAGGTACACATTCTGCGCCCCAGAGTGCATGACATAGAAACTCCATGCACGTTCAAATACGTGAGAAAGCGGCAGGAAGCACAGAGAAACATCATCGGCCGTTACGGTTAAACGCTCATCATGCAAGCGAAGCTGCGCGCCCATATTGGTGTAATTAAGCATCACGCCTTTTGGCTCGCCCGTCGTGCCTGAGGTATAGATAAGCGTGAACAGATCGCTCATATCAGCTTGTGCAATACGTTCAGCCAACTGAGGCAAATAAGATTCTTGTGCGCTAGCAGCGAAATCTTCAAGTGTGCAGGCGATTTCACAGCCCTGCATGTCAATGCTGTCCGACATAACAATAATGCGTTCTAACTGCGGACAAACACCACGCAGAGCCAGCGCCGCATTATATTGAGATTGGCCATCAACAAACAGGATGCGCACGTCAGCATCATTAAGCACAAAGGCGGTCTGTCCCGCGGTGTTTGTGGAGTACACCGGAACGGTTATTGCTCGCAGATGCAAAATAGCCAGATCAACCAAGGTCCAAGAAACTGAATTGTGAGCAAAAATAGCCACGCGATCCTGCACATCAACGCCTAAAGCGCACAGTGCCAGCGCGAGTTTCTCAACCCGACGCCCTACCTGTTGCCAAGTAAATGAAGTTTCGCCTTGAGCAGACCACTCACGTAACGCAACACGCTGCGGTATGGTTTTGATCTGCTGCTGAATTCGTTCAACTAAATGATATTTATTTAACTCATTGATCATAGAAGAAGTTCATTGAATTTATCGGAATGGATGTCGCAGTAAGATATGAGTGAAAAATCTTATTCAGCTTACAGCTGTGCGCTCTTTTCGCCGAAGTCTACCTGTTCTAGCCGAAGGGTCAACGATTATTGAACATCAAAATGTGAGTAAAGACGGGTTTCTTGAATAATTATCCATCAAGCTATGGCAGAGAATAATGTAAATACTGGGTCCGTTCGCCACGAATGAAAAGAATTCAAAATAATATAAAAAACTAATAAAACCGCTATTAGCATCTATAAACCACTACCAGCGCGACAAACCCCAGATATGCAAAGAGAGAGCTTAATGCTCTCTCTTTATTAACTTAATTATTTAAACATGAAGTTTAAAATTTACTACCAAAGTCACTCAGTACGGCTTTCATCCATTGATGACCGCTATCACGCTCTGCGGCATGGTGCCAGCTCAGATAGCAGGTACGTTCTCTCTCCAAATCACTGAGTAACACCACAGAAAGATTCAAGTGTTCTGCATAATCCTCAACCAGCCAGCGTGGGGCAATAGCCACCATTTCAGTTTTAGATACCACGCTCAGTACGCTGTTCATATCGGTACCTTGATATGCAACACAACGGGCTAACTCACTCGCCTCATAATAACTACGGCTTAGCGATGAGAATAAATTCAAACCAACAACAGCATGTTGCTCAACCAATAGCTGCTGATAGCTGACCATATTATTAATTCTTGGGTGATTCTTAGATACGGCTAAAACGAACTCATCTTTAAATAGAGGTTCGCAAGAGTATTCTTCACTTTCAAAATGACTGTAGCTAATCAAGAAGTCTTTTTCTTGATAGCGTAATTTACGTTCAATATTTTCATTTACTGATGAGTTTAAATGTAACTGAACGTGAGATGCGCTCTCTTTAATTTGATTAAATAGCTTTGCTGTTAGTCGAATATCTAATGGGCTACAAATCGCCACATTAAATACACGTTCACTTACTAGCGGGTTAAAGCCAGCGCCAGGGAGTTCATTCTGAACAATCTGCAATGCTTGGCGAATCGAACCAAACAGCTGATATGCCCGATGCGTTGGCTGGATACCGCGGCCATAGCGCATGAAGAGTTCGTCGTTGAACATGACTTTCAATCGAGCAACAGCGTTACTCACCGCGGGCTGAGACATACCTAAGGCATGTGCCGCACGCGTGATATTTTGCACCTGCATAACCGCATCAAAGACAGTCAGCAAATTAAGGTCAACGTTTCTGAGTTGAACCAGTTCTGTACTTCCATTCTCGGCCAAAGACATAGCTTCGTTTTGTACTGACATACATCACCTAATATAATTTATATTTCAGCATCGCGATTAGAAAATAAAACCACGAATTAATTAAGATATGAAAACAGCCGAAAATTCAAACCCCGCTCAGCCGTCCAGTTTGGGAATTTTTAAACGCTATCCCTAGCTATAAAAATAAACACAGCAATAAATACAAATTGATTTATTTAGAATTAAAATGACACAAAAGGCCATCTGTCACTCATCAACCTTTCATTCATTCAACACCAATGCATTCTAGTGATTAATGATTTAGTTGTACTTAAAATTCAAGGAAGCAATAGTTAACTAACAAAGAATAATAAGTATGTATATTTTAAAAAATACGCTTCTCATCCAATTAGTTATCACCGAAACAAACCAAGTTATAGAACAGCCCTATCGTAATTAGCCAACTAATGTTTCATTAAAATTTCTGAGACACCTCACAATCCTGTACTACTTCATAAGAAGAATATTTATCACTAGGCCCATCGGATATGAGTTTTTCTCACCTACTGAAATACCCGTTGACAAGACTTTAGCTATCCAGTATCACTTTAAGTATTGAAATTACTCACCCAGATTAAGAGCGGAATCACATGATCCAGACGACTCGCCTCCTCAGCCTCCTCCTTCTCGCATCCAGCATGCGCGGTGAGCCTGTGGGCGGTAATCAAAACTGATTCCAACCAAACACAAGAAAGCCCGCGCAAATGCGCGGGCTTTTTTTTACATCAAAAGCAGCGCAACGCGACAAATAAGAACGATTGAGGAGCAACCTGCATGAGCCAACAAGTGATTATTTTCGACACCACGCTGCGCGATGGTGAACAAGCATTACAAGCAAGTCTGAGCGTCAAAGAGAAGATGCAAATCGCGATGGCATTAGAACGCATGGGGATTGACGTTATGGAAGTTGGCTTCCCCGTTTCTTCCCCTGGTGACTTTGAATCGGTACAAACCATTGCGCGTAACATCAAAAACAGCCGAGTCTGCGGACTGGCACGCTGCGTAGATAAAGATATCGATGTCGCCGCTGAAGCGCTGCGCGTCGCTGAAGCCTTCCGCATTCATGTATTTTTGGCCACCTCCACGCTGCATGTTGAATCAAAGCTGAAAAAATCCTTTGAGGATGTCGTGGCAATGGCGGTGCATTCCGTGAAACGTGCGCGTAACTACACGGATGACGTTGAGTTTTCCTGCGAAGATGCGGGCCGTACTCCGTTAGACAATCTGTGCCGCATCGTTGAGTCCGCCATCAAGGCCGGTGCCACCACCATCAACATTCCCGACACTGTCGGTTACACCACGCCTTATCAATTTGGTGGCATCATCACCAATCTGTACGAGCGCGTGCCTAACATCGATAAAGCCATCATTTCCGTTCACTGTCATGACGATTTGGGCATGTCGGTCGCCAACTCCATTACTGCGGTTCAGGCCGGTGCACGTCAGGTCGAAGGGACAATCAACGGTATTGGCGAGCGAGCAGGCAACTGTGCATTGGAAGAAGTCATCATGGCCATCCGTACACGTTCCGAAATGCTGGGTGTGCATACCAATATTCGCCATCAGGAAATTTACCGCACCAGCCAATTCATCAGCCAAATGTGCAATATGCCCATCCCGGGTAATAAGGCCATTGTGGGCTCTAATGCTTTCGCGCACTCTTCTGGCATCCACCAAGACGGCGTGCTGAAAAACCGCGAAAACTACGAAATCATGACCCCAGAATCGATTGGTTTGAATCAGGTACAGCTGAATCTGACCTCTCGCTCTGGCCGCGCTGCCGTGAAACATCACATGGAAGAGATGGGTTATCAGGAAGGTACCGACTTCAATCTGGACACCTTATACGATGCCTTCCTGAAACTGGCTGACAAAAAAGGGCAGGTATTCGACTACGACTTAGAGGCGCTGGCCTTTATTAATAAGCAGCAGGAAGAGCCTGAGCACTTCAGCTTGGATTACTTCAGCGTCCAGTCGGGTACCAGCGTGATGGCAACCGCATCGGTGAAATTAAACATCGGCGGAGAAATCAGCGCAGAAGCCGCAACTGGCAATGGGCCTGTCGACGCTGTTTATCAAGCTATCAACCGTATCGCTGGCTATGACATTGATATTATTAAATATCAGCTTTCAGCAAAAGGCCAAGGCAAAGATGCTCTGGGTCAGGTTGATATCGTTGCCAATTACAACGGCCGCCGCTTCCACGGCGTCGGCATTACTACCGACATCGTCGAGTCTTCCGCTCAGGCGTTGATTAACGTACTGAATAATATCTGGCGTGCGCAGCAGGTCGAAAAAGAAAAACAGCGCATCCACCAAACACAAACATCACCTTCTCATTCTAATCAGGAAGCGATCTAATTATGAGCCAAACACATCACATTGCCGTTTTACCCGGAGACGGCATCGGTCCAGAAATTATGGCGCAGGCCTACAAAGTCATCGACGCCGTGCGCCAGCGCTTTGGCCTGAGAATTTCTACCAGCGAATATGACGTCGGTGGCGCAGCCATCGACAAGCACGGCACGCCTTTGCCCGCAGCCACCATTGCAGGCTGTGAACAAGCCAGCGCGATTCTGTTTGGCTCCGTCGGTGGCCCAAAATGGGAGAACCTACCGCCCGCACAGCAGCCTGAACGCGGCGCATTATTGCCATTGCGTAAACACTTCAAACTGTTTAGCAACCTGCGCCCAGCGCGCTTATATGAAGGATTAGAAGAGTTTTGCCCGCTGCGTAGCGATATCGCCGCTCGCGGCTTCGATATTCTGTGCGTGCGTGAATTAACCGGCGGGATCTACTTCGGCCAGCCGAAAGGCCGAGAAGGCCAAGGTATGCATGAGCGAGCTTTCGATACCGAGGTTTATCATCGCTTTGAAATCGAACGTATCGCACGTATCGCCTTCGAAGCCGCGCGCAAACGTCGTGGCAAAGTGACCTCCATTGATAAAGCGAACGTGCTGCAAAGCTCTATTTTGTGGCGCGAAATTGCTACTGAGATCGGCAAAGACTACCCAGACGTCGAGCTGAATCACATGTATATCGACAACGCGACCATGCAGCTGATTAAAGATCCGTCGCAGTTTGACGTCATGCTGTGCTCCAACATCTTCGGCGATATTTTGTCGGACGAGTGCGCCATGATCACCGGCTCGATGGGCATGCTGCCTTCCGCCAGCCTGAATGAACAAGGCTTCGGTCTGTATGAACCTGCGGGTGGCTCTGCCCCGGATATCGCAGGAAAGAACATTGCCAATCCTATTGCTCAAATTCTGTCATTTGCCCTGCTGCTGCGCTACAGCCTGAATGCAGACGATGCGGCTAACGCCGTTGAGCAAGCTGTTAATCAAGCATTAGAGCAAGGCTTCCGCACCAGCGATTTAGCGGGTGATGGTAAAGCGATTTCAACCTCAGAGATGGGCGATGCAATTGCCCGCTTTATCGCACAGGAGGCCTGATCATGGCGAAAACTTTATATCAAAAATTGTTTGATGCTCACGTCGTTTATGAAGCTGAAAACGAAACGCCGCTGCTGTATATCGACCGCCACTTGGTGCACGAAGTCACGTCACCACAGGCGTTTGATGGTCTGCGTGCAATGGGCCGCCCTGTTCGCCAAACCAGCAAAACCTTTGCCACCATGGATCACAACGTTTCTACGCAGACCAAAGATATTAACGCCTGCGGCGATATGGCACGTATCCAGATGCAAGAACTGATGAAAAACTGCAAAGAATTTGGCGTGCAGTTATACGATTTGAATCATCCCTTCCAAGGTATCGTTCACGTTATCGGCCCCGAGCAAGGCATGACATTACCGGGTAACACCATTGTTTGCGGCGATTCTCACACCGCCACCCATGGCGCATTCGGCGCATTGGCCTTCGGTATCGGCACTTCCGAAGTCGAACATGTTTTAGCGACTCAAACGCTGAAGCAAGGCCGAGCAAAAACCATGAAAATTGAAATTGCTGGCGATGCCGCCGAAGGCATTACGGCCAAAGATATCGTGCTGGCCGTGATTGGCAAAATCGGTCACGCCGGTGGTACCGGACACGTAGTGGAATTCTGCGGCAAAGCCGTAGAAGCCCTGTCGATGGAAGGCCGCATGACGCTGTGCAATATGGCCATAGAAATGGGCGCAAAAGCCGGCTTAGTGGCACCAGACGAAACGACCTTTGATTATCTGAAAGGCCGTCAGTTTGCGCCAAAAGGCGAAAACTGGACCAAAGCCGTGGAATACTGGCGCACGCTGAAGTCAGATACGGGAGCACAATTTGACGCCACCGTTACCTTGAACGCCAGCGACATCGCCCCTCAGGTCACGTGGGGAACCAATCCAGGTCAGGTGATTGCCATCAACCAGCCAATCCCTGCACCTGAATCATTCAGCGATCCCATGGAGCGTGCCTCGGCAGAAAAAGCGCTGGCTTACATGAATTTAGAAGCCGGAGTTAAGCTGACCGACGTTGCCATCGACAAGGTCTTTATCGGCTCCTGCACCAACTCACGCATCGAAGATTTACGTGCCGCTGCGGCTATCGCCAAAGGGCGTAAGGTTGCCAACGGCGTGCAGGCCATTGTGGTTCCGGGTTCAGGTCCTGTGAAAGCACAGGCGGAATCCGAAGGTCTGGATAAAATTTTCATCGAGGCCGGTTTTGAATGGCGTTTACCGGGTTGCTCAATGTGCTTGGCGATGAACAACGATCGTCTGAATCCAGGCGAGCGCTGCGCATCCACCAGCAACCGTAACTTTGAAGGCCGCCAAGGCCGCGGTGGCCGTACGCATCTGGTCAGCCCTGCAATGGCCGCCGCCGCCGCAGTAAGCGGGCACTTTGCCGATATTCGTGAATTAGCGACCGCAGCGATCTGATAAGGAGCACTACACATGGCTAAATTTATTCAGCACAGCGGCATCGTTGTTCCTTTGGACGCCGCGAACGTCGACACCGATGCGATTATCCCTAAGCAGTTTTTACAGAAGGTCACCCGTACCGGCTTTGGTCAGCATCTGTTTAACGACTGGCGTTTTTTAGACGATGCAGGCCAGCAACCTAACCCTGATTTCATCCTGAACCAGCCTGCATTCACAGGCGCAAGCATCTTACTGACGCGCGAAAACTTCGGCTGTGGCTCATCACGCGAGCACGCCCCATGGGCATTAACCGATTACGGCTTTAAAGTGGTGATTGCGCCAAGCTTCGCAGACATTTTCTACGGCAACTCATTTAACAATCAGCTGTTGCCCGTCACGCTAAGCGAATCCGAAGTCGATGAATTGTTTGAACAGGTCAAAGCCAACCCCGGAATATCGTTTACCGTCGATCTGGAAACGCAAACCGTTCATGCGGGAAGCAAAACCTATAAGTTCGAGCTAGACAGTTTCCGTCGCCACTGCATGATGAATGGCTTGGATAGCATTGGTCTGACGCTACAGCACGAAGCGGCTATATCCGCTTATGAGGAAAAATTACCGGAGTTTTTGCGCTAATTTAATCCCTTACTTACCCCACCAAGCGCCCCCTTACCAGAGGGAGAATTAGATCGAGATAACATCACGAAACGGTTCCCTCCCCTGCGAAGGGGAGGGTTAGGGTGGGGTGCTATGGAGGAACTAAAATTCACTCATCACCAATACCCCAACCACTTCCACCACAAACTTCCGATCACAATCCAAATCAGTAGGTTCACTACGCTGAGAATAAATCCGGTTTTCCACCACTCGCCCAAAGTTACGTAGCCCGAACCAAAGATAATCGGCGCAGTGCCCGTACCATAGTGCGTCAATGACATCATCAATGATGAAGAGAACGCCAGCACTAAACCTAACAAGGCGGGTGGCGCGCCCAGTGCCAGACCCGCAGCGAAGAATGCGGCGAACATCGCGGTGATGTGCGCCGTGGTGCTAGCAAAAAAGTAGTGCGAATAGACATAAACCAACGTCAGCAAGATCATCCCGCCTACCCATCCCATACCGAGATGAGAAATGGCATTGCCAACACTTTGTGAAAGCCAGCTGATCAAGCCCAGCTTGCCTAAATAGGTCGCCATCATCACCAGCGCGGCAAACCACACCACCGTGTCCCACGCACCTTTGTGTTTCAGCACGTCGTCCCAGCTTAGAACGCCGGTCGCCAAGAGGATCGCCAGCCCGATAAACGCCGCCGTGGTTGGATTAACCACCCACGCACTGCCGAAAAGGAATGCAGGTATTCCCGCCCAAAGGCACAGCAATAACGCAAATACCCCCAGCGTGATTTTTTCTGCTAACGAAATACTCCCAAGCTCCGCCAACTTATCTTTGGCAAAGCGCGGCGCGTTGGGCGTTCGTTTGATGGTTGGCGGATATAGCCAGTAAACAATCAACGGCATCACCAACAGAGAGATTATCCCCGGCACCAAGGCAGCAATCGCCCACATTGACCATGTGAGTTCAAACGTTGAGCCAGTGCCTTTCAGCAATAAATTTACAATCAATGGGTTTGGCGCCGTGGCGGTAATAAACATCGCCGATGTAACCGGGTTAATGTTGTAATTCACCAGTGCCAGGTATCGACCAATCTTCTGCGTGGAGCCCGGTTCTGGCTTCGAACCAAAACTGTCGGCAATGGACTTCATAATAGGGTGAATGATGCCGCCACCGCGCGCGGTGTTACTTGGTGTTACCGGCGCTAACGTGGTTTCTGCCAACGCCAACGCATAGGCAATGCCCAACGTTTTCTTACCAAACAGCGAAATGAAATAGTAACCGATACGTGCCCCAAGCCCGGTTTTATTCAGGCTGAGCGATATCATGATGGAAATCCCGATTAACCAAATCAGCTGGTTGGAAAAACCACTCAGCGCATCATCCAAAGCCGCGGTGGGTTTGCCCGGATTGGTCACCTGCGTCAGCGCAACTAAGGCAATAGCAATTATTGATACCGCGCCAATCGGCATCGCTTTACCGATGATAGCGGCGATGGTACCCACAAATAGCGCAAGCAGATGCCATGCATTGGGGCTCACGCCTTCAGGCACGGGAATGACAAACCAGATAATCAGGGCGATGGCGATGGAAATTAGAGAAGGTATAGGCTTTAGCGGTGTTAATTTACCCATATTATTATCAACTCTTCCTAGGTGAGTCGGCATCTCCGTACCGGTGGAGATAAATAAAAGCAGAGGAGTTTAGTGCGCAGGCAAGGTGAATTGAAATGTTTTGTTTGCAGGTAACGCCTATGCACTTGCATTAACGCTATCTGAATAGCTCGGCTAAGGCGTTGCGCAGTATCAAAAAACGACAAATTGGTTATTTTCTTAGCAGTTAAATAGGATCGCATTTTCATACGACCCTAAATCTCAAACTAGGCCTCTCGTACACGAGAACACAAAATTAGGGCCATAATCGCCAGCGCCGCCGCCAGCCAATAAACCGCATGATGTCCCACAGTTTCAGCTAATGCCCCCTGCAGAACACCCGCCATAATCACACCGGTTGAAATACTGTTGGTAAATAAGGTAGTCGCGCTGCCCGCCCTACCCGGCATCAAATCCTGAAAATAGAGCATGCCGATACCGGCAATAATGCCAATGAAAACGGCGTTAAACAGCTGTAACACCATCAGCGCCAGCTTAAATTTAAACAGCACCAAACCCGCATAAAACAGGATACCGGCCGCCACTGCAAACAGCATCATGTTACGTTTGCCAAAGCGTTTCACATAGTAACCCGCCAGAATCATGGCGGGGATCTCTAGACCCGCAGCGATACCCATCAGCAGACCAGCCAAATTCTCAGGCAGGCCGAGATCTTGCGTGATATACAGCGGCATATCAATAATATACATGGTGTTGCAGGTCCACATCAGCATGGAGGATATGAACAGCAGAACCACATTCTTGTCACCAAACGCATTGGTCGGGATAACGACCGCTTCGCCCACGCTTTCGGTGCGCGGCATCGACGGCAACATCAACGCTACCAGTACGATCGCCAGCACAAATACGCCTGCGGCAATCAAATACATAAACGTAAAGCCGTAGTTCAGCGCCAGCATAAACGACAACGGCGGGCCAATAACCCATGCCAAGGAAAGCTGCGCACGCATCACCGAGCTAAACATCACCACTTCGCTTGCCGAACGATCGGCATATTCACGCGCCAAGGCAAAAATCTGTGGCATTCCCGTATTCGCCAGCGCGGCTAAAAATACCCCGGCAGAAATCAGCAGCAAGTAGCTGCGACAGAAAGCGAATAGCAGGCAGTTTCCAACCGCCATAGCGCAGCAAAACATAATCAGTTTACGGCGATCGCCCTGACGATCGGATCGTTTGGCCAGTAGGAAACTCACCGCGATCCCGACGATCGCATTGACGGTATAAAACAGCCCAACCCACAGGGGGCGAACCTTAACCTCGGTCGTCAAAAATAAGCTCAGCGTGGGAGCCTGAAGCGCGCCCGCAATCCCCGTTAGAAAGGCAACAATAAGAAACGCGGCGTAGATAGGGTTAATTCGGCGGCGGGCAGTCAACAAAGAGGTCATCCTGATTTCCTAAGCTGGCATGAGCAAATACGGCGTGTCGTACGATAACAGAACACGGATATAAAAAAACCAGCAGGCAAACCTGCTGGTCGGTGAAAAGCACCATTACTCAGAAACACTCTTTGATGTCGGAGAGACAAATGATTACTCACCTCTTTCTCTTTCATCTGCTGAAATTATCTGCGTAATATAGGGAAAGAAAAATTGATAGCTTTACCTAAAAAGGTTCCTCTTTTATGGCGACATCGCGATTACAACATCAGTTCATACGTTTATGGCAAAGCTTCAAAGGCCAGTCTGCGGAAACCACGCTGGGCGAGCTTGCAGAAACGCTAAGTTGTTCACGTCGTCATGTCAGAACCTTATTAAACTCAATGCAACAACAAGGTTGGCTGCATTGGCAGGCCGAGTCTGGCCGAGGAAAGCGCTCAACGCTAACGTTCCAGTCAACGGGCCTTCAGGTACAGCAGCTACGCGCAGAGGAGTTGCTGGAACAGGATCATATTGAGCAACTGGTTCAACTGGTGGGCGACCGCAGCTCAGTACGCCAAATGCTACTCTCCCAGCTAGGCCGAAGCTTCCGCCAAGGTAAGCATATTCTGCGCATTCTTTACTATCGCCCGTTGTTTAATCTGCTCCCCGGAACGCCAATGCGCCGCTCTGAAACCCATTTGGCGCGGCAAATCTTCAGCGGACTTACCCAGCTAAATGAGGAAAATGGGGAACTAGAATCCGATCTTGCCCATCACTGGCAGGCAATTACGCCCCTGCACTGGCGCTTCTATCTACGTCCCGCGATCCGTTTCCATCATGGCCGCGAACTCGAAATGATCGACGTTATCCAATCGCTCGAGCGTTTACGCGATCAGCCGCTATTTTCACATCTAAAAACAATTACCTCACCCAACCCTTACGTCATCGACATCCACTTAAGCACGCCCGATGCATGGCTACCGTGGCTGCTGGGCAGCGTCAGCGCCATGATCCTGCCACACGAATGGCAATCACTACCGAACTTCACGCGCTCGCCTATCGGCACCGGCCCTTATCAGGTGGTGCGTAACACGCAGACACAGCTGAAAATCCGTGCTTACGACGACTACTTTGGTTTCCGTGCGCTAATTGACGAAGTTAACATCTGGGTTCTGCCTGAAATTTCAGAAGAATTGGTACACGCAGGCGTGCAGCTCCAATCCGACGATACGGGTAAAGATGAGCTGGAAAGCCGCTTGGAAGAAGGCTGCTACTTTATGCTGTTCGACCAACGTTCGCCGTTGACCTCCGATCCGGCGGTGCGCGAATGGCTCTGTCAGGTCATGACGCCGATTGCCCTGCTCAATAAAGCCGGAAAAATTCATCAACGTTACTGGTCACCGGCCTACGGCATCCTACCGCGCTGGCACCATAATTTATTGATCAGTGAAAATAAAAAACCCGAGCATCTCACTCATTTAACATTAACGGTCTACACCAAGCATTCAGAATTCCACGCTATCTATTTAGCGCTTAAGCCGTTGCTGGCCGAATATGGCGTTGAGCTTACCATGCAGGAGATAAGCTACAGTCGCTGGCACGAAGGCGATGCGCAAAGCGATCTCTGGGTCGGCAGTGCTAATTTCTATTTGCCGCTAGAGTTTTCCGTATTTTCAATGCTCTATGAACTCCCCTTGCTCCAGTACTGCCTCAGCGGTGATCTACAGCAAGACGCCAGCCGATGGCGCAGCAATGCCCTCCCCATGGCCGAATGGTGCCAACGCTTGGTGCAGGAACATCAGCTTCACCCCCTATTCCATCATTGGCTAAAACTGCACGGACAACACAGCATGCGCGGCGTGCGCATGAATACGCTCGGCTGGTTCGATTTCAAATCCGCGTGGTTCTCCCCACCGGAGCTCCCCACGGACAGTCATGTGCATGAATTAACCGTTTCCACCGGTTGTGAAAAACCTCGGTAACGTTATTAATCCTTTCTAATAACAGACGCTCTCTTTACAATAGCGCCCTGTTCTCAACGGGGTGCAAAAAAATAGACCGGCAATTTCCATCGCCGATCTAAAAACGTCGCGAGCTGCGTTCAGCTGGTGTCGGTCAGCGCGGAAGAACCGGAGCATACACAAAGTATGTGAGGATTCTGAGCACTACCCGACATCGGATCAACGCCTGCGCAGCACGTTTTTGCTGAGAGATACCCGTCGAACCTGATCCGGCTAACACCGGCGGAGGGATTTGAGAGTGTACCCACGCTTGCTCAAAGACCTTTGCGACCTGACTTAACTCACGGAGTGCAAAGTGTTGAAACGATTGATTCCTGCCTTAATGCTGATCGCCGCACCTATGTTGGCTCACAGCGCTGATAAACCCGTTCTCACTGTTTATACCTACGATTCTTTTGCCGCTGAATGGGGCCCTGGCCCGAAGGTTAAAGCGGCGTTTGAAAAAGAGTGTGGCTGCGAGCTGAAGTTTGTGGCGCTGGAAGACGGCGTTTCGGTGCTTAACCGAGTTCGCATGGAAGGCAAAAAAAGCAGCGCCGACGTAGTATTGGGGTTGGACAATAATTTAGTGCAAGCCGCCGAAAAAACCGGCCTGTTTGTACCTAGCGAAGTCGATGCTCAGTCGCTCACCGTTCCCGGTGGCTGGCAGAATAAAACCTTTGTGCCTTATGACTACGGCTATTTCGCTTTCGTTTACAACAAAAACACGCTGAAAAACCCGCCTACCAGTCTGAAACAGCTGGTCGATGGTCCTGAGAAATGGAAAGTGATTTATCAAGATCCGCGCACCAGCACGCCGGGGTTAGGTTTAATGCTTTGGATGCAAAAGGTTTACGGCAACGACGCTCCGCAGGCGTGGCAAAAACTGGCGAAGAAAACCGTGACGGTGACCAAGGGATGGAGTGAGGCCTATGGCCTGTTCTTGAAAGGCGAAGCAGATTTGGTACTGAGCTACACCACGTCGCCGGCGTATCACATTATCGAAGAGAAAAAAGAGAACTACGCAGCCGCCGAATTAAGCGAAGGCCACTACTTACAGGTAGAAGTTGCGGCTCAGCTCGCCGGTAGCAAGCAACCGCAGCTAGCACAGAAATTTATGCAGTTTATTACCACTCCAGCTTTCCAGAACGAAATGCCAACCGGCAACTGGATGTATCCGGTGATTAAAACCACGCTGCCTGCGGGTTTTGAACAGCTGAAAGTTCCAGCAAAAGCCTTAGAATTTACGCCTGCCGAAGTGGCTGAAAACCGCGCAACATGGATCCGCTCATGGCAAGCCGCCGTCAGCCGTTAATTCCGTTCTGGTTAATCCCTGGATTGTTCGCTGCGATGGCGATTATTGCCATCGCAGCGGCATCATTTGGTTCACTCTGGCGCCATGCGCCAGAGTCGGATTGGCGTAGCCTGTGGCAAGACGATTATCTGTGGCACGTTATTCGTTTCACCTTCTGGCAGGCGTTTCTCTCCGCCGTTTGCTCGGTTCTACCGGCTATTTTGCTGGCTCGGGCGCTGTTTCGCCGCCGTTTTTTAGGCCGTCAGCTATTGCTACGCCTGTGCGCCATGACGCTGGTATTGCCCGTGCTGGTCGCGGTCTTTGGGATCCTCAGCGTGTATGGCAGACAGGGCTGGCTGGCACAGATTTGTCAGTTTCTCGGCCTTGATTACACCTTTTCGCCCTACGGCTTACAGGGCATTTTGCTGGCACATATTTTCTTTAACCTGCCGCTCGCCGCACGTTTACTACTTCAGGCCTTAGAAAATATTCCGACCGAACAGCGCCAACTAGCCGCCCAGCTTGGCATGAGCAATTGGCAACAGTTCCGTTTTGTTGAATGGCCTTATCTACGCCGCCAAATTCTGCCCGCCGGCGCGCTGATATTCATGTTGTGTTTCGCCAGCTTTGCCACCGTGCTTTCTCTCGGCGGCGGCCCGCAGGCAACCACCATCGAGCTGGCGATCTATCAGGCTTTAAGCTACGACTATGATCTCAGCCGCGCCGCACTGCTGGCCATACTGCAACTGTTGTGCTGTTTGGGTTTAGTTTTGCTGAGTCAAAAGCTTAGCGGCATCCTGCCAGTCGGTCATACGCGAGCGCTGAAATGGCGTAATCCCGTCGATAACGTGGCGGCGCGGTTGCTGGATAGCGGCGTGATTTTCTGCGCGCTGTTGCTTATCCTTCCTCCGCTGCTCGCGGTGATAGCAGACGGCGCGAATCATGCTTTTGCCAGCGTGCTGACTCAGCCCGTGCTATGGCAGGCCACGTTCACATCGTTAAAAATTGCGCTAGGCGCTGGCTTGCTGGCCGTAACGCTAACGATGATGTTGCTATGGAGCAGCCGTGAACTTCTGCTACGCCAGCATCGCTGGTTAGGACAAGGTATGGAACTGACCGGAATGCTGATATTAGCCATGCCCGGTATCGTGCTCGCAACAGGCTTCTTTTTACTGCTAACCGATACTATTGGCATTCCACAATCGGCCTATGGACTGGTGATTTTAACCAACGCATTAATGGCCATTCCCTACGCGCTTAAAGTGTTAGAAAACCCTATGCGCGATTTGGCCGAGCGCTACAATCCGCTCTGTCTATCGCTGCGAATTCAGGGGTTCAACCGATTAAGGCTGATAGAGCTGCGCGCGCTCAAACGCCCGCTTTCTCAAGCCATGGCGTTTGCCTGCGTGCTGTCCTTAGGCGATTTTGGCGTGGTTGCCCTGTTTGGCAACGAGCAATTCCGTACGCTGCCTTTCTACCTGTATCAGCAAATCGGCGCCTATCGTAGCCAAGACGGTGCGGTCACCGCGCTGTTATTGCTGATCTTGTGCTTCTTACTTTTCACTCTGCTGGAACGTCTTCCGGGGCGAGATAAATCATGATTACGCTGAACGATCTCACTTATATCTATGAGCATCAGCCGATGCGTTTTTCACTTAACATCTCCGCCGGAGAACGCGTGGCCATTTTGGGCCCGAGCGGTGCGGGCAAAAGTACACTGCTGGCCTTGATTGCTGGTTTTTTGATGGCCGATAAAGGCACAGTAACGTTAGATGGCGTGAATCACACCAGTACGCCGCCGTCCAAACGCCCGGTATCGATGCTGTTCCAAGAGAACAATTTGTTCTCTCATCTAAGCATTGAGCAAAATCTGGGGTTGGGGTTAGATGCGGGATTACGCCTAAATGGCACGCAGAAAAAGCGCATGAATGAAATTGCTCAGCAGGTGGGAATTCTTGATTGCCTACCGCGATTGCCGTCGCAGCTTTCCGGCGGTCAACGCCAGCGCGCCGCACTGGCACGCTGTTTGTTACGCGACCAGCCTATTTTACTGCTCGACGAACCTTTCTCCGCGCTCGATCCCGCGCTGCGAGGAGAAATGCTACAGCTATTAGAACAGGTTTGTTCAGAGCAAAATCTCACCCTGCTGATGGTGTCACATAATCTTGATGACGCCGCACGTATCGCCACACGTACATTATTGGTTGCCGATGGGCGCATTGCCTATGATGGCACCACTCAAGATCTGTTAGATGGAAAAGATCCGGCGGCTGCGGCGTTGTTGGGGCGGTAGCGGTATTTTAAAATGAATAGCCTGATAAAATTTCGGTAACATCCTTATTGTTTTGATATTTTTTTCTTAACTCAGGTAGGTCTTTTTTTGCTTTACCGCAATATTGAGCGATTGATTTTTCAATCATCTTCTTATTTTCTTCGGGAAGGGTGTTATCCCACTCACCTGCAAAATGTTCACAGTTCTCGGCGGTTATAGTAAATTCAGCGATATCTGAAGGTTCATTGTTTTCCTCGCCAAATGAATAGCTGCTAAATACCAAAAACAATAAAATTACCGTTACAGTTTTCATCATCATCTCCATCGATTAACTCGCTCTCCATACACTTCAAAGAATCTACCCACACAACTAAAACTGCACCACCTTCCACAGCAGCGAGCGATAAATTGGCATCAGCGGGTGGTTATGCATCAGCACAAAGCTCACTACGGCGGCGATCCACATGGCAACGGCTGCAATACGTAGACGCCACGGTGTAAGCCACTGAGACAGTTTATCCGCCGAGCGTTTGCCCTCTCGCCACCAGCGCCAACTCAGCCACGCCGCAATCCAAATCGAAACCACTACCAACGCCAATAACACTTTGAATAACGTGCTACCGCTGCCTGCCGGTATATCAATCGCGACACCGGCTAAGATCCCCGGCAGGAAATACACCGGCGGCCACGTGATACAGCCAATAATATTAGGTGGAATAAATTTGCGTGGCGGCAGTGCCAGCATGCCCGCCACCATCGGTACAACCGGCCGCGTTGGGCCAACGAAACGGCCAATCAGCACCGTCATCATGCTATGACGATGGAGAGCATGTTCGGTTCGATCAAGCAGCGCTTTGTTTTTCTTGATAAATGACCAGCGATGGAGCGGATCTTTGAAAGCGCGGCCAATAAAATAGGAGACCCAATCGCCGGCAAAACACGCCAGAATCCCCACACCCCACGCATAGTAGAAATTCACCTGTCCGCTGCCAATTAATGCGCCCAGCGTTGCCATCATCACCGTACCTGGTAAAAGCAGCCCGACCAATGCTAAAGACTCCAAAAACGCCACTAAAAACACGGCGATCAGAGAGTAGGTTACCGATTGGGTCACCAAGTGTTGCAGGTACGCTTCCATAATTCTTCCACCGGAAATAATGAGCCAGCGATTTTGCGGAGCCGACCGTTTGCCGTCAACCTATCATTGCCGGGATAAACGTTTATTTACAAATGAGTAACTTAATGAGTATAGGTGCTGTGTGATGTTACGTACGCCTAACGCATCGGTGCTAATATCAAAATAGTGCGGGCGTCCGTGCTAGGGGGCTCACCGCCGCCCCCTAGCGACCCGGCTCGGCACCGTCCCTCAGCCTGCTACGCAGGTTCCTTCATCTCGTCATTTCGGTTTTAACGGAACGAACGGCAATCGCCATCCTGGCTCCTCCGTTCTTTCGCCGACATCCCTGTCGGCGAATCCTAACCTGCATTCCTCAATTCAGCTGAAGGACAACGTGCCACATCAGGTCAACGTCAAAAGATAACATTGCCCATCAACTCTTTTAGCTTTGGATTTTTAGCTTTTAGTTATGGCTGTTGACCTTCTCCGGCACGTTACCGTACAGCCGAACGAAAAACGACGGGTCAGCACGAGCCACAGGGATGTGGCGAGAGTCGTAGGGGCGCCGGGAGCGCCTCTGCGACGGTGCGGTTAAACCCATAGTTTGTAGAGAGGGAACCCGCGCAGCGGGCTGGAAGGTGGTGCCAAGCCCGGATGCAAGGCGGCGGCGACTGAGCCGCCTTGCTCGGACGCTTGCACAATGTCACTGTGAAGTTCGATGCCTATAAGCGTACGAAACCTAACACCACTCCATCATAAACAATCACCACACGTAGCCTTAAGCCTAATAATAGACAACCACTGTATAAATACTCATACTAGCTATGTTCTCAGCAACCTAATCGGTAAAAATCACCGCGATGGCAAATACCCCACAGCAAGGCTTCGTCCTCACCCGTCATTGGCGGGATACACCGGCTGGCGTGTCGGTGGAGCTGTGGCTGGCGACCGATAACGGCCCACAGAAAGTCTCTATTGCGCCGCAACAAGCCGTTGCGTTTTTACCCGCAGAACAGCTGCCACAGGCAGAGAAGGTGCTGAAAAACGAGCGCAATATTGAGATAAAACCGCTGCCGATGAAGGATTTTCATCAGCGTCCCGTCGTGGGGATTTATTGCCGTAGCTATCGCCAATTAATGAACCTTGAGAAAACCCTCAAGGAACAAGGCATGACGCTGTATGAAGCGGATATCCGCCCGCCAGATCGCTATTTGATGGAGCGTTTTATCTGCGCTCCGGTGTGGTTTTCAGGCCAGCAGGATACACAAGGCGTTTGGCGCAATACGCAGCTAAAACCGAACCCCAGCTATCGCCCAACGCTTAAGCTGGTATCACTGGATATCGAAACCACCATGCACGGCGAGCTTTATTCCATCGGTCTGCATGGCTGCGGCCAGCGCGTGGTGTATATGTTAGGCCCTGAAAATGGAGATGCTAGCCAGCTCGATTTCGATCTGGTTTACGTGAACAGTCGCCCACTGTTGCTCGAAGCCTTAAATCAGTGGATGGCGCATTACGATCCTGATGCCATCATCGGTTGGAATCTGATCCAGTTTGATCTGCGCGTGCTACAAAAACACGCCGAGCGTTACGGCGTTCCCTTGCGTTTAGGCCGCGGGGGCGATGCGCTAGAGTGGCGCGAGCATGGCTTTAAACAAGGACACTTTTTCGCCGCTGCCACCGGACGCCTGATTATCGACGGCATTGAAGCCCTAAAAAGCGCGTTTTGGAACTTCCCCTCTTTCAGCTTAGAAAATGTGTCTCAAACGCTGTTAGGCGAAGGGAAGGCGATGGACGATCCCTACAGCCGAATGTCTGAAATCGATCGTCGATTCCGCGAAGATAAACCCGCGCTGGCACACTACAACCTGAAAGACTGCGAACTCGTCACCCGCATATTCGAGCATACCCATCTGATGACGTTTTTACTCGAACGCGCCACGGTCACGGGCTTAAATGCCGATCGCAACGGCGGTTCGGTTGCCGCGTTCACGCATCTTTATTTACCACGCATGCACCGCGTCGGTTTTGTCGCACCGAATCAAGGCGATTTACCCGAAGAGGCCAGCCCCGGTGGCTTCGTGATGGATTCGCGCCCCGGCCTGTATGATTCTGTGCTGGTGCTAGATTATAAAAGCCTGTACCCCTCGATTATTCGTACCTTCTTAATTGACCCCGTTGGGCTTATCGAGGGCCTGCGCCAGCCTGACGATGAACACTCCGTCGCCGGTTTTCGCGGCGCACGGTTTGCCCGCGAGCAGCACTGTTTGCCGGATATCGTGAGCCAAATATGGCAAGGCCGCGAGGCCGCTAAGCGCGAAAAAAACGCCCCACTCTCTCAGGCGCTCAAAATTATTATGAATGCGTTTTACGGCGTATTGGGTTCAAGCGGATGTCGATTCTTCGATCCACGCCTCGCATCATCCATAACGATGCGTGGCCATGAGATTATGCGCCGCACGCGAGAGTTGATTGAAGCAGAGGGCTATCCGGTGATTTACGGCGATACGGATTCAACTTTTGTGTGGCTCAATTATGCGCACGATGAAAAACAGGCTGAAGCTATCGGACAACGCCTGATCGCCCTGATAAACCAATGGTGGAAAGATCACCTGCAAGCCGAATATGGCTTAGACAGCGCGTTAGAATTGGAATATGAATGCCACTATCGGCGCTTTTTAATGCCGACTATCCGTGGTGCCGAACTTGGCAGCAAAAAGCGCTATGCGGGTCTGAAAGGCGACGAAATGATGTACAAAGGCATGGAAACCGTGCGTAGTGACTGGACGCCGCTGGCGCAGCAATTTCAACAAGAGCTGTATGCGCGCATATTTAAAAACCAGCCTTACCAAGAGTTTATCCGCGATTACACCCAACGCCTGTTAGCGGGAGAATTTGACGACCGCTTGGTTTACCGTAAACGGCTAAGACGCAAGCTGAGTGAATATCAGCGCAATGTTCCCCCCCATGCTCGCGCGGCGAAAATTGCCGATGACTATAATCGTGAGCTTAATCGTCCATTGCAGTATCAAAACAGCGGTTGGATTAGCTATGTGATTACCACCGCAGGCCCTGAGCCATTAGAGCGCCAACGTGCCCCTATTGACTACGATCATTACCTTTCACGTCAGCTACAACCGGTTGCCGACGCTATTTTGCCGTTCATGCAGGATGACTTCACCACGCTGGTCGCAGGCCAGCTCGGGTTATTTTAGTTAAGACAATTCCATGTTTGGGGGTGACGAAAGCGCCTTCATCCTTTAACATAGCGCCCTTCCCTCAGTTAAAACATTTACTTCATTGCTTAATTCAAGCAACGAAGCGGCCCGCTATCGCTAATAATGTAGGCCAAGTGAAAATCACTTACCCACGGCAGCGCCTGCTGCCCATGCAGTAGTTGTTCAATCATCAGTGTTCAATACATAAAAGTTGAGTCGATAATCTATGCCATTTACCTTAGGTCAACGCTGGATCAGCGATACGGAAAGCGAATTAGGATTAGGAACCGTTGTGGCGATCGATGCCCGCATGGTGACATTGCTTTTCCCTGCGACCGGCGAAAACCGCCTTTACTCACGTAATGACTCCCCAATTACCCGCGTCATGTTTAATCCGGGTGACACTATCACCAGCCACGATGGCTGGCAGTTAAAGATAGATGAAGTCAAAGAGGAAAATGGTCTGCTGACGTATATCGGCACCCGATTGGATACTGAAGAAGCTAACGTTGTGATGCGCGAAGTATTGCTCGATAGCAAACTGACCTTCAGCAAACCTCAAGACCGCCTGTTTGCCGGGCAAATCGACCGTATGGATCGCTTTGCGCTGCGTTTCCGTGCGCGTAAATATCAAAGCGAACAGTTCCGTCTTCCGTGGAGCGGCCTGCGCGGTATGCGCGCCAGCCTGATCCCGCATCAGTTGCACATTGCTTATGAAGTGGGTCAGCGCCACGCGCCTCGCGTTCTGCTCGCCGATGAAGTGGGTTTGGGTAAAACCATTGAAGCAGGGATGATTATCCACCAGCAACTGCTGGCGGGTCGCGCTGAGCGTATCCTGATTGTGGTTCCAGAAACCTTGCAGCATCAGTGGCTGGTAGAAATGCTGCGTCGCTTCAATCTGCGCTTCTCGCTGTTTGACGATGCTCGCTACGCCGAAGCCATGCTGGATGCAACCAACCCGTTCGAAACCGAACAGATGGTGATTTGCTCGCTGGACTTTGTGCGCCGCAACCGTCAGCGCTTAGAGCAAATGGCAGATGCCGCATGGGATCTGTTAGTCGTCGATGAAGCACATCATTTGGCATGGAGCGAAAACGCGCCAAGCCGCGAATACCAAGTGATCGAGCAATTAGCCGAGCATATCCCCGGCGTGCTGCTGTTAACCGCCACCCCAGAGCAATTAGGCCAAGAGAGCCACTTTGCCCGCCTGCGCCTGCTCGATCCAAACCGTTTCCATGACTATCAAGAGTTTGTCAGCGAACAGCAGAAATATCGTCCGGTCGCCGACGCGGTGACGCTGCTGCTCAACGATGGTCATCTGACCAACGAAGAGCTCAATATGCTGAGCGAAATGATCGCCGAGCAAGATATTGAGCCATTGCTGAAAGCGGCTAACGCTGGCGGCACCGGCAGCGTTGACGCCCGTAATGAGCTGGTCAAAATGCTGATGGATCGCCACGGCACCAGCCGCGTGCTGTTCCGTAATACCCGTCAGGGCGTGAAAGGCTTCCCGCAGCGCGAACTGCATCAGATTACGTTGCCATTGCCTTCGCAGTATCAAACCGCGATTAAAGTGTCCGGTATTATGGGCAGCAAAAAAACGGTTGAAGCGCGCGCCAACGATATGCTGTATCCAGAGCGTATTTACCAAGAATTTGAAGGCGAAAATGCCACGTGGTGGAACTTCGATCCACGCGTTGAATGGCTGATGAATTTCCTGACCTCACATCGCGATGAGAAAGTGCTGGTGATTTGCGCTCAGGCGGCATCGGCAGTCAATTTGGAACAGGTACTGCGCGAGCGCGAAGCAATTCGCGGTGCGGTATTCCACGAAGGCATGACCATTATTGAACGCGACCGTGCGGCGGCCTATTTTGCTTCGCAGGAAGATGGCGCACAGGTATTGCTGTGTTCCGAAATCGGCTCTGAAGGGCGTAACTTCCAGTTCGCTCACCATCTGGTGATGTTCGACCTGCCATTCAACCCTGACCTGCTGGAACAGCGTATTGGCCGTCTGGACCGTATTGGCCAGAATCACGACATCAAGATTTTCGTTCCTTGCCTAGAAAACACCGCGCAGTCGGTCTTGGTTCGCTGGTATCACGAAGGTCTGGATGCGTTTGAGCATACTTGCCCAACCGGACGCACCATCTATGACAGCAGCTATCAAACGCTACTGGGCTATTTGGCTGCACCGTCTCAGTTGGACGGTTTTGATGACTTCATCAAAGAGTGCCGCGCTCAGCACGATACTCTGAAAGTTCAACTGGAACAGGGCCGCGATCGCCTGTTAGAAATGCATTCAAACGGCGGCGAAGCCGCGCAAGAACTGGCTGAAGCCATTGCCGATCAGGATAACGACGTTGGCTTGGTGAACTTTGCGCTGAATCTGTTTGATATCGTGGGTATCAATCAGGACGATCAGAGCGACAACATGATTATCCTGACGCCGTCAGAACATATGCTGGTGCCTGATTTCCCAGGTCTGCCGCAGGATGGCTGCACCGTCACCTTCGACCGTGAACAGGCTCTGTCACGCGAAGATGCACAGTTTATTAGCTGGGAACATCCGATTATTCGCAACGGCTTGGATCTGATCTTGTCTGGCGATACCGGTAGCTGCGCAGTTTCTTTGTTGAAAAACAAGGCATTGCCAGTGGGCACGCTGCTGTTAGAAGCCATTTACGTGGTGGAAGCTCAGGCACCGAAACACCTGCAACTGACCCGTTTCTTGCCGCCAACGCCGGTACGTATGCTGTTGGACGCGAAAGGCACCAACTTAGCCGCTCAGGTTGAGTTTGAGAGCTTTAACCGTCAGTTGAACTCCATCAACCGCCACACTTCGAGCAAGCTGGTGAACGCCGTTCAGCCGAACGTCCACGCCATGCTGCAAGCAGGCGAGGCGCTGATTGGCGAGCAAGCGACTGCGCTCATCAACGAAGCGAAACGTGAAGCCGACGAAAAACTCAGCGCTGAACTGGCGCGCTTGGAATCCTTGAAAGCCGTTAACCCGAACATTCGTGATGACGAGCTGGAAACGCTGGAATTCAACCGCCGTCAGGTGCTAGAGAACCTGGATCAGGCCGGCTGGCGTTTGGATGCGATTCGCCTCATCGTGGTGTCTCATCAATAATGACGACTCCCCTGCTCCATAATACCCTAATCAATCCGGTCGCTGGCGGCGTAGATCCTGCGCTGTCGGGAGGAACGCCGCCGCTGGGGGAATACCATCCCCCGCGTGAGCCTTGGCTGCATGTTTTATATCAAGATGAGCATATCATCGTGGTTAATAAGCCAAGCGGGTTGCTGTCTGTTCCGGGGCGTGCTGAAGAGCACAGGGACAGCGTGATGACCCGCGTTCAGGCTGATTTCCCCATAGCCGAATCGGTGCATCGGTTAGATATGGCGACCAGCGGCGTTATGGTCGTTGCGCTGACGAAAGCCGCCGAGCGCGAGCTTAAGCGCCAGTTCCGCGAACGCGAGCCGAAGAAAAGCTATATTGCCCGCATATGGGGTCATATGGAGCATGACGAAGGCCTGATCGATTTACCTTTGATCTGCGATTGGCCCAATCGGCCTAAGCAGAAAGTGTGCTTTGAGCACGGAAAATCGGCGCAAACCGGTTATCTGGTCCTAAGCCGCGATGCCGATGGTTCCACGCGAGTGAAACTGACGCCCATCACTGGTCGATCACACCAGCTGCGTGTACACATGCTGGCGCTAGGCCATCCTATTCTCGGTGATAAGTTTTACGCACATCCCGAAGCCAAAGCGATGGCTCCACGCCTTCAGCTGCACGCTCAAGAACTGCGTATTACCCATCCTGAGTTTGGCACCGCGATGCATTTTAGCTGCGAGCCTGATTTCTAAAGCCTTTCCCAATAAGGTGGCTCTGTGAGCCACCTCCTATAACCATTATCTTCTTAAGGCTATAGTCCCCTACGATCGTTTAGTTTTTCTACGGTACATCGTGACCGTACGTTTTCTATCTAAACCCTAAATCATCGTTCGCCCGGGTCCGGGGAAGGAATAGCCATGTCACTCATCAATGAATTACCCGCCATTTTCGATAGCTTCTCCGACGCACGCCGTCAGGGATTTCTCACCGTTTTAGAACTCAAAGAACAAAACATCCCGCTGGTGGGTACCTACTGCACCTTTATGCCACAAGAAATTGCCTTAGCCGCCGGCGCGGTGGTGGTTTCACTTTGCTCAACCAGCGATGAAACCATTGAAGAAGCAGAGAAAGATCTGCCGCGTAATCTCTGCCCGCTGATCAAGAGCAGCTACGGGTTTGGCAAAACGGATAAATGCCCCTATTTCTATTTTTCAGATCTGGTTGTGGGAGAAACTACCTGCGACGGAAAGAAAAAAATGTATGAGTACATGGCTGAGTTCAAACCGGTACATGTGATGCAACTGCCGAACAGCGCCAGCGATGACGCTTCACGTGCGCTATGGCGCGCTGAGATTTTGCGGTTGCAGAGCACGCTTGAACAGCAGTTTGGCCGTAAAATTAGCGAGCACGATCTGCGTACAGCCATTGCGCTAAAAAACCAAGAACGTGCGGCGCTGTCCTCTTTTTATCGTTTGGGCCAGCTTAATCCTCCCGCACTTTCTGGGGTAGAGATCCTTAAGGTCGTATACGGCGCCACCTTCAAATTCGATAAAAATGCGCTGATCGACGAACTCAACGCCTTAACAGCAAAAGTGCGGCAGGAATATGAGCAAGGCAAACGCCTTGAGCCACGACCACGCATTTTGATAACTGGCTGCCCAATCGGCGGCGCGGCAGAAAAAGTGGTTCGCGCCATAGAAGAAAACGGTGGTTGGGTGGTGGGTTACGAAAACTGCACCGGCGCGAAAGCCACTGAAATGCAGGTTAGCGAAGAAGGCGACGTGTACGACGCATTGACCGACAAATATCTGGCGATTGGTTGTTCGTGCATTTCCCCCAATACCCAGCGCCTGAATCTGCTTAGCCAGATGATTGACGAGTATCAGGCCGACGGCGTTATCGACGTTATTCTTCAGGCCTGCCATACCTACGCGGTGGAGTCTCTTGCCATCAAACGGCATGTGCGCCAGCAACATGATATTCCTTACATGGCAATCGAAACGGACTACTCCAACTCGGATATTGGCCAGCTTAATACTCGCGTGAGTGCGTTTATCGAAATGATGTGAGGAGCAGCGCGTGAGTTTAAGTATTGGCATAGATTCTGGCTCTACGGCCACCAAAGGGATCTTAATGAGCCACGCTAACGGCGGTGAGATCCTGCGCCGTTTTCTCGGGCCCACGTCGTTTCGCCCGCAGGACACGATTGATGAGGCGTGGTTACAGCTGAGTGCAGATCTAAGTGAACGACCCATGCTCACGCTCACCGGCTACGGACGTGCCTTGGTGGACTACGCCGATAAGCAGGTGACAGAGATTACCTGCCATGGCGTAGGTGCGCGTTTTTTGTGTCCTAACGCTCATACGGTTATCGACATTGGCGGGCAAGACAGCAAAGTTATCCATCTGGATACGGATGGAAGCCTCACTGACTTTCTGATGAACGATAAGTGTGCCGCGGGGACCGGGCGCTTTCTCGAAGTGATATCCCGCACGCTTGGGACTGAGGTCAGTCTGCTGGATAAACTGGTTACCGGCGTAGCTCCACATCCAATTTCCAGCATGTGTACGGTATTCGCCGAGTCAGAAGTCATCAGCCTGCGTTCTGCCGGTGTGGCGCCTGAGTCTATTTTATCCGGCATCGTTTATGCCATGGCACGCCGCAGCGCCAACTTTATTGGCCGACTCGGCGTGCGCCCGACGATCTTATTTACCGGCGGCGTAAGCCATTGTGACGCGTTTCGCCTGCATCTTAGTGAAGCGCTAGACACCGAGGTAAAAACGCATCCTGATGCTCAGTTTGCAGGGGCATTAGGCGCTGCGCTCCTCGGTAGACGGCAGAAAAAGAGAGGCCTGCATGGAGGATGAATATCTTTTTTTGTTCCACAGCACGCTAGGGGTTGTACGTTTGAAAAAACGGCTTCAGGCACAAAACGTGGAATTTAAAGTCGCAGATATTCCACGCCAGCTGAGCAGCGGCTGCGGATTGAGTATTCGGCTATGCTGTCCCGAGCCTGAACTGTCGCAATGGTGGGTTGACGGTGAAACATCGGCGATTTTTCGCTGCGAGGATGAGACGTATCACGCTGTCTCGCTGAACGCGTAAATCGACATAAAAAAGCCCGCAGTAATCTATTGCGGGCTTTTTATCGGCTAAAGGATTACTTGAATCCTTTTTCCTTCTTAATTAAATCGTAAGCGGCCTGAATCTCTTGCGCTTTCTGTTTGGCCATTTCCATCATTTCCGGCGGCAAACCTTTCGCTACCAGTTTATCTGGATGGTGCTCGCTCATCAGCTTGCGGTACGCTCGTTTGATCGTCGTGGCGTCGTCGTTCGGCTTAACACCTAACACTTTGCAAGCATCCGCTAACGTTGGCCCCGTTTGGCGCTGATAGCCGCCACCGTATCCGCCTTGCTGCTGATACTGTCCTTGTTGCTGGTAGCCACCGCCAAACTGGCGCCCACCCTCCATCATGCTCAGGAACTGATCAAACTGAATGCGAGAGAAGCCAAGCTCTTCGGCGATCACATACAGCACCGCTCGCTCATTCGGATGCAACGAACCATCGGCAAATGCGGCCTGTAGTTGGATCTCCAAGAACATACGGATGAGATCGACACGCCCAAAGCAGATGCTGCGCAATTCTCGCAGCTTTTCACGCAGGGGGAAATCAGCCTGCTTACCTTCGCGAAACGCCTGCTGCGCCGCCGTTCTTGCCGCACCGTGCAGCTGCATTCTTTCCATCAGCGCACTGGCAACGTGAATATCTGCTTCGGTTACACGCCCTTTTGACTTGGTTAAATGCCCCATCACCTGAAACGTTGTGCTAAAAAATAGAGCCTGTCGCTGCGCTTGGTTAGAAAAGTAGCCACTACTTCTCACCTGACGCGACTTGTCTATCATATGGCCAATAAGTAGCCCTAACACAACGCCCCAAAAGCCTGTTCCTGACATTAGACCAAGAACTAATCCGATTAATTTACCCCAATACTGCATATCGTCCTCAATTCATCATGCCGAGGGACATAATTTGCTTTATCATACCTGTCATTTATTCTGACGCCTAACGACAGCAACCAAGAATGCGTCAATTTAACACTAGCGCAACGCTTAGGGGTGATATAGTCTCTGACCGTTCGCTGCTCGACGCCTCTGATGACGGAACTTCTGAAACCGCGTATGAAAAAAAGTATTCCAACACTGGTTGCCACCTTGGTTTGGTCGGCACTATATAGCCAGAACGCTCTGGCCGATCTTGCTGAGCAATGCTTGCTCGGCGTGCCTATGTATAACAAACCACTGGTATCCGGCAATCCAAATGATTTACCGGTGCATATTCAAGCCGATAAAAGCGATGCAAATTATCCAGATAATGCGGTGTTCAGCGGAAACGTGAACATTGAGCAGGGTAATAGCACGCTGACAGCCGATCAGGTTCAGCTCGATCAGAAGTTTCTTAAAGATAAACCCGATCCGCTGCGCACGGTCACTGCAACCGGCAACGTTAACTATTCAGATAATCAGGTCAAACTGAAAGGCCCGAACGCGTGGTCAAATCTGAATAACAAAGACACTAACGTGTGGCAGGGTGATTATCAGTTCGTCGGTCGCCAAGGTCGAGGCACGGCGGATTTAATGAAAACCCGCGCCGAGAACCGCTACACCATTTTAGAAAACGGGACCTTTACGTCCTGTTTGCCTGGCGATAATAGCTGGAGCGTTGCAGGTTCTGAAATCATTCAGGATCGGCAGGAAGAAGTGGCGGAAATTTGGAACGCGCGCTTTAAAATAGGCCCCGTTCCGGTTTTCTACAGCCCTTATCTGCAGCTCCCAATCGGTGACAAACGTCGCTCCGGCTTCTTGCTACCCGATTTTAAATACTCCAGCAACGACGGCGTTGAGTTTAGCCTGCCATGGTATTGGAACATCGCCCCTCAGGTCGATGCCACCATTACCCCACACTACATGGAAAACCGCGGTCTGCAACTGCAGAACGAGTTCCGCTATCTAACCGTGGCGGGTACCGGCTTGATGGAGCTGGACTGGTTAAACAAAGACAAACAGTACGCCGATGACCGTCTGGATAAAAACAATATCTCTGACGCGGAAAAAGATAAAAAACGCTGGTTGTTCTACTGGCAGCACAGCGGCGTGATGGACAAGGTGTGGCGATTCAACGTCGACTACACCAAAGTAAGCGATCCTTACTACTTTAACGATCTGGATTCGACCCACGGTTCCAGCACAGATGGCTACGCAACGCAGAAATTCAGCGTGGGCTATGCTGAGCAAAACTGGAATGCGAAGCTATCCACCACGCAGTTCCAAGTGTTTGCTGATGCCGGTAACTCAAACTCTTACCGTGCCGAACCACAGTTAGATTTGAACTACTATAAAAACGATATCGGACCGTTTGACCTGCATTTATATGGCCAAGCAGTTAAATTCACTAACGAAAGCGATAATCAGCCTGAAGCCGATCGTTATCACTTCGAACCAACCCTTGACCTTCCTTGGTCAAACGGCTGGGCCAGTGTGAATACCGAAACCAAGCTATTGGCAACTCACTACCAACAGACGCTGCCAGATAACAATAGCAACTTTAGCGATCTTAAAGATTCGGTAAATCGCGTTATGCCAGAGTTGAAAGTTGACGGAAAAGTCACTTTCGATCGCGACATGGATTGGGCAGAAGGCTATACCCAAACGCTGGAGCCTCGTGCTCAGTACCTGTATATCCCGTATCGCGATCAAAGCGAAATCGGCGTTTATGACTCAACGCTGCTGCAGATGGACTATACCGGCCTGTTCCGTGACCGTATCTACAGTGGTTTGGACCGTATTGCCTCAGCCAACCAGATGTCGACCGGTTTAACCACGCGTGTCTATGATGATGCGCTGGTCGAACGTTTTAACGCATCCTTGGGACAAATCTACTACTTCGAACGCTCACGTACCGGTGATGAAACCCTATCTACCGATAAAGACAAAGACACCGGCAGCCTCGTTTGGGCTGGTGATTCTTACTGGAAAATTACCGATCACTGGGGCATCCGTGGTGGCTTGCAGTATGACACCCGCCTAAACAACGTAGCGCTAGGCGATGCGGTCATGGAGTATCGTAAAGATGCTGAGACAATGGTCCAGTTCAGCTATCGCTACGCCAGCCCTGAGTATGTTACGGCGATGATCCCGCAATATGCCAATAACGATCTGTATAACCAAGGGATTAGCCAAGTGGGCGCAACGGGGAGTATTCCTGTCGCAGATCGCTGGGCGTTAGTGGCGGCGTATTACTACGACACCAATGCGAATCAAACCGCGGATTCACTGGTCGGCCTTCAATACAACACCTGTTGCTGGTCTGTTGGTGTAAACTACGAGCGTAAAATTACCTCATGGGATTCCACCTCCTCGCAGCCAAACAGTAAGTACGACAACAAGTTCTCGTTCACCTTCGCACTGCGTGGTTTGGGCACGAATTACAGCTTGGGTACGGCAGACATGCTGCAAAAAGGTATCTTGCCTTACCAGCGTGCTTTCTAACATTTTGCGATTTTTGTGGTCTAATCACTACCTAGTTGTAGCTCGATTAGTAAAAGCAGAGTTTTGACATTAACCCGCAGCGATGCGGATTGGATAAATGGAAAAGGTATGAAGAACTGGAGAACGCTGATACTCGGTGTAGCATTCTGTGCCAACACTGCGTTTGCAGCCCCTCAAGTCGTTGATAAAGTAGCCGCTGTGGTTGATAACGGTGTGGTGCTGGAAAGTGACGTCGATGGTCTGATGCAATCCGTAAAACTGAACGCGCGTGAAGCCGGTCAGCAACTGCCTGATGATGCCACGCTACGTCACCAGATCCTTGAGCGTCTGATCATGGATAACATCCAGTTGCAGATGGCGAAAAAGATGGGCATCAATATGACCGATGCTGACGTCGATCGTGCAATTGGTAACATTGCCCAGCAAAACAACATGTCGATGGATCAGATGCGCAGCCGTTTGGCCGCCGATGGGATTAACTATAAAACCTATCGTGAGCAGATCCGCAAAGAGATGCTTATTTCTGAAGTTCGTAACAATGAAGTTCGCCGCCGCGTGACTATCCTTCCGCAAGAAGTTGAAGCGTTAGCTAAACAGGTTGGATCGCAGAACGGTGCTGATACCGAGCTTAATCTCAGCCACATCCTGATTGCTCTGCCGGAAAACCCATCGCAGCAGCAGGTGGACGACGCAGAACAACAGGCTCGTCAGTTGACTGATCAACTGAACAAAGGTGCTGATTTTGGCAAGATGGCAGTCAGTTATTCCGCAGACTCTCAGGCGCTGAAAGGCGGCCAAATGGGCTGGGGAAAAATTCAAGAACTGCCTTCACTGTTTGCGGCTGCACTGCAAACGGCTAAAAAAGGTGACATCATTGGTCCAATCCGCTCTGGCGTTGGGTTCCATATTCTAAAAGTGAATGACGTTCGTGGCGGTCAGGCTAATGTGTCTGTAACCGAAGTACACGCTCGCCATATTTTGCTGCGCCCTTCTCCGGTAATGACCGACGATCAGGCTCGAGCCAAACTGCAGGACATTGCCCAGCAAATTAAGAGCAAGCAGATCACCTTTGATGAAGCTGCTCGCGCTATCTCTCAGGATCCAGGTTCCGCGCTGAAAGGTGGTGACCTCGGTTGGGCAGTTCCAACCATGTACGATCCTGCTTTCCGCGATGCGTTAATGAAGCTGCAAAAAGGCGAGCTAAGCGCTCCGGTTCACTCTTCATTTGGCTGGCATTTGATTCAACTGATGGATACACGCCAAGTTGACCGCACCGATGATGCACAGAAAGATCGCGCATATCGCATGCTGTTCAACCGCAAGTTTGCGGAAGAAGCACAGACTTGGATGCAGGAAGAGCGTGCCAGCGCTTATGTAAAAATTATTGATGGTAGCAATGCCCAGTAATCATACAGATGACACGTTTCGTGTCGTTATAACCCCCGGTGAACCTGCCGGGGTGGGGCCGGATTTGGTTATCGCTCTTGCTCAACAGGCTTGGCCTGCTGAGCTGGTAGTGTGCGCCGATCCGGCTTTGTTGCTTGAACGTGCCGCGTTATTGCAACTGCCGCTTACGCTGCGAGAATATCAGCCTGATGCCCCCGCGCAGGCACAGGCAGAAAAAACGCTCACTATTCTGCCAATCACGCTGCACGGTAAAACGTTGCCAGGGCAGCTTGATGCCAATAATGGTGCCTACGTGGTTGAAACGCTGGCGCGAGCGTGTGATGGCTGCCTGAGCAGCGAATTCGCGGCGCTCATTACCGGTCCGGTTCACAAAGGCATTATTAACGACGCGGGCGTGCCTTTCACTGGCCATACAGAGTTCTTCGCTGAACGTAGCCATCGCAATCGTGTGGTGATGATGTTGGCGACGGAAGAGTTGCGTGTTGCATTAGCCACTACCCATCTTCCACTACTTGATGTGCCGGCGGCGATTACGCCACAAACGCTGACTGAAGTTATCACGATCCTTCATCATGATTTACGTACCAAATTTGGTATTAATGAACCGCAAATTTACGTCTGTGGCCTTAATCCCCACGCGGGTGAGGGCGGTCATATGGGACGTGAAGAAATTGATGTGATCATTCCGACGCTTGAGTCACTGCGTCAAAAGGGTATTCACCTGATTGGGCCCCTGCCCGCTGATACGCTATTCCAGCCTAAGTATCTGGAACACGCCGATGCCGTTTTGGCGATGTATCACGATCAAGGCCTACCGGTGCTAAAATACCAAGGCTTCGGCCGCGCTGTGAATATTACGTTGGGGCTGCCGTTCATTCGCACCTCCGTCGATCACGGCACCGCGCTGGATCTGGCTGCTACTGGCATCGCTGATGTGGGTAGTTTCAGAACAGCATTAAATCTCGCTATTAAAATGATAAATAACAGTAATGAATAACAGAGTTCACCAAGGCCATCTGGCTCGTAAACGTTTTGGACAAAACTTCCTGACCGATCAATATGTGATCGACAGCATTGTGTCCGCTATCCATCCAATGCCAGGCCAAGCCGTGGTTGAAATCGGCCCCGGTTTGGGTGCTTTAACCGAGCCTGTTGCCGACCGCATGGACAAGATGACGGTTATCGAACTCGACCGTGATTTAGCCGCGCGACTAGCAACCCATCCGTTTATCAGCAGCAAGCTTAACATTCGTCAGCAAGATGCGATGACCGTTGATTTTGGCGAGCTGTCACGTGAACTGGGTCAACCGATACGCGTATTTGGTAATCTGCCATACAACATTTCAACGCCGTTGATGTTCCATCTGTTCACCTATACTGGAGCTATCAGCGACATGCATTTCATGTTGCAAAAAGAAGTGGTGAACCGTTTGGTTGCAGGACCGAACAGTAAAGCCTATGGTCGTTTGACCGTTATGGCGCAATACTACTGTCAGGTTATTCCTGTACTGGAAGTTCCGCCAACGGCGTTTCGTCCAGCACCAAAAGTGGACTCAGCCGTGGTTCGTTTGATCCCTCATGCGACGATTCCGCATCCGGTCAAAGACATCCGCGTACTTAGCCGTATCACCACAGAAGCTTTTAATCAGCGCCGCAAAACCGTGCGCAATAGCTTGGGCCATCTGTTCACGCCAGAACAATTGACCGAGTTGGGTATCGATCCTGCCCTGCGTGCAGAGAGCATCTCTGTCGAGAACTATTGCAAACTTGCCAACTGGCTGTGTGAGAAATCAGCAGAATAGTTGTGCAATATACCCTCTCTGTTTATCAGTTAGGGTATAAGTCTCGCTGACAACGTCATAACGGGAGCCGTACATCATGATTGATTCACCTCGTGTGTGTATTCAGGTACAAAGTGCCTATGCAGAAACCCAATCTCTTCCCGATGAAGAGCGTTTTGTTTTCGCGTATACCATCACTATTAGGAATCTTGGACGATTCAATGTGCAGCTCCTACGACGTTACTGGCTGATTACCAACGGTAACGGGCGTCAGACTGAAGTTCAGGGCGAAGGCGTGATTGGCGAACAGCCGCTCATTCTGCCCAATAATGAGTTCCAATATACCAGTGGAGCCATTATTGAAACGCCTTGCGGCACCATGGAAGGACATTATGAAATGATCGATCATGCCGGTCAGGAATTTCGTATCGCCATACCCGTATTTCGTTTAGCTATCCCGACACTCATTAACTGAGCAAAACTGACTCATCTATGTCTACATTATTGATTGGCGATGTCCACGGTTGCTATGAAGAGCTTCGTTCTTTATTGGCGCAGGTTGATTTTGATCCGGCTAAAGACACGCTGTGGCTAACCGGAGATTTGGTGGCTCGTGGCCCAGACTCGGTGGAAGTTCTCCGCTATGTACAGTCGCTGGGCGATAGCGTTCGGATGGTGCTAGGGAATCACGATCTGCATCTTCTCGCCGTGTATGCAGGCATTAGTCGCAACAAGCCGAAAGATAAGATTACCCCGCTGCTCGACGCACCTGATGCCGATAGTCTGATTAATTGGCTACGGCGCCAGCCCATACTTCAGGTTGATAACGAGCTAAAGCTGGTGATGGCGCACGCGGGTATCAGCCCTCAGTGGGACATAGAGACCGCGCAGCTTTGTGCGCGAGAAGTTGAAGCCGTGCTAAGCAGCGACAGCTATCCGCTGTTTTTAAACGCTATGTATGGCGATATGCCAAACAGCTGGATTGATGGCCTCACCGGATTACAACGTCTGCGTTTTTCAACCAACGCCTTAACGCGTATGCGTTACTGTTTTCCGGGTGGCGAGCTGGATATGATCTGCAAAGATGCGCCGGGCGAAGCGCCCTCACCGCTAAAGCCATGGTTTAATTTGCCTAGCAAAGTATTGGATGAAGGTTACTCAATCGCCTTTGGACATTGGGCATCACTGGAAGGAAAAGGCACTCCGCCGCAGGTCTATGCGATGGATACTGGATGCTGTTGGGGAGGTGAGTTAACCATGCTTCGCTGGGAAGACAAACAGTATTTCACTCAGCCCTCTCTGCGTATTAAATCGATAGAAGAGTCGGCATAATTAGCGTGCAATGATTTCAAAACAAAAAAGCCCGCAATCATATGCGGGCTTTTTTTATCATGCGGTTACTTAGCGCTTATGCAAGATCTCAAAGCAATAGCCGTGAGAGTTTGCGCTGTCGGCATCATGAAATTCGCTAAATGAGGTTTCCCACTCATCAGGTTCATAGTCTGGGAAGTAGGTATCTCCGCCCACTTCAGCCTCAACGTGCGTTAAATACATCCGTTGAGCCAGCGGCAGGAACTGGGAATAAATACTGCCACCACCGATAACCATTACCTCTTCAACATCGCCCGCAGCGGCAATTGCAGCCTCGGGTGAAGCAACCCATGTCACGCGGTCATCATTGCCCGGCTGGCTGCTTAGTACGATATTGTGACGCCCAGGCAGAGGTCGGCCAATAGATTCAAACGTCTTGCGTCCCATAATAACGGGCTTATCTAAAGTATTACGCTTAAACCACGCGAGATCGGCCGGTAAATGCCACGGCATCGCGTTTTCCATACCAATAACACGATCTGCTGCAAGCGCAGCAATTAGGCTGATATACATGTTGGTCGATCCTATCAAGTAGAAAAATTGCGCACACTATAAGTAAAGGGTTAACGGGTGTCGATAGCCAGATAGAGTCATTTACACCCACTTAAACTAACTCTCAGATAAAACAGCATTTCTACTTCGATTTTTCGCCTCTTAGACTCACACAAACTAGACGCTTGGACGTTTGCGATATAACCACAGTCCCGGAAGAGATAGGCCGATGGAAAGCGCCCCCACAATAAACGACGCTTTTAGGAAATTGGTTACCATGGTTTCAAACAGCGCATCGCTAAAGCCAAGGTGCGAAATTTTCACCACGGAAATCATCGCCGTGTAGGCATAGATCCCAGGGAACATAGGGATCACGGCGGCGACGGTAAACACCTTAGGATGAGCAAGCAGCCTACGTGACCACTGAATCCCCAGCACTCCAATCAATATCGCGGCGCCTAGCGTTGCCCACTCGATGTTTATCCCAAAGTGCATCATCAACATGCGTGAACCGTGACCAATAGCCCCCAGCAATGCACAGTAGCGTAGCGCACGGACGGGAACATTAAATACCAGCGCAAAACCTACGGCAGGCACTGCGGCTAAAACCATGTCCTGCAACAATGCCAACAATAAATCGATTATATCCATCCTCTGAGCCCCCACAGCGACATCGCCATCACCACGCCAATACAGGTCGCCAGCGTCAATAACGACGCCATTGCCCAGCGAGCCAAGCCGGTATTCACATGCCCTTTGAACATATCCGCCACGGCATTAATCAAAGGGAAACCGGGCACCAGTAGCAAAACACTCGCCGCCATAGCGATGGTGGAGGTTTCTTTAAATGGGTCATATTGGATGAGTAAACCCGATACCGTGGTGGCAACAAAAGCAGTGATACAGAAGTTAATCTGCGGATGCATTTGGCGCTGGGTCAGTACCTGCCGCACATACATCGCCACGGCGCTGGCAATAAATGCCACCAAAGAACCATCCCAACCGCCACCGTTGAGTTTGCAGAAACACCCACAGGAAAGTCCAACCATCAAAACCAGTAACCAGCGCGGATAGCGTAACGGCTTGATATGCTCAAAACGCCGGTGCACATCTTTGATATCCAACAAATGGTGCTCAGCCATAATCACAATATGTTGAACCTCGGTCACAACGTGCATATTGATCCCGCGATCCACATTTTTGCGCGTTGATGTCATGCAGTGACCATCAATGATCGTCGTCAACACCACTGCGTTTGCCGAGATTGAGCTTTCAACGCTTTCAGCGCCAAGTGCAATGCCTAACCGAGATGAAAGCTGTTCGACCAGCATGCTTTCTGCGCCGTGCTGCAACAAAAAAAGGGCACATTGTATACAGAGCCGGGTTATTTCCCTCTGCTTATGAGAGTCCACATCCATGGTTTTTCCTGATTTTTTTGGTTGTTATGCGTTCATTTTTCGATTAAAAATAGTGCTTTCATATTCTTATCATATTGCTTCAATAACCCCAATAGAGGTGATGTCCTTGCCTCATAGAGGCGTTATTATTTTTTCTCACCACGGATCTCATCATGTTTGAAACCACGCTGTTTGTTGCGTCTATCGCAACGCTGGGGATGTTATCGCCCGGCCCCGATTTCTTCTTAGTGATCAAAAATGCCGCACGATATCGGCGTCAGGCCGGCATGATGACCGCACTTGGCGTGATCGGCGGCGTAGCAACCCATATGTCGTATTGTGTCGCTGGTCTGGCCGTGGTAATCACCACCACACCGTGGCTGTTTAATATTCTGAAATATGCCGGTGCTGCCTATTTAGTCTGGATTGGCATTCATGCCCTCTTTTCCCGTGGCGGCAGCAAGATAAACGTCGATAACCAAACACCTCAGCAAGTCAGCCTCAAAAGCGCATTCTTACAAGGCTATTTGTGTAACTTACTCAATCCTAAGGCGACATTATTCTTTCTGGCGGTATTCACTCAGGTATTAGAGGTTAACTCAGGCGTGGGTGAAAAACTGTGGTATGCGGGGATAATTTTAGGTTTATCTTTCATTTGGTGGCCAATGCTGGTTGTGCTGATTCAAAGCGCGCCTGTTCGACTAGCGCTGGCAAAAGCACAAAAGATCATCGACCGCCTTTTAGGTGTGATGCTGATTGGGTTAGGTCTGAAAGTGGCCTTAAGCTAAGGCTAAACGCCCTCTTTCCGTACATGAAAGAGGGCGAAAAGGTTAAGCGTCTTTTTGCAGTTCTGGCACATCCTCTTCGTGGATCGTAACCATAGGGTCAAGATCGGGAGATTTGCCGTCAATACTTCCGCGCCAGCCGCTTTGCTGGGCAATGGTTAAGCGCGCCTTATCCTGCTCAATCGCCTGACTCAGCATCTCTTTAGCCCGTTGCAAACTGGCAAGACGGAATTCGGCATCCTCGTAGTTTGGCACCGTTTCTTCCAGCATACGCAGGTTATAACGACGGAAAATATCTGCCTTTTCGCGAGCCTCGTAGGCACCGCAGCCTAAATGTTCCAGTACATTACGCCCTACACGCAGCGAGCCCTCAAACAGCTCTCGTTCAACGAACTCCACGCCGCGCTGCCGCAATTGATAGTAGTGATCGACATCGCGCGCGCGCGCGACAATCTTCAAATGCGGAAAATGTTCTTGCGCCAACTCGGTCAACTGCAGATTGGCATCCACGTCATCAATGGCGTTAATCAACACTTTTGCTTTCGCAGCGCCCGCCGACTCCAGCAGATCAACGCGGGTCGCATCGCCGTAAAAAACTTTCATGCCAAACTTACGCAGCGTTTCAACATGGTCGGGATCGTGATCCAGTACAACCGTGTGCACGTCATTGGCTAAGAGCAAACGACCCGCAATCTGACCAAATCGGCCGAAACCGGCGATAATCACGCTAGCATTGTCATCATCAATAATGTCCTGCGGGCGTTCATCCTGTTTAACGTTTTTCTCCATGCGCGTGTATATCACCAGCAGGATCGGCGTTACTGCCATGGAAAGCGCAACCGCCAGCGTTAATGATTTTGCCCACTCACCGGGTAATACCCCGGCCATTTGAGCCGCACCAAACACCACAAATGCAAATTCACTGCCCTGTCCTAACAGCACCGCAAACAGCGTTCTCTGCTTGCGCGGTACGCCTAGAATCGGTGCAACTAGCCACAGCAAAGCCGCTTTTAGGATTAAGAATCCAAACAACAGCGTAGCAATCAGCAACGGATGGCTAAACAAAGTGCCAAAATCAATCGACATCCCTACGCCGATAAAGAACAACCCCAACAACAGACCTTTAAACGGCTGAATGTCGCTTTCCAGCGCGTGTCGATATTCAGAGCTGGCCAGCAACACACCGGCTAAAAATGCCCCCATCGCCATCGACATACCGGCCATTTCTAGCAGCACGCCAAATCCAAATACGAGGAATAACGCCACGGCGCTGAAAACCTCACGCATGCCTGAACGCGCCACGAAATGCAGCAGCGGACGAGTCACGTAACGGCCAAGCAAAATAACGATAGCTAAAGCACCAACCACTTTCGCCGCTGACAGCGCAAATGCGCCCATGGTGGTCGTTGCCCCGCTGCTTGCCAGCAGAGGGATCATCGCCACCAGCGGTATCGCTGCAATATCTTGGAATAGCAGAACGGCAAAGGAGGAGCGACCAATCGGCGACGGGGTCAAGTTGCGCTCGTTCATCGCCTGCATCGCAATGGCGGTAGAAGAAAGAGCCAACGTTAAACCAATCAAGATAGCCACTTGCCAACTCAGCCCCAGCAAATAGCAGAACAGGCTCAATACCAGTCCACAGCCGACCATTTGAATACTGCCACCGCCAAATACCGAGGCGCGTAGCGTCCAAAGGCGCTTAGGATCAAGCTCAAGGCCTATCACAAACAGCATCAACACCACGCCGATTTCGGCGAAAGTCAGAATGGACTCCGCATCTGAAACCAGCTTTAGCCCCCACGGGCCAATAATGCAGCCGGCAATCAAATACCCCAGCACCGATCCCAAACCAAGACGCACCGCAATCGGCACAAACAGCGCCGCAGAGCCGAGATAAATCAGCCCTTCAATCATCATGCCGTGGTTATCCATGCGCTGGCTCCTCAACGTCGGATGCCGGTAATTCTGCCTGCGGATGAAGCGCAATATAGTTGATTAAACGCCGACGATAGCTTTCACTGGCTCGAGCTAACGCCGCTTCGTCGCATGAAAACGTATTATGTTCAGCAAAATATGGCAGCCAGTTCATGCCGCAATAAATTGCCGTTGCCTGAATCGGCTGAGAAAGAATCGGGAAGCCCGGATGGTCGCCTAAATCAAAATGATGATCGTTGCCACCGGTGGTTACCGCCCACATAAAATCTTTTCCCTCTAACGCTTTGCCGTTATGTCCATAAGCCCAGCCGTGTTCCAGAACTTTATCGATCCACAGTTTTAACAGCGGAGGCATGCTGTACCACTGCATCGGGTGTTGCAGGATAATCAGATCGGCCTGACTCAACGCCTGCTGCTCGGCAGCAACGTTAATATTGAAATCAGGATAGAGCTCATACAGTGAGCGAACTTCAACCTCAGGAATATCGATAACGGCGTCTAACAAACGCTTATTGGCATGCGAATGCCGAGGATAAGGATGGGCGTATATAATCAGGATCATGCGTTTCTCGTTGTGCGAAAGCCTTAATTTATCTTAGACCCAAATATTGATGTCATGGCAGCAATGCAAGCGGTGCTAACAGGAATATTAATCGGTTAAGGCATCAAAAAACTTAGGGAATTTTCTACGACATAGCATGACAGTTTTAAAAACAAATAAAATCCGAAAATTTTTAACAAGTTGCTCAAGTTTTTTGGAATGAAGAAAAAATTAGCCAAAAAAAGCCTGACCGAAGTCAGGCTTAGCATTTCAACGCAGAAATTTTTGGCGCCGATATTATCCTTTCAAGCGCGCGTGCATTTCTTGCACCGACGTAACCTGCTCGGTTGGGTCGGAGTTCAACGCCATCGCAGTCGCAAAACCACCGTTCAGCGTGGTGTCATAATGCACTTTGTATTGCAGCGCACTGCGGCGAATCAGCTTGGAGTCTTCAATCGCCTGACGACCTGCGGTGGTGTTCACGATATAGGAATACTCACCGTTTTTGATACGGTCTTGAATATGAGGACGCCCTTCATGCACCTTGTTGACCAAGCGTGGATTAATCCCTGCTTCGCCCAACACGATTGCGGTACCGTGGGTCGCATCCAGCTCAAAGCCCTGCTTCAGCAGTTTTGCCGCCAAATCAACCACGCGGTGTTTGTCGCCTTCACGTACAGACAGCAGCGCGCGCCCCGGCGTTTTCACCTTAGACTGGCTGCCTAACATCGCTTTAGAGAAAGCTTCCGCAAAGGTGCGGCCAACACCCATCACTTCGCCGGTTGAGCGCATCTCAGGCCCTAAGATTGGGTCAACGCCAGGGAATTTATTGAACGGCAGCACCACTTCTTTCACCGAGTAGTACGGCGGGATAACTTCTTTAGTCACGCCCTGCTGTGCCAGCGTCTGACCGGCCATCACACGCGCCGCAACTTTCGCCAGCGGAACTCCCGTCGCTTTAGACACGAACGGTACGGTACGTGCTGCACGCGGGTTCACTTCAATCAGATACACTTCATTATCTTTAACCGCGAACTGCACGTTCATCAACCCACGAACGCCGAGCTCCATCGCCAGTTTTTCAGCCTGTACGCGCATCACATCCTGAATTTCTTGGCTCAGCGTATAAGCTGGCAGTGAACATGCCGAGTCACCGGAGTGAACGCCCGCCTGCTCAATGTGCTCCATAATGCCGCCGATTAATACGCGCTCACCGTCGCAGATTGCATCAACGTCAACTTCAACCGCATCATCGAGGAAGTGATCCAGCAGCACCGGCGCATCGTTAGACACGCTCACCGCATTTTGGAAGTAACGGCGCAGGTCGATTTCGTCATACACGATTTCCATTGCGCGGCCACCCAGCACGTAGGATGGGCGAACAACCAGCGGATAACCGATGACAGCGCCCTTCTCAATGGCCTGCTCGATGGTTGAAACCGTGGCGTTAGCGGGCTGTTTTAAGCCCAAACGCACAACGGCCTGCTGGAAGCGCTCACGGTCTTCAGCGCGGTCAATCGCATCTGGACTGGTACCGATAACCGGCACACCGGCGGCTTCCAATGCACGAGCCAGTTTCAGCGGCGTCTGACCGCCGTACTGTACGATAACGCCCTGTGGTTTTTCCACCGCCACAATTTCCAACACGTCTTCTAGCGTAACCGGCTCAAAGTACAGACGGTCAGAGGTATCGTAGTCGGTAGAAACGGTTTCAGGGTTACAGTTCACCATGATGGTTTCGTAACCGTCTTCACGCAGCGCAAGAGATGCATGCACACAGCAGTAGTCGAACTCAATACCCTGGCCGATACGGTTTGGACCACCGCCCAGCACCATAATTTTCGGACGGTCGCTGTTTGGATTCGACTCGCACTCTTCTTCATAAGTGGAGTACATGTAGGCCGTATCGGTGGCAAATTCTGCCGCGCAGGTATCCACACGTTTATAAACCGGATGCAGATTGTACTTGTGGCGCAGTTTGCGAATTTCAGTTTCCGCCACGCCAGCCAGCTTAGCCAAACGAGCGTCAGCAAAGCCTTTGCGTTTCAGTTGGCGTAAGAACGCATGGCTCAGGCCATTAATCCCTACTTCGGCAACCTGTTCTTCCAAGCGCACCAATTCTTCGATTTGCACCAAGAACCAGCGGTCAATGTTGGTCAGGTTGAACACGCCGTCAACGGACAGGCCAGCACGGAAAGCATCGGCGATGTACCAAATACGCTCAGCGCCTGCATCTTTAAGCTCGCGACGAATTTTAGTCAGCGCTTCTGGGTCATCGAGGCTCACTTTAGGATCGAAGCCTGCTGCGCCCACTTCCAAACCACGCAGAGCTTTCTGCAAAGATTCTTGCTGAGTGCGGCCAATCGCCATTACTTCGCCGACGGATTTCATTTGGGTGGTCAGACGGTCGTTCGCGCCCGCGAATTTCTCGAAGTTAAAGCGAGGGATTTTGGTCACAACGTAGTCGATAGACGGTTCAAACGAAGCCGGAGTACGACCACCGGTGATGTCGTTCATCAGCTCATCAAGGGTGTAACCCACCGCCAGTTTGGCTGCGACCTTCGCAATTGGGAAACCTGTGGCCTTAGAGGCCAGCGCAGAAGAGCGCGACACGCGCGGGTTCATTTCAATGACGATCAGGCGGCCATTTTTCGGGTTCACCGCAAACTGCACGTTAGAACCACCGGTTTCTACGCCGATTTCACGCAGCACCGCCATCGAGGCGTTACGCATGATTTGATATTCTTTGTCGGTCAGCGTTTGGGCCGGTGCAACGGTGATGGAGTCGCCGGTATGAATGCCCATCGCATCGAAGTTTTCAATTGAGCAAACGATGATGCAGTTGTCGTTTTTATCACGCACCACTTCCATCTCGTACTCTTTCCAACCAATCAGCGACTCATCAATCAGCAGCTCTTTGGTGGGGGAGAGATCCAGACCACGCTCGCAAATCTCTTCGAACTCTTCACGGTTATACGCAATACCGCCGCCGGTGCCGCCCATGGTGAATGAAGGGCGAATAATACATGGGAAACCAACGTCAGCCGCGACGGCTAAGGCTTCTTCCATGGTGTGAGCGATGCCTGAGCGTGCGGTGTCGAGGCCAATTTTCTTCATCGCGATATCGAAACGGCGGCGATCTTCGGCTTTATCGATGGCGTCAGCGGTCGCACCAATCATGGTTACGCCAAACTCTGCCAGCACCCCTTCGCGCTCTAGCTCAAGCGCACAGTTCAGTGCGGTCTGGCCACCCATGGTAGGCAGAACGGCATCAGGGCGCTCTTTTTCGATGATTTTGCGCACCACTTCCCAGTGAATCGGCTCGATATAGGTCGCATCGGCCATTTCTGGGTCAGTCATAATGGTCGCGGGGTTCGAGTTCACCAAAATGACGCGGTAACCTTCTTCGCGCAGCGCTTTACACGCTTGCGCACCCGAGTAGTCAAATTCACATGCTTGGCCGATAACAATCGGGCCTGCGCCCAGAATCAGGATGCTTTTTATATCAGTACGTTTTGGCATTTTATTTATTGCTCCTGATTATTTGGCTGTTCTTGTCATTGTGTCGCGGTGGGTCTGAATCAAATCGATAAAGTGGTCAAACAGCGGCGCAGCATCGTGCGGCCCAGGGCTTGCTTCTGGGTGGCCTTGGAAGCTAAACGCGGCTTTATCTGTGCGGTGAATCCCTTGAACCGTGTGGTCAAACAGGGACTTGTGCGTCACGCGCAGCGTATCTGGCAGATTATCGCCATCAACGGCAAAACCGTGGTTTTGCGCAGTAATCATCACGATGTCTTTATCGAGGTCTTTCACTGGATGGTTGCCGCCGTGATGGCCAAGCTTCATCTTGATGGTTTTGGCTCCGCTGGCCAGCGCCAAAAGTTGGTGGCCCAAGCAGATACCAAATACTGGAATCTCTGTATCTAAGAAGGTTTTAATGGCACGAATCGCGTAATCACACGGTTCTGGGTCACCGGGACCGTTGGATAGGAAAATACCATCAGGATTAAGCTTTAATACATCTTCTGCCGGCGTTTGCGCCGGAACCACCGTCAGGCGACAGCCTCTATCAACCAGCATGCGCAGGATGTTGCGTTTCACGCCATAGTCATAGGCAACCACGTGGAATGGCAGCTCTGACTCTTCTTTCGCCGCAGGTAAATCACCCATCAGCGTCCAACTGCCTTGTGTCCAAGCATAAGATTCGCGGGTAGTGACTTCTTTTGCCAGATCCATACCTTTTAAGCCTGGGAACGCTTTCGCTTTTTCCAGCGCCAATTGAACATCTGGCAGCGTGCCGTCAATGCTACCGGTGATGATGCAGCCATTCTGAGCACCTTTTTCACGCAGCAAGCGCGTCAGTTTGCGGGTATCGATATCGGCGATAGCCACAACATTGTGACGTTTGAGGTAATCAGAGAGGCATTCGGTGCTGCGGTAGTTACTAGCAATCAGAGGCAAATCGCGAATTATCAGGCCTTGAGCATGAACAGCGGAGGATTCTTCATCAGAGGCGTTAGTGCCGACATTGCCGATATGGGGATAAGTAAGAGTGACTAGCTGGCGGGAATAGGAAGGATCAGTGAGGATTTCTTGATAACCGGTCATTGACGTATTGAAGACCACCTCGCCCACCGCCGATCCATCTGCACCAATCGACCGACCGTGAAACTGGGTTCCGTCTTCCAGAACCAATATAGCTGACTTAATCAAAACACCCTCCAAAGAATATTCAGTCACATTATTTGCATATTAATGCAGATCATTCGTTCTAAATCAATGCAAAAAACTGCCTTCTTGACTAATTTCCGGCAAATTGCGCGCATTCTAAAGACGTGGTGAATGCTTGTCTACCTGAAAAGATGATTTTTTTGTATTTTTTAAGGCTTAAGGAGAGATTTTACAACGAAGTCGCTAAAAATAGATGTTAACTAGAAATAGAAAACGGTTGCCAGTGTCGTGAATTAGCGGCAATAGGTTTATGATGCAATTTTCCTCTGCAAAGGTCAATCACAGTTTCCACTCAGGTTAATAAAAAGTAAAATAAGGCGACTAACAAGATACTCATAGAAAAATACAACCAAAGCCAACATTAATATAAAAAAAAATGGATAACGCATTGTTATCCATTGTATTTTTAATTTTAAAAAACAAATTAAAAACCAGTAATTACTGTTTTTTTCTTAGAGTTCATTGAGAGAAAGAACATCACGCATATCGTAAAGACCAATAGGCTGATTGCCTACCCATGCAGCAGCTCGCACAGCGCCGCTAGCAAACGTCATGCGGCTTGATGCTTTATGAGTAATCTCGATTCGCTCCCCCACATCGGCAAACATCGCGGTGTGCTCACCGACAATATCGCCCGCGCGAATAGTGGCAAAGCCGATACTCTTAGGGTCGCGCTCTCCGGTGTATCCCTCGCGGGCATATACCGCACACTCTTTCAGATCGCGCCCTAACGCCTGAGCAATGGTTTCTCCCATGGCTAAAGCCGTGCCAGACGGCGCATCAACTTTATGACGATGATGGGCTTCAATGATTTCGATATCCGTATAATCCCCCATCACTTTTGCCGCCTTCTCTAGCAGCTTGAGCATCACGTTAACCCCAACGCTAAAGTTGGCAGCGAACACAATGCCAATAGATTCAGCCGCTTTGTTGATAGCGGCTTTACCCGCATCATCAAAACCAGTGGTACCAATCACCATATTTTTGCGTTGAGATACGCAGAATGCTAAATGCGCTAACGTACCTTCTGGGCGCGTAAAGTCGACCAAAACATCAAAGCCAGCGGCGGCATCCTGTAGGCTTGAGCTGACTTTTACGCCTGTTTTGCCAATACCCGCTAACTCACCTGCATCTACGCCTAGCAATGAAGAGCCTTCACGTTCAAAAGCAGCACCGAGCACCACACCTTCTGCATTTGCAACCGCAGCAATTAACTGTCTTCCCATGCGGCCACCGGCACCGGCGATAGCAATACGGATATGAGAATTAGACATCTTCCCTCTCTTAATTATTTAATTTCACTCGGCTAATTTCACTCAGCAAGATAGCCAAAGGCTTACAATGTTAGTTTCAGGTTAACGACTCTTCTCCCCCACTGCCAGAGTAAATACACGGTAATTAGAAATTTGCGATTAACGCCGATTATCATCAGTTTTACGCACTAAAAAAACGCGTCGATGCACGTTAAGAACAAAAAATCAGCTTACGCATAATCATGCAAAACCAATCAGTTAGCGCAAAGAGACTAAGCATTTCATTACGATAACTTCGATCTCAATTTGATACCAAGATTCCCATTTTGATAGTCATCTGCTCTCCATCGCCGTCATGCCACCTTCAGCCATCACATTCTGTAATTCATCTAAGAAAAAACGCTCGATCCCCTTCACGTTTCCACCAATCACCTTACGGCTCAACGCCTTATGGCGTGCATCTTGCTGCTTTGGTGCTGATTTATATATTCCGACGATTCACTTCATTCAAATTAAAAATCCCACGCTCCTCTAAGGAGAAAGCTATGTCGTTAGGATCCCCACTCAAGCGAGTGGACGCTGAAGCTAAGGTTACCGGCCACGCTCGCTACACCGACGATCATCAAATGCACGGCATGCGTTACGCCAAATATGTACGTAGCCCTCTCGCCCACGCTTACGTCACGGCCATTGATACTTATGCGGCGCTGGCTTTGCCGGGTGTTGAAGCCGTATTTACTTATCAAGACGTGCCTGAATTACGATTTCCCACCGCGGGACATGCTTGGTCACTGGAGCCCGCTAAGCGAGACGTTGCCGATCGTCAGCTACTCACCCAGCATGTGCGCCATTATGGCGACGGTGTCGCGATTGTGGTCGCGCGTGATGCGCTAACCGCAGAACGAGCCGCCGCGCTGGTTGAGGTGGCGTATCAAGAGCTGCCGGTGATAACCACGGCGCAGGGCGCTTTAGCGCAAGATGCCCCGCTGATTCATCCAGAAGGGAATACGCTGAAAAAAAGTGATATCAGCGCGAATCAGCCTAAAGAAGCGATTTCATCGGCCGATCTGCAGCTTTCTGCACATTTTCAAACGCCGGTGATCCAGCACTGCCATATGGAGGGCGTGACCTGTTTTGCCTATATGGAACAGCCAGATCATATTGTGATTGTGTCCAGCACCCAGATCCCACAGATCGTGCGTCGCACCGTCGCTCAAGCACTAGGTATGCCTTGGTCAAACATACGCGTGATAAAACCCTATATTGGCGGTGGATTCGGCAATAAACAGGACGTACTCGAAGAGCCGATGGCCGCATTTCTCACCCAAAAGATGGGTGGCATTCCGGTGAAGGTCGAACTCAGCCGTGAAGAGTGTTTTTTTGCTTCACGCACGCGTCATGCCTTTAGTATCGACGCGGAATTGGGACTTAATCACGATGGTATATTAACGGGCTATCAGTTGGACGTGCTGTCAAACACGGGCGCTTATGCTTCGCACGGGCATTCCATCGCTTCCGCCGGTGCCAACAAAATCAGCTATCTCTATCCCCGTAGCGCCTTCGGCTATTCTGCTCTTACGCATTATTCAAACTATCCTGCCGCAGGCGCCATGCGTGGCTATGGCGCGCCGCAGGTGGCTTTTGCGCTTGAATGCTTATTAGATGACGCGGCAGAAAAACTGTCACTCGACGCCGTCGATGTACGTTTGCTTAATGCCGCACGCAGCGGTGATATCAATCCGGTTAACCACAAAAAGATTTATAGCGCAGGACTTATTGAATGCCTTGAAAAAGGGCGCGATCTGTTCGAATGGAACGCCCGTAAAGCCGCCTGCCAAAATCAAACTGGCGATCTGCGCCGCGGCATCGGCGTCGCGTGTTTCAGCTACGGTTCTAATACCTATCCCGTCGGCGTTGAAATTGCGGGAGCCCGCATGTTGCTCAACCAAGACGGCACGGTAAACCTGCAAATTGGCGCCACGGAGATCGGCCAAGGTTCAGATACCGTTTTCGCCCAGATGGCCGCCGAAACGTTAGGTATTCCCTTTGAACATATTCGCGTGATATCCACCCAAGACACCGATATCACGGCCTACGATCCCGGGGCATTTGCGTCTCGGCAAAGCTATGTTGCCGCGCCTGCGGTGATGCAGGCGGCAAGCGAATTACGCAGTAAAATACTGGCTCATGCCGAATTAATTAGCCACCAGCCACAGTGGGGACTCACGTTACTCAACGGAAATGTCGTGATGGCAGCCCAGCCTGAGATGGTGCTCATGAGCGTGGCGGAGGTTTCGATGCACGCTTACTATCATCAGGAAATCGGCGCCCAGCTCCTAGCTGAAATATCCCATAAAACCACCACTAACCCACCGGCTTTTGGCTGCACGTTTGTCGATCTCAGCGTCGATATTCCACTGTGCAAAGTCACCATCAACAAGATTATCAACCTGCATGATTCAGGCCGAATTCTTAACCCACAGCTTGCCGAAGGCCAAGTGCATGGAGGGATGGGCATGGGGATCGGCTGGGCTTTATTCGAAGAGATGATCATTGATGAGAAAACCGGCGTAGTCCGTAATCCAAACCTGTTGGATTATAAATTCCCCACCATTATGGATCTGCCCGATCTGGACTGTGCATTTGTTGAAACCTATGAACCTCAGTCAGCGTACGGGCATAAGGCGCTCGGCGAACCGCCAATTATCTCGCCCGCTCCCGCAATTAGAAACGCTATTCGTATGGCAACCGGCATCTCCATCAACACGCTGCCCATCACGCCTAAAACGCTGTTTGCTGAATTCGTTCAGGCCGGACTCATCAGGGAGTAATCATGTACGATATCGAAAACTACTACCGTGCTCGCAGCGTGCTGCATGCCTGTGAGCTACTCACTGAATATCCACAAGCACGGCTTTTAGCCGGCGGCACCGATGTGCTGATCCAGCTTCATCACCTAAACCCCAAATACCGCCACATTGTTGATGTTCATGATTTACCCGAGTTAAAGGGGATCGGCATCGATCGCCATCATCATTTACGGATCGGCTCGGCAACCACCTTTACTGAACTCATTGAACATCCGCTAATTCAGCAGCATCTGCCACTGCTTGCCGAGGCAGCGGCAACAATAGCGGGCCCTCAGGTACGTAACGTTGCGACCTATGGCGGCAATATCTGCAACGGAGCAACAAGCGCGGACTCAGCATCTCCCACCTTGGCGCTGAAAGCTGAACTAGAAATTGCGACCGCTCACGGTTGTTATCGGCGCTCTATCGAAGGTTTCCACACGGGTCCTGGAAAAGTCGCGCTACAGCAAGGCGAAATTGTGGTTGCCTTCTATTTTGCGCCTGAGTATTACCAAGATATTGGCAGCAGCTACATTAAATACGCCATGCGCGGTGCAATGGATATCGCCACGATTGGCTGTTCGGCGGTATGCCGCATCGCTCAAGGCCGCTTCACCGATCTACGTCTCACCTATGGCGTTGCAGCACCTACACCTATTCGCTGCCCATATGCCGAGCAAAGCGCCATTGGCCAACCGCTGAATCAACAAACGCTGGCGGCTATCTGTGAAGCCGTAGCTCAGGATGTTTCTCCGCGTTCATCATGGCGCGCAGAAAAATCGTTTCGCCTGCATCTTATTCGCACCTTGGCTCAGCGTGCTATTTCACTCGCCGTCGAACGTGCTGGAGGTAAAATCGCATGAATCGTAAGCATTGGGTTGATATTGAATGTGAAATAAATGGAAAGCGTTATCCCTTTACGATTTCTCCCGCGCTGTCGTTGATGGAGCTTCTTAGAGATGAAGGGCTAACCAGCGTGAAACAGGGCTGTGGGGTAGGAGAATGCGGAGCCTGCACCGTGCTTATCGACGGCGTCGCAACCGATAGCTGTTTATACCTCGCCGTATGGGCCGATGGAAAACGTATCAGCACCGCCGAAGGTGAAGTAAAAAACGGCCAACTCTCGCAGGTACAGCAGGCCTATGTGAATGCCGGTGCCGTACAGTGTGGCTTCTGCACGCCGGGTCTGGTGATGGCAACCACGGCGCTGCTCGCCAAACACCCGTCCCGCCCGTTAACTCATGAAGAAATTCGCCGAGGATTAGCAGGAAACCTATGCCGCTGCACTGGCTATCAAATGGTGATCCGTGCGGTGGAAGCGTGTAGTAAACCGTAATACGGTCACAGCACAATGTGAAACTGCTCGCAATTTTTAGCCACCATTGACGGCGAAAACGTCACCCTCTCAATGACATCTTCGCCGTTACTCCTTTCCGCCATGCGCCTTATTATATTTACGTATCGCATTCGTATTGCCCGCATAACTCGCATAAGGAGGGCACTTTGGCGCTTATTACCTACGCAGACATTGATCTGAACATCAGTGGAAATACCCAATACGCGGTGCTGAAATCACTCAGTCAAATGGCTGTCGCACGGGGATTCGTGAACGATCAAGCCCGCTATCTACAAACCTTGTTGCTAAGAGAAAAAGAGTCCTCCACCAGTTTTGGCTGCGGTGTCGCTATTCCTCATGGCAAATCTGCGGTTGTTCACCAGCCTTTTGTGTTATTTGCCAGAAGCGCCCAAGGCGTGGACTGGCAGGCCGAAGACGGTGAACTAGCATCGTGTTGGATCTGCTTAGGTGTTCCCCAGACCAGTGCCAGCGAGCAGATAGGCATGATATCTAAGCTGTGCCGCAAGGTAATTTACCCTGATTTTATTGCGCAGATAAAAAGCCTAGATAGCGCAGGTATTGTCACATTACTGAACGCTACCCTAGCTTAATCCTATCGCCGTCAAGGACAGAACAATGGAAACTGCTCTGAAGATAGTCGCTATCACCAACTGCCCAGCAGGTATCGCGCATACCTACATGGTTGCCGAAGCATTAGAAAATAAAGCCCGAGAATTAGGTTATCAAATAAAGGTTGAAACCCAAGGCTCCAGCGGGGTTGAAAATCGCCTCACGCCGGATGAAATCCATGCCGCAGACTATGTAATTTTAGCTATCGGCCGTGGTTTGAGCGAAGAAGATCGCCAACGCTTTGCAGGCAAAAAAGTATTTGAAATAAAGATCTCGCAGGCGCTAAAAAATATTGACCAGATCTACCAACAGTTGGAACAGAATTCACTGCTTTTGGGCATGGAAAGCGCAGTACGCCTAGGCAAGCAGGATGTTGAGCCGGACAGCCTGATGAGCCACCTGATGGCTGGTGTTTCAGCCGCACTACCGTTTGTCATCGGCGGGGGTTTATTGGTTGCTGTAGCAAATATGCTGGTCCAACTCGGCTTGCCCTATCACGACATGACCAAGGGCTCCCCGTCATTTACGTGGGTGATGGAGTCAATCGGCTACCTCGGGTTTAAATTTATGATCCCGATAATGGGTGCCTACATTGCCTATTCGATCAGCGATAAACCTGCCTTCGCACCGGCTTTCTTAGTGTGCTATTTGGCAAACGACAATGCGCTATTAGGTACGCAATCCGGCGCGGGTTTTCTCGGCGCGGTGATTTTAGGTCTAAGTATCGGATACTTTGTGAAATACTTCCGCAGGGTAAAGTTGGGCAAAGCGCTGCAACCTCTGCTGGGTTCAATGTTAATCCCATTTGTTACGCTGCTAGTTTTTGGCATCCTAACTTATTACATCATCGGCCCAGTTATGGGCAGCATGATGGATTATCTACTGCATTTCCTAAACACGATTCCAACCTCCATGAAGCTATTGGCCGCATTCCTCGTCGGTGCAATGCTGGCTTTTGATATGGGTGGCCCAATCAATAAAACAGCCTGGTTTTTCTGCTTCTCGCTGTTGGACAAACATATTTACGACTGGTATGCGATTGTCGGCGTGGTGGCACTAATGCCACCGATGGCCGCAGGACTGGCTACGTTTATCACCCCTAAACTGTTTACTCAACAGGAAAGAGACGCCGCTGGCAGTGCCATTGTGGTAGGTGCAACCGTGGCGACTGAACCCGCGATCCCCTACGCACTTGCCGCTCCGCTACCGATGATCACCGCCAATACGCTGAGCGGTGGCATAACCGGCATGCTAGTCATTGCATTTGGTATTAAACGATTAGCGCCTGGATTAGGCATTTTTGATCCGCTGATTGGGCTGATGTCACCGGGATTATCGTTCTATTTGGTTTTAGCTTGCGGATTAGCACTTAACATTTTTCTTATCGTGGTACTGAAAGGTGCATGGCTGAAGCGTCAGGCAGCCAAACAAATAACAAATTTAAAGGTGTGACATGAACATAAATCCGCTCAGCACGGCACTGCTCGAAACCCTATGCAACGCACATGGCGTGAGCGGTGATGAACACGAGATCCGTGAAATTTTGCATCACGAGTTGCAAGATCACGCCGATGAAATCACTTTCGATGGTTTGGGCAGTTTTATTGCTAAAAAAGGTAGCAAAGGGCCAAAGGTGGCGATTGTCGCTCACATGGACGAAGTCGGCATGATGGTGAAGTTTATCAGCAATGAAGGCTATCTTTACTTCGACACCATCGGTTCATGGTGGAATCAATCGATGCTTAACCACCGAATGCAAATCCGCACCCGCAGCGGAAATAAAATACTCGGTATCGTTGGCTCTATTGCTCCCCATGCCCTGAACGAAAAACAGAAGCAAAGCCCGATTGAGCTCGACGACATGTTTATTGACGTTGGGGCTTCATCCGCCAAAGCAGTCGAAGCTATGGGCATTGCGGTGGGGGATTTTATCTGCCCTGAGCCAAACTATAGTTTATTAGGGGCAAACCGCGTTTTGGCTAAAGCATTGGATAATCGCGCGGGATGCGCATTAGCTGTAGAGCTGTTTAAACAAGTCAGTAATCCAGATATCACGCTATATTCAGTTGCTACAGTACAAGAAGAGGTGGGGCTACGCGGTGCTCAGGCCTCTGCTGAAACAATCAAACCAGATATAGTCATCGTGATAGATACTGCGGTGGCAGGAGATATTCCCGGTATCAACACCATCAAATTTCCGCTTCGCCTAGATGCAGGCCCCGCTGTGATGCTGTTTGATAAACGTTATTTCCCTCACCAGAAACTCACGGCAGAAATAAAATCTTGCGCGGTAACTGCACAGCAACCACTACAAGTATGCACTATGAAAACAGGTGCTACCGACGCTGGCCGCTATAACGTAATGGGTGGTGGTCGCCCCGTTGTCGCGTTATGCTTACCTACGCGCTACCTGCATGCCAACTCATCGATGATTTCTATTCAGGACTATCGCGCCCTCAGCCAAATTTTAAATGAATTCTTGCAGAATTATAATGCAGCAAAACATTTAGAACTGAGCCGCTATCTTTAGCACAGCGTGAAAGATCTCATGCAGAGATCTTTCTTTTAATCGCTATTTAAACACATTAGATAAATAACCAAGCCGATACTCTATGCTAAATAACCGCCAGTTAACCATCATTGATATATTGGAACACCAAAATATAAGCGGTTTAGCGTTGGCTAAAAAAATAAACGTTTCCACACGCACTATTATGCGTGATATCGACTACATTAATTTCACACTAGGTTCAGCAGCTATCATACGCTCTCCACTCAATAGTATAGGTTATACACTAGACATATTAGAACGTGAGGCGTTTTACCGTGCGTTAAGCAAGCATGATAACGATGACAGAATTCTTCTTGAACTATTAACCCAGCCCTACGTCACGCTGTCTGGCTTTGCAAATATCCTAAAACTGCCAGCGACAATTGTGGCTGAAAAAGTTAATCAGCTCAGAGCACGTTATGAAAAATCATTGTGTATTAGCTCTAAACCAAATGCAGGTCATTACATTGATGAACCACTGCTAAAAAAAACGCTTATTTTAGCAAATCTGATAAAAAAGAATCCGGCCGAAGTCTGCCCGTTGCTCAAAAGCACGCTCGAGAGTTATCGTGCGATGAGCGCAGCAGCTGAGCGTGTTCAGCCTCACATCGACTATCATTATAAGAACGGTGAGTATTTGGCAAGCCTGCTGCTCGCTGTATATCACATGCCACGTGAAACTACCGCTGGCACTACGCAAGATCCCTATTATTCACAGATCTATGCTGCCGCCGATCTGCCTATAACTTATGCGCTTGTGGAGTGCGCCACAAACGTGATTAATATTTTAAAGCAAAATCAGTCGCGGATTAGTCCTACCACGTTACAACCGCTATTACATTCACTCTGTCTACAGCACCGCGAAGGTTTTGTAGATAATGAGCTTATTAACGACCTCAACCAACATATATCTCGCTATGCTGCCTATCCTGACTATTTACCCGACTATAGAAATAGTAGTATTAATCATATTAAAGCCACATACCCCGTAGCTTTTGATTTAAGCATCCAGTTAGTCAGCAAAATAAAAGAACACTTTGGTGTGGAAATTTTTGACATCGACCTTATTGGGCTTTATTTTTCTTGTGCTATTGAAAGACAAAATAGGGTTGAACAAAAAATAATTTTATTTTCTTCTCAATATGCTATCGCTAACATTAACCGAATGGCAATTGAACGTGAAATCGCCGACACAACGGTGTTTATCGTCAACGATGTAAATGAACTTTATGCATTGCTTAATGATACCTCCCCAATTTTAATCATCAATAACAGCCAAAACAGACTTCCAGAACTTGTTGATATTAAAACTATCACATTAAAAAGTATCATTTCCGAATCTGGAATTAAGAAAATTAAAGATTATATTAGTCATATCACCATCCGTAACAATCTAAATAAGTTTATTCCTGCCGAGCCTGCATTTAGCTATGACAATGCGCCGAACCAAAGTTGGCTTAGTATCATTAGCAGCATTTGCCAACTGTTGCAACGCCGAAAAATCATCAGCAAAGCGGATGCCGAGCGTATTTATCAGCGAGAAACAGAAGGCGAAAATTTGATTGTGAATCACATCGCGATTCCACACTGCATCAGCGCAGATAAAAAATCATTTTTCGCCGTATTTGTCCGTCTAGCCATGCCGCTTATGCTCAATGGCGAATGGGTTTATCACGTGCTACTTACCTGTACTAATCCTACCGCAACCCATGAGTTACAGATATTCAGTTATTTGGCTTTTACATTAAATGCCTGTGATAAAAACCAAATTATGCAGATCAACGATCATGCTGATTTTATTGAACTGATTAAATCTTAGATATCGAATACCTAACATCACGCGGTGATATTTCAGTTCGTAAAGCAGTATCGTTTTACAACGGCTCATCGAATATTTTTTGCTTTCTGTTTTTTGAGTTTTTCTACGATAAAAAAGATAAAAAAATGCCTGATGAAACTCATCAGGCATTGATAATATTATATTCTCATGCACTCAAATGGTTGAAGGTTAGTCAACCACCTTCACATCCACGCGCAATTCTTTAGGCACTTCAAAGACGATGTTTTCTTCACGCCCTTGCATCTCAACGGCACCTTCGCCGCCTAACGCTTGAAGGCGTTTAATCACGTCTTGAACCAAGATATCAGGGGCTGAAGCACCTGCGGTGACGCCGATACGCTTCACATCTTTCAGCCACTCTTCGCGAATATCCTCCGCCGAGTCGATCAAAAATGCGGGGATACCTGCACGCTGGGCCAGTTCTGCCAAGCGGTTAGAGTTGGATGAGTTTTTCGACCCCACCACCAACACCACTTCAGCCTCACTAGCAAGGTTACGCACGGCTTCCTGACGGTTGGTGGTGGCATAACAGATATCATCTTTACGCGGGCCGACAATCTTAGGGAATCGCTCACGCAGAGCATCAATGATGTCTGACGTATCATCCACGGAAAGCGTGGTCTGAGTCATAAAGCACAGGTTATTTTCATTTTTCACCTGTAGCTTCCAAACGTCTTCCGGCGACTCAACCAAATACATCCCACCCTCAGGATTATTGTATTGCCCCATCGTGCCTTCAACTTCTGGATGCCCCGCATGGCCAATCAAAATGGCCTCGGTTCCTTTACGGCTAGCACGCGCAACTTCCATATGTACTTTAGTGACCAGTGGACAGGTCGCATCGTAGAGCATGGTGAGATTGCGCGCTTTAGCCTCAGCGCGAACGGCTTGGGATACACCGTGAGCCGAGAAAATCAGAATCGTGTTATCGGGCACTTCACTGATTTCTTCAATGAACACCGCCCCGCGTTCGCGCAGGCTGTTGACCACATAGCGGTTATGTACCACTTCATGACGAACATAAATCGGCGCACCATAAATCTCTAGCGCGCGTTCAACGATACTTATGGCTCGGTCGACACCCGCGCAGAAGCCGCGCGGATTAGCCAGCAGGATTTGCATCAACGTCTCCCTGCTGCGGGTCAATCTCCAACACCTCTACATCAAAGGTTACCGGATGTCCCGCAAGCGGATGGTTAAAATCAACGGTCACTGAGTCACAGGCAACTTCACGCACGATACCCGGCATTTCGCTGCCGTCTCGGCCAGTGAACATCATAATGGTTCCCGCTTCCGGCACGCCAACGTCGGCGAAATCACGGCGAGTAAAGAACTGAACCAGATCGGGGCTATTTTCACCAAACGCGTCTTGCGGCTGCAAGGTGAACTGGAACTTATCGCCCGCCTGATGTCCCAGCAAGTGCTCTTCCAGCGCGTCGGATAAACTGCCATCGCCCAAACGGAACAACGCAGGTTTGCCGCTGCTGCGCGTTGACTCGGCCTGCGTGCCATCCTCTAACTGCAAGGTAAAATGCACTAACACTGCGCTGTTGCTTTGCACTTGCTGAGTCATACCTGCTATCCCTTTTTCTTCGCGGGAAGGAAACCTTCCAAAACAATGAGTGCTGCACCAATACAGATCGCCGAGTCAGCTAGGTTGAAGGTGGCAAAATGCCAATCTCCCACGTAGAAGTCGATCATATCGACAACAAAACCATGCCACAGACGATCAAACAGATTGCCCAGTGCCCCACCGATAATCAGCGCATAGGCGATGTTATTGAGTTTTTGTGTCGCCCGAGAGCGATACATCATCACTAACAACGCCACGCAGATGGCGATGGCGATACCGGCAAAGAACCAGCGCTGCCAGCCACCGCTGTCAGCCAAGAAGCTGAAAGCGGCGCCGTAGTTGCGTGCATAGTGTAGATTTAGCGATGGCAGCAGTGCTTTGGTTTCACCCAAGGCGAAGTCCTGCAAAATTAAATACTTGCTGCCTAAATCAATCACTAACACGACAAGCACCAGCCAAAGCCAGCGCAGTCCCGTAGACATTATTGGTCGTTTCATCGCGTCAGCCATTATGCAAACTTACGTTTTTCGCCGTGACCGGCAACGTTCGTAATGCAACGTGGGCACAGGTCTGGATGCTCAGCATTCTGACCAATCTCGGTAGAGAAGTGCCAGCAGCGAGGACATTTCTGACCATCAGCCTTGCGCAACGCAACTTTCAGACCTTTCAGCACATCGCTTTGTACGGCGTCTGCCGGTGCGTTTGCCAATGGTTCAACCTGAGCCGCAGAGGTGATCAGCACGAAGCGCAGTTCATCTTCTAGGCTGTTCAGTTTGGCGATCAAATCGTCATCCGCATACAGCGTTACGCTGGCTTCCAAAGAGCCGCCTACGCGTTTGTCGTTACGTGCCTGCTCAATGACCTTGTTCACTTCACCACGTACTTTCAGCAGCTCGGCCCAGAACTCGTTGTTCATAGACTCTGCGTTGCCTAAGCCGAACAGGCCCTGATACCACTCTTCAGTGAAGACATACTCGGCGCGGTCGCCCGGCAAGTAGCCCCACAGTTCATCGGCGGTAAAGGACATGATCGGTGCCATCCAGCGAACCAGTGCCTCGGCAATGTGGAACAACGCAGTCTGGCAGCTACGACGCGCAATGCTGTCGGCTTTGGTGGTGTACTGACGATCTTTGATGATATCCAGATAGAAGGAACCCATCTCAACCGAGCAGAACTGCATCAGGCGTTGAACCACTTCGTGGAAATCATAGTTTTCATAGGAAACCAGGATTTCTTTCTGTGCTTCCATCGCACGCTCTACCGCCCAGCGATCAAGAACTACCATCTCTTCAGGTTTCACCATGTGCTGTTTCGGATCGAAACCGTTCAGGTTAGCCAGTAAGAAACGTGCGGTGTTACGGATGCGACGATAAGAGTCGGCAGAACGCTTCAGAATTTCATCTGAAACCGCGATTTCACCGGTGTAGTCGGTAGAAGCCACCCATAGACGTAGGATATCGCCACCCAGTTTGTTCATCACATCCTGAGGGCTCACGGTGTTACCGATAGATTTGGACATTTTGCGTCCCTGACCATCAACGGTGAAGCCGTGAGTCAGTACCTGACGGTAAGGCGCTTTGCCTTTCATCGCGGTAGAAATCATCAGAGAAGACATAAACCAACCACGATGCTGGTCAGAGCCTTCCAAATACATATCTGCGGTGTTGCCATGGAATTCAGGGCGTGCATCAACCACGGAGAAGCTGGTTGAACCGGAGTCAAACCATACGTCCAAGGTATCTGGCACTTTTTCATACTGGTCAGCGTCTGCGCCCAAAATATCTTTTGGATCCAGATCCCACCAAGCTTGAATGCCGTCTTTCTCAACACGCTTCGCCACTTCTTCCATCAATTCGATGGTGCGTGGATGCAGTTCCTGAGTGTCTTTATGCACAAACATCGACATTGGCACCCCCCACGTACGCTGACGAGAGATACACCAGTCAGGACGGTTTGCCACCATTGATTCGATACGTGCTTTACCCCATGCAGGGATCCAGCCGCTCATACCGTTTTCTTTCAGGCCAACCTGTTCAATTTCGTCGATCTCAGCCAGAGACTGTTTACGCAGCCCTTTCTGATCCATGCTGATAAACCACTGCGGGGTCGCACGGAAAATGATCGGCGTTTTATGGCGCCAGCAGCATGGATAGCTATGATTCATTTTTTCAACGTGCAGCAAAGCGCCGTGCTCTTTCAGCAGCTCAACCACAACGTCGTTGGCTTTGAATACAAACAAACCATCCAGACCTGGGAAGGTGCCTTTCAAATAGCAACCGTTCGGGCCGACTGGGTTTGCGGTTTCCAAACCATATTTTTGACCGATGACATAGTCATCTGGACCATGACCCGGCGCGGTATGTACCGCACCTGTACCGGCTTCAAGCGTAACGTGCTCGCCCAGAACGATAGGCACATCAAAGCCCATGAATGGATGTTGGAAACGCATCAGTTCCAGATCGGCACCTTTGCAGCCTCCCAGCACGGTCCAAGACGTAATACCGGCGCGCTTCATCACGCTTTCAACCAGATCAGCCGCCAAAATCAGGCATTCGCCGTCAACCTGAACCAGTTGGTATTCAAACTCAGGATGTAATGAAACCGCACGGTTAGCTGGCATTGTCCACGGTGTGGTGGTCCAGATAACAACAGAAACGTTGCCTTCGGCTTCTTTAACGCCAAATTTGGCCAATACTTCGTTCTTATTGACCGCGGCAAAGCGCACGTCAATAGACGGAGATGTTTTGTCGTAGTACTCAACTTCGGCTTCAGCCAGTGAAGAACCACAGTCTGGGCACCAGTGAACCGGCTTAGCACCTTTCATTAGGTGGCCGTTATCAACGATTTTAGCCAGCGCACGGATGATGTTAGCTTCGGTATCAAACGCCATCGTCAAGTAAGGATGATCCCAATCGCCCAGCACGCCCAGACGTTTGAAGTCAGCTTTTTGGCCTTCAACCTGTTCGGCGGCGTATTCACGGCATTTAGCACGGAACTCAGCGGCGCTGAATTTCTCGCCTGGCTTACCAATCAGCTGCTCAACTTTCAGTTCAATAGGCAGACCGTGGCAGTCCCAGCCTGGGATGTACGGTGAGTCAAAACCGCTCAGGCCTTTGGACTTAATAATAATGTCTTTAAGAATCTTATTTACTGAGTGACCAATATGAATACTGCCGTTCGCATAAGGAGGGCCATCGTGCAAAATGAAAGTTTTCTTGCCTTTCTTCGCGTTACGGATAATCCCGTACAGATCCTGCTCATACCAACGTTGCAGCATGCCAGGTTCGCGCTTGGCGAGATCGCCGCGCATCGGGAACCCTGTTTCCGGCAAGTTCAGGGTATTCTTATAATCACTCATTCGATTCTCGGTTCCGTTTTCGGCTATCCCCTTGGCTCAATAAGCTGCTCATGCAGCTTTTATGACTTTGGGCATATGTATATAGATTAAACCGGTGTCGCCAGCCCAAAGAATTCCCGGGCCGTCACCACATCATTGGCGATTTGTTGCTTAAGTGCATCAAGCGAAGCAAAACGCTGTTCATTGCGCAGTTTTGCGCGGAGCACCACATCAATGTGGCGTCCATAGAGATCCATCGTGGTATCCAGCAGATGAACTTCTAGCTGCTGACGTATGCCAGCGACTGTTGGGCGGGTACCAATATTAGCCACACCGGGCAACGGTGTTGCTCCCAACCCATAAACATCAACGGCGTATACGCCTTTTACCGGTGCAACCAACCGTTTCAACGGTAGGTTGGCGGTTGGAAAACCAATAGTGCGCCCAACTTCATCACCGTGCACAACGCGCCCAGAAATGCTGTATGGATGGCCCAAAAGGCTTTCCGCGAGTTCAAGCTTATCTTCCTGCAATGCCTGTCGAACGGCGGTGCTGCTAATGCGCTTATTCCCTTCGCAAAAGCTGTCAGAGTTGGTCACGGTAAAGCCGAACTGTTCCCCGGCCTGTTTCAACAACTCATAGTCGCCCTGACGCCCAGCGCCAAAACGAAAATCATCACCGACCATCAAATATTTTACGCCGAGCTTTTCAACGAGTAACTTTTTAACAAAGTCATGAGCTGAATTCGCCGCAAAATCACGGTTAAAACGTACGCACAGGAGATAATCAACTCCTGCTTCTGCCAGATAGTGACATTTATCGCGTAACCGAGTCAGGCGAGCCGGCGCTTTATCTGCGCTGAACAGCTCTAACGGCTGGGGCTCAAAGATCATCACCATGACGGGCAGCCCCAAGCGCTTCCCTTCCTGCTTCAAACGGGCCAGCAAGGCCTGATGACCGCGGTGCACACCATCGAAGTTACCGATCGTCAGCACGCAGCCATGGTGGCGCGCCCGTAGATTGTGAATGCCGCGAATTAGCTCCATATCAGGCTCAAAACAGTGGAAATCGGCGGATTATACCTTGTACAGAGACTAAGGTTAACCAGCGATTAGAGAGTTTAAAGGGATTCTGCCACCATACCGGAGATAAGCCGCCGGTTAAATACATTACGCATGATTTCTACCACTCTATTTGTCTTTCGATAAAATCATATCCGTTGATCACCTCATCACCTTTCAAGATGCTAGGGTATAAACCTGCGCTTTTATTACAAACGCTGATATAATCAGCAACCGCACAGGAAAAAACTCTCGAAAGGGTGTATTCCAAGGGACAAAGCTGGTAAAATCCCGCGCCATCACAACGCGAAAGTGTCGTTCGTACAAGCGACGCTTATTTGCACAAATCCATTGACAACAGAGGGCTAAAAAGGCATATTTCTCGGCCTTTGAATTGTCCTCATAGAATATTTTGGGAGTTGGACCTTGGCTAATATCAAATCAGCTAAGAAACGCGCCGTACAATCTGAGAAGCGCCGCAAGCACAACGCTAGCCGTCGCTCCATGATGCGTACTTTCCTTAAGAAAGTATACGCGGCGATTGCAACCGGCGATAAAGCCGCTGCACAAAACGCATTTAACGAAATGCAACCAATCGTGGATCGCCAGGCTTGTAAAGGCCTGATCCACAAAAACAAAGCTGCACGCCATAAGTCAAACTTGGTAGCGCAAATCAACGCAATGCAGTAATTGCTTTACGTTGAAAGCTTTGAAAAAAACCGGCCTAGGCCGGTTTTTTTACGTCTCAACGTTACATCTCAACTAAGGCGCCTATCGGCTAAACAACGCTGAGAAATCTTTGTTACAGACACGCTGTACCGCCGGATGCTGAATCATTCGCTCGGCAAAAATCACGTAATACTCTTCCTGCAAGTTATCAATCCGCCCCACTTCCTTGATGTTTTCTGAGTCGTTCGCGTATAAATCCTGTGCATAAATCGACGGCGCAACAAAAATAGCATCGTGGAATTGAGCAAACGCCTTCATCAAAGCCGCATCATCAAACTCGCCGAGGATCTGCACCTGTAGCCCTTGGCTATTGAACCAGTTTAATAATTTACGTCCTAACATGGTTCGACGGCCTGGGATCAACAGCTTACGTTGCTCAAGGCAGGCAGGAAACGGCTGCTCAGGCAACGGCTGGCGACAGTAGAAACTCACGCCACACTCACCCAGCTTTACCGAGAACAGCCCTTCTTGCTGGCTAGAATCCACCGGACAATCCGATAAAATCATATCCAGCTTATGCTGGCTTAGCTGTTCCAACAGCATTTCATGTGTGGATTCAAAGCAGCGCAAATGAATTTGCTCGTGATCGGCAACCGCGGTTTCCAATACTTGGCTGACCAAGCGTTTAGACAGCGCATCGGCAACGCCAACGTCAAAGAGCATGTTGGATTCTTTGCGGTAGTTCACAATGTCGAGCATTTCTTGGCTAAGCATAAACATGCGGTCGGCATAACGAAAAACCAACTGTCCTAGCTCAGAAGGCACTAATCCGCGGCCTTGACGCTTAAATAGCTTTCCGCCCAAGCGTTCTTCCAAGGCTTTAATCTGTCCGGTAATCGTCTGCGGCGTTAAAAACAGCGCTTCAGCTGCGCCGACGACAGACCCTTCTTTGCAAACCTGCCAGAAATAATACAGGTGGTTAAAATTGATATGTGCCAGACGCACGATAGTGCTCTCCTATTCCCTTTCGCATAGTGAAAAACGATGCGAACATTGCTGCGGTGTTTAAATCCAAAAGGCGACACAAACAGTGCGACCAAGAAGGCGCAGCGGCGTATGACTTATCTTGCCACTAAAACCGCTGAGCACCTATGATGAAGCCTCCCCAACGGGAGCCAGATTACAAAAGGCGCTCCATTTTCACCAAGAGCGCCCATTAAAAACTACGAATTCTCGACAGCCGCTCGGCGTGGCAGCACGCGGCTCAAGAGCATATATCCCACAACAGCCGACGCAGTAGACCCCAGCAAAATGCCTAATCTTGAATACGTTGCCAGCTCTGGCGCTCCACCAGCAAACGCCAACGAAGCAATAAAGATAGACATCGTAAAGCCGATACCACACAGCACCGAAACAGCAAAAATATGCTGGAAGTTAATGTTCTCTGGTAAACGAGCCACGCCCATTTTTACCGCCACCCAGCTAAACAGGAAGATCCCAAGCGGCTTCCCAATAAACAGGCCCAGCATAATTCCGGAAGGCAGAATGCCCGTCAGATTTTCCAGCGAAACGCCCTGTAGAGATACGCCAGCATTCACAAAAGCGAACAATGGCAGAATCAAATACGCCACCCACGGATGCAGGCTGTGCTCTAATTTTTCAGCCGGGCGCTTACCGTTTTTCGCTTTAATCGGCAGCATAAAGCCAACAATAACGCCGGCCAAGGTGGCATGAACGCCTGATTTTAAAATCGCAGTCCACAGCACCGCACCGACCAGCAGGTAGACCGAGGTTTTGCCAACGCCGCGCCAGTTAAGATATCCCAGCACCGCAATGGATGCTGCGGCAACCCCCAATGCAGGCAGAGAAACCTCATGGGTATAAAACAACGCGATAATAACGATAACGCCTAAGTCATCGATAATGGCCAGCGCCAGCAAGAACACCTTCAAGCTGGTTGGAACGCGATTCCCCAGCAAAGCCATAACGCCTAAAGCAAAAGCAATGTCCGTTGCCGCAGGAATTGCCCAGCCTTGGCTCGTCACAGGATCGGCATGGTTAAACGCGAGGTAAATCAACGCGGGTGCAAGCATTCCGCCTAACGCGGCAATAGCTGGGAAAATAGCTTGCTCGCGGCTGGCAAGCGATCCGCACATCAGCTCGCGCTTAACCTCTAGCCCTACCACTAAAAAGAATATCGCCATCAGGCCATCGTTCACCCATAGCAGCAGCGTTTTATTGATATCCAGCGCCATAAAACGGAACTGAACCGGTGAGTTTAAGAACTGCTGATAGAGATCGTGCAGTGGGCTGTTTGCCAATACTAAAGCCACAATTGCGGCCATGATGAGAATAATACCGCCAGCGGCCTCAAGGCGCAGAAACTGGCGGATTGCACGGGTTACCATAGTCACTCTCAGAAACTCCTTACACACATTCGTTAATAATGGGCGAGAGAACGAATTAATGCAGTTAGTTTACGGATTACTTTATTTCGGCAAAAGTAGTTTATAAGTGCTATTAACGTAGATAAAACCGAGTTATTTATGAGTTTCGTCACACAATAATGTAAAAAAATCCCCACGTATTAGGCGGGGATTTTTATTAACTGCTTATTTTAAAAGAAAATCTTAACGGGTTAAATCGTCGAAGAATTTCTTTACACCGTCGAGGAAACTTTTAGATCGCGGGCTGTTATTCGCGCTCGAAGAATCACCGAAGCTTTCTTCCAGTTCGCGCAGCAGCTGTTTCTGTTTCTCGTTCAGGTTAACCGGTGTTTCAACCACAACGCGGCACAGCAGGTCGCCCTGACTTCCACCACGTACAGATTTAACGCCTTTGCCCCGCATACGGAACATCTTGCCGGTCTGAGTTTCAGCAGGGATTTTCAGCTTAACGCGACCATCCAGCGTTGGAACTTCAATCTCACCGCCGAGTGCAGCCATCGCAAAGTTGATTGGTACTTCACAGAACAGATTATTATCTTCGCGTTCGAAGATTGGATGCGCTTTAACCTGAACCTGTACGTACAAATCACCCGCTGGAGCGCCATGCTCACCGGCTTCACCTTCGCCGCTTAAACGGATACGGTCACCGGTATCAACGCCCGCAGGAATTTTCACCGACAGCGTTTTAGATTTCTCTACACGGCCATGTCCATGACATTTGTTGCATGGGTCTTTGATAATCTGACCACGGCCGTGACAGTGTGGACACGGCTGTTGCACGGTAAAGAAGCCCTGACGCATCTGTACCTGACCTGCACCATGACAGGTTGGACAAGTGACAGGCTCAGTGCCTTTTTTCGCGCCGCTGCCGTGACAAACTTCGCACTCAACCAAGGTTGGAATGCGAATTTCTTTGGTCACACCGCGCACCGCCTCTTCCAGCGTCAGCTCCATGTTATAACGGAGATCTGCACCACGGGTCGCACGCTGACGGCGACCGCCGCCGAAGATGTCGCCGAACACGTCACCAAAGATGTCGCTGAAGTCTGCACCGCCGCCGCCATATCCGCCGCCACCGCCGCCACCGCCGCCCATGCCACCTTGCTCGAAGGCTGCATGACCATATTGATCGTAGGCTGCACGTTTCTGCGCGTCGGTTAAGATTTCGTAGGCTTCTTTAACCTCTTTAAACTTTTCTTCAGCGTCTTTTTCCTGATTGCGGTCAGGGTGAAACTTCATCGCTAGGCGCTTATAAGCCTTTTTGATTTCGCGCTCTTCCGCGTCGCGGGATACGCCCAAAACCTCGTAATAGTCTCTTTTCGCCATTTTCTATCCTGCCCTTAACATAACTGCACGGGCGTTGAGTTTCCTCGACGCCCGTGCCGGTTAATAGTAACGACGCTTAATGGTTAACCACTACCGTCTTTACCTAGCCCGCTAAGGGCGATTATTTTTTATCTTTCACTTCTTCGAATTCAGCATCTACCACGTCGTCATCTTTCTGAGCGCTGGTATCTGCCTGCTGAGCACCACCGGCCTGAGCCTGCTGCTGAGCCATTTCTAACAGTTTGCTTGAAGCCTGAACCAGAGTCTGGATTTTCGCTTCGATGTCAGCTTTATCTTCGCCTTTCGCTGCAGTATCCAGCTCAGCCAAAGCAGCTTCGATCGCAGTTTTGTCTTCTGCTGGCAGTTTATCGCCCGCTTCTTCCAACTGTTTGCGAGTACCGTGAACCAGCTGATCGGCTTGGTTACGAGTCTGTACCAGCTCTTCAAACTTACGGTCAGCTTCAGCGTTAGCTTCGGCATCACGAACCATTTTCTGGATTTCTTCTTCGTTCAGACCAGAAGAAGCCTTGATGGTGATCTTCTGCTCTTTACCGCTGTTTTTGTCTTTAGCAGACACGTGCAGGATACCGTCGGCATCGATGTCGAAGGTGACTTCGATCTGCGGCATACCGCGTGGTGCAGGCTGGATACCATCTAGGTTGAACTGACCCAGAGATTTGTTATCCGCAGCACGCTTACGCTCACCCTGAATGACGTGAATAGTCACGGCAGACTGGTTGTCTTCAGCGGTTGAGAACACTTGGCTGTGCTTAGTTGGGATCGTGGTGTTCTTCGAAATCAGAGAAGTCATCACGCCGCCCATGGTTTCGATACCCAGAGACAGAGGGGTAACGTCCAGCAGCAGAACGTCTTTCACTTCACCGGTCAATACACCGCCCTGAACCGCAGCACCGATAGCCACTGCTTCGTCTGGGTTAACGTCTTTACGTGGTTCTTTACCGAAGAAATCAGCAACTTTCTTCTGAACCATAGGCATACGAGTCTGACCACCAACCAGAATAACGTCCTGTACGTCAGAAACAGACAGGCCTGCGTCTTTCAGAGCCACTTTCAGTGGTTCCATAGAACGGTTAACCAGATCTTCAACCAGTGATTCCAGTTTTGCACGGGTCACTTTGATGTTCATGTGTTTTGGACCAGACGCATCTGCAGTGATGTACGGCAGGTTAACGTCGGTCTGCTGAGCAGAAGACAGCTCAATTTTCGCTTTTTCAGCAGCTTCTTTCAGACGCTGCATCGCCAGGGGATCATTGCGCAGATCCATGCCCTGTTCTTTCTTGAATTCGTCAACCAGATAGTTGATCAGGCGGCTGTCGAAGTCTTCACCACCCAGATGGGTATCACCGTTGGTAGCCAGAACTTCGAAGGTTTTTTCACCGTCAACTTCGTCGATCTCAATGATAGAGATATCGAAAGTACCACCACCCAAGTCGTAAACGGCAATAGTGCGGTTGCCGACTTCTTTATCCAAACCGTATGCCAAAGCAGCAGCGGTTGGTTCGTTGATAATACGTTTTACTTCCAGACCTGCGATACGGCCAGCATCTTTCGTTGCCTGACGCTGAGCATCGTTGAAGTATGCAGGAACGGTAATAACCGCTTCGGTTACTGGCTCACCCAAGAAGTCTTCTGCTGTTTTCTTCATTTTTTTCAGAACTTCAGCAGAAATCTGTGGTGGAGCAATTTTCTGACCTTTAACTTCGACCCATGCGTCGCCGTTGTCAGCGCCCACGATACCGAAAGGCATGATGCCTTTATCGCGCTGAACTTCTTCGTCCTGGAAACGACGACCAATCAAACGCTTGATCGCAAACAAAGTGTTTTGCGGGTTAGTCACAGCCTGACGTTTTGCTGGCTGACCAACCAGAATTTCGCCGTCCTGAGTATAAGCAATAATAGAAGGAGTGGTGCGGTCGCCCTCGGCGTTCTCCAGCACACGTGCGGTAGTTCCATCCATTACAGCTACACAAGAGTTAGTTGTACCCAGGTCGATACCAATAATTTTGCCCATCGAACATCTCCACTAAGAATTTTGTTATTAATCTCGTTGCTACCGTAGGTGGGGGCGATATTTTGCTTTTCAACCGCCTTTTTTTCTACCTACTCCCTAAATCATTCAAGTTGCGGCCAAGGCTCATACAGCTTGAATTAAAACAGGGTTACTCGGTAACCAACTGCGTTGTAAGTAAGATGGGGTCGCTCAAGCGGACAACAAGGGGGGAGATTAAAAAAAATATGATTTTTTAACCTACAAGATCATTGTTTATGTTCCAACTCCTCATTATTATGCCGCGCGCTCGATCGTTGAAAACAGCCACAATGCCATAACCCATTGTGTTCTCGAGCACGTACCAATGAATTTCCATGCTTAATTAATTGACGCTGAATATACAAATATCAACATCAATTTCATTGGATTATTTGTTTCTACATTAAACTTCTCTTATTACAGAGGCTCTATGCACACCAACAAGTTGGCGAATCCCGGTCCTTTAGGCCTGATGGGCTTCGGGATGACCACCGTCTTGCTGAACCTGCACAACGCAGGCTTTTTCCCTCTAACTTCCGTGATTATCTCTATGGGGATTTTCTTTGGAGGGTTTGCTCAGATCTTAGCTGGGCTGCTTGAGTACAAAAAAGGCAATACTTTCGGTTTAACCGCATTCACGTCCTATGGCGCTTTCTGGCTGTCTTTGGTCGGTATTCTGGTATTGCCAAAAATGGGTCTGGCCGATGCCAGCGATGCAAGCTTCCTCGGCACCTATCTGGCGCTGTGGGGCATCTTCACCCTGTTCATGTTCTGCGGCACTTTGGGTGCTAACCGCGTTCTGCAATTCGTATTTGCGAGCCTGACCGTGCTGTTCTTCCTGCTGGCCTACGGCAACATCACCGGCAACGCAGCGGTTCTGCATTTTGCTGGTTTTGAAGGCATCGTTTGTGGCGCAAGCGCAATCTACTTAGCCATGGCTGAAGTGATCAACGAACAGGCTGGACGCACCGTGCTACCAATCGGCGAATGCAAATGCCCGAAAGCCAACGCACATCCTGCTGAGCTGTAATCTTCAGCGCGTTTCTTGATATAAAGAACGCGAGAAAACAAAAAGCCCCGTAATGAATACGGGGCTTTTTTTTATCATCATGATTTATATCAAATTACTTATGCGGAACCGGCACAGCTAAAACTTTCTTTGCCGTACGCCCAATAGCACCGCTAAACGGCTTTCCATCAATCGTATCATGCGTTCTTATTCCTTCCGGCTTAATCCAGCGCTGCACGCGCGATGGCATATCCAAACCAATCAGCAGAATAACGACAAAGGTCAGGCTAAAGGAAAGCGAAGCCAGCGCGGTACCCAGATCCAAACGCTGAGCTATCGTTGCGCCAAGAATCGGTGCTAAAGCTCCGCCTAGTGCCCCAACGTTATAGGTAAAACCAAGCCCCGCCGCGCGCTGTTCAGTATCAAAATATCCACCAATCAGCTTAGGCAAAATCCCAGAAATCCCCTGCCCTAACATTTGTTGTAGGAACAACAGAATGCCCAGCGTCCACAAACTTCCGCCACCGATAGCAAATACCGGGATAATTAAAAGCTGGGAAAGCAGCAAACTGTAGACATAGGCTTTACGCGTCCCCAACCAATCACCGAGAAAACCACCGACACAACAGCCAACCGCGGCACCAAATCCGCTAAAGAACAGGATATGCGCCACGGTGGATGGGTCATATAACAGCTCAGTTTTTAAATAGGTTGGCAGCAGTGCCTGAATCGGCCATGAGTAAAGGAAGGCAAACAGCACAACCACCATGAGCATCACGCCCGTTGGCCAACGATTGCCGCTGCTTTGCACCATAAAACTGATAAAGATAGCCGCGCAAATCAAACCAAGTACCGTGATAATAAATGGATTACCAATATCTCCGGTAAAACATAAATAGAGCGCTAACGATGCAGTAATGGTCATCATGACGTTCAGCACTTTGCGCGGGCCACGGTACAAAATATCCACCATGGTTTTCACTGGTTGTTTATCACCAAATTTCTTTTCCCAATCTTCAGCTTCAGGAATATTTTTACGCAGCCAAAGCGCAAAGATAATCGGTAAAATACCTATAAAGAACAGCGCACGCCACCCCCATTCAGGAACAACCACACTATATACCTGCGCTGAAATAACGGCCCCGATGGAAAACCCTGAGATCAAAAAGCCGCTGGCTTTATTACGCAAATGTTTTGGCCAACTCTCGATCACATAGGTTGCGCTAGAACCATATTCGCCCGCCATGCCCATGCCAATCATGAGTCGAGCAATAAACATGGTGGTGAAACCGGGAGCAAAACCACAGGCTAATGTGCCTACGGAAAATAAAACGATGCTGGTGATCATCGCTAATTTTCGTCCGTAGCGATCGCCCATGGCACCTAATAATAACCCGCCAAACCATCGGGATATAAAAGCGGCTGAAATAAGACTTGCCACTTCCACGGTGGTTAATCCAAATTCGCTTTGGATTTCAGTTAATACTAGAGCGATTAATACAAAATCAAAACCATCAAGCAAATAGCCAATCCACGCGGCTGAAAACGCTTTCCATTGTGACTTGCTGATATGTCGGTACCACGGAAGATCTTGGGTAGTGTTATTCATAAAGCACTCCCGGCGCAGGTCTAATTATTTAAGGTCTATAAATTGCCCGCACTCTATATCGTAGGGTAAGAGTTTTTTCGATATACCTGAAATTTCAAGATGAAGCCGATGGCCCACATCTTGAAATTAACAGGCATAAGAATAAGTTCAGCGTTATTGTGCTGCTCTTTCTGCACTCAGCTGTGCGGCTAATTGGCGAAGCTCAGGCAAATATTGCTCTTCAACCGGTGCAAAAGGTTTACGACAAATCGGCGTATCAACAACATCCATATAATGCAGTATCGTTTTCAATCCACGGAACACGCCGACTTTAATCAGCACATCAATCACTTTATTACACTCGGTTTGCAGTAACTGAGCCTGAGAAATATTGCCTTCTTTGAGGGCTTGCATAATGCCCTTATAGCGCCAGCCCATCACGTTATAGGTACTACCGATCCCACCATCCGCACCGGCTAACAGCCCTGACAGGAAAATTTCATCATAGCCGTTGTAAATCACTTTATCTGGATGCGCCCGACGGACTTGCTCCATCTGATATAAATCACCGGAAGTTTGTTTCAACGCCGCAACGCCAGGCAAGGTAATCAGGGTTGAGATTTGATCGAGTGAAAGCTTCACGCCGCTTAATGCCGGGATGTTATACACCACCATCGGCAACCCTTCAGCCGCATCAATAATGGCGCGGTAGTGATCGCAGTGTTCGCCAAAACTGAACGGATAATAGAACGGCGTCACGGCAGATACGGCGTCAAAGCCATAGCGTTTTGCCGCGCCCGCCAAGATCTGGCTTTCATGCGTGCTGATCCCACCCACGTGGGCAATCAGCGTCAGCTTACCTTTGGCTTCCTGCGCCACGGCTTCTAATACCTGCTCACGCTCCTGCAAGTTTTGGATAAATGCTTCGCCGGTAGACCCTCCCACATAGAGGCCATCTACGCCCTGAGCAATATTGAACTGTACCAATCGACGCAGGCTGGGGATATCCAACCGCTGTTGTGGATTAAACGGCGTCAGTAACGCAGGCATCACCCCATGGAGATTTTTCGACATAAGACCCTCTGATTTGTTTATTTGATAAACACAAAGATATACCTTTATACCTGTTATACCAGACTAAAAAACGAACTAAGGCGATATTCGCTTTGATATGTGATCAATCTCAGATAAAGCAGGGTGAAGAAGATCTCGTTTCGACCATTCTCGACAAGAAATAAAAAGATCGTTATTTTTTGGCAGGGTAATAGGCAGCAAAAACGCTATTGAGATGGGATTTGAGAGCCTTATCCGCAGCGTCAGGATCTCGCTTACAGATCGCTTGATAAATTTCGATATGCTGCTGATAGCTTATATTATTGTGGGCGTGTAATTCTGCCAGCGACACCGTGGGGCGTGCGGCAATTAGCCAATCCAACAGCGCCACATGGATAACCATGAAGATCGAATTACCGGGGATCTCCGCAAGCTCGCGATGAAATTCGATATCGGATCGAATGAACAGATCGTTATCGTCAAGCGACTGGCTGTTCATTTCCAACGCTTTGCCCAAGCGCGCAATCTGCTCATCGGTGGCAAATTCAGCGGCATAGCGCACTAAGCTGGACTCAAAGAACAAACGCAGCTGCTCAAAATGAGCGATACCGTCAGGCTTGGTGAGAAAGTCTTTGGCCATGCCTGAAAGTTCAGAAATGATGGTATCTGCGGATGGGCGACAAACACGAGCGCGTTCGCCGTTATTAATCTGCACCAGCCCTTTGCGCTTTAGCGCGGCCAGCGCCTCTCGCACGGAGGGTCGACCCACATTAAAAAAGGCCATCAGTTCACGCTCTGAAGGCAACTGCTCACCTTCTGCAAACTCACGCCGACGGATCATTTGCTCTAACTCTTCTTCAACCACATCAGACAGCTTTTTACGAGGTACTGGGCGTCGGCGCATTGCATGCCCGATGGCTTCAGAATTTTCAACAGGACGATCGTCTGATGTGCTCATAAATTAACGTTCTGGCTGGTTCCGTCAGTGATAAATCCAATCGCAGGAAGTCTATGATATTTCAATAAACCCACTGGGCTGATAAGAGAAAGTTCGCTTGAAGCATAACATAGGAAAAGAGAGACGGCTAAGCAAGCAGGAATGTTGAAAGCGTGATGTTTACCCTAAGCAAAAACGCCCTGCCAAGGCGGCAGAGCGTTTACGATAATGATTTAGCTGTGTTCTTGGTGCCCCGATGGCACTAACGGCTTATTTTCAGCATGAGCCTCACTATTTAAATCACGCTGTAAATAAAGCCCCAGCAGCAATCCAACCAGTGACAGCGCCAACACGTAATATGCCGGAGCCATCGGCGTCACTTTCATAATTAGCGTAACAAAAATTGGCGTTAATCCCCCGAAGATGGCGTAGGCCACGTTATAGGAGAATGAAATTCCGCTGAAACGTACCTCGGCGGGGAACGCTCTTACCATGACATAAGGCACCGCGCCCACAATACCCACGCTGAATCCGGCAAGCGCATAGCCCAAGAATAACTGCTCGGCGCTGACGCCAGCGGCTACCGAGTGGTAAAACGTCCAGCTACACACGGCTAAAAATAGGCTGCCAACGATAAAGGTTTTGCTCGCGCCAAAGCGATCAATTAAACGCCCAGCAATCACGCAGCCAATCGTCAGCGCTATCGTCGCCAAGCAGTTAGCCTGTAATGCCAGCGCCGGTGAAATGCCAAACTGTTTTTGCAAATAGGTTGGCGTCATCAGGATCACCACCACAATACCGGCCGACAACAGCCACGTGAGCAGCATTGAAATAGCCACTTCGGTGCGATGATTTTTCACCACCGTTTTCAACGGCATCTCTTCGGCTAACGCCTTACGCGCCTGCATTTCGATAAAAATCGGCGTTTCTTGTAACCAGCGACGCAGGTACATGGCAAACAGGCCAAAGATCCCACCTAAGAAGAACGGAATACGCCAGCCACCGGCCAAAATAGCGTCTTGGCTCATTACCGTATTGAGCAAGGTGGCCACCAGCGATCCCAACAAAATACCGGCGGTTAATCCCGCGGTTAAGGTGCCGCAGGCAAATCCAACGCGTTTGCGCGGCACATGCTCGGCCACAAATACCCAAGCGCCCGGCACTTCACCGCCAATCGCCGCGCCCTGCAGCACGCGCATCAGCAGCAGCAATAGCGGTGCGGCAATACCAATACTTTGATAAGTCGGCAGCATCCCCATCGCCAACGTTGGCAATGCCATCAGCAAGATACTCAGGGAGAACATTTTTTTGCGCCCGACCTTGTCACCAAAATGCGCCATGATGATCCCACCAAGCGGACGAGCCAGATAACCGGCGGCAAAAATCCCGAAGGTCTGCACTTGACGCAGCCACTCAGGCATATCGACTGGGAAGAAGAGATCGCTGACAACCGCCGCGAAGAACACAAAAATGATGAAATCGTAGAACTCTAACGCGCCGCCCAAGGCTGCCAACGTCAAAGTCTTGTAGTCCTGCCGATTTAAACGGCGATTATGATTTTGTTCCATAAGATCCAGCCCAGTACGTTATTTTTCATATTATTTTGCGATGTTGTGTGGTTATAAACCGGCATCACGGCTTAGTGTTACAAAGTTGTAATGCAAAATAATTAATATAACGTTACTGGGTGACTGGCTAGTCGTACTGAATCTTATGCCGCAATGAGTTCAATTTCAGTCGATTGTTTCGCGACGCGCACTTTTAGGACGAAAAGCTGCTATTACGCGCGGATCGGTTTCTACATACGGCCCGTCTAATAGCTGAATGCAATAAGGCACGCTAGCGAAAATCCCGTGCACAATCGGCTTTCCGCTTTCATCCTTAACGCCTTCCAGCGTTTCCTTGATCGACTTAGGCTGCCCCGGCAAATTGATGATCAACGCCTGCTTGCGGATCACGCCCACCTGGCGCGACAAAATCGCCGTCGGTACATAGTGCAAACTGATTTGGCGCATCTGTTCGCCAAAGCCCGGCATTTCACGGTCGGCGACTGCTAACGTTGCATCCGGCGTTACATCGCGGCGAGCAGGGCCGGTGCCACCGGTGGTCAGCACCAAGTGACAGCCCATTTCATCAACCAGCTCGCACAAAGTCTGCTCGATCATGACTTGTTCATCGGGAATTAACCGCGTTTCCAGCATAAACTCTGTGGTGAGCGCCTGCTCCAACCACTCTTGTAAAGCTGGAATACCTTTATCCTGATAAACACCGCTGGAAGCACGATCGGAAATCGAGACCAGACCTATACGCAATGCATTCATGCAACTACCTCTATGACTATTCCTTGACGCTGGGGATGCAGAATAATACTACGCCAGCCGCTAATAATCACATCTGCACGCTGTAAATGATGTCGTTGATGGCGATTGGTGATGGCAATAACCGTCATTCCTGCGGCCTGCGCGGCTTTAATTCCGGCCTCATCGCTTTCAAAAACGAGACAATCACGCGGATCTACGCCGTAAAAACTGGCGGCGAGTAAGTAAGGTTCTGGATCGGGCCGACCGCTCGATACCTGTTCGGCTCCCACCATCAACGGTGGACGCTGCATACCGGCCTGCTGCAACTGTGCTTCAGCGCGTGCGCGATGGGACTGCGTCACCACGCCCCACGGCGTTTCGCCTAGCGCCTGTAGCAGCTCAGAAGCACCTTGCTGTAATTGGCTTCGATGACGCTGGGTCATTTGCAACAACGCCGCCTCCAACGCATTCACCTCTTGCTGGGTATCTAGGTGAGGGGCTAAACGGCGCACAATTTCCTGCACGCGTTGGCTATGAACCTGTTCTCCCAGCAATGCCCCATCAATGCCGTGTTGCTGCGCCCACTGCATCCACACCTGCTGAGCATGGTTACCTGAATCCAAAAGAGCGCCATCCATATCTAGAAAAACGGCGGCAAATTGTTTTTTCCACATAGCGAATTCCTCTTAGAGAACGATTAACCAAGTATAAGAGTTACGGTAGATCTGTCTGGTTTGTGAATCAAAGATTCGGAATAAACTGTGGGGGGGTTAGTGGCAAGCACTGGTGACAGGAGTTATCTGGATTACATAAATGTCAGGTTTCGGTCACAAATATATGCACCGCGGAGTAAGGTTTCGTTCGCCGGTTAGCATCTACATTTTCATGAAATTACTGGCGTGAGCGA
>NZ_FMIQ01000078.1 GCF_900095695.1 Hafnia alvei | reverse complement strand
GACCAACTGGAAAAACTCACCGGACTTCGATAACTACGAAGAACGCCCGGCTAATGGTTGGGATATTCGTACTGAAGGGTATTTACCTGCCTATCCGGGGATCGGCGGCAAGCTGGTGTATGAGCAGTATTACGGCGACCGCGTTGGGCTGTTTGGTAAAGATAATCAGCAAAAAGATCCGGTAGCGGTGACGGCCGGCGTTAACTATTCGCCGTTCCCGCTGATGAAGTTCAACGTCGAATGAGCAGTATTACGGCGACCGCGTCGGGCTGTTTGGTAAAGATAATCAGCAAAAAGATCCGGTAGCGGTGACGGCCGGCGTTAACTATTCGCCTTTCCCGCTGATGAAGTTCAACGTCGACCACCGCATGGGTAAAAGCAATCAAAACGACACCCGCTTTGGCATCGATCTGAACTATGTGTTTGGCGCGCCGTTAGGTCAGCAGTTGGATAGCAGCCTGTTGGCCGCGAGCCGCAGCTTGGCCGCGAATCGTTACGACTTTGTCGAACGTAACAACAACATCGTGTTGGAATACCGCAAAAAAGAGAGCATCAGCCTCCGGTTAGCTTCGCAAATCAGCGGCTACAGCGGTGAAAGCAAATCGCTGGGTGTGTCGGTCAACAGCACCAACGGCGTTGAGCGCATTGAGTGGACCGCACCAGAACTGCTGAGTCAGGGCGGGCAGATTGTTCAGGTTTCTGAGCAGCAGTTCAACGTGATCATTCCTGAATATCAACATGGTAATGATGCCAACAACAGCTATGTGGTGAGCGGCGTTGCCTACGATAAATCCGGCAATGCATCGCCCTAAGGCAGAAAGCTTGGTGATCGTGTCATCAGCGGCGGTGAGCATTCTTAATAGTACGCTCACCCCGATGGAGCTACAGCTACCGAACGACGGTACCTCTACGGCTAGATTGACGCTGGTATTGCGTGATGCGAACAATCACCTCGTCAGTGGTATCGCCGATGACATCAAAACCACGCTAAGTCCCGTGGGTCGCGGTCAGCCAGATGCCACGGTGAGTGCTTTCAGCGAAGACATGACCCGTATGGGCACCTATAGCGCCATCGTGACGGCGGGCGAAAATATGGGCCAATATAAAATCACGCCTGAAATCCATAATGTCAAAATTGCGCCAGCGACGTTGTATGTCGGCAGCACACCGGCAATCAGCGATTTGAGCATAAGCGGCAAGCTGGAGCTGGGTGAGCAGCTAACGGGAGACTATCAGTTCAATAATGGCGGCGGGCACCCGAAAGATATGTCCCTCTACCAATGGGGCAATAAAGGGCAGACCGCAGGGCTGAATGGCGCTGAGACTATTGTTACTTCAGGCAGCGTGCCGGGCTATACGCTGGTCGCAAACGATGTTGGTCAGGTAAAAGAGCTGTCGGTTCAGGCGCGTAACGGAGTCGATACGTTGGGGAATATCCTGACGGTGACCTCTGAAAACGGCGGCGAAGGCGGCACGGTTATCGATCCAATGGCAGCGCCAAGCATCAGCAACGTGGCTATCAGCGGCGAGCTGTTGGTGGGTAAACAGCTGAACGGTCGTTACACCTTTGCGGCGAATACCGGTAATAAAACCGATCGCTCGGAATACCAGTGGGGCGTGGAAGGAACGACGGCAAACGTGGTGGCGAACGAGAACGGCAACGCGATTGAGCAAAGCGGCACCATCCCAAGCTACACGGTCCAAAGCAGCGATGCGGGTCAGGTACTGGAAATGTCGGTACGCGCCAAGAACGGTGCCAGCGTTTACGGCAACAGCGCCACGGTCACCTCAGTACCGGGTACTGACGGCAACGAAACCGATAAAGGGGCCCCGGCGGCACGGTTATCGATCCAATGGCAGCGCCAAGCATCAGCAATCTGATAATTCGCGGCACGCTAAATTCCGGCCAAACCCTGAAAGGTAGCTACATCTTTGCGACGAATACTGGAAATACGCTCGACAAGTCAGAATATCTATGGGGAACCGTGGGTACCACGAAAAGCCAAATTGAAAGTAATAAAGGCAAAGTGATTAGTAAAAGTGGCACATTGCCAGACTATGTTATTGCGAATACGGATGTGGGTAAGGTATTAGAAGCCACGGTGCGCGCGAAAAATGGCGCCAGCGTTATTGGTAATATTTCAACTGTGACGACTGCGCAAGCAGGCGGCGGTAATAATACTGATGATGGCTATAAAGGTCAGATAATTGATAAGTATCAATTTAACGTTGTTCCCGGTAATCGAACGCTAGGTGAAACGTTATCTTATCAGTTCTCGCTGAATGCCAAAGGACCTAATGGAACAAACGTTACCGTTCCTTATTCTGAAATAAAATGGAAAACAGAAAATAGCAGTGTTGCGACTGTAAATAGTTCAGGCGTTGTAACCGGTGTTAATGCTGGGAAAACAAATGTGGTGGCCTATGGGTTATATAAAAATAACGAGTTTGAGGCTAAAGCAGTGGTTACCATCACCGCATTGAAATATTCCCCGTATTATGGTGGAACAATAGCTGGCGATAAGAGCGGTAGTGATATTGTTACTCCCCCTGATTACATGATTTCTATGCAGTGCGGATTTGCGGTAGATAGCATGGGTGGCGTGGGTGGCACCGGGGGAAGTCCTCTTATTATCCGGAATGTGAGAGATGTAACGTCAATTACGGTGAAAACCGGTATTTCACGAGACTATGGTAACCGCACCGGTGTAGGTCAAATTATATATAAATATAAGAATGGCTCGCAGGAAAGTTGTGGTGAACAGCCTGCCTCAATTTATGACAACTTAACTACAAGCGTTTACAACATACCAAATGGCTACGTTTTACAGGGCTATGAGGTAAAAGGAAATGAGCTGGTTAATAGGGTTAGATTTGTTGTTTCTGAATCTGGAGAGTAAAAAAAGCTATTTTTAATTTCTAGTTTTATGTTTTAACTATAAAGTGCCTGATTTTTATCAGGCACTTATTTTGTTAAGTATCAATATTTATTTATTAGTAATAATGCTCTATTTAGGTAATGTTTATTGTTCATGGAAGTGTTCGGTGATTTATTGTTTTCCTACATGCGTAGGTGTTTGGTGGCATTCATATAGTTGCGCTCTCATATACTAATTGCTAGGTAAGAATTATCTTATGCTAAGCAAGTCTTTTTATTTTTTGTATGGCTGTCACTTTCATTTTTATATTGATGGAGTGAAAAAACAATTTTGTTTTACGAGCTATCTCATTATTTTAAAAGTCATTATTGCTTAATTCGCATTGATTATCATTCTCTCCTATAGAGTTATTTATGAAAACAAACCTCCATCTGCCAGTGAAATAAAAATAGGTAAAAAATATATCCGCGCCATTGCACACCTGAATATCGGTATGCAGGTCGTATTCCCGTTAGCTCTGTCATTTACTCCGGTAATGGTTGCTCGAGCCGAAACAGAAGACAAAAAATTCCTCGCGACCAGCGCCCCGGCGACAACTATTCCCTATGTGTTACAACCGGGGGATTCGATTGCTCAGATAGCAGAAAAATATCAGCTCACCGTGGCACAGCTTAAAACGCTGAATCAATACCGAACCTTTGCCCACGGCTTTGAATCAGTGCGCGCAGGGGATGAGATCGACGTGCCAGTACAGGCCAAAAATAATGCTGCCGATAAGGCGCGTGATGACAGCGCTGCGTTGGCTCAGCGCGTCCAGCAGGCCGGTCACTTTTTACAAAACAATCCCAACAGCGATAGCGCGAAAGATTTGGCGCGCAGCCAAGCGTTGGGTGCAGCGAACAGCAAAGCGAATCAAGAAGTGGCCAGCTGGCTGAACGGTAAGGGAAAAGTACGAGTAAAACTCGATGCCGACCGTGATTTCTCATTAAAAAATTCTGAGCTGGATGTGCTGTATCCGCTGTGGGAAAACAATGCGCATCAGGTGTTTACGCAGGGCTCGGTACATCATACCGACAGCCGCAACCAGTCCAATCTGGGGTTGGGCTACCGCTATTTTGAAGGCACCTATTTGCTGGGCGCCAACACCTTCTTTGACCACGACTGGTCACGCAGCCACTCGCGTTTAGGCCTCGGTGCCGAATATCAGCGCGATTTCCTCAAGGTGGCCGCCAACGCTTACATGCGTTTGACCAACTGGAAAAATTCACCGGATTTCGATAACTACGAAGAACGCCCAGCCAACGGGTGGGATATTCGTACCGAAGGCTATTTACCTGCCTATCCGGGGATCGGCGGCAAGCTGGTGTATGAACAGTATTACGGCGACCGCGTCGGACTGTTTGGCAAAGATAATCAGCAAAAAGATCCGGTAGCGGTGACGGCCGGCGTTAACTATTCGCCGTTCCCGCTGATGAAGTTCAACGTCGATCACCGCATGGGTAAAAGCAATCAAAACGACACCCGTTTCGGTATCGATCTGAACTATGTGTTTGGTGCGCCGTTAGGTCAGCAGTTGGATAGTAGCCTGTTAGCCGCGAGCCGCAGCTTGGCCGCTAATCGCTATGACTTCGTTGAGCGTAACAACAACATCGTGTTGGAATACCGCAAAAAAGACACCATCAGCCTCCGGTTGGCCTCGCAAATCAGCGGCTACAGCGGTGAAAGTAAATCGCTGGGCGTGTCGGTCAACAGCACCAACGGCGTTGAGCGCATTGAGTGGACCGCGCCTGAACTGCTGAGTCAGGGCGGGCAGATTGTTCAGGTTTCTGAGCAGCAGTTCAACGTCATTATTCCTGAATATCAATATGGCAGCGATGCCAACAACAGCTATGTGGTGAGCGGCGTTGCCTATGATAAATCCGGCAATGCATCACCAAAAGCGGAAAGTATGGTTGTTGTTTCCTCGGCGGCGGTAAGTACGGTTAACAGCACGCTCACCCCGATGGAGCTCCAATTGCCGAACGACGGCCACTCAACGGCTGAACTGACGCTGGTGTTGCGCGATGCCAATAACCACCCGATCAGCGGCGTAGCGGGCGATATTAAAACCACGGTCAGCCAGTCTGGTCGTGCCCAGTCCGATGCTACAGTCAGCAGCTTCAGCGAAGATGTGAATCACTTGGGCACCTATAAAGCCACCGTCACGGCGGGCGAAACCATGGGGGAATACAAACTCACGCCTGAAATCCAGAACATCAAAATCGCCCCGGCGACGCTGTATGTGGGCAGAGCGCCGATGATCAGCGGCTTAACCATGAGCGGCAAGCTGGCGTTAGGCGAGCAGCTAGCGGGTCATTATCAGTTCGATAGCAACAACGGCAATACGCAAGATACTTCCCTTTACCAATGGGGGAATAAGGGGCAGACCACAGGGCTGAATGGCGCTGAAACTATCGTTACTTCAGGCAGCGTGCCGAGCTATACGTTGATCGCCAGCGATGTTGGGCAGGTAAAAGAGCTGTCGGTTCAGGCGCGTAACGGGGTGGAAACCTTAGGGAATACGCTGACGGTCACCACGGTTCCGGACGATAGCGGCAACGATACCGAGGGCGGCGACGGCAACGGCAATATCACCGATGAGCAGGCCGCACCAAGCATCAGCAACGTGGCGATGAGCGGCAAGTTGAATGTGGGCGAAGCGCTGAGCGGCAGCTACACCTTTGCGGCCAACACCGGCAATGCAACCGATACGTCGGAATACCAGTGGGGCGTGAAAGGTTCGACGGCAGATGTAGTCGCTAGCGGCAATGGCAGCGCCATCAGCC
>NZ_FMIQ01000039.1 GCF_900095695.1 Hafnia alvei | reverse complement strand
GGATACTTCCGAGTATCAGTGGGGCGCCAAAGGCTCAACGGCAAGCGTAGTGGAAAGCGGTGAAGGCAAAGCAATCAGCCAAAGCGGCGTAGTGCCAAGCTACACCATCGACAGCAGCGATGCGGGTCAGGTGTTAGAAATGTCGGTGCGGGCTAAAAATGGTGCAGGCATAGCTGGTAATGCTAAAACTATTAATACGGCTCAAGCTGGCGATGGTAATAACACCAATGGTGGTAAAGATGGTACGGTGGTAGAACCATATAAATTTACTGTAAATCCTAGTAGCAGAACTATTGGTGAAACACTGCAATATCAGTATTCGTTAACTGCTACTGCATATGGGGAACAAGTGAATGTACCTAACAGTGCTATTACATGGTCCTCTAGTAAAAATAATGTTGCGACAATTGATTCATCAGGGCTAGTTAGCGCTAAAACTGAGGGAAGTACAGTAATTACAGCTGTTGGCACATATAATTCCGAGCCTTTCAATGTCTCGTCAGATCTAACTGTGGCTCCACTAGAATATTCATCCCTATATGGGACTAGTGGTACAAACAATGCTACTGTTGTGGTGACTCCTCCAGACTACAGTATTGAAATGCAATGTGGTGAAATAGTCGATGGCATGGGCTCTATTGGAGGAACAGGTGGAGCACGAGAAATTATCGATAGTACAGATAATGTAACAAAAATTACGACAACTACAGGTAAGTGGGATAATAAATATATTGTTGGAAAGATTGTATTTACTTATAAAAATGGCTCAACCAAAACTTGCGGTCGTGCAGAGAACGTTACTAAAATATCGAAAATGTTTACCAGATACCAGATAACTACAGACTACAAGGATACAAGGCACATGGTGATGCGTATGTTAATGGGGTTCAATATATTATTGTGTTGAAATAAGATAACTTCATTCTAGTCTGTTTTAAATCAAAGTAATGCCTAAAGAGTGGCCCTCCCTATGCTGATGTACAAAATTGCTTGGGAGGGCTATGAAAAAATGGCCTAATCGAAATTTTTTATTACACCACTTAAATAAGTAGGTGTTAAATGATTCAGAAATGAGTGTTAGTGTGAAAAATAAAATTATTTCGTTCCTGTTTATGGCAGCTCATTTCTCGTGCTTTGCCCAATCCGATGTTAATCTAGCCTTTCATATGGGACTCGGTGCCAATGGGCATTATGAAATTGGCGGAA
>NZ_FMIQ01000030.1 GCF_900095695.1 Hafnia alvei | reverse complement strand
TGGTGCGAAGAGAGGGACTTGAACCCTCACGTCCGTAAGAACACTAACACCTGAAGCTAGCGCGTCTACCAATTCCGCCACCTTCGCAATGCCACTTAAATCTGGGGTGGCTAATGGGACTCGAACCCACGACAACTGGAATCACAATCCAGGGCTCTACCAACTGAGCTATAGCCACCATCAATTCTTCTAACGCGGTATCGTATTGTACTACATACTACCTCAATACCACCGCAGCTCTTGCACACAAAGCTTAATAAAAAGCTTTTTATAAAACTGGTGCGCCCGACAGGATTCGAACCTGAGACCTCTGCCTCCGGAGGGCAGCGCTCTATCCAGCTGAGCTACGGGCGCTTAGCGCCGTTGCGGGAACGGATATTACGGACTTGGTGCCATGCTGTCTAGTGCTTTTTGTCATAAATATTGCGTTTGATTAGACTTTGCGCATTCTGACGCAAAAGTCGACGCTTTACTCTACGACTTCTATCAAATCATCAGTGTTTATCAGCTATCGATGGATTTTCATCCACGAAGCAAGCGGTGAGCGAACATACCGATGATAGATAAAAGTGACAACAATAAGGGGCTAAAAGCCCCTTTAACCTATGGGCTATAGACGACCGCCGTAGTAATACCCTAAAAACTTAAGCAGTTTCAGCTGACGACGCCAACGTGTAGGCTGCGACAGCAGGCGATAAAGCCACTCCAAGCCAAGCTCTCGCCAGACTTTAGGCGCGCGCTTAACATGCCCAGTAAATACGTCATAGGTTCCGCCAACCCCCATATAAAGTGCATCAGGATAAACGCTACGGCAGTCGCGCATCAGGATTTCTTGTTTAGGCGAGCCCATGGCGACGGTCACAATCTTTGCGCCGCTCATCCGGATACGCTCAAACAGCGCGGCACGTTCTTCAGGCTTAAAGTAGCCATCTTGGCTACCCACGATATTTACGTTCCATTGCTGGCGCAGTTTAGCTTCAGTTTCGGCCAAGACTTCTGGTTTACCACCAATCAAGAATACCGGCGTTCCTCGCTCTCCGGCACGCTGCATCATGGCTTCCCACAAGTCGGCGCCCGCGACGCGACTTAAATTCGCGTTTGGATATTTGCGGCGTATCGCACGAACCATGCTGATGCCATCGCAATATTTATACTCCGCGGCCCCAATCAGCTCACGCAAAGGCTTATCTACCTCAGCGGTCATGACCTTTTCAGCATTGATGGCAACCAAGGTGCCTGTTTTGAGTTCCCCATCGTCAAATAGGTGCTCAAGAAAGTGTGGCATATCACGGAAGCCCCAAAGCTCAATACCCCTGATGTCATATTTAGGAATGGGGTTTGTCGTCTGCATGTTCATTATCCTTGTAATACCTTTTCAACCGGAGCCGCAGCCCGTGATGTTCGATTCCGGCGTACGTGTTGTCGAATCAACCCAGCACTATCAAATAGCCAATAAAGTAGTTTTGCGAGCAGTAAACACAGTCCAAAGATCAGGCAGAAGAACACCACACGTGAAACAAAGGAGTCCACACCCTCACGCGCCAGCACGATAATGTTAAATACCGCACCAAAACAAAATGCCTGCATCACTGCTGCTTTGTAGCGGTTTGGTTCTCGCTTGCCCTTTTCGTAGAGCCAATCGAACCACTTAATAATCATCCCCACTGCAACTGCGCCCAACGGGATAAATGCGACGCCGCCCATCACGACCAAAGAACCAATCAGCGTTGGCGAAATAGCTAAACCAGAGTGATTGTTCAGCACTTCCCAAGTAAAATAGTTAGCTGTATTGAAGACTTGATCGGGGCGCCCCGGCCACATCCAACTTGGGATGAATACATAGAAGTCACGGATGATCGGAGCCAGTCCTTGGAATTCAATCTTGTCGTAATTCTGCAGCAATAAGCCTAAGTTTTCCCACGGCGAGAATGTATCTCGCGTGAGATATAAGAACGTATAAAACGCCTCATCGCCGCTAACATTCATCCCGTAGCGTTTAAGCGCAAGCCAGAACATACCGACAATACCTAAAACCCCCGCAGCCACTAGCATCCACAGCGTGATCCAGCCGCGAACAATGCCGATAAATAAGAACAGCGCAAAGGCGATGATAATATTGGCGCGGGTTCCCCCGACGATCACATAGGTCAAAATACCAAATGCTACCGTGCTCACTAAAAAGAACAGCCACGCACGCTGATCCTTCTTGAGAAAATAAACCACCAGCATGGCGGGAATGAAGAAGTAGAAGAAACGTTTAAGCGCTACGCCCGACACATCACTTGAAAAGATCTGGCTATATGAATGCAGCTTAAACAGCAAGAAGCCGTTGTTCATAAAGAACACGCCAACGGTGCCAATCGCAATCAATGCCAGCAGGATCCATGTCAAATGCGCTTCGACACGGTTAACACTGAACATCGAACGTTCAACGTTAGCCTTCTGGACCGGTCTTAGACGGGTTTTATAAGTGACATAATAAATGGCATAAAATGCCGTTGCTGAAAGCTGGGCATAAAGCAGATATTCAACGGGAACAATCGTCACATCAAACCGGAATACCAGCATACAAGTCAGCGGAAACCCAAAGTAAAACGTCAGAAAAAACAGCAATGAAAAGAACACATTGAAGTTAAAACGTACGCGACGAAACTCTTTATAGGTCAAAAATAAAACGAAAACGACCGAGAAAAAGTAGACCAGCGAAAGCCCGCCTAATTGCGCCAGAGTCATACTTGCTCCCCTGCAGCAATCGCTAATGCTTGCTGCCAACCATCTATATAGTTTGGATTAAAGAACGCAATTTGGCCCTTATCGACCCCGTTCATCTGCCGCTGCGCTTCACGCACCACGCTTGGGTCTAGCGAATCAGCGTAAAACAGTACCGGTAAATGCTGCTCAGCCAGATCCTGCCAGAATGGATTCTGGCGGCTCAAAACAAACGGCACGCCAAACTGAATCAACAGGCACAAAGTCCCAATCCCCTGCTGGCGATTGAAAATGAAATAGCCCAAATCACAGCGGCGTAAAATATCGAGATAATCATCGAAAGCCACCTGTTCGGTCAGGAGCTGTACATTCTCCACAGGAAATAAACGCTCAGCCGCTTCTCTCACTTGAGCAATATAAGCCTCATTATTCGCCGGATAGCCCAGCGGGATAATGATGCGATTGTGGCCACCGAACTGCTCTTTGATGGATTTCAACGCTTCAATATGACGATTAGTTCGATCGCCCGAATTCCCAACTAAAATAGTCAGCGGGCCATCCGGTGCTTTTTGTGGATTTTCCAGCGTCAGCGCCGGATCCATGCGCGTAGGGAAATAGAGCAAAGAAGCGGGTACGCGAGGGTGACGCTGCTGGTAATGGATTAGATCACCACGCGTAGCAAATACGTGTCCAATTCTCCCCTGAGCCACTCGGCGTAGCAGATAGAAAAGACGGAATTTCCAGCTGGTTGCATCCTCGTACAGGTCTGCGCCCCAAACATGCCAAGCTACCTGCGAGGATTTGATTTTCCCCGTCAGTATCGCAATCCACAGCGTGGGATTAAATTGGCCGTGCATGAAGAAGCGTACAGAACGATCGGCTTGAGCTCGCTTAATGACCGCTTCAGCTAAGCTTTTTTTATCGGGCCAAACGGCAACGTCGAGTTTATCAAACGCGCTAAAAGCTGAAGCGTCGCGCGCGGCAACCATAAAACGCTGCGACTGTTCTACAGGTACGCGCTCACTCAGCACATCGTTAAAGAAGCGCAGCACGGTAAGGTTATGGTGTGGGATATCCGATCCCAGAACGTGAATCAGTGTCGTCATGCCCGTCTACGATAAATCAAGAATACAGATGTGCAGAGCAGGAAATAGACGATGTAAGTCGCCATATATGCCTGAGCTGCCCCAAGAGCGCCATGCTGCGGGATCAGCCAATGAGAGAACCCGGTTAGCAAGATGAACTGGCTAACTTCGGTCATGACATAAAAACGCAGCGATGCTTTGGCAATCACCAGATAGCCAAAAACATAAGATCCGACTTTCAGTACATCGCCGACCAATTGCCAAGCAAAGAGATCGCGCATTGCCGTAAATTTATTGGAGAACAGCAACCAAATGGCGAAATCGCGCAGCAACCATACGGTAAAACTCGCCACGGCCACAGCCGGTAATACAAACATGAGCGAGCGCGTAATTTCACGGCTGATTTCATGCTTACTCACCAAACGCGATAGCGTAGGCAATAGATAAACACTAAAGGATGCCGTGATAAACTGCAGGTAGGCATCTGAAATACTGCTAACGCCCTGCCAAATCCCCACTTCATCCCAGCTATAGTGCTGAGCCAGCAGATTTCGCATCATCACATAGGCCACCGGCAGCGTCACCGACGTGATGAGCGCCATGATGGTGAATTTGCCTAGGTGACTCGCAATGGCTTTATCCCAACCGAGACGAAAATAACTTAGCGGTATATGTTGGCGTTTAAACAGCATGAATGCCGCAGGGATCACCACAATGGCCGGAACTAGCGCCAACCCAGCTAATGCGCCAGGATAGCCACCAAACGCATAGCAGAGATAGTACGCCACCACGCCCAGCAAACTACCGCCGATAATCGATAGCGCGTTGCCACGTGCGTCACGGAAGCCTTTTAGTACCGCCATAAAGAAGTTGGCGTAGGCAATCCCCATCTGGATAAACGCCACGGCGCGAACTATTGGTTGATAGTCTGCGTGCCCGAATAACCCTACACTTATAGGTTCAGCGGCTATCAGGAATACTATCGCCAGCAGGGTCGAGAACCCTAAAATCATGCTAGATGAGGTGCCAACGACCGCTTTTAAACGATCCGGCTGCTGATGGTATTCAGCGACGTATTTGGTAATACCGTTAAAAATACCCGCACCAGATAACACACCCAAAACGGTAACCATCTGGCGAAAGTTTCCGGCCTGCCCCACGCCACTCGGACCAAAAGAGACCGCTAGAAGTTTTACGACCAAAAGCCCTACCCCGATTTTTATCAGCGTAGAGCCTGCCGTCCAAAGAGATGCTTTTGCTAATGACATCAGCCGAAGAAACTCAGGATCGTATTGATTACCGTACGTTGGTTAACGTCAGACATATTATAGAACAGCGGCAGACGGGCTAAACGCTCGCTCTCTTTGGTAGTGAAGTTATTCTCACCAGCAAAATGACCAAAACGCTCACCTGCCGGGCATTCATGCAGCGGAATATAGTGGAATACCGACATAATTTCGGCTTCTTTCAGATAGCTGATAAACGCCGAGCGCTGCTCAATATCATTCAGTTTAAGGTAGAACATGTGCGCATTTTGCTGGCAATCATCAGGTACGGATGGCAGCTCAACTTTGCCCTTTTTAGCTAACGGTAAAAACGCATCATAATAATTCTGCCAAAGCTGCAAACGGCGCTGATTGATCTTCTCAGCGGCTTCCAACTGAGCCCATAAATAAGCGGCCTGAAGGTCAGACATCAAATAGCTAGAGCCAATATCACGCCAGGTATATTTATCGACGAGGCCACGGAAGAACTGGCTACGATTGGTGCCTTTTTCACGAATAATCTCCGCACGCTCAATCAGCGCCGGATCATTAATCAGCGTTGCGCCGCCTTCACCACCGGCGGTGTAATTTTTGGTCTCATGGAAGCTAAAGCAACCAATATGGCCAATGGAGCCCAACGCTTTGCCCTTGTAAGTCGACATCACGCCCTGAGCGGCATCTTCCACCACAAACAGGCTATATTTTTTTGCCAACGCCATAATGGTGTCCATTTCACAGGCCACGCCCGCGTAGTGAACCGGCACAATCGCGCGAGTTTTATCCGTGATAGCAGCTTCAATTTTGCTTTCATCGATATTCATCGTATCTGGACGCAGATCGACAAATACGACCTTCGCGCCACGCAGCACAAACGCATTAGCCGTGGAAACAAAGGTAAAACTCGGCATGATGACTTCGTCGCCAGGCTGAATATCCAGCAGTAGCGCAGCCATTTCCAAAGAGGCAGTGCACGAAGGCGTCAGCAACACTTTAGCGCTGCCAAAGCGTTGTTCCATCCACTGCTGGCAACGACGGGTAAAACCACCGTCACCGCACAGCTTGCCGCTGCTCATCGCAGCCTGCATATACTCAAGTTCGGTCCCTACCACTGGAGGAGCATTAAATGGAATCATGTGTTCACCTGTATAGCCAGTAGGCCGTGCTTTCAATCACGGCACCGCTGCGGGTATAAAGCCGTAAAGCCGGAATATTGCCAATTTGCGTTGCGACATGCAGGCGCGATAGGCTTTTATCCCGACACCAATTTTGTGCCAATAGCATTAACTGCTTGCCGACGCCCAGACCGGTAGACTCTGGCGCAACCGCCAGTAGACCAATTCTGGCCTCACCATTATCAAGAGCTCGCAAGGTGACAAAACCTGCGGGTTTCATCTGTGCATTCAGAACTAACAGACATTGGTGGTCAAAGGTGCCCAGCACGGCTTTTTCCACCCACTCGGCGTAAAAACGCGCGCTGTCGCCTGTTTGATACCAAGGCGCGCGGAAGCGGCTGAGCGCGAAAGCCTGAGCGGCCTGAGTTCGTAGCCAAGGTATGTCCTCAGCCGAGGCAATGCGGCTAGAAACAGCCATCGTCTGTGAATTAGCAGGTTCCGTGCCAAGTTGGTCTTCTTTTATCGAAAGAGAAAGATCAATCTCTCCCTCAACCAAACGAAAACCTAGGTTCGCTAAGTCATCCGCCAACGCAACTTGGTTGGCGGGAATTTTGGCCTGCACAATATCAAACGGCTGAAAATCAGCCGTTGTTAATAATGGAGCCGCCGTAGAAAAAGCTAACTTGGCGGTACGGAGATGAAAATATTCACTCTCCCACGCCAAGGGTTCAATACTAGCGTGGATGCACATGCAATCGACCCATTAAGTATTTGCCTTTCAATTTTCTTAAGAAAAAATTATTGCAGACCCAAGCGCTCACCGGCGTAAGAGCCATCCTGCACGCGCTTCCACCACGACTCATTGGCCAGATACCATTGAACCGTTTTGCGAATGCCGCTTTCAAAGGTTTCTTGAGGTCGCCAACCAAGCTCACGCTCAATTTTGGCTGCATCAATGGCATAGCGCATATCGTGCCCAGGGCGATCGGTCACATAGGTAATTAAATCAGCATAGTGCTCAACGCCTTCTGGTTTATTAGGAACAAGCTCCTCCAGAAGAGTACAAACGGTTTTCACAACGTCGATATTTTTACGTTCGTTATGACCACCGATGTTATATGTTTCGCCAATCGCACCTTCGGTAACCACCCGATACAACGCACGTGCATGATCTTCAACATAAAGCCAATCACGGATCTGGGCTCCATTGCCATAAACGGGTAATGGCTTGCCCGCTAATGCGTTGAGGATAATCAATGGAATTAGCTTCTCAGGGAAATGATACGGACCATAGTTGTTCGAGCAGTTGGTCACGATAGTCGGGAAACCATAGGTCCGTAACCAAGCGCGTACCAAGTGATCGCTGGATGCCTTGGAAGCCGAATATGGGCTACTTGGTGCATATGGCGTGGTTTCAGTGAAGAAATCATCGGTGCCATGCAGATCGCCATATACTTCGTCGGTTGAAATATGGTGGAAACGAAATGCTTCTTTACGCGATGCATCAAGCCCATTCCAGTACTGACGAGCGGCTTCTAACATCGTATAAGTGCCGACGATGTTGGTTTCGATAAAATCGGCAGGGCCGTCAATAGAACGATCGACGTGGCTTTCAGCGGCCAGATGCATGACATAGTCGGGCTGATACTGCGCAAAAACGCGATCCAATTCGCTGCGGTTACAAATATCAACCTGTTCAAACGCATAGCGCTTGTTATCAGCTACAGGCGTGAGCGATTCCAAATTGCCGGCATAGGTCAGCTTATCAACCACCACGACACTGTTATTTGTGTCTGCAATAATATGTCGTACAACGGCGGAACCAATGAATCCAGCGCCGCCGGTTACAAGAATGCGCTTCACTTCCATACCCCTTTGGTGTCAACGATGTAGTCCTGAGCAACTTGCTCAGCAGGAATGGCTTTAAACTGTTTGTGATCGACCAACATCACGATGACATCCGCGTCACGCAGAGCATCATCAATAGCAGCCAGCTCGGCATGACCAATCAGTTTCTTCGGCAACTGCTCAATATTTGGCTCAACAACCAGCGTTTTACCCACGTGCCATTCGGAAATCATATGTGCAATTTCCATCGCAGGGCTTTCGCGTAAATCGTCAATGTCAGGCTTAAAGGCCAATCCAAAGCAGGCAATTTTGACTTCAGCGGCACGTTTGCCAGTTTGAGCTAAGCAATCAGCAACGGTAGCCTTAACGCGGTCAACCACCCACAGAGGTTTACCGTCATTAACCAAACGTGCGGTATGAATTAAACGTGCCTGTTGTGGATTCTGAGAAACAATAAACCAAGGGTCAACTGCGATGCAGTGTCCACCAACGCCTGGGCCTGGCTGCAAAATATTGACGCGAGGATGACGGTTGGCAAGGGCAATTAAATCCCAAACATTGATACCCTGAGTATCACAAATCAACGACAGCTCATTAGCGAAGGCAATATTCACATCACGGAAGCTATTTTCCGTTAACTTGCACATTTCAGCGGTGCGTGAGTTCGTTACTACGCATTCACCTTCGAGGAATATCTTATAAAGCTCGCTGGCCCGCGCGGAACATTTTGGCGTCATTCCACCAATCACACGGTCATTTTGGATAAGCTCAACCATCACTTTTCCCGGCAATACACGCTCAGGACAGTAGGCGATATTTACATCTGCCGCTTCCCCAGCTTGATGTGGGAAGGTTAAATCTGGGCGAGACTCAGCCAGCCAAGCAACCATTTGCTCAGTGGCACCGACGGGTGAAGTAGACTCAAGGATAACCAAGTCGCCTTTTTTCAACACCGGTGCAATAGATTTTGCCGCAGACTCCACATAAACCATATCGGGTTCATGATCGCCTTTAAATGGCGTAGGTACCGCGATCAGGAAAGCATCGGCAGCTTCGGGTTTGGTTACCGCACGTAGGAAGCCACCCTCAACGGCCTGTTTAACGACCTTGTCCAAGTCCGGCTCCACAATGTGGATAGCACCGCGATTAATAGTATCGACGGCGTGCTGGTTCACATCTACGCCAATCACTTTCTTCTGACGTGAGGAAAATGCGGCGGCTGTTGGTAAACCAATGTATCCCAAGCCAATAACAGAGATAGTTTCAAAACTCATAACGTCACCTGATGATTTTTTAGGGCTTCAAGGATGCGCTGACAGGCGTGTCCATCGCCATACGGGTTATGTGCACGGCTCATCGCATGATATTCCTCATCATCCGTGAGAAGCCGGCTTACTTGTTCTAATATATCTTGGGTATCTGTCCCGACGAGGCGCACAGTACCTGCGTCCACAGCTTCTGGACGTTCGGTCGTATCTCGCATCACCAACACGGGTTTACCCAGTGATGGTGCCTCTTCCTGAATACCACCAGAGTCTGTCAGGATCATATAGGCGTGATTCATGAGGTAGACAAAAGGCAAATAGTCTTGGGGATCGATAAGAATCACGTTATCAATCCCACGTAGAATACGATTAACGGGCTCGCTTACGTTCGGGTTTAAGTGCACTGGATAAACAACTTGCACATCAGGATGCGAGCGAGCGATCTCGGCTAATGCACTGCAAATACGTTCAAAACCGCCACCAAAGCTTTCTCGACGATGCCCGGTAACAAGAATCATCTTCTTGTTTTTATCCAAGAAAGGATAACGCTGGTCGAGGCTTTCTCTAAGCTCATCATCGCTGAACACACGGTCGCGTACCCAAATCAAAGCATCAATAACGGTATTACCCGTTACAAAGATATTTTTATCGGAGATAGCTTCTCTAATCAGGTTCTGTTTGGAGGTTTCCGTTGGCGCAAAGTGGAACATGGCCATATGACCTGTCAGCGTACGGTTAGCCTCTTCCGGCCACGGTGAATAGAGATTTCCGGTGCGCAAGCCCGCCTCAACGTGACCAACGGGGATACGCTGGTAAAAGGCGGCCAGGCTTGCAGCCATCGTCGTCGTCGTATCACCATGCACTAATACGATGTCAGGCTTAAATTCTTCTAATACCGGCTTCAAACCTTCAAGAATACGACAGGTTATTTCACTTAACCCCTGACCTGGCTTCATAATATTGAGGTCATAATCAGGCACGATACTAAATAGATGTAATACTTGATCCAGCATCTCACGATGCTGAGCAGTTACGCACACTTTCGCTTCAAAGGCATTATCCTTTGCCAAAGCATGAACCAGTGGTGCCATTTTAATGGCTTCAGGACGGGTTCCAAATACAGTCAATACTTTCACTGTAGATCTCTTTTTATCAGTAAATTACGACCATTAGCCGTAGTTTGGGCACCTTTCGGTGCCCAATAGGATGAATTCAGATAACTTACGGACGGGTTCGCCTTACCAAGGCAACACCTGCGCCAATTAAAGCGCCAATCGCTCCCCACATCACCAACATAAACCCACGGCGAGGGCTATCGCGTTTAACAGGCTCTTCTGGAGTACGCAGATAGCGATAGGTTTGGAATTTTCCATCCAGCGTTGGACCGACGTTTAAGGTGTTTAGCATGGCACGATTTTGATCATAGTCGAGATCATAGCTTGGCCCTGAGGCCTGTAATGCTTCTAATCGAGCCTGCAACATTGGACGCCCCAGCATGAACAAATCTGCCGCTGGAAGCTGCTCTGCAGGAGTATCGGTGCGTGAACTGCTGATCCCTTGCTGTTGAGCAATTTTCAAGCCTTGTTCCAGCCCTTTCACTTCGCGTTGGTAAATTGCAGAAGCGACTTCTTCCTGACGTTTAACCTGAGCTTTGAGTGAAATAGTACGAGCGGCCCACGCGCCTTGAATCTCTTCATTCAAGTGGCCAGCCGCTTGCTGGCTGGCAAAAGCAACGTACTGACGCAGCAGTTGATTGGCATCGGCTGCGGTTTCAGCAATTAACTTAACGCTGTCATTGGTTTTCTTCGCATCATCACGTGGTTGGAAAATGATGTTATTGACCAGTTCATCCAGTAGCGCGGCATCAGCTTTGGCATCACCCTCTTTACGCTCTTGGTAATACTTAGTCTGGAGCCAGAAATCACGACGTGTATCGTATGCTGCAAGTTGCATGATGAATTCATTGTAGGCTTCATCTGCAATAGTCGGCTCTTGCGCGGCACTAGCACCAATTCGCTGATCGAGATTACGCAAAAACTGCTGCTGAGAGTAATAGCCACCCAGCATGTTTACCGTCGGTCGATCGGTAATCGCGGTTGCGCTCCACTCTTGCTTCATCAGGAACGAAACCAGTATTGCTACGATAGCAAAGGCCGCGGCCATACCAATAATCCACGTCTTGCCCTGCCAAAGGGTGCGGCATAATCCGCGAATATCTAACTCGTTTTCAACGAGCATTTCGTTCTGATTCGACATTGTTTCAATACCCATCACTACATCAGGTTAAGCTTTTTTGCGCTGTGCTGCGTTACGGAGTCGTCGCTTCATACGCTTTATATAACGAGCAACACGCCACGCGCGTTTAATACAATACCCGTACATGAAAAATGCAAGCAAGAATAATGCCAACATTCCCCATTCAGGCATAAACGGTAGTCTTTCTCCCCAAACACCAATGGCAGCTAAAAGTGCAGCAGCAGCGGTAATAAGAACGAAAGCCTGACGAGAAGTAAAACCGGCACGCATAATTAAGTGGTGGATATGCTGTCGATCTGGAGAGAAGGGACTCATGCCTTTGCGAAGTCGACGATACATGATGGCAATCATATCCATCAGCGGGATCGCAATCATCCACAGCGCAGTCACTGGGTTCATCGGATGCGATTTACCTTGTGTGCTTTGCAGCAGGATCCAAATCACCGTAAAGCCTATTAAGGTGCTACCTGCATCACCCATGAAAACTTTATACCGACGCCCTAAAATACCGAGGTTTAACACGATATAAGGCAAAATCGCCGCAATAATGGCAAAACACCACAGAGCCAGATCGCCTTGATGATCCTGAAAAAGCAAAATCCCCATCGCGCCAAAGGTCACGCAGGATAAGCCCCCCAGCAAACCGTCAATCCCATCAACCATATTAAATGCATTGATCGCAGCCCATACAGCAAACAGCGTAACAACATAACCAAACGGCCCAAGGTTTAATTCCCAAGGGCCTAGCACATGGCCGAGCGTCATGAGATACAACCCGCCATACACCATCATTGCCACAGCAATCAGCGCTTGAACCGTGGCTCGGAATTTCACGCTGATATCGAAGCGATCATCCAAAGCCCCTACAAACACCAAAATACCGGCGCAAATTAGATAGAGTTTAGCGTGGGGTATGTAAGGCTGAAAAAAGAGGAAAGTAAAACAGATGCCCGCATAAACAGAAATACCACCGACCAAAGGAATTAACCCCTGATGGCGTTTGCGATAGTTAGGCTTATCAACTAATCCTACTTTTTTTGCGACTTTTCGAGCAAAAAACAAGAACGCAAATGAAAATAGGAAAATAAGGAAAAGGCTCATACTCATATCGAGTAAATTCACGGTTAACTGCTCTCTGTGTTTATTGCTAACAAAAGAATTAGTTTGCTAAACAATGCCATAAAATTTGGTATCGATGGATAGTACACCGTCACACATGCAATTCCCATGCGATAACACTTGAATTGCAGACCTAACGTGATGCAATCAAGCATTAAGAAGAATAGACGCCATCATCGCGGCGCTTAGTGTACTAACACCTATTTTAGTGAACAAGCGTATCCGCTAAATGAGAAAAACGCCATGTTATCTCTAACATGGCGTTTCCCCGAGTTTTCTGAAAATTAAGAGCGCTTCATCATATCGAAGAAATCGTCGTTCGTTTTCGTCATCGCAAGTTTATTGATGAGGAACTCCATCGCATCAATTTCGCCCATTGGGTGAATAATCTTGCGTAGGATCCACATTTTCTGCAGCTCTTCTGATGTGGTCAGAAGCTCTTCTTTACGCGTACCAGAGCGATTGTAGTCGATCGCTGGGAATACGCGTTTTTCTGCAATTTTGCGAGAAAGGTGCAGTTCCATGTTGCCGGTACCTTTAAATTCTTCATAGATAACTTCATCCATTTTAGAACCGGTATCTACCAGCGCGGTGGCGATAATGGTCAGGCTACCGCCCTCTTCTACGTTACGTGCAGCACCGAAGAAACGTTTTGGACGGTGCAGAGCGTTCGCATCCACACCACCAGTCAGTACTTTGCCTGATGCTGGAACCACGGTGTTATAAGCACGAGCCAGACGAGTAATGGAGTCAAGCAGGATGATCACGTCCTTCTTATGCTCAACTAGGCGTTTCGCCTTCTCGATAACCATTTCAGCAACCTGAACGTGGCGAGATGCTGGTTCGTCAAAGGTAGAAGCAATAACTTCACCTTTAACCAAACGCTGCATTTCGGTTACTTCTTCTGGACGCTCATCAATCAGCAGAACCATCAACGTACAATCTGGATGGTTGTAGGCGATGCTTTGTGCGATGTTTTGCAGCAGCATGGTTTTACCCGCTTTCGGCGGTGCCACGATGAGGCCACGCTGGCCGCGGCCAATAGGAGATGCCAGATCCAACACGCGCGCAGTCAAATCCTCGGTAGAACCGTTGCCGCGTTCCATACGAAGGCGAGAGTTTGCATGTAGAGGTGTAAGGTTTTCGAACAGGATTTTGCTGCGGGCGTTTTCAGGTTTGTCGTAGTTAACTTCGTTAACTTTCAACAGGGCAAAATAGCGCTCACCTTCTTTCGGTGGACGAATTTTACCGGAAATAGTATCGCCAGTGCGAAGGTTAAAGCGACGGATTTGACTTGGAGAAACGTAGATATCATCAGGGCCAGCAAGGTAGGAACTATCACCAGAACGGAGGAAACCAAATCCGTCCTGCAATATTTCTAGCACCCCGTCACCGAAGATGTCTTCGCCGCTTTTTGCATGTTGTTTCAGGATTGCAAAAATGATGTCCTGTTTACGCATACGGGCCAGATTCTCTAAGCCCATGTTTTCGCCAAGAGTGATTAGCTCTGAAACCGGCGTGTTCTTTAATTCGGTAAGATTCATAATGGTGGGTTCTTTAAACTCGGGGTATATCTCGAACGTATTGTGAATGGTATGACAGGGGTCATCCATGCCTGTTTGTGGACTTTCATAACACCCGATGTGGATTACAGCGCGGATAAATCGCACACATGAGAAAAGATTGCAGATCCAATTCGCGTGTACTCATTGATGATATGAAGGTGCCGTACGGTTTAAAACCTATGTTTTAGCTTGCTGCTCCCCTGCAGTGATGGCCGCAATACTTTGGAAAAGCCACACTATGGGGTTAAAACACAGAGGTCTCAAAACAGAATAAAACTTAGATTCTAACTTTATGATTCAAACTACAGGTATGTACTGTATTGCAGTGCGATTAAACTTAACACGCTTATTCGCGGACGTCTAGCGGTCAGTCGCAAGAAAACGACTAACCGCTAAACAACATCATAAAGAACGCATTATGATGATTACAGATTCGCGTCCAAGAACTCTTTCAATTGAGTCTTAGACAAAGCGCCGACCTTGGTTGCAGCCACTGCACCGTTTTTAAACAGCAACAGGGTTGGAATACCGCGGATACCAAACTTCGGCGCCGTAGCCGGGTTTTCATCGATGTTCAGTTTAGCAATGGTCAACTTGCCTTCGTATTCAGTCGCGATTTCATCCAAAATCGGAGCAATCATCTTGCATGGACCGCACCATTCTGCCCAGAAATCAACCAGAATCGGGCCTTCAGCTTTCAATACATCGGTATCAAAGCTATTGTCACTCAGGTGAACAATTTTATCGCTCATGTTCTACTCCACAGGATTAAGTCTGCCTTTATTGGTATAATCTTAACCTACTAGACCGATCACCTTCCAATAAAGGGTTGACTTTATTTCAACGGATACGCGTTCGTAAAGCAATACTTTCGTGAACGTCTTTCGTGAACATAGCGTTAACTGTTATTCTACGACACTATGAGCAAAACACACTTAACTGAACAGAAGTTCGCCGACTTCGCCCTGCACCCTACGGTGGTCAAAGCCCTTGAATCTAAAGGCTTTCATAACTGCACGCCTATTCAGGCACTCGCATTGCCCCTGACAGTGAATGGGCGTGATGTTGCAGGTCAGGCGCAAACAGGCACCGGTAAGACGCTGGCTTTTTTAGCGTCAACTTTCCATTATTTACTTACTCATCCTGCCGCAGAGAACCGTAAAACCAATCAGCCAAGAGCGCTGATTATGGCTCCGACACGTGAGTTAGCCGTTCAGATCCACTCCGATGCTGAAGCTTTAGCGCATGAAACCGGTCTAAAATTAGGCTTGGCTTACGGCGGTGACGGCTATGATAAACAGCTTAAAGTGCTCGAAAGCGGTGTTGATATCCTGATCGGTACTACCGGTCGTCTTATCGACTATGCGAAACAGGGCCATATCGACCTAGCCTGTATTCAGGTAGTCGTTCTTGATGAAGCCGATCGTATGTTTGATCTGGGCTTTATCAAAGATATCCGCTGGCTATTCCGTCGCATGCCTGCGACCAATCAGCGCCTCAATATGATGTTCTCAGCCACGCTGTCATACCGCGTGCGTGAACTGGCTTTCGAGCACATGAACAACGCCGAATATATTGAAGTCGAGCCAGAACAAAAAACGGGTCACCGTATTAAAGAAGAGCTGTTCTATCCTTCTAATGAAGAAAAAATGCGTTTGCTACAAACGCTGATAGAAGAAGAGTGGCCAGATCGCTGCATTATTTTCGCCAATACCAAACACCGCTGTGAAGACATCTGGGGCCACTTAGCCGCAGACGGACATCGCGTTGGTTTGCTAACCGGTGATGTAGCGCAGAAAAAACGCCTGCGTATTCTTGATGATTTCACCAAAGGCAATCTAGACATTCTGGTTGCGACCGACGTTGCTGCACGTGGACTACATATTCCACTGGTCACACACGTCTTTAACTACGACTTACCTGATGACTGTGAAGACTACGTTCACCGTATTGGTCGTACGGGTCGTGCTGGGGAAAGCGGTTATTCCATCACGCTGGCGTGTGAAGAATACGTATTAAATTTACCGGCAATTGAAACCTATATTGAACATTCAATTCCGGTAAGTAAGTATAACAGCGATGCGTTGCTGACAGATTTACCTGCACCGAAGCGATTAACTCGCCCTCGGAGTAACAACGGCCAACGCCGTAGTTCAGGCCCGCGCCGTAACAACGGTTCGATGCGTCAAAGCCGTAAACGTACGAGTTAATTATTTATGCGCAGCTCCGCCTCATTGTATGCCGCTATTGATCTTGGTTCTAACAGCTTTCATATGCTGGTTGTGCGTGAGGTGGCGGGGAGTATTCAGGTACTCGCCCGAATTAAGCGCAAGGTACGTTTAGCTGCAGGTTTAGACAGCGAGAATATGCTCTCTGACGAAGCGATGCAGCGTGGTTGGCAATGCCTACGTTTGTTCTCTGAGCGTTTGCAGGACATTCCGCGTGAACAAATCAGGGTGGTAGCAACTGCGACGCTGCGTATTGCAAAAAATGCGCAGCAGTTCATCACCCAAGCAGAAGAAATCCTTGGCCGCCCAGTGCAGGTGATCAGCGGGGAAGAAGAAGCTCGCCTGATTTATCAAGGTGTGGCACATACCACTGGTGGTTCTGCACAACGTTTAGTTGTCGATATCGGCGGCGGCAGTACCGAGTTAGCAGCCGGCAAAGGCGCAACGGCAGATGTTCTTCACAGTTTGCCTATGGGCTGTGTGACATGGCTTGAGCGCTATTTTAGCGATCGCAACCTATCGCAGGAAAATTTCGACCGTGCGGGATCTGCCGCACACGAAATGATTTTACCGATAGCCGATAGCCTAAAGCAGCACGGCTGGCAGATTTGTGTTGGAGCATCAGGCACCGTTCAAGCGCTGCAAGAAATCATGGTTGCCCAGGGAATGGATGAACGTATCACCCTGAAAAAACTGCTGCAAATGCGTCAACGCGCGATCCAATGTGGGAAACTCGAAGAGCTTGAAATTGATGGCCTTACGCTAGAACGTGCGCTGGTTTTCCCGAGTGGATTATCTATTTTGATCGCGATTTTTGAAACGCTGGATATCGAAAGTATGACGTTATCCGGCGGCGCACTCCGCGAAGGATTAGTGTATGGCATGTTGGATCTACCGGCAGAGCAAGATATCCGAGCTCGTACTATCCGTAATATCCAACGACGCTACCTGCTTGATATTGAACAAGCAGAACGTGTTAGCCTGTTAGCTGAAAATTTTGTTCTGCAATTGTCCAAAGTCTGGCCAATTGATAGCCGTAGCGCAGAATTATTGCACTGGGCATGTCTGCTGCATGAAGTTGGTTTAAGCGTTGATTTTAAACAGTCAACGCAGCATGCCGCCTATCTCATCCGCAATATCGACTTGCCGGGTTTCACGCCTGCACAAAAGAAACTTCTGGCTGCTCTGCTGCAAAATCAAACCGGCACACTAGATATGCAGGCACTCAACCAGCAAAATGCTGTCCCACAGGACATTGCACAACGGCTATGTCGCATTCTACGCTTGGCGATCATCTTTGCCAGCCGTCGCCGCGACGACACGATGCCACTTTTGAACCTCAAGGCCGAAGGCGATACATTACACCTCGTCCTCCCTGCGGGTTGGCTACATGCCCATCCTCTGAGAGCCGAAAACCTGCATCAGGAAAGCCTGTGGCAAAGCTATGTCCATTGGACTCTACTCGTGGAAGAGATTGAGTAACATTGAATGTACAATGGCGATACTGAGGCTCTTTAAGCGATCAAGCTTTGAGAGCCTTTATTTTATAGGTGAGCTCCAAAACCGCTAACGCACAAACCTACCCAATCTCGGCAAGCTTATTTTTAATGAGAGTCAACATTGAGGTTAACTGCTCAATATTTTCGTTGGAAACATCGCTGAAAATTGTATTCCAGCACTCATTAATTTTTGTATTAATAATGCTGTTTATGTTTTCACCCTTTGGAGTGATATCAAGCTGAACCTGCCGCATATCAGACTCTGACTTTTGACTCACTAGCAATCCTTGTTGCTCGAGTCGCCCAATGGAGCGAGTCAAATTTTGGTGCATTGTATCCAACAATTTTGCCAGCTCATTTTTTGAAATGCTGCCACTCTTTGCTAGCTGATCAAGAATAATGCGATCCACAAAAGTCACCCCGAGCTCATTTAAAATCGGCTCAAGTAGCTGTTGCCATTGCGTATGGTTCTCACGCAATAGGTCAGTCAATATGCCATAGTCTTTCCTCACATTATCTCCTATGCTCTAAGAAAGTAGAAAACAAAACCTGTCATCATAAGTTTGGCGCCGATACAGGCAAGAACCAAGTATGAAACTTTCTTGATTATATTCATAGTTGTTTCCCCAAGCCATTGACAGATAGGCTCGGCAAAATGAAACATAAGACCTAAGATTAATGCAATAGTTAACGATGCAAAACTTACTGCGGTTCTATTCCCGGTTTCAGTTGTCATACTGATAACGATAGAAATCGCAGCGGGCCCAGCAATAATAGGAAAACAGAGTGGGACAATCGCTATATTCTTTAACGTGTTACATGAATCAACGCTACTATTTAATCCATTTAAAGAGCCTATAAGCAGAGATAAACCACCCGCTAATTGTCGTGCAGCCATATTAATACCAAAAACACTAAAAATATGAACGCCAAACCAAACAAAAACCAACAAAGTAATCGCGACAGCCAATGCTGTTTTTTTACCAATAGCTAAAACATCACTATTCGTCATATGGCTAGTGTAAGAAATAAAAAGAGCAAACATCGTTAATGGATTAATAATAACTAATAACGAAGATAAACTATGAAAATAAGGCGAAAGCATTATCCTTATCCTTTATTAAAATATGACAGTATGTTATATGTCTATTAAAAATAAAATATATCCAAAGTCAGCATATAACATACTGAGCATCATTTATGATTAGCGTGGCTACAGTAAAATTGAGGAATACTTAATTTTTATATAAACATTAAGTTCAATTAAGTAGGTTCTTAACAATATCACCATTTTTTATAACCATAAGAACCTGATCTTTCTTATCTGAGAACACAGAAATATCCTCAAGTGGGTTATTATCTAGAACGATAAGATCTGCAAAAGCATGAACGTCGACAATGCCTAGTTTTCCTTTCATATTCAGGATCTCCGCATTAACATAGGTTGCAGAATGCAACGTATCAAACGCACTTTCGACTTGGCTACGCAGCTTAAACTCATCATATTGAAAATCTTGATAATCTCCTAATAAATCAGTACCAAGCCCAACTTTGACATTATATTTTCTTGCTAAATTAATAGATTTAATTGCTTGGCTCTGCACTTCTTCTAATTTTTCAATAACAGACGCAGGTATCCCAGAATCACTATCGTCTTTATTCATCATAAAGGCATTGTAAATAGATAGCGTTGGCACAAGATAAGCTTTGTTATTAAACATAGCTTGCGCAGATTCAGCATCTAATAAATTACCATGCTCAATTGTTTTCACACTAAGGTTAACGCAACGAATAATCGCCTGCGGTGTGTAAGCGTGAGCCATAACATAGCTGTGGAAACGTGTCGCTTCATCAACAATTGCGATAATTTCTTCATCAGAATATTGCAGGTTATCGATCTTATCCGTTGGCGATGAAATTCCTCCACCGGCCATCATTTTAATTTGCGATGCGCCAATCCTAAACTGTTCTCGGGCGGCTTGGCGTACAGCAGAAACACCATCGCATATCACCGAAATAGAAGAGCCAGTACAAAGACTGCATGCACAGGTCACCATTTCGCTTGAATTGTGTCGATAGTCGCCGTGTCCTCCTGTTTGTGACAGTGCTCTACCACTGATAAATAAACGAGGAGATAACACCACGCCCTCTTCTACCGCTGTTTTAATACCTACATCAGCACCACCGGCGTCGCGTACTGAAGTAAAACCACGATTGATCATATTCTTGAGGAAATGGAAGCTACGTGCATACATATAGCCTGGATATTCATAATCCTGGTTTAAATCAATTCGGCTAGCAGTAATATGAACGTGAGCATCAATAAGTCCAGGCATGACGTACTTACCTTGCAAGTCAATTACCTGAGTATTTTTATCTATTGCTTCTATATTTTTGGTTATGCTCTGTATAAAACTTCCATCAATAATGATATCTCCTGATTTTATCTCATTATTTTTTCCGTCAAAAATATTGGCATTCTTCAATAGAATTTTCATATTTATCTCGTAGGATTTTATTCATAATATGATTAAGTTCACGTTTGTGTTTCTTACCACGTAAAAAATCCTACTCCCGCCACAAATAGAAAGCAATGCTTTGTATTTTATTTTTTGATTTTTGATTGCAAACCACACCTCCTCATTAAGAGGAGAGAGGTGATACGCAGAAGGCTTTATGCATGAAGATGATAGACCGCACGGTAGCTCGCGCGGTCCACTAATGATTCAAAGGGAAGCTCAGCCGCCGTTTTTAGCCTTCTCCATCATCGCACGAATATTCGCTATGCTGGCCTGCCCTTTTTGCATTCTTTCCTGTGGGCTAACCACTTTGCGCTCAGTTTCCCAATTCAGATCGTCTTGCGGTAGCTCGAGCAAGAAACGGCTCGGCTCTGGACGCACTAATTCGCCGTATTGGCGACGTTCGCGGCACAGCGTGAACACCAGTTCTTTTTGCGCACGAGTAATGCCTACGTAGGCTAAGCGGCGTTCTTCATCGACATTGTCTTCATCGATGCTGCTCTGGTGTGGCAATAATCCTTCTTCCATCCCCACCAAATAAACGTATGGAAACTCAAGCCCTTTAGAGGCATGTAGCGTCATAAGCTGCACCTGATCTGCGTCATCTTCGCTTTCGCCACGCTCCATCATATCGCGCAGGGTAAAACGAGTGACGACCTGGGTCAGCGTCATGGGCTCATCAATATCGCTGCCATCCAGCATTTCCGTCATCCAGCTAAATAGCTGGTTAACGTTTTTCATCCGCATTTCAGCGGCTTTCGGGCTGGGTGATGTCTCAAACAGCCAGCTTTCATAGTCAACGCCGTGAATAAGATCGCGCACCGCGGCGATAGGCTCACGCTCGGATAGCGTGGAGATTTCCTGCATCCAGTGGGTAAAACGCTGTAGCGATTCTAAGCCGCGCCCAGTCAGCGTTTGGCTCAGCCCAAAATCAAAGCTGGCGCGGAACAAACTGATGCCACGATGGTTAGCCCATTCACCGAGCTTTTGCAGCGTCGCAGGACCAATCTCACGCCGTGGGGTATTCACGATGCGTAAGAATGCGCTGTCATCGTCTGGATTCGTCAGCACGCGAAGATAAGCCAGCAGATCTTTAATTTCTGGACGCGAGAAGAACGACGTTCCGCCAGAGATACGATATGGAATACGGTTTTGCATCAGCATCTTTTCAAACACGCGTGACTGATGGTTACCACGATACAAAATCGCATAGTCGCTGTAGGAGGTTTTATTAATAAAGTGATGAGCGATTAGCTCACCCACCACGCGTTCAGCCTCGTGATCTTCATTATTTGCCGTAATAATTTTCAGCTCTTCGCCGTAGCCGAGCTCAGAAAAAAGCCGCTTTTCAAAAACATGCGGATTATTGGCGATCAAAATGTTGGCAGATTTCAAGATACGCTGAGATGAACGATAGTTCTGCTCCAGCTTTATCACCTGCAAAGCTGGAAAATCTTCTTTAAGCAGCACCAAGTTTTGCGGTCGAGCGCCGCGCCACGAGTAAATCGACTGATCGTCATCACCAACCACCGTAAAGCGCGCACGATTTCCCACCAGCAGTTTGACCAGCTCATACTGGCTGGTGTTGGTATCTTGATACTCATCCACCAGCAGATAACGAATACGTTGCTGCCAACGTTCGCGTACCTCTTCGTTGCTGCGCAGCAACAGCGTTGGCAATAGGATTAGGTCATCAAAATCCAGCACGTTGCAGGCTTTTAGCTGCGCGTCATATAGCTGATAACAGTGCACAAACAGCTTATCGCGCTCAGAAAATGCATGAGCCGCAGCCTGTTTGGGATCGATCAGATCGTTTTTCCAATTTGAGATCGTCGAAATCAGCTGCTTGAGAAGATCTTTGTCTTTCTCAATCCATTGCTCAGTCAAATCCGTCAGCAAAGCCAGCTGATCCTGATCGTCGAACAATGAGAAATTGGCTTTCATTCCCAATGCTTTGTATTCACGTTTGATAATCTCCAATCCCAACGTATGGAAAGTCGAAATCATCAGACCACGCGCTTCTTTACGCCCGAGCGTTTGCGCCACGCGCTCTTTCATCTCGCGAGCGGCTTTATTGGTAAACGTCACGGCGGCGATGTGGCGTGCTTGATAACCACATTCTCGGATCAGATGCGCAATTTTGTTGGTAATAACACGGGTCTTACCCGAACCGGCACCAGCCAGAACTAAACAAGGACCTGTAACAAATTCGACAGCCTGCTGCTGACCGGGATTTAAACGCATGGATGGATTAACCTGAATATGATGGCGACAAAATAACAACGAGTACGGGCGAATTGTAGCAGAAACCCAGCGGCGAAATTACACTCCGCGCGTTGGTTCCACCTTCAATGCGTTATACACCGAAGCACGAGAAATCCCCAGCTCATCAGCCACGATTTTCGCGGCTCCTCGCAGTTGTAAAAGACCAGATGTCGCTAAGTGACGAATCAAGACCTTACGCTGGGAAGCTGAAAGCGCCCGCGGTTGGCTCGACATCGCCGCCGCATAATCTTCAATGGCACGCTTCACATCTTTTGAACCAAAACTACTGCGTAAACTTTCCTGCGTCGGCGCCTGTTCGCTGTCCACCGACGTCAGCTGCGACAGCACTCGCTGAACGGAATCAAGCAGCGAAACATCCATATTCAGGCATAACGCCGCCACGTATTCGCCTTGGCTGTTACGCAAACCAATCGACGTACTTTTTGCCGGCCGCCCATCGGGAAATCGGTTACCGTAGTTTTGCACCACGTCTGGATACTGAGGATCACGTATACGTGCCAGCCCCATTTCCGTTGATGGGTCGCCGATTTTACGCCCTGAAAGAGGCTGTTCTATCGCCACGATGGAATGCAGGGGGTTACAGAGATCGTGCAGAACGACTTCGCAGGTTGGGGCAAACATTTCACCTAATGCCTTAGCGATTTTGGCCCCTTCACGCAGCAATAGCTGGTTTTCGCTTAAGGTTTCTATCGGGATCTCTTCATTATTTTTCATATAGCGCTTTCCTTTTTATTTTACTGATCGTATAAAATTATACAAAATGACAAGGCAAATTGCACCCCGAGGAGAAAATCATGCCCCTGTTACCCATGGCAGTTAGCGCAGATGATGTGCGTGAAGCTGCAAATATCATTAAAGCAGCAGCGCACCGCACGCCGGTTCTGACCTCTACTCAAGCCAACGCTTTAACCGGCGCAAACCTGTTTTTCAAGTGTGAAAACTACCAGCGTATTGGCGCATTTAAATTTCGCGGTGCTTATAACGCGATAAGTCATTTGACGCCGGAGCAGAAGAAAAACGGCGTTGTCGCATTCTCCTCAGGCAACCATGCTCAGGCGATGGCGTTAGCGGCTCGCGAGCTCAACGTTCCCGTCACTATTGTGATGCCACACGATGCGCCTGCGGCTAAACTCGCCGCCACACGCGGGTACGGCGCCGAAGTCATTATTTACAATCGCCAAACTGAAGATCGTGAAGCGATCGCCGCCGATCTGGCAGCAAAACGTGGTTTAAGTATTATTCCGCCCTACAACCATCCTCATGTTATTGCTGGCCAAGGTACCTCTGCGCTGGAATTATTCGAAGAGGTTGGCGATCTCGATTTCTTATTTGTCTGTACCGGCGGTGGTGGGCTGCTTTCTGGATGTGCCATCGCGGCAAATCACATGGCGCCAAACTGCCGTATCTTTGGCGTTGAGCCCGAAGCCGGCAATGACGTACAGCAATCACTGCGTACGGGGGAACGCGTGAGTATTGCAGTTCCCAATACCATCGCCGATGGCGCACAAACCCAATGTGTCGGCGAGCTCACCTTTCCGATCATTCGTAATTTTGTGGAAGATATTCTTACCGTTAGCGATCAGCAGCTCTGCGATCAAATGCGTTTCTTCATGGAAAGAATGAAAATCGTCGTTGAACCGACGGGGTGTTTAGCCGCTGCCGCTGCAATGAACGGTGCCATCGATATTCGCGGAGCACGCGTGGGGATTATCGTCAGCGGAGGCAACGTGGATGCTGGATCCTATGCTGATTTCCTCAAGCGCGGGAACGACATACTATGAAAATCATCCATTCAGATCGGCTACCCACACCCGGTGGACATTATTCACCCGCAATCATTTCAGGCAACAATCTGTATATCTCTGGGCAGTTACCAATCTCACTCGCAAGCCCAAAGCCGCAGGGTGAATTAGCTGAACAGGCACAGATCGTTTTTAACAATATCGACATCCTGTTAGAGACGGCTGGAATTAATAAACAGCATCTGGTGAATGTGCAGGTCTATCTCAGCGATGTCGCATTATGGCCAGAATTCAATCGACTTTATGCGCAGTGGATAGGCGATCACCGCCCCGCTCGTACCGTCGTGCCATGTTCTGCGCTGCATTATGGAGCACTGCTGGAAATGAGCGCCATTGCGGAAATAGCCCTAGGCTGAGTACACTAGGGAAAATTTCTCTAATGCCTTCATCTGGAGTATCCCCGATGGCTAAAAACGCGGCAGCATTGCACATCCTTGTAAAGGAAGAAAAACAGGCTCTGGATCTTCTTGAGCAGCTAAAAAACGGCGGCGATTTCGAGAAGCTAGCCAAGAAGCATTCAATCTGCCCGTCAGGCAAAAAAGGCGGTCATTTGGGTGAATTCCGTCAGGGTCAGATGGTTCCTGCGTTCGATAAAGTGGTGTTTTCCTGCCCGCTGCTGGAACCTTATGGCCCACTGCATACCCAGTTTGGCTACCACATCATCAAAGTGCTTTATCGTAACTAGTACGAATGTAAGCAATAAAAAAGGCGCCTAGGCGCCTTTTTTGCTATTTTTTTGCTATATAGCGAAATTAACCTGCAACGGCAATGCGCTTCATATCTTTCATGTAGCCACGCAGTTTATGGCCGACGGCTTCAATTGGATGATTGCGAATCGCTTCGTTCACATCACGCAGTTGGGCATTATCCACCGCCGTTGTGGTACCTGCTGCTTTGCCTAAGTCGCCAGTTTGCAAAGACGCCATGAATTTCTCTTTCAGCAAAGGCACTGCCGCATTAGCAAACAGATAGTTACCGTATTCCGCAGTATCAGAGATAACCACGTTCATTTCATACAGACGTTTACGCGCGATGGTATTCGCGATCAGCGGCAGCTCGTGCAGCGATTCGTAATAAGCTGACTCTTCAATGATGCCTGAAGCCACCATGGTTTCAAACGCCAGCTCAACGCCTGCTTTTACCATCGCAATCATCAGAACGCCTTGGTCGAAGTAGTCCTGCTCGGCAATTTTGCCTTCAAACTGCGGTGCTGTTTCAAACGCGGTTTTACCCGTTTCTTCGCGCCAGGTCAGCAGTTTGATATCGTCTTCAGCCCAGTCAGCCATCATGCCACCCGAGAACGCGCCGGAAATGATGTCATCCATATGTTTTTGGAACAGCGGAGCCATAATTTCTTTCAGTTGTTCTGACAGCGCGTATGCGCGCAGCTTCGCAGGGTTGGATAAACGATCCATCATCAGCGTGATGCCGCCCTGTTTCAGCGCTTCAGTAATGGTTTCCCAACCGAACTGAACCAGTTTCTCAGCATAAGCAGGTTCGGTCCCTTCAGACACCAGCTTATCGAAGCACAACAGTGAACCCGCTTGTAACATGCCACACAGAATGGTTTGTTCGCCCATCAGGTCGGATTTTACTTCTGCAACGAAAGAAGACTCCAGAACACCAGCACGATGACCACCGGTTGCCGCAGCCCACGCTTTGGCAATCGCCATACCTTCGCCTTTAGGGTCGTTCTCTGGGTGAACAGCAATCAGAGTCGGTACACCAAAGCCGCGCTTGTATTCTTCACGTACTTCTGTTCCCGGACACTTCGGTGCCACCATCACAACGGTGATGTCCTTACGAATTTGCTCGCCAACTTCGACAATGTTAAAACCATGCGAATAGCCCAACGCCGCTCCGTCTTTCATCAAAGGCTGAACCGCTTTCACTACCGCAGAATGCTGTTTGTCTGGCGTCAGGTTAACCACCAGATCGGCCTGTGGGATCAACTCTTCGTAGGTACCCACTTTGAAGCCATTTTCAGTCGCCTTGCGCCATGATGCGCGCTTCTCTGCAATCGCCTCAGCACGCAATGCGTAGGCCACATCCAGACCAGAGTCACGCATGTTCAAACCTTGGTTTAAACCCTGCGCACCACAGCCAACGATCACCACTTTTTTACCTTTCAGGTATCCCGCTTCATCGGCAAATTCTTCGCGTCCCATAAAGCGACACTTACCCAGTTGCGCCAACTGCTGACGCAGGTTCAATGTGTTGAAATAATTAGCCATGGTTTGCTCCATTGTTTGGTTGTGTGACGTTATGTTTTCGCTCAAAGGCGACGTCTGCAAGTTCATTATTTTTTACTTCCCCACCTGTCTATTGGGGAGGTTCTCATCGAGGAGAATGAATCCATCATATGATAGGATTTGTATTGCTTAAATTGATATATTACGAAGATGTCATTGCATTTCTTGCAACGTAATGAGCGGAAATCACCCATGGATCTTCGAGACTTAAAATTATTTCTTCATCTGGCTGACTCGCGCCATTTTGGCCGCACCGCACAGGCGGTACATGTGAGTCCTTCCACGCTTTCTCGCCAAATACAACGACTGGAAGATGAACTCGGGCAACCGCTCTTTCTGCGCGATAACCGCGATGTACGCCTTACCAGCGCAGGCGAGCAGCTCAAAACGTTTGCTCAGCAAACGCTGTTGCAATATCAGCAGTTGCGTAACGCTCTCGGTCAAACAGGCCCTGCATTAACTGGCGAACTGCGTCTGTTCTGCTCGGTGACCGCAGCCTATAGCCATTTACCTTCTGTCCTCGATCGCTTCCGAGCGTTACATCCGCTGGTTGAAATCAAGCTCACGACCGGTGACGCCGCCGATGCCGTCAGTAAGATACAGTCAGACGAAGCCGATCTCGGCATCGCTGGCCGACCAGAAACGCTGCCCACCAGCATTGAGTTCACCAAAATTGGTGAGATACCGCTGCGCTTGATTGCACCAGCGCTTCCGTGTCATGTCCGAACGCTAGCGCTCGTCGAGCAGCCGGACTGGTCGCAAATTCCGTTTATCCTGCCGGAACATGGTCCGTCGCGTCAGCGAATAGACCTCTGGTTTCGCAGACAGAAAATCAGCAATCCGCAGATCTATGCCACCGTCTCTGGCCACGAAGCGATTGTGTCGATGGTCGCTCTTGGCTGTGGCATCGCACTGTTACCCGATGTGGTTTTAGATAACAGCCCAGAATCTATTCGCGCACGTATTACCGAACTCGACCACGTTGCGATGGTGGCACCTTTTGAACTCGGCGTTTGTGTACAGAAAAAACGCCTAGAAGAACCGCTCATTCATGCATTCTGGCAGCTGTTATAGCCACCAGAATGCAATCGCCAATTAGCCTTTTAAGAAGAAACGAAACGCCGGATTATCGGTTTCATCGTGGCATTCATAGCCCAGTTCATGTAGGCGCGATTCGAAATTCGGATCGCTGTCTGCACGTTCAAACGCGGCAAGAACGCGCCCAAAATCAGTACCATGACTACGATAGTGGAAAAGAGAAATATTCCAATGGGTGCCCAAAGTGCTCAAAAACTTCAGCAATGCACCCGGCGACTCAGGAAATTCAAAGCTATAAAGACGCTCTTGTAGTGGCTTAGACGGGCGGCCTCCGACCATATAGCGTACGTGCAGCTTCGCCATTTCATCATCGGAAAGGTCTACAACCTGATACCCACCCTCTTGCAGCAGCGCCAAAATTTCCTGACGCTCCACCAAGCCACGCGTTAAGCGTACGCCAACAAAAATGCAGGCATTATCCGCATCGGCGTAGCGGTAGTTAAACTCCGTTACCGCACGCCCGCCTAACAGCTGGCAAAACTTGAGGAAACTCCCCTGCTGCTCAGGAATGGTAACGGCCAACAGCGCTTCCCGCTGTTCACCTAATTCACAGCGTTCAGAAACGTAACGTAGGCCGTGGAAATTAAGATTCGCCCCAGACAACACATGAGCCAAGCGTTCGCCCTGAATCTGGTGTTGTTGAACATACTTTTTCAGCCCGGCCAGCGCCAAGGCGCCAGACGGCTCAGCCACCGCACGCACATCTTCGAAAAGATCTTTTACCGCAGCGCAGATCGCATCACTATCCACGGTGATCACATCATCTAGATATTCACGGCACAGGCGGAAAGTCTCATCGCCGATGCGCTTAACCGCCACGCCTTCAGCAAATAACCCGACACGAGCTAAATCCACCGGATGACCCGCATCCAGTGCGGCACGCAGACAGGCAGAATCTTCCGCTTCAACGCCGATCACTTTGATCTGTGGCATCAGCTGTTTGATCAGCACGGCCACGCCAGCGGCTAAGCCACCGCCGCCGACGGGGACAAATACGCGATCTAAATGAGCATCTTGCTGCAATAACTCCATGGCCAAAGTGCCTTGACCAGCGATAACCGCAGGATGGTCAAAAGGAGGAACAAAAGTAAGATTTCTGGTTTTGGCTAACTCAATGGCATAGGCTTTGGCTTCATCAAAGTTCGCACCATACAGCACGGCCTCACCACCAAAACCTCGTACCGCGTCCACTTTAATGTCAGCGGTTGAAACCGGCATAACGATGGTAGATTTGATGCCTAAGCGTGAAGCAGAAAGCGCCACACCTTGTGCATGATTTCCCGCTGATGCCGTCACAACGCCGTGAGATTTCTGCTCTTCATCAAGGCCTGCGATCATCGCGTAAGCACCACGCAGTTTGAAACTATGTACGGGCTGGCGATCTTCGCGTTTTACTAAAATGGTATTGCCGACGCGTTCAGACAGTTTCGTCATGGTCTGCAACGGAGTGACCTGCGCGACCTCGTAGACCGGCGCTCGAAGTACTGCGCGTAGGTATTCAGCCCCGCAGGGCTGGCTGGGAAGCACTTCTTTTTGCATATTTGCCGGAGAAGTCATGATTAGCCTCCCAACTTAGATTTATCACGCACAGCGCCACGGTCAGCACTGGTCGCCAACATCGCATAGGCTCGCAGCGCAAAGGATACCTGACGCTCGCGCGCTTTCGGTGTCCATGCTGCATCGCCACGCGCCAGCTCTTGCTCACGACGACTCGTCAGTTCGCTTTCGGCAACGTCTAATTTAATGTCGCGCTGTGGGATATTGATATCAACCATGTCACCGTCTTGCACCAATGCGATGATGCCGCCGCTCGCCGCCTCCGGCGAAACGTGCCCGATCGACAAACCAGATGTGCCTCCAGAGAAGCGGCCATCGGTGATCAGGGCACAGCTTTTACCTAATCCCATCGATTTTAGATAGGTGGTTGGATACAGCATTTCTTGCATCCCAGGGCCGCCTTTCGGGCCTTCGTAACGGATAACCACCACGTCACCCGCCACCACTTTACCGCCTAAAATAGCCTCTACCGCCGCGTCTTGGCTTTCATATACTTTCGCTGGACCACGGAAAATCAGGCTCTCTTTTTCCACACCGGCGGTTTTCACGATGCAGCCATTTTCCGCGATATTGCCATACAACACGGCTAATCCACCGTCTTGGCTATAGGCAAATTCACGGGTTCGAATACAGCCTTCTTGGCGGTCAGTATCCAGAGAATCCCAGCGGCATTCTTGCGAGAAGGCTTTGGTGGTACGGACACCCGCAGGGCCCGCGGTATACATCTTTTTGACGCTTTCATCTTCTGTGACCATCACGTCATAAGCAGCCAGTGTTTCAGGTAGCGTCATGCCCAGAACGTTGTTCACCTCGCGATTCAACAGCCCCGCACGATCCAGCTCCCCCAAAATACCAATCACACCGCCTGCGCGATGCACATCTTCCATATGGTATTTCTGCGTACTTGGCGCCACTTTGCACAGATGAGGCACTTTGCGCGACAGGCGGTCAATATCCGTCATGGTGAAATCAACTTCACCTTCCTGAGCAGAAGCCAACAGGTGCAGAACGGTATTGGTAGAACCACCCATAGCAATGTCTAACGTCATCGCATTCTCAAACGCCGCTTTGTTAGCGATATTGCGCGGCAGCACGCGGTCGTCATCTTGCTCGTAGTAGCGCTTAGTCAGGTCTACAATGCGTTTGCCTGCATTCAGGAACAGGTCTCTACGGTCTGCATGGGTCGCCAGCAGAGAACCATTGCCCGGTTGGGATAAGCCCAGCGCTTCGGTTAAACAGTTCATGGAGTTAGCGGTAAACATCCCAGAGCAGGAGCCACAGGTCGGGCACGCAGAGCGCTCAATTTGCTCGCTGTCAGCATCTGAGACGTTCGGGTTTGCACCTTGGATCATGGCATCCACCAGATCCAGTTTAATGATCTGGTCAGATAATTTGGTTTTACCCGCTTCCATCGGGCCGCCGGAAACAAAGATCACCGGAATATTCAAACGCAGAGATGCCATCAGCATCCCTGGGGTGATTTTGTCGCAGTTGGAAATGCATACCATGGCATCAGCACAGTGCGCATTCACCATATACTCTACGGAGTCCGCAATGAGCTCACGCGAAGGCAGGGAATACAGCATCCCACCGTGTCCCATGGCAATGCCGTCATCCACCGCAATGGTATTGAATTCTTTGGCTACGCCGCCAGAAGCTTCGATCTGCTCTGCAACCAATTTGCCCAGATCGCGCAGATGAACATGGCCCGGCACGAACTGGGTAAACGAGTTAACTACGGCAATAATCGGCTTACCGAAATCCGCATCTGTCATTCCCGTTGCTCGCCATAATGCGCGAGCGCCCGCCATATTACGGCCATGTGTGGTTGTTGCGGAACGATACTTTGGCATGTTTAATTCACTCCAGCGTGAGCCTGTGTTCAGGCTTTTATCTATTTATGCGGGCGGGAACGAACCGCCCGACTTGTCCTCGTCATGTTCCGAGCTGCTGAGCATTTGTTGCCTGCAACCCGACATATTCCGAGGTTATATTTTGGTTAATACCCTATCTGTCACTTCAACTACTTCGCGTTGACTAAATCCAGCCAGCCCCACTGGTCTTCAGTTTTACCCGTGAACAGGCCGAAGAACGCTTCTTGAATCTGTTTGGTAATTGGGCCACAGCGACCAATTCCCACCTGAATGCCATCTACGCTACGTACCGGAGTAATTTCAGCGGCGGTGCCTGACATAAAGACTTCGTCTGCCAGATACAGAGATTCACGTGACATCACCTGCTCGCGAATTTCAAAACCGGCATTTTTCGCCAGCTTGATGATCGCATCACGCGTAATGCCCGGCAGTGCCGCCGACGTGAATGGCGGAGTGAAAATCACACCGTCTTTCACCATAAATAAGTTTTCACCCGCACCTTCAGATACATAGCCATGAACATCCAGAGCAATACCTTCCTGATAACCATGGCGGCGTGCTTCAGAACCCACCAACAGGGAAGAAAGATAGTTACCACCGGCTTTTGCCGCCGTTGGAATCGTATTCGGCGCAGCGCGATTCCATGAAGAAACCTGTGCATCGATGCCTTGATCCAGCGCATCAGCACCCAGATAGGCGCCCCATGGGAATGCAGCGATAATCACATCGGTGTTGTAACCTTCCGGTGGGTTAACGCCCATACCCACATCACCCACAAAGACCAATGGACGAATGTAAGCGCTGGTCAGATTGTTTTTGCGCAGGGTTTCGCGACAGGCTTCCATCAGTTCATCAACGCTGTAGGAAACAGGCATACGGTAGATTTTGGCGGAGTCGCGCAGACGCTGCATATGTTCGCGGTGACGGAAAACTGCAGGGCCGTTATTGGTGTCATAGCAGCGCACGCCTTCAAACACAGAAGTACCGTAATGCAGAGCATGAGACATAACGTGTACTTTAGCTTCTGCCCATGGAACCATCTCGCCATTGAACCAAATGTAATCCGCTTTCTTAGTGGTCATTCTTTTTTCCTTGTTGCGTCTGATGCGCGATATTTAATTAATATTATTCGTTTCTAGTGCCAGCGCAGACGGCTAACCGGCCGCTTGTTGGTGAGCCGCGTGCGGCTGCACTTCAACGCAAGCAACATCCATCAATTTACTCAACTGCGATGAAAGCAGGTTGATTGGACGCTGGCTAGACACCGTTAATTCAATGTTCACACTGTCTGAATCCAACATCTGAGCCATATTCATAGCACAAACTTGGAAGCCACGGTGACGGATAACGCGGAGTACCCGCTCTAAAACCTCTGGGCGGAAACGTGCCTGGATCGCTAATTGATGTTGCAAGGATGTTAACTGCATCATGATATTTTCTCCATCATAGATTCATTGCCTGCGCCCGGCGGAACTAAAGGCCAGACATTCTCTAATTCGTCGATGGAGACATGGAGCAGGTACGGACCTTCGCTGTTTAACAGCGCATCCAGTGCGGCGTCGACTTGATCTTTACGGGTAATACGCTGGCCTGCAATGCCAAAAGCACTGGCCAGCATTAAGAAATCAGGGTTATCGGATAAGTTGGTTTCGCTGTAGCGCCCGTCAAAAAACAGCTGCTGCCATTGACGCACCATGCCTAACCGCTGGTTATCCAGCAAAACTATTTTTACCGGCAGTTTTTTACGTTTGATGGTGCCTAATTCCTGCACGTTCATCATGAAAGAGCCATCGCCTGAGACGCAGATAACCATATCGTCTGGACGCGCCATTTGCGCACCGACAGCCGCAGGGACACCAAATCCCATGGTGCCTAAACCGCTCGAGGTAATGAAATTTTCTGGACGAGTAAACTGCATATGCTGTGCAGTCCACATTTGGTGCTGGCCTACATCGGTTGTCACAACCGCACTGGCGGGCTTGCGATCAGATAACTGTTTCAGGAACAGCGGGGCATAAATAGCCTGACCGGGATGATCGTAACGCCACGGATGCTCAGCCTTCAGGCTGATAACGTCATACTGCCATTCTCCGATGCTCAACGGCTGACTCAGCGCTGGCAGCATACGATTTAAATCGCCGCACAGCTCAACATGGGCCTGACGCAGCTTGCTCATCTCGGCAGGGTCGATATCCATATGAATAACTTTGGCATGAGGGGCAAAAGCATTAAGTTTGCCGGTGACGCGATCGTCAAAACGAGCGCCTACGGCAATCAATAAATCACATTGCTGCACGGCCAGATTCGCGGCCTTGGTGCCGTGCATGCCTAACATCCCTAAATAACATGGATGATGAGGATCTGGCGCTCCCAAGCCCTTTAACGTCACTACCGTAGGGATACCGGTTGCATTAACGAATTCACGCAATGCGGGAACTGCCTGTGCCATCCCAACGCCACCACCGGCATACAACATTGGTTTTTTAGCCTGAGCTAACAGCTCACGCGCCTGCATCAAGCCGGTTTCACAGGCAGGCATTAATTCGGCAACGGCAGACAAATGCGCAGCCAGCTCACCTTCGGCCAGCTGGATGTCTTTAGGGATATCGATTAAGACAGGGCCCGGACGCCCGCCCATCGCTACAGCAAAAGCTTCAGCCATGATGCCGGGCAAAGCATCCAATGACTCCACTAAGAAACTGTGTTTGGTACATGCCAATGACAGCCCCAAAACATCAATCTCTTGAAAAGCATCGGTACCAATCAGGGCAGAACCCACTTGCCCTGTGATGGCTACCACGGGAACAGAATCCAGCATGGCATCCGCTAGCCCCGTAATCAGGTTGGTTGCGCCAGGGCCTGAAGTGGCAATACACACCCCTGGTTTGCCCGTGGCGCGGGCATAGCCAATGGCGGCAATCACAGCGCCTTGCTCGTGGCGGCACAGTAGGTGTTCCACACCACCGTCATACAATGCATCGTATACCGGCATGATTGCGCCACCAGGGTAGCCGAAAACTTTATCAACACCCTGTGCACGCAACGCTTGTACTACCCACTGCGCTCCATTCATAGCTTAATTCCCCGCCCTTTTACTGGGACAACAGGATTTTATTCTGTTAGCCATTTTCTGTTCCCCATCACTTTTTCATTGCGAAAAAAAACCCCCGGACCTTTCGGTGCGGGGGTTCTCGTTTGATTCAGGCCTGATTTTTAAGCCTTTCTTCGTCCAAGTGCTGCCCCGCACGGTGGGATAATAATCACCACCACACTAATCACGACGAGGCTGAGTACTTGGACGAGAGTTTTCATAAATAGTTTTTTCTGTTGTCTTCTGAGCTAATGCTTAAAGAGTTATCACAGTTCTTTGCAGTCTGACAATAATTTTTTTGCGTAACCAATAAACAAAAACGGCTCAAATCACGTTCAAAGATATGATTTAAAATCATTTTATTGTGGTTTCCTCTGGCGAAATTTTTCTCCCTAAAGAGGCTCCTTGAGTATCTCGACCAAAAGAAATCAGCACAATGATTGCCACTGCAACACTGCCCGCAATAATCGCCATCGCCAAACCATAGTTCTGCCCATGACTTTCAGCAATCGTCGCCTGAAGCGTCGCGTTCACCGAAGCAATCAAGTTACCCAGTTGGTACACAAACCCTGGCAGCACCGCACGAGTATTGGCTGGAACTAGCTCATTAAGATAGGTAGGAATAACGCCCCAAGCCCCCTGCACCATGAACTGCATCAAGAATGCGCCAATGCCTAGCATGAGCGAGCCTCCAGAGAACGCCCACAAAGGAATAACGGGCAAGGCCAGTGTCGCCGCAATAATAATTGCTTTTTTACGACCTATTTTTTCAGACAATACGCCAAAGAACACACCGCCGATAATTGACGCGATATTGTAGCTAATAGCGATGATACTGACGGTTTTAGGATCGAAACCATGCTGAATTTTCAAAAATGCCGGATACATATCTTGCGTACCGTGGCTGAAGAAATTGAACGCAGCCATCAATAAAACAAGATAAATACAAAGCTTCCAGTGACTCTTCAAAACGGGAAGAAGTGCAGTACTTTCTTTGCGCTCACGAGCCGCCAGCCAAACCGGTGATTCGGGTACTTTGAAGTAAATAAATGGCAATAAAATAATCGGGATAGCGCCAATCACAAACATGCCACGCCAGCCGACAATTTCAAACAATGAACCATATACCACCGCAGCCAGCAGATAGCCGAAGGGATAACCGGCCTGAAATATCCCGGACATTAATCCGCGTGAGCGGTCTGGTATAGTTTCCATCGCTAAAGATGATGCAACCCCCCAGATACCGCCCATAGCCACGCCATACAACACTCGAAGCACTAAGAACGTGGTCAAAGACGGTGCTGCGGCGGAGAGTAATTCGAAGATCGAAAAGAAGAGAATATTGACCATCAAGATCGGCCGACGACCATACTTCTCGGCCGCTCGACCAAACAGCAATGCACCAATAGGGCGAACGGCCAGAGTCAGCAGGATCGCCAGCGTCACTTCTTCCATGCCAACGTTAAAAGCCTTGGCAATATCACTGAGTAAAAATACGAGGATGAAAAAATCGAAGGCATCGAGCGTCCAACTAAGGAAGCTCGCAATAGCAACGTTACGCTGCTGGCTTGACCAACCAAACATAATGAATTCCCTACCGTAGAGTATGAGGCGTTTTTATTAGCATTTTTATTAGAGACAGCGACACAACCTGTTATTTGTTATGCAAGATGCCATTTTGTATTACTAATGTTAAATATAACCCTCTTGGCGACAGGGCCAAAATAATTAGCATGCTATCTTTGTTAAATATTGTATGTTAAATGTTAATTTTTGTTGCCAACACTAAATCCAGCTCGCAGTTTTAAGTCAACTATCCTGTTCAAGACAGCGAAATGCTGGAATCAATGACACAAAGCCAGTATCTCGTTCTGACACCATTTCCTATTCGTCACATGATGCCTCCAACATGGAGGTGACTATGTCAGTGGCGATAATTAATACTCGTGCAGCAATCGGCGTGCAGGCACCCGCAGTGAGCGTTGAGGCGCACATTAGCACCGGTCTTCCCGGCTTTACGTTGGTAGGTCTACCTGAAGCGACGGTGAAAGAAGCTAAAGACCGCGTGAGAAGCGCCATCATAAATTGCGGTTTTACTTTCCCAGCAAAACGTATCACGGTGAATTTGGCTCCCGCAGATCTTCCCAAAGAGGGGGGGCGTTACGATCTTCCCATCGCTATCGCCATTTTGATTGCTTCTGAGCAACTTAGCGCGACTTCTGTGGAAGGATTAGAGTTGCTAGGTGAACTAGGTCTTTCAGGCGCGCTACGGCGCATTCAGGGCGCGATACCAGCAGCCATGGCTGCTCAGCATCATCAACGCAAATTAATCGCGCCAGAGGAAAATGAGGAAGAGCTTGGCCTACTTGGAGAACAACAGCCCCACCTCATTGCCAATCATCTTCTTCACGTTTGTGATTTCCTCAGCGGCGACTCAAAGCTTCCACCACCGAAGGTGTCCCAACTATCATCCTTATCCCCAAATACGAAGGATATGCGGGATATTATTGGCCAAGAACAGGCGCGCAGAGCATTAGAAATCGCTGCCACTGGCGGGCATAACTTACTGTTATTGGGACCACCCGGAACCGGAAAAACCATGTTAGCCAGCCGTCTTAATAGCATATTGCCACCGTTAACCACCGAAGAAGCTTTAGAGAGCGCGGCGGTTGCCAGTTTGGTACATCAATCAACCACGGGGCAATCTTGCTATCAGCGGCCATTTAGGACCCCACATCACAGCGCTTCAATGGCAGCACTCATTGGAGGCGGATCTTTACCAAGACCAGGAGAAATTTCTCTCGCGCATAACGGCGTATTATTTTTAGATGAACTGCCTGAGTTTGAGCGGCGTGTACTGGATGCTCTGCGCGAGCCACTTGAGTCTGGTGAAGCCTGCATTTCTAGAGCACTCGCGAAAGTCATTTTTCCTGCAAAAGTACAAATAGTTGCTGCAATGAATCCAAGTCCGACAGGACATTACAAAGGTATTCATGCTCGTACACCGCCACAGCAGATACTCAAATATCTATCTCGCTTATCAGGCCCCTTTTTAGATCGTTTTGACCTATCTATTGAGGTGCCTCTGTTACCCGCAGGCGTTCTTAGCATCCAAAAACGCATTGGAGAAAGCAGCGAGGTTATTCGCCAAAGAGTATGTTTAGCGCGAGAAAGACAGTATCAACGCTCAGGAAAGCTCAACGCACATTTGGCAGGGAAGGAGATGGACAGAGTATGCTCACTGTCTCAAGAAGATGCGGCATTTCTGGAACAAGCACTCGAGAAGATGGGATTGTCGGTAAGAGCTTGGCATCGAATACTAAAAGTTGCTCGCTCGATTGCCGATCTTGCACAAAGTGACAGCATCAACCGAGCTCATATTGCTGAAGCACTCAGCTACCGCTCCATGGACCGTTTAATCCAACATCTCCATCAGGCATTGCAATAAAAAACGGGGCCCAAAGGCCCCGAGTTTTTAGTCATCACTATCAGTATATTCTTCCACCGTATCCATCTGCGGTTTACCGCCAGATAAGGTGTGGAAACGCTTAGGACGACGAATGCGTGCAATATATTTCGACCAGATCTTCTCAGCTTCTGTCGCAGGCTGACGTTCACCGCGGCATACAGCGACAAAGAGCTGTTCTTCTTCGGTCTGTGGCTCACGAGTTCCTAAATCGAGCTCGTTAAACGCGTAACCGAAACGCTCAAGTACCTGAGCTTCTTTAATTGTGAAATCGCCGTGGCGTGAAAAACCACGAGGATAATGTTTATTGTCAAAAAAACGATGATTGGTGCTGAAGCTTTCCGCCATCTGACACACTCCTAAATTTTCTTATTGCTGTACCACTTATGGCGCGGAGTATTAGTTAGGCTTGACAACGTGTAAAACAAAACATTTAAATCATCATGATTAATATTTTTATTGGAGAGACAGTGGATAGCGAATTATTAAAAACCTTCTTAGAAGTGAGCAGAACAAGACACTTTGGTAAAGCCGCTGAAACCCTTTATCTAACACAATCAGCAGTTAGCTTTCGTATCCGTCAGCTTGAAACACAAGTTGGAGCGGATCTTTTCACTCGCCACCGCAACAATATTCAGCTAACCGAGGCAGGAGAACGACTCGTACCCTACGCAGAAAAACTAATGGAAACATGGCTATTGGCTAAAAAAGAAGTTCTCAAGAGCCGGCAGCACAAAGAATTATCGATTGGCGCTCCAGCAATGATGTGGGAATCGCTACTTATTTCCTGGCTATCAGGCGTCTATAAACATAAGCCCGAACTCTTGCTTGAAGCCCGTATTGGGCAAAGACATACTCATGTTCGACAGCTGCATGAGCGCCATCTAGACCTACTGATAACAACAGAAATCCCAAAGATGGAGGAGCTATCAACAGAAAAAAGTTGGCGAGTTTACACTGCAACTTCTTACAACCGCAGGAGATACAGCAACCGACGATCTTCCCTATATTCGCTTAGAATGGGGGGCAGATTTTGCTCGTTTTGATGAACAGCTCACTAGCAACAATAATCCCCCGATTTTAACTACTAGCTCGATAGCGCTTGCCGAACAGGTCATGAACCAAGCAGGAGGAAGAGCATTTTTCCCAGCTCATTGGCATCCACATCACTTCCAAGTGGATAGTTCGCAGGAAGCCCTAACGCGACCAATATACGCCGTGTGGCTCCACAACAGTGACAGGAAAGAAGAGATTAAGTATTTAACGCAGTCGTTGATAAATTATCATCTAGAGCAGCCAAAGTAATTTTTGGGGCATTGTAGATGCGCCAGTGTTGGGGGCGATAGTATGAAATTGCCCCAACAACTTAGAACATTTATGTAGGCATTTTGGAATATTGCTGAAGGGAAAGTATTAATTTTAAGGCTTTTTTCTGCGCTAAAACGCAAAAAAGCCCTCCGCAAGCGGAAGGCTATTTGTATGGCAGGGGCGGAGAGACTCGAACTCGCGACACCCGGTTTTGGAGACCGGTGCTCTACCAACTGAGCTACGCCCCTAAAGAACGCTTACTATTATCCCTACATTCATCAAGCAGGCATAACATAAATAAGTGGCGGAACGGACGGGGCTCGAACCCGCGACCCCCTGCGTGACAGGCAGGTATTCTAACCAACTGAACTACCGCTCCACCGATTCTTTCTCTCACATCAGCATTCGTCTGATGTCAGTTTGTTCCTGTTATTTTCCGTGTCAGGGAAAAGGAACGAA
>NZ_FMIQ01000058.1 GCF_900095695.1 Hafnia alvei | reverse complement strand
TGGATGAGGCGGCCGGCGGCGTCATACTCATAGTGCTGCGATGAAAATGGGCTGACGATATCGCTCAGCTGGCCACGCGACGTATAGCGGTATTCCTGTGCTCGTGGGTCGGCGTTGGGGGTACTGAGCGTGAGGCTGCGCAGGCGCCCGACCTCGGTGTAGCCCGTTTCCAACACGCTCTCGCCAAAGCGGCGCTGCGTTTCTCGGTGTAAGGTATCGCGGTCAAATTCCAATAGACTGTGCTCGCCGAGCGCCACACCGAGCAGGTGGCCGGGGCCGTAGGTGTGCCAGTGCAGGGTAGGTAGGCCATCGGGCGTGGTGAACAGCAGGGCGCTGTTGGCATCATAACGGTGCTGGATACGGTGCTGCCACAACACGCTGCCGTCGGGGGCGCTGACAATCTGCTGCTCTTGGTTAATTTGCCCGGACAGGTTGCGTTCAAACAACACGCTGACGGGGTAGCCTTCGCTGACGTGATGCGCGGCCATCAGCTGGCCGTCGAGGTTATATTCCCAACGCGCTATGTCACTTTCGGCATCTTCGGTATTGCGGGTGCGGCTGACTAAACGACCCAAAATATCATGCTGCCACTGGGTTATCAGGCCGGCATCGTCGCTTTCTATTAATTCCCCAGCCGCGTTGTAGCGGTAGCGCTGAACCCGTCCGTCAAAGCCCACTTCTTCCACCAATCTGTCCATCACGTCATAGCTAAAACGCATCTGGGCATCATTTTCATTAGTGAGCGCAATCAGTCGGTCGGCGGCGTCATAGGTAAACTGCTGGGTGGCACCGCCGTGGGTGCGCGTGAGCAAACGGCCGTTGTCATCGTAGGTCATCACGGTTTGGCTGCCGTCGGGCTCGGTCAGCGTGATTAAATCACCCGCGGGATTGTAGTGATACTGGGTGCGTTCACCGGTGCTATTTTCCGTGCTTATCAGACGTCCACGGGTATCGTATGCATAACGTAAGGTGAGGGCTGCGGGGCGGCAAATCTCCAGGCGCTGCCCCCAGCGGTCATAGCGGTATTCGGTGGTGTTGCCCGAGCAGTCGGTGTAGCGGGAGAGCTGGCCGCTGCGTGTCCACGTCAGGCGTTTCTCTCCTCCGCCGGCATCGGTGATAGCACAGGGCTGCGAGCTGCTGTCATCGGCATAGGCATAGCGCACGGTACGCTGGAGGGCGTCACTTTC
>NZ_FMIQ01000037.1 GCF_900095695.1 Hafnia alvei | reverse complement strand
ACGAGCGCAGCGCCCACCGCCACACCGACTACCACCTTGACCTTGCGGGCAACCGACTCATCAACCGCTACATGCCCGAAGCTTTTATGGCCGACATGCGCCATCCGGGTAATCGCCTGAGCGAAGATACGCATTATTATTATCAGTATGACCAGTACGGCAACCTCAGCCAAAAAACCCGCAAACGCGACGCGGGCGAAGTCCATCACTACCGCTACGACCGCAGCCATCGGCTCGTCAGCTACCTCTGCGCGCAAGACGGCGAAGCCCTACGCGGCGGCCGCTACTGCTACGACCCGTTAGGGCGACGCATCGGTAAACAGGTCATGCAGCGCAACCAGCCCAAGCACATCAGCTGGTTCGGCTGGGACGGCGACAAACTGGTGCTCACCGAGCGCGATGGCACCCGCATTCACACGGTCTATTTACCCCACAGCTTTGTGCCCCTGCTGCGCTTTGAAGGCGATAAGCCGCCCACGGTCACTCCGCTGGCCGACAAACTTGAGCAGGAAGTCGGTATCACGCTGCCGCCCGATTTCAAGCAAACCCTGCACCACATTGAGCTAGCGCTGCGCGCCAACCGCCTCAGCGAAGAACAGCACGCGTGGCTCAATCAGGTTCAGCTTAGCCCTGACTATCTGGCCACCCTACTCGACCCGCTGCCGGATACGCCCTACGCCGCCCAACTGTACGACTGCAACCACCTCGGCACACCGCAACAGCTCATCAACCTCAACGGCGATATCGACTGGTCCATCACGCTGGACGCCTGGGGCAATGCGCTAAGCGAAGAAAATCCGCATCAGCTGCACCAACCAATCAGAATGCAGGGGCAGCAATACGATGAAGAGTCCGGCCTACACTACAACCGCCATCGCTATTACGATCCGACGATAGGACGGTATATTACTCAGGATCCGATTGGGTTGAGGGGGGGATTAAACCCGTACACGTACCCGTTGAATCCGATCATGAATATAGATCCCAAAGGGTTATGTCTTGAAGATGCTTGTGTTCTTGAAGGTGCGGCAGTTTATTCTTTATGGCAATGGTTAGTTGTGGGCTCCGCAGGTGTAGTGATTGTTGCGAGCAATAATAAAGAGACGAAAGCACTTAACGAAAAATTGCAACAAACAAAAACAGAAAATTTAGCTAACTGTGAGGAGAAAAAGCTCTGCCCACCTTGTAAAACAATTAGTGGAAACATAGTACCACGGGGAACTATCGGGTATCGTCATGATCTAGTCCCGCCAGGAAAGCCTCACCATCCATATACAGGCGATCATTATAATCTGTACAAAGCAAATCAGAATCCTAATAATTGTCAATGTTTTTGGAAAGAGAGTGGTGCAGCTGATGCTGCTAATGGCTTTCCACCTCCAGCAGGTTCTATACCTATAGAACCGTTTGTGTCTTAAAAGGATCGAATATGAAGTATCCAGATGGTAGTGATGTTTTACTGGGGGATATCGTTACTCTTGGGGGAGGAATGAACGGAGTCGTTGTTTGCAATTTTGAAAACAACGAGTTTGCTAAAGGTTTCGATAAAGATGAGTGGGGAGATTTTAATGTGGGGATAATGGTAGAATCTCCACAAGCTGGACTTGTATATTATTCAGGGGATTGTATTGATTTAACTCTGGTAAATAGATTTGCATCACATTCTTCTCATAAAAAAAGAAGAGCACGAAGCTATAAGTAAAAAAATCACAATATTTATCTGTTACGATAAGGTGGCCGTTACTGGCTTAAGCCTGCAATGAGGACATAATACACTGGTTGAACTGACATGTAGCCAAACGGCTGACCAACAGGCGGCTTATGATTACGCGGTTAGCGTGGCGAATAATAAAGAAAGGGATAAATATAATTGGAATCCTTTTTCATCTAACCAATGTAGAACATTCTCAAAAAATGCATTCGAGGCAGCACAAAAATGAAATTAACAACTGTTATACTGATAACATCACTAGTAATATTATCAGTACTATGCACAGTTTTAACATATCTATGGATAGACCGCTCTATTACACTCGCATATGTTAATGCAAGTGTAGATTCAGAAGTAAGATCCAGAATTATCATCACTGATCTTATCGAAAGTGAATGGCGTGGGAAAAGTTTAAATGAAGTATATCAAAAACTAAGCACAGAAGTACAAAAGCATCCGGAGAAGAATATCGTGTTAAATAAAACAGAGAAAACAATTGAGTTTGATGAGCTCTCATTCTTTTTTTATAATAACAGATTAAAAAAAATTGAGTAACCGACAAAGAAACACATATATTTTATTCTTTTAACTAAGCCTTAAATAAAGCAGCGATCGTTTAAGAGCTCTCTATCAACTCCTATGAGAATATTTATTGTTGATAGGGAATAGCCGACACACAGAATTGGAGCATGCTACTCCAGCCCCAACTCCGCCCTCGCCTGTGCAACATCTGCCGCTGATAAAGGCATATAGCCGTCTTGTGACACCAGTTTTTGGCCCTGCGCCGACAGCACGCTGTCCATAAAGGCGGCGGTTAGCGGTGACAGAGGTTTTCCCGGTGCTTTGTTCACATAGATATACAGATGACGCACTAGCGGGTAGCGGCCTTGCACAATATTTTCCGCCGTCGGCTCAATCGCTGGGCCGCCATACTGGCTCACCGCCAACATATGCACACCGCTGGCACGAAAACCGATGCTGGCATAGCCAATGCTATTAAGAGAACCCGCAACCGCCTGCACGACCGATGCCGAGCCTGGCAGCTCGTTGACACGTGGGCTGAAATCGCCGTTACACAACACCTGCTGTTTGAAATAACCATAGGTGCCCGACGCCGAGTTGCGCCCATAGAGCGAAATGGCTCGCGACTTCCACTCTCCGCCTAAACCCAGCATTTTCCATTGGGTAATCGGCGTTGAATCACCACAGCGCAGCGTGCTGGAATAGATGCTGTCTAGTTGATTAAAACTGATTTCACGCAGCGGATTATCTTGATGTACCAACACCACTAAAGCATCTAAAGCCACGGGTATGGCTAACGGAGGATAACCATAGTGCTGCTCAAAAGCCGCGATTTCCGCCGCCTTCATAGGGCGACTCATCGGCCCTAGCTGAGCGGCGCCCGCAGCCAGCGCAGTGGGTGCGCTGGACGACCCCGCTGCCTGCAGCTGCACATTCACATTGGGGTTACTCTGCGAAAAGTTATTTGCCCACAGCGCCATCAGGTTCACCATCGTATCCGAACCCGCACTGGACAAATTCCCCGATAACATAGACTGACCAACGGCCATCGCGGGTAACGAGATAAAACCATAAACGACGCCAATCAGCGCCGCCTTCCATTGTTTGATTTGACGTCCCTGCATCAGATTTCCTTGCTCGGTAGCCCTTTCTGGCCTTTGTTTTTTTGCGCCACGCTCTCACCTGATAGTGGCACAATGAGATGCGGCGGCAGGGTAAACACGAAGCGCGTGCCCAGGCCAATTTCACTCATGATATTGAGCGTAGCTTCATGATGATTCAACGCATGTTTGACTATCGCTAGCCCCAAGCCGCTGCCGCCGGTTTGGCGCGAACGCGCTTTATCGACCCGATAGAAACGCTCCGTTAAACGCCCCAAATGCTCTGCTGCAATGCCGGGGCCATTATCGCTGACTTCGAACTGCGCACCTTGGGTAGTTTGCTGCCAGCAGACTTCAATTTTGGTGCCGTCCGGCGTGTGGTTAACCGCGTTGTATACCAGATTAGAAACCGCACTACGCAGCTGATCGTCGTTACCGAATACTTTGAGTTTATCGTTGATGCGGAAGGTGATTTCATGGCGACCGTTACTCAACGACAGCGCTTCACGCTCTAGCATATGCAGCATCACGGGCACATCAACAATTTCATTCAGGGCAATCGGCGGAGCCGCTTCGATCTTAGAGAGGGTCAATAGCTGTTTCACCAAGCTGTCCATGCGCTTGGTTTGCTCTTGCATGGTCGCAAGCGCTTTTTGCCGTACCGGAGCCGCCATATCCTCATCGTTCATCATCTCGAGGTAGCCCTGCAACACGGTCAGCGGCGTTCGCAGTTCATGGCTTACGTTGGCAAAGAAGTTACGTCGAGTCCCCTCTAACTGCCGCGTTTGAGTCACATCGCGTGCCACCATCAACAGTTGACCTTCGGCATACGGCATCACCCGAAATTCAAAGAAACGGCCATTATTGAGGTGCAGCGTGAGCGGTCGGGCAAAATCTTGCGATTGCAGATAATGCGTGAATTCGGGATAACGCAGAAGATTAAGAATGTGCTGACCATTATCCTCCGGCCAACGAAAACCGAGCAGGTGCTGCGCCAAGCCATTACACCAGAAAATATTGCCTTCTTCGGTCGTCATAATCACCGCATCGGGCAAAGACTCTGCGCCGCTGCGAAAACGCTTAATCAGCAGTGCCAGCTCGCGACGACGGCGTCGATTACGCTGCTGCATCTGATACAGCCCGTAGAACAACGGCTCCCAGCTTCCTCGCCCTGCGGGTGGGGTCATACTACGGTCGACCCATAGCCAGTGCGAGAGGCGCAACTGGTTATAGAAATGCCAGCCTAAAAGCGCAGACACCGCAGCCAGCAGAAACCACGGCAAATAGCCGATCAGTAGCCCAAGGATCACCGCCGGAATGCAGCAAAACAGCAGCTCCAGCAACAGTCTTTTCCACGATAGGCGTTCAAGCACGATGTTGGCTCTTTGTTCTTAACAACATAGAAATAATAGACATAGTGATACCCAAAATCAGTGAGGCCCGATTAAGGGTCCCAATGCATAATCATACCGTTTACTTAAGCTCGATTTTAGGGGGAGTACACCGATAGGGTCGTAGCGGCGCAAGCCGCCGGAGCGCCCCGCGGTGTGCTAGCCCCGTGTATCTCGATCTTTTAAACAAGCGTCACGGCATATGCATAGCGGGTTAGAAACGCGCCGAAAAACGATAGCCCGTCCCACGTACGGTTTGCACCATTTTATCATGCCCGCTCAGCTCCAGCGCTTTGCGCAGCCGGCGGATATGAACATCCACGGTGCGATCTTCTACATAAACGTTAGTGCCCCAGACATGATTTAGCAACTGCTCGCGGCTATAAACGCGCTCGGGGTGAGTCATGAAAAAATGCAGCAACTTAAACTCAGTGGGCCCCATATCCAACGGGGCTTCATTGGCCATCACGCGATGTGATGTCGGATCGAGGCTCAGCCCCTGCACTTCAATCACCTCTTCCACCGCCATCGGTGAAATACGGCGCATCACAGCTTTAATTCTGGCCACCAGTTCCTTGGGCGAAAAGGGCTTGGTGATGTAATCATCTGCGCCCACTTCTAAACCGCGCACGCGATCTTCTTCTTCACCGCGAGCGGTCAGCATCATCACAGGAATTTCACGCGTTAACGCCTCGCGCTTCATATGCTTGATGAACTGGATCCCAGAACCGCCCGGCAGCATCCAATCCAGCAGCACTAAATCAGGATAAGGCTCAGAAAGCGAGTTCACCGCGCTGTCATAATCTTCGGCTTCAACCGGTTGGTAGCCGTTTTGCTCTAAAACAAAACACACCATTTCACGAATTGGCGCTTCATCTTCTACTACCAATATGCGTCTGGCCATTGTTAATCCTGCTTAAGTTTGGTTGCGGGCGCCATTATGCGTCAGATTTATGACAGATTTATGAAAAAAAACAATATGCCCAGCATCACTGTAATAAATGGTTTTGTAAACCTAGACCGATTATGGCCTTCGCGCCGGACATGGGTTCACCTCCCCTCGAGATTGCGTATAATCAATTTTATTCTCGGTAGTGACCCACGCTACGCTCAGCAAGGACAGCAGGACTCTTATGCGTCTTATCCATACTTCAGACTGGCACCTTGGTCAGCATTTTTATACCAAAAGCCGTAGCGCTGAACATCAGGCCTTTCTGCGCTGGCTCATTGAACAAGCATCGGCGCATCAAGTCGATGCCATTATTGTGGCTGGCGACGTATTTGATACCGGTTCACCGCCGAGCTACGCGCGCGAGCTGTATAACCGCTTCGTGGTGGAATTACAGTCAACGGGCTGCCAGTTGGTGGTGTTAGGTGGCAACCATGATTCCGTCGCCACGCTGAATGAATCTCGCGATTTATTAGCCTGCTTGAACACCCAAGTTATCGCCAGCAGCGCAGGCGATTTACAGCATCAGGTATTGCCGCTCAAACAGCGCAATGGCTCCGTCGGCGCTATTTTGTGCGCGGTGCCATATCTGCGCCCTAGAGATATCCAAATCAGCTTAGCGGGGCAATCTGCCGCAGAAAAACAAAACGCCCTCCAGCAGGCTATCGCTGCGCATTATCAGTCGTTGTACGATCTGGCCGTTGCCGAACGCGACGCCTTAGGCGGAAACCTGCCGATTATTGCCACCGGACATCTCACCACTATCGGTGCCAGCACGTCCGACTCGGTGCGTGATATCTACATTGGTTCACTCGATGCGTTCCCTGCCTCCGCGTTTCCTCCTGCCGATTACATTGCGTTGGGCCATATCCATCGCCCCCAGCGCGTGACCAGCAGCGAGCATATTCGCTACAGTGGCTCGCCGATCCCCCTTAGCTTCGATGAACTAGGCAGTGAGAAAAGCATCTGCTTAGTCGATTTCTCAGGGGCTACGCTGGAAAAAGTGACGCTCATGCCAGTCCCACAGTTTCAGCCAATGCAGCTCATCAAAGGCAGCATTGAGCAAATCGAGCAACAGCTCGCCGCATTTAAACCCACCACGGCGGATCACGGCAAGAGCGAAAAACCGGTCTGGCTGGATATTGAAATCAGCAGCAGCGCCTATTTAAACGATCTCCAACGCCGGATCCAGCAGCAGGCAGAAAACCTTCCCGTTGAGGTTATTTTGCTACGCCGCAGCAAAGAACAACGCTTGAGCGCCCTCAAGCGCCAAGACAAAGAAACGCTGAGCGAGCTGAGCGTCAGCGACGTCTTTGAGCGCCGTTTGGCGCAGGAAGAAACCGACGATGAAGCGCTGATCGCACAGCAATCGCGCATTCGAAATCAATTCCATCAGGTGCTGGATGAGCTGGTGTTAGAACAACAGCAAGACGAGACTCGTGAGGAGCATGACGCATGAAAATCCTCAGCCTACGATTAAAAAACATCAACTCGCTCAAGGGCGAATGGAAGATCGATTTCACCCGTGAAGACTTTGCCAATAGCGGCTTATTTGCCATCACGGGCCCAACCGGCGCGGGCAAAACGACGCTGCTTGATGCACTCTGTTTAGCGCTGTATCACCAAACGCCGCGTTTGAAAGTGTCGCCAACGCAAAATGAACTGATGACACGCGGCACCGCAGAATCACTGGCAGAAGTTGAATTCGAAGTCAAAGGGGTCGGCTATCGCGCCTTCTGGAGCCAGCGCCGTGCCAATAATAAGCCAGATGGCAATTTACAAACGCCAAAAGTAGAGCTCGCGCATATTGCCGATGGTGAAATCATTACCGATAAAATCCAAACCAAGCTGCATAAAATTGCCGATATTACCGGTTTGGATTTTGGCCGTTTCACCAAGTCAATGATGCTGTCACAGGGCCAGTTCGCCGCCTTCCTCAACGCCGATCCGGCCGAGCGAGCTGAATTACTCGAAGAACTCACCGGCACCGAAATTTATGGGCAACTATCCGAACAAATATTCCAGCGTTTCAAACAGGCAAAAATCGATCTAGATACGCTGCATGAACGCGCCGCAGGCGTAGAGCTGCTCAGCGAAGAGGCGTTAAACCAGCTCACCGAGCGTTTATCCCAGTTGCAACGTGAAGAACAGCAGCAAACGTCGTTGCGCCAAACGCTGATGACCGACCTCCATTGGCTGCAAAAAAGCCAAGAGCTCAGCCAAAACCGAGAACAGTGCACTCAGCGCGTTACCGCAGCATCGCAGCAATGGCAAACCGCCCAGCCGGAAATTTTACGCCTTGAACGCAGTGAACCGGCCGAGAAACTGCGCCCATTGTTGCTAACGCTACGCCAGACACGCGCTGATTTAGCATCTGCGACTCAAAACCAGCAACAGCGCGAACAGCAGCGCCAACAGTTGACCTCGCAGATAGCCTCGCTGCAAACCGCGTCATCCCAAGCGCTTCATGCCAAACAGCAACAGCAGCAGCAACGTGCTGCAACGGAAACGCTGATTAACCAACAGGTGGTTCCGCTTGATTCACGGCTGGCGCAGATACGCGAAGACCTGTTAATTCAGCAGCAAAAACTCACGCAACTTAGTGAAGAAAAGCGGAAACAGGAAACCACGCTTAAGCAAAACCGAGAAAAACTGCAGGCCCAGCTGCTGGAAATCAACCAGCTTCAGCAACAGCTAGCAGACACGGCACAACATGCTGAATGGAATAGCCATTTAGGCCGTTGGAAAAGCCAGTTCGAACAATCGGCTGAGCTAAACCAAACCTTAAATGAATTGCGTAAACGCATTACCGATGCAGAAAAGAATATCGCTGCCGAAACAGAAAAGCTCACGGTTCTGCAGCAGGCGGGCTCCCTACTCAGCCAGCGTTTAGCTCAGCAGCAAAAAATCTGCGCTGAAGCTGAATTACAGCATCAGCAGCTCAACCAGAAACACAGTTCAGCGCAGCTAGAAGCACAGCGTGAGAAATTGCACCGTGGGCAGCCTGCGCGCCAAATTCTGATACAAACCAGCCCGCTGTTTGAAAAAGCCTCACAGAGACAAAAACAGCTGCAGTTACAAAATGCGCAACGCACGCAGGAACTGCACGCCCTAGAGCAGCTTTTAGCCGCCAAACGCTTAGCCTATAAAGAGAAACGTCAGCATCTTAGCGATCTGGAAAAGCAGATCGATCTACAGCGTCGAGTGATCGGACTGGAACAAGAACGTACGTGCTTAGTGGCTGGCGATCCCTGCCCACTCTGCGGATCGCTGGAGCATCCGGCGGTTAAAAACTACCAAACACCCACCCTTTCAGACAGTGAACAGCGCCGCGACGCGCTACGCATAGAAGTCGAAAATCTCAGTCGCGAAGGCAGCGAATTGGGAGAGCGGCACAAGCTGATGCTGCAGACGCAAAATCAGCAGCAGCAAGAAGCCCAAGCCGTTGAAGCTGAAGTCATGCAGTATCAACAGCGCTGGGCTCAGGCAACGGTAGCGCTCGAACTCAGCTTAGCGATTGACGACCGTGAGGCGCTAGAAAGCTATCTCACCGAAATTAATCAGCAAGAAGAGGCTCTGCAAAACACGCTGCGTCAGCGAGAGATTTTGAGCAAGAGCTGGCAGCAGACCAAAGATGCGCTGAACAATATTCAGCAAGAGGTCAACCAAACGCTACAGCACATCAGCCTGCTGGAATTGAGCACTCAAACGCAGAGCAAGCAGCTCAATGAGTGGCGCGAGGACTACAATAAACAGTTAGCACAGCAGCAGCAACGTGACATCGCCCTTACCGATGAACTGCATAAACTGCAATTAACCGCGCCTATCTCTGGCAACGAAGCCGAATGGCTGGAACAGCGCAGCAACGAGTTTACGCTCTGGCAACAGCGCCAAAACCACAGCCAAAAACTAACGCTAGAAAATACACGCCTGATGGCGGAAGAGCACAGCCTCAGCCAAACCTTTGCCGCCCTAGAAACACAGTGGCAAACACAACATCAGCTTTGTTCTGAGCTTGAAACCCGCCTGAAGCAGATGCAGGCCGAACGCCAAAGCCTTTTGAATGGACGTAGCGTAGACGAGGTACGCCGTTCGTTAATTGAGTCTGAACAGCAGGTTGAAAACCAGCTTCAGCAAGCTCAACAGGCTGAACACCAGATACGACAACAGCTACATAAACTGAGCGGTGAGCTCGAAAGCGCTCAACAACAACGCTTGCAATTAGAACAACGGCTCAGCCAGCAGCAAACAGAGTTTGAGCAGGCATTGGCAAACAGTCTGTTCGCTGATGAAAATACGTTAATTGCCGCGCTGTTAGACGAAAGTGAGCTCAAACGCCTGATCGCACTGCGTGAACAATGCAAAAATCAGCTTTCGCAGGCACAAGCTTTCTTGCAGCAGGCAGAAAGCGAGCTATCCAAGTGGCTAGCGCAACGCCCTGAAAACCTTGATATCAATGCCACGCTAGAAAATCTCAATCAGCAACTATCTATGCTGGCTGAGCAACTGCGCGAAAACAGCGTACAGCAGGGACAAATTCAGCAGCAGATCCGCAGCGACGCCGAGCGAAAACAGGGGCAGAAAAGCCTATTTGCGCGTATTGAACAGAGCAGGCAGGAGTATGAAGACTGGAGCTATCTCAACCAGCTAATTGGCTCAAGCAGCGGCGATAAATTCAGAAAATTTGCGCAGGGTTTAACGTTGGATCACCTGGTCTATTTGGCCAACCAGCAGCTTGCCCGCCTGCACGGTCGCTATTTGCTGCAACGTAAAACCAGCGACGCGCTGGAGCTAGAAGTGGTCGATACATGGCAGGCCGATGCGGTACGCGATACTCGCACCTTATCCGGTGGCGAAAGCTTCTTGGTGAGTTTAGCGCTGGCGCTGGCGCTATCCGATCTGGTCAGCCATAAAACCAGCATTGATTCGCTCTTCCTTGACGAAGGCTTCGGTACACTGGATGCGGAAACCCTTGATACCGCGCTCGATGCCCTCGATACGCTCAACGCAACCGGCAAAATGATTGGCGTCATCAGCCACGTTGAAGCCATGAAAGAACGGATACCGGTGCAAATAAAAGTGAAAAAAGTGAATGGGTTGGGGATTAGCCGCTTAGAAGCGCAGTATGCGATAGGGAATGGGGAATAAAACATCCCCTAATCTTTATATTTTGTTAAGCTTTGCTTTTGCGAGAAGGACAATGTTCTATACAACATTGTCCTTCTCGCAATGTCCGTCGGAGTGATATCCCATCCTAGCTCGTTCAGTTTATCTAAACATATCGTTATTAATAACTTGATTATTTTAACGGTTTCGCATTGGTACAATCCTTGAGGGCTTTTAGGTGGAGCAACTTAAAATTGAGCCAATTAGGATAAGAATATGAAAAGAGAAAAATGTGTTATTCAAAGCTTTCCAGCTGTAATTTGTTGGATTAATGAAAATATCCACCAAGGGATCAATGCCTCCGATGTGATAAGAATATCTGGATACTCACGCTCTTATTTTTTACGTGAATTTCAATTACACCACGGCGTTAGCGTTTCATCCTTCATCAAAACTACACGACTAAAAGCATCCGCCCAAAAACTCATATCCACAGAGTTAAAAGTCTTCGAAATTGCACAGGAAATGGGGTTCCCAAGCCAGAGCACTTTCTGCCAGATATTTAAAGGCTATTTCAATATGTCTCCAACTGAATTCCGCTACCGCTCAATGCGGCCAGAAATATAATAAGATAAGCGGCAGAATTTTTTCGGGTATACATTATTTATATTTTTACGCCGAGGTAAATTATGTTTAAAAACTTATTAGCATTGCTAGTTATGGGGGATGATTTTTTATCATGACTTAATAATAGGAGGGGATAACTTTTACTCGGCCAAAGCACGAATCGTTATCCCCCATTGGATAGGCGTCTTCTACCACTGAACCCCTATCCCATACTGATAAACCCAATACATAGCCCCAATCGTTACGGCTAAATTCACCATCACCGTGATAATAAAATAGGTTTTAAACGGTTGTTTTTGCGTCTTATGGCGGAAAATTTGCTGACCTAAAATCGCGCCGACCCAGCCGCCAATCAGGCCAAAGAATAACAACGTTATCTCGGGGACTCGCTGCCACGATTTTATGGCGGCTAATTTATCAATACCGTAAATAATCAACGTTAACGCATTGAGTAACAGGCACCACATCACAAACGGATGCAGAGAGAACAGGCTACCGACTGCCGCCAGTGCGAGCAAAAGATAACAAAAACGATTAAGATTCATACGATAAACCGATTGAAAAGAATTATGAAAGCGTGCGTATAGTGGCCCTCGACGCAGCATGATGCAATGCTACCACCTCCGAAAAAACACGCCGATACAATGCGAGAGAGCTCACACTTCACAATTAGGGATATAAATATCCAGTAAATGCATGTTTTGTCCCATAACATCCCCTCATTTTTAAACGCCATACTCCCTTCAAGATTTCAGCCTACGTAAAAGAGCAAGCAACGTAGCGCGATTGGTTTCCCTTTCTGACTCAGAGGTAGTTATGACTAAAAAATTTATCGCTGTTTGTGCATGTCCAATGGGGTTAGCTCATACGTTTATGGCCGCTCAGGCGCTAGAAGATGCCGCAAAAGCCGCAGGTTATGACCAGATCAAAATTGAAACTCAGGGTGCAGACGGCATCGAAAACCGCTTAACCGCGCAGGATATCGCGGAGGCCGACATCATTATTCATTCAGTTGCCATTACGCCTGAAGATAACGAACGCTTTGAAAGCCGCGACGTGTATGAAATTACCCTGCAGGACGCGATTAAAAATGCGGATGGGATCCTGCGTGAAATTGAAGAGATGATTCAATCTGAACAATAAAAATATACGTCTATACCCAAATAATTCGAGTTGCATTGAGGCAGCAAGTAAATGATGCGGGTGAATGAACGCAGCCAACAAAAATGCAGCTTGAAGTATGACGGGTATAACTTTCAATGAACTCATCAGGGAGATGTACCTATGGCTATTAAGAAAAGGAGCGCAGTGAATCCTTCGTCAGGCGGCGAAGCGACACTGACTAAAAATCCAAATGCGATGCCAACGGCAAAACCCAGTATGTGGGGCGATCTACCACAGCATGTAATGTCAGGTATTTCACGTATGGTACCGACGCTGATCATGGGCGGCGTTATTCTCGCCTTCTCCCAGCTTATCGCCTACGCATGGCTAAAAGTGCCTCCCGAGATGGGCATTATGGAGGCCATCAACACCGGAAAGTACGTTGGTTTCAATCTGTCCTTGATGAAGTTTGCTTATTTATCGCAATCATTTGGCGGAATTCTATTTAGCTTTGCCATCCCGATGTTTGCCGCTTTTGTTGCTAACTCAATCGGCGGAAAACTGGCTTTTCCCGCAGGGTTTATTGGGGGATTAATCGCAACTCAGCCAACGCCTGAATTAACATGGGATTTAAGTAAACTGCAATGGGTCACTAATTCCCCGGTTCCCTCAACGTTTATTGGCGCGCTGATCATCGCCATTGCCGCCGGTTATTTAGTGAAATGGATGAATGCCAAAATCCAATTACCTGCTTATTTACTGGCATTTAAAACCACCTTCTTATTACCTATTCTGTCAGCCGTTTTTGTTATGTTAGCAATGTACTACGTCATTACCCCGTTTGGCGGTTGGGTGAATGCCGGTATTCGCGTCATGCTGCAAGCGGCGGGCGATAAAGGCGTGCTGATGTATGCCGTGGGAATTTCCGCCACCACCGCTATTGACCTCGGTGGGCCAATAAATAAAGCGGCAGGCTTTATCGCTTTTAGCTTCACCAGCGATCACGTTCTGCCAATCACCGCGCGCGCTATCGCGATTGTGATCCCCCCTATCGGTTTAGGGCTGGCAACGCTCATTGACTACCGCCTCACCGGGCGCCACTTGTTTAGCAGCCAACTGTATCCTCAGGGGAAAACCGCTATGTTCCTCGCCTTCATGGGGATTAGCGAGGGCGCAATTCCATTCCTACTCGAAAGCCCATTGGCCTCGATTCCGGCCTATATGACGGGTGCCATCGTTGGCTCAACCACCGCCGTTGCATTAGGCGCAGTGCAGTGGTTCCCTGAATCGGCTATTTGGGCGTGGCCTTTAGTCACCAATTTAGGGGCTTATATCTTTGGTATTGCATTAGGTGCCATCGTGACCGCGCTGATTACCGTATTTATCCGCAATATCCTATTTAAGAAAGGCAAATTGCACATTGAGGTGATGTCTTAATTGATAAAGGTGCTGCCATCACGTTAACAGTCGGTGGCAGCAAGTATGGCGGGTCTGCCTTAACATGATATTTAAGCGAGTAGCTCATGCATAAATCCCCCTATTCAGCGATCGCCGCCTGTCAAATATGGCTAGCCAAACGCAATTTAGACGCCGTTATTATTAACGCTAAACAGAATAAATTTAGTCATACTGGGTTGCTTAGCTCATCGGGATATCTCTTTATCACCCGCACCAGCCAGCATATTTTGGTCGACTCACGTTATTATCATGAACTCTCCGCCAAGGCAGAGAGTTATCAACTGCACATGACGGATACGCAACACCACGCATCGGCCATCCTCAATCAAATCATTGCGCAGGAAAAACTCACCTGTGTTGGGTTTGAAGCCGAGCATCTGAGCTACAGCCAAAGCCTGTCTCTTATCGAAAAAATTAACGCTGAGATGAGCCCAATTTGTCTCGATGAACTGCGCCAAATAAAAACGCAGGCCGAGATCGACACCATCAAATCTGCATGTTTAATTGCCGACTGCGCCTGCGCTCACATTCGCCAATATATTCGCCCCGGCATGACGGAACATCAGATCGCCAACGAACTTGAATGGTTCATGAAAAACGAAGGCGCGGAAAAAACATCATTCGACACCATCGTTGCCAGCGGGATCCGTGGGGCCATGCCTCATGCCAAAGCCTCACAAAAAGTCGTTGAAGCCGGAGAGTTGATCACGCTCGACTTTGGTGCTCAATATCAGGGGTATTGTTCGGACATGACCCGCACGTTTTTGGTTGAGGGCAATGACGATAAACCGCTGCAAGAGCACCCGCTTTATGCGATTTACCAGGTGGTATTGCAGGCTCAACTCGCTGCCATCGCCGCTATTCGACCAGGCGTGCGCTGCTGTGATGTCGACGGCGTGGCACGCTCCATCATTTCAGCCGCAGGCTATGGCAATTTCTTTGGCCATAATACCGGCCACGCCATTGGCATTGATGTGCATGAAAATCCGCGTTTCTCGCCAACAGACACCACGCTGCTACAGGCCGGCATGCTGCTGACCGTAGAACCCGGCATTTACCTGCCAGAGCTGGGCGGCGTGCGCATTGAAGACGTGGTATTGGTCACCGAAAACGGCTGTGATGTTTTATACCAAATGCCCAAACAATTGCTGACCACCGGCGAGGATATCCAATGAATATCGATCTCTTGCAGGCCCTCTGCGAGGCAGATGCCATCGCCTCTTCCGAACAGGAAGTTCGCGATATTCTCATACAGCACGCAAACCTATGCGGCAAAAAGGTCTCTTTTGATGGGCTAGGCTCAACGCTGATTCAGCTCAACCAATCCTCAGGGCCAAAGATTATGATTTGCGCCCATATGGATGAAGTGGGTTTTATGGTGCGTAGCATCACTCGCGAAGGTGGTGTTGAGGTTATCCCCATTGGCAATGTGCGCATGCTAGCTCGTTTCATGCAGCCCGTTCGCATTACTACGCAGCACGGCAACAAAATCCACGGATTACTGGACGCTGAGCTACACGGATCTGAAGCGCGTAATTTGTGCGTAGATATTGGTGCTACATCGGCGGAAGAAGTGAATCAGTGTGGGGTTCGCATTGGCGATCGCGTTACCTACGCTAGCGACTTCAAAGTGCTTTCTCCTGAATCGCGTATCATGGGAAAAGCTTTTGATGACAGGCTCGGCTGTTTCTTGCTGATTGAATTAATGTACGCCCTGCGCAACGTTGAGTTGGAAGCCGAAATTTGGCTAGTTGCTTCTTCTAGTGAAGAGGTGGGAATGCGCGGTGGTAAAACTGCGGCACACATGATTCAGCCTGATTTAGCCTTAATCCTCGACACCGCATGTTGGTCAAAAAACTTCGATTACGGCGCCGCGAATCATCGACAAATTGGACAAGGGCCGATGCTGGTGATGTACGACAAAACCCTAATTCCGTCCCCGCGCCTGCTGAACTTTATTCAAGACACCGCGCAGCAAAATGCCATTCCATTGCAGACTGATATGTTCAGCAACGGCGGTACCGATGGCGGCAGCGTACATCTTTGCGGCAAAGGTATTCCAACCGCGGTACTGGGTGCACCGACGCGACATGGTCATTGCGCCGCATCAATTGCAGATTTGCGGGATATCGAACAGACCAAACAGCTTCTCGTTGCAGTCATCCATCGACTGAATGCCGACACACTCCATCATCTAACGGACTTTTCGCAGTAGCGCGAGTTTAGAAAAGGATTCATGCCATGCTAAAGATAGAATTTCTCTGCCCTCTGCCAAACGGCCTACATGCCCGCCCAGCCTATGAGCTCAAGGGGCAGTGCGGTCTGTTTGACAGTGAGATTATCTTTATTAATCAGCGCTCAAACCACCGTGCCGACGCTAAAAGTTCGCTAGCGCTTATCAGCACCGGAACATTGTTCAACGACGCCTGCCTGCTAGAAATCCACGGGCACGATGAAGAAAAAGCCTATCGCGCGTTAGATACCTATATTAAACAGAGCTTTGCCGACAGCGACAGTGAAATTGAGCCTCTACCGGTAGCCACCACGCGCCCTATTCCACGCTCGCTTTCTCGTTTTCAGCCAAGCCTGATCCATGGCTGTGGGCTCTCGAGCGGCATCGGGCATGGCGCGTTGTTAATCTACCGCCATACCAATATCGACATTTATAAATCACAACCGGCCAACGTGCAGGACCCACTCCTGCTTGAACATAGCCTAATTGCGCTAGCCGAGCAGCTTAACCACCAGCTGACCAGCCTAAAAGGGCAAAGCAAAACCATTGTCAATGCGCATCTCTCGCTGATTCAGGACAAAGAATTTAGCCAAAACATTTTGCGTCATCTGAATCAGAGAAAGTGCAGTCTGGCGACCGCAGCCATTGAAAGCATGGAAGAAGTGTGCGGCAAATTAGCCATGTCGGCGAGTGAGTACCTGCGCGAGCGCGTGCAAGACATTAGAGACATTACCGCTCAATTACTGCACGTCGCCTATCCCAACGTCAATTTGGGTGATCCCCTTGTTTTGCATAAACCGACGATTATTGCCGCCGAAGATATCACGCCGAGTCAGTTTTTAAGCTTAGACAAACAGCTACTGGCAGGAATGGTGTTAACGCAAACCGGGCGCACCTCGCATACGCTCATTTTAGCGCGCTCGTTGGGCATTCCCGTGCTGTCGGGGATCGAACTGTCGGCCTTGCAACACTTAGATGATAAGACCGTCTTTATCGACGCGCAGGCCGGCATTCTAGTGATTGAGCCCAACGAAGACGTCAGTGGGTATTTCTCTGTTGCACTTGGGCTGGAACAACAAAACCGTGCACGTCAGCTGAAAATGGCGGATCTTCCAGCGGTCACGCAGGATGGGCGCTGCATTGAAATAGGTGCCAACATTGGTACTGCGCAAGAAGCCCCCGCGGCGTTTAGCCAAGGGGCGGAAGGCATTGGCCTATTTCGCACCGAAATGTTGTTTATGGACCGCGATAAAGCGCCCGATGAACAAGAACAGTTTGAAGCCTACCAGCAGGTGTTGATGAATGCGGGCACCCATCCCGTGATTTTTCGTACCATGGATATCGGCGGCGACAAAAAAATCAGCTACCTGAATATCCCTCAAGAAGAAAATCCGTTTCTTGGCTATCGCGCGGTGCGCATTTATCCCGAGTTTACCGAGCTATTTACCATTCAGCTGCGCGCCATACTTCGAGCGGCAACCACCGGGTATGCGCGTTTAATGATCCCAATGGTACACACGCTCGATGAAATTCTGTGGGTAAAACAGCAAATTGCCTCGGCTCAGCGCTCGCTGAAAGCAGAAGGTTTGCGATACGCCGAAACCCTAGAGCTCGGTATTATGGTTGAAGTGCCATCGGTGTGTTTTATCATCGACCACTTCTGCGATGAGGTTGATTTCTTTAGCATTGGTTCCAACGATATGACGCAATATCTGTATGCCGTCGATCGCAATAACCAGCGCGTCGCGCACCTTTATAATCCGATTACCCCTTCGTTTCTGCGTATGCTGCGCCAGATTATCGACGTCGCGCATCGACGTGAACGCTGGGTGGGACTGTGCGGTGAGCTCGGTGGGGAACCTCGTTATCTGCCTCTGCTGATTGGTCTAGGTTTAGACGAGCTCAGCATGAGCGGCGCGCGCATTCCGGCGATTAAAGAGCTGGCACGCAAACTCAGCGCCGAAGAGTGCGTAGCACTGGCCAACCGCGCCTGTGAGTGCAAATCGGCTAACGATATTGAAGCGTTACTGGATACGCAGGCGATCCCCGCAGATCAGAAACCGTTGCTGGCGCTAGAGAATATTATCGTTCCCGCTCACCTGACGAATAAAGAACAGGTGATTCAATACCTGTGCGGCAATTTAGCCATTCAGGATCGCACCGATCATCCTACCGAACTGGAAGAGGATATCTGGCAGCGTGAAGATATCGTCACCACCGGCGTCGGCTTTGGCTTTGCCATTCCGCACACCAAATCGACTCATATTAAACACTCCAGTATCAGCATTGCTCGGCTCGAAAACGTTATTGATTGGCAGTCAGAAATGGGTGAGGTCGATTTCGTTATTATGCTGACTCTAGGCGCACAAGACAGCGTTAGTCACGTTAAAGTCTTTTCCCAGCTCGCGCGTAAATTAGTGAAGAAAGAGTTTCGCGAAGCGATGCGCTCAGCACCCAACGCAGAAGCCATTCTCTCGCTGCTACAAAGCGAATTAACCTTTTAACTCGACAGGAAACGCTCTCGGTATTCCGAGGGCGTTATCTCAAACTGCCGCTTGAACAGGCGGCAAAAGTAGCTCGCATCGCTATAACCACAGCGGTGGGCCACTTCGTTCACGTTCAAATGGTATTTCTGCAAGATCATCTTGGCTTTGCCCAACCGCACCCAGTGCAGATAGTCAATAAAGCTCATACTTCCCTCTTGCTGAAAAATACGAGACAGATGATTAGCGCTGATATTAAACATGACCGCGGTATTTTCACGGGTTAACGCACTGGAAAAATTATCCTGAACGTAGGTACAGATACTTTTATATAAAAAGGCACCGCGCTGCATTTTATTTGCCAACGGTAAGGCCAACTGGTTACGGCAAACATGCAGCAAACTCAGAACCAAATAACGACCAATATCAGGATCTGCCGTTCTTGCCGCCAACGCGTTTAGCGCCTGTAAAATATGTTCACTCTCTTCGGCATTTTGTTGGGTTATTTCCAGCGTTCTTAAACGATGAAAACCCGCCGTCGTAGCGCGTTTATCAAAGAAATGAAAACCAATGTAGGACGGCGCAAACAGCACGCTAAGCAATAATACATCCTTGTCCCACGTCGGCTGGCTGCTAGCAAATGCAGGAATAAACAACGCTTCGCCGTGAGCCAACGTGATGCTCGTGCCAGCGGGCTTTTCTGCCGTATAGCTGCCGCGTAAAACAATCTCAAGACGCGGGAATTTCGCACCAAGGCTATTCCCTAACGAATGGCCTTGGCTATCACGCGAACGCTGAGCAAAGTATGTGTGCTTGAGCTGCTGAGGATTCAAAACCAGCCCACTTAATAACTCAGTGAAAAACGGATGAGCCGTCAGCGACATATCACTTCACACACGCATATCATCCCGTATTCCCTCTGCGCATTTTCCCAGTCGATAATAAAGAAAATATATTATGCCTTCTGTACAGGCACACACATTTCAAAATCCCAGATGCCGCTTTCAGTTCCATCGTTGTGGTATTTTTCAAAACATGGCGCGTTAATCGGCACGTAGCCGCTTCTTGGCAGCACTTCGTTGAAAAACTCCATCCACGGGCGACCAAAATCACCGTCTTCAACATGCGCCTGCGCCACCGCGTATAAGCCGCCTTTCAAGGTATCAATGCGAACCCCTTCGCTATTGGCCGGTAAAACAAAATCAGGCTCGACGGTAATCGCGGTATCAACGCGCATCTCTTCCGGTGGAACTTCTTCTGGATTGTCGTAATAGATCGCAATCCAGTCACCGTTTTCATCCACCTTATTATTATCAATCCACTGATATAGTTTCTGGAAACCGACACCCACATTTTGGTCTAACGGCCCCACCATGCGAATACCCGCGAAAATGCGCTCGGCGCGCTGCTCTACAATCATTTCCATTGTAACGCCCTCTCTCATTGCCAAGTGAAATACTGTATCCATAAACAGTATTGTCAAAATAAACCAAATTGCCAACAGCTGATTTTCACTTCTGTGATTCGCGCCGCGTTACGGGATTTTATGAAAAAACAAGCGCTCTATTTTACAGATCGTTACATTGGTTTTTATGCACAAAAAAGAAACACCTACCAACATCACACTTTCGGCGGTGATTAACTTGTAAAAAAAATGCAAACAAAAACACAGGAAGTAACATATGACTTCATCTGCCTCAAAGCCCTCTCAGGCTAACGCCCGAACCGTATTCCGCGTAACGAGCGGTAACTTTCTCGAGATGTATGATTTTATGGTGTTTGGCTATTACGCCAGCGCGATAGCCGAAACCTTTTTCCCTACCCAAAGCCCCTTTGCCTCGTTAATGCTAACGCTGATGACCTTCGGTGCAGGCTTCTTAATGCGACCTCTGGGTGCGATTGTGCTGGGTGCCTATATTGACCATCACGGTCGCCGCCGGGGTTTATTGATTACCTTAGGCCTGATGGCGCTGGGAACATTGACTATCGCCTGTACGCCGTCGTACCACAGTATCGGCATGGCTGCGCCCCTGCTGATTCTGGCGGGCCGCCTGCTCCAGGGGTTTTCCGCCGGTGTGGAACTGGGCGGTGTGTCGGTCTACCTGTCCGAGATTGCCCCGAAAGATCGCAAAGGGTTCTACGTTAGCTGGCAATCCGGCAGCCAACAAATTGCCGTTATTTTTGCAGCATTGCTGGGCGTGGGATTAAATCAGTACCTTGGGAAGAGCGTGATGACCGAGTGGGGTTGGCGCATTCCGTTTATCGTGGGTTGCCTGATTGTGCCTTTCTTGTTTTATATCCGTCGTATGTTGGAGGAAACCAAGGCGTTTAACCAACGCAAACATCGCCCAAGCATGAGCGAAATTACCCGTTCAGTGGCGAGTAACTGGCAATTGGTTTTGGTTGGCATGTTTATGGTGGTGACCACCACGGTGTCGTTCTATCTCATCACGGCCTTCACACCAACCTATGGCAAAACGGTGTTGCAGTTTACCGCTCAGCAAAGCTTTTTAGTCACGCTGTTGGTGGGAATTTCAAACCTGTTCTGGCTGCCGGTGATGGGCGCGCTGTCAGACAAAGTAGGACGGCGGCCATTGCTGTTGCTGTTTAGCGCGTTGATGCTGCTAACGTCCTATCCATCGTTGAACTGGCTGGTAGCACATCCAAGCTTTGCGCATTTGATTGAAGTTGAACTGTGGCTGTCGTTTATGTATGCCAGCTACAACGGCGCGATGGTGGTATGCCTCACCGAAATCATGCCCGCAGAAGTGCGCGCATCAGGCTTCTCCATGGCTTATAGCTTGGCTACCGCGATTTTCGGCGGATTTACACCAGCCATATCCAGCTATCTGATCCACGCCACCGGTGACAAAGCGATGCCGGGAATGTGGCTTTCGGCCGCGGCGGCCTGTGGCTTAATCGCCGCGCTGGCGCTACCTGCAATCCAACGTTTGAATCACAATCGAACCGTCACGGTGCCTAGCCGTAACGCGGTAGCGCCGAAGTAAGTTTTTCGCACCAGAAATAAATCTTCCCGACTTTTTCCTCAAGAGAAAGTCGGGATTGATGTCAAAGCGGCCACAGCCACGCAGCACCGCGCACGCCGCTGGAGTCACCGTGTTTGGCTTTACGTACCGGCGTTTCACATTCCCGCCCGAATACCCACGTTGAGATCAACGGCGGCACCGTTGTATATAACCGGTCCACATTACTCATCCCACCGCCAAGCACCACCACGTCAGGATCGATGATGTTAATCACGTGGGCTAACGATTTTGCCAGTCGCTGTTCATAGTGGGTGATCGCACGCTCAGCCAACGCATCACCTTGGCGGGATAACGCCATGATTTCAGCGCCCGCTAGCGGCTGACCACCTAAGCGCTGGTAGTCTGTTTCGAAACCGGTACCCGAAATAAAGGTTTCAATACAACCTGATTTCCCACAGTAGCAAGGAACCTCTTTCTGATACTGCCACTCGTCGTCATTAAGCCAAGGCAAAGGATTATGTCCCCACTCGCCCGCAATGCCGTTTCCACCCGCGTGTACCCGCCCGTCGATAGCAATGCCTGAGCCACAGCCGGTACCGATAATCACCGCAAACACCAGATGCGCCCCAGCAGCTGCTCCGTCGGTTGCTTCAGACACCGCAAGACAGTTGGCGTCATTGGCCAAACGAACGTCGCGCGACAGGCGCTTAGCCAGATCTTTGTCTAATGGTTGGCCATTCAGCCAGGTGGAATTCGCATTTTTCACTAGACCGGTAAAGGGCGACAATGTGCCAGGGATCCCCACACCCACGCTCCCCCGCTGACCGGTTTGCTTTTCGGCTAACTCCACCAGCCCCGCTATCGCCTCAACGGTTTTTGCATAGTCATCACGAGGGGTGGCAATACGATGCCGAAACAGCGCCTGACCGTTATTTCCCAAGGCAATAACTTCAATTTTGGTGCCGCCCAAATCTATACCAATACGCACATAGCCCCCTAAGCAGACGAATACTGAGTCGAACTAGTTTGCAGAATTTCTCGGGCAATTAATACTACAGCCGACCCTCTTTATTCGTTATCATGCGGCCTGTTTAACACATTGCCATACCCAAAATAATGGGAGTTGTATCAAGGCGGCAAGAGAGCGCAGCCAACATAGATGCAGCTTCAAGTATGAAGGGTATAAAACATGGCGCGCGATGCGTCACGATCAGGGACAACGCTAATGCTATGGTTTAAGAATTTATTGGTTTACCGTCTGAGCCGCGATGTTCATCTGGTGCCAGATGAAGTTGAAAAAATGCTGGGCTCGATGGCCTTTACGCCGTGCGGTAGTCAGGATATGGCGAAAACGGGCTGGGTCTCTCCGATGGGTTCCCACAGCGATGCGCTGACTCACTACGTCAACGACCAAATCCTGCTGTGCGCACGTAAAGAAGAAAAAATCTTACCATCGCCGGTCTTAAAGCAGGCGCTGCAGGCAAAGATTGAAAAGCTGGAAGGCGAGCAAGGCCGCAAGCTTAAGAAAACCGAAAAAGACTCGTTAAAAGACGAAGTGCTGCACACGTTACTGCCGCGCGCATTCAGCCGTTTCAGCCAGACTTGGCTGTGGATTGATATGGCGAATGGCCTGATCATGGTCGATGCCGCCAGTCCGAAAAAAGCAGAAGACACCTTAGCGCTGTTGCGTAAAAGCATTGGCTCGCTGCCGGTTGTGCCATTAACCATGGAAAGCCCTATTGAGCTGACGATGACCGAATGGGTGCGCTCCGGCGAAGTCCCTGCAGGCTTTGCCCTGCAAGACGAAGCCGAACTGAAAGCGATTCTGGAAGAAGGTGGCGTGATCCGCTGCAAAAAACAGGATCTGGTTTCTGACGAGATTGCCGTTCACATTGAAGCGGGCAAACTGGTCACCAAGCTGGCGTTGGACTGGCAGGAGCGCATTCAGTTAGTGCTGTCAGACGATGGTTCACTGAAGCGTTTGAAGTTCTCTGAAACGATTCGCGATCAGAACGAAGACATCGACCGCGACGATTATGCGCAGCGTTTCGATGCCGATTTCATTTTGATGACCAGCGAACTGGCTGCGTTAATCAAAAATATTATTGAAGCGCTCGGCGGCGAATCAGAGAAATAAGTAGAGCTAACAAAAACGGGCTGAAGTTAAACTCCAGCCCGTTTGTTTGAGACTAAGAAATCTTAGCTCAGGTATTTACACAGATACGAAGTCGGTTCCGCAACCTGCAAGTTAAACTCGCTATGCCCCGGAACAAAGAACGTCTCGCCTGATGAGAACACCTGCCAATCAGGCGCACCCGGAATTAACACACGCAATGCACCTGTAATCACCGTCATCTCTTCCGGCTTATCGGTTGAGAAGGTGTATTCCCCTGCGTCCATTACGCCAATGCTCTGACGCCCAATGCTGCCACTGTCAAAACCAATCGACTTCACTTTACCAGCAAAATACTCATTTACATTCAACATACTATGGCACCTGTATTGAGAAGGGGTTACTGCATCTTGTATGAAAAAAACAGTGCTGTCACTGACTTAGTTCACACTGTGAGAGAACCGCGCCGGTTATGGCTTCAAGCGCTCATTAACTGAACGTTTGCTTAGTAAGCGCTGGCATCGGTAATCACCCTAACCTGTTCCGCGCTCAAGCGAAGATTGGCCGCCACCGCTAACTCGTTTAGCTGTTTTAACGATGTGGCGCTCGCAATCGGCGAGGTTATTCCCGGCTGTGCGATTTGCCACGCTAACGCCACGGCCACCGGTGAGGCATTGACCTCATGGGCTACCTGCTCCAGCGCATCAAGGATCCCCAGCCCACGGCTATTGAGGTATTTCTCCACAATCCCGTTACCTCGTGCGCTTTTGTGGGCATCTTCAGCGCTACGGTATTTCCCCGAGAGGAACCCGCTGGCCAAGGCGTAGTAGTTAATCACGCCCAGACCTTCTTTTTGTACCAGCGGTGCCAGATCAACTTCGAAATCATGGCGGTCGTATAAATTGTATTCGGGTTGAATGGTTTCATAACGCGCCAAGCCTAATTGAGCGCTTACATCCAACGCTTTGGCCAAGCGCTCCGCGCTGTAGTTCGACGCCCCTATCGCGCGCACCTTGCCCTCTTTAATCAACGCATCAAAGGCATTCATCGTTTGCGCCAGCGGCGTGTTTTGGTCGTCATCATGCGCCTGATAAAGATCGATATAGTCGGTTTTCAAGCGGCGCAGAGAGGCTTCCACTGCCTCGCGGATATAACGTGCCGATAGCCCTTTCAGCTGTGGCCCCATCGGTTTACCCACCTTGGTAGCCAGAATAATTTGGTCACGCTTGCCGCTTTTTTGCAGCCAGTTGCCGATAATAGTTTCAGACTCACCGCCGAAATTTCCTGGCACCCACGCAGAGTAAACGTCGGCGGTATCAATGAAGTTCAGTTTGTGGTCTAGCAGTGCGTCAAGCAGGCTAAACGAGGTTGCCTGATCCACGGTCCAACCAAATACGTTCCCGCCAAAGGTAATGGTCGGAACTCGAATACCAGAACGTCCTAGCTCACGTAAATTCATTATTGGCTCCTGTGCTGAGATTTGAGAAAACAACGCTGATAACGAATACTATTAGCACTAATTATTCGCATAGGTGATAGACAATTTAGGCTAAATCCAGAAAGGTCTTACCCTATCTGACTTATCTTCCATATTTCCTTCATTTTTAGATAAAGCTAACGGCCTAGAATAGTAAACTGACACGAGTCACTAATTTGTTTGTGATTGGACCACTAAGTCCAATTTTTATATTCCCGCTGCGGCGGGGATATTTCTCTGGAGAATTCAGTCTGCAATGAGCGCTTTCAATAAACCGACCTCCCGTAAACGCCTTTGGTGGGCTATCGCCGTTCTTGTTGTGGCTGGCGTCATTGTTTGGCGTTATACCAGCAGCGGCACCGAAGCGCCCACTGTTGGCGCAGAACAGGCACAGAAAGGGAAAGCAGGTGGCAAAGCCGGCGGTCGTCGTGGCGGCAGCGGCATATTGGCTCCGGTTCAGGCGGCAGAAACACGCATATCTAACGTGCCTAACTATCTCACCGGTTTAGGGACAGTAACGGCTGCCAATACGGTCACCGTACGTAGCCGCGTCGATGGCCAACTGATGAAAATCCACTTCACCGAAGGCCAGCAGGTCAAGGCCGGTGATTTATTGGCAGAGATCGACCCACGCCCTTTCCAGGTTCAGCTGGCTCAAGCTCAAGGGCAACTGGCCAAAGATCAGGCTATTTTAGCCAATGCGCGCCGTGACCTAGCGCGTTATCAGCAGCTCAGCAAAACCAACATGGTTTCTCAGCAAGAGCTGGATACGCAGGCCTCTCTGGTGACTCAAACGCAGGGCAGCATCGTGGCCGATCAGGGTGCCGTTGACAGCGCCAAGCTTCAGTTGACCTATAGCCGTATCACCGCCCCCATTGATGGTCGCGTGGGGTTGAAGCTGGTTGATGAAGGCAACTATATCACTAGCGGTGATACCACCGGTTTAGTGGTGTTAACCCAAACGCATCCAATTGATGTGGTCTTCACGCTGCCAGAAGTGAATATCGCCAGCATTCAGCAGGCACAAAAAGAAAACGGCAAGTTAGAGGTGGAAGCGTGGGATCGCTCCAATCAGCACTTGCTGACCACGGGCACCTTGCTGAGCATGGATAACCAGATCGACACCAGCACCGGCACCATCAAAATTAAGGCGCGGTTTGATAACCAAGACGACACCTTATTCCCCAATCAGTTTGTTAACGTGCGTCTGAAAGTATCCACTCAAAGCGACGCCGTGGTGGCTCCTGCCGCTGCAGTTCAAATGGGGAACGAAGGCAACTTCGTATGGGTCGTGAATGATAAAAATCAGGTGAGTAAGCACGCCGTATCCGTGGGAACCCGTGATGCCTCTGACGTGGTTATTACCGGTGGACTCTCAGCGGGCGAGCGCGTGGTCACTGACGGTATCGATCAGTTAACCGAAGGTGCAACCGTCGAAGTGATTGCGCCTCATAGCGAAAATGCCGCACAAACTCAGGCACAAGCAGGCAAAGATGCTCCTGCTAAGCCAAACACGGATAAGCAGAACGCTGGTAAACAGGACAAGTCATAATGCAACACACGCCTGTCGGTTCTGAAGAGCCTAAAAACGAAACGCCCGCCGCCGGTGGGCCTTCTCGCCTGTTTATTCTGCGCCCGGTCGCCACCACGCTGCTAATGGTGGCTATTCTGCTGGCGGGGATCGTCGGTTATCGCTCACTGTCGGTTTCCGCGTTGCCAGAGGTGGATTACCCAACGATTCAGGTGGTAACGCTTTATCCGGGCGCCAGCCCAGACGTCACCACGTCTGCCATTACCGCACCGCTGGAACGTCAGTTCGGCCAAATGTCGGGCTTAAAACAGATGTCGTCGCAAAGCTCCGGCGGCGCGTCGGTGATTACCTTACAATTTCAGCTAACGCTGCCGCTCGATGTCGCGGAGCAAGAGGTTCAGGCCGCGATTAACGCCGCCACCAATCTGCTGCCGACCGACCTGCCCTATCCGCCGATTTACAGCAAAGTTAACCCTGCCGATCCGCCGATCATGACCATCGCCGTCACCTCCGATGCGGTGGCGATGACGCAGGTTGAAGATATGGTGGAAACCCGCATTTCGCAGAAAATCTCGCAGGTTAGCGGCGTGGGTCTGGTGACGATTTCAGGCGGTCAACGCCCTGCGGTGCGCGTGCGGTTAAACGCACCGGCGGTTGCAGCCTATGGTTTAGACAGCGAAACCATCCGTACCGCTATCGTTAACGCCAACGTTAACTCAGCGAAAGGGAGCTTTGACGGCCCAACGCGCTCGGTTACGCTGTCTGCCAACGACCAAATGAAGTCGGCTGAGGACTATCGCGATCTGATCGTGGCCTATTCCAACGGCGCTCCGGTTCGCTTAAGCGACGTGGCAACCATCGAACAGGCGGCAGAAAACACCAAGCTGGCCGCGTGGGCCAATACCAAACCGGCCATCATTTTAAACGTTCAGCGCCAGCCGGGTGCGAACGTGATTACCACTGCCGACAGCATCCAGTCATTGCTGCCACAGCTGACAGAAAGTCTGCCCAAATCAGTAAAAATGACGGTGCTGACTGACCGCACCGAAACCATTCGCGCCTCGGTCAGCGATGTGCAGACCGAGCTGCTATTAGCGATTGCCCTCGTGGTGATGGTGATTTACCTGTTCTTGCGCAATGTGCCAGCCACCATTATTCCCAGCGTGGCCGTGCCGCTGTCGCTGGTGGGTACGTTCGCCGTCATGTATTTCCTCGATTTTTCGATAAACAACCTCACCTTGATGGCCCTGACAATCGCCACCGGTTTCGTGGTCGATGACGCCATCGTGGTGATCGAAAACATCTCGCGCTATATCGAAAAAGGGGAAAAGCCGCTGGATGCCGCGTTGAAAGGCGCGGGCGAAATTGGTTTCACCATTATTTCTCTAACCTTCTCCCTGATTGCGGTGCTGATCCCACTGCTGTTTATGGGCGATATTATTGGCCGCCTGTTCCGCGAATTTGCGGTCACCTTGGCGGTGGCGATCCTGATTTCGGCGGTGGTGTCGTTAACCCTAACGCCAATGATGTGCGCGCGTATGCTCAGCCATGAATCGCTGCGCAAACAAAACCGCTTCTCGCGTGCCAGCGAGCGTTTCTTCGAACGCGTCATTGCCAAATATGGTGAATGGCTCAAAGTCGTATTGAATCACCCGATGCTCACGCTGAGCGTGGCGCTGAGCACGCTGGTGCTGACCGTTCTGCTGTATATTTTCATTCCTAAAGGTTTCTTCCCTATTCAGGATAACGGCCTGATCCAAGGCACCGTTCAGGCACCGCAGTCGGTTTCCTTTAGCGAAATGGCGCAGCGTCAGCAAACGCTGGCGGCTGAAATTCTTAAAGATCCTGACGTCGCGAGCCTGAGCTCGTTTATCGGCGTGGATGGCACCAACGCCACGCTGAACAGCGGACGATTGCAGATCAACCTGAAACCGCTGGATGAGCGTAAAGATCGCGTTCAGCAAATCATCCCGCGCCTGCAAAAAATGGCCGACAAGATCCCCGGTATTCAGCTTTATCTTCAGCCAGTTCAGGATCTGACCATTGATACGCAGGTCAGCCGTACGCAGTACCAGTTCACCTTACAGGCCATGTCGCTGGACGAGCTGAGCACGTGGGTACCGAAACTGGTAGGTGAACTGCAAAAATCACCGATGCTGAAAGACGTAAGCAGTGACTGGCAGGATCAGGGATTAGTGGCCTTTGTGAACGTTAACCGCGATACCGCCAGCCGCTTAGGCATTACCATGGCCGACGTGGATAACGCGCTGTATAACGCCTTCGGCCAACGGTTGATCTCCACGATTTATACCCAAGCCAACCAGTATCGCGTGGTGATGGAGCATAATCAGGATCACAGCAATGGTTTAGCCGCGTTTAACGATGTGTATCTCACCAGCAGCGACGGCAAAAATGTGCCGTTGAACTCTATTGCTACTATTGAGCAACGTTTTGGGCCGCTGTCGATCAACCATCTCGATCAGTTCCCATCCACCACGGTGTCGTTCAACGTTACCGACGGCTACTCGCTTGAGCAGGCGATGAAAACCATCACCAGCACCGAACAGCAGCTTAATATGCCCGTTGATATCACTACGAATTTCCAAGGTGCAACGCTCGCGTTTGAATCGGCGCTGGGCAGCACATTGTGGCTTATCGTGGCGGCGATTATCGCGATGTACATCGTTCTGGGCGTGCTGTATGAAAGCTTTATTCATCCGGTTACCATTCTGTCAACGCTGCCGACCGCCGGGGTGGGCGCATTATTGGCGCTGATTATGGCGGGCAGCGAGCTCGATGTGATTGCCATTATCGGCATCATTTTGCTGATTGGTATCGTGAAGAAAAACGCCATCATGATGATCGACTTCGCCCTTGCCGCCGAGCGTGAGCAAGGAATGGCGCCGTATGACGCCATTTATCAAGCCTGTTTGCTGCGTTTCCGCCCTATTCTGATGACCACGCTGGCGGCGTTGCTGGGTGCTCTGCCGCTGATGCTCAGCACCGGCGTTGGGGCCGAACTGCGCCAGCCGCTGGGAATTTGCATGGTCGGCGGTTTGGTCATGAGCCAAATTCTGACGCTGTTCACCACGCCGGTGATTTACCTGCTGTTTGATAAGGTTTCGCGCAACACGCATCCGGCTAAAGATCCGCAGGAGAACGTCCAGTGAAGTTCTCTCCGTCAAAAGGCTTCTTCGCCTTGTTCATCAACCGGCCAGTCGCCACCACGCTGCTGACGCTGGCTATTACGCTGTGCGGAATTTTGGGCTTTAGATTATTGCCCGTCGCACCGCTGCCGCAGGTAGATTATCCGGTCATTATGGTGAGCGCCTCTCTGCCGGGCGCCTCGCCTGAAACCATGGCGTCATCGGTGGCGACACCGTTGGAGCGCGCATTAGGGCGCATTGCCGGGATCAGCGAGATGACCTCATCCAGCTCGCTCGGCAGCACGCGTATCATTATTCAGTTTGATTTTAACCGCGATATCAACGGCGCCGCACGTGACGTGCAGGCCGCGATTAATGCGGCGCAAAGCCTGCTGCCGTCGGGTATGCCGAGCCGCCCAAGCTATCGCAAAGCTAACCCGTCTGATGCGCCGATCATGATCATGACGCTGACGTCAGACACCTATGATCAAGCGAAGCTTTATGACATCGCCTCCACTCAGCTGGCGCAAAAAATCGCGCAGGTAGACGGCGTGGGCGACGTTTCGGTTGGCGGGAGTTCCTTGCCTGCGGTGCGCGTCGAGCTCAATCCTGAAGCGCTGTTCAATCAGGGCGTTTCACTCGACAGCGTGCGAACCTCTATTGCCAACGCTAACGTACGTCGTCCTCAGGGAGCGGTTGACGCGCAAAACCAGCGTTGGCAGGTGCAAACCAACGATGAAATCAAAACCGCACAGGACTATCAGCCCTTAATCATTCATTACAACAACGGATCTGCGGTACGCCTCAGCGACGTTGCCAACGTTAAAGATTCGGTGGAAGACGTGCGCAATGCGGGTATGACCGACGCCAAACCCGCCATTTTGATCATGATCCGCCGCAGCGCCGATGCCAACATTATCGAAACCGTCGATCGTATTCGCGCAGAGATCCCAGAGTTCAAAGCGTTGATCCCGGCCTCAATCGATTTGCAGGTGGCTCAGGATCGCTCACCGACCATCCGTGCTTCGCTCGACGAAGTAGAGAGCTCGCTGTCTATCGCCGTCGGCTTGGTGATCATGGTGGTATTCCTGTTCTTGCGCTCTGGCCGAGCCACGCTGATCCCCGCCGTCGCCGTACCGGTTTCGCTCATCGGCACCTTCGCCGCCATGTACCTGTGCGATTTTAGCCTGAATAACCTTTCGCTGATGGCGCTGACGATCGCGACCGGATTTGTGGTCGATGACGCCATTGTGGTGCTGGAGAATATTTCACGCCACGTGGAAGCGGGCATGGAACCGAAAAAAGCCGCGCTGATTGGTGCGCGTGAAGTGGGTTTCACCGTGCTCTCCATGAGCCTATCGCTAGTGGCGGTGTTTATTCCGCTGCTGTTGATGAGCGGCTTGCCGGGGCGTTTGTTCCGAGAATTTTCGGTCACGCTCTCGGTGGCTATCGGCATATCGCTGGTGATTTCACTCACGCTCACGCCAATGATGTGCGCGCATCTGCTTAAAAAGCGCCCGTCACGCCATCAAGAACGGATCCGCGGTTTTGGTAAACTGCTGCTGAAAATGCAGCAAGGCTACGGCAAGAGTCTGGGCTGGGTATTAAATCATGCCCGCTGGGTGTTGCTGATCCTGATCGCCACCATCGGCCTGAATATCTGGCTGTATATCTCTATTCCGAAAACCTTCTTCCCTGAGCAGGACACGGGCCGTCTGATGGGCTTTATTCAAGCCGACCAAAGCATTTCGTTTCAGGCGATGCGGGGCAAGCTACAGGACTTCATGAAAATTGTGCGCAGCGATCCCGATGTGGATAACGTAACCGGATTCACCGGCGGCTCGAACGTTAACAGCGGCATGATGTTTATCTCGTTAAAACCGTTGGGTGAACGCAAAGACGATGCTCAGCACGTGATTGCGCGTCTGCGCGGCAAGCTGGCCAAAGAGCCGGGAGCGAATTTGTTCCTGATGGCCGTACAAGATATTCGCGTAGGCGGTCGTCAAGGCAACGCCAGCTACCAGTACACGTTGCTATCGGACGATCTTGCCGAACTGCGTAAGTGGGAGCCTAAAATTCGTGCAGCCTTTGCCAAGCTTCCTGAACTGGCCGATGTGAGCTCCGATCAGCAAGATAAAGGCTCGGAGCTGGCGCTGACCTATGACCGTGAAAGTATGGCGCGTTTGGGCATTAACGTGGCTGATGCTAACGCCTTGCTCAATAACGCCTTCGGTCAACGACAGATTTCAACCATCTATCAGCCGCTCAATCAATATCACGTGGTAATGGAAGTGGCGCCGGAGTATACGCAGGACGAAAGCTCACTAGACAAAATGTTTGTGATTAACAGCGACGGCAAAGCCATCCCACTTTCCTATTTTGCGAAATGGCAACCGGCCAATGCGCCGTTATCGGTCAATCATCAGGGCTTAACTGCGGCATCGACCATCTCCTTCAACTTACCGGAAGGAGGCGCGCTGTCAGATGCTTCTGCCGCCATTGAACGCACCATGACCGCGCTGGGCGTGCCGAATACGGTACGCGGCACCTTCGCGGGTACCGCGCAGGTTTTCCAAGACACCCAAAACTCGCAGATCATTTTGATTCTAGCCGCCATTGCCACGGTGTATATCGTGCTGGGTATATTGTATGAAAGCTACGTGCATCCGCTGACCATTCTGTCTACGCTGCCTTCGGCAGGTGTGGGCGCGCTGTTGGCGTTAGAAATGTTTGGCGCACCTTTTAGCCTGATTGCGCTGATCGGCATCATGCTACTGATAGGGATAGTGAAGAAGAACGCCATCATGATGGTCGATTTTGCCCTAGAGGCCGAGCGCAACGGCGGCATGAGCCCGCGCGATGCAATTTTCCAAGCCTGCCTGCTGCGTTTCCGCCCGATCATGATGACCACCATGGCGGCGCTGTTTGGCGCATTGCCTCTGGCGTTTAGCAGCGGCGACGGCGCAGAACTGCGTCAGCCTTTAGGTATCACGATTGCCGGTGGTTTGGTGATGAGCCAGTTGCTTACGCTCTACACCACGCCGGTGGTGTATCTCTATTTTGACCGACTACGTAGCCGCTTTAGCAAAGTAAAAACGCTAAAACCGCTGCCGAGATAGACCTTGTACAGCGGCACATTACCGGACAGCTGAGCGGAAAACGGCGGGCAAGCACGAGCGGCATGGACGCCGCGAGAATCGTAGGGAGTCGGGAACGACTCTACGATGGTGCGATTAAGCCCAGAGTTTGCAGCGAAGGAACCTGCGCAGCAGGCTGGTAGGTGGTGTGGTGCAGAGCCGGGTCACTAGGGGGCGGCGGCGAGCCCCCTAGTCCGGACGCTTGCTGGTTCACACAGTAAAACAACAATGTCTGTTAGCGTTCGGAATAACTCACTGAACCTAAATAATGACTTAACTTACCGGAGCTTTATCCATGCCTGAACAATCCGCCTCGGTCCGCTGGCAGCTATGGATTGTCGCTTTTGGCTTTTTCATGCAAACGCTGGATACCACCATCGTCAACACGGCGTTGCCCGCAATGGCCGCAAGCCTTGGGGAAAGCCCGCTGCGCATGCAGTCGGTGGTGGTGGCCTATGTACTCACCGTGGCGGTGATGTTACCCGCCAGCGGCTGGCTAGCCGACCGCGTGGGCGTGAAACGTGTTTTCTTCAGCGCAATTATTTTGTTTACGCTGGGCTCTCTGTTTTGTGCTCAGGCTGAAACCCTAAACCAACTGCTGATGGCTCGCGTGCTGCAAGGTATTGGCGGCGCCATGATGGTGCCGGTTGGGCGTTTAACCGTGATGAAAATTGTGCCACGTAGCCAATATATGGCGGCGATGACCTTCGTTACGCTCCCCGGCCAAATTGGCCCACTGGTTGGCCCTGCACTAGGCGGATTTCTAGTGCAATATGCCAGTTGGCACTGGATATTTTTAATCAACTTACCCGTGGGTATTATCGGCGCCATAGCAACGCTGTGGCTGATGCCCAATTACAGTATGCAAACGCGGCGTTTTGATATCAGGGGATTTGTCATGCTCGCCGTTGGGATGGCAACGCTGACGCTGGCGCTCGATGGTCATAAAGGGCTTGGGCTTGAGACCAACATGATTTACGGCCTGATATTGTCCGGCGGTATTGCTCTAGCCAGTTACTATTGGCACGCCAAACGCAGCGATGCCCCGCTGTTTAGCCTCGAACTGCTCAAAACCAAAACATTCTCTCTCGGGCTGAGCGGCAGTTTTCTCGGGCGGATCGGCAGCGGAATGCTGCCATTTATGACGCCGATTTTCCTGCAAATCGGTATGGGATTTTCGCCGTTTCACGCAGGGCTGATGATGATCCCGATGATTATCGGCAGTATGGGCATGAAGCGTATCGTGGTGCGGGTGGTGAATCAGTTTGGCTATCGTCGGGTATTGGTCGGAGCCACGTTGGCGTTAGCGGTGGTGAGTTTGGCGCTGCCGTTTACCGCAATGTATATCAGCCTCTGGGCTATTCCGCTGGTGCTGTTCTTTCAAGGCATGATTAACGCCATGCGTTTTTCATCAATGAATACGCTCACGCTGAAAGATTTACCCGATGAACTCGCCAGCAGCGGCAACAGTTTACTGTCGATGATCATGCAACTTTCTATGAGCTTGGGCGTAAGCGTAGCGGGTCTCCTGCTCGGCATGTTCTCACATCATCAAATCATCGCTAATAGCCTAGAGATCCATCAGGCATTTTTATTCACCTATGTCTGCATTGCCCTGATTATTGCCCTACCCGCGCTGGTATTTTTACGCGTCCCGGACGACACGTTGGAAAACAGCACTCTTGAGCGCACAGCGCGCCGCCGCAAGGAGGAACCATGAAGCTCGGTATCACAGGCAAGCTGTTTCTTGCCATTTTCTCCACCTGCATTCTGGTGTTGATCACCATGCACTGGGGCGTGCGTCTAAGCTTCGAGCGCGGCTTTATCGACTACATCAAACACGGCAATGAACAGCGAGTGCGGCTGCTGGCCTCTGAGTTAGAAGAGCGCTATGCGCAGGCCGGAAGCTGGCGCTTTCTTCGCCATAACGACCGTGTGATTTTTCAGATCATGCATAACATTGAGCAAAGCAACGAAGGCAACGATACGCTGCCTCCGCACGGCTGGCGTACGCCGTTTTGGGTGATTGATAGCAAAAATCGCAAAATGGTTGGGCCGCCTGGCGAGATACCCACCGAAGGCACACGCCAACCGGTGACGTATCAAGGAAGCACGGTGGGATGGGTGGTCACGACACCGCCGGAGCGGTTGACGCGGAATACCGATATCAACTTCGATTTACAGCAACGGCGCACCAGCTGGCTGATTGTGGCACTGGCGACGCTGCTGGCGGCGGGCGTTACCTGGGCGCTATCACGCAGTATGCTCGCCCCGGTTAAACGCTTAGTCGACGCCATGCATCGGCTCGCCGCCGGTAATTTTTCTACCCGCGTTGAAGTGGAATCACGTGACGAATTGGGCAAGCTGGCACAAGACTTCAACCAGCTTGCCATCACGCTGGAAAAAAATGAGCATATTCGCCGCGCGCTCATGGCCGACGTTTCCCATGAGCTACGCACGCCGCTGGCGGTGCTGCGGGGTGAATTAGAAGCGATGCAAGACGGCGTTCGTCAAATGACGCAGGATTCGTTGGCCTCGTTGCAGGCCGAAGTGAGCACGTTAACCAAACTGGTCAACGATCTGCATCAGCTCTCTATGTCTGACGCAGGCGCCCTCGCCTACCGCAAAGAGCACATTGACGTCATTCATCTAGTACAAATCGCCGCTAGCGCATTCCACGATCGCTTCGCAATGAAAAACATTGTGCTTTCGCTCGACCTGCCCGAAAAAGCCTGTGTGTTTGGCGATCCTGACCGCTTGTTACAGCTGTTCAATAATTTATTCGAAAATAGCCTGCGTTATACTGATGGCAACGGGCAACTCAAGGTACAAGGACAAATCCGCGATACCTATTTGCAGCTTTATTGGCACGACAGCGCCCCCGGCGTGACCGATGACCAACTCAAGAAAATATTTGAACGTTTTTATCGCGCAGAAGGCTCGCGCAACCGCGCCAGCGGCGGCTCCGGTTTAGGATTATCTATCTGCCAAAATATAGTAGAAGCACACGGCGGACAAATGACCGCAGAGCACTCACCGCTGGGAGGCTTAACCGTCAGCCTGCAGTTGCCGCTTGATACAGAGAGCTAAGAGGAAGGTAATGGGTATGAACAGTATTGCTGGAATCATGGACGTTGACCCCGCAGGACAACGCGTGTTGATCGTCGAAGATGAACCCAAGCTAGGACAACTGCTGATCGACTATCTAACCGCAGGCGGATATCAGCCCCACTTGCTAGCAGATGGAAATCAGGTATTGCCCTATGTCCATCAAACGCCACCGGATTTAATTCTGCTGGACTTAATGCTGCCCGGCACCGATGGTCTAACGCTGTGCCGCGAAATCCGTCGCTTCTCTGATGTGCCGATTGTGATGGTAACGGCGAAAATTGAAGAAATAGACCGCCTGCTGGGGCTGGAAATTGGCGCCGATGACTATATCTGCAAGCCCTACAGCCCGCGTGAAGTCGTGGCGCGCGTCAAAACCATTTTACGTCGCTGCGTACGCCAAAATGAAGCGAACGCCGAACCGGTTCTGATCATCGATGAAAACCGCTATCAGGCCAGTTTTAAAGATCAGCTGCTAGATTTAACGCCGGCTGAATTTCGGCTATTGAAAACGCTGGCGACACAGCCCGGCACCGTGCTTTCGCGCGAGCAACTGCTCAATCATCTATACGATGATTATCGCGTCGTCACCGACCGCACCGTCGATAGCCACATTAAAAACTTACGCCGTAAGTTGGAGCAGCTCGAAAACGGCGAGCCGTTTATTCGCTCGGTTTACGGCATCGGTTATCGCTGGGAAGGCGCACCGTGTAAAGTGCTGTAAAATCGCCATCACCGCTCCCGTGCCTGCCGCGGGAGCGCCCTTTCTTATCTTCCTCCAATCAGGTAAATGCCTGCAAATATCCAGCCATTGTCTATACTTATCCTGATTTATTCAGCGTAAACGGCATCCATCTCACTCTCATTGACGCAGTTAATCACTGCAAAACTTATCCGTCATTATTCACGTTGCGAGCGCGGCTAACGCTGACGCAGCTTAAAGTATGGCGGGGATAGATTTAGGAGATACCCATGGCAATCGGCTATTACGAAATCAAAAAAGCGAAGAACGGACAGTTCCACTTCAATCTAAAAGCCAGCAATGGAGAGATTATTCTTTCCAGCGAAATGTATGCCAGTAAGGCATCTGCTGACAACGGCATCGCATCGGTACAGTCAAACTCCCCCGATGAAGCGCAGTTTGAGATCAAAAACAGCAGCAGCGATCAGCCCTATTTCATTCTCAAAGCAAAGAATCATCAGGTGATCGGCACCAGTGAAATGTATAGCTCTGAGAGCGCCGCACGAAAAGGGATCCAGTCGGTGGTGAAAAACGGCGCAACGACGGATATCAGAGATTTGACGCACGGGTGATTATCTTGCGGGGGCAACCCAATGCCCCCACATTCATTGTGCTCCCTCGCCGAACCCTCTATAATGCCCGCCTTCACTGTACCTACAGGTACAGACTGACTTGTGATCAGACCTTTAAAGAGAAATACAAACCTATGTTTACTCCGGAATTACTCTCTCCGGCCGGTACGCTGAAAAACATGCGCTATGCGTTCGCCTATGGCGCTGATGCTGTTTATGCCGGTCAACCTCGTTACAGCCTGCGTGTTCGCAACAACGAATTCAACCATGAGAACCTCGCCCTCGGCATCAATGAAGCACATGCGCTGGGTAAAAAATTCTACGTGGTGGTGAATATCGCGCCGCACAATGCCAAATTGAAAACCTTCCTACGTGACCTCAAACCGGTTATCGAAATGGGGCCGGACGCGCTGATTATGTCCGATCCGGGATTGATTTCCATGGTGCGCGAAGCCTTCCCTGAGATGGCAATTCATCTTTCAGTACAGGCAAACGCGGTTAACTGGGCGACGGTAAAATTCTGGAAGCAAATGGGGCTGACCCGCGTGATCCTGTCGCGCGAGCTTTCTCTGGAAGAAATTGAAGAAATTCGCCAGCAGGTTCCTGATATGGAGCTTGAAATCTTTGTGCATGGCGCACTGTGCATGGCCTATTCTGGCCGCTGCCTGCTTTCCGGCTATATCAACAAGCGTGACCCTAATCAGGGCACCTGCACCAACGCCTGCCGTTGGGAATATAAAGTTCAGGAAGGCAAAGAAGATACCGTCGGCAATATCGTTCACGTTCATGAACCGATCCCTGTTACCGAAGTCCCCGCTGAGCCAACGCTGGGTATCGGCGCACCGACCGATAAAGTCTTTATGTTAGAAGAAGCGATGCGCCCGGGCGAATACATGAGCGCATTCGAAGACGAGCACGGCACCTACATCATGAACTCCAAGGACCTGCGTGCGATTCAGCACGTTGAGCGACTGACCCAAATGGGCGTTCATTCATTGAAAATTGAAGGTCGTACTAAGTCCTTCTACTACGTCGCTCGTACCGCTCAGGTATACCGCCGCGCGATTGATGACGCAGTGGCGGGTAAACCGCTCGACCCAACGTTGCTCACCACGCTGGAAGCATTAGCGCACCGTGGCTATACCGAAGGTTTCCTGCGTCGCCACGTGCACGAAGATCAACAGAACTACGACTATGGCTATTCTGTATCCGATCGCCAGCAGTTTGTTGGCGAACTGACAGGAGCACGCCGCGAGGGTTATGCCGAAGTCTTGGTGAAGAATAAGTTCTCATTAGGCGACAGCGTTGAAATGATGACGCCAAAAGGCAACGTGCAGTTCACGCTTGAAGCGATGCAAAACAAGAAAGGCGAGCCAACTCAAGTCGCGCCGGGAGACGGGCATATTGTCTATATCCCTGTTCCTGAAGATTTGGATCTTGAATTCGCGCTATTGATGCGTAATTTGGCAGGCACCGATACGCGCAATCCGCATACACCAGCGTAATTCGGCCCGCTAAACGCCTAGGCGTAGCTTATTTCTTATAAGCTGCGCTTTTTTTTATCTCTTTTTGTACTTAATATTCCGAATATAAGATTAAGATCACACTTAAACTTATCGTATATAGATATTATTGAGTGGCAAAAAGATATAACGAAAAAGCAATACTAGGAACCACCTCCTTGCCAGCCCAATCTCCCTTGGGCTGGTTTTCTTTTTTACTCAACGTTTTATAATCCCCTAAGTCAACTATTTAAATTCGTTAATCTTTCTATTCCTTATTTACTCACCACCGCACAGAAAAATACCTGCCCTTTTACAATCAATATGTTACATGATAGTTACTTTGGTAAATTAATTTATTTTTCAGATTATCGCATCCGATATCTAGATAATTTTAAATAACCTAGAAATCAGGAAATGGCTTATTAAGCTTTTAATTAATCATTTTACTTAATTAAAGTTAATTTTATATTTAATCAATTCATTTATTCCTTTCAACTGAAACCTTTCAGCGTCATTTATTACGTTATATTTCCCGATGAGAGCGGTTTCATTAATATTCATTGATGAATGCAATTCATACAGGTAAAACAGGATGAATATCTATGTTATAACAATGTAAGAATTAGTATTTTTACCCCTTCAGGAGAAAACACATGCATCAATTACACTCCGCGTTAGTTATCTTGAACGGCAAAGGCGCCGGCAATCAGGACGTACGTGAAGCGATTGACGGGTTGCGCACCGCGGGAAATACCCTGCATGTACGCGTGACGTGGGAACATGGTGACGCTAAACGCTATGTGGCGGAGGCCGTAGAGCTCGGCGTCGAAACGATTGTGGCCGGCGGCGGCGATGGCACCATTAACGAAGTGTCTGATGCGCTGAGCCAACACAGTGAATCCTCCCGCCCTGTCTTAGCCGTGTTACCGCTTGGCACAGCCAATGATTTTGCTACCGCCTGTTTAATTCCTGAAGAACCTCAGGCGGCGCTACAACTCGCTTTGCAAGGGCGCGCAGTAGCGATCGACTTTGCCCGCATCAACGATAAACGCGTTTTTATCAATATGGCGACCGGCGGATTCGGCACCAAAATCACTACCGAAACGCCTGAGAAATTAAAATCCATTCTCGGTGGGGCCTCTTATTTCCTACATGGGATTCTGCGAATGGATACGCTCAAGGCTGATTTTTGCCAGATTTCCGGCCCTGATTTCCATTGGGAAGGCAATGCGCTGGTGGTTGCCATCGGCAATGGCCGTCAAGCAGGTGGTGGGCAGCCGTTGTGCCCCGAGGCCTTAATCAATGATGGAAAACTGGATCTGCGCGTTTTAACCTCTGATGAGCTGCTGCCCGCGCTGCTAGAAAGCCTGCTCAAAGGCGAAAGCAATAAAAACGTCATTGAGGCCTCGTTGCCGTGGTTAGAAATTACCTCACCTCATGAAATGACGCTCAATCTGGACGGCGAGCCCTTGAGCGCCAAGCATTTTCGCATTGAAATCGAACCCGATGCCATCAGCCTGCGTCTGCCGCCAAACTGCCCACTGATTGGCTAATAAGGCCGTAAAAAGCCCTAATTTTCTCTAATTTTCACCCTGCCCTTCCCTATTTAGGAGGGGCACTCTCTACGCACCTTTCATTTTTCTTCCTCAGCTAAAACCGTGATCTCATCGGGCAAATTTCGATCATTATACTTGTATGGTAGTTATGTCAGGTTTATGTTTCCGTCATCATTAAGGTCACATTCCAAGCAGAGAAAAATCCGCGCTAAGGAAATTCAACGATGAAGATTGTTAAAGCTAAAGTATTTGTTACCTGTCCAGGACGTAATTTTGTCACGCTGAAAATCACCACCGACGACGGGCTAACCGGCATCGGAGACGCAACGCTTAACGGGCGTGAATTGCCGGTGGCTTCCTATTTACAAGATCACGTTTGCCCACAGCTGATCGGACGCGACGCGCATAGGATCGAAGATATTTGGCAGTTTTTCTATAAGGGCGCTTATTGGCGTCGCGGCCCCGTCACGATGTCAGCCATTTCTGCCGTTGATATGGCGTTATGGGATATCAAAGCCAAAGCCGCCAACATGCCGTTGTATCAACTGCTCGGCGGCGCATCCCGCGAAGGTGTGATGGTTTACTGCCACACCACCGGCCACTCGCTGGATGACGTGTTGGAAGATTACGCCAAACACAAAGAGCTGGGCTTTAAAGCTATTCGCGTGCAGTGCGGCGTACCAGGTATGAAAACCACCTATGGGATGTCCAAAGGCAAAGGTCTGGCCTATGAACCTGCCACCAAGGGCAATTGGCCAGAAGAGCAGCTATGGTCAACGGAAAAATATCTCGATTTTACCCCGAAGTTATTCGCCGCCGTCCGCGACCGTTTTGGCTTTGACGAACATCTGCTGCACGACATGCATCACCGCCTCACGCCGATCGAAGCCGCACGTTTTGGCAAGAGCATTGAAGACTACCGTCTGTTCTGGATGGAAGATCCAACGCCTGCGGAAAATCAGGAATGCTTCCGTTTGATCCGCCAGCACACGGTTACGCCCATCGCCGTGGGTGAAGTATTCAACAGCATCTGGGACTGTAAACAGCTGATTGAAGAACAGCTGATAGATTATATTCGCACCACCATTACCCATGCGGGCGGCATCACCGGTATGCGCCGTATTGCTGATTTTGCCGCGTTGTATCAGGTTCGCACCGGCTCTCACGGCCCTTCCGATCTCTCTCCAATTTGCATGGCTGCCGCGCTGCATTTTGATCTGTGGGTGCCTAATTTTGGCGTTCAGGAATACATGGGCTATTCCGAGCAAATGCTGGAAGTGTTCCCACACAGCTGGACCTTCGATAACGGCTACATGCATCCGGGTGACAAACCTGGGCTAGGTATCGAATTCGATGAAAAACTTGCGGCTAAATATCCGTATGAGCCTGCCTATTTGCCCGTTGCGCGCCTCGAAGATGGCACGTTGTGGAATTGGTAACTGAGAGGAATTTCCAATGAAAAGCATCGTTATTCAACAACCAGAAAAGCTGGTGATTGAGGATCGCCCGATCCCACAACCACCAACGGGTGAAGTCAGAGTTCGCGTGCGTCGCGCGGGGATCTGCGGCTCAGACGTGCATATTTTCCGTGGGCATAACCCTTTCGCCAAGTATCCACGCGTTATTGGTCATGAGTTCTTCGGCATCATCGATGCCGTGGGGGAAGGCGTAGACGCCAGCCGACGAGGAGAACGCGTGGTTATCGATCCCGTTGTCAGCTGCGGCCATTGCTACCCTTGCTCCATTGGCCGGCCAAATGTTTGCACCGAGTTGCAGGTTATCGGCGTACACCGCGACGGTGGGTTCAGTGAATATGCCTGTGCGCCTGCGCGCAATGCTTATGTCGTCCCCGATAGCATTCCTGAAGCAGAAGCGACCATGATTGAGCCCTTTACCATTGCCGCTAATATTTGTGCTCAGCTCAAACCACAGCCCAACGATGTGGCCTTGGTATACGGTGCGGGGCCAATGGGCCTAACCGTGATTCAAGCGTTACGCGGCGTGTATGGCGTATCTACCATTATTGTCGCCGACCGTATTTCTGAGCGTTTGCAAATGGCACAGACGAACGGTGCCGATCGCATCATCGACAATACCCATCTCGATTTAGCGGAAGTATTAAAGCAGGAGGGCATTCGCCCGACGCTTATCGTTGACGCAGCCTGCCACCCTTCAATATTGCCTCAGGCTATTGCGCTGGCCTCTCCCGCCGCACGCATTGGCATTATGGGATTCTCTTCCGATCCTTGCGTGCTCAACCAGCAAAGCATTACCAGTAAGGAAATCTCAATCTTCAGCTCGCGTCTCAACAGCGCGCGTTTTCCTCAGGTTATTGAATGGATGAAGGAAAAGAAAATCCATCCAGAAAAGCTGATCACCCATAGCTTTCCACTTGAGCGCGTTACCGATGCGCTCGTTCTGTTCGAACAAGATCAGAAAACCTGTTGCAAGGTGCTTTTAGATTTTAACGAATAGATTTTAGTGAATAGATTTTAGCGAATAATTTTTATCCAAAAGAATGGAATACACGTGTGTCTGCCACAAATGGGCAGACGCACACCCAACAACATAATGATAAAAGTACCGCGTGGGGTAGTTATGGCTAAGAATTTACGTTGGACTATCGTGTTTCTGCTGTTTTTAGTCTACATGATCAACTATTTAGATCGTGTTGCACTGTCAATTACGTTACCGATGATCGAGCAAGACTTATCGCTCAATGCTGAACAGTTCGGCATTATTTTTGGCAGTTTTTTCTTCGGTTACGCCATCTTCAATTTCATCGGCGGCCTCGCCGTCGACAAGTTTGGCCCGCTAGTCGTGCTCGGCGTTGCGGTGGGGCTTTGGTCAATTTTCTGCGGTTTTACCGCGCTGGCCTCCGGCTTTTATTCCATGCTGATCCTGCGCGTGTTGTTCGGTATGGCCGAAGGCCCTATTTGCTCCTCGGCCAACAAAATGATTAACGGCTGGTTTCCACGCAAGCAAGCGGCAACCGCTATGGGCTTACTGAGCGCCGGTTCTCCGCTCGGCGGCGCTGTTGCGGGGCCTATCGTGGGATATTTAGCCTTAGCTTTCGGTTGGCGTCCTGCGTTTATGATTATCTGCGCCATCGGCATTGTCTGGATGCTGATCTGGTTCTTTATCGCTTCAGATTCGCCGGAAAAAAACCGCCATGTCAGCCAGGAAGAACGTGCACTGATCGCTCAGCAAAAAAGTGAAGAGTTGAACACGGACAACAACCAGCAGCCGGGTCATTCGCTGATGTTTTACATGAAGCAGCCCATCATTCTGGCCACCGCGTTTGCTTTCTTTTGCTACAACTACATTCTGTTTTTCTTTCTCAGCTGGTTTCCGTCCTATCTGGTTCAGGCCCACGGTCTCAATATCAAAGAGATGAGCATCACCACGGTCATTCCTTGGATCGTTGGTTTTATTGGTCTAGCCTTGGGCGGCATTATCTCTGATTGGATATTCCGCCTCACCGGCAAGCTGCTGCTGTCGCGCAAAATTGTACTGGTGGTTTGTCTATTGGCCGCCGCAATCTGCGTCGCGCTGGCGGGCACGGTCAGCCAAGTGGTTCCTGCGGTGATCCTGATGTCGGTGTCTATTTTCTTCCTCTATGTCACCGGATCGATTTACTGGGCGATCATTCAAGACGTGGTGCATAAATCACGTATCGGTGGCGCCAGCGGTTTTATTCATCTGGTGGGTAGCGTGTCAGGAATTGTCGGGCCAATCGTGACCGGTTTTATTGTGCAAAACACCGGTAAATTCGACAGCGCCTTTATCTTGGCTGGCGGCGTGGCAGCGCTGGGCGCGCTGCTGGTGTTCTTCGTTATTCGTCCGGCAGCTTCTACGCCCGCGGTAATGAACCACGTTTAACCTTGCCGGAAAATGCGGCCAATTTATCTCTGTCAGACTTAATGGACATATTGATGAAAAACGACTTACTTCATGCGAACGCTATCGTTCCCAACTATTCTCGCGAACAGTTGAAAACCCGCATCGTTCATCTCGGGTTCGGGGCTTTTCAACGCGCTCATCAGGCCGTTTATGCCGACCAATTAGCCGCCGACCACCAGAGCGATTGGGGCTATGGCGAAGTTAACCTTATCGGCGGCGAGCAACAGATCCTCGATTTACGCCACCAGCAAAATCTCTTCAGCGTAGCGGAAATGTCGGCGCAAAACTGGCAGTGCCGCGTCGTGGGAATTGTGCGAGAGGCGTTGCATATTCAGCTTGATGGATTGGATCGGGTTATGGATATGCTTTGCCAGCCGGACGTAGCTATTGTCTCCCTAACGATTACGGAGAAAGGCTATTGTCACTATCCCGCCAGCGGCATGCTTAATCTTGAGCACCCGCTGATTGCGCACGATATTCAACATCCGCAGCAACCACAGTCGGCAGCGGGCGTTATCGTTGCGGCTCTGGCTCAACGGCGCGAGCTGGGCCTACCTGCATTCACGGTAATGTCATGCGATAACATGCCAGAGAATGGGCATGTTACCCACAACGTTATCTGCGGGTTGGCGGCGGCGCAGTCGCCGGAACTGGCTAAATGGATCGAGCAAAACGTCACCTTTCCTTCCACCATGGTCGATCGCATTGTTCCTGCCGTCACCGCTGAAACGCTCGATCAAATCGCACTGCAACTCGGCGTACGCGATCCCGCGGGCGTCGCCTGCGAACCCTTCAGGCAATGGGTTATTGAAGACAATTTTGTCGCCGGTCGCCCTGCTTGGGAACGCGTTGGTGCAGAACTGGTAAGCAACGTGTTGCCTTATGAAGAGATGAAGCTGCGCATGCTGAACGGCAGTCATTCGTTTTTAGCCTATTTAGGCTATCTAGCGGGCTATGCACACATTAATGACTGCATGCAGGATGAAAACTATCGCCATGCTGCACGGGCGCTGATGCTGAATGAACAAGCAGCCACGCTCAGCGTTCCCAACGTGGATTTGCAGGCATACGCCGATTCGCTTATCACTCGTTATTCAAACACGGCACTCAAACACCGCACGTGGCAAATTGCGATGGACGGCAGCCAAAAGCTTCCTCAGCGAATGCTCGACTCTGTACGCTGGCATCTCGCACGCGGCTCCCGCTTTGAACTTCTTGCGTTGGGCATCGCAGGCTGGATGCGCTATGTCGGCGGCATTGATGAACGCGGGCAGCATATCGAGATTAGCGATCCGCTGCGGGTTGATATTCAGCGCTGCGTACAAAACTCAGCGGAAGGATGTGAAAGAGTGTCAGCATTGCTTTCACTCGAGGCCATATTTGGCGCTGATTTACCTCAGGATCCCGCGTTTGTGCAGGCGATAAACGCCGCGTATGCCATGCTATTAGAACGGGGAGCAAAGAACAGCGTTGCCCACACGTTGAAATCAACGGCGTGTTAATTTCTTGGCCCGCTCTGGCGGGCCTTACTTAACGGTATTGCTCTCGGCCCATCGTCAGGATCACAAGATTTAGGCAAACTTATGCCTGAATGCTGTTAAAATGCGGATACTTTTATAAAAACTCAACGATCCCATACGTATGTCGATGTCTACACCTCAGCAGAATTACGACCTAAATGGCACTGTTCCAGTGAATCAGCAAATCTATCGCTATCTGCGTAAAGACATTGTTGAATGCACCATTCCTCCCGGTACGCTGCTTTCAGAGAAAGAGATCTCGACACGGTTTAACGTTTCACGCCAACCGGTACGCGAAGCATTTATTAAACTGGCGGAAAATGGATTAGTACAGATCCTGCCGCAGCGCGGAACCTTTGTGCAGAAAATATCGGTTAAGCGCGTGGCTGACGGGCGTTTTATTCGCTGCGCTATTGAATGCAGCATTGCACGGCGTGCCGCAGAACTGGCAACACCAAGCCAACTACTGCTGCTCGAACACAGTATTAGCCGTCAAAAACTGGCCGCTCAGCATCAACAAACCAGCGAGTTCTTAGCCTTGGACGATCGGTTCCACCAGTTACTGACCGATATTGCTGACTGCCCTCTAGCTTGGGAAACCATTGAGAACATCAAGGCAACGATGGACCGAGTGCGTTTTCTCACCTTAAGCAAAGTTTCACCGCCGGAAAGCCTGATCAGCCAGCACGAAAAAATCTATCAGGCGATCGCCAAAAGTGACGCCGACGCCGCAGAAGAGGCCGTACTTGCTCATCTACAGCAGATGATTCACACCATCACGCCGATTGAGCAGCAAAACAAAGACTGGTTCGAGTAACGTTTACACATTGCCGTCCTGTCAGGCTGACGGCGGCAAGTCTCACTTTTTCTCCCTTCATCTAGAGCGGGTGCAATAAAGCATGTATTGTACCGGCTGGCTGTAAGCAAACCGCTAATATCTTGTTAAGTAATTTCACTCATTGCTCTAGGTTATTTGCCTGAGCCAAGACGGGAGTTCACCATGACTGATATCGCTAAGTTGTTAGGTAAAGAAGCCGATTCACTGCTCCAACATCGCTGTACCACCCTACCCGCAGAACAGTTTTATCTCCCCGGAGCAGACTTTGTTGACCGCGTGATGATCGACAATAACCGCTCGCCGCGTGTGCTGACCGCCATGCAGAATCTGTACAATACCGGTCGTTTAGCCGGAACAGGCTATTTGTCGATTCTGCCAGTCGATCAGGGCGTTGAGCACTCAGCCGGTGCATCTTTCGCAGCAAACCCGCTCTACTTTGATCCTAAAAACATCGTTGAACTGGCGCTTGAAGCGGGCTGCAACTGCGTGGCTTCAACCTATGGCGTTCTGGCTTCCGTATCGCGCCGCTATGCGCATAAAATTCCGTTCCTCGTTAAGCTTAACCATAACGAAACCCTGAGCTACCCCACTCAATATGATCAAACGCTTTATGCCAGCGTCGAACAGGCCTTCAATATGGGCGCGCAGGCCGTGGGTGCCACGATTTACTTCGGTTCCATTGAGTCTCGCCGCCAGATAGAAGAGATTTCTGCCGCCTTTGAGCGTGCGCATGAGCTGGGGATGGTTACCGTGCTGTGGGCCTATCTGCGTAATCCAGCGTTCAAAAAAGATGGCGTCGACTATCATGCCAGCGTCGATTTAACCGGGCAGGCAAACCATCTGGCCGCCACTATTGGCGCTGATATCGTGAAGCAAAAAATGGCGGAGAATAATGGCGGCTATAAAGCGGTGAATTTCGGTTATACCGATGAACGCGTCTACAGCAAACTCACCACCGACAACCCGATTGATCTCGTTCGTTATCAACTCGCTAACTGTTATATGGGTCGTGCAGGGCTGATTAACTCCGGTGGTGCCGCCGGGGAAAACGATATGTCTGAGTCCGTGCGCACCGCGGTGATTAATAAAAGAGCCGGTGGTATGGGATTGATATTAGGCCGTAAAGCCTTTAAGAAATCGATGAAAGACGGCATTGCGTTAATCAACGCCGTACAGGATGTTTACTTAGATAAGAGCGTCACTATCGCCTAGCGGTAAAACGATGGGCTTTTACAAGCCCATCAACCTTCTTCTTTGACTTCACTTTTTAGAGATTCTGGTATCTCTTTCTTTAAACGCTCCAGCATCGCTGAAAATACCGGATTATGCGTGGAGGAGCGGTTATAAATCATATAAAACGTTACCCGCGGCATAGCAAAATCTGTTTTTAACACTTGTACATTAAAATTACCGGCGAAACGCTGCATTAAACCGATAGGGATCCCCCCAACAGTGTCGGTATTTTCCACTACGCTCATAATCGTTAGCATTGAGTTACTTGAGAAAACGGTATTTCGGCTACCCAGCGCGTCATTAATTGCGATCTTCCCTGCCACTATTTCAGGGTCATCAACGTTAAATGCGGTAAATTTTTCCTGCGCAGCCAATTCACGAGTCAGTACCCCGTTTAATCGCGGATGGTCCTTACGGCAAACAAATAAAAGCTCTGTTTCAGCACAGGGAACACACACCGTTGAAAAACTGGTGTAAGGGCTGGTGCTGAAAATAATATCCGCCTTGCGAAAACTCAGCAGCTCTTCGGTTTTAACCGATTCCGTGTAGCCACTATGATGGACAATTTCATAGTCAACGCCGTCATTGTGCAGGCCTTGCAGCACCGCAGGCAGCAATGCCATTCCCATAAACGGCGGTGAGTAAACGACAAACTTCTTCTTCAAGTCATTCTCGGATGAAACGCTAACCACGCGGCCAAGCTGCTCCATACTCTGCGTCAGCTGTTCATGCAAATTAGTCGCCACTGTGGTAGCCGAAATGCCCTTTCCTTCACGAATAAACAGCGGGTCGTTAAAATGACTGCGTAATTTCTGCAAGGACTGGCTAACGGCGGAAGGCGTCATTCCCATAGATGAGGCAGCCAAACTCACACTCGAATGGGTATACACCATTTCAAAAACAGTCAGTAAATTTAGGTCAAAAACTTTTATTTTGCCCAAAGCATTGCGTTCGGTATATCCGCTCATAGATAGTGCGCTCATGTTTATATAAAAAATATATGAAACAATATCGATTAATAATCACAATAGATCCATAAACCATCACTACATTACTTATTAAGTAATTATAATCAATAAAAATAAGCAGAAATGTCCAGATTCATTGGGCCATCACAATATTTTTAGAGCGCAAAAAAAAAACTCCGTATTCTTAATGACATACGGAGTTTTTTATCCGGTTTAATATTAATGTCGATTACGTACTAGCTGATAGCGACGGGTGAGATACTCAACCGGAACGCTCCAGATATGCACGAGACGACAGAACGGAAATAGCACGAATAGCGTCATTCCCAATACGATATGCAGCTTAAAGATCGGCGCAACACCGTCTAAATGCGTAGCCGCACCGGTATGGAATGTCACAATAGATTGTGCCCACGCCACCAGCTTCATCATTTCACTGCCGTCCATATGCTGGGCGGAGAAAGGAATGGTAAGAAGCCCTAAGCACACCTGAACCACCAACAGCGTCAGAATTAAAATATCGCCCACGCTTGAGGTTGCACGCACACGAGGGTTCATTAAACGCCGCTTAAGCAGCATAACGCCACCGATCAGCATCATCACGCCGCAGGCACCACCGGCAAACATCGCCATTTTTTGCTTAATTGGCACCGGCAGGAATGATTCATACATCCAGTGCGGCGTTAGCATTCCTAGGAAATGCCCAGCAAAAATACCTAAAATCCCAATGTGGAAAAGATTAGACGCCAGACGCATGCCTTTTTTATCCAGCATTTGGCTAGAGCCCGCACGCCAACTATATTGTCCATAGTCGTAACGGATCCAACTGCCAATCAGGAAAATTGCCCCCGCCAGATACGGATAGATATCGAAAAAGAACTGGTTGAGATAATTCATTAGCGTTCTCCTGCCACCGGCGTGGCGTCCAAACTGAGATACTGCGGCGCAACCGCACCTGCGAAACGACGGTGATGGGCATTCTGCTGTGCCGAAGCACAGCCTTCTTCACCCAGAAACTTCACCTGTTCCTCTTCCCACACCGCATCTAATGCCGCCGGCGTATCGTCACGCGTTTCCTGCGCAACTTTATCGCTCAGTTGTTCACTGGCGACGTGAGTGCCTGAAACTGCCAGCAGCAGATCAAACAGCACGGCATAGTGGCTTTGGCGATCTTTTAGACGTGCGCCCAATAACGCCAGAATCGGCACGATGTCCAACAATCCCTGACGCGCCGTTTCACTATCGCGGCTAGCAAGGAACTCAAGATACATCGGCAGGAAATCAGGCAGCTCGCGGCTGTCGATCTCTAAACCTGCGGCGTTATATTGTGCCATCAGATCGACCATCGCCTGACCGCGATCGCGGGATTCACCGTGTACGTGTTCAAACAACAGCAAAGACGTCGCCCGACCACGGTCAAACAGTTCACAGTATTGCGCCTGAACGTCCATCAGATCGTTTTGGGTAAAATCACTAATAAAGGTCAGCAACTGCACCGACTGCGCCAGCGTCAATTCACTGGCATCATCTAATGCCTCCACCAGCTCTTGCCGATTTTCCCACAATGCCTCATCGGGATAATCCAGCAGACGAGCGATAATACGCAGCGTCATCATCAGCTTTTCTCCCCATGAATATCGGCATCACGCGGCGTTTTCTGCGTCACGTCGATAGCATCAATGCGGCGACTGTTAAACAAGTTGAACTTGGTATCGCTGCCGTGGCAGCCATCGCCAAAGCTAAACCCGCAGCCTTTGCTTTCAGGGAACGCTTCACGCGCTTGTTCACGATGGCTGGATGGGATCACGAAGCGATCTTCGTAATTCGCGATGGCTAAATAGCGATACATTTCCTGCGCCTGAGCCTCGGTTAATCCCACCTGCTCCAACGCACTGGTGTCGATAACCCCGTCAACGGTTTCGGCACGTTTGAAGTGGCGCATGGCCAACATGCGTTTCAACGCCAGCAGCACCGGCGCGGTATCGCCCGCGGTCAGCAGATTAGCCAAGTATTGAACGGGGATACGCAGGCTTTCAACATCGGGCAATACACCGGTATGTGGCAAAGCACCGGCATCGGCCGCCGACTGAATTGGCGACAACGGCGGTACATACCACACCATTGGCAGCGTGCGATATTCAGGATGCAGCGGCAGAGCCAGCTTCCAGTCCATCGCCATTTTGTATACAGGCGATTTCTGCGCAGACTCAATCACGCCCTGCGGGATGCCGTCTTTCAAGGCCTGTTCAATCACCGCCGGATCGTTAGGATCCAAGAAGATATCCAGCTGGCGCTGATACAGATCTTGTTCATTTTCTGCCGATGCCGCATCGGCAATTTTATCTGCGTCATACAGCAATACGCCGAGGTAGCGGATACGCCCTACGCAGGTTTCAGAACAGATGGTTGGCTGCCCAGACTCGATGCGCGGATAGCAGAAAATGCACTTCTCAGATTTGCCGCTTTTCCAGTTGAAGTAGATTTTTTTGTACGGGCAACCGGTCAAACACATGCGCCAGCCGCGGCACTTGTCCTGATCGATCAGCACAATGCCATCTTCCGAACGCTTATAGATCGCGCCGCTTGGGCATGTTGCCACACACGCCGGATTCAGACAGTGCTCGCACAGGCGTGGCAAATACATCATGAAAGTATTTTCGAACTGGCCGTACATCTCTTTTTGCATGTTGGCGAAGTTCTGGTCTTTGGCGCGCTTGGAAAATTCGCCGCCCAGAATATCGTCCCAGTTCGGGCCGTTTTCGATCTTCTTCATACGCTGACCTGTGATCAGCGAGCGCGGGCGCGCGATCGGCTGATGCTTACTTTCCGGCGCGTTTTGCAGATGATGATAATCGTAGTCAAACGGTTCGTAGTAATCGTCTAATCCCGGAACATCAGGGTTAGCAAAGATTTTCGACAGCAGCCCCACGCGGTTGCCCATACGCGGTTCTAGCTTGCCGTTAATCTTGCGGATCCAGCCACCTTTCCATTGGGATTGGTCTTCCCAGTTGTGGGGATAGCCCACGCCAGGTTTGCTTTCTACGTTGTTAAACCACGCGTATTCGGTGCCTTCACGGCTGGTCCAGACGTTTTTACAGGTCACGGAACAGGTATGGCAGCCAATGCATTTATCGAGATTCAGCACCATGCCGACTTGAGAACGGATTTTCATTTGGCTTTCTCCTGCTGGCTACCCTGTGAGTAGTCATTACCTTCTTCGTCTAACCAGTCGATACGGTTCATCTTACGTACCACCACAAACTCATCACGGTTGGAACCTACGGTGCCGTAGTAGTTAAAGCCGTAGGCCAACTGGGCATAGCCACCAATCATGTGCGTCGGTTTAGGCGAAATACGCGTGACCGAGTTATGAATACCACCGCGTTGGCTGGTGATTTCTGAACCAGGAATATTCACGATACGTTCCTGCGCGTGATACATCATGGTCATACCCGCAGGGATACGCTGGCTCACCACCGCACGCGCGGTTAATGCGCCGTTGGCGTTGAAGGCTTCGATCCAGTCGTTATCTTCAATACCTAACTCTTTGGCGTCATCTTCGCTCAGCCAAACAATTGGGCCACCGCGGCCTAACGTCAGCATCAATAAGTTATCGCTGTAAGTTGAGTGAATGCCCCACTTCTGATGCGGAGTCAGGAAGTTCAGCGCTTTCTCTTTGTTGCCGTTAGGGGATTTCCCCATCACCGGTGCCGCCGCGCGGGTATCAATCGGTGGACGATAGACCAGCAAGCTTTCCCCGAAGGCACGCATCCATTCATGGTCTTGATAAAGCTGCTGACGGCCGCTCAGGGTGCGCCACGGGATCAGCTCATGCACGTTGGTGTAACAGGCGTTATAAGAGACATGTTCGTCTTCCAAGCCTGACCACGTTGGGCTAGAGATAATCTTGCGCGGCTGCGCCTGAATATCGCGGAAACGAATTTTTTCGTCTTCTTTGTTCAGCGCCAAATGGGTGTGGTCACGACCGGTAATATTGCTCAGCGCCTGCCATGCTTTCACCGCTACCTGTCCGTTAGTTTCAGGTGCCAATGACAGAATGACTTCTGCCGCATCAATCGCGGTTTCGATTTTCGGACGTCCAGCGGCTGCGCCGTCTGGCTGGGTATAGTTAAGCTGTTTGAGGAAATCGACCTCGGTCTGGGTATTCCAGCTAATGCCTTTGCCGCCGTTGCCCAAGGTGTCCATTAACGGCCCCAGAGACGTAAAGCGCGCATAGGTATTTGGATAGTCACGTTCAACCGCAATGATGTGCGGTGCGGTTTTACCCGGAATAAGATCGCATTCGCCTTTTTTCCAATCCTTCACGCCAAACGGCTGCGCCAATTCGGCAGCAGAGTCATGCTGGATAGGCAATGTCACGATGTCAGTTTCTTTACCTAAATGACCGTCACACATGCGTGAGAACGCATCGGCGATACCTTTATAGATTTCCCAATCGCTTTTGGATTCCCACGCGGGATCGACCGCGGCAGACAATGGATGAATAAACGGATGCATATCCGACGTATTCATATCGTCTTTTTCGTACCATGTGGCGGTTGGCAGCACGATATCGGAATAGAGGCAGGTACTCGACATACGGAAATCAAGCGTAACCACCAGATCCAATTTGCCTTCGCCCGGGTTGTCTTTCCACTCGACGTCTTCAGGTTTCACTCCGCCCTGCTGACCTAAATCCTGACCTTGAATACCGTGTTCGGTACCCAGCAGGTATTTCAGCATGTACTCATGGCCTTTACCGGAAGATCCCAGCAGGTTTGAACGCCATACGAACAGGTTACGTGGGAAGTTTTTCTCATCGTCCGGCTGCTCGGCGGCAAAGCGAATCGAACCTTCTTTCAGGCTTTTCACCGTGTAATCCACCGGAGACAGGCCTGCTGCACGGGCTTGTTCAGCGATATGCAGAGGGTTTGTCCCAAGCTGAGGCGCGGAAGGCAGCCATCCCATGCGTTCAGCGCGTACGTTCAAATCAATCAGGCTGGTGCTGAAGCGAGATTTATCCGCCATTGGCGACAGCAGTTCTTCGGTGCCAACGGTTTCATAGCGCCACTGGCTTGAATGGTTGTAGAAGAAAGAGGTGCTGTTCATGTGGCGCGGTGGGCGCTGCCAATCCAGACCAAATGCCAGCGGAGTCCAGCCCGTTTGCGGACGCAGTTTTTCCTGCCCCACGTAGTGAGCCCAGCCGCCGCCGCTTTGGCCGACGCAGCCGCAGAAGATCAGCATGTTGATCAGGCCGCGGTAGGTCATATCCATGTGATACCAGTGGTTGACACCGGCACCCACGATAATCATGGAGCGACCGTGGGTTTTCTCGGCGTTTTCCGCAAACTCACGCGCAATGCGCACGATATTTTCTTTGCTTACGCCGGTCACCAGTTCAGCCCAAGCTGGAGAATAGGCTTTCACGTCGTCATAGCTTTGCGCGCAGTTTTCATCGTTCAAGCCGCGCTCAATGCCGTAGTTTGCCAAGGTCAGATCGTAGACGCTGGTCACTAACGCCGTTGTACCATCGGCCAGCTGTAGGCGTTTAACCGGCAGCTTATGCAGCAGCACGTCTTTCAGCTCAACGCTGTTGAACGGATCGCTTTCGCCGGTTTTAATACCGCCGAAATACGGGAAGCCCACTTCGGCAATCTCGTCATAGTTATCGAGCAGGCTGAGCTGAAGTTTAACTTCTTCACCGCTCACGCCGTCACGCTGTTCGAGATTCCACTTGCCTTTCTCACCCCAGCGGTAGCCGATAGACCCCTGCGGCGCGGTAAGCTCGCCGTTTTGGTTAATCGCAACGGTTTTCCATTCAGGGTTATTCTCTTGGCCTAAACCATCCACCAAGTCAGAAGCACGCAGCATACGGCCTGCCGCATAATGCCCCTCTGCGCGCTGCTCTAGCAGCACCAGCATTGGCATGTCGGTGTAGGTGCGCACGTAGTCGGCAAAGTATTCGGTCTGGCGCTGAACGTGGAATTCATTGAGGATCACATGGCCCATCGCCAGCGCCATGGCGCTATCGGTACCCTGTTTCGGGTTCAGCCAGTGGTCGCACAGCTTGGCAATTTCCGCGTAGTCAGGCGTCACCGCCACGGTCTTCGTGCCTTTGTAACGCACTTCGGTGAAGAAGTGCGCATCCGGCGTACGCGTTTGCGGAACGTTAGAGCCCCAAGCGATGATATAAGAAGAGTTATACCAGTCAGCCGATTCAGGCACGTCGGTTTGCTCGCCCCACGTCATTGGCGACGCAGGCGGTAAATCGCAGTACCAGTCATAGAAGCTCAGGCATACGCCGCCGATCAGCGACAGATAGCGTGCGCCCGCCGCATAGGAAACCATCGACATCGCAGGGATCGGCGAGAAACCGATAATGCGGTCTGGGCCGTACTGCTTGGCGGTATAAACGTTGGATGCCGCAATCAGCTCGTTTACTTCTTTCCAGCTAGAACGAACAAAACCGCCGCGACCACGCGCCTGTTTGTATTCTTTAGATTTTTCGGTATCGCTAACGATAGAAGCCCATGCGTCTACCGGATCGCTATGCTGAGCTTTCGCTTCACGCCACAGCTTCATCAGACGCTTGCGCATCATCGGATATTTCACGCGGTTAGCGCTATACAGATACCAAGAGTAGCTCGCGCCGCGCGGGCAGCCGCGTGGTTCGTGGTTTGGCAAATCAGGGCGAGTACGAGGATAGTCAGTCTGCTGGGTTTCCCAAGTGACTAGCCCGTTCTTGACATAAATCTTCCAGCTACATGAACCGGTACAGTTTACCCCGTGGGTAGAGCGCACGATTTTGTCATGTTGCCAGCGGCTACGGTATCCGTCTTCCCAGTCACGGTTAACGTTCAGTTCTTGGCCGTGGCCATCAGCGAACGTTTCGCCTTTCTGTTTGAAATAACGGAACCGGTCAAGAAATTTGCTCATCCGGAGTTCTCCTGATACGGGGATTAAATCCCCTGTCATTATTGTGAAATATGCGTGATGCATTGCTCAGATTGCGGCCAGACTACCGAGCGTTACGCGCGCGGAACTTGATTGCGATCAAGGCAGAATGCGGGGCCTATTCCAGTATTAGCGCGAAATACCACCAAAGGATAAGATCCAGAAAAGCATCTAATTAAATGAAAAATAGAGATTAATTTTAAATCCGCATGTTTTATTGAGGATAATTTGCTAGGCAAGACTATTTGGGGGTAGGTAAGTCGTTGATGGCAATCAGGTCAGTGTTTTTGCTTAATACTTCAACGTCAAAATATAAGAAAAAAGAGTAACAACATGAAAATGGGATATTGTATTTACCGCTCAGACATATCAGCATCACGCCGAAAATATTCCCTTCTGGATTATTCTTTCAGCCAGAAGTCGCGTTTTACTCTTGAGATTGACACCTGATGAGTCATATAAAATATGTGATGTTCCCTGTTTTGGCAGCGCTTCCCTTATTCGCTAATGCCATTGAGCCAGACACCAGCTCTCCCATTCAGCATCAAAAATGCGGAAAAAACATTAACCTAACATTGAGAAACGTGGCCGATGGTCACGCCGTTATCGGTTTGATTAACCGTAAAACCAAGGCTTGGGATTATTTTTACTCTCATAATGGCTTTGTCAGCGATTACAAATATTCCCAATATGCTCCCGCTATCCATAACACTAAATCCGATAGCTATGAACTGGCTAAAGAAACAGCCAATAACAGCCCTGAAATTTATTGGGGCGTGGATAAAGCCGGTAATTATCGATTAACTCTTGGCAAACACAGCTATCGCTGCGGGCCGCTGATGGCGCCAGAAACCAACCCAGCGCGTGTAAATGACAATTTAAACGCGGCCTATGGGGAATAGTCACCCCGCTGTTCGCCCATAATAAAAAGCCCCCGCGAGAATTCAGCGGGGGCTTTTTTATTAGAACGAGCAAACTTATTAACGTGTTACCGACCGTTTAAAAGATCGAGATACACGGGTCTAGCACACCGCGGGGCGGTTACGGAACACATCCATGTGTTCCTCCCTAAAGGGCAACGCTTCCGCGTTGTTCAACTTTGCTCCAGGCAAAGTTGTCGGCGGCTTACGCCGCTACGACCCCATCGGTGTACTCCCCCTAAAAATAAGCTTAAGTATCTTACTTTAAACCTATTAGCGGGCTTTCTTTGTTGCCAGCGTTTTCAAATTACGGCCATAAACAAACCACGTAATCAGAATACAGACGACGTAAAACACCACAAAGATCTTCATTGCCCCAGCCGGAGAACCGGTCAGCGCCAACGATGTGCCAAAGGCTTTAGGAATAAAGAAGCCCCCTGCTGCACCAATAGCGGAGATAAAACCTAACGCCGCCGCAGTATCGGTGACGGCTTCGCGCTGTGCCTGATCGTCGCTACCGCCACGCGCTTTCACGCTGTCGATAGTGATCTTACGGAATACCACCGCAATCATCTGGAACGTTGAACCACTGCCTAAGCCTGCGGTTAAGAACAGCAGCATAAAGACGCTGTAGAAGGCAATAAACGAACCACCCACGCCGTGAGTTGGCAGCGTCAGGAACAACAGCGCGGCGAAAATCGCCATCAGCACAAAGTTGATCAGCGTAACCCGAATACCACCAAAGCGATCGGACAAAGCCCCGCCGACCGGACGAGCCAGCGCACCGAGGAACGGGCCAAAGAAGGCGTAATGCAGGATCACCACATCAGGGAACTGAGTTTTTGACAGCATGGCAAAACCTGCCGAAAAACCGATAAACGAGCCGAACGTAGAGAGATACAGCACGCTCAAGATCCACAGGTGCCCACGTTTAAGCACCGGTAGCTGTTGGCTGAGCGAGGCCTTCGACGCGGCTAAATCATTCATGCCAAACCAAGCAAACAGCGTGGCAATAATCAGGAACGGCACCCAGATCCACGCGGCATTTTCCAACCACAGGCTACTACCGTCTGGCTGGGTATGACCTGTACCCCCGAAGATACCGAAAATGCTGATGGAAATAGCAATCGGCGCAATCAGCTGCATCACGCTGACGCCTAAATTACCCAAGCCCCCGTTTAAGCCCAGCGCTCCACCCTGTTTGTTCTTAGGGAAGAAGAAGCTGATGTTAGCCATGCTGGAGGCAAAGTTAGCGCCGGCAAAACCACACAGCAGGGAAATCGTCACGAAAACGCTAAACGACGTCGTTGGGTCCTGCACCGCATATCCCAGCCATAGGCAAGGAATAATGAGGAAAATAGTGCTGATTGCGGTCCAGCGACGCCCACCAAACATAGGGATCACAAAGGAGTATGGCACACGCAAAATCGCGCCCGAAACAGAAGGCAGCGCGGTCAACATAAACAGCTGATCGGTGGTGAAGTTAAACCCGACCTTGTTGAGATTTACCGCCACCGCGCTGAACAGCATCCAGACGCAAAAAGCGAGTAATAAACAGGGAATTGAAATCCATAGATTACGCTGAGCTGTTTTTTGGCCGATTTGCTGCCAAAAATCAGGCTCTTCAGGGCGCCAATCCTGGATCACGCCCCCTTTCGATTGTGTATCTGGAGCGGATGCTTGTGTCATAAAAACCTCTGCCTTTATCCGGTTAGTAGCGGAGTTGTACGCATCACGCCCGTGGGCAAACTTGATACAAATCAAGCCGCTGTAAGGTAGCAATTTGGCGAAATCAGCCATAACTCCCTTAATGAGTAGTCTATAATGAGAAAAATATTTCCGAAGAATCATCCGGTTAAAGCTTTAATAATTGCGCCTTCGCTGTGTGAGTGGCACACGCAAATATTAAGGGTTACTTCCTTATGGGTATGGGGTTATAGGCTAGGATGATTTAAAAAGGCTTTTCAAAGGTATCTTTCCCTTTTCCCGCAGCCGGTAGATTTTCATGAAACATTTCTGTGCACGTTTTTCCATCGTCAGTCAGGTAGCCGTTTTGATGCTACTGCTTGGCGTATGTGGTATCGCAGGAATGAGCGTTTCCAGCTGGATGGCGCAGAGCATTCAAGGCAACGCGCACGCGATCAACACATCCGGGTCGCTGAGAATGCAGAGCTATCGTTTACTCTCGATGGTACCGCTGAATGCTAATGCGGATAGCAAGCGCTGCCTTAATGAATTAAATAGAGATTTAAACAGCCCGGTATTGCTTTCAGCCGTCAAGGAAGAGCATCTCAACACGCAGTTTTCCGCCCTGCAGCGTGCTTGGCAAGGCGATCTGCTTCCCGCGCTGCTGGCAGCACAGCACCCCGACGATGCTCGAGATAACGTGGCCAAATTCGTCGGCCACTTAGATGAACTGGTTTCCGCCATCGATCACCAAACCGAACAGCGTTTGACGATGGTTAGCGTAGTGCAAAAGATTTTTATTATTCTCACGCTGTTACTGCTGGTTGGCACCGTAGTCTATTTACGCCGTCGATTACTCCACCCTTGGCGTCAGTTAGTCAGTATGTCGCAGGCAATTGGGCAAGGAAATTTCAGCCAGCGTTTTCAGCAGACCGATCATCAGGATGAAATGGCTATTTTGGGTTCAACGCTGAATGCTATGTCATCCGAACTCTCGCTGATGTATGGCAAACTCGAACAGCTGGTAGAGCAAAAAACCACGGATTTACAAAAGAAAAATCAGGTTTTGTCGTATCTATATCGTGCCAGCCGCCAGCTCCATTCACGCGCGCCGTTATGTTCTCGCCTGCTGCCGGTGCTCACGGAGCTGCAAGAGCTCACGCCGCTGCATTCGCTGCAAATACGCTTATATGAAAATAACAGCGACGAGCAGTTTGATGAGCTTAACTGTGTGGAAACACAGCGTCCCAAGCACTGTCCTGATACGCATTGCGTTCAATGTTTAAATCATTCTGAGCATGTTCCAAATAAACCTAGCTCTACGGTCAGTTGGAGCTTGAACGATCAAAGCGGCCGCTATGGTTTGATTTTGGCCCAGCTGCCTGAGGGCGTAACGCTACAGCCCGAGCAAACGCAGCTGATGATGACGTTGTCCGAACAGATCACCAGCACCTTGGCGCTGGAACAACAGGCCGATCAACAGCAACAGCTGGCGGTGATGGAAGAACGTTCTGCCATTGCCCGTGAGCTGCACGACTCCATCGCCCAATCGCTCTCATGCTTAAAGATGAAAATCAGCTATTTACAGATGCAGTCCACGGCGTTACCTGACAATATTCAAACCCAGCTGCAAGAGATGCGCGAAGAGCTGAATGCCGCCTATCGTCAACTGCGCGAGCTGCTGACGACTTTTCGTCTGAAGCTTAGCGAGCCGGGGTTACTGGCTGCTTTACAGGTCACCATCGCCGAATTTAATCAACGCTTTGGTTTTGCTATCCATTTTGACTATCAGCTTCCAGCCAAATGTGTTCCATCACATCAGGCGATTCATTTAGTACAAATTGCCAGAGAAGCACTAAGCAACATACTTAAACACGCGCAGGCAACGCAGGTTGATATGACCATCACCCTACAAGATGATGAAATCGTTATGTCTATTTGTGACAACGGCCTGGGTATTAGCGCTTCCCCTGAGCGACAGAATCACTACGGTCTCGTGATTATGAGCGATAGAGCCCAGAGTCTGAACGGAGAATGCCGAATTTCACGCCGTGCGAGCGGTGGCACCGAAGTACGAGTCACATTCCCGCAGGAATTACGCTAATCCCACGGCATCTGGTTTAGAGGAGAAATTGATGAATTCCACATTAACTCAAGACGATCAATATACGATTCTGTTAATTGACGATCACCCGATGCTTCGCAGCGGCGTGAAACAACTGATTAGCCTTGAGCCACAGCTAAAGGTGATCGGCGAAGCCAGCAACGGTCAACAAGGTATTGAATTGGCGGAAGAGCTCGATCCTGATTTGATTTTGCTCGACCTCAATATGCCGGGCATGAACGGGCTGGAAACGCTGGATCAGCTTCGTACCCGCACACTATCAGGCCGCGTGGTGGTGTTTAGCGTTTCGAATCATGAAGATGACGTCATCAGTGCGTTAAAGCGCGGTGCCGATGGCTACCTGCTTAAAGACATGGAGCCAGAGGATCTGCTGCGTTCACTCCATCAGGCCGCTGCCGGACAAGTGGTTATCAGTGAAGCGCTCACGCCGGTATTAGCCGCCAGCCTGCGTGAAAGTCGCCCTTCTTCAGAGCGCGATGTGCAGCAATTAACCCCGCGCGAATGCGATATTTTGAAGCTGATTGCGCAAGGCTTACCGAACAAAATGATCGCCCGTAAATTAATGATTACCGAAAGTACGGTAAAAGTTCACGTGAAGCATTTGCTGAAAAAAATGAAGTTAAAATCGCGTGTAGAAGCCGCTGTATGGGTATTACAAGAAAAGGTCTTTTGATCAAAAAAGCCCGCGAGAAAATATCGACGGGCTTTTTATTACGGTACTGAAAACTACTTATTCTGATCGATCAGGAATTTCACTACATCTGCAAACTCAGAACGGTAACCATCAATGGTTTTACTCTGCATTCCGTCATTCTTAACCTGATATTGGCCATCAACATAGAATGATGGGGTACCACGAACATCGAAGGCCTCTACGGCACTTTGTTGTTTTGCAGTGATTGATTTCACCATAAAGCTATGTAGTGCGCCGTCATATTCTTCGGCTGGTATACCCGCCTGAATAAATACCTGACGAATATCCTCTTTGTTCTTTATCGATTGCTCTTTCTGCACAGCATCGAAGAGAGGCTTCTCTACTTTGTTTTCAACTCCCAGTGCAATGGCTACAGACCATGCTTCTGTCAGCGCTTCCCCCATCGAACCCATGGCGCCTACGTGATATTTCACCACTTTATCGTTCTGAGGTAAGCGTTCGTTAACGGCTTCACTGACTTTATAAACACTTGCAAACTGGCTGCATGGCGGGCAATAAAAGGAGAAAAACTCAACTACGGCAGGGGCGTTGGGTACCTTATTTTTCAGTTTTACGTACTGTTCGCCTTCCTGATAGTCTGCCGCGTGTGATGCAAAAGAAAATAAAGAGAATGTGCTGAATAGCGCCAGCAAAAGATATTTTTTCATATTTGTGAACATTACCGTCATTAGAGAGTTAAACAATGGCCAAAATGTTAGCATCAACGGTTATAAAACCCTGCTGGCTTTACGGTTTATTACACAGTCAATGACATAGAAAGACAAACACGATTATTAATTGCTCGCTGATAGTTTCGAAAGAAAATACTTTATATGCAACACATCATAAACGTGATCTACTGATGTATTCCCCAAGCGATAAACAGACCTTGGGGAATACCAACCGAAAATGCGTTAAAAAATTAATTCCAATCAGGCGTGCTTTCAATTTGCTTGGTGAGCATCGCTTTCATCTGACTATCTGGCTTACCCAGCCACTGGTATTTTGCGTGTTTGCTTGGATGGTCAAGCGCGTCAGGGGTATCCGCTATTTCCACACGAACTCCCCAAACCTGTTTTTTATCATTGCTAAACGCCACGTACATAAAATTATTCGCGCAGTCATGCGGCTTACAAATATTGCCAACCTGATATTTTTTACCTTGCCACGTTACCCATTCTGGCGGCGTTGAGGTACCAGAGCCTTTACGTGCCCATACCGGCAAGTTTTTCTGCCCTTTCACCATCTTCTGCCATGTTTGCTGATAGCCTGATTGTTGTACCAGCTCCGAGGTTGAGACCGGTTTCGAAGCCGCTAAGCTGGCGGTGCTCAAACTCATAACAGCCCCTAACAGCGCCGCTCGTAGTATTTTTTTATCAGTCATCATCAACATCCTTTGCAGTCAAATATCTATAACAAATCGAATAACAAGAAAACATACATGTATTTTATATGACCGCGCCATACCGTAAAAGTTGATCCATACCACGAAAGTTAGGACAAAAAAGCGGGAAATCCTCGTTGGTATGACAACTTAAGGTAAGCTATCAACCATAAGAATCGACCAGAGAAAACCAGCATGTTCACACTCCCTTCGTTGCCACCGCTAGAAAAAAGCCTGCACAGCGCAGAACTTGCGCACCCATTAAATAAGCTAGAAGAAGATAAGATCTCACAGATGGTGGCCGATCTGGATTTGAACGGTTCGATCAAAGAGCATTACTTAACCGGCTGGATGGGGCTATGTCCGCTGGTGATGATCCGTAATTATCAGGACAAACGCGGCACCTCAAACGGTTTTATGCTGACGCGTCCGGGTCATTTTCGTTTTAGCGTGCAGGCTATTACCTTTCGTATTCCCAAGTTTCTGCTGTGGGCAACGTTTCGCCGCAAACCGCGAACAATGTCACTGATTGCCCACCAGCAATTAGGTGAAAACGGCGGTGGCCTGATGCAATACCGCAATATTCTTGATAGTGAAATGAAAGAGACGGTCAATCAGCAATGGCGAGATATTAATGATTACCTCGGAGCCGCCTGCTATCAGGTTGAAAACGACTATCCGCTGTGGCAAATACTTGAGAAAACGGTAACGGAAGAGAAAGCTAACAGCTTGGCGGCCACATTGGCCTCTAATGGTAAAAAGCTGCAAAAAGATGATGAGTTTAGCGGACTATGGCAAGGCGAGCTCTTTATTGCCACCCGCCCTGCGGGTGAAACGTCACCAGCCACATCGGTCATTATAAGCTGGCAAGACGGCGCTGATATTGGCAGCTATCTTTATGGCTGGTTGAATAACGAACAAGGTGAAAAGCAGCTCGCGTTAGCTATCCGCCCTGGAAAAAATGAGCAGTTTTTCACGCTCAACCGCTTTGATGCCGAGCACGTCCAACGCGCAGCCGCATTGTTTAAATTGGTGACATCTGAATAGTAAAAAACGGGGGCAATTAACTGCCCCCGCGTTTTATTGGCCGCTTACGGCACGATACACGTTACACCTTCACTGACATCGGCATGGTTAGAGACCATACGTCCTGACGATATATACATGTAAAAATAAGCATTTTCAGCCGCAACTCCCAGAGAAGACGACCACAAAACAACGCCCTTGTGTGGAGCATCACTCATGCTGCTTCCCCACTCCTGCCACAGCGATCCACTCGGAATTCCACGCGCCCCCTCTTTTGTAGACAACTCATCGTCTGTCGGCAATCGGTAGCCTTGATTCTCACACCAGGCTTTTGCGTCATACCAGCTCAGTGATTTTTCAGTATTGAAGATAAAGAATAGCTGCGGATTAAAGATTATTGATGCTTTAACCTCATTGTGTCGCGCCGTTATCCTGAATCCCCCTTTCGCCTTGATAGTAACCAGCCCTGTATCGCTCACGGTCGCAATAGCTGGATTACTGGTCGTCCATTCATCAATTTGGTCGGCCACGTTATCAGTGACAATTTGTATTTGCGCCCCTGCATATGCTGTCTGAAATTTGGCATCGGCGGGAACAGTATATTTTGCCGTTTGATTATTCGGCGCAACAATATAATTAATGATATTGAGTATATGCGGGTTAACCGGGCCAGTAGGAATATTGTCGTTGTCGTCATAAGAACTAATATCGGCAATGGAGACCTTAGCGTTTTCCCGTGGAACACCGGTGAGAGTGGTCGGGGTAATATTAACGCCGATAGTGCAACCCTTATCTGCAGGACGAATAACATATTCATTTATAGCGGTTGCCAACACATGTTTATTGCTACTCGCATCAGTACAAATCCACTCAACGGTGGGGAGTGTAATTTCCTGATCGCCCTCAGCGTCAGTCACTTTCCACGTTAACTCTATTTTATCAGCAATATCTAACTCTTCGCCCTCATCCACATTGTTATATTCACGGCTAAAATCCACTCTGTCTGGCTCGTTCTTACCATTATAAATAACTGGCGCCGTACCATTAATAACCCCAGTACCCCCCGTTAGGTCAGTAGCATAAGCTATCCCTAACGACCCCAAAGAGGTCAATAAAATAAATGCCACTACACGATTGTTGAGACACATTTTCTTCATGACTTCATCCTGCAATGAGAATTGGGTGCCGAAGCACCCAACTCTTATTATTTATGCAGATTACTTACGCTTGCTCGATTTCAGCACAGATTTAACTTTCGCGGTGTAATCGACTTTCAGGCTGTAGCCCTGAACACCATCAGCGCCTGCCGTTGCGAACACATTTTTCGCATTAGCATTCGTGGCTGGGATGACCAGATCTTTGTTATCCGTGCCGTTTACAGCATAACCGCCTGCGGTACCGGTGGTTGCACTGGTGCCATCGAAGAACCATTTGTAGCTATAGTTAGCCGATGCGTCGAGTTCGCCAGCGTCTTGCTTACCGTTGTTGTTGACGTCATACCAAACTTTGAACTGATAAGTATGGCCGACCAACAGTTTGCTATCTGCTTTGCCGATCAGGTTAACCGTTGGTTCTGCGCTATCAACAATCGCGGTACCGATTGTGCCGCCCACGATTGGGCCATCAGGGATATTGTCGCTGTTATCGTATTTACTGATATCGTTGATAACAATCGTTTGACCGGTGGTTGGCACCCCCGTTGACGTTTGCTCAACGATTTCTGCCCCCAGATAAAGCCCGGCGTCTGCGTTCTGGATGGTGTAATCAGCTTTGCCATCGTTACCGCTCAGCATCACTTTGTTAGCCCCAACGCCGTCGGTCGTGGTGAACCATTTAATAGAGGCCGTACTGCTGTCGGTATCCCCTTCCAAGTCTTCTAGCACATAGCTCAGCGTGATTTTATCGCCTGGTGACATGGCATCAACGGAACCGCTGTGGTGATCGTTACCAAAAGCAACGCTGTGATTAGCACCTGCAGCGCTCGCTTTCAGCACGGGAACAGTACCGTTCAGCGTGCCCGCAGAGTCCGTCATAACGGCCATCGCAAACGGGCTACAGCTGGCGAAAACAAAGGTTGCAAGCAGTGTTTTATTAAGTTTTTTCATATCAAGAATGACTCATTAAGTTAATATTAATTATTATCTGAATAGTCTGAGCTTATTATTTCGCACGCAGCTTATTCATGATTTGTTGTCCCGATGGTGTAAGTTGATAGTCAACTTTCAATTCATATCCCTGCACGCCATCCGCACCCGCATTGGCTAATACTTGACTCGCCTCTGCATTCGTTTTTGGAATTAAAATAGTATTATTCTCAGTAGCGCTTACCGCATAACCGCCTTTCGTTCCATTTGGGGAAATACCATCAAACATCCATTTATAATCAACCAGTGAAATTAGGGGGGTCGGATCGCTATCGGAAACAGTTTCCCGATCTGTTGCATCCCATTGCCCGTTATTATTGCTGTCATAGGCAATTTTAAATTGATATTTATGACCTAATTGAAGCAGGTTTCCCTTTGTCGCCGTTAAATTAACGGTTGGATTTTCACTATCAACAATGGCGCTATAAATCATTGTGCTTGCAGAGCTAAAATCGACCAGCACGGCATTTGTTTTCTGGGTGCCGTCATCATGTTTGGATGCAATAACGGAAAACACCCCATTCATCGTACTGCCTAATATCGCTTGAGAACCCGATGGAGGCTCTTTAAAGAACAGACATTCCCCCCCTGATTTGCAGTCACTTTTCGAGGCGTGAATAGCAATTTCTTGAGAGTGAGACTTATCTTCCATTTTATAGGCATGGAAGGTCAGGTTCAGATTCTTGGCATCCAACGGCGTTGTTTCACCGGCTAGCCCAGTCACTTTTGCACCACTGGCGTGCAAGTTTGCGAAATTATTGCCATTCGCTAAAAGCTTAATCGCTTTTTTCTGCTCGCCGCTGTCATCAATAACTAATTGGTAATCAATCGGGGCTTCCGCCACGATGATATTGACGGTGTTCGACTGTTTTGTATGTCCTTTATCATCGACTAAAGTAACGGCAAGGCGGTATTTATTCGCGCTAGGATCGGTTGAATCTACCCATGCAGGAAAGGTCAGCGTCCAGTGGTTATTTTGCCCGTTGCTGATGCTTTCAGCCGTTAGCGCCGGCAACCCGAGCGTACTTTCTGGGTTGAAATTGCTCACTGGCACCCATTTAGCACTTTTAATTTTCAGGTGCGAAGTGACTGTGGCATTCGCTGTCCAATGGCAGCCTTCATAAGCCTCGGCGCTGTCGGGATCGTCTGAAAGAATACAGGCCGCCGCAGTGCCCGTTGGTTTGAGATAAAGCCCCACGTCCAGATCGTTTTTCTCACGGTACTCCAGCACGATGTCATTGTTACGATCGACAAAATCCATGCGGCTACCTGCAAGACTGCGCATCTTCGCAACTTCATCGCCATCAAGCTGTTTTGATAACGAGACGCCAATGCGGTAATCCAGATTTATATTCGCCGTCACCTCTCTTTGAGCCGAATCCCCTTTTTTGTATCCTGCCTGCACGGTAATCAGCGGAACCGGCGTATAGTCGATACCGACCGTTACAGCCGAGGGGTCTTCCTGCAAGCTATCCTTGCCGAATAACGCCACCTGATCGCCATAGTATTGCTCGTATACCACGGACGAACCCAACTGTGGATAAGCGGGGAGATAGGCCTGTAATCGAATATCCCAGCCGCGTGCAGGACGTTCCTGATAATCATCAAAATCAGGGGAATCTTTCCATGAGGAGAGCGGCATATAATAATTGCTGCTCAGTTTTAAAAAATTAGTCCAGGCTTCTCCGCCTAATCCTGCTCGATGATGGCCACGGGTTATATCGCGGTCATAAAAAAGATTAGAACCTAGCATCCAGTCTTCATTTAAATTATGGCGAATGCCTGTCCCCATATTTGCAACAGTACGTCCATCTTTGTTATGAACTGAAAATTGACTAAACCAGAGATCGCTTTCCCCTTCATACCATGGAATTAAATAATCAAGCGAAGAACCCTCAAGGCTTCCCCGATCGTTAATACTTAAATTTGTTGCAACATGACCATAGGGTGAAAGCAGCGACTCAATTTTTGACTGCGCTGTCGCCGTAGCTAGATTTTTTCCATACTGTAATGCTTCTGACTTCATGCCTTCCGGTGTTAGATTCTGAAAATGACTCTGAGCTTCATTGACTAAAACTTCAGAAGTTTTCCTCTCAAGAGGGCTATCTTTTTCATTTGAAACTTTCGTTGAAGAAGCATTATTTTGGTTCGATACTGTATCGCTACTAATGCCTAGATCGGGTAGCGTATTATTATTAGATGAATAACTAACACCTGCAAATAGAATACTTAGCGATGGCGCTATCAATAAATATAAAATTATCTTTTTCATATGCACCGAGAGCTATTATTAACAGGGAGTTGTTTTTATATAATGAGAAATTTAAAAATCCCTTACCGAACCGCGAATGACCCAAATTATGAGCGAGTCGTCTAAACATTAAAACGTCCAAAAATGGATAAAACATTAACTTGACCAAGAAAAACAACCCTGTAAAACGCCATTAAAAACGATAAAAACAAGCCAATTCAAAAAGATAAATAATATTAATTTTTTATATGTAGCATGACTTAATTATGAATATCTATATAATAACACCTCCACGAATTGAATATGGACCTGTTCTTATTCTATATATAAGAAATAAATTTAATTATAACAGTAGGGCTTAATAATAAAAAAATAGCATTTCATCAAGCAGGAACCGCTTAGTAGTTACGAGGGAAGCTATTAAGGATTTTGATCAGCTTGCCATGCTGAATATCGATATAACCACCGAAACGCAGATCCGCCAGCACTTTCATTACACCACTACGTGCGAGATTTGAACGCTGTAAAATATAATCCGCAACGCTTAACTTGGCGCGTTCACTATCTGAATAATGCGATAAGTCTTGGAGAAAGAGACAAACAGTTTCATAGGTAGAGCTGTTTATCAGCATAGATTCATGGTGTAACTGACGATCGTTGAGGTAGCCCTGATAGTAAAAAACATCGCGCCACAGCGACTGCTGCTCAATGATCGTCATGGCGGCTTGCAACGGCAACGTACTGACTTCAACGTCTGCCGGAAACTTTAAGTGATAATATTGAGATCGATAAGCAGAGCCTTGCAGCCCAAGAATTGATGGCGCAAAAGCCGTTTCCACAAGGCGATTATCTGACTCACGCCATATATCGACCCGCCCTTTTGTCACCAAATAAACCTCATACTCCGCGTGTTTATCTTTTAAACGAGCCTCGATGTTCTTGCCATCGCGTAGATAAGGTTTGGAGATACTGATAAAAGCAGTCATCAAACGATGAGTGCTTTCCAGAGGCTTTTCTATGACGCTACGATTATTGAGATGACCCATAAAAATGCCAAGTTTATTGTTAGTTTAGTCAGTATATCCTAAATCATTCAGGGCGCAGAAAAGTCCCCTATTGGCGCCCCCTATTGGCAATAGTTGGCTTTTCTCCCTTACGCATAACATGCCACCTTTTCTTTCGACGATGGCAATCCCACGTTTACCTACCACCACTGATGGAAATGGTGTACCGGCCCAATGCCGTGGCCAACTTCTAAGGAATCAGCGGCCTCTAAGGCTTTTTGCAGATAATTTTTCGCGGCAAACACCGTTTCACTCCAGCTCTGATATCGCGGACGCAACGCTGCAAGCGCCGCGGATAGCGTGCAGCCCGTGCCGTGGGTATGGCGGGTATTCACCCGTGGAGCGGTAAATCGCTGTTCGCCTTGGCGACTAAATAGCCAGTCCGGGCTTTCGCTATCGCTCAGGTGCCCGCCTTTCATCAATACTGCTTGGCAGCCCATGTCTAACAGGGCATAGCCTTGGCGACGCATCTCATCTTCATTGGTCGCCATTGGGCAGGCTAAAAGCGCTGCTGCTTCGGGCAAGTTTGGGGTAATCAGCGCGACTTTGGGGAGTAATAAATCGCGCACGGCCTGCACCGCTTCAGGGGCTAACAGCGGATCACCGCTTTTCGCCACCATCACCGTATCCAACACCACAAAGGGGATAGGATACAGGTCTAACGCCTGCGCGACCTGAGCAACGATATCGGCATTGGCCAGCATGCCAATTTTCGCACTGTCGATGCGTACATCGGTGAGTACCGACGCCAACTGCGCCCCCACAAACTTCGGTTCAATCTCATACACAGACTGCACACCGCACGTGTTCTGCGCCACCAGCGCCGTAATCACGCTGGTGCCGTAGGCGCCCAAAGCTGAGAAGGTTTTGAGATCGGCCTGAATGCCTGCGCCGCCGCTCGGATCGGTTCCTGCAATCGTTAATGCATTAATACGTTTCATGAGCGCTCTCCAGAGCGAATAAAATCCTGCGGGGTTAAGTGATATAACGCGTCGATAAAAGCGGGAACAAAACTACCGGGGCCATGAGATACGGCGACCGCGCGTTCACCGGCCAGCGACATCGTTTGACAGGCGGTGGCCACAGCCAGCAAAAGATCGGTCTGCCGAACGCTAAACGCCGCCACCACGGCGGACAATGCACAGCCGGTTCCTACCACGCGGGTCATCAGCGCATCACCGCCGGTGACGCCGTACACACGCCTACCGTCGGTGACATAGTCCGTTGCACCTGTCACGGCAACCACGGCTCCGGTTTGCAACGCCAGAGCCTGAGCGGCCGGTAATGCCACCGCAGAATCATCGGTGCTATCAACGCCGCGACCGCCCGCTTCCATCCCGCCCAATGCCAAGATCTCTGAGGCATTGCCACGGATAACGCTGGGTTTCCGCGCTAAAAGCTGACGTGCAAATTCGGTGCGATAAGCCAATCCACCAACGGCAACCGGATCAAGCACCCACGGTTTTTGATGATGATTGGCAGACTCAATGGCGGCTAGCATCGACTGCGCTCTTTGCGCATGCAGAGTACCAATGTTGATTAACAGCGCGTCAGCCAATGAAGAGAATTGCGCAGCCTCTTGCGGCTCAACCACCATGGCAGGCGATGCACCCAGCGCCAACAGCACGTTCGCGGTAAACGTTTGTACCACTTCGTTGGTGAGACAATGGACAAGTGGGGCGTGATGGCGAAACTGCGCAAAAGCAGCGGCGGCGCTTTCACCGGGTAATTCAATGTGGGGAAATTCGGTAAGGTGCGGATTCGACGCGATGGACATATTCCTCCCAACCGGCGGTCAAGAAGACGATGCGCTCATGCACCGAGACTTCCCTACGCTGGCATAATCCAGATCAGGTAATACGGGTAAGTTCTCAGCCCTTTCATTTTCATGTGGGCACCCCGAGTCAAGGCATTCATTATTGTGAACACGGTGCGCCACGTCAAGGTCAACGGGCGCTCCAGCTCATGTTACTTCTGATGTTCTGCGCAGTCGCAGCCCCAGTTTTTCAACTTGGAGGTTTTACCGATGCCCGGATTAAGCGTGTTAGTCGGGTCATTTTGTTGATAGAAGGCTTTCAGCTGTGGCTTAGCCTTGTACAGATGGCCAACGTTATGCTCCGCAGGATATTCCGCGCCGCGCGTATCCAGCAGCGCCAGCATTTTCTCCTTCAGCGCATGCACATCGACGCCTTTTCTAACAATGTAATCCTGGTGGAAAACGTAGCACATGAAATGCCCATAATAGAGGCGGTGTACCAGCGCATCGTCAAATTCCGGCGGCAAACGCTCAAACCAATCATGATCGTTTCGGCGCAGCGCAATATCGAGCGCAAGGATGTCTTCAACCTCTTTGCTATGTACCGCGTTATAGCGGATTGCAGCACCTGCGGCGGCAAATCGGTGTAAGAATGCTTTGGCGCCTTCTTCTGCCGTGCAGACAAAAAACTCTCCTTCTGCCTGTGCAAAATAAGATTCTAGCCACGCGCGCGCTTCCTCAATACCTTCGCCCGACATTTTCAGCATCAGATGATGCTCAAAGCGGTTGCGATACTCTTTCAAACGTTTGGGCAAATGCGATGGCAGCAGGTGACTCAGCGTTTGCATGGTGCGATCGACCAAATGACTCGGCAGGAAAGGCACTTTGCCAAAGATGGCATCCATACGCCCTTTCAAGGTAAAGAACATCGGCATTTTATCGGTGCCAAGTTTGTCGATCATCACGAAGGTATCTTTGCCATACACTTCAGCGATATCAAAAATATCGCGATGCATGTACTCACCTGCCACCGGTAGATTTTTGAAATTCGCCAGCATATGCCGACGCAGCTCGGTCAACACCTGCGGCTGGTTGGTGCCAATATAGAAGACCTGCGATGAGGATTGCGCTGGGAAAGTATCTAAGCGCACGGCAAATACCGCAAGCTTACCCGCACAGCCGGAGGCTTCGAACAAACGGCGCTCATCGGCGTTAAATCGCGACGGCGTATCGGCTTCAACGTCGCGAATTCGCTCGGCATAATCGTGATCGGACGCTTGGCGTTCGCTATGCTCAACGTCTTGCGGGCCATACTTCTGGTTTTCTAAACGCGTCAGGATCTCTTCTGGCGTATTGCCTAACGCAATGCCCAAATGGTTCACCAGCTCAACCTGCCCAAGCTCGTTAACGCGGCCATACAGCGCCATTTCGGTGTACGCAGGGCCGCGATGTACCAGAGATCCACCAGAGTTATTACACACCCCGCCCACAACCGATGCGCCAATACAGGAAGAGCCAATCACCGAATGCGGCTCACGCCCTAGTGGTTTTAGGATCCGTTCTAGATGCCACAACGTGCTGCCCGGCAAAGCCACGACCTGCTTGCCTTCGTCCAGCAGCTGAATTTTATCCAAGCGCTGAGTGCTAATAATAATGATTTCACGATCGTAGTCGTTACCGCTCGGCGTAGAGCCTTCGGTCAGTCCGGTGTTGGCAGCCTGCATTAGCACAATTTTATCGGCCTCAACGCTGGCCTTAAATACCTTCCACTGTTCGAGCAAACTGCCCGGGAAGACCACCGCCAACGCATCACCTTGTCCTGAACGAAAGCCTTTGCGATAGCGTTCCGTTTTACGCGCGTCGGTAAGAATATGAGATTTACCCACGATATCCGTGAGTTGTTGAATTAACGCACGCGAGCCGGAAGCCTGACTCGCACCAAGAGGTTGTTCCTGCATAGCCATAGTCCTTTTATTCGTATGATGAATCCTTTCGAGGATACCGCTTTTTGCTTTAATGTGAAAAAAATTATACTGAATAGTTAAATAAATAATTTCCTGAGCAAAAAAAACCTGACGCTAAGGTCAGGCTTTTTATCTCAACAAAGGCTACTCATGTAATCCACATTCGCGTTTTAGCCCAAAGAATCGCGTTTCTTCTTCCGCCATGCCCGGCTCCCATTTGCGCGTCGTGTGGGTATCGCCAACGGAGAGATAGCCTTGCTCCCACAGCGGGTGGTAGCTAAGCCCATGCTGCTGTAAATATTGATAAATCTGTTGGTTATCCCAATCGATTATCGGCAGTATTTTAAACACGCCACGCTGAATCGCGAGCACCGGCAAATGTGCACGGCTGCCTGATTGTTCACGGCGCAGGCCTGCAAACCACGTTTGCGCGCCAAGCTCACGCAGTGCACGGTTCATCGGTTCAACTTTGTTAATATCGTTGTAGCGCTCAATGCCCTCAACGCCCTGCTCCCACAGTTTGCCATAGCGGGCCTCCTGCCACGCAGCCGACTGTTCTGCGCGGTAAACCTTCAGATTCAAATTCAGCTTTTCATGCAGGGTATCGATAAACTGGTAGGTTTCAGGGAACAAATAACCGGTATCCGTTAAGATCACCGGAATATCCGGCAGCTCACGGGTGACCAAGTGCAGCGATACCGCGGCCTGAATGCCAAAACTCGAAGAAAGGGCAAACTCGGCGGGTAAATGCTCTAGCGCCCAACGCACCCTTTCCTGCGCGCTCAGTTTTTCTAGCTGAGTATTAATTTCAGCTAATGCCATGACCTGTTCGACTTTGGGTAATACCGCTAACGCATGAAGATCTAATTTGGACATAAGTAAAGTCCTCCGCACAAAGGCGTTGCAACATATCGAATTGAGATACATTCCGTCCGCCAAAAACCACCAATAAACCCTGCAACAACGCGATTGGCGTCCGTGCAAGGGGGCTCATTGCCGCCCCCTTGCATCCCGGCTCGGCACCGTTATTCAGCCCGCGTTGCGGGTTCCCTCAGTCAAATACTCCGGGTTTTAACGCACCGTCGCAGAGGCGCTCCCTGCGCCCTACGACTCTCGCCACATCCCTGTGGCTCGTGCTAACCCTCCGATTTTCCTTCGGCTGAATAACAACGTGCCGCTAAAGACAGAGCTCAATCATCTAGTCATAAAAATCTCTTGCCGGATCAAGCACCGGGCGCACAATCCCTGCGCGAATGGTGAAATCACCAAAGCCTTCATTGGCTTCACGTTCTTTCGCCCAGCGGGCGACTAGTTCGTCAATCACGCCAAGGATTTCAGCATCGGTGATATTTTCACGATACATTCTCGGGATCCGCGTTCCGGCACGATTCCCGCCTAAATGCAGGTTGTAACGGCCCATCGCTTTTCCGACCAGACCAATTTCCGCCAACAGCGCACGCCCACAGCCGTTCGGACAGCCAGTGACACGTAGAACAATATGTTCATCGCCAACGCCGTGGCTTTGCATGATTTCTTCAACCTGAGTAACGAACTGTGGCAGGAAGCGCTCGGCTTCCGCCATCGCCAGCGGACAGGTTGGGTAAGATACGCAGGCCATGGAGTTTTTGCGCTGCTCGCTGACGCCGTCGTCGATCAGGCCATGTTCACGCGCAATCTGTTCGATACGGGCTTTGTCTTTTTCAGCCACGCCCGCCACGATCAGGTTCTGATTCGCCGTCAGACGGAAATCGCCCTGATGAATCTTGGCGATCTCCGCCATGCCGGTTTTCAACGGTCGATTTGGATAATCCAGAATGCGTCCATTTTCAATAAACAGCGTCAAATGCCATTTATTATCAATGCCCTTCACCCAGCCAATGCGATCGCCGCGTCCGGTAAACTCATAAGGACGTACCGGTTCGAACGTCACTCCCGCACGCTTTTCCACTTCGGCTTTAAAGTTTTCTACGCCGACGCGCTCCAAGGTGTACTTGGTTTTTGCATTCTTACGATTGGTGCGGTTTCCCCAGTCGCGCTGCGTCGTCACCACGCCTTCAGCCACGGCCAAGGTGTGTTCTACGGGAATAAAGCCAAGCTCGCTGGCCGTGCGGGCATAGGTCGCTTTATCACCATGAGCAATAGACAGTCCACCGCCGACCAACACGTTGAAGCCGATCAGCTTGCCGTTTTCAGCAATCGCCACAAAGTTGAGATCGTTGGCATGCAGATCCACATCGTTCTGTGGCGGGATCACTACCGTAGTTTTAAATTTACGCGGTAAATAGGTGGCACCGAGAATCGGCTCTTCATCGGTGGTTTCGACTTTTTCCTGATCCAGCCACACTTCTGCATAGGCGCGAGTGCGCGGCAGCAGGTGCTCAGACAGTTTTTTCGCCCATTCATAGGCCTCTTGATGCAGCTCCGACTCCACGGGATTCGACGTGCACAGCACGTTACGGTTAACGTCATTGGCGGTCGCCAACGCATCCAAACCCAAACGATTAAGCAACTGATGCACCGTCTTGACGTTTTGCTTCAAGATACCGTGAAACTGGAACGTTTGGCGGTTGGTAATACGAATGCTGCCGTACAGCGTGCTTTCATCGGCAAACTTGTCGATACCCAGCCATTGCTGTGGCGTCATCACGCCGCCCGGTAAACGGCAGCGCAGCATCATGGCATGACGCGGCTCTAACTTTTGCTCGGCGCGCTCTGCGCGAATATCGCGGTCGTCCTGCTGGTACATACCGTGAAAACGGATCAGCAGAAAGTTGTCGCCGTTAAAGCCACCGGTCAAACCATCGTTTAAATCTTCGGCAATGGTGCCGCGCAGAAAATTGCTCTCGCGCTTCAGGCGCTCAGCGTCGGCCAACGGTGCATCAACCACTAATGGCCCCGGGTGTTTGCTGCTAAAGGCGTAATTATCTTGCATCGATTTGCTCATTATTAGTAAACGTCCCGCTGATAGCGGCGCTCAACGCGCAGCTCACTTAAAAATTCATCGGCCTGCTCGGCATCCATTCCACCGTGTTCAGCCAATAGCTCCAGTAACGCCTGTTCAACGTCTTTCGCCATGCGGTTGGCGTCTCCGCAGACGTAAATATGTGCGCCCTGTTCGATCCAGCGCCAAACCTCGGCCCCTTGCTCACGCAGCTTGTCCTGTACATAGACTTTGTGTTTTTGATCGCGTGACCAAGCCAAATCGATACGGGATAGAACGCCGTCTTTAACGAAGCGCTGCCATTCCACCTGATAGAGAAAATCTTCGGTAAAGTGAGGGTTGCCAAAGAAAAGCCAGTTAAGGCCTTCTGCCCCTTCGGCCGCACGTTGTTGAATAAATGCACGGAACGGTGCAATGCCGGTGCCAGGGCCAATCATAATGACTGGCGTTTGCGGATTCGCAGGCAGACGGAAATTGTCGTTATGCTCAATGAACACGCGCAGCTCGCCATCTTCTTCCAGACGATCGGCTAAGTAGCCCGAAGCACCGCCGGTGCGGGCGCGGCCATCAACCTCATAACGCACCACGCCAACGGTAATATGCACTTCGCTGCCCACTTCTTCTTGGGAGGATGCGATGGAATAAAGACGCGGCGTTAACGGGCGTAACAGCGCCACTAACTGCTCAGCGTCTAAATCTGCTGGTGCTTGGCGGATCATATCCGGCAACGGCGTGGTTTGTGCGTATTGTTGCAGCTGATGCTTATCGGCTAATAGCTCAATCAAACGCTCATCGCGCGAAAGTGCCGCGTATTTTTCCACGATAACGGTGGTGTTTTGCGTTAGCTCCAAGCGCTCTGCCAGCGCCTCTCGCAGCGTCATCGTTTGATCGTCGATGGTGACCGTCTCATCGCCGGTGCGCCAAATCAGGCCAATAATTTCCTCAACCAAGTCAGGATCGTTGTGATACCACACGCCCAGCGCGTCGCCCGGCTGGTAGCTCAGACCTGATTCGCCGAGATCGATTTCGATATGACGCACGTCTTTATCAGAGTTGCGTCCGGTAATTTTTTGCTTCACCGCCAAAGAGGCCGTGAGCGGGGATTCTTTGCTGTATGGGCTGCTGACTATCTGCGCCACGCTTCCCGCCACGCTAACCTGAACCTGCGCCGCCGTTGCCTGTGGCACGCGCTGTTGCAAAACGTCTACGATCTGCTTACGCCATGCCTCTGCCGCGGATTTGAAATCAACATCGGCGTCGGCGCGGTCGAATAACCGCTCACCGCCCAGTTCTGCTAAACGGGCATCAAAATCTTTTCCGGTCTGGCAAAAGTTTTCATAAGACGTATCGCCGAGGCCAAACACCGCAAACGCCGTTCCGGCCATCTGAGGGGCTTTTTTGGAGAACAAATATTTGTGCAACGCCACGGCTTCTTCCGGCGGCTCGCCTTCCCCTTGGGTTGAAGCAACAACCAGCAGCAGCTTTTCCTGCGCGATCTGTTTGAATTTATAGTCACCCGCGTTAACCAGCGTCACACCCAGACCGGCTGCGGTCAGATCGTCGCGCAGCTGCTCTGCCACCCGTCGTGCATTGCCCGTTTGCGAGGCAGAAATCACGGTAATTGAAGCCGCTGCAGCCGGTGCTGGCGTCACGGCTACCGTGCCCGGCTGTTGGTTAACCATTCCCCAGAAATAACCGGAGAGCCACGCCAGCTGGTGTGGTGAAAACTCACCAATCGCCGACTGGAGCTTTGCCAATTGCTCCGGCGTGAGTGGAAGCATGGAAGTAGGAGGAGCCTGAGTCGTCATTGCTAAGTGTTCCTTGCACAGTGATCCCTTTGGTACTTCAAGCAGCCTCAGACTTAGCTTTAAGAACCGTGGGTGTGGCGAATTGATGTAGCGCTTTTTGTAAGGTTACCTAGCTGGATAATAACAATTAAATAAGTGATGGAAATAACAAATAACCATTTGAACTAACCACTAATTCAGGTAGGTGATAGAAGCTAGAGTGCTTTAGATTAAAACCTATAAAATCAATGAATAACAGTTAGTTATTACATAACTATTTCCATCAACTTTGCTATTGGTTTTATTCTTCACACCGAAAGGAGTCTTAATAGATAAGTTCGAAGAGTTGATAACCTGACAAAAAAATAACGGCGCAGAAATAAAACGGGCCGCCTTTTGGACATTGAAGAATAAATTTTCTGCTTATACTCAAACAATCGCGGTAAAACTACCGCCAACGGGCGCTTTCCGGTAGTATGCGCAGGTTTTTTAGGTTACGAGGCGTCATCATGACAACCACCCTGTTTAAAGATTTTCAGTTTGAGGCTGCGCACCATCTGCCACACGTTCCAGAAGGACATAAGTGTGGTCGTCTGCACGGTCATTCGTTTTTAGTACGCATTGAAATTACCGGCGAAGTGGACGCTTATACCGGCTGGGTGATGGATTTTGCCGAGCTGAAAGCGGCGTTCAAACCCATTCTGGATCGCCTCGACCACTATTATCTGAATGATATTCCTGGTCTTGAGAACCCAACCAGCGAAGTGTTAGCCCAGTGGATTTGGCAACAGCTGAAACCTGAGCTGCCATTGCTAAGCGCCGTATTAGTGAAAGAAACCTGCACCGCAGGCTGCACCTATCGCGGCTGATAGTGAGCATGGTGTGACCGGTATGGCACCGGTCACATAAATCTCTCACACATATTGCTCACGCAAATAGCGCTTGTGATTGATTAGCGTTTTGAAAGCAAGAGCCCCAGAATCAACCCCGCCGTTGCCCCAATTCCCACGCTGTGCCACGGTTTATTGCGCACATAGCCATTCACATCGCAGCAGGCATTTTTTACTCGTTCCGTCACTGGACACGGGGTATCACCGCTGATGCGCGCTTTCACCTCACGCAGCGTATCTTGTGCGCTACGACGCAGCGAAGCGATTTCATCCTGAGTTTTATCTGCCCCCTCCTGCAGCACCCCTTCCAGCGCATCCGCCAACAATGAAACCTCTTCTTCGATGGTTCGTTCAACTTTATCGGTTTTTCTAAACATAGTGTTCCCTCTTTGTTGTATCAAAATCATGTTCAAAGGATTGGCGAAAAATGATTAGCAAATTTAATGTCAGCTAACATACCCAAAATAATTGGAGTTGCATCAAGGCGGCAAAGGAGCGAGTCCCGATGAGCTTACTCCAGTAAGTGATTACTCGGCCCATCCATGGGCCTCACCACTAGGGCCGCAGTAAACTGCGTTTAAATCTGCTCCAGGCAGATTTATCAGGTGAGCGAGAGCAGCCAACACAGATGCAGCTTCAAGTATGACGGGTATAAGCATAGTTGAAACTCAGCGATAAGGGCTCGGAGTGTTCTGGAAAGCGCTGTTTAAAAAATCCGCTCGACAGAATCTTCGGCTTCGCCTATTTTCGTTAATAGCCTGTAAACAGGCAGCGTCGCTCGGACGGTCCGGGCGCTAACGTCATCTTGAGGTATCTATGACAGACTCACGCACTCCGCGTCGTTTTACTCGTATTGATCGTCTTCCCCCTTATGTATTTAACATTACCGCTGAGCTGAAAATGGCTGCGCGCCGGCGCGGCGAAGACATTATCGATCTCAGCATGGGGAACCCAGACGGCCCAACGCCGCCGCACATCGTTGAAAAAATGTGTACGGTTGCACAGCGTGAAGATACCCACGGCTACTCCACGTCACGCGGTATTCCACGTTTACGCCGCGCGATCTCGCACTGGTATCAAGATCGCTATCAGGTCGATATCGATCCCGATAGTGAAGCCATTGTTACCATCGGATCAAAAGAGGGGCTGGCGCATTTGATGCTGGCCACGCTCGATCATGGCGATACCGTTTTAGTACCGAATCCTAGCTACCCCATTCATATTTACGGCGCGGTCATTGCGGGTGCGCAGGTGCGGTCGGTGCCGCTGGTTTCAGGCATCGACTTTTTCAACGAACTAGAACGCGCCATTCGCGAAAGTATTCCCAAGCCTAAAATGATGATTCTGGGCTTTCCTTCAAACCCTACCGCCCAGTGCGTTGAATTAGATTTCTTTGAGCGCGTCATCAAGCTGGCCAAAGAACACGATATTTTAGTGGTACACGATTTGGCCTATGCCGACATTGTGTATGACGGCTGGAAAGCACCCTCGATTATGCAAATCCCCGGCGCCAAAGACGTTGCCGTCGAGTTTTTCACCCTGTCAAAAAGCTACAACATGGCTGGCTGGCGCATCGGTTTTATGGTCGGCAATCCTGAGCTGGTTAACGCACTGGCGCGCATCAAGAGCTACCACGACTACGGTACTTTTACTCCGTTGCAGGTGGCGGCGATTGCCGCTCTCGAAGGCGATCAGCAATGCGTGCGAGATATTGCCGAGCAATACCGTCAACGTCGCAACGTGCTGGTCAAAGGCCTGCATGAGGCCGGTTGGATGGTAGAAAACCCTAAAGCATCGATGTATGTTTGGGCAAAAATCCCCGATGCCTATGCGCACCTTGGATCGCTAGAATTTGCCAAAAAGCTGTTGGCCGATGCCAAAGTCTCCGTTTCTCCGGGGATTGGTTTTGGTGACTACGGCGATACCCACGTTCGTTTCGCGCTGATCGAAAACCAAGATCGTATTCGTCAGGCGGTACGCGGGATTAAAAGCATGTTTCGAAAAGATGGGCTGATTGCGGGTAAGTCATAACCCTCCCGTGATATTGGGGTAATGACCCCACACTAACCCTCCCCTTTGCAGGGAGGGAACTGTGCGGTGATGTTGGTAAGAATCTCGATCGGCTCCTCCCCCTGCGAACA
>NZ_FMIQ01000043.1 GCF_900095695.1 Hafnia alvei | reverse complement strand
GAACGACTGACAAGTGTTTATTTGAAAATAATTACTGACCGCGTAATTTATCAACAAAAGTTGTGTTTTGTGATGATTATCGCACCACACTGCTGGTTAAACGGACAAATCCCTGTGCAAAGCGCTCTACATCCTGCCAATCCGTATATTCAACTTCTTTAGTCGTATCCGTTTCCCCACCGGTCATTTTCATAATAAGTTTGATCATAAACTTATCTAGCCAACCATATCGTGGATAACGCAGCGCCCCAGCAAACACCGAACATAGTTTTGGCTGCCAAGGCGTAGCAAGCAAGAACTTACGCGTATACGCATTGGTCTGTGGAGTTCTCTTCTCAGGTTTACGGGCCGTGAGGTTTACCGCAAAGAAAGCACTCGGCATTGTATTTAACTGAGCAGTATTCATTTTGGTGAACTGATATAGCGCACGTTGAAAATGTCCGTAGCGAACCGATGCACCAATCACGATCGCCTGGTAGTTGGCAAGATCGATATCCATCGAGATTGCCAAATCTTGCACATCGCACATCGTCGTTTCAGATAACGCTGAAGCGATATAAGAGGCGATAGCTTTTGTCTGTCCATCTTGGCTTGAATAAAGCACTAATGTTTTCTTCATGGCTTACGGCCTCTGGCATTATCCATAATTAATCGTGAATACTTTAGTTACGCCAAAACGTTGGCGTAAACAGCACTAATAAGGTGAAGACTTCTAATCGACCAAACAGCATGGTGACGACCAACACCCATTTAGCCGCATCATTCATAGAGGTAAAGTTATCCGCAACCACCCCTAACCCTGGTCCGAGGTTGTTCAATGTAGCGACCACGGCAGCGAACGCAGAGAAATCATCAACCCCTGTCGCGATAATCGCAAGCATACTAATGATGAAGACTAATGCGTAGGCGGAGAAGAATCCCCACACCGCTTCAAGGATACGCTCTGGCAAAGCTCGGCTGCCTAACTTGATGGTGTAAACCGCATTAGGATGCACCAATCGCTTGAGTTCACGAGATCCCTGCAAGAACAGCAGCAGAATACGGATGACTTTCAGCCCCCCGCCCGTTGAACCCGCACAGCCGCCTATGAATGCGGAACATAATAGAAGCACAGGAAGGAATAACGGCCAGTGCGCAATGCTGTCAGTGGTAAACCCAGCGGTTGTCGCCATTGAAACCACTTGGAAAAATGCCTGATTCACCGTTTGCAGCCCAGTTTGATAAACGTTATGCCACCACAGAACAAGGGTACAGATCGCCACCAGCGTCAACTGAACAAAAATGAACATACGGAACTCAGGATCGCGCCAATACACTTTCAAGCTTCGCCCGCTAAGGAGCGCAAAGTGCAAGCTGAAGTTACAACCGGAAATCAGTAGGAACACAGCAATAATGGTATTGATGGTAGGACTGTTGAAATAGCCTATGCTGGCATCGTGTGTGGAGAATCCCCCAATCGCGATAGTCGAGAAGCTATGAGAAATGGCGTCGAAGACATCCATCCCCGCCCCCCACAACGCCACGGCACACGCAACGGTCAGCAAAACGTAGATAAACCATAATGTTTTGGCCGTTTCAGCAATACGTGGGCGCATCTTATTATCTTTTAGCGGCCCCGGCATTTCAGCACGATAGAGCTGTAATCCGCCGACACCTAAAATAGGCAAAATAGCGACGGCCAAGACGATGATCCCCATACCGCCAAGCCATTGCAGCATTTGTCGATAGAATAAAATAGCTTTAGGGAGGTTATCTAAACCAACAAGAGTCGTTGCCCCCGTGGTCGTTAATCCTGAGAAAGATTCAAAGAAGGCGTCCGTCACGCTGAGGTTCGGGCGCTCTGAAAACAGGAAAGGCAATGCCCCAACGCTGCCCAACACCGTCCAGAACAGCACAACTATCAAAAAACCTTCACGCGGTTTTAGCTCATGTTTTTGCTTACGCTGTGGCCACCACAGCAAAGTACCAATCGTTAGCGCAACAAAGAAAGTTTGAGTAAACGCCCGGCCTGCACCGTCACGATAAATCAGGGCAACAAGCCCCGGGATGATCATAGTTCCAGAGAACAATATGACGAGTAAACCGACGATGCGGATAATGGCACGAAAATGCATTCGGGCACGTTCCTTGCTCAATTAAAGAGTAATAAGTACAACAAAAAAGATAATGCGGGGGATTATTACGAAGTCTGATGTAATTGCAATGAGCCACGGCTCATGTTGCGTAACTTTTCAGCGACGTCTTCTACAACCAGCACAGGCAAACTCACCGTCAGCAGCACATCAACAGCATAATCACTCTGCAAGATCTCACCCCCAACCTGCGCTATAACGGCTTCAACTTGGGTCAATAATCCATAGTCACACTGCAAAGTATACTCAGCCTGCGGCACTTTACGCTCTACTGGCAAAAGTTTTAATGCTTGTTGAACACCGCCACCGTAGGCTTTAACCAAACCACCGGTTCCCAATCGGATGCCGCCATAATAACGCACAACGACCGCCGTGATTTCACCAATATGACTGCCCATCAGTTGAGCAAGCATTGGCTTTCCCGCCGTTCCCGACGGCTCACCGTCATCTGAGAAACCTAACTGTTGAGAATCATCCGGTGCACCGGCAACAAACGCCCAGCAATGATGACGCGCATCAGGATGCTCGGATTTCACCTGAGTGACAAAAGCTTTTGCCGCTTCGCTACCCGTCGTATGTGCCAACAAGGTAATGAAGCGGCTTTTTTTGATTTCCTCGCTGAAGCTCAGCGCCTCAGCGGGAATAAGATAAGGCTGACTCATCAATCCAAATGCAGATCGCGCGTCATATTTTCCACTGATTTCTCATGGAAAATTACGTTATCTTCAATACGGATCCCGCCGTAAGGGCGGAAAGCATCAATGCGAGCCCAATCAAAGTGCTGACTAAACTTCCCTTCTTTCCACGGCGCGAGCAGTGAATCAATAAAGTACAGGCCAGGTTCGATCGTCATCACCATACCCGGTTCCATGATGCGCGTGCAGCGCAGGAATGGATACATTTCTGGCGCAGCCAGATGGGTACCATTTTCATCCTGCATAAAACCTGCAACATCATGGACCTGTAGCCCAAGCGGATGCCCCAAGCCATGCGGTAGGAATGGACATGTCAGCCCTTGCTCCACGGCAGCTTCTTCACTGATATCTTTCAGGATATGGTGTTTTTTGAGCAATTTTGCCAAACGCTGATGCATTTGCAGATGGTAATCCGTGTAACGTACACCACATTTCAGCGTCGCAATCAGCGCCAGTTGCTCTTTATTCATGTCGCTGACCAACGCTGCAAAGTCGCTATCGCTTTTAGCCGCATAGGTACGCGTTAAATCCGCCGCATAGCCGTTATATTCCGCACCCGCATCAAGCAAGAAGCTACGGACTTCAGAAGGCAACTTATGTTGTAACGTCGTGTAGTGCAGAACCGCAGCATGCTCATTCAGTGCCACGATATTGTCGTACGGTACATCAGTATCACGATGTCCTGTTGCCGTCAGATATGCCTGATTGATATCAAACTCACTCATACCCGACTGGAATGCTTCTAGTGCTGCTTGATGCCCAACTACCGCCGTCTTTTGCGCTTCACGCATACACGCTTGTTCATAGCCGGTTTTGTATGCGCGATGGTAGTGCAGATAATCTAGCACCGCCTGCGGGTTAATATTTTCAGCTTTAATACCCAAAGACTGCGCACGCTGCGGAACATAGCCGATATAGGCAACACGCTCGCGCGCACTTGGCAACAGCTGTGCGATGTCATCTGCTTTACGCAAAGCGGTCATTTCTACATGAGAAGTCCAAAACGCATCGGGCAGTGGTTCAACGCTATACCAGTAATCAACGGGAGAATAGAACCAAAGCTTCGGCTTATTCACACCGTCTACCCACAACCAGCAATTAGGTACTTGAGTCACCGGCACCCAGGCTTTGAACTGAGGATTCACCTTAAACGGATAATCACGATCGTCTAAGAACAACGATAACAACTCACCAGAATGAATCAATAACCCATCCAGTTGACTACGCGCTAAAACCTCACGGGTGCGCTGCTGCAGCGTTTCCATGTGTTCAGAATACAACGAAGCTAGTGTTTCCATGTAAATGACCCTTTGCCCACAACGAATTTTTCCATCTTATCACAGCACTCCTTAAAAACAGGAAGTTGGCAAAAGCCCCATTCAACTCTCTGTGATCAAGTTTGCAAATGCGCAATGTTTTGTTTGCAAAAATTTAACATTAAAACCACACTTCAAAGCATCTGGTCATACCAGATCAACTGCGCTGATTCAGGAGATCACGATGCTCTACCAAGGCGAAAACCTACATGTAAACTGGCTCGAAGACGGCATTGCCGAGCTGGTATTTGACGCTCCAGCCGCCATTAACAAGCTGGATACCAAAACTGTTGCCAGCTTAGGCGCAGCTCTAGACGTGCTTGAAAAACAGCCGCAACTGCGTGGTCTATTGGTGCGCTCAACCAAAGCCGCTTTTATCGTTGGCGCAGATATCACCGAGTTTTTGTCTCTATTTGCGGCTCCAGCAGAAAAACTCACGGAGTGGCTCAACTTCGCTAATAGCGTATTTAACCGTTTAGAAGATTTACCCGTGCCCACCATTACCGCCGTAAATGGCTATGCGCTGGGCGGTGGTTGTGAGTGTGTATTAGCCACCGATTTTCGCATCGCCACGCCGGACGTTCGCATTGGCCTGCCTGAAACTAAGCTAGGAATTATGCCTGGCTTTGGCGGTTCGGTACGTTTGCCGCGCCTGCTCGGTGCGGATAGCGCACTGGAGATCATTGCCGCCGGTAAAGATATTGGTGCCGAACAAGCCCTAAAAGTTGGGTTAGTCGATGCCGTAGTATCGCAAGATAAGCTGGTCAGTGGCGCACTTAAAATGTTGCACCAAGCCATCGATGGCCAACTTGACTGGAAAGCACAGCGCCAGCCAAAACTTGAACCGTTAAAACTCAGCCCGATTGAATCGCTGATGAGCTTCACCACGGCCAAAGGCATGGTGATGCAAACCGCAGGGAAACATTATCCTGCGCCTATCACCGCGGTAAAAAACATTGAAGCCGCTGCTGGTTTAAAACGTGCCGAAGCGCTCAAACTTGAAACTGCCAGCTTTGTGCCATTAACCCGCACTACTCAAGCTCGTGCGCTGGTTGGGATTTTCCTCAACGATCAGTTTGTGAAAGGCAAAGCAAAGAAACTTGCCCAGTCTGGACAAGTTCCCTCGCAGGCAGTGGTGCTCGGTGCTGGTATTATGGGAGGCGGCATTGCCTATCAATCTGCGCTAAAAGGTACGCCTGTGTTAATGAAAGACATCAGTGAGAAATCGCTGGTGCTCGGTATGAATGAAGCAGGTAAGCTTCTCAATAAACAGCTCGAACGTGGGAAAATCAATGGCCTGAAAATGGCGCAGATCCTCTCCACAATCCAACCTACGCTGAACTACGCGGGTATTGAGCAAGCGCAAATCGTGGTTGAGGCCGTAGTTGAAAACCCAAAAATTAAGGCAGCCGTATTAGCGGAAGCTGAATCATTGATTAAACCAGACGCGATTCTGGCTTCAAATACCTCTACCATCCCTATCAATCAGTTGGCAGCCTCGCTGCAACGCCCTGAAAACTTCTGCGGCATGCACTTCTTTAACCCTGTGCATCGCATGCCATTGGTGGAGATCATTCGCGGCGCTAAAACCTCCGATCAAACGATTGGTACCGTTGTGGCTTATGCCACCAAAATGGGCAAAACACCGATCGTAGTAAATGATTGCCCTGGTTTCTTCGTCAACCGCGTGTTGTTCCCTTACTTCGCCGGTTTTAGCCTGCTGTTGCGCGACGGGGCTGATTTCCGCCAAGTGGATAAAGTGATGGAGAAACAGTTTGGCTGGCCAATGGGCCCTGCTTATCTGCTCGACGTCGTCGGCATCGACACGGCACATCATGCTCAAGTGGTTATGGCTCAAGGTTTCCCGCAGCGTATGGGCAAAAACTATCGCGATGCAGTGGATGTGATGTTTGATGCACAGCGCTTTGGTCAGAAAAACGCCGTAGGCTTCTATCGTTACGAGCAGGACAGCAAAGGCAAACCACGCAAAGTGCAAGATGAGCAAACTGCGGCTCTGTTAGCAGAGGTGGCACCATCTAACGAACAGTTCAGTGATGAAGAGATCATCGCTCGGATGATGATCCCGATGATCAACGAAGTCGTTCGCTGCTTCGAAGAGAAAATCGTGGCAAGCCCTGCAGAAGCAGATATGGCGCTGGTCTATGGCATTGGTTTCCCTCCGTTCCACGGTGGCGCATTCCGCTATCTGGACACCATTGGCACCACGCAATATGTCGAAATGGCCCAGCGTTATCAGCATTTAGGCGAACTGTATCAGGTGCCAGCAGGCCTGCGCGCCAAAGCAGAAACCAACGCGACCTATTATCCAGCAGCGGCACCGATTGAGACCGATGCAACGATGGCCTCCAGCGCCACTCAACAGGCTTAAGGAAGGAATCATGGAAAACCGTTCAATTGAAAACGTGGTGGTTATTGATGCCGTCCGTACGCCGATGGGCCGCTCGAAAGGCGGCGCATATCGTCAGGTTCGAGCCGAAGATCTTTCGGCGCATCTGATGCGTTCGCTACTTAGCCGCAACCCAAACGTTGATGCAAAAGAGATCGACGATATTTACTGGGGCTGCGTACAACAAACGTTGGAACAAGGCTTTAATATTGCACGTAATGCCGCGCTGTTGGCTGAACTGCCACATAGCGTACCAGCGACGACGGTTAACCGTCTGTGCGGTTCATCGATGCAGGCGATTCACGATGCCGCTCGCGCCATTATGATCGGCGACGCACAAATTAGTCTGATTGGCGGCGTTGAGCATATGGGCCACGTGCCGATGAGCCACGGCGTTGATTTCCACCCAGGCCTAAGCCGCACCGTTGCCAAAGCGGCAGGGATGATGGGGCTGACCGCCGAAATGCTGGCGAAAATGCACAAAATCAGCCGTGAAATGCAGGACGAATTTGCCGCTCGCTCGCATCAGCGCGCCTATGCCGCCACAACCTCTGGCGCATTTAAAAACGAGATCGTCCCTACTGCAGGTCACGATGCCGACGGCGTATTGAAAATGCTGTTTAATGATGAAGTCATTCGCCCTGAAACCACCGTCGCCAGCTTGGCAGCGCTAAGGCCCGCCTTCGATCCGGTAAATGGTACCGTCACGGCAGGCACCTCCTCAGCACTTTCCGATGGTGCATCGGCGATGCTGCTGATGAGCGAGTCACGCGCCAAATCGTTGGGCTTAAAACCACGCGCACGCATCCGTTCAATGGCCGTAGTGGGCTGCGATCCTTCCATTATGGGATATGGCCCTGTGCCCGCTACACAGCTCGCCTTAAAGCGTGCAGGGCTGAGCATCTCAGATATCGGGCAGTTTGAATTGAACGAGGCGTTTGCCGCTCAGACCTTACCATGTCTAAAAGATCTTGGGCTGCTGGATGTGTTAGATGAAAAGGTGAATCTTAACGGCGGGGCAATCGCCTTAGGCCATCCACTCGGCTGTTCCGGTTCACGTATCTCAACCACACTGCTGAATCTGATGGAGCGCCGTGACGTACAGTTTGGTCTGGCAACCATGTGTATTGGTTTAGGTCAGGGTATTGCGACCGTATTCGAGCGGGTATAAATAGTTTAGTTGCCGTACTTCCCGCCTGTCAGGGGCGGGTTTTTTATTTCTGGCAGAACATCATCTGCTAGCAGTCGATACACCTTACTACTAGCAGATGCGTTATATCAGATGAACGCAAATGCATCGCCAAACATATGCTCTACTTTGGCTTCACGTTCGGCGCAGAAACGCTCACGCGCAATCTTCGCCATTTCAAAACGCCCAGCGATGTAGATATCGTATTCTGCCAGCGAGCCGTAGTCTTGCAAAACTGCGCTCAAAACGGTACCGGTTCGGCCGTTCCAGCCCTCTTCAGGCTGTTCGACCACAGGGATAACCTTCAGCTGTGGGTGTTTTTCTTGCAGCGCTTCTAACTCAGCCAGATCGTACAAATACTTGGATTCACGTCCACCCCAATAAATCGCGATTTCACGATTAGGCTGCTGTGCCAGCGCCATCATCAGAATAGAGCGAGTGTAGGAGAATCCGGTACCACCGGCGATCAACACTAATGGACGATCGCCCTCTTCGCGCAGCCAAGCTTCGCCGTGAGGGATATCAACATTCACCACACGATCTTTCAGGATGCGATCCATTACCGCCATCGCATAGAGATTGATCTCTGAAGCGCCGATATGCAGTTCGATAAAATCCTTTTCCAATGGCGTTGAAGCCATAGAGAACGGACGCTTGTCACGCTCATCCATTTCAACCATCAAATACTGGCCTGCGCGAAACGAAACCGGTGCTTCCGGCACTAAGCGAACGCGATAAACCGTATCGGTGATAGCCTCAACGGAAGTGACTTTACAGCTCAACGTTGTCATGTAGTTACTCTATCGGATAAAGGGTTTTGCATAACCAGACAGCCGCCGTTAATTAGGCTTGCGGCTATTCTTAGCGTCAGTATGGTTATCTTCCAGAATTGCCAGTTCATCCCAGATGGCATCAATCCGCGTGCGGACTTTTTCATCCATAACAATGGGGCGTCCCCATTCGCGTTGTGTTTCACCCGGCCATTTGTTGGTGGCATCCAGTCCCATTTTGGAACCCAGCCCCGACACCGGTGAAGCGAAATCAAGATAATCTATCGGTGTATTTTCAATCATCACCGTATCACGCGCGGGATCCATTCGAGTAGTGATAGCCCAAATAACGTCGTTCCAATCTCGAGCATTGATATCGTCATCACAAACAATGACAAATTTGGTGTACATAAATTGGCGTAAAAACGACCAGACGCCCATCATCACGCGCTTGGCATGACCGGCGTACTGTTTCTTCATCGTGACGACCGCCATTCGATATGAACACCCTTCCGGCGGCAGATAGAAATCCACTATTTCCGGGAACTGCTTTTGCAGAATAGGCACAAAAACTTCGTTTAATGCCAGTCCCATCACCGCAGGTTCATCCGGTGGACGTCCGGTATAGGTCGAATGATAGATAGGATCACGACGCTGGGTAATATGCGTCACGGTAAAGACGGGGAAATTATCGATTTCATTGTAATAACCCGTGTGGTCGCCATAAGGTCCTTCTGGCGCCATCTCACCCGGCTCGATATAGCCTTCCAACACAATTTCAGCGCTGGCAGGCACTTCCAGATCGTTAGAAATACATTTAACGACCTCGCTCTTATTGCCGCGTAATAATCCTGCAAACGCATATTCAGAAAGCGTATCCGGCACTGGCGTCACCGCGCCGAGTATTGTCGCTGGATCGGCGCCTAAAGCCACGGACACCGGGAAGCGTTCACCTGGATGAGCTTGGCACCACTCTTGGAAATCAAGCGCACCGCCGCGATGAGACAGCCAGCGCATAATGACTTTATTCTTGCCCAGAACCTGCTGGCGATAGATGCCAAGGTTCTGCCGCTCTTTATTCGGGCCACGGGTCACAGTCAGCCCCCACGAAATCAGCGGTGCTGCGTCTTCAGGCCAGCAATGCATAACCGGAATACGACCTAAATCTACATCATCTCCCTGCCAAATAAGTTCTTGGCACGGCGCAGTGCTCAGCCGTTTCGTCGGCATATTCAGAACCTGTTTAAACTGAGGCAGTTTATCAAACAGATCGCGAAACCCCTTTGGCGGCTCTGGTTCTTTTAAAAATGCCAACAGCTTACCGACTTCACGCAACGCGCTAACATCTTCCTGTCCCATACCTAAGGCGACACGCTTTGCTGTACCAAACAGGTTGCACAAAACAGGAATGTCATATCCCTTAGGATTTTCAAACAGCAACGCCGGGCCACCGGCACGCAAAGTGCGGTCCGCAATTTCTGTCATTTCCAGATAAGGATCGATTGGCTGGCTGATGCGTTTTAGCTCACCTCTCTGTTCCAGCAAAGAGAGGAATTCGCGCAAGTCACGGTATTTCATAGCTTTCTTATTGGGCTGGTGAAGAACCCATTATAAGCGTTCTTCACTCTGGTTGCTGCACTTTTGTTACAAGCAGGTAACTAATTGCTTTAATAAGCATTATCATTCGATAGGCTGCCCGCAACAAACGGAATATCTTTGTTCATTGACGGTTAACAGCAGCGAAAAGGCACCATATCGGCCAATGCTTGTGTATCAAAATACTCATGAGTTTCTTGATTGTGACGGAATACTTTAAATCCCTGAGCTTTCACGCTGTAGTATTCCAGCTCATCACCAGAGACATGCAGCAAGCTACCTTCACGTAACGCAATTACATATTCACTTGGATTCACCGCACAAAACTCGGCAATACGCTCGTCGCGCGTTTCCCCCATATGACCACTCAGGTGGGCATCGATGTAGTGCGGGTTGATCTGAACAGGGAACAAACCTAGCGCAGGCAGTACCACGCTATTGCGCACCGGCATATCGTTGGTGGTTCGAATGCTTGGCGTTGCCACGTTACAACCGGCACTCCAGCCGATATAGGGGATCTCACGTTCACGTACCGCGCGCTGAATCGGCACAATTAGGCCATTCTCATGCAGCATTTGGTTCAGCAGCCAGGTATTACCGCCGCTCACCAGAATACATTCAGCCTCTTCAATGGCTTTAACCGGATCGTCAAAATGATGCAGGCTTGTCACTTGAATACCTAATGAGTTCTCTAACTCTGCGGCACGCGCGTCGTAGTTACCGCGGATCACAGCATAGGGCACCAGTACCGCAGAACGTATCTTCTTGCTTAGCAGCATGGACTGAATGGGTCCTTTTGCATAACCCAGCAATTCAGATTCACCGGAAACCTTACCGTTACTCAGTAAAAACAACTCCATGGGAATTTCTCCTAGCATTGAGAATGATTTTATTGCGCTTTATCACGCCGAAACCACACCTAACCCGAATGGTTATATAGGGCGATATTTATAACTAATAATTATGGTCAACGCTGTGATCTTCTGCCTGAAGTGGCAAAAAATGTAAAACCTCGGCGTAAGCAATAGCAGATACTCGCTATAAATAGCTGAAACTGTCTATCAATCCGACCTTTTGCTATGCTCTGGGTAAGTCATTAAATCGTAGGTTGTTATGGAATCGTGGTATCTGCTGTATTGCAAAAGAGGTCAACTAGAGCGTGCGAAAGAGCATCTAACGCGTCAGGAAATTCCCTGCTTTACTCCAATGATTACGTTGGAGAAAATCGTTCGCGGCAAACGTACACAGGTGAAGGAACCCATGTTCCCTAACTACATGTTTATCGAGCTCGACCCTGAAAGAGTCCATACCACCACGGTACAATCTACGCGCGGTGTCAGCCATTTCGTTCGATTTGGATCTCTACCGGTCACCATTCCTTTTAAGGTTATCAAGCAATTGATGACGGCGCCCCCGACTGAATGCATTGATCCTGATACCCCAGCGCCCGGCGATACCGTAGTGATCACCAGCGGTGCATTTGAAGGTTTTGAAGCCATTTACACCGAAGCCGATGGTGAAAAACGAGCCATTCTATTGCTTAACCTGCTCAATAAACCTGTACAGCAAAGCGTTGAGAATACGGATTTCGAAAAACGTTAAACAAAAAAACCGCCGTGAGATATCAACGGCGGTTCTTGTCTTCTCAAATCAAACAATGATTAGCGATTCATTTCTGCATCATGCAGCCACTGGGCAACACGCTTGGCGAAATAAGTCAGCACGCCGTCGGCGCCCGCGCGCTTGAAGCAAATCAGAGATTCCATAATGGCTGGTTTTTCTTGCAACCAGCCATTTTGGATTGCGGCCATATGCATCGCATACTCACCGGAAACCTGATAGGCAAAAGTCGGCACACCGAAGGTGTCTTTCACACGACGCACCATATCCAGATATGGCATACCCGGTTTTACCATCACCATATCCGCGCCCTCTTGCAGATCCTGAGCAACTTCTTGCAAGGCTTCATCGCTATTGGCTGGATCCATCTGATAGGTTTTCTTATTACCCCCTTTCAGATTGCCAGAAGAGCCCAATGCATCACGGAATGGGCCGTAGTAGCAAGAAGCATATTTAGCGGAGTACGCCATGATCTGGGTATTGACCATCTGCTGGGCTTCGAGCTGATCGCGAATGGCGCCAATACGCCCATCCATCATATCGCTCGGTGCAATAATTTCAGCACCGGCTTCGGCATGAGAGAGTGCCTGACGCACCAGAATCTCTTTAGTGATGTCGTTAATAACGTAGCCATCAGCGTCAATAACCCCATCCTGACCATGAGTGGTATAAGGGTCTAACGCCACATCGGTCAGCAAACCAAGTTCAGGAACCGCATCTTTCAGCGCACGAACGGCGCGCTGCACCAGCCCATCAGGGTTATAAGCTTCCTCTGCGTGCAGTGATTTTTTGTCTGTGCCAATAACCGGGAACAGCGACAATACCGGTACGCCCAGTTTGGCGATCGCTTCTGCTTCTTTGATCAGCAGATCGATCGTCATACGGTGCACCCCCGGCATTGAGGAAACTTCTTCCTGATGATTCTTGCCTTCCATGACAAACACGGGGTAAATCAGATCGTCTACGGTCAGAACGTTTTCAGCAACTAAACGACGGCTGAAATCATGGCGACGAACACGACGCAGACGACGGCCTGGGAAGGCCCCTGGAAATGCATAGCTCACGTTATTCTCCTTACTCATACCAGCCGAAAAAGTTGGCGGGCATTATTTTCAGTAACCTGCTTTAACCACTCCACATCCTGCTGACGCCAGCCAGCGACCTGTGAAACGATGTGCGGTAAGAAACAGGGTTCATTACGTCGCGATTTAGGTTTGTTTTCTAAGTCACGCGGCAGTAAATAGGGGGCGTCTGTTTCAAGCAATAGACGCTCGGTTGGGATCTCGGGCAGCATGGCGCGCAGCTCGAGACCACGTCGCTCATCACAAACCCATCCGGTGATGCCGATATACAGCCCCAGATCCAAACATTCATGCAGCTCTTCACGGCTACCGGTAAAACAATGTACTACCGCGCCGGGTATTTTGGCTAACCAAGGACGCAATAGAGCGATAAATTTTTCATGTGCCGAACGGCAATGCAAAAACAGCGGTTTGTTGAGCTCTGACGCTAACGCCAACTGGGCGGTAAAAGCCCGCTCTTGTTCATCTGGAGTCGAAAAGTTACGGTCAAAATCAAGACCACATTCGCCAACGGCGACCACTTCAGGCACAGCAGCCAACGCGGCAATTTCCTCGGCGCATTGGTTATTCCACGAACTGGCATTGTGCGGATGAACACCGGCCGTTGCCCAGCAGTAATTTGTATATTCCTGTGCCATGGTGATAGCACGTTTGCTCTCATGCACATCGGTACCGGTGATCAGCATAGCGTTCACCCCAGCCGTGCGTGCCCGCTCAACAACCAGAGGAACATCTTTGGCAAACTGACTGCTTGTTAAGTTAACGCCAATATCCAGCATGAAAGCACTCCAAAAACCATGTAAAGAGGCCGCCCTTTCGGCGGCCTCTGGCACTTATTGTGTCAGCCTTGTTTTGACTGCTCGTCGGTATCTTCTTCGTTTCCCTCATCCTCGTCACTGCGAGAACGACGTTTACCCACGTAGAACCGGGCGAAGAACACGCCGATTTCAAACAGGATACACATTGGGATCGCCAGCAGTGTTTGTGAGAACACGTCAGGCGGCGTGAGCAACATGCCCAGCACGAAGGCACCCACGATCACGTATGGGCGTTTCTGTTTTAACTCCGCTGGCGTAGTCACCCCGCTCCAGCACAGTAAAATAATGGCTACCGGAACCTCAAACGACACGCCAAACGCCATAAAGAGCGCCATAACGAAATCGAGATAATTATTGATATCCGTTGCGATTGTCACACCAATCGGTGCTGTTTTCGCGAAGAAACCAAACGCCAGTGGGAACACGATAAAGTAGGCAAACGCCATACCTAAATAGAACAAGAACGAGCTTGAAACCAGCAATGGCATCAGCAAACGGCGTTCATGCTTATAAAGGGCTGGAGCCACAAAAGCCCAAATTTGGAACAAAATCATCGGAGCAGAAACAAACACCGACACCATCATCGTTAGCTTAATCGGCGTAAAGAACGGCGATGCGACATCGGTGGCGATCATGCTAGCGCCCTGTGGCAGCTGCTTAATCAGCGGCGATGCAATCAGGTGGTAAATGTCGTTGGAAAAATAGACCAGCGCCAGGAATACCACCAGAATACAAATAATCGAATTTAAGAGTCGCTTACGTAGCTCGATTAAATGGCTAATCAGAGGCTGGGTATCATCAACGGCCATGCTTTAACGATCGCTTGTTGTAGAGTGAGAGGGAACAGGCTGCTCTGGCATTTTCACTGCTGGTTTTTCAGCATCGACCAAAGCGTCCTCTGTGGCTACCGGCTCAGCCGATGTTGCATTGGTTGCTTCCACCTTAACGGCTTCGGCACGCTTGCGCTCATCTTCTCTTAAGCCTGCATCGACTTCGTCGTGAAACGCTTCAGGGTCTGTCACATCCGGTTTATGGATAGTTTCAGCTGCCTGTGCAACAGGCTCAGCAACCTGAGTCTGATAACTGCGCTTCATTGACTCTGCGGCTTCTTTTAGCTCATCCATTGAGGCTTTTAGCTCAGGGGTCAGATTCTGAAGACCAGCGCTTTCGGCTTTCTTCAAACTATCCTGTAGTTCCTGAAGCTTTAACTCTTGCGACAGTTCGTTCTGAACAGAGGCCGCAAGAGATCGCAGCGCCCTGATCCATCCGGCAACCGTACGCACTGCAACAGGCAAACGTTCAGGGCCTAGTACAACTAGACCTATCACCATTACCAGCAGCAGCTCACCAAACCCGATGTCAAACACGGCTTACACCTGCTCTTTGTTCTGGCTCTTAGATTCTTCTTTCTTCACTTCAGGCTGCTGCTCAGACAGAGACTTAAAGTCTGCATCCTGCGGTGCCGCAGTGCTGTTTGTGTTAGTCGACGGTGGAGTTTTATCCTCATCACCAATCGCCTTTTTAAAACCTTTGATTGACGCACCAAGATCGGAACCCAGAGTACGCAGCTTGTTAGTACCAAACAGCAGTACTACGATCACTGCAATAATCAACAACTGCCAAATACTGATACCACCCATTTTAATCACCTCTATTGATAGGGGTTATTCGTGCGCCGCATTATACGGTAGTCACGCAGAAATATTGAACTACTAACCAATAACAATTAATCAAAAGTATGCGCTAGGAACGATGAATTACTCGTTTTGGGTATCTACTGGCGGGTATAACGCCATCCAGCGATCCAAGCCACACATCCGCCAGCAATAACCCAAACTGGCCAGACTGCAATTTTCGCGGCAACCAAAATCGTACCACTCAGTAATAGTGTAGCGCCAATCCCAAACAAATATCGTGAACGTCCATGGCGATTACGTTGTTTATCGAGCTGTGTGAATACGCGATCGACGCTCTGCTGCAAGGCTTTATGCTGTTGCAGACTGTCATAGAACAGCTCTGGCAGTTCCGGCAGCTTTTCAGCCCAGAACGGCGCTTTCTCTTTCAAAGAACGAATAATCGCAGGTATACCCACCTGATCGCGCAGCCATGTTTCTAAGAAAGGCTTGGCTGTGGTCCACAGATCTAACTGCGGATAAAGCTGACGCCCCAATCCTTCCACATACAGCAGTGTTTTTTGCAATAGAACCAACTGCGGCTGCACTTCCATGTTGAAGCGTCGCGCAGTATTGAACAGATTTAGCAGCACATGACCAAACGAGATTTCGGCCAATGGCTTTTCGAAAATAGGTTCACACACGGTGCGAATAGCAAATTCAAAATCTTCAATGTTGGTATCACGCGGAACCCAACCTGAGTCAACGTGCAGCTCTGCAACCTTACGGTAATCACGATTGAAGAACGCAATGAAGTTTTCTGCCAGATAGCGTTTATCGTCTTTGTTCAAGCTGCCCACGATGCCGCAATCTATACCGATATATTGCGGATTCTCCGGGTGTTCATAGCTGACAAAAATATTGCCAGGGTGCATATCTGCATGGAAGAAACTATCGCGGAATACCTGAGTAAAGAAGACCTGCACACCGCGCTCGGCCAACAGTTTCATATTGGTGTTTTGCGCATGTAAAGCAGGCAAATCAGACACAGGAATACCGTAGATTCTCTCCATCACCAACACATTTTCACGGCAGTAATCAGAGTAAATCTCGGGAACATACAGCATTGGGCTGTCTTCGAAATTACGACGCAGCTGAATAGCGTTCGCCGCTTCTCGCAGCAAATTGAGCTCATCCAACAACGTTTTTTCGTATTCACGCACCACTTCACGCGGGCGTAAGCGGCGGCCATCCGGCATCAGCTTCGGGACCCAGTCCGCAAAACGGTACATCAGGCGCACGTCAGCTTTGATAATGGGCAGAATATCGGGGCGAATCACTTTCAGAACGATCTCGCGACCGTTTTCTTTTAATTTAGCCGTATGAACCTGAGCGATAGAAGCCGAAGCCAGCGCGTTTTGGTCGAAATCATCAAACCATTGCTCAAGCGGACCGCCCATTGAATCTTCAATTTGCTTGCGAGCAAGAGCACCATCAAAAGGCGCAACACGATCTTGAAGCAGCGCCAGTTGATCGGCGATCGTTGGCGGGAACAGGTCGCGTCGCGTCGACATCATCTGGCCAAACTTAATCCAAACCGGCCCTAACTCCTGTAATGCCAAACGCAGGCGTTCGCCTAGAGGCTTGTCTTTATGCTTGTTACGCATCCAAAACAGCAAATGCCTGCCCATGCGCAACGGCAAGGTAATGCGCATTTTCGGGATCAGTTCATCGAGGCCGTATGTGAGGAAAACACGAACAATCAAATAAAAGCGGCACAGTTCCGTTGGCGTCATACCTTGTCCTCAAGCTGTGAAAGTCGCTTATCCAGACTTTCCGTCTGACGATTGACGGCATCAACCTCGTCATTAAACCACGCTGCTTCTAATGCACCCGGAGCCACACGCCACTCTTCGGTCATCGCTTGGCCAATATACTGCTGTTGGCGTTTACAACCCGTGGCGATAAAGCTGGCGCCTTTACGCAAAAACTGGCTCATCCCCTGAGCAACAATATCGCCCGTGTACGGCGCTAGCAGCTCAGCAGGATCCCATTCAGCTAAATCCAGCAGGCCGATGAACTGCTGCACCACCTGAATATCGCCTTCTACGTTTAGATCACCGGAACGAATAAGCGCAGTCAGTTGCTGGCGATCGCGCAGTTCAGGTAACACGGATAACCTCGTCGTGACGCTGCAATCCGTGTTGTCTTCCCATGCGCCTAAAACATCCAAGCGGCTTTCACTAAAAGCCAAATAGAGCGGCGAGTTTATTTCATTGACGAAAACCCCCAGCACTTTACCTGTTAGGCGCTGACGAGCGCTGTTTAGCGCCCGATCGCGGTACAAGATTCGGTTGAGCGCCGTTTCAATCGCACCAGTCAATAATGGGTTTAGCAATGGGGTCAGCATAACGATCCTTCAGTTAAAACTTGTAACCACGATGTAGAGCAACAATCCCACCGGTTAAGTTGAAATACGTGGTGTTTTCAAAACCTGCGTCATCCATCATGGATTTCAGCGTTTCTTGATCGGGGTGCATGCGAATAGATTCGGCCAAATAGCGATAGCTTTCAGAATCATGCGCCACCAGCTCACCAATTTTTGGCAAGATGTGGAATGAATAAGCATCATAGGCTTTATTCAGTGGCTCAAGTAACGGCTTAGAGAACTCCAGCACCAGCAGGCGTCCACCCGGCTTCAACACGCGATACATAGAGCGCAGAGCTTTATCTTTATCGGTCACGTTACGCAGGCCAAAGGCAATGGTAATGCAGTCAAAATGGTTATCTGGGAACGGCAACGCTTCAGCGTTTGCCTGAACGTAGTTGATATTGCCAATCACGCCCAGATTGCGCAGTTTCTCACGGCCAATCTTCAGCATGGAATCGTTGATATCCGCCAGAACAACTTCGCCCTGCTCGCCCACAATACGTGAAAATTTTGCTGCCAGATCGCCCGTACCACCGGCAAGATCAAGCACCTTTTGCCCACGACGAACGCCGCTGCAATCAATGGTAAAACGCTTCCAAACCCGATGGATGCCAAATGACATGAGATCATTCATCAAGTCGTATTTTGCCGCAACGGAGTGGAATACCTGAGCAACTTTGCTCGCTTTTTCAGTGGTGGCGACGGTTTTGAAACCGAAATGAGTGGTTTCCGGCGTTTGATCTACCATTTTTTCTTAGCCTGCTTTTAATCTGATTGATTGTGAATCTACGCGATTAAGCGCTGTTCGGTGGTGCGAACAGTGCTCGGCCTAGTCGAAGCAAGGAGCAGTGTTAATCATCGAGTCCGTTAGCGACTCTTATGGCAGGTTGCTGGGCAGCGTAATCCGCAGGTTCAGCAAACTCCTCATCTTCGGGTTCATTTTCCAGTCGGGCTTCTTCAGCAAGTGAAGGGCTAATTGGCCGTTTCACTTCCACTCCCAGAGTACGGAAACTCTCGACTTGTCCTATCAGATTACCACGGCCTTGCGCCAGTTTGTTCATTGCCTGACGATAACTTGCCTGTGACTTATCCAGACTCTGCCCAAGAGATTCCATATCATCAACGAATAAACGCATTTTGTCGTATAGCTTCGATGCACGTTCGGCGATCTTCTGCGCATTTTGGCTTTGATGTTCATAGCGCCACAAATTACTGATAGTACGCAACGCAACCAGTAAGGTCGTTGGACTAACCAGCATAATGTTATGTCGTAATGCTTCGCTAATCAGTTCTGGCTCGCGATCGATAGCAGCCAAGAAAGCAGGCTCGACGGGGATAAACATCAAGACATAATCCAGCGAACGCAACCCGGGGAGCTGCTGATAATCTTTACGCCCTAGCTGGCGAATATGTCCTTTAACCGAGGCGACATGTTCTTGCAAAGCGAGTTCTCGCACTGCGTCATCCTCGGCATTAAAGTAACGCTCATAAGCCACCAGCGACATCTTGGCATCAACCACCACGTCTTTACCCTGCGGAAGACGCACAATCACATCCGGCTGCATGCGGTTATTCACTCCAACCTGCACACTCACCTGCGTTTGATATTCATATCCTTCACGCAGGCCCGAGGCCTCTAAAACGCGGCTGAGTACCACCTCACCCCAGTTACCTTGCGTTTTATTGTCCCCTTTCAAGGCCTTGGTCAGGTTAACGGCTTCGCGCGCCATTTGCGCATTCAACTGCTGGAGATTGCGAATTTCATGAGCCAGCGTATGTCGCTCACGCGATTCTTGCCCAAAGCTCTCTTGAACCTGACGACGAAAACCATCGAGCTGTTCACGCAACGGGCTTAGCAAGCCATTCAGGCTTTGCCGATTTTGTTCTTCAACACGCTTTCCACTCTGCTCAAAAATACGGTTAGCGAGATTTTCAAACTGGGCACTCAGGCGCTGCTCGCTGTTAATCAGCAAGCGCTGCTTTTCTTCAGCCCCCAGTCGAGTTTCTTCTAAGCGAATCGTCACTTCGCGCAGTTCGGCCTCCTGCGCGCTGTTGACTTCGCGCAGAGCGCGAAGTTCTTGATTGAGTTGTTCATATTCATCACGCCAGATCGACTGTTGGTTTAACTTCTCCTGCGTCGCTGCAAATTGGCTATACAACGTGCGTAGTTCTTGTTCTTTTTCTCGCACCTGTTGTTCTTGCTGCTGGCGTTGCTGTATCAGCGTTTGCTGTTCTTGCTGAAGCTGCGTAATTTCCTGCTGATGCAGGCGCAAATCGCCTTCCAGCGTCAATCGATGCTGTTGCATACGCAAACTTGCCAGTAACCAACCCAGCAGCAGGCCGACAACGCCGCCCGCTAAACCATAAAATATGCTGGAATCCACCCTGCCTCCACCTTGATGACTTTTTCTGAACGTCACGGTAATAATATACTGTATGGATGTCCAGAGCGAGTAAGCAAAGTCTGCGAAGCAGTACGCAAAGTGCTATAAAACCCAGCGAAACTTAATCAAGCCAGCCGTTCAGCCCTTGAATGCCAAAAGCGCCGGGAGCCAACATGGCGAATCCCCAAACGATGGCCGAGAGTAAATTTGCCAGTTGAAAATACCGCTTCGGCATCCCGCAAATCCCCGCCACCAGAGGAACAACGGCACGCAGTGGGCCAAAAAACCGGCCAATAAATACGCCCCAGGTTCCCCAGCGTTCAAAGAATGCATGTCCGCGCACCATCAAATGCGGATGACGAGAAAGCGGCCACATGTGCTCAACCTGATGCTGATAGCGATCGCCAAACCAGTATGAGACCCAATCGCCCATAAAAGCGCCGACGCTAGCGGCAATCCATAGTGGCCAGAATGCGATCCCGCTTTCTCCTACCAGCGCACCTAACCCAAGCAGAATTACCGTGGCGGGTAACAATAGTGACAAAAATGCCAGCGACTCGCCGAAAGCTAAAAAGAAAACAATCGGAATAGCCCAATGTTCATGGTTGCGAACAAATTCAACCACTACCTGAATAATGCTATCTAACGTCACGATGCCGTTCTCTTGATTAGGGTTGTCTTGGCAGGATACGGCATCAAAGCGGCGTTGTGGATTAACCAAAAATAAACGGCCGATAAATCGGCCGTTTAAGAGAGTAGTAAAACTTAATTATTTATGCTGTTGCCGCCGTCTGTTCAGCACGCAGTTCTTTTCCACGTACATCCCACAGTTCACGCCATTTACGCAGAGCAGAGATCAGGATAATCACACCCAGAACCATCATGATAATTGAGATAGTGCCGTTGAAGATGTTGTAACCTTTCGCCGCAGAGTTGAAATAGACGTTTTTAATCATCCAGTAACCGGCATAGTTTACGGTCACGAACAGATACGCTAACGGGATAACACAGGTCAGCATATATACGCGTTTGGTCGCCAAGCGCAGGATAATTGTTGCACCGATAATCAGACCAACAGAAGCCATCAACTGGTTGGACACACCAAACAACGCCCACACCGAGTTAATATCACCGGAGTTCAGCAGGTAGCCCCACAGCGCACAGGCGATGATAGAGCAGAAGATTGAACCTGGCAGCCAGTCAGTACGTTTCAGCGGAGCCCACAGGTCACCCAAGAAATCTTGCAGCAGGTAACGTGCAACGCGAGTACCGGAATCAACCGCGGTCAGAATAAATACCGCTTCAAACATGATAACGAACTGGAAGAAGTAGGAGGCCAAATTGCTAAACCATGGCACACGGATAAAGATATCCGTCATACCCACCGCCAGCGTAACTGCACCACCGGTACGGCCGTAAAGATCCAAACCAATCTCTTGGCTCAGTTTCGGCAAGTGAACCACTTCCATGCCTAACCCAGCCCACGCTTCTGCGCTGGAGTTAATCGCAAAGTAATCAGCAGGATGCAGAGAAGTTGCTGCGATCAGCGCCATCACGCCAACCACACATTCTGCCAGCATCGCACCAAAACCAACCGGCAGGATATCGCTCCATTTGTCGATCTGTTTTGGCGTAGTGCCAGAACCGATAAACGCATGGAAACCAGAGATTGCGCCACAGGCGATGGTGATAGAGATGAACGGCCACACTGGACCAGCCAGAACCGGGCCACCGCCGTGGATGAACTGAGTCACCGCAGGGAACTGGATTTCTGGATTTATGAAGATAACGCCGATAACCAACGCGCCAAACACGCCGATTTTCATAAAGCTTGAAAGATAACCGCGTGGCGTCAACAACATCCACACCGGTAACGCCGTTGCAAAGAATGCATAGGCTGGCAGCAGCAGGCTTACCGTTGTGGCTTTAAACGTCAACCACTCGCCAAAAGTCGTATTTTGAATATGCGGGCCGAAGAATACGCAGGCCATAATAGCCGCGATACCCACGTAAGTTGCCCCCTTCATACTGCCGGTCACGCGCTCCCACAGACCCACGCCGATCGCGATAGGAATGGTCATGAATACGGCGAAAGTCCCCCAAGGGTTACGTTCCAACGCATGCACCACCACCATCGACAAACCTGCCATGGTAATTGTGATGATGAACAGCATGGCTAAACCAGTACACCAGCCCGCAATCGGACCTAGTTCAGATTTAGCCACTTCAGATAGGGATTTACCCTGATGTTTCATGGAAGCGAACAGCACTACGGTGTCATGCACCGCACCGCCGACGACACAACCAATCAGCAACCAGAGGAAGCCCGGCAGATAGCCGAACTGCGCAGCCAGAACCGGACCAACCAGAGGCCCCGCCGCGGCGATAGCCGCAAAGTGACTACCAAAGTTAACCCATTTTTTGGTAGGTACGTAATCTTTCCCGTCTTCAAAGGTATGTGATGGAGTCACTTCGTTATCATCTGCACGCAGTACCTTTTTTACGAAAAAGATACCGTATAAACGGTAGCAGATCGTAAGGATACACAGCGTAGCAATAACGAATGTAATTGCGTGTTGCATAGTTATTATCTCCTGAGGATTTCTCAGGCGCTAACATACTGGAGGGCTATTTGTGGAGGGGATTGAATTTGGTTAAGCGGCGTTTTAGCTACGTAAGCGGTATGAAAAATGGATTGAGTGGAGCCGAAAGGCTCCACTTGCTTTAAATATCGGAGATTTACGGCTCAAGGAACTGTTGCTGAAGTTGTGATCGCACCTGCATATTTAGCCCATATTCTTGTTCCAGCCAGCGATCAACCGTGCTGTATTTCTCTTTGATCGCATCCAACGCCGTGACCAAAAATTCCTCACGGGCAGACAGTACGTGAGAAAACTGCCCCAGCGCTTTTTCGTTCAATTTTATAGATAGGTAGTCCAGCATTTGGCTGCGGAATGGCGCTAGCGTGGTTTCGGTTAACAGATAATCTTCCATCACCGTTACTTCATCGGCGCCTAAGGCAAACAGCACCAACGCGGAGCCCACGCCCGTTCTATCTTTACCTACCGCACAGTGCTGCACAATCGCGCCTTCCTCACCGCTTTGCAGCAAAGTGCTTAACAGCTGATAAGCATGGTTGCTGAATGGCAAACGGCGATAGAGTTCCAGCATAAATGCGTTTGCATCGAAAGATTCCAACGCTTCACTGGTGAGTTTCTCCAGATTAGCATTCACCTCAGTGCTCAGCGGATTGGCTGGCAAGTTGATATAGCGCACCGCGTCCCACAGCACATCAGGCTTGTTAGACACTTCATCGGCATCGCGATAGTCGAGGATATTTTTAATCGGCACATCTTGCAGGTAATTCAAATCTTTGTCCGTCAGGCGGTCTAACGCGCCCGAACGGAACAACTTACCACGCTTAACCCGACGCCCATCGGCAGCCAGATAGCCGCCCATGTCACGGAAATTAACGCCGCCTTCCAATGGGGCCAAGGAGGGATGCAAAAAAATAGTGGCTGTCATCATGACCTCTTATTATTTTAGATTATCACTCCCACCTTATCAGATTCAGTGAAAAACGGTGAAACACCGCCGCACTGAATCCCAAAAACCGACTGATTACTCAGGTTTATTCACACCACCATAGGCTGCAAACCACGCTAACATACGCTCCCAGCCGTCTTTCGCTGCCTCAGCGTTGTAGCTTGGGCGATAGTCAGCATAAAAGGCGTGGCCCGCCTGTGGATAAACAATAATCTCCGCCGTTGCGTTGGCCGCGCGCAGCGATTGACGCATAGTTTCCACCGTTTCTTGTGGAATACTGTCATCCAAACCACCGTATAGCCCTAACATCGGGGCGCTGAGCTCAGCGGCAACGTCTACGGGATGCTTAGGCGACGTTAGCGTTTTGTCTCCCACGAAGCGCCCATACCACGCAACCCCCGCTTTAAGCTGCGGATTATGCGCGCCGTATAGCCACGTGATACGCCCACCCCAGCAGAATCCGGTGATATACAGACGACTAGCATCGCCACCGTGGCGAGCAGCCCAATGTGCCGCATGGTCTAAATCGCCCAGCACCTGTTTGTCTGGCACTTTGCTGACGAGGTTTTGAAATAGCGTTGGAATATCGGTGTAATCGCTGGCTTCTCCCTGACGGAAATACAGCTCGGGGGCGATAGCCAAATAGCCCTGCTTGGCTAAACGACGGCAAACATCTTGAATATGCTCATGCACACCGAATATCTCCTGCACGACCAGCACAATCGGCAGCGGGCCATCGGCATGCAAGGGTTTAGCTAAATAAGCAGGAAGATCGTCTCCCTGAGAAGGGATCGTGGTAAAACCGGCATGCAAACCTTCGCTATCGGTATGAACTGTGGTCTGGGCAATAGTGCCCGCTGCGGGGGAAAACGTAGATGGCGAGTTTAGCAATGTGATGAGATCTTCAGTCTTCATGTAAAGCTCCCTGTCTGAATATATTGCAAGAATGTTAAGTATAAATAGCAATAATTTGTTTGCTTGAGAAGCAAACCCTCAATAATTGGAGTTACATCACTACAATAAGCAAACGCAGCCAGCACCGATGCAACTTCATGTATGACGGGTATAAACAATCTTCTGGAAAGGCAAGACAACACATTAGCACCCACCAAATAGCCGCTTGGCTGGCGAACACAAAGTAGGCATGCCACACTGTTGGCGGCGAAAAAAACGACTAACCCGCCACTTTATGTGATTTTTATCACAATTATTTGTCGTTCTTGTTATTGTTTCTTCATGCGTAGTGATTTGAGTCACGCATTTAGCCGATGAATTTCAGTAGAGTGCGTTTTTGTTCCTCCTTACAACTTATAGCAATGACAGAGGAGTCCGTATGTCTAAGTCTGATGTTTTCCACCTTGGCCTCGTAAAAAGCGATCTGAATGGCGCAACCTTGGCTATCGTTCCTGGTGATCCTGAGCGCGTAGAAAAAATTGCCAATTTGATGGATAACCCAGTTAAGCTGGCCTCGCATCGTGAATTCACGTCTTGGCGTGCAGAGCTAGACGGCAAATCTGTCATCGTTTGCTCAACCGGTATTGGCGGCCCATCAACGTCTATCGCCGTTGAAGAACTGGCACAGCTGGGTATTCGTACCTTCCTGCGCGTAGGCACCACTGGCGCAATTCAGCCACACATCAACGTTGGCGATGTACTGGTTACCACCGGTTCCGTTCGTTTAGACGGTGCGAGCCTGCACTTTGCTCCAATGGAATTCCCAGCCGTTGCCGACTTTACCTGTACTACCGCTCTGGTAGACGCAGCTAAGGCCGTTGGCGCAACCACCCACATCGGTGTAACCGCCTCTTCTGACACCTTCTATCCGGGCCAAGAGCGCTACGACACCTTCTCTGGCCGCGTAGTGAGCCGCTTCAAAGGCTCAATGAAAGAGTGGCAGGAAATGGGCGTGATGAACTTCGAGATGGAATCAGCGACTTTGCTGACCATGTGTGCAAGCCAAGGCCTGCGTGCAGGTATGGTGGCGGGCGTTATCGTTAACCGCACCCAGCAAGAAATTCCAAATGCAGAAACGATGAAGAAAACAGAATCTCACGCGGTGAAAATCGTCGTTGAGGCCGCTCGTCGCCTGCTGTAGTCAGTAGATCTCCAATTTGAAAGGGAGGCGAAAGCCTCCCTTTTTTGATCCCAAAATAGCCCTTTCACAACGTCGCTGGAATGCTGCCCGCATATCCTTACCAAAGTGGAAAAAATCATTTTTCATTGTTGGCCTACGCGCCTAATCTTCGCCACCAAGTCACTTTTCCAGGCTATCTCTACTCACTTATTTTTAGTGCCATGAACGATACGCTTATTATTAGCCACCCTATGGCTAAACCACATTGGTCAAAGTGTACATAGTACATTTGTAGGTGTACTATGTACCCCTACAAAGGAGCAGACTCCGTGAGTCACGCGCTTGAGTTTATTGAAACATCGATGTTTACGCGGCAAATCAAGCAGATTGCCACGGACGATGAATTAAAAGAGCTCCAAAAAGAACTGATTAGCTCTCCAAGCAAAGGTGACCTGATACAGAAAATAGGCGGCCTACGAAAGATCAGAATGGCGGCTGGCTCACAAGGAAAAAGCGGTAGTACTCGTGTGATTTACTTTCTAGCGACTGAAGATATTATTTATCTGATCATGGCCTATCCCAAAAGCACCAAAGACAGCCTAACCGATACAGAAAAAGCAGAGTTGAAGAAACTAACGAAATTGCTAAAAGATGAGGTGTGATATGAGCTTTTTTGACGACCTAAAAACATCTCTTGAAGAGGCTGTCGACATTAAAAGTGGCCTTAAAGCCCCTACTCGGGTTACCCACTATGCTATCGCTGATGTAAAGGCGATAAGAGAGCAGCTTAACGTTTCGCAAAGCGAAATGGCAAAAGCTCTGGGAACCAGCGTTGATACCATCAAAAGTTGGGAAACGAAAAGGCGTAACCCAACGGGGCTGGCGGCAAAAGTGTTAGCGACCATTCAGGCTAATCCCGCGTTCTTCCGAGAACTTGCATCCCATTAGTCAGCGATATTTTTAGCCATATCCTTTATTCGAAGCTAGCGATGGATTGGCGGAATGAGTCCAAAATTTAACACTCGCCCCGCCTTTATGTCGTTATCCGAGCGACAAACAACCAAACGCCCCTTGCCAGTCCTGCTCAAACTTCTCCACCGCCGCATCCACGGCTGGGGAAGCCAAGAATTGCTGCGCCACATCCAGCGGCAGCGTTATCGCCTCACAACCCGCTAATAAGCAATCCAAGGCCTGACGCGGTGTTTTAAAACTGGCCGCTAGCACTTTGGCATGCGGGGCATGTATCTCTAACAGAGACTGAAGCTCCTGCACCGTTTTAATCCCATCACCGCCCTGTGCATCAATACGATTCACATAAGGCGCGACGTAATCAGCGCCCGCCAGCGCGGCCAATAATCCTTGTGCGGCGCTATAAACCGCGGTACCCAGCGTTGGGATACCCAATATTTTCAGCTGTTTAATTGCCGCCAGGCCTTCCTGTGTGACGGGGACCTTAACCACCAGCCCAGAAACCTGTCCCGCAAGCTGTTTAGCTTCTAACACCATCTGCTCGGCATTCCGCCCCATAACCTGCGCAAATAAAATCCCACTGCCCCCCAGCGCTTCTCTGAGCTGCGGCAAAACCGCCCAAACCGGCTGGCCTGCTTTGGCGACAATGCTTGGGTTAGTAGTCACTCCTTGCAATGGGAAAATACGTGCCAAACGTTTTACTTCTGCGATATCTGCGGTATCTAGATAGAGTTCCATAGCCTATTTCCTTAGATTAAATATCTAGCTCACGAGCCAGTAAATTAGCCACATCGGTTGCCTCTTTAGCTTCAACCAGCGCCGAGCGAAACTCTTCATGCATAATGCGACGTGCCAGTCGAGAAAAGATCCGCATATGCTGATCGCCAGCGGCATGTTTGTTCAGCGTTAACATGATGATGTATTGGGCTTCCTCGTCTCCCCAAACCACAGGCTGTGGAAGCCGCGCAACGCTGATGGTGGACTGCTCAATATGCTCGGATTTGGTGTGTGGAATCGCGAAGCCAAAGCCTAGGCCTGTGGAAAACACAGCCTCTCTCGCCCACAGATCTGCCCCCAGCTTGCGTGGATAGCGGCACCGCCCCGCCAACAGCAGGTTATCAGTCATGCCTTTGATGACTTCCTCTTTACTGCGCCAATCATTACTTAACGAAATGCAATCTGCGCTAATCAACGGTGCGTCTTGCTGCGTCATCCTGAATTGAGCCAACAAATGCTCTACCTCTAAAGACGTTCGGCAGGCCATCGCTTGATTGAGCAGCAAACGACACTCTCGGCTATCTAGCTGTGCAAGGCGCGCTTTGGTGGCAGGAATTGAAGGGGCGCTCATGCTAATTTCATCAAGCCCCAAGCCCAGGAGAAGCGGCAAAACTGAACCTTTCGCACCGAGCTCACCGCATAGCCCAATCCATTTACCCTGCCGATGCACTTCACGAACCGCATGATCAAGCGCACGTAAGAAGGCTGGGTTTAGGCTGTTATAGTGTTTCGTCACTTTGGCATTATCACGATCGACGGCGAGCAGATACTGGGTCAGGTCGTTACTGCCGATACTAAAGAAATCAATTTCTTCACAGCATTGATCGATAATAAACATCACCGACGGCACTTCTAGCATGATGCCAAGCGGGATCTTTTCATCGAAAGGGATCTGTTCTGCACGTAAGTTTTGCTTCACTTCAGCCAGCTGATCTTTCACCCATAAAATCTCTTCCATAGAAGAAATCATCGGGATTATTATCTTGAGTGAGCCATGCGCAGAGGCGCGCAGGATCGAGCGCAGTTGGGTATGGAATAGAGAAATAAACTCCTGATAAATACGCACCGCGCGATAGCCAAGGAACGGGTTATTCTCTGCCGGGATCTTAAGATACTCTACGGGCTTATCGCCCCCGATATCCATGGTTCGCACAATGATGCTACGCCCATTCGCTCCCTCTAACGCTTGGCAATAAATATTGTAAAGTTCATTTTCTGAAGGCGCATGAGCACGATCCATATACAGCATTTCGGTTCGGAACAACCCTACCGACTCGGCACCGTTACCAAACGCTGGTGCGGCCTCAATGGAATGGGCAATATTCGCGGCCACTTCCAAACGCACGCCGTCTGCGCTGCGCCCTTGTGCCGAAAGATAGGCCTGCTGCTGTTCACGAATGCGCGCCTGTACCTGCGCTTCCTGCTGATAATAGCGCTGTACTTCAGGCGACATCTCCACCGCGATCAGCCCTAAATCACCGTCAATCTGCACGTTTTGCTGCTCATAATCTGCAAGAGCATTGGCGTCAACGCCAACCAACGTGGGGATATTGAATGAGCGTGCCAAAATAACCGTATGCGACGTGCTACCACCGCTGTTCAACAGCAGGCCTTTCAATAGCGATTTATCCAGCTCTAAAAACTGACTTGGCGTCAGTTCGTCAGCCATACAAATACTGTTTTGCTGCAGGGATATTTGAGAAGGAAAACGCTGAGTACCATAAATTTGCTGTAAAAGCTGGAAGCACACATCGCGTACGTCTAACGCACGCTCTTGCAGATATTCACTGGCCGATGCGGCAAACTGCTGACAGAAATACTCACCGGCAGCCACGATAGCGTGGGCACAGCTAGCACCTTCAACAACCTGCTCTAATAGCTTGTTACGTAAGGAGTTATCACTTAATAACGAACGGTGAGCCTCAAGAACCGCGCTGGCCGTTCCACTATCATCCATCAATTGAAGATCCAAAGACTTCAATAGGCGACTTAGTCCGGCATCCAGCTCTCTTTGCTCTTCTTCCACACCGCGTGACGCAGGCAGCTCACCCAGACGATTAAAATCGATGCCAGATAAATGCACCAAAATTCCAGTCGCAATCCCACCGCAAACCGAACGCGCCCGCACAATTTTAGGATTTAGATTGGTCAAGGACTGCGGTAATACTTCCTCCTGCGTTTGCGCTATCTGTGGCAAAGGCGCATCACAGTGGGGGAATTCATTCTTAATAAAGGAAGATAGGCGCTCATGCGCCTGCTCAGCATCAGCGCCCTCAATCATGAGATGGCATTCATCACCGTGTAAAGTATCGGTACCAATCAGCGCCAAAGCGCTTTTGGCATTCCCTTTTCGTCCAGTGCGTAAATTGAGCCACTCAATATGCGCGGTGAACTGATTGCACAGCGTTTCGATATGGCTCGCCGGGCGGGCGTGAACACCGTTCGGCAATTCACAGGTAAATTTCAGCACTTGCGACATGGCACACTCTCCTGAGCTAACGCTTGATAATGCTAGACAGGATAGAAGTAGTGCGGCCCATGCGGATATGGGACAAAAATGCCAAACACTGGACAAATGTAATCACCCACCCAAAGTGAGATGCTGCTCACATCGCAAATTATCGCTAGATTCTCCGATTCATTCACCATAAGTTTGCGCCCGATCTCATTTTCATTCACACCGTACAAATATCCAGTAAATGGCATTTTTCTCCACTGTCTGCCGAACTTCAGATTGCCTATTGTGGAGTCCAGTTTCGAGTCAGATCGGCCTTGATGGCCCATCCATGCATTCACTCTCTGTACTGGAGAACGCGATGAAAGAGTTGGTTCAGATACTTAAAAATACCCGCCAGCACTTAATGACTGGCGTCTCGCATATGATCCCTTTTGTCGTTGCCGGCGGCATTCTGCTTGCTGTCTCCGTCATGCTATACGGCAGAGGTGCCGTGCCCGATGCAGCGACCGATCCTAACTTAAAAAAGCTGTTTGATATCGGCGTTGCCGGTCTGACATTGATGGTGCCCTTTCTGGCTGCTTATATTGGTTACTCCATCGCAGACCGCTCTGCGCTGGCTCCCTGCGCCATCGGCGCATGGGTAGGCAATTCATTTGGTGCGGGCTTTTTCGGGGCCATCATCGCCGGGATTATCGGCGGCATCATCGTGTTTTATCTCAAGAAGATCCCTGTTCCCAAGCTCCTGCGTTCGGTCATGCCTATCTTCGTTATTCCAATTATCGGCACTCTCCTCACTGCGGGGATCATGATGTGGGGATTAGGCGAACCCGTTGGCGCGCTCACCTCAGGCTTAACCCACTGGTTGCAAGGCATGCAGCAGGGCAGCATCGTCGTCCTCGCCGTTATCATGGGGCTCATGCTGGCTTTTGATATGGGTGGTCCCGTCAACAAAGTCGCCTACGCCTTCATGCTTATCTGCGTCGCCCAAGGTGTTTATAGCGTTGTAGCTATTGCCGCCGTAGCAATTGCTATTCCCCCTCTTGGATTAGGCTTTGCCACCCTGATTGGTCGCAAGTACTACAACGCAGAAGAAAAAGAAGCAGGCAAAGCTGCGCTGCTCATGGGCTGCGTGGGCGTCACCGAAGGTGCCATTCCTTTTGCCGCCGCCGACCCATTGCGGGTGATCCCATCCATCATGATCGGCTCCGCCTGCGGTGCGGTAACCGCCGCATTGTTTGGTGCTCAGTGCTACGCCGGTTGGGGAGGGCTTATCGTTCTGCCTGTCGTTGAAGGAAAGCTTGGTTATATCGCCGCGCTGGCCGTTGGCATGGTGGTCACCGCGCTGTGCGTCAACTTATTAAAAAGTTTGGCCGCCAAAAAACAGGCCGTGCAAACAGAGAATCAAGAAGACGATTTAGATCTGGATTTTGAAATCAATTAATTCTGCTTTGAGGACATCATTATGACAAAGATTATCGCTGTAACCGCTTGCCCATCCGGTGTTGCCCATACTTATATGGCGGCTGAAGCCTTAGAACGCGCAGCGAAAACTAAAGGCTGGGAATGCAAAGTTGAAACCCAAGGATCCATCGGATTAGAAAACGAATTAACGGCTGAAGACGTTGCATCTGCAGATATGGTGATCTTAACCAAAGACATCGGCATCAAGTTCGAGGAAAGATTCCAAGGTAAAACCATCGTGCGCGTCAACATCAGCGACGCGGTTAAACGCGCAGATGCCATCATGGGCAAAATAGAGCCACATATTTCACAAACGGCCTAATCGCTAGAACGGGTATGGTTTTGAATCCATAACCGTTCCCCGCTGAATTCTCGGATCGGAGTCCACTATGACCGCTCGTATCGAACGCTTAAAAGCAGCGATGTTTGCTAACCCAAGAGAAATTTCTCTGGAGCGAGCCTTGCTCTATACCGCAAGCCACCAGCAAACAGAGGGCGAGCCAACGATTTTGCGCCGTGCTAAAGCCACTGCATACATACTCGATCATGTTGAGATCTCTATCCGAGCCGATGAGTTAATCGCGGGCAACCGCACCGTTAAACCACGCGCAGGGATCATGTCTCCTGAAATGGATCCCTATTGGCTTCTCAAAGAACTAGACCAATTCCCGACTCGCCCGCAGGATCGTTTCGAGATCTCAGACGCGGATAAAGCCATTTACCGCGAACAGCTATTCCCTTATTGGGAAAAACGTTCAATGAAAGACTTCATCAACGGGCAGATGGACGATGAAGTCAAAGCCGCAGTAAAAACACAAATTTTCAGTATTAATCAAACTGACAAAGGGCAAGGGCACATCATCATTGACTACCCTCGTCTGCTGAAAAATGGCCTAGGCGCGCTGGTCAGCGAAATGCGTTTACTGATCTCAGAGCAACCTGATAACGCTTTTTATCAGGCTGCTTTTTTACTGCTAGAAGCCTCGCAGCGCCACATACTGCGTTATAGCGCGCTAGCGCAAGAAATGGCGTTGGCTTGCCCAGATGAGCGACGTCGCCAAGAACTCGTCAAATTGGCAGAAGTATCCAGCATCATTTCAGCGGAGCCTCCGCAGGACTTCTATCAGGCCTGTCAGCTGTTTTGGTATATGAACATCATTCTGCAATATGAGTCGAACGCTAGCTCACTTTCATTAGGGCGTTTTGACCAATATATGTTGCCCTTTTATCAATCTTCATTGAATCAAGGTGAAGATCCACTTTTCCTGCGCGAGCTATTGGAATCACTGTGGATCAAATGCAACGATATTGTGCTACTTCGCTCCACCTCAAGCGCACGCTATTTTGCCGGTTTTCCAACGGGTTACACTATCTTACTGGGTGGTCTGACGGAAACGGGCCGCAGCGCGGTCAACGTCTTATCGTTTTTATGCCTAGACGCATACCAAAACACTCAGCTTCCACAGCCCAACCTCGGCGTTCGTGTGAATGAATTAATCGACCGCCCTTTCCTGCTGAAAACCGCCGAAACTATTCGCATTGGCACCGGTATTCCCCAGATCTTCAATGATGAAGTCGTTGTTCCAGCGTTTTTGAATCGTGGCGTTTCGCTAGAAGATGCACGAGATTATTCGGTGGTCGGCTGTGTAGAGCTCTCTATTCCGGGCAAAACCTACGGCTTACATGACATAGCTATGTTTAATCTGCTCAAAGTCATGGAGATCGTTCTGCTCGAAAATGAAGGCAACGCCAATCTGCATTACGAAGACCTGCTGGAACAGATTCGCTGCAAAATTTGCTACTACGTAAAATTGATGGCCCAAGGCAGTAATATCTGCGATGTCGGCCATCGCGATTGGGCACCGGTGCCGCTGCTTTCATCCTTTATTAGTGACTGCCTAAGCAACGGTAAAGACATTACCGAAGGGGGGGCACGCTATAATTTCTCTGGTGTACAAGGCATTGGTATCGCAAACCTCAGCGACTCTCTACATGCCTTAAAAGGCATGGTTTTCGATCAACAGCGACTCAGTTTTGATGAGCTCATTGCAACGCTGAAGGCTAATTTTGCAACGCCGGAAGGCGAGAAAATCCGTGCCCGTCTGATCAATCGTTTCGAGAAGTACGGCAACGATATCGACGTGGTTGATAACATCAGCGCCGATTTACTGCGTTTTTACTGCAAAGAAGTTGAAACCTACCGCAACCCCCGTGGTGGGCAGTTCACGCCGGGTTCCTATACCGTTTCAGCGCACGTGCCGCTCGGTGCGGTGGTAGGCGCAACGCCTGATGGACGTTACGCAGGTGAGCAGCTCGCCGACGGCGGTTTATCGCCGATGCTCGGTCAAGATGCACAGGGGCCAACCGCGGTACTCAAATCGGTGAGCAAATTGGATAACTATCTGCTTTCAAACGGTACATTGCTGAACGTTAAATTCACTCCGTCTACGCTGGAAGGCCAATCAGGGCTGAACAAGCTCGCCGATTTTCTGGGTGCGTTCACTAAACTTAAGCTACAGCATATTCAATTTAACGTGGTGAATGCCGAGACATTACGTGCTGCACAGGCAAAACCACAAGATTACGCGGGGCTCGTGGTGCGCGTGGCTGGTTACAGCGCCTTCTTTGTTGAGCTGTCGAAGGAGATCCAAGATGACATCATTCGCCGTACGGCACATCAGCTCTAACCAGCCGACATCCGCTGGGCACTTGCCCAGCAATGTGGCGCGGATCTTTAATATCCAACGTTATTCGCTTAACGACGGTGGCGGGATCCGCACCGTCGTATTTTTCAAAGGTTGTCCACACACCTGCCCGTGGTGTGCAAACCCCGAATCAATCTCCAATCAAATACACATCGTACGTCGCGAAGCCAAGTGCCTGCACTGCCAGCCGTGTCTGAATAATGTCGATGAATGCCCAGCCACGGCGATGGAACGCATTGGCCACGATATCTCGCTCGACGATCTACTGAAAGAAGTACTGAAAGACGACGTATTTTTCCGCTCGTCTGGAGGGGGTGTCACCCTCTCTGGCGGCGAAGTACTAATGCAAGCGCCCTTCGCCCTACAACTTCTCACTCAGCTAAAATTTTTAGGTATTAATACCGCGATAGAAACCGCGGGCGATGCCAGCACCAATACGCTTCTAGCACTGGCCAAGCAGTGTGATTCCGTTCTGTTTGACCTAAAAATCATGGATACGGTGCGAGCGAAAAACCTGCTCAATATGCACCAGCCACGCGTGCTACGAAATTTCACTCAGCTAATTGAAGAAGGAATAACACTCATCCCACGCGTACCGCTTATTCCCGGCTATACGCTAGACGTGGACAATTTTCGGGCCATATTAGAATTCTTGGCTCCGTTCACACTACCTGAAATCCATTTGCTGCCGTTTCATCTGTTTGGCGAAGCCAAATATCGTCTGCTGAATCGCCCTTATAAAATGAACGATGTAGTGGCTCCTAGCGAGGCAGAGATCGAACCAATACGGCAACTCGCTATCAATGCTGGATATCGTGTTATAACGGGTGGGTAATGAGTGTGCTAGCGAGGATACTAAAATGACAATAAAACTGGTTGCGGTCACCGGATGTATTAGCGGCGTAGCTCATACCTATATGGCCGCAGAAAGATTAGAGAAAATTTGCCAACAAGAAAAATGGCAGGTAAAAATTGAAACTCAAGGCGCACTTGGTATTGAAAATCAGTTATCAGAGCATGACGTAGCCTCAGCGGATGTCGTCTTATTAATTGCCGATATTGAACTGGAAGGCGCTGAACGCTTTACCCATTGCCGCTGCGTCCACAGCAGTATCAACACGTTTCTCCGCTTTCCTGAGCGCACGCTAACAGCGGTGAAAAAGATCGTCACATCACCGCAGGAAACCCACATCAACATTCGCTAGATAGAACATTCTCTAGACCGTTTTGCTGCACCTTATCCAATAACTGACTCCGATACTGGCGACGATACTCCGAGGGAGAACGTTCAGTCGTTTTCCGAAACAGTCGACAAAAGTAGTTACTATCCACAAAACCGCACGCATGAGCGACTTCCTTCACTTTCATATCGTAGCGTTTCAGTAAATGCTTGGCCTGCTCAAGGCGCGTGTAGTTGAGATATTCATTAAAACCGACGCCCCCCGCTTTTTGGAATAAATGTGAAAGGTAATTAGGCGAAATATAAAATGCCTGCGCAACAGACTCACGGGTTAACGGATCGCGATAAAACTCATCAACATGCTGACGCACCGCGTCGAACAGCGCCTGACTACGCGATGCGGTCTGAACCTGACTGCCGAGCAAGTCTAAACAATGGCTGATCAATCCCTTCACGATGAAACGTGCTGTGTTTTGATCGCGCTGGTTCCAGGTCAGTTCGTTCAGCGCCTGCAATAAAAATGAGCCCACACGTGGGCCACGGCGCGCCACATTCTGCTTACCCAAATCCTGATACTGCTCACCGTTCCAGCGTAACAAACTAAAACCAAGCTGTTGCTTACCGAATAAAACGCTCAACGTGGTTACCGGCGTGCTCCATTCAGGGCTATTCCACCCCCCAGCCGGTACAAACAGGGCATCACCCGCTTGCAGAACATGCTCAGCCGAGCCGCCTTGCACGTCCTCCCATCTCATTTTTTGCTGGCCTTCCAACACCAGTTCTAAGCGTGGGAAATTAACCTGATATGCCAGTTCCGGTGCAGGTTGCTGATTACCCGTAAAATACACCTGTCCTTGCCGCTCAGGCTGCTGCATCCACAACGTCAGCGCATGGGTAAGTTCTCTCATCAGCATTGCATCCTAGATATCAATGGGTTTGATTCGTTTTTTGAGCATAACACAGACCATTTAGTGCCAAGAGGTTCTTTGGTTTGACCTTTTCATCGCATGGCACATTATGTTAATGCTTTGTTGCAAATTGTTTGGTTTTATATTCTTAAGGAATGAGTAACTACAAATTCATTTCTCACAAACCTTCTTTGCTCATAACTAAAACACCCTATTCGGCAGGACATCACATCGTGTGATGGCCTCGTTATACGCAACAGCTCCATGACGGTTTGATTCATAGGTTTAGCTACGTACGGAGGCAAATTATGAGAAAAATCAGATACCATCACACCTTATTGGCTTCAGCGTTGCTGGTGTTTTCTGCGTCCAGTTTGGCGGAACAGCTGCCTAACTGCGAAAACGTTGTACGTCAGGCCAACGAACAGCTGATGCACCAATCTTCAGCAACCATCAATGATACTCAGGGTTTGAGCTCTTTAATCCGCCAAATCAATCAGCACCAAGAGCTACCCACTAGCTATGTCACCACCGACAAAGCAAAGCGATTTGGCTGGAGTGGAAATGCACAAGAATCTATTTGGGCGAGTAATTTACTGTTAGAAAACAAAAGTATCGGTGGGGATGCCTATGATAAAAGCCCTAACAATGCTAGCGAGCGCTGGTACAGTGCTGATGTCGATAGTCTGCGCGGATATCGCAGCGGTAAGCATTTAATTTATCAGCCAGCAAACGCAACGTACTATCTCACCACCAACGACGGCAGCTCCTTTGTCGCAATTCCTCAATGCCTGTAGCCGATGAGTCGGATGCTGCCTTGCGCAGCATCCGAAAATGAATCCCAATTTGATTTTAGGGGAACCGTAGGGATGGGGTCGTAGCAGCTTTAGCTGCCGGAGCGCCCCACCCTGCGGTAGCCCCGTGTATCTCGATTTACTAGACGACCTATAGAATCACTAACCCTACAAAATCTATACCTATTAAGCCGCAAGCTCACGCAGACGCTGCGCTGCTTTGACCATATTCGCCAATGACTGGCGCGTTTCTGGCCATGCACGGGTCTTCAAGCCACAGTCTGGGTTTACCCACAGACGCTCAGCCGGAATGTTTTGCGCGGCTTTACGTAGTAGATCTTCAATCCACTCAACGCTCGGCACATTTGGCGAATGGATGTCATACACGCCAGGGCCGATTTCGTTTGGATATTCGAACTCTTTAAATGCTTCCAGCAGATCCATATCAGAACGAGAGGTCTCTATGGTGATCACATCGGCATCCAGCGCCGCGATAGAATCCATGATGTCATTGAACTCGCAGTAACACATATGCGTGTGGATCTGGGTGTCGTCTTGTGCAACCGCCGCATTCAGTCGGAAAGCGTCAACCGCCCACTCCAAATAAGCCTGCCAATCGGAGCGACGCAGCGGTAAACCTTCACGCAGTGCCGGTTCATCAATCTGAATAATACCAATGCCCGCTTTTTCTAAATCTTCGACTTCGTCACGCAATGCCAACGCGATTTGCTTCGCAATGGTTTCACGCGTCACATCTTCACGCGGGAATGACCAGCAGAGGATCGTCACCGGCCCTGTCAGCATGCCTTTCACCGGTTTGTCCGTTAGCGACTGAGCGTATTTCGCCCACTCAACGGTGATCGCTTCAGGACGGCTAATATCACCAATAATAACCGGAGGTTTAACGCAGCGAGAACCGTAGCTCTGCACCCAGCCATTTTGGGTAAATACAAAGCCATCAAGATGCTCACCGAAATATTCCACCATGTCATTACGTTCGGCTTCACCATGCACCAACACGTCCAGACCTAAACGTTCCTGTTCGGCAATGGCCTGTTTGATGTGCTCGCTGATGCCCGTGCGATAGTTGTTGGCATCAACGCGGCCTTGTTTGAAATCTAAACGCAGGCCCCGAATCTCCGTGGTTTGCGGGAATGAACCAATGGTTGTTGTTGGCCATGCCGGTAAATTGAAACGCTTACGCTGGGCTTCAGCACGCTGTTCATAAGGCTGGTTACGGGCGCTATCACGTGGCGTAATCGCCGCCAGACGTTGCTCCACCTGCGCGTTATGCACTCGTCGAGAGCTACGACGCTCACGGATCGGTGCGCTGTAATCCGTCAGAGCTTGCAGATTCTCTGCAACCGGCTCGTTAATTGCCTGAGTTAATAGCGCCAACTCAGCACATTTTTGCAGAGCAAACGCAAACCAGCTTTTCACCTCTTCGTCCAAACGTGTTTCCACGCTCAAATCAATCGGGCTATGCAGCAGGGAACATGAAGAACCCACCCAAATTTGACGCTGAGCCACCAGCGGCTGAATGCGCTCGAACCACTGGCTGACGTCAGCACGCCATACGTTACGGCCATTAATCGCACCGACCGATAACACCCACTCCTGCGGCAGCGCATTATGCAAGGCGTTCAGGTCATCTTTACCATGTACCGCATCAACGTGCAGGCCTTGAACCGGCAACGAACGGATGGTTTCAAGATTATGACTGATCCCTTCGAAATAGGTGGTTAACAGCAGTTTCACCTGCCCCGCCAACGCTTGATAGGCAGGCTGATAAGCATCGAGCCATTCCTGCGGCAATTCGAGCACCAGCGCAGGCTCATCAATTTGTACCCATTCAATACCGCGATCTGCCAACGCTTTCAGAACCTGTTGGTAAACTGGCAAAATATCTTGCAGAAGGTCTAAGCGGTCAAACTGCGCGCCTTTGACCTTACCAAGCCACAGATAGGTGATTGGCCCGAGCAGCACTGGCTTGACGTTATGACCCAACGCCAACGCTTCATCCACTTCTTCTAACAACTGCGTCCATCCTAGAGAGAATTTCTGCCCCTGCGTGAATTCCGGTACCATGTAGTGATAGTTCGTGTTGAACCATTTGGTCATTTCAGCAGCAGCAGCAGGCTCGCCGCTTGGCGCACGTCCACGGCCGATACGGAAAAGCGTATCCAGATCGATTGAGCCGTCTGCATTTTGATGGCGAGCCGGTACGTTGCCCAGCAACAGACTGGTGGTTAGTACATGGTCATACCATGCAAAATCACCGACCGGCAGTAAATCAACGCCCGCTTGTTGCTGCTGTTGCCAATGGCGAGCACGCAGTTCTTTCCCCACGCTCAGCAGCTCGTCTTGAGAGATAGTGCCCGCCCAGTAACTTTCCTGTGCTTTTTTCAGTTCGCGACGCAGGCCGACACGCGGAAAACCTAAAGTGTGATTGATTACGCTCATTATTCTTACCCCATTATGTAGAGAGATATCACCGATATAGCCGCGCTCGGCGTCGGAATTATGGTGGCTATACTCTGAATAATTCTGTTTGAAGAACGGCGGAAAGTTTGTCAGCCCCTAGGAGGTAGATCGCGATGTCACTAGGGTAAACAAACATAACCAACGCATCAGCAACTTGAATTATGATGTGTATAGCCATCTAGATGTTTACACATCCATAATCCACAGGTACTGTATATCGAACAAGCGCAAATTATTCACACTCAAGGTGAAAGACTCTCATGATCGAACTGAAACACTTAAGGACGCTACAGGCTCTGAGAAATACGGGCTCGTTAGCCGCTGCGGCAGCGCAACTGCATCAAACGCAGTCCGCCCTTTCACATCAGTTCAGTGATTTAGAGGAACGTTTGGGCTATCGCTTATTTGTACGCAAAAGCCAGCCACTGCGTTTTACCGTGCAGGGTGAGATTATGTTGAGATTGGCAGAACAGGTTTTGCCGCAGATCCAACAGGCGTTGAAAGCCTGCAACGAGCCACACCAAAGTGCGCTGCGCATCGCCATCGAATGCCATAGCTGTATCCAATGGCTTACCCCAGCGCTAGATAAATTCCGTGAACACTGGCCGGATGTTTCCGTCGATTTCCACTCAGGTGTTACCTTCGATCCCCAGCCGGCGCTGCAACAAGGTGAATTGGATCTGGTTATGACGTCAGACATCTTGCCGCGCAGCCATTTGCATTACACGCCGATGTTTGATTATGAGGTTCGGTTGGTGCTTTCACCCGATCATCCTTTGGCAGGTAAAGCTGAAATAACGCCGCAGGATTTAGCCGATGAAACGTTGCTGATTTATCCGGTGCAACGCCAACGCCTAGACGTATGGCGCCACTTCCTACAGCCAGCGGGGGTAACGCCTGCGCTGAAAAGTGTGGATAACACGCTGTTGCTGATTCAAATGGTTGCGGCGCGGATGGGCATTGCAGCACTACCGCATTGGGTAGTAGAAAATGTGGAACGCCAAGGCTTAGTTGTCACCAAGCCTCTCGGTGACGGTTTGTGGAGCCGTTTATACTCTGCGGTTCGCGACGGTGAGCAAAACCAGCCCGTTACCGAAGCCTTTATTGATTCCGCCCGCCGTCATGCCTGTGAGCATCTACCGTTCGTACGCGATGCGCAGGTCTATCACGGCAAAGTCACCCGTGATGCTTTATCTCACGACGAACAATCCATCGACGGTGCACCCATAGAGAAAGCGCAATCACCGCGCCACCAGCAATCAGCCTGATCCAGTCCGGGTGCTGCTGCCAGATCGCCAGATTAACCAGCAGCCCCGCCGGGATCAGCACGTTATTCATGATGGCTAACGTACCGGCATCCACCTGCGTCGCCCCATAGTTCCACATGAAGTAGCCCATACCGGAAGCCCCCACGCCAAGCCAAATCAAAATCCCCCACTGTAATCCCGTGGTGGGCATCATCTGATGATGACCAAACAGCAGCCACGCCGGTAAAGCGATACAAAGCGCCCCCAAATAGAACCATGAAAACGCGTTGCGCTGCGGCATAGGGCTGATTTCCATCACGCGCTTATAGCCAACCTGACCTATCGCAAAACAAATATTAGCGCCCTGAATCAGAGCAAAACCGAGTAAAAACTGAGGGCTTAACGGGTTATAGCGAATAATCAGCGCCCCTAAAACCGCCAGCAGCGCGCTGAATAAATATCCCCAGCGCAGCCGATTTCCCTGCATCAGATCGTAGATCAGCGTGACGTAAATCGGCGTCATGATGGTAAACAGCAGAACTTCTGGTACCGAGAGATACAAGAAAGACTGGTAGTAAAACAGGTACATCACTCCCAGCTGGCAGGCACCGAGCGCCATATACAGCAAAGCCTGTTTGGCTTGTACCCCACGCCAGCGCAAGAAGGGTAAAAAGACCAGCGCAGCAAGCGCCACTCGCACTAATACCGCAAACCAACCATCAACCTGACCGGCCAGATAAACCCCAATCAAGCTGAATGAAAATGCCCACAATACGGTGGTGAGAAGTAATAAAATCACGAAGTCTTTTGCCCATTGCAGATTTAGGCAGCAATTCTACTCAAGGACGCGCATGAATGTTGGGCGAAGTAGGTTTACAGCTGAATAATTTTCAGCCATTCGTTCAAGAGGATTTAATATAATCGACAAAGGCACGCAAGCCGCAGGTCATGTATTGCCGACTCGGATAATACAATTGAAATCCTGGCTGCTCCGGTAACCATTCGTCGAGCACGGAAACCAACTGGCCGCTTTCAAGATGAGATTTCACTTGGTCATAATACAAAAAGGCAATACCCGCCCCGAGCAAAGTGGCATCCAACATCGTATCTACGTCGTCCAAAATAATATTACCGTTGGGGGCGACCTCTAGCTTTCCTTCAGGCCCAACAAATTCCCAGTGGTAAGGCCGCCCGCTGGGAAAACGAAATATAACGCTCTGATGATCCACCAGTTCACGTGGGTAACTGGGTTTTCCATGCTGGGCGAAATAGTCCGGCGTGGCGACCACGACAAACTTAACCGGTGGGCCAATAGGAATGGCGATCATATCTTTTTCCACAATCGCACTGGGGCGAACTCCTGCGTCAAAGGCCTCTCCCACGATATCTGCCAGCTTATCATCGGTGGTGATTTCTACTTTGATATCAGGATACTGACGTGAAAAACCCACCACCAACGGAATCAAGAACAGCTTGGCTGCCACACGTGCAGCATTAATTTTTAATGTCCCCATGGGCAAATCACGAAAGCAGTTCACTTCATCAAGCATGGTATTGATTTCATCAAACGCGGGGCGCATTCGATCATATAAACTCTTGCCCGCTTCGGTCAGCGCAACGCTGCGTGTGGTGCGGTTGAATAGCCGGATTTTGAGCCGCTGCTCAAGCTGCTTAATCGCATGACTTATCGCCGAAGGTGACAAGCCAAGCTCATCTCCCGCCGCACGAAAGCTTTTATGCCGCGCCACAACGATGAACGGGGCAAAATCGGAAAAGTTCAGCCGCATTAGTGAAAATCCTTCATCAACCCATCTCAAATACTCACTTTTACACAATTATCTTTCCCTCGTAAAGTGTCAGCCACACCTTAAGAGATTGAGATAACTCCATGAAATCAGAGAAAATGTATATTGTATGGGCGCATCCTCGCGCTGACTCATTGACCGCGCATATTGTTGAGGTCATGCAAAGCCAAGCCGCCCACCATGCTATCGACGTCACTACGCTCGACCTTTACCGCCGAGGGTTTAATCCTGTGCTAGGCGTTGAAGATGAGCCGGACTGGGAAAATCCAAATAAACAATACTCACCCGACGTGCATCAGCTGTATAGCGAACTGGAAGGTCACGACACGCTGGTGGTCGTCTTTCCACTGTGGTGGTACAGCTATCCGGCCATGATTAAAGGGTATATGGATCGCGTTTGGAACCATGGCCTAGCCTACGGCGGGAAAGGGTTTCCGGCGAAAAAAATTCGTTGGGTGGCGTTGGTTGGCGGCTCGCAATCAGGCTTTGTGAAATACGGTTGGGAAAAAAACATCACCGATTTTCTCATCAGCTGTGGCAGCTACTTAGGCGTTGAGGACACTAAAATTACTTTCCTCTACAACACCATAGGCGTTGAAGAAGACATTGCCGATCGCGAGAGTCATTACCAATCGCTGTTCGCTATCGCTCGCGAAGTGATTGACGAAACAGCAAATTAATCGGCTAAACATTGCAAAAAAGGGACGCACGCTTACGTCCCTTTAGCTTCATCTCTCTACTATTTTTGCGCGCTCAAATCCACGGCATCCTCCACTCTGGCATGAAGCGCCAAGGCAGGGAAATCACGGAAAGTATAGTATTTGGCAGGCGCAGGCAGTTGCTTCATAGAACGACCGGGCCAAAGCTGAAGTTCTCCCAAGGCTTGCATCTTCAAGCCTGCCCACTCGCTGGGAAGCTGTAAACGCAGCGGCTTTGCCTGCTCGCTAGGCACCGGCGTAGGAACGCGATCGTCTTCCGTTTGATAGTTACGTTTCAACACCAGAAATTTCTCCGGCACCGCACGATGACTATTCCACCAATTGCCATCCAGCATATCGAATTGAAAACGCGTGTCGTTGGCGTCAACCGCACCTAGACGATGCAACGCATCGGGCAGAATCGTTTGCATCGCCACATTAAACTGCGCTACCGAGGCCGTATGTCCCTGCAATATCAGCGACGTTGCCAAACGGGCGCCAACTAAGTTCGAATAGAGATCTTCCGGCGAAAAAGCAGAAATTCCCTCTGAAAATCCGGGAACAGATTCAAAACCATACCACTGAGCAATTTCGTGCCACGCGGCTACTTGGAACGCTAAATAGCTCGAGAGATAAGCAGCCAACGTAAAGCGCTCGGCTTCGTCCTGCGGAGGCGTGAATGCAAACAGCGTGATTTTGCGTTTAGCAAGTTCTTGGCTGAGCTCGATCGTTTGCGCCTGACCCAGCTGCGGCCAAATATGGCTGAACAGATAGAGCGTCATATCCGCCGTATCACGCACATGCGCAATATCGATAAATCCACCCTGCGTGGTGTATAGCAAGCCATCTTGCTCGCTGCTAACCCCCATCAGATTGGCAACCGCACCAAACAGACTGTCGTTATAGTGGTGCTCGCCTAACGAATCAGCTTCTACCACGTTATTGAGCTGATAAAAGGGCACGGGGATCCCCAGCGCTTGTGCTTTTAAGTTATAGCCAAAAGCACAGCACGGACGTAATCCATCGGGGGCAGAAAGTCGCTCAACCGTTGGCCACACACGCGTAGCGCTCTGCTGAGGCGCCGTTGATAGATCAGGCGTAATCGGCAATTTGACGTTCGCTGAGCAGGCAGATGTCAGCAAGATCAGACTCGATAATCCATATTTGAGTACAATGTTCAAAAGGCTTCCCCTACCTGAAAATAGAATCCCGTACTGCCTTTACCAACGCCAAGATCGAGACGAACGTTCATACGCGGCTTAAATTCAAAACGATAGCCCACGCCCACCGAAGGTAGCCATGCGCTTTGGCCTAAATCTCGCGTATTTGGCCCCATGGTGCCTGTCCCCAGCCAGCCAACAACACCATGACGCCAATCTAGCTTTCGTCGATATTCGATTTGCGTACTCACCACGTTTCGATCGCGGTAACGCCCTTCGTAATAACCACGCATCCGATTATTGCTGCCCAGCAACGGCAGCATATTCCATGGAACATCGCCCTGCGTGAAGCGACCATCAATCTCCCACGCCAGCACATTTTTGTCATCTAGCGCATGGTAAAGTGCATAGCGAGTATCCAAAGAATCAAAACGGGTATCACTGCCAAGCCCTGGAGCATAATAGGTATAGGTTAAATTCACTAACTGACCATGCCGGGGATTGGAAACAAAATCGCGGGTGTCGTAGGTAAACGTTGCGCTAGCGCCCGAGCTCAGCACCGAAGTACCCGCTTTTTCGCGCTCTAGCGTTCCGCGATCTTTATCTTGAATCGATGCGGCATGGACAGAAGAAAATGACCAGCCAAGACCTAAATAGGTGTTAGGCGCAATTCGGTAGAGCAGATCGGGCTTAGCGCTGAATTCCTGCGAGGTGTATTTCTGTTTATCGTCATTATTGCGGCCAGCACTAAATCCCGTTCCCCAATAGTAGGTCGGCATATCGTTGAGTGCGCCGCTGAGATAAAAGCGCCATGCATCGTCAGCAAAAAAGCTGTAGTTCTCTAAACCTAAACCGAAAGCGCCGGTAGAACTGGCGAATCCGCTCAGCGAAAGCGTTGAGTTTTGGCTAACGTGATCGTGTTTGTCCGGACGATACATGCCAACTACGGCCATGCCTACGCCCAACCCTAACTCTGGCGTATAAAAGGGGCCCGGCATCACGCCCCAATCAATACCTTTATCAGGATTAAACTGATTGTCCGAGCCGAGCCCTTTTAACCAGCCATCCACCTGCTGACGCGACGGCAGGAGATCTCCTGCCCGTGCAAAAGAAGAAATACTAAGGCAAGCCACGAGCCAAAGCCCGCCAACGCGACGCATTAGAAGCGGTACTCACCGGATACGAAGAAGCTATTACGTTCAGCAAAACCGATTTCAGTCAGGACATTGAAGTTGCGGGTAATCTCATACTGTGCCCCGACTAGAACGTTCCAAGGCGATTGCAGGTGCTGTTTGACGTCAAAGCGGCCATTTTGCGCTAATCCAGCCAAACCACTAGGCAAATTAAGATCGCTAAGTTTGCCTTTAAACTCCTGCTGCACATCTTGATACATTGAGCCAACCCAAACATTTAGCTTACCTGGGGCCAGATGCAAAGCATCCAGCCCTGGCGTCGTAAAACGATAGCCCACGCGCGGAGTTAACGTAAATGCCGAAATATTCCCATCCAAAATATCAAATCTGGTTTCTGTATAATTGGCATCAATAGCGCTAAACCAGTTCTCATACCCCCCAACGAGGGTTGCCCCCCCACCGTAGGTTGTTCCTTTAAAATCAAGGTCAAAACTGGTTCCACTTGGAACTTTTATAGGAAACGACCCCAGTTTAACGCTGGTAATTTTGGTGCTTGAAGTTCCTTTTGTATGCCCAACTAGACCATAAACATTAAGAAACGGAAGAACCCAAGCATCTAGCTTAACAGACTCAGTTTTGCTTTTTTCTCTCGTATGACCAACACCAATACTCAACAACTTGTCAAGATTCAGCGGTAGACCAGTTAACTTAATGCTATCCACTTCAATATTCTGGCGCATATTCATATAGTTCACGCCAACACCGAAAGTCTCTGGTAATTCATAGCCCAACGCTCTCGCCTCATCCCCCCAGAAAGGTAAGAAAGAAGATTCCTGTTTCGCGGCGCTTTTGTCATTCACCTGCTTGGTTGTCGCAAGACTTTGCTTTTTCGAATCGGTCACTTTTGATTTTGAGAGGAATTGTGGTGTTGATGCCTGATCGATAAGTGTTTGAGTTGCATCATCGCTCGCGGGCAGATCAGCAAAGGCAAAAGATGACATCATCGCTGCTGGAACCAGCGCTAGCAGAGTGGATTTCTTCATTTTTTTATTTGGCTTGTATTAAATTCGTGAATTGTTTGCTCGATTAAATACGAAAAACGAGTTAACTCGGACTAAAAACCGAGCGAGTATACCAATAAACTATGTGGGTATCGTAAGTCATAAAATGCGCATCGCGGCTAAAAAAGACTTTAGCCGCGATTTATTTTCTTGTAATAACAGGGCGTTATTACGTTACTTCGACTTTCTTAATAATCTTAAAGCATTCGCGGTAACCAAGGCCGTTGCGCCAGAATCCGCTAAAACGGCCAGCCATAACCCCGTCAATCCTAACAAGCTTGTCACCATAAACACCGCCTTTAGCCCCAGCGCAATGGTGATATTCTGTCGAATATTGGCATGTGTCGCGCGCGACAGCGCGATGATTTCCGGCAATCCGGTTAGGCGGTTATGCGTTAGCGCGGCATCAGCCGTTTCGAGCGCCACATCTGAGCCGCTACCCATTGCAATCCCAATACTCGCGGCCTTCATAGCAGGCGCATCGTTAATGCCGTCACCGACCATTGCCGTATCCGCTTTTTGGCTGAGCACCGTTAAAGCATCCACCTTATCAGCAGGCAGCAGACCGGCGCGGAATTCAATCCCGAGCTTGCTGGCGATAGCCGCCGCTGCGCGCGGATTATCACCGGTTAGCATCACGCCGCTGATCCCCATCTGTTTCAACTGCGCCAAAGCCTCCACGGCGTCTGCGCGTAAGGTGTCACTTAATGCAATAACGCCAATAGGTTGCAGTGCTTGAATAACCACCACCACGGTTTTCCCCGCGCTTTCTAACGCATGGATCTGCGCAAGTGCATCTTCGCTCAAGGCATCCCGCGGCAGCTTAGTCGGTGCCATCACCTGAACCAGCGCGCCGTTAACCACGCCTTCAACCCCAACTCCGGCCTTCGCCTGACGATCGTCGGCAGTTAGCATGGCTAATTTTTTATCAGCGACATTACGGACAATCGCCTGCGCCAAAGGATGATGCGAGCCCACTTCAACCGCAGCGGCTAACGTTAAAACCTGATCGGTGTTGATCCCTGACAAAGCAACAACGTCTGTTACCTGCGGCGTTCCCTGCGTCAGCGTCCCGGTTTTGTCGAAAGCAATGGTGGTAACCCTTCCCAGCTGTTCCAGCGCAGCCCCGCCTTTAATTAATGCACCACGGCGCGTTGCTGCGGCCAGACCCGAGGTAATGGCTGCCGGAGTCGAAATGACCAAGGCACATGGGCAGCCAATCAGTAACATAGTCAGGCCGCGATAAATCCAAGTATCCCAAGGCTGGGCAAACAACAGCGGCGGTACCAAAATTACCAACAGCGAGAACAACATAATCGCGGGCGTGTAATACCGGCTGAAGCGATCGAGGAAACGCTCAATAGGTGCTCGGCGCTCATCTGCCTCTTCAATCAGTTGAAGGATGCGGTCAATCGCATTATTGCCCGGTTCCGATACCACACGAAGCTGACATACGCGATCCACAACCAGCGACCCCGCGGCCACTTTCTCTCCACTTTGGCGTTCAACCGGCACCGACTCACCGGTCAATGCGCTTTCATCAAAGCTAATGCCATCCGCCAGCAACTCGGCATCTGCTGGCATACGTGCGCCCGGCGCAACTTCAATAATTTGCCCCGGCATCAGCGACGACACAGCAACCGTTCTACGTTTGCCGTTTTCAACCACGACGGCGTCTTCCGGCACCAGCGCCATAAGCGCCGTTACACCTTTACGTGCGCGGCTCGCGGCGTAAGACTCTAAGAGTTCGCCGATCATAAACAACAGCAGCACCATCGCGGCTTCTTCGGTCGCACCAATAAACAGTGCGCCAATTGCGGCAATGCTCATTAAGGTTTCAATCGCAAATGGCGTACCGCTGCGCGTCAGGTTCCATGCTTGCCGAACCACCGGAGCCAAACCAACTAACGTGGTGGCAATAAAGGCGATACGGCCTAATGCTGGGCTAAACTGTTCAATGCCATAGCTGACGATCATCATGACCACTAACGAGATCAACAGACCGTATTCTTTCCAAAAACCATTTTCAGGCTGAGTTTTCGTGCCACCTGCACCAAGTAACACAAAACCGGCTTTTTCCACCGCAGCTTGTACTTTTTGGCTAACGTCATGCCCCGCATCAACAACCAGTTTTTCAGTGGCAAACAACACGGCGGCACGCTCCACGCCGGGAATGTTACCCACCGCAGTTTCTATCTTTTTGGCACAGCTAGGACAATCCATACCGCGGATTTTCCAACTAAAACGCTGACTGCCTATCGGTGGTGGAGTGAGTGGAGGTGCCGAGGGGTGTTCGTCCTCATCATCGCCATCGTCGTGGCAATGACCGCCGCTACAACAGCTATCGCCCTCAGAAGAAGAGGAAGAAACCGAGCTGCCATGGCTATCTTGCGATACAGTTTTATCAGAACAGCAACCATGTTGGGTTTTACTGTGGCTGTGACCGCAGCCGCATGAAGAACTTGCATGGTTATGACTATGCTCGTGTGTAGGGTCGGTTCCATGTGAATGGTGAATGTGCTCAGACATGCTGACCTCCGTAAGGTTATCCGCTAAACGGAAAAGAGAAATAATCGAGATTTAATAGCAGTCTACACCTTGGAGTCCACTCCAGAGTCAAGGATTTAAATGAGAAAAATTCTTGTTTTTCACGCATCCTAAATCCAATTTCTGGTTTTAAATCTAGAACTTGTTCTGATTTTTTGAACAGAGGGATGAGTTTTTTACGCTTTCATATTATCGGCTTAGGTCTAAACTAGATTTCAACAACAAGAGCCTGATTGGCTGGCTCATAGGAGATTTTGATTATGATTTATATCCGTAAAGCAAATGACCGTGGTCACGCAAATCATGGTTGGCTGGACAGCTGGCACTCATTTTCTTTCGCCGATTATTACGATCCAGACTTCATGGGTTTTTCCGCATTACGCGTAATTAACGACGATAAAATCGCGGCGGGTGAAGGTTTCCCAACCCATCCACATAAAGATATGGAAATCCTGACTTATGTAATGGAAGGGGCAGTTGCTCACCAAGACAGCATGGGCAACAAAGAACAGGTTAACGCCGGTGAGTTTCAGATCATGAGCGCCGGTACCGGTATTCGCCATTCTGAATTTAATGCTCATCAGGATCGCGATTTACACCTGTATCAGATTTGGATCATTCCAGATCAGAAAAACCTGACGCCGCGCTACGAGCAGAAAGCGTTTGATGTTCCACAGGGTCGCCAGTTGGTGCTGTCTCCCGATGCTCGTGATGGATCGCTGAAAGTGTTCCAAGACATGACGCTCACTCGCTGGGCGCTGTTGAAAGACGAACAAAGCGTCTATCAGATGCAGGCCGATCGCCGCGTTTGGATTCAGGTAGTTAAAGGCAATGTCTCTATCAACGGTCAGCACGTCAGCACCGCAGACGGTGTCGCAATTTGGGACGAAGCAGCTATTTCGATCCATGCAGACGAAAAAGCAGAAATTCTGTTGTTTGATTTGCCACCGGTGTAATTGAAAACGTCAGCGTATTAAATAAGAAATAACTCACAGGCCACTGATTATATTGGCCTTTTTATTCTATCCAGAAAATTAACTTTTCCTTAATTATCAATTAATTTTAATAAATCCCCATCAGGTTATAAATTAACCCGAAAACACATCCACAGGTAAAACTCGCTCTTGTGTTTCATGTTCATACTGGATATCGACACAAACTGGAAAAGATATAGCGCAGTTTGAAATCGCCTAAGAATGGTTCATGACAAACTATGTCACCATTCGATCTGGCTGCAAGATATATGTTTTCGCGATTGTACTGAGCTATTTATTTGCTCTTAATCAAAGCAAAAATAGTTTTGGCGTCATGTATCTGGTCAACGGAAAATAATGTAAGGACACTTCACGATGAAAAATGGATTGTATTTTTCGTGCCAAATTGGTGGGTTACCCACGAATACTTTTGATGTAGCAGAGTTTCATTTAAACGAAAAACTCTCAGAGCTATTTGAGCTAACCCTAACGCTGGTTAGCCATAACGCGAATATTAATATTGATGACTTACTGCTTTTACCTGCGTCATTAACAATAACAGTTAATGATATAAAGCAACGAACAATAACCGGGGTCGTGACTCGTGCTGAGCATGGCGATAGCGGATTTCGACGCACGTTTTATACATTAACGATACGTCCCGAAATGTGGACGATGACGCTTAACCAAGAAAGCCGGATTTACCATCAGCGTTCGGTACCCCAAATTTTAACCGAGATACTACAGCAAAATCAGGTTAAAGCCACCTGTGTTCAATTAAAAGACCCACATCAAACGCGTGAATTCGTGACTCAAAAAAGAGAGTCGGACTATCAATTTTTTTGCCGTCTTGCATCCGAAGAGGGGCTTGTTTTTTGGTTCGATACCGAAGGAATGCAGTATGGCGACACTCATTTAGCAATGCCAGGTACCGATTTATTATTCTATAACCCACATCCTAAAACCGCTATGGATGGCGATATTATCCACAGCTTGCGGTTTGGTGCCTCAATGCGCCCGGGCAAAACGGCACATAAAGACCGCAACTACCACATTCCAGATTACTTCTTAGAGCATTCAGCCGAGGCGGAAAACGCCTCAAATAGCCATACGATTTTTGAAAGCTATGGTCGCTTTCAAAAAGATGCCGAAGCAGCGCCTATGGTGAAATATCGGCTTGAACAAATTCGTTCAAACAGCCGAACTGGGCATGCGCAATCTAACTGCATCCGCCTGATGCCGGGCTACATGTTCAGGATCACTGAACACCCACTCCAAACCATGAACGACCTTTGGCAAATAACGGCCATTGAACACCACGGCAAAATGCCTGAAGCGTTAGAAGAAGAAGATAATCAAGGCGGCACCACATTAACCAATAGTTTCAGCTTTATGACCGGAAAAGCAGACTGGCGGGCACCTTTCATCTTCAAACCACAGGCTGATGGAGATGAAGTTGCTGAAGTCGTTGGTCCTAAAGGGGAAGAAATTTATGTAGACGCAGATGGTGCAGTTAAAGTGTTTTTTCATTGGAATCGCTACGACGCTGAAGATGACAAAGCATCATGCTGGGTTCGTGTTGCTCAGGGATGGAACGGCAATGGATTTGGTTTCCTTGCAACGCCTCGCATTGGCCAAGAAGTCATTGTTTCTTATCTCAATGGTGATATCGATCGCCCCATCATCACGGGGTGTACCTACAACGGCAATAATCGCCCACCGCTAAATTTGCCCGCAGAAAAAACAAAAACCACGTTTAAAACCAAAACGCACAAAGGCGACGGTTTTAACGAGCTTCGCTTCGAAGATGAAGCGGGCCGTGAGGAGGTCTACATCCATGCCCAGAAAGACATGAATACTGACGTTCTCAACAACCGCAGCACGACCGTTGACGCCAATCATACCGAGCATGTGAAAAAGAATCAGGCCGTTACCGTTGATAAAAACCAGATAACAACGGTGAAAAAAAACCAAATTATTCATGTGCATAAAAATGAAATGGAAACGGTAAACATCGCTAAAAAAGAGACGATTGGCGTTGCCAAAATTCTCAGCGTAGGTTCCCTCTATCAAACCGTTGTCGGCGGCATTATGAACACCTCTGTCGCGCTGATTGAAGCACTGCAGGTTGGAATCATGAAATCCCTAACCGTGGGGAAAAACTATACCGCGAAGATTGGTAAAAAAATGACGGTCAGCGTCGGTGAGCGTAAAACCGAAAGCGCTGGCAAGGTGTCGGTCTACTCTGCAGGAGAGCATCTGGAGCTTTCCTGCGGTGGAGCAAGAATTGTTCTGACCAAAGAAGGAAATATCCACTTCATTGGGAACACCATTAATCTTCAGTCTTCACTCGCCTTAAGCGGCGATTCGACGCTGATTAACTGGAATTACGGAGCCACATTGTCGCCTCCAGAGCTGCCTAAGGACACTGACCCCGGTGGTTTCGATGGCGTAATGGGCGGTGGCGGCGGTGGGCCAAGCGGCGCCGGTGGACCAGGGTGCTACTAAATGCAGTCGATACTAAGGAAGGTATAACATGATCGGATTACCCGCAGCGCGTCAAACAGACGAAACCACCCTCGGCGGCCCTATCACTCAGGGCTCGTTAGGCGTGTTGATTGGTGCGCCCAGCGGCGTGGCCTGTTCGACTTGTCCAAACGGTATCGCTAGCGCGCCCCCTAAAGGAAAACCTATTAATCCGACCCTTGGCGCTAAAGTTCTCTCCGCCGAAACCGACGTTGCCTTACCAGCCGCGGTGCCTTTCATCCTGTCCCGCAGCTACAGCAGCTACCAAACCGATACCCCTGCGCCCGTGGGCTTGCTCGGCCCCGGCTGGCAGTTGCCCAGCGGAGTCAGCCTGCTGATAACCAAAACCGGCCTTATCCTCAACGATAACGGCGGGCGCAGCCTGCATTTCAACACGCTCGCCGTCGGTGAGGCGCATTTCAGCCGCAGTGAATCCCTGTGGCTGGTGCGCGGCGGTCTATTAGAGCGCGATAAAAACCATCCGCTGGCGATGCTCTGGCGTACCCTGCCCGAATCGTGGCGGTTAAATTCACATCTGTATTTGTGTACCGCCGATGCACTTGGCCCGTGGTGGGTGCTCGGTATTTCGGAAGACGAAGGCCACAGGGAACGCCCTGCGCCCTTATCA
>NZ_FMIQ01000076.1 GCF_900095695.1 Hafnia alvei | reverse complement strand
CCCTTCTCTGACTTACCTCAATACTACTTCCACTAAATTAAATTCAAAAATCTTACATGCCGCCATGACTGTCATGCATAACAGATAAGCCTATATCCAAATATTATCTATTGAACCACGCAAAAATAAGCTTGCTGCCTTTACAGATTGCGTCGTATTTTTTACTCAATAATGCGCAACAGCAACCATATCAGACGCTTTAATTTACACAGGTCGAGGATAGTGTTTAAGGCGTACAGAGAACAATTTTGGGGATATGTCATGATTGTGTTTCTAGTCATTGTCTGACTTCATATTTACGCTAGCACGCACCGCCTCACAGGGGGATAGGGTTGGTAACACAAGACCAGCAATGTCAGCCGATTTAGAATCATACAGCATACCCCACCATTACTATAACCTCTCTAGTAACGAATTACGCTTCCCTCTGACCTTGTACTAATAGCAACTCGCTTTTCCACGATTATGCTGACAGACGTCAGCAAAGGGTTCCCCCCTCTCGCTCCTTGCTGTACCGAGCGCGTTAGGAATGCCACGACATAACCAATTGTTTTTGATTGCAATAAAAAGTACCTTACACTATATTTCTCATATGCCATGTCCCCTTAGCTGAAGTCATGAGCAGGGTATCCTGAAGTCTAGGTACACTAATTTTAATTATCTTAACAACACAGTTTAGGCATACAAAATGGCCTTTAAACGCTCAGTTTCAACCTATTTTACAAACCCAAAATGCTTCACAGACTTTGATGCATTAGCAACAGGCCGTGGTGTGACGCATTCTAAATTCATCATGAATCTGATAGAGAAGGCTTTGTACAATGGCGTGAACTCACATCCACGCCCCTCATTTCTCGAGAAGGATGCGTTCGCACCTGCATTCACCAAACACACTCGCCTGATATTGACACAAAAACACTCACACTTTATTTTTGAACAGCAAGGTAAGGACAAAATCGAAGTTAAAAAACGCATCTTCGAAAGGGTAGACTTAGGAATTAGAGATGCATTAATTTATCAAATCACTACAATGAAATCCCCCCAAAATTATAAAAAAAACATAGCTATCGTGATGCTCAAACAAGGTTTGGATATTAGTTACAGTTTAAAGCAGGGTGAAAATGGGAGCTCATGGGTAACGTGTATTTTTTCTTGCGACGTAAGTTTTTTCGAGCTAACAGATGCGATATGGTATCAATGCGGTGGCCGTTATGACCTGACAAACGTGAAATATCATAAGTATGAGGACATACAAAAAAAACCTGATGCAAAGCAACAT
>NZ_FMIQ01000036.1 GCF_900095695.1 Hafnia alvei | reverse complement strand
TCTTAGCCACAAAACTAATGGCTTGTCACTTTCGGTCTGAAGAAAATCACCGGCAATACCACCAGCGCCATCGCATAGAACATGCCGCCTTGATAGTGCTCAAACAGGAAGCCTGACAGCATGGTCATGATCGCCACGCTTCCGCCCATGCCTAGCGCCGAATAAATCGCCTGTAGACGGATAACATCGCCGCCCTGCCGTGCCGAAATAAAGCGCATTGCCGCCAAATGACATACGGTGAAAGAGCCCGCATGCAGAATTTGAATCAAAATCAGCCACGGCAGCGCCGTTGTTGACCCCATTAAAATCCAACGGATCACCGCACAAAAACACGACAGTAACAGCAACTGGGAAACCGACATACGGCGGAATAAGCGCTTGCTTAATGCAAAGACGATAACCTCAGCAACAACGCCCAGCGACCACAGATAGCCAACCACCGACGCGGAATAGCCCGCCTCCTGCCAGTAGATAGTGCTAAATCCGTAATAGCCTGCATGAGCGCCTTGAAGTAAAGCGGCACACAATAAAAAACGCCATACCGGCGCTTCTTTTAATAAAATTTTCCACGGCGTGGTGTCCTGCACCGCACTATCTTTTGGTGCATCCTGTGGCATATGGCGCGGTCGTAGAAGCATTCCCACCAGCATGGCCGCCAGACCCGCCCACAGGCAATACATAATGGCCTTATGCCCAAAGGCATTAACCACTTCTCCCGTTACCGCTGAGCCAATGACAAAGGCCATTGATCCCCACAGACGTACTTTGCCGTAGTCCAGCCCCACCTGACGTTGCCACGTTGCTGCTAACGCATCAGTCAGAGGAATTAACGGCCCATAGAAAAGGCTAAATCCTGCCATCACCACCAGCAGCCACGCCCATGCGGTACCAAAGGAAAATGCGATAGAACAGATCAGGGCGAGGAGAGCAATAAGACGGAGAGCGGTAATCAGTTGAGAGGTTTTTTTAACGGCGGGAGCAATGAATAAACTACCAAGGAAACGGGCTATCATCCCAGCGCCAAGCAATATGCCAATTGACTCGGGAGAAATTCCCTCACCTTGCAGCCACAAACTCCAAAACGGCAGAAATATGCCAAAAGAGAAAAAATAGGTGAAATAACTGAGTCCTAACCAACCTGCAGACGGCAACATTTTTCCTCCTTAATTTTAAACGCGTTACTTTGACAGAGGCATCCCATGCTGGCAATGAATAATGTCGCAAAATCAATTAGCAAATGACATGTACACATTCACTCATTAGTTTCTGCTCAGAGAGATTATGGAGGAAATAGGTAACATTTTTTAACGCATGTAAGCAGCTTTGTTTAGCGGTTGTATGCCAAGCGTAAACGGGGGTGAAACGGCCTCATTTTTTGTGAGAGGCGGGTCTAAATTTAGGATTTGATTGATTTTATATATCAGAATGCTGGTTAACATAGGCATCCCTGTTTTTGACTAGGAAGCCGACGAGTGACGGAATCCACTTCGTTAAACAAAATTGATGCACTTAAAGCCGAAATTAATCAGGAAATATCCATGATCGAATTCGACCTGAAGCTGCAAATTTCACATGATGCATTAGCCGATCATTCAGAGAAAGAACCCGACGTCGCGATAGAAGAGGCGTAATAAATTTGACTCCCTTTTCCCGGTTCACTGAGCCGGGATTGTTTGCAGCAGCTCACAGCGCTTATCTAACAATGACTCCACCGATGCCCTATTCCTCTCTCCCATTCCCACCCGTGTCGCCAATAAAATAAAGCCTGGCTGAGTTTCAAACGTCGTTGGCACCACCGCCACGCCATAATAGGCCAGCTGTTCAGGCGTAAGATGAAACTGATCGGCGAGCGATTTGATTGGATCCACGCCGATGAGCGCCGGCTGCTCAATGCGCTTGGCATAAAATGGATGACGCAACAGCAAATCAGGCAGCAAAGCCCATTCGCGACCAATATAAGGGCGCTCGGCTTTTAACTGGCGGCGAACGTCTTCACGTAAGCAGGTGAGATGAATATGGAGTTGATTCTGGCTGCGCCCATAGGCTGAATTTAACGCCAGCCCCAGCATATCGTCGGGAACCGGTCTGCCATATTCATACGCCAGCCGATAGCGCATCGTCCATGCGTAACCGAAATAATCCGGTGCGTCATTTTCTAGCAGTACAGAGCTCTCAATACCGATAATCCGATCATTGGGGACCAAAATGAAATGAAAGTGAAAGCGCGGGTTTTGAATCACGGTAAACGCAGATCGCCGATCGTGAGCCGGCGTATAGATCTGGGCGCAGGGCGCGGGATCGTGCTTTTGCTGATAGTTAACACGACAAACTTTATCTACCACACCCCACAGCGCGTCAGACTTGGCACAGCCGGTTAGCAAAAACACCCACATCAGAAGCGCAGTGCCAAAAATCATCCGATAATTATTTAGCAGCGCGCTTCTCATCAGCATATTTAGGCGATGTTCAAATACTTATGGGTTTGCATCGACAAGCGCCAGTTGCGCGCAATACAGGTTTCAATACACAGCTTCGTCGCGCTCTCTTTTTGGCTAATCGGCTGCAGCGCGATAATGCGTTTCTTATCGTCGTGAAGTACGGAAAGTAATGCGTCTAAATCTTCAATATCGCGCTCACGTGCAACGGGGTGTTTAACCTCATCGGCGCGCACCAAAGAAGACTCCAATACTTTCATGCCGCCTTTCATGTTGACCTTTGGAGACACGGTCACCCAGGTTGCCTCAGAGCAGCGGATTTCATGGGTGCCGCTGGTTTCAATCTGGCAGGAAAACCCATTTTGATTCAGCAATTCCGTCAACGGACGCAAATCATGGATGCAGGGTTCACCGCCGGTGATCACCACGTGGCGAGCGGTATATCCGCGCTCGCGCAGGATATCCAGCAATTGCTCAGGGCTGGCGCTGCCCCACGCATCGCTCTCTTCAGTTTTGATCAAGATTTCGTTCATGCCGATTTCTCGTTCGGGCAACTGTTCCCACGTATGTTTGGTATCACACCAGCTGCACCCTACCGGACACCCTTGCAGGCGAATAAAAATAGCCGGAACACCGGTGTAAAAACCTTCCCCTTGCAGGGTCTGGAACAGTTCGTTTATCGGATACGACATGACACTCTCATTGTTAATAAAACTTTCTTACCATAAAAAAGCTGCGCTACATTGTCGCAGATTTGCCCCCGCTAAGCCAAACACGGCGCACCTCAGCCGCACATCGCATTTGACGTCACAATTAAATAACATTTTCATCAAAAACGTTTGACACCTATCGGCCTTTCGAAAATAAATGTATATACAACTCTATACAGGTTTGGGGATGCTATGAATTTATTGGAGTCCGACGTTATTTGGCGCAACGGACGCTTAGCTACCATGAGCGCGCAGTACAAAACGCCCTATGGTGTTCTCGATCGTCATGCACTGGTGGTGCGCGATAAACATATTATAGCGGTGATCCCAGAGGATGAACTTCCCGCTCAGCATCCCCAGCAGATCGATTTACAGGATCGGCTCGTTACTCCCGGTCTTATCGACTGTCACACCCATTTGGTGTTCGGTGGCGATCGCGCCTACGAGTGGGAACAGCGCCTGAACGGGGTGTCATACACCGAGATTAGCCAGAAAGGCGGCGGAATCAATTCAACCGTGCACGCCACGCGTGATGCCTCGCCGGATACGCTGCTCAGCATCAGCCAGCAGCGTTTACAGGCTTTAATGGACGAAGGTGTGACCACGGTGGAAATGAAATCCGGCTATGGTCTGGATCTCATCAATGAAGAAAAACAGCTGCGTGTTGCCCAGCAGCTGGCTCGACAAAACGCCATCGACGTTAGCCCTACACTACTTTCGGCACACACCACTCCGCCGGAATATCATGGCCGTTCAGACCACTATATCGATCTAATTTGTGAGGAAATCCTGCCGCAGCTGTGGGAGAAAAAACTGTTTGAATCTGTTGATGTGTTCTGCGAAAGCGTGGGTTTTTCACTTGCGCAAAGCGAAAAGCTGTTCGCGGCAGCCAAACAGCTTGGAATTCCTGTGCGTGGGCATATGGAACAGCTTTCTAATCTGGGCGGCAGCGAGCTAGTGGCTCGCTATCACGGGCTGTCGACCGACCATATTGAACATCTAGATGAAGCAGGTATTCAAGCCTTAGCACACAGCCAAACCGTGGCGGTTCTGCTGCCCGGTGCCTTTTATTTTTTACGCGAAACCAAACGCCCTCCGGTGGATTTGCTGCGCGAATATCGCGTCCCTATGGCGGTAGCCAGCGATTTCAATCCCGGCACCAGCCCCTTTGCGTCTCTGCGCCTCGCGATGAATATGGCCTGCGTGCAATTTGGCCTCACGCCGGAAGAGGCGTGGCTAGGCGTGACTCGACATGCGGCTCAGGCATTAAATCGCCAGCACACCCACGGACAGCTTGCCGCCGGTTTTCAGGCTAATTTCGCGGTATGGGAGGCAGAAAAACCGGTTGAAGTGATTTATGAGCTGGGGCGAAATCCACTGTATCAGCGGATTTATCAAGGCCAAGCGACACAAAAACAGAGCGAAAACGAGGAAATGCAATGAGCCACTGGCAACCCACCGCTGATGATGTTTGGCAAGGGCGTAACGATCTGGCGGAGTCTCCTGAAGCATTACGCTTATTTCAAACCATTGGGCAGCACAATGAGCCCCGCCCTATCGTGTTGCTCGGTTTTGCCTGTGATGAAGGCGTTAAACGCAATCATGGCCGCACCGGTGCCGCCGCTGCCCCCGATGCGCTGCGTAAAATGCTGGCTAATCTTGCTGCGCATGCTGGACATGACCGCGTCACCGACGGCGGCACTTTGCGCGTTGGCGATACCCCGCTAGAAGAGGCGCAGGCGCAGTTTAGCCAAAAAGTCGCGCAATACCATCAGCAAGGGGTGAGAACCTTGGTCTTCGGCGGCGGTCATGAAACCGCCTTCGCTCACGGTTTAGGGCTGTATCAGGCACATCCCAACAAAACCGTCGGCATTATTAATTTTGATGCGCATCTGGATCTACGCCGCAACGACGTGGCGACGTCAGGCACGCCGTTTCGCCAGCTCGCCCATTACTGCGAGCAGAGCCAGCGACCGTTTCATTATCTCTGCGTCGGCGCTAGCCTCGCGGCAAACACGCAGGCATTGGTCACCGAGGCCGTGCGTTTGAACGTTGAGATCGTATGGGATACCGACGCGCTCACGCGATCGCTTGACGATCTGCATCGCCAGATTGGCGCATTTATGGATAAGTGTGAGATCGTCTATCTAACGATCGATCTGGATGTTCTTCCTGCGTGGCAAATGCCCGGCGTCTCAGCGCCCGCCGCCGTGGGATTACCAATCGAAAGACTTTTGCCGCTGGTAGGTGCGATATGTGAAAGTCCGTCATTGTGGGGAGCGGATCTGGTGGAATACAATCCCTCTTTGGATATTCAGCAATTCGGTGCCCGCACCGCGGCACGCATTGCATGGCAAATTCTACATCAATGGAACATCGGCGATTGCCCATAAGGAATGTTATCCATGACTCTTCCCGCTGATTTATCACCGCTATCAACGCCTGCGCCGCTGTATGAGCAGGTCAAAAAAATGATTACCGATAACATCAGTAACGGAGCTTGGACGCCAAATTATCGCATTCCCTCTGAGGCCGAGCTGGTCGCGCATCTGGGATTCAGCCGCATGACCATCAATCGAGCGTTGCGGGAATTAACCCATCAAGGATTGCTGGTGCGCATGCAGGGCGTTGGCACCTTTGTTGCGGAGCCGAAAGGGCAATCTGCGCTGTTCGAAGTACACAGCATTCGCGACGAAATTCTGGCGCGCAATCACCGCCATCACTGCAAAATAATCTTGCTGGATGAAGCGCAGGCTAACAGTGAACAAGCCGCAGCGTTAAATCTCAGCGTGGGCGCGCCAATATTTCACTCTATCATCGTGCATTACGAAAATGACACGCCGGTGCAGATTGAAAATCGCTATGTAAATCCTATCGTTGCGCCTGATTACCTGCAGCAGGACTTTCTCAAAATCACGCCGCACGACTATTTATCACGCGTAGCACCACTCACCGAAGGGGAACATATTGTTGAAGCCCTGCTGCCTTCGGCTGAAGAAAGCCACTGGCTGCACATTCAGGCGAATGAACCTTGCCTATTGATCGAACGTCGAACTTGGTCTAAACATCATAATGTTACCTTTGCAAAATTGCTGTTTCCCGGAACTCGACATCGTTTAAAAGGACATTTCACCTCATGAATCAATGGCAGATCATACGATGGGCTGATTATCACGCGATGCCTTGGAAAAATGGACAAGGCGTTACGCAGGAGATCATGCGAGTGGACTCCCCAAGCGGGCGTGATTTTCGCTGGCGGTTATCCATGGCAGAAGTTTCCTCTGACGGTGATTTCTCCAGCTATACGGGTTATCAGCGCATTCTTTCCATTCTGGAAGGTGATGGCTTGCAGCTAAAAATCGATGGGCGCATCGAGCCACCGATTTTGACCTGTGGGATCCAACGTTTTTCCGGCGATAGCCGCGTGAGCAGTACGCTGCTCAATGGCAAAGTGCGCGATCTGAATTTGATTTACGACCCACGCTATTATGGCGCACGCCTTCAGTGGGTGACCACCAGCCCGAAGATGCCGCCACTCCGCTGTCACGCCAGCACCATTATTTTATTCTGCCACGACGGAGAAATTTCACTGACGCCAATTGGCGGCGGCAACTCTATTACGCTTAACCGCTACGACAGCGCCGTACTGGTCACGCCTCGCCCACAAACTCACACCGTTGATTTAGACGGTCACGGCCATCTTGGGGTCTTTGAATTAACCGGATTTGATGAATAAACCCGAGAAGTCTTAATCTTCATTAACCTAAAATGATTTATTCCTGTTAATCATGTCAGTCTTACGCACGATTGGTTAAACTATTATCAATCGTGCGGTATGAGGCCGTTCGCTAACAGGAGGTTGTCGATGTTTACCGTTATTCCCGTCTTAGTGGTTGTTGCGTTGGTCATCGTATGGTCAGGGATTAAAATCGTGCCGCAAGGCTTCCAGTGGACCGTCGAGCGCTTTGGCCGCTACACCAAAACATTAATGCCTGGCCTGAATTTAATCATTCCATTCATGGATCGCGTCGGTCGTAAGATCAACATGATGGAACAGGTTTTAGACATCCCAGCCCAAGAAATCATTTCAAAAGATAACGCCAACGTCACTATCGATGCCGTTTGCTTTATTCAGGTTATCGACCCTGCGCGCGCCGCCTATGAGGTGAGCAATTTAGAACGCGCCATCGTCAATTTAACCATGACAAATTTTCGAACAGTTCTGGGCTCGATGGAACTGGATGAAATGCTGTCACAGCGCGACCACATCAATGGCCGTTTGCTGCATATCGTTGATGAAGCCACCAATCCTTGGGGCGTAAAAGTGACGCGTATTGAAATCCGCGACGTGCGTCCACCGGTCGAACTGGTTGCCTCCATGAACGCCCAGATGAAAGCCGAGCGAACCAAACGTGCAGATATTCTCGAAGCGGAAGGTGTGCGTCAGGCAGCCATTTTGCGTGCCGAAGGTGAAAAGCAGTCTCAGATCCTGAAAGCCGAAGGTGAACGCCAGTCCGCATTCTTGCAGGCAGAAGCGCGCGAACGTGCCGCTGAAGCTGAAGCTCAGGCCACCAAAATGGTGTCAGAGGCGATTGCCGCTGGGAACATTCAGGCGATTAACTATTTCGTGGCACAAAAATATACTGACGCGCTGCAAAAAATCGGTTCTGCCACTAACAGCAAAGTGATCATGATGCCGCTGGAAGCCAGCAATCTGATGGGCTCCATCGGCGGTATCGCTGAATTGCTGAAAGAAACAGGCCCCGTTAAAGGCAAATCATAATGATTGATTACATTGCCCAAAATCCGCATGGTTTTTGGCTGTCGCTGGGCGGTGTGCTATTAGCTGCGGAGTTGTTAGGCGCTGGCGGGTATCTGCTGTGGTGCGGCATTTCAGCCCTATTGGTCGGCCTGCTAACGTGGGTACTGCCATTTGGCTGGGAATGGCAGGCAACGCTGTTTGCGATCCTCACCGTCGCCACCGCGCTACTATGGTGGCGCTGGTTACGGCGTAGTCAGCCGGTAGCAAGAAATAATGATGATCTGCTTAATCAACGTAGCCGACAGCTTATTGGTGCGCGAGCCACGCTTGAAGCCCCTATCGTCAACGGCAATGGACGCATTCGTATCGGCGACAGCAGTTGGCGAGTGACCTGTTCGCAGGAGTTACCGTTCGGGGCCGTTGTAGAAGTTATCGACGTGGAAGGTATTACGTTAGTGGTGAAAAGTATTTAAGTTGCTCTCTCCCCCGCGCAGAGGTTTGCCGGGGGATAAACCACTTAAGCCTTATGTCCATGGCAGCAACCCGCCAGATTATTAATGATCGGACAATCTGCACTTTCATCGCCGGGACACTCATCGGCTAACGCCATCAATCGGTGGCGCATTTGCTGCAATTCTTCAATATGCTGTTCCAGTTCGGCCACTTTCTCTAACGTACGACGCTTAACGTCAGCGCTGTGGCGGCTTTTGTCATGAAAAAGCCCTACCAGTTCACGGCATTCGTCCAGCGTAAAGCCCACCTGCCGCGCCTGCCGCAGCAACGTGAGCTCTTCGATATGTTTTTCACCGTAGAACCGATAGCCGTTATCAGCGCGATTTGGCGCAGTCATCAGCCCCTTTTCTTCATAAAAACGGATAGTTTTACTGGTGAGTCCGGTTTTCTTGGCAACCTCACTGATGTTCATTCTGCCTCCCCTCTTGACCTTACCCTTGCAGGAAGGTTTAAGCTTAGTCCAAGTGAAGAATACCATGTGATTCGCCCACCAACACCACGTGTTCGCTGGGCAATACCCGAGAGGATTTTATTATGTCACAAACTCAATTGTTCGCGCTGCAAGGCTTGTCCTGCATGAACTGTGCGAAGAAAGTCAAAACCGCGCTTGAAGCGCGTTCCGATATTGAACTGGCTCAGCTAAATAATCCACGCTATGCCAAAGTCACCGGCGACGCCGATGCTCACGCGATTATCTCAACCGTAGAGCAAGCGGGTTACCATGCCACGGTTGCAGGAACGCCTGACGTAGCGCTGGCGCTAAGCGGTTTAAGCTGCGGCCATTGCACCGCCAGCGTCACCAAAGCGCTGGAGGCTGTTGCGGGCGTTGATGCGGTTGAAGTTTCATTAACCGACGCCAAAGTCTATGGTTCCGCCGATGCAACTACGCTGATTAATGCCGTTATCGCCGCTGGCTATGAAGCTTCATTATTGCCAAGTGGAGAAAGCCACCCAAAAACTGAGCCGCTGACACAGTCTGCAACAGCAAACTCGACAGCACCACAAGCGCCGGAAACTCTGGCAGCGGCTGAAACAACTTCTCCGGCGACAGCAACTTCGAACGCTTCTGACGATGACGATAGCGTTCAGCTGTTGCTCGATGGCATGAGCTGCGCGAGCTGCGTATTAAAAGTGCAGAATGCTTTGCAGAGCGTGCCCGGCGTTGAACAAGCGCGCGTAAACCTTGCCGAGCGCAGCGCATTGGTCACAGGGCATAGCGATCCAGATGCCTTGATATACGCCGTCGAAAAAGCCGGTTACGGCGCTGAAATCATTCAAGATGAAGAGAAGCGTCGGGCGCGTCAGCAAGAATCCGCAGAAAAGTCGGTGAAAAAATTCCGCTGGCAGGCCGCTCTGGGCTTAGGTCTAGGCGTGCCACTGATGGCATGGGGGCTCTTCGGTGGTTCAATGGAGCTTACGGCGAGTAACCAAAACAACTGGCTGATCGTTGGGCTGATTACCCTTGCTGTGATGGTATTTGCCGGTGGGCATTTCTATCGCAGCGCATGGCGTAGCCTGATGAATCGTAGTGCCACCATGGACACCTTGGTCGCATTGGGCACCGGGGCCGCGTGGCTCTACTCCATCACGGTAACGCTGTGGCCGCATGTGTTCCCGATGGAAGCGCGTCACCTTTACTACGAAGCCAGTGCGATGATTATTGGTTTGATCAACCTTGGTCATGCCATGGAGGCCAGAGCGCGTCAACGCTCTTCCAAAGCGCTTGAGCGTTTGTTGGATTTAACCCCGCCGACCGCTCGCGTAGTCACCGAAGAGGGTGAGAAAACGTTACCGTTGGCCGAGGTTAAGCTTGGCATGACGCTACGTTTAACTACCGGCGATCGGGTTCCGGTTGATGGTGAGATTATTTCCGGCGAAGTATGGATGGATGAAGCCATGCTAACCGGCGAACCGATTCCACAGCAGAAATCCTCAGGCGATCCGGTGCATGCGGGTACCGTAGTGCAAGACGGTAGCGTTCTGTTCCGTGCGGGTGCTATTGGCAGCCAAACAACGCTGGCACGCATCATTAAACTGGTACGCCAAGCGCAGAGCAGCAAGCCTGAAATTGGGCAAATGGCTGACCGTATTTCCGCAGTTTTTGTTCCCACCGTGGTTGGGATTGCGGTATTTAGCGGCCTTATCTGGTACTTCTTCGGCCCACAGCCGCAAATTGTGTACACCTTGGTGGTGGCGACTACGGTACTGATTATTGCCTGCCCATGTGCCTTAGGTTTAGCAACGCCAATGTCGATCATTGCCGGTGTTGGGCGTGCCGCTGAGCTGGGTGTATTGGTGCGTGATGCCGACGCATTACAACGCGCCAGTGAACTTGATACGTTAGTATTCGATAAAACCGGTACCTTGACTGAAGGCCAGCCAAAAGTAGTTGAAATTCACACCTTTAACGGTGTAAGTGAAGCGCAGGCATTGCAGTGGTCTGCGGCCTTAGAAGCGGGTTCAAACCACCCATTGGCACGCGCAATCACAGAACGAGCGGATCGTTTGGTCATACCTGAAGTTACCCAGTTCCGCACATTACGTGGTCTTGGCGTGAGCGGTGACGTTGATGGACATACGTTGCTGTTGGGGAACGACGCGCTAATGGAGCAGCAGCAGGTTGATACTTCTGAGGTTAAATCCCTGCTTAAACAGCAGGCCGAACGCGGGATAACGCCGGTACTGTTATCCGCAGATGGGAAGCCTGCCGCATTGCTTTCTATCCGTGATCCACTAAGAAGCGACAGCGTGGAAGCATTACAACGCTTACACGGTTTGGGCTATCAGTTGGTGATGCTAACCGGCGATAACCCACTCACCGCAAATGCCATTGCTAAGGAAGCGGGTATCGATCGGGTCATCGCGGGCGTTCTCCCTGAAGGTAAAGCCGATGCGATTAAAGCGTTACAGGCTAAAGGACATAAAGTGGCGATGGTCGGCGATGGTATCAACGACGCCCCTGCTTTAGCTCAGGCTGATGTGGGTATTGCGATGGGCGGCGGCAGCGATATCGCCATTGAAACCGCTGCAATTACGCTGATGCGCCATAGTCTGAACGGCGTGGCTGACGCGGTGGAGCTTTCCTGTGCCACGCTGCGCAATATGAAGCAAAACCTGTTAGGCGCGTTCGTCTACAACTCGTTAGGCATCCCAATTGCCGCCGGCGTGCTGTATCCGTTAACCGGAGCCCTGCTTAGCCCTGTGGTTGCAGGAGCGGCCATGGCGCTTTCATCCATTACCGTGGTGAGCAACGCCAACCGCCTGTTACGCTTTAAGCCCAAGTCACAGTCTAAATGAGATTTAAATAGACATTGAAAGACACAAAAAGCACCGACGTTTCGGTGCTTTTTTTTGCCTTTACCTTCACACTGCACGTAGCATAGAAAAAAAGGCAAAGGTGACTTATGACTCAATGGCTGCGAAAATTCGCGCTCTGGTTGGGAATTATTCCCACAACCACTTATGCCTATCCAGCGCTTGATATCCATCTTCAAGGCGGTATCCATCTGCATCTGGTGGGAAGTATTCATATGGGTACTGAAAACATGTCGCCTCTACCCGCGGCATTAATTCAGCGTCTTAAACGCGCGGATGCGCTGATTGTTGAAGCAGACATAACCCAAGCATCGCCCTCGTTTGATACCGGAGAAGTCGCAGAGGCTTTGGAGTCGCAGCTGTCACCAGAGCTTTGGCAGCAAGTCTTACAGCGCTGTCAAGAAACGGGCATTCCCGCCAACGCGATTCAACATTATCCAGCGTGGCGCACGGCACTGACCCTGCAGGCACAGCAGGCGCATCAGCTTGGTTTGCGTTCTGAATATGGTATCGACTACCAAATGCTGCGCTTTGCCCAACAAGCGTCGCTGAAAACCATGGAGTTGGAAGGCGCCGATACTCAAATGGCGCTGCTGCATGCGCTGCCCGATAACGGGATCGTACTGTTAAAAGACACATTGGCACACTGGCATACCAACGCTCGCCTGCTGCAAACGCTGATCGGTTGGTGGATTTCACCCACGAAAACTATGGCAACGACAGAGTTGCCGGCCACGTTTAGTGACGATCTCTACCAGATTTTGATGGGGGAACGAAATCATAAATGGCAAGAAATGTTGCTCGCTCTGCCGGCGGGAAATTATGTGGTGGCGGTAGGCGCATTGCATCTATACAGCGAAGGAAACCTGCCCGAGCTGCTGGCACCGTATGTGATTCATTAGGCGAAAAAAATGGCCAATATTTCTATTGGCCAGTCAAAGAGGAATTTCATTATTATCGTTATGCTGCAAGTGCAAACATGGCGTCTGCCCTTACAGTTTCCCGCATAGATTAACAATGCAGCAGTGATTCTGGCAACGGTTATTCTCTATATGGCACCGCACTTATGCATATAACGCACGAATAAATAACTCTCCGAAACTGACTCCACGAAATAACAGCGCTATCATTGCGTGATTCGTCATCGTAGAGGCTTAGAAAATGACTCCCGCAGTACTTCTTCTTGAAAAAAATAAGGTCCCTTTTACTCTCCATCAGTATCATCACGATAGCGACGAAACCAATTTCGGCGATGAAGTCGTGCGTAAATTGGGTTTGAACGCCGAGCAGGTCTACAAAACGCTGCTAGTCTCACTCAACGGTGATAGCAAGAATTTAGCCGTGGCGGTAACGCCGGTGGCCTCAATGCTGGATTTAAAAAAGGTCGCTAAGGCGCTGTCGGCTAAAAAAGCTGACATGGCCGATCCTCAGATTGCACAACGCGTAACCGGCTATCTGGTCGGCGGTATTAGCCCGCTTGGACAAAAGAAACGTTTGCCTACCGTGATCGACAGCGGTGCTCAAGAATTTGCCACGATCTTTATTTCAGGCGGGAAGCGTGGTCTGGATATTGAGCTTGCGGCTCAGGATCTTAGCCGTATGACCAGCGGCAGCTTTGCGGAAATTGCCAAACGAGATTAACGAGCCCTGCATGTGGCAAGACTCGTTAAATATTCAAGGCAGGATCAGTTCTGAGGATTGAGCTTTTGCACTTCAGCCTTGGCCTTCGCCAACTGAGCTTCAAAAGCAGGGTTATTGTGCAGAGTGGCAACAACCGCGCTTCCTACTACACGCGCAGCATTGACGTCGCTCTGCCAGTGATAACCACAGATCACACGGCTTTGCCCAAGCTCATAACCACGCTTGAGAATTTCATTCTGTCTTGCAGGATTCACTTCCGCTAGCACCAGCGCCACTGACCAGCCGATCGTGGTGTGACCCGAAGGATATGAACCATTGGTGGAGAGCTCTTTTTCATCTTCTGGACGGCAGGTTGCTTCTTTATAGAAAGCAAAAGGACGCACACGATTATAGTGCTGCTTCGCTGAACGCGTTGCGTATTCACCTGCATCTTCTTTCATCGTCGTGATCAGCGTGAACGTTTCAGGGGTTTTTTCTTTAGAAATAGGAATGCCAAAAGCGGTGGAGAAATTTCTCGCCAAGCTATCTTTAGACACATCAGCATCATCGTAAGCCTGTTTACCACGCTCGGTGCTGCGCAGCGCTTTGCCTTCATCGTAATGCGCTTTATCGCTTAAGAAATCGATGCTGGTGTAAGACGGCGGTGGCGGTAGCAGCTTTAAGCTGTCAGGCGCTTGTTCATATTTAAGATAGTGATCGTCGGCAGCCATGCCGTAACCAGAAACTAATAAACCAACTAACGTCGCTAAAACAATTTTCTTCATCAGTGTGTTTCCTCCTGTCTGGCATCTTAAGCACTCTTCTTTCATCTGACCGTGACAGCGATAACATTTGCGCCACAAATGAGAATAGATATTTGATAACTAGAGTAAAAGTGCCGCTGAACAGAAGAATGCAATCCAATGCAATACTTAGAAACGCAAAAACCCGCACAGGGCGGGTTTTCGGTTCACAGCAACTCAGAGGTTACTGCGATGGCTGTTGGCTATTACAGCGCAACAACGTTTACTGCTGATGGACCTTTAGCGCCGTTCTCGATAGAGAACTCAACTTTTTGGCCTTCATCAAGAGTTTTGAAATCGTTGCTCTGGATTGCAGAGAAATGTACGAATACATCTTTGCTGCCATCTTCAGGAGAGATAAAACCAAAACCTTTACCAGCGTCAAACCATTTTACTAAACCAGTCATTTTATTAGACATAGATACTTCCTTTATTTGTTTTGTGTGCCGCAATGATTCAAATAAATCATGCAGCGAAGGTGGTCGTCTTCAAAGAGTTACTTATTGAAAAGTTCTTACTTAGCACTTAGGAGAAGACTCACAAGAAGAAGAGGTATCTATGCGGATAGCGCTTGAACTGAGGACTGCTTTACTAAAACTGCGTTCATAAGGTCTGTGTTTCAAACCGATGACGCTATTTACTCATACCCACCCTCAGTTATCAAGAACTATTTTCAAATAATAATTTTCTCATCTAGACGGCTAGACTGGTGGAAGTTTAGGTGTTCGCAATCTTTGCGACAGGTCAGAGGGCAGAAATCTGCCCTCTGAATCAGTTTAGCGTCGGCGGATTAATTCGCCGATTTATAAACAATCTCCCCCTTCGGCTCATAGTCAGCGACTTTAAGCGGAGAGTGTTTTTCGATGTACTGTTTCAGCACTTCGGCATCGACGAACCCCGTGTTCACATAGCTTGGCCGATTGCTCACAATAGGGTAATCATCGCCGCCGGTGGCGTTAAAACTCAGCAGCGCTAAACGGTAGATTTTGTCTGCCTGCAAAGGCTCACCTTTGATTTTCACGTCGCTTACGCCCTTCCCAACAGCGACTAGGCTCACATTAGCAAACTGCGCATACGCCCCTGAATCGACTTTTTTATTGGCGACCACCGCCAGATATTTTTCAAGCTCAAGGCCGTTCATCTCGACGTAAGCCACCAAATTGCCGAAGGGCTGAACTTTCAGCACATCTTTGTAGGTGATATCGCCCGGCTCAATTGAATCTCGTACGCCGCCACCGCTCATCACGGCCAAATCCGCCTGTGTGCGCTCCATCTGCGCGGCAAGTAGTAAACGCGCCATATTGGTTTGTTCGAAGCGAACTTTGCTACGATCGCCCATTAATTTGCCATCCACGCTGCCAACTTTGACCTCCAACTGCGCTTTGCCCTTCTCTTCAAACGGCGTTAGCAGTTTCAGCATCTGCGGATTTTCATCAATCTTGTGGGTGTAGTAAGCACGCTCGGTTGTGCCGTCTTCTTTAGTCACTTTCTGACTCAGATTAACGGGAATGAGCTGGTAGTGCTGCAGCGTCAGCTCGCCGTTGCGGAAGGTAAAATCAGCTCGCCCAACGTATTTACCCCACTCATGGGCCTGTACGATCCAAGTTCCATTTTGACGATCGGGCGCGCACGGCGTTCCCGGCACATAATCGGCCTGCTTTTGGTTCTCGGACGCCATACAAACAGGATCCTGTGAGTGGCCTCCAACGATCATATCGAGATATCCGGTTGGCAATTTTCTCGCCATTTCAACGTCGCCTGGCGCGTTCGAACCGTGGTTGCCGTTGTCATAATGTCCCATATGCGTGGCGGCAATAATTACATCAGGCTTTTCGTTTTGTTTGATCTGCTGGATCAGCGTTTTTGCTTCTACCGCAGGATCGCGGAATTCGATACCTTTTAGCAGTTCAGGGTTACCAATTTTGGCCGTATCGTCGGTGGTTAAGCCGATTACCGCAATTTTGATATCTTGCTTATCGAAAATCTCATACGGCTTAAACAGACGCTTTTCCGTACCTTGCTGATAAATATTGGCGGAAAGTAACGGGAACGTGGCCCATTTTTCCTGCTGGCGCAGTACCGATAGCGGGTTATCGAACTCATGATTGCCGATAGCCATTGCGTCATAACCCACGAGGTTCATGCCACGGAAATCAGGCTCGGCATCCTGTAAATCAGATTCAGGAACACCGGTATTAATATCGCCGCCGGAAAGCAACAAAACGCTACCGCCCTGCGCTGCCACTTCATGGCGGATCTGATCCACCAGCGTCTTTTGTGCCGCTAAGCCATATTCACCGTTGGCGTTCTGCCAAAAATGGCCGTGATGATCGTTAGTATGCAGAATGGTGATGTTATAGGTTTTATCTTTTTCCCATGCTGCTGCCCACGTTGGCACCAATGCCAGAGTGACCGCTAACGCACATACGGTGCCTTTTAAAGCCAATTTCATACGGATTCTCCGTGTCGTCATATTCATCATCCCAAAGACTTTCTCATTATTATGATTATCAAATTCAAATCACTGCGCTTGATACCAAGTCTAAAATTCTAACGGCAAGATGAGGGGATCTTTTCATTTTTTTGCGAGCTATTTCAAATTACGCCGCCCATTTAGCCTCAATAGCCGGTAAATAGTCCATATGAAGGCAAAAACAACGGTTGACCAAGAATGATAAACTTTGTCATTGTTAGCGTGATGTCTATCCCTATTTATCTGCCTGCATAAATAGCTCCTTAACTGACGAAATCATAAAAACAGACTATGACTGACCGCATCGATCCAGTGTCCGACTCCGTGACACAAAAGCCCGTCAATCGCACCTCGTTTTCCATACTGGGCGCTATCAGCGTGTCCCATTTGCTAAACGATATGATCCAATCGCTGATTCTGGCGATCTACCCTATTCTGCGCGGTGAGTTTTCGCTGAACTTTGCACAGATAGGCCTTATCACACTGACCTATCAACTCACGGCCTCGATGCTGCAACCGTTGATCGGCATGTACACGGATAAACACCCGAAACCCTACTCTCTGCCAATCGGCATGGGGTTCACCTTAGCCGGACTTTTGCTGCTTTCCGTTGCGCCTAGTTTTGAAGTTGTCCTGATCGCCGCCGCATTAGTGGGTACGGGATCGTCAATTTTCCACCCAGAGTCCTCCCGTGTCGCACGTATGGCCTCTGGCGGACGTCACGGCCTCGCGCAGTCGGTGTTCCAGGTAGGCGGTAATTTTGGTAGCTCGCTCGGCCCCTTGTTGGCGGCGGCGATAATCGCACCTTATGGCCAAGGAAATATTGCATGGTTCTCTCTGGCGGCGCTGCTGGCTATCGTTGTTTTGCTTCAGGTCAGTAAGTGGTATCAGCAACAAACCAGACAAAGCAAAGGTATGCCTAAAGGCCACGGCAATGTGAAAGTGCTTCCACGCCGCACCGTGGTGATTTCATTATCCATACTACTGGTGTTGATTTTCTCGAAATACTTCTATCTCACCAGCATTAGCAGCTATTACACCTTTTATCTTATCCATAAGTTCGGTGTTTCAGTGCAAAGTGCGCAAATACATTTGTTTGCCTTCCTGTTTGCCGTTGCCGCCGGAACCATTATTGGCGGGCCTCTTGGCGATAAGATAGGGCGTAAATATGTTATTTGGGGCTCTATTCTGGGTGTTGCACCGTTTACACTGGCTTTACCCTATGCATCTCTTTACTGGACTGGGGTTTTAACCGTGATCATCGGTGTAATTCTAGCCTCAGCGTTTTCAGCCATCTTGGTTTACGCACAAGAGCTGATTCCTGGCAAAGTGGGTATGGTGTCGGGCCTCTTCTTTGGTTTTGCCTTTGGTATGGGTGGCTTAGGTGCCGCAGTTTTAGGCTATGTTGCCGATTTAACCAGCATTGACTTGGTTTATCAAATTTGCGCATTCCTGCCATTACTCGGCATCTTGACGGCATTATTGCCAAACATAGAACATAAAGACGCTAATTAGACTTAATAACCCGACTTATCCTGTAGGATTGGTCGGGTTTGCTTTTTCTCAAAGCCGCGTGCTGCATGCGGTTGTATCACAAAACCTCTCTTTACCGCCGTTGGCGCGTTTTTTTTCTAAATTAAGACTTATTTCCCAAAATTAACTCAGCAGAATTTCGATAAATACAATAAACTTATTACAGATACCTGTGAGTTTCACTCAGCCAATGCACATTGATTGCGGTAAAGGAGTGGAAAACGCCGGATTTATACACACATTAATTGAAGTTGCAGCGAGCTATCCAGTGCTGCTTCAAGTTAAGAAGGGTATTAATTATTTAGCTGTTCGTGCAGTGCTAGAAGGAGTCTAGATGCATCATTCAACCCCGCTTATTACGACAATCGTTGGAGGCTTAGTTCTCGCCTTTCTTTTAGGTATGCTGGCAAATCGCCTGCGAATATCCCCTCTGGTGGGCTATCTCGTCGCAGGCGTGCTTGCTGGCCCATTCACCCCTGGTTTTGTGGCAGACACCTCGCTTGCCCCTGAACTGGCCGAAATTGGCGTTATCCTGCTGATGTTCGGCGTTGGTTTGCATTTCTCTCTAAAAGATTTGATGGCGGTTAAAAACATCGCCATACCCGGCGCTATTGCACAAATTGCAGTGGCGACATTGTTGGGTATGGGGCTTTCGTCGTTGTTGGGTTGGGATTTAGTTACAGGCTTAGTGTTTGGCTTATGTTTATCCACCGCGAGTACCGTGGTGTTGCTGCGCGCTCTGGAAGAGCGGCAGTTGATTGACAGCCAACGCGGCCAAATCGCCATTGGCTGGCTGATCGTTGAAGATCTCGCCATGGTGCTTACGCTGGTTTTGCTACCTGCTTTTGCCGGAATTATGGGCGAAGGCCAAGATATGCAGCTCAAAGATTTGCTGATCGAACTGGGTATTACGCTGGGCAAAGTCGTGGCCTTTATCACCATTATGATTGTGGTAGGTCGCCGTTTGGTGCCGTGGATTTTGGCGAAAACCGCCAGTACCGGTTCTCGCGAACTGTTCACGCTCTCCGTTTTAGCGCTGGCAATGGGCGTGGCATATGGCGCAGTGGCGATCTTCGACGTTTCCTTTGCGCTGGGTGCGTTCTTTGCAGGGATGGTGCTGAACGAGTCTGAGCTTAGCCATCGTGCTGCTCACGATACGCTTCCACTACGCGATGCCTTTGCGGTTCTGTTCTTTGTTTCCGTAGGGATGCTGTTTGACCCGATGATTCTGGTTGAACAGCCGCTGGCGGTGTTGGGCTGCTTGGCGATTATCGTCTTTGGTAAATCCGTCGCCGCATTCTTCTTAGTAAAAATGTTTGGTCACTCCAAGCGTACTGCTCTGACCGTTTCTGTGAGCTTGGCGCAGATCGGTGAGTTTGCCTTTATTTTGGCGGGATTAGGCATTTCGTTGAATATGCTGTCACCAGAAGGACGGAATTTGGTGCTGGCGGGCGCAATCCTCTCCATCATGATTAACCCGCTGCTGTTTACACTGTTAGAGCGCTATCTTGCCAAAACCGAGACCATTGAAGACCAGAGCCTGCAAGAGGTCACAGAGGAAGAAGAGAAGCAGATCCCCGTTGACCTATGCAACCACGTGCTGCTGGTTGGTTACGGGCGCGTAGGCAGCCTGATTGGGGCTAAGCTACACGATGCGGGCGTTCCTCTGGTGGTTATCGAGAACTCACGCCCTCGCGTTGAAGCGCTGCGTGAGCAAGGTATTCATGCCGTGCTAGGGAATGCGGCTAATCCTGAAATCATGGAGCTGGCGAGAATTGACTGCGCACGCTGGCTGCTGCTCACCATTCCAAACGGCTATGAAGCCGGTGAGATTGTGGCTTTCGCCCGAACCAAACGCGATACGCTGGACATCATTGCCCGTGCGCACTACGACGATGAAGTGGCCTACATTTCAGACCGTGGCGCCAATCAGGTGGTGATGGGGGAACGCGAAATTGCGAACAGCATGCTGGAATTACTACAGGTCGATAAGATGACGGATGCGGATAAGATGCAGGAGTGTCCGATCTGAATGGGAACGGTGTAGATTTCGTACGCCTAATACACCGAAATCTACATATACACTATACAGGCGTCCGAGTCGGGGGGGCCAATCGCTGCCCCCCGACTCCCCAGCTTGGCACCGCCCTTCAGCCTGCTTCGCAGGTGCCCGCATCTCGTCACTCCGGCTTTAACGGAACGAACGGCAATCGCCATTCTGGCTCCTCCGTTCTTTCGCCAACGTCCCTGTCGGCGAATCCTAGCCTACACTCCTCGATTTGGCTGAAGAACAACGTGCCGGAAAAAGTCAAAGTTAAAGCAAAATGCGTGTCTGGTTTTTAGTTTAAGTATTGGCATGGAGAGCCACCGGTACAGGGATGTACCGGTGGAGTTTGGGGCGCCCTGGATGGGCGATACCAAACCGGAGCGAAAATGGCGTCTCAGATAAAAGCGCGCGAGTGCAGAGACCACGCGCTGGTGGTCTCTGCCCGTACGCCTTCACTGATGTGGCAATAATGCTCGATATTGACTGGCGGGCGGAGCGTTACACTCCAGCGACATAAATCAATAAGCAGAGATAACCACTTACCTCTCCCAGTAAGACTCTTCCAAACTATCTTCTCGTTCCGGCAGGCCGCGCGTTAGGCGCGGTGAATGCTGGTTAAGCACCTGATAGCTCACACGGTTAGCGTATTTACAAACCTGCGCCAGCGAGGAATACGTCAGATAAGTGCGTTGATGTTTGCTGGAATTTGGCACGTTGGTACGGTGGAAACCGTTCGCTGCAACATCATGTAGCAAGGCGGCGAGAGCACCGTCGCCAGCCCCGTTGGTATTCATGATCTTCTCAGGGCCGCCCATGTATGGCGCGATATGCGAATAGATTTTAAACGGATTTTCGCAGGCGATTTTGCGCATCGGACGACTGAATTCATACAGGTTAAATTCTGGAATCACGCCCGGCAGCAATGGATGCTGAGTCTTACGTTTACCTTCTTCTTCTGTATAACCCGCCATATACAAGCCAACCGGCCCTGCGGTGCACAGCACCAGATCAACCCACTCCAGCGCTTTATCTGATGCCGCCAGCGGATCGTTAAACCCGGTTAAGGCTTCCGCTTCTTCTTCATTCATCGCCACAACCGTCACGTTATCGCGCAGGAAATCACGCCACCACTGCGGATCGTCAGCAATCACAAACTTGGTGCCTAGCGTCAGCACCACCGGTACATTGTGTTTTTTTGCATACTCGATGGCTTTCATAGTGGCATCGCGCATCGGTTCACCCGGCTTGCAGCGCACCAAATAAGCCGTCAACACCAGTGCAGAAGCACCAGCGATAACTTCTTCAGGAATGCTTTCAGGACGCAGCTGATTCATCATCCCCGGACTAATGGCAAAGGTACGTTCACCGTTATCGCTAATTAAGGTGAAGCAGCGACCAATCGCGCCGTCAACGCCTTGCAGAGAGTTGAGGTCGGTACGACTGGAGGTGTTGCACAGATAGCGATAGGCGTAGCTGCCAATTTTCACGTTGCTGCACATGACGCCCAACAAAATGGAGCGATCGTCAGCCAAAACGGAGTAATTGTGCATGGTGTTGCCGATAGTACCGCCGGCAAACTCATGGGTGATCAGCTGATTATCTTTTAACTCTTGATACAGCGCTTCCGCTACATCGTCTTCAATTACCAGAGAATGTCCCTGACTTAGACGGTAACGGGTAATAAAATCGTCGCTGACTTTCGCCTCAATATCCACCAGCGTTTGGTCGATGCCGACTACGTAGGAGGTATCAATTTCGCTTTTTTGTGTTGCATGCAACAACGGATCGCGCGCGTTTACAGGAAAGTAGTGTTTAGATTTGCGTTGGCCAGGGAATTTCATCAGTGTCGTCAGCAGTTATGAAGCGTTGTTAATAACGGGAAGCCGAGAATTCTAACACATCACTTGCTTAATCGTCAGAGTCGAAGACTCCGACGCTAAACTTTAGCCAACGCGATCATGCAGAGTGCGCCACCTGCTCCATCACCAGTTGATAAAACAGTTCGATATGCAAAGCGTCATCGTTGAGCGCAGGAATATATTCAAACTGCGTTCCTCCCGCTTCGATAAAGAACTCTTTGTTTTGTACTTTGATCTCTTCAAGCGTTTCCAGACAATCAGCCGAAAATCCTGGGCAGATAACCTGAAGATGCTTCACCCCTTTGGCAGGAAGCTGTTCAATCGTTTTGTCAGTGAACGGTGTTAGCCATTGTTCACGGCCAAATCGCGACTGATAGGTCATCATGTAACGCTCAGCGCTGAGTCCTAAGGCATCTGCTACTGCACGAGTGGTTGCACGGCAACGCAGCGGATAATCATCCCCCTGATCGGCATAACGCTGTGGAATCCCATGGAATGAAAACAGCAGCATATCGGGCTCACCATGCTGGGCAAAGCTGGTTTTAATTGTCTGACTCAGCGCCGCAATATAGGCAGGATGTTCTGCATAATCACGGATAAAGTTTAACGACGGAATACGGCGCATCTGAGCAAAATGCCTAGCGACCGCATCAAACACGGCGGCGTTGGTCGAACAGGAATATTGCGGATAAAGCGGCAGTAGAATAATGCGATCGACACCGGCGTCATGCAGCTTATCAATTGCGCTTTTCAGCGCAGGCTGACCATAGCTCATGCCCAGTTCAACCGGAATGTTAGGCAAACGCGCCTGCAAAGCGGCTTGCTGACGGCGGCTATACACCATCAGCGGTGAGCCTTCATCCATCCAGACGGATTGATACAGTTTAGCCACCCGAGGAGAGCGGATCGGCAAAATGATACCGTTTAATACCGGCCACCAGATCAGGCGAGAGACGTCTACCACGCGTTTATCGCTAAGAAACTCAGCGAGATAACGTTTAACCGCTGACGAGGTTGGAGCCTCTGGCGTGCCCAGATTCACTAATAGTACGCCGAATTTTTCTTGCCTCATGCGGTCCTCGGTTTTGCATTATCTTGATAGATTGGAAGCTTTGATATTGTAACCAAAATGCTGCAAATCCCAACCAATTACTCTTATTGGTCAACATCATCAAAGCGTGGATATAGAAAAGGCGGCTATTTATTAGCCGCCTTTCATCGCTCTAGGCCAAAATCGCCTAAAATCGCTTTAGCCCAGAATTAACCTAGGATCGTTTCCAGCTCAGCACGAACCGCTGCAACAGACTGAGTACCGTCTAATTTAACGTACTTGGTCTTGCCGTTCGCGGCTTCTGCGCTGTAGTAACCGATCAGCGGAGCCGTCTGCTGATGATATTCAACCAAGCGCTTACGTACGGTTTCTTCCTGATCGTCCTTACGGGTAACCAGTTCTTCGCCGGTCACGTCGTCTTTACCTTCAACCTTCGGTGGGTTGAATTTAATGTGGTAAACACGGCCAGAACCCTGATGCACACGACGACCGATAATACGTTCAACGATCAGTTCGTCAGGAACATCAAATTCCAGTACGAAATCAACGTTGATGCCCGCTTCTTTCATGGCATCAGCTTGAGGAATGGTGCGTGGAAAGCCATCTAGCAGGAAACCGTTGCGGCAATCCTCCTGAGTGATGCGCTCTTTAACTAAAGCGATAACCAGTTCATCGGTTACCAGCATGCCTGCATCCATGATTTCTTTTGCTTTTTTGCCCAGTTCGGTACCGGCTTTCACTGCTGCACGCAGCATGTCACCTGTAGAGATTTGCGGAATGCCGTATTTCTCCATGATGAACTGTGCCTGAGTGCCTTTACCTGCGCCAGGAGCGCCAAGCAGAATGATACGCATCGCGTAAATCCTCTTAAATTATTTTTTATAAAATTCAAAAACACTAAACCTTACCATTTTTGTGACCGCTACCTCAAGGAATCGGGCCGCTGCTGAAACGTGAAACTCGTATAATAAAACGGGCGCGAGTGATTTTTCTCTCACCCGCGCCCGTTTTGGTCTGATTCTCAGCGAATAAACGTTAAAGATAAACGCGCATATATTCCGACAAACATAGAATAGCCATCGCCTGACCATACGGCATCGACGTCAGCGGGATCTGGCGATAATAGTCGTGGTCTCGCCCCATCGCCGTACCAAACGAAACGTTAGTTAATTCGCCCTCGGCATTAATATGCTTAATCACACCTTTCACCGCTTTTTCCGCCGCGTGCGCATAGTCTGCGCTGATATAGCGTTTACGCACCGCTTTGAGAATGCCGTAGGCAAATCCGGCGGTGGCAGACGACTCAACGTAGGAGTCAGGATCGTCGAGCAAGGTATGCCACAAACCGCTTTCATCCTGACATTTCGCCAATGCTGAAACTTGGCTTTCAAGTACCTGAATCAAGAAACGTCGCGTTGCATCATATTCAGGGAGATCCAGCAGATCGATAAATTCAGGGATCACCATCGTTAACCAGCTATTCCCTCTCGCCCAACGCGCTTTGGCAAAGTTGTGGTGGCCCTCAAACGTCCAGCCGTGAAACCACAGACCAGTTTCACGCTCCATCAGATGCTGGGTATGAACCAAAAACTGATACTTAGCTTCTTCAATGTACTCAGGTTTATTCAGCAACTTACCAATTTTTGCCAGCGGCAACACGCTCATCATCAGGGTGTCATCCCAAAGCTGCTGATGGTTCTCTTCCGCTAGCGTCACGTGCTGCATACCACCACGTTCGGTACGCGGCATTTCATACATCACCCATTCGGCCCAACGCTCTAAGTAAGGCAGCCAGCGTGGATCTTGAGTCTCTTCATAGCGATAAGCCAGCGTCAGAAACGGACACACCGTATTCACGTTTTTGGTGGGTGTTCCCTCTGCAAAGCGGGCGGTAAACCAGTCATCAATAATCGCGCGCATCTCTTGATCGCCCGTTTGCTGGTAATACTGATAAATACCGTAGAGGCCGATACCGTGCGTCCACTCCCAACCTGCCCAGCCTTTGGTATCAATCACCCGCCCATCGTCCAAGCGCAGCAGGAACTCTCCGGTTTCGTCGCTGATATTAATCAGATTGTCAGTCATCTTACAGATGAGCCCCTTAAGCTCATCGCGAGCGATAAAGCGCTCTGGCTGACGCAGTAATGGGCTATGTTTTACCGGATATACGAGCATGGGAACTCCCTTAATTAATTCAGAAAATAACTCAAATTTATTTCACGGTGTCTTTTCGCCGCGCTGCTCAGATTAGGCATTTTTCAATATATGCAGCGACTTAGGCGCAGGCTTGTCACGATTGAGATAGCCAATATTGTTGTTACCCCATAGCGATTCATATGGCATACCTGCCAGCAGTTCGACGGTAGCTTTCGCCTCTGGCGTGATCTGTTCGGGCACGATATGCCCAGCCTCACGCATTTTGATGGTTTCTTCGCGCAGTACGCTGTGTGTTTGCAGATTGAGCTTGAAACGTAAGGAGATATAAAAACCGACGCATAGCACACAGACGGTGCCTACGCTGAGGATCATCAGAATGGTGTGACCGACTGCCGGTGCCTGCTGCGCCTGACCCGAAACAAAACCGGAGAGCTGCATAACTATCCCAACTAACATCACCGCACAGGCCTGAGAGGCTTTGCGGGTGAGCGTCATAATGCCGGCAAAAATGCCTTCGCGGCGTTGCCCAGTGATCACTTCGTCAACGTCAGCAATATAGGTGTAGGTATTCCACGGCACATAATTGATCCCACCGCGTCCCAACCCTGCCACCGCAGAAATCAACAGCAGCAGCGACATCGCGTCATTCATGCCCGCGTAATACAGCACGCCATAAGACAAGGCGCTAAGGCCGAACAACACCACCACCAAGCGATAAGAAGGCGCAGGGCCAAAACGGATACACAGCGGGATCATGCCAATGACCGCAATAAACTGCATGATGGCCATGGTTCCCATCAAGCTAGAGGCTACGGTAGCGCTTTGCATCAAAACGAAAACTACGTAGTAGGTGAACACCGCGTTAAAAACATCCTGTGCAATATAGCCACCGAGATACATCCCCAGATGCTGGCGGAAAATACGAATACGCAGCGTTGAGGTGAGTTCCACGTTCAAACGTTTCAGGCTTTGCAGCAAAGTCAGTTTTTGCTTCTCCTGCTCGGCTCTTAGTTGAGTTTCCGACATTTCTTCTCGCGGCCGTTCCCACGTATAGAAATAGACCAGCGTTAACACGCCTGCACAGATGACCGAGAACACCAAGCTGGCATAGAAAAAGGAGACAGCGTTATCTTTGCCAAAATAAGCCAGCAGAATTCCCGGTAGAAACGCCGCCAATATCGCGGAGAGCTGCGCCAAGCCAATTCGAGCGCCGGAGAATTTGGTTTTCTGTTTAAAGTCATCGGTCATTTCTGGCACCAGCGTTTCATACGGCACCAAAATCATTGAGTAAACAACATCAAAGAAAAGATAGGTCAGCAGGTAGTACCAATAATGCATCTCGCCAACCCACATCAGGCTGTAGCTGAACACCAAAGGAATACCGAGCAGAATAAAGAACTTACGCCGACCAAAGCGCTTGCCCAAACGCGTTGAGCCAAAGTTGTCGGTTAAAAAGCCCATCAAAGGACTCACTGCCGCATCAAGCACTCTCGCCATAGCAAAAATAAACGTGGCTTCTATCGGGCTTAGTCCACAAAACGTGGTGTAAAAATAGAGGAGCCAAGCCGCCGTCAGCGCCGTGGTGCCTGCACCGAGAAAATCTCCGGAGCCGTAGGCCAAATAATTGATCAGCCCTATTTTGCGTGTCTTTTGCAATGGCATCGTCATCACTTTCGTTCCCCGTAGTGTCTTATCTGAGCGCTCCGCCACTATTTCTGTCATTCACGAAATAGCAGAGGGAACTCTTCCTATGGGTCTAAAGTAGGTTTATGACCGACTGAAAACCTTTGTGCTTTTGCCACCTGATGACGGTAAATGGCAAAAATATAAAGAGATTACCGATCAACCTCTCCGTTTTTATAAAACAGCGTTTTGTTTTTATCAAAGCGGATATTCAAAAATGCAATGCGCGGCGCAAAAATAGCGGGTAATAGAAGAGAAAAGCGGCAATGACAGAATAAAAAAATGCCGCCCCGTATCACGGAGCGGCATAGGTTATCACTTGATTAACAACGATTAAGCCAGCAGTAAATCGTTCACGCGTTTAATGAACTGGTTTGGATCTTCTAAGCTACCGCGTTCAGCCAACAGTGACTGATCCAGCAGCAGTTCAATCCATTCACCAAAGCGGGCTTCGTCTTGCTCATCAGCGGCACGTTTCACCAGCGCATGATCGGGATTCAGCTCAAAGATGTATTTAATTTCAGGCGCATCCTGACCAGCAGCAGCAAACAGTTTTGCCATCTGAGTAGTCATTTCATCCGCGTCGGTAGTGACTACCGCAGGGGTTTCGGTCAAACGATGCGTCAGACGTACGTCTTTCACACGATCGCCCAACAGGGTTTTCACGCGCTCAACGAACGGCTCCAGCGCTTTTTCAGCTTCTTTCTGTTCGCTGGTTTCTTCATCTGCCAGCTTATCCAGGGATTCATCTTTTTTGCTGACGGACTGGAATGGCTTACCATCAAACTCGGTCAGGTAGCTCATCATCCATTCGTCGATGCGATCGGAAAGCAACAACACCTCGATGCCTTTCTTACGCAACAGCTCCAGATGTGGGCTGCTCTTCGCGGCGGCATAGCTGTCGGCCGTGATGTAGTAAATCTTCTCTTGGCCTTCCACCATGCGGCTGATGTAGTCGGTCAGAGAGACGTTCTGCACAGCGCTGTCGTTATGAGTTGATGCAAAGCGCAGCAGCTTAGCAATGGCTTCAGCATTGCTACCGTCTTCGGCTGGGCCTTCTTTCAGCACCAGACCAAACTGCTGCCAGAATTTCTGGTATTTCTCAGCATCGTCTTTGGCCAGTTTATCCAGCATCTGCAACACGCGTTTGGTCAGCGCTGCACGCAGGCTTTGCGTCACGCGGCTATCTTGCAGAATTTCACGCGAAACGTTCAATGGCAGATCGTTAGAATCTATCAGGCCACGCACAAAGCGCAGGTAGTTCGGCATGAACTGTTCGGCGTCATCCATAATGAATACGCGCTGCACATACAGTTTCAGCCCGTGCTTATGGTCGCGGTTAAACAGATCCCACGGTGCCTGCGCAGGAATGTACAGCAGGCTGGTGTATTCCTGCTTACCTTCAACGCGGTTATGGCTCCAAGTGACTGGATCGGTAAAGTCATGGGCAATGTGCTTGTAGAACTCTTTGTACTCTTCGTCGGTCACTTCAGACTTAGTACGCGTCCACAAAGCCTGCGCCTTGTTGATTTTTTCCCACTTCTGCTCGCCGTCTTCGCCTTCGGTGGTCAGGATCTCAACCGGCAGCGCGATATGGTCAGAGTATTTACTGATGATATTGCGCAAACGCCAATCATCAAGGAACTCATCTTCGCCTTCGCGCAGATGTAAAGTGATCTCGGTACCGCGCTCTACTTTTTCGATATCAGCGATGGTGTAATCACCCTCGCCCTCTGATTCCCAGAATACCGCCTGATCGGCGTTAGCACCGGCTGAACGCGTGCGAACGGTAACTTTGTCTGCCACGATGAAAGCAGAATAGAAACCGACACCAAATTGGCCAATCAGCTGGCTGTCTTTAGCTTGATCGGAACCGATAGACTCCAAGAATGCCTTGGTACCCGATTTCGCAATCGTCCCCAAATTGTCGATAACTTCGTCACGGGTCATCCCGATACCGTTATCGCTCAGAGTCAGGGTGCGATTTTCTTTGTCTGCTGAAATACGGACGTGCAGATTACCGTCGCCTTCATACAGCTCAGGGCTCGATAACGCGCGGAAACGCAGTTTATCGACCGCGTCGGATGCGTTGGAAATCAGCTCGCGCAGGAAAATTTCTTTGTTTGAATAGAGTGAGTGGATCATCAAATGCAGAAGCTGTTTGACTTCTGACTGGAAGCCACGGGTTTCTTGGCCTTTCATAATTTTGCTTTTACCTCAATGGATAGCACTCAGAAAAAAATGTTTTACCCTTCATTGTTCAAGCCGTATGTGCGTTAGCTGCGTTTATTCACCCAAGTCACATAGTTATCTATGCTGCTAGGGACTCATAAACTGGCTGCCTTCCTACAACTTGAACTATTTTGGGTAGAGTGGTTAAAAAATGGGGATGGGATGTTGAATTTCAAGGGTAAAAAATACAATCGAGGAAAAAAGAAATGCGACGTGTAACTCAGATCACTTTATCAGTGGATAAATTACACGCCGGTCAGGCAGAGGTTAAAAACGAACCGGGTTGCGTCCGGCCAGAGAGTGCGACAGCGTAGTACCGTCAACCATCTCAAGCTCACCGCCAACGGGAACACCGTGGGCAATGCGGGAAGCCAATACGCCGTGAGCATTGCACATTTCAGCAATGTAGTTCGCGGTCGCTTCGCCTTCAACCGTTGGGTTAGTGGCCAAAATCACCTCGGTGAGTGACTCCTGCCCCAAACGCTCTTCCAAGCGATCTAAACCGATATCCTGCGGGCCGATGCCGTCCAGCGGGGACAAATGCCCCATCAGAACAAAGTAGCGGCCTGAGAATTGCCCGGTTTGCTCTATCGCATGGATGTCTGCTGGGCTTTCGACCACGCAGATTTGTCCATTTTCTTTACGACGCGAGTTAGAACAAATCGTACATATATCCTGTTCGGTAAACGTACGACAGTCTTCACAATGGCCGATTTCCGACATCGCTCGGGTGAGCGCCTGCGCCAGACGCATTCCACCGCTGCGATCGCGCTGCAGCATGTGGAATGCCATGCGCTGCGCCGACTTCGGGCCAACGCCCGGCAGGCAGCGCAGTGCTTCCATTAATGATTCAAGAAGCGGGCTGGTTTGCATCAGAATGGCATCTTGAAGCCCGGCGGCAACTGCATACCGCTGGAAACTGAAGCCATTTTTTCTTTCTGAGTTTCTTCAATACGGCGTGCCGCATCGTTGAACGCGGCAGCGATCAGGTCTTCCAGCATCTCTTTATCGTCTTCCATCAGGCTTGGATCGATTTCGATACGACGGCAGTTATGCGCACCGTTGATGGTCACTTTTACCAGACCCGCGCCAGATTCACCGGTCACTTCCAGCTGGGCGATCTCTTCCTGCACTTTCGCCATTTTGTCTTGCATTTGCTGGGCTTGCTTCATCAGGTTGCCCAATCCGCCTTTACCAAACATAGTGTTCTCTCTTTGCGTGGGGCTGTGTCGGCCTCGTGCTGACACAGCAGTTAAACAGGGCGGATGCTCTCTTCATCCAGTTCGGCGTCAAAGAAACGTCGCAAAGTCTGGATGTTGCTATCCGCAGCAATGGACTGGCGAGCCTGCGCCAGTTTTTCTTCGTAAATCGCCTGCCGCCATTCCAGCGGCGTGAGTCGCTCTGGATTATCGTCTTCGATAATCGTCAGCTCAACCGGGCGACCATAATGTTCACTCAGCGCCTGAGACAAAGTCTGCTGCGCAGAAGCGGAGTTTAAATGACGTTGCGAAGAACGTAAATGCAGAAGCACCTTGCCTTCTTCTGCCGGTTCACGAAACGCATTCAATGCCAGCTGTTGAACCAGCTTAGGCAAACGTAGCTGGTTTAGCTCGGCTGCCCATTCATCACGGGTCAACGATTCCTCAGCCAGCTTGGCGGCCAGCTCAGGCGTTTTTTCATACTCTAGCGCGGTGCGCAACGCTTTCGGCGTAGCAATTTCTTCGCGTTTGACCTCTACCGCTTTGGTTTGTGCTTTCCAACGGTAGGCTTCTTTCTTAGACGGTTTCGCTTCTGCCGCGGCAGCTTGACGCTGCTGGCTGCGCTCCGTCACTGAGGCCAAACGCTCCAGTGCTGAGCTTGCCGGCCGCGCGGTTACAGGCGCTGCCGGCTCATTCTTTTTTGGGTCAGTTCCCCCACCCGCCTTTTGCCGTAGCTGACTTCGAGCCTGCAAAAGCTGGGCTGTGGCATCCGAAAGCCCGGCCGGTTTTACCGCTGGCTGAGCCGGAGGCACGTTCTGCGGTTGGAACTGCCCCGCTGGCGGCATAGTGTTCTGATTCGGTGCTGCATTCTGTGCTGGCATATAACCTGACATCGCCGAATGAGCCCCGCCTTGTGCAGGCATGGTTGGCAACGCCGTTTGCGGCGCGGCAACAGGTTCAGCAATCACGGCTTTGGGATGAAACGCCAGCGCGCGTAGCAGCGTCATTTCTACGCCCATGCGACGATCTGGCGCATAGGTTAACTCTTTGCGCCCTGTCAGTAACACCTGATAAAACAGCTGCAAATCTGACGGCGGCAGCGTACGCGCCAATTCACGCAGGCGCTGCTCAACGGAAATATAGTGGCTGTCTAGCGCATTTGGCAGCAGTTGCAGCATCGCAATGCGGTGCAGCAGAGTCAGGGTTTCAATCAGCAGATTTTCCCAATCCACTCCGCGTGAAGCCGCCTGTTCAACCAGCGCCATGACTTTCTCGCCATCGGCATCCACCAGCGCTTCAATAATAGCAAGTGGCTGCTCGTCATCTAGGGTGCCGAGCATCTGACCAACGGTTTCTGCCGTGATTTGCCCCAGCCCCATCGCAATCGCCTGATCGGTGAGGCTTAGCGCGTCACGCATACTGCCTTCGGCGGCACGCGCCAATAGCTGCAATGCGCGCGGCTCGGCGGCAAATCCTTCCGCGGTGGAAATTTTTTCCAACTGGGTGCGGATCTGCTCAACGTCCAATGCCTTGAGATGAAACTGTAGGCAGCGAGACAAAATCGTTACCGGTAGTTTTTGAGGATCCGTCGTTGCCAGCAGGAATTTGACATGCGGAGGCGGCTCTTCCAGCGTTTTCAACAGCGCATTAAAGCTGTGGCGGGAAAGCATGTGTACTTCGTCGATCAAATAGACTTTGAAACGGCCACGCGCAGGCGCGTATTGAACGTTATCCAGCAGATCGCGGGTATCTTCAACTTTGGTGCGCGAAGCGGCGTCGATCTCGAGTAAATCAACAAAACGGCCCTGCTCAATTTCACGGCAATTATCACATACGCCACAAGGCGTTGAGGTGATGCCGGTTTCGCAGTTAAGCCCTTTCGCCAATAGGCGCGCGATGCTGGTTTTACCCACGCCGCGGGTGCCGGAAAACAGATAGGCGTGGTGAATACGCCCTAAAGAAAGGCCGTTTGCTAGCGCGGTCAGAACATGTTCCTGACCCACGACGTCAGAAAACGTTTGTGGACGCCACTTACGGGCAAGTACCTGATAGCTCATTGATACTCATCATTGATTTGTAAGGGGTAATTTCAGTATGACTGCAAAAACCGCGATGCTGATCGGGGTTATCATATACCGACCGGGGGCTCATTCTGTTCAACGAACTCGTTCTATATGGCGTTAAACAGAAAGATCTCAACTTATGATTACGCTCAGCCGCATTATGACGAGCTATCTTTGTATTGTAACAGCAGCTTTATGTTGATTCCTAATTACTTTCGGCCCGGCGTGCGGCACGTTTTGGAGACCGCATACATATCGCAAATTTTACTGTCTACAAAATACAAAAGCCCCGTATAAACGGGGCTTTATTTCAGCGATTGTTGATGCTTGTCACCGGTTATTAATGACCGGCAAAGTCAACGAGGCTATAGCAATTGATGCCTTGTGCCGTCAGGCGAGCTTCGCCGCCCAGCTCTGGCAAATCAATGATAAACGCGGCATCGGTCACCACGCCACCTAAACGACGGATCAGTTTCACCGTGGCTTCGATGGTGCCACCGGTAGCCAAAAGGTCGTCAATGACCAAAACGTTATCGCCTGGCTGGATAGCATCCTGATGGATTTCCAGCGTGTCGGTACCGTATTCCAGTTCGTAGCTTTCGCTTAACGTAGCACGAGGCAGCTTGCCCGGCTTACGCACAGGAACAAAGCCTACGCCCAGCGCCAGAGCCACAGGTGCTCCGAACAAGAAACCACGAGCTTCGGTGCCCACGACTTTGGTCACGCCGGTGTTACGATAGCGTTCAACAAGCAGGTCGATGCTCAGTGCATAGGCTTTTGGGTCTTCCAGCATGCTGGTGACATCGCGGAACAAAATCCCTGGTTTTGGATAGTCCGGGATAGTCTTAATGCTTTCTCTAAGGAATTCGATTTGTTGTGCTGTAGCGGTCATAAAATTGTTGCCTGATAAAACAGCGGGTCCGGGCTAACGCAAGCCACCTGAACTTCCCCCGATACATGGCCTGTAGTCTCAGACCTGCGGTGTTCGGTATAGAGCAAAGGGACAGGGAGGTAACCCGCGCACGAAAACGCTCAAATCTATTGAAACTGGCGAGCAAATGCAACTGTAGAGTTCATTTCACGGTGTTTTTTCTTGCTCTGCATCAATTACCGGCAGGCGCCACATAAAGAAGAGCAGGCAGGCCAAAATCACCAGCAATAAAATTCGAACCCACCACATGTTCACCAACCACAACGAAAGCGCAAAGGTCAGAATAATAAAAATAATGGCCTTTGGCTTAGCTCTTGATGGCAAACCACGATGTTTTTGCCAGTGGCGTAAGTAGCTCCCAAACCAAGAGTTATACAATAACCAGCGGTGGAAACGCGACGACGAACGAGAAAAACACCACGCCGCCACCAGCAGGAAAGGCGTGGTCGGTAATAAAGGCAAAATGGCGCCTAGGCAAGCCAGACCAAATGCGATCCAGCCCAAAACAATGAGTAATATGCGTTGCATGATGTCTCTTGCCCTACTCCCCACGACTCCATTACCATCTGATGTTACATGAGCATTGCACCGAAAGTCATGGGGGATAACTACCCCGCCCTCCTCTCTGAGCCCGATATTCACCGCTAAGGTACCTTTGATGTCAAGCCAACAGCTTTTACAGGTGTTAGAACAGCGCATCATCCAGCTGGAGCTTTCACTGAAAAACAGCGGTTATATACCGACCCGCCAACCACGTTTTGATCGTGCTCTTTTTGTCAGCGCCGAAACTGGGCTAAAAGATTATTTGCAAGAGCTGCGCGGTAATTTTGCAAAACTCACCGATGCCGTTAAGCGTAACCATCCACAGCAGGTCAGTTTTTTAGCTGAACGTTTAGTCGCTCAGATCGAAGCGCTACAGCGAGAGTTCGCCACCCAGCAGCTACGCCGCCAAGATGCTAAAAACCGGCGCTCGCCGCTGTCTATTCTGCAGCAAAAACTGGCAGAAAATCAGGGCTATGAACGGCGCTTAAATGACATGCTCTATGAACGAGAAAGCCAGCTTGGCCAGTGTCAAACGTTGCAACAACAACAAGGTATTCAGCAAGAATTAGTGGCCTTAGAAGGACGTTTAAGTCGCTGCCACCAGGCGCTGAAAAAAATTGAAAAACAAATAGAACAAATGGAGCTCGGCTTTTCCTAAAATTCTGAAAATAACCCATTTATGCAGAAAGTCGTTCTATTCATCCTACAAACAAATAAAATGGTCTGGCCTTCATTGTGAGGGCTTATTTCTATCTATAATTATCAAAGCTTTCTTCTCTGATATCGCGCTCGATATCATCGGGGTTGGCGCTGAATGTTTGTTTGAGGGAGACGTATCATGGGCATTATTTCTTGGGTTATTCTTGGTCTTATTGTCGGTATTTTGGCTAAATGGTTCATGCCGGGTAAAGATGGCGGTGGTTTCTTCATGACCATTATTTTAGGTATTGCAGGCGCATTAGTCGGTGGCTACATCAGCTCATTCTTCGGAATGGGAAGCGTCACTGGTTTTAATTTCGCTAGCCTGATCATTTCAATTCTGGGTGCTATGCTGTTGTTGTTCATCTATCGCAAATTGAAAAACTAAGGAAAGGTTATGTCACTCGAGAAAGCAGCGCCTGAAGTGCAACTTGCCGTCGATTTGATCTATCTGCTGGAAAGCAACGATCTCGGTCCTGAAGTCGTGTTAGCAGCCTTAGAAATAGTAAAAAAAGACTATCAGGCTAAATTGTCGCTCAAAAAACACCAAACAATTTCGCCGCTCAGCAACGTATAGCATCTCGAGTCATATCTTAAGGAGCCAAATGGCTCCTTTTTTTCAAGAATAATCTGTATCGAATGTGTTTATTATAATTAATATATACTCTGGTTTGTTTTTATAAAATTCCTATTTACTTATACCATTAACACTTATTGGTTATATTATATTTATCATGCTAACCATAGTTAGAAATATCTGAATAGATTTATTTTATAACATTGGAAATAAAACTTCCTAATTATGTTTATTTTCTGGGAAAAAGTCATTCCATTACGCTAATTAATGGCGGAAGAGTCATTTCCTTAATGCGTTAAATTGATTTCCCTCAAGATCATTTTATGATCGATGAAATATTATTATTCATGTTGATATACTCATTACTCCTATAAAGTTTTATTATAAATAATATATTATTTATGCCCAAAATAATTGGAGTTGCATCACGGCGGCAAGAGAACGAATCCCGATGAGCTTACTCAAGTAAGTGGTTCGGGTGAGTGAACGTAGCCAACACAGATGCAACTTCAAGTATGAAGGGGATATTTTGGTAAAGGACTTACCTCCAGATAACTATTCTGGTTACTCAATGCAACATAAGCCTCTTAATTTATGATTTCTACTTTGCAAAAACCATGGTCAGTTAAAAAGCAGGTTCACTTAGCGATTCTCACGCTGGCTCTTCCACTGATCGTTCTCTATGTGTGGTTCTATCAGCACGTGAAGCAAGAGACGTATCATAATATCGATGAGACGCTAGCTTTCATCGCACATAATACGGCTATGCAGTCAGTTGATCGTCAAATTAAAGATATCAAAAATAGCGTCATTGCGCTTGCAACCCAAGCCTCGCCAAGTGAATCACGTATGTTCATTGATTCAGATGAGAGCAATCTAAAGAAAATTGTTTCCTATGCCATTAATGCTAATCGCCATTTTACCAACATTCTAGTGTGGGTCGATGGTGTCGGGTTTAACAGTATTCCTAAAATAGAGTCTCCCACATACGATCCTAAAGAACGCCCTTGGTTTCCTCGCGATACCCTAAAAAATAACTGGGTACGTTTCTCTATGCCCTATAGCGATGAGTTTACTCATCATAACGTGTTGACCATATCGAAAAACCTGAATGACGAACAAGGGGTTCGGTATGGCGCGTTATCGATGGATTTAGATTTGGCCGCAATGAGCCTGCCATTAAAAGAGATAGCCTTACCATTAAATGGAAAGTTGGCCGTAATCCATCATTCTGGGCAGATTGTCATGCACGCCAATCCTCAAGAAATTACCTTGCCTATTGCTCATCCAGAATGGTTGAAACAAATGAGTGATGCTGAAGGCTATTTTTATGACGAAAATTCAGGTATTCACGTTTATTACCATTCATTTACCAACCCCGACTGGCATCTTATTCTTACCGTAGAGGAGAATAAGATTGAGGCGTTGATTGCAGAGTCGACGCAACCGATGTTGATATTGGCGATTGTCACGGTGATGCTTTATATCACCGTGGCGGTACTTTGGAACACGAGCCTACAGCGGATGCTCAGTGAACTGCTGGCAACAATACGCAGTGGCAGCATGGACGAAAAAACATCCGATCTGGCTAGCGTCTATTCTGAAATTAAAAAACAGCACCGAGCCAGAGCCGAAGCCAATAAAGCCGCTATTGAAGACAGCCTGACGGGATTATTTAATCGCCGCTATTTTGATGAGCGTTTGCCCAGCCTGATTGAAAATAGAGTCCCGTTCTTTTTAGCCATGATTGATATTGATAATTTTAAACAAATCAACGATCGCTTTGGTCATCCGGTGGGCGATGAGGTTTTAAAATATATCGGCAAGGTCGGTCAGGAAATTGCGGGGCCTCAAGGATTGTTGTGTCGTTATGGCGGAGAGGAATTAGTGATGCTGATTTTGAACAGCGATGCTAGCAGCGTGGTGCACCTACTTGATAAATGGCGCATCGCCATTGAGCAGAAACAGTGGCACGAAGCAGGCTTACATGTCACCTTCAGCGGTGGACTTACGAAATGGAGTGGTGAAACCGCAGAGGAAATACTGAAAATTGCTGACGATTATTTATATACCGCTAAGCATAACGGGAAGAACACTATCGTGACGAAGGCTTAGCCCTTAAGCAGCAAAATACGGCGATATTTTCCACCTGCATGGAAGCTTACAACGTTTATTTAAGTCAGAACTCAGGGCTTAAACAAATACCGTAAGCTTCCATCGGGATTCAAATCACGCCATTACCACGACGTGATTATGCTAATGATTCATTACCTGCTTTGCCATCCAGATCTTTTTTGATCACCTGAACTTCCTTACCTTCTTGGTTATGCAGATACACTTCCAGCTGATTAAACGCGATATTAATATCGTTTTCACGACATAGCTGATCGATTCGGCGGTTCAGCTCATCAACCGTATAGCTGCGATCGCGGAGTTCACGCACGTATAACCGCAGCTCATGATCTAATGTGCTCGCCCCAAACGCCAAGAAGAACACCTGGGGTTCGGGATCGTTCATCACGCGTGGGTTTTCTTTGGCCGCTTGCAGAAGAACCTGCTTCACTTTGTCCAGATCGGAACCATAAGCGACCCCCACTTTTATCAGTAAGCGGGTTGTAGTATCGGATAATGACCAGTTGATCAGCCGTTCTGTCACAAACGCCTTATTCGGAATAATCACTTCTTTACGGTCAAAATCGGTGATCGTGGTGGCGCGAATACGAATTCGGCTTACCGTTCCAGAGAAAGTCCCGATAGTAATGGTATCGCCAATGCGAATTGGGCGCTCAAAGAGGATGATGAGGCCAGAGATAAAGTTTCCGAAAATCTCCTGCAAACCAAAACCTAGGCCAACCGATAATCCGGCGGCTAGGAACTGCAGCTTGTCCCATGACACCCCTAGCGAACCGAAGAAGATGATCGTCCCCACCACGATGATCAGATAGGTCAGAACCGTGGTGATGGCATAGGAAGAACCTTGGCGCATTTGAATACGCGAGAGCACCAGCACTTCAAGCAATCCCGGTAAGTTGCGCGTTAAGATATAGGCAATAACCACCGACACCAAAGCAAAGAGCACGCTGCCTAACGTCACGGCCTGTAAGGTCTGGTTTGCACCTGAACCGCTGCTGTAGTGCCACAGGGTGATGCTGTCGAGGTAGGAAATCACCGTAACCAAATCGGACCAAATCCAATACAAAACGCAGCCAAAGATGAGGAATAGCACCATCGTTGTCAGACGCAATGACTGGCTATTAATTTGATCAATCGCCAATGGCGGTTCTTCAACCGGCTCTGAGCCCTCCGCGCCTTCACGCGCGGTATTTTGCTGACGACGAGCCAAAGCGCGTCGGTAGGCTAAACGCCGTGCGGCAACGCTCAATCCACGGATAGCCGTCGCATAAATAATGGTCCATAGCACCATTAAATAGAGGCTATCGAGCCAACGCAGTCCTAGACTTAGCGTGGTATAGAGATAGCCGAACGCGGTAAGCACCATCAGCACCAGAGGCGTCATGGCTAACAGCGTCACCATAATGAGTCGTACGGTATGAGAGTTTTTCTCGCGCCATGCATCGCGACAGATAGGAAAAACAAAAGCGGTAATCAGTGCCAAGGTAATAAGCACTGCAACCTGACCAATCACATCTTCACTCAAGCGCAGCGGTGCTTTTTCGCCCAGCACACACCAGAAAATCAGCGGGATTAACGTGACCCCAACTCGGCGAGTCACGCGGCGATAGTGCGCGCATAGCAGTGGAGAAAGATTAAAATGTTTTTCCGATACCCCTTCCGGCGCTAGCAGGCGATATGTGGTGCTAATAACCATCCAGAACATGGCAAACTGCAACGACAGCGACCATATGAAGTTATTAATACTAATATCCAAGCGGTAGCACCAAAAACCCAGCGCCAGTATGAATAGCGTGCCGGGTAATCCTTTCACCATCAGCAGTCCAATCGCTTTTGGCGTATGCAGCTGTGTATCACGTTTCAGCTGGCCGACTTCGTTGCCAAGCTTTTCCAGCAGCTCATTAATTTTACGATAACGCCAACGGAAAAGGCCGAAGAGGATAAGCAAGGGAATGAAAACGAACATGGAGCTTAGCGCACCTTCAGCCAACGCCCCCGGCTTGAGGTCAAAGTGCAGCGAATTAGCCTGAACTTTTAGGGCATTAGGAAGATCCATAAACCAATTGAGATTCATTGGCTTATTGCTGCTGACCCAGAAAATTTGCTGGGTCAGCGTATGCTGAAGGTATTCATTTACACTCAGCAACTGCTGCTGATTGATCTGCAGGCTAATGGCTAAGGTTAACTGGCTGCCGAGCTGCTTATTGAGCTGATCCAACAGCTCGCGGCGAGCATCAACAATATCTTCTAGCGCGCTAACCACATCGTCAGACGGCTTATCCTTATTTTGACTAAGCAACTGGGTGACATAATCCGTTCCTTGGAATAACGCATCGCGCTTTTCATTGATGTCGAACTGTTCCAAACGTAAGTCGGCAATCTGCGTAGCAACATCGTTAGTCAGTTTTTCCGTCGGCAGATTTTGTTGTTGCTGATAGAGAATGCGCGACAGCAGCAAACTGCCTTTCAGCACCGTTATCTGCTCTTTCAAATTGCGCTCTGCCTGTAGAGAGCGGTCTAGCCAGTTTTTGATACGGATATTTTCCTGAACCAGCGTATTCACGCCCTCGGTCGCTTCGATTAACCGCTTACTCAATTGGCGGTTAATATCGAGCTCGCGCCCAATAATAGGATCCTGCTGAATATCCTGAGTGGCGTCATCAGGGTTTTGCGCTTCCTGCGCCGTCTTTTCAGACTGGGTTAAGCGCTTGCCGTTTTCTACCTCGCGAACCAGTTGAACCATGTGTTCTAACTGATTGATTCTGGCATTGGCGTAATCACGCTGCTTTTGCAGGGAATCTTGTAATGCAGTGTTAGCCGACAAGCTTTGACGCTGGTAGTCGAGGGACATGTTCAGCATCGCCATTTGCGTATTCAGCATGTTTTGCTGTGTTGGACGCATATTGCTGGGATCGGATAACGCGTTTCGGATTTGTTGTATCTGTTGTGACGTCGCCATCATGCTGCTTTGCGCACGCTCTGGCTGGGTCTGAAGAGAAATAAGCTGGCTATTAAAATTGGCTAAGTCTTCCTGCGCGCTTTGTAGGTCATCCAGCGTGCTGCCCATCCTGTTTTCTAGCTGGCGCAAAGAGAGCGTCGACAGCGACGAACGCGTGATGGCTTCGCTATCGGCTTGTTGAATAGATTCTAATCCGCTGAGCGCCTGATTTAGCTTGAGCGGAGCTTGTTGAATCTGCTGTTTAAGCTGCTGGCTTTCCTGCTTGATGCGGTCGATACCGTCGAGGTATTCGAGCGTTTTCATCAAATCCTGCTGCGAAAGTTTTTCTCCCGGCGACAGCGATTTCTGCTTACTTAAAGAATCTAACTGGTTCTGCACTTCAGCCCGCGTCGATATATCGCCGCTCAGTGCTAACGCATAATCAGGAACCAATAAAATAAGCACACTAATAATTAGTGAAATTAAATAAAACTGTGCGCGCCGAGTTAATTTAACAGAGCGTAACGTAATGCTGCCAGCCATCATGGGAAGAGATCGTTTAACGGGAAGAGTAGATTAGCGTAGCACGAAGATATTAAGACAATGAATAGGCAAAAGCCGAAAATGAAATCTATTTTTTATATAATAAATAAGGACGACATTTGTGTGGGAATTAATCCCTATCGTCCTCGTTACGGTTCAATGCAAAATTAGAACGTAAGCACCTTGTCTGCGGCTAGCGTCCACTGAGCCAGCTCAACCAACGTCCCAATCTCAACTCCGTCAATCAACGGTAATGTGCTGATTCCACGGCCATCGGCACAGGTTTTACACAGTTTAAAAGGCACCTGCTGAACCGTCAGAATTTCAATCATCTGCTGGAGGTTATAGCCTTCATGGGGCTTTTGTCCGGCTAAACCCGATGTGACAGCATCAGACATCAAAAAGATTTTCAGCTCAATCTCGCCCTGCTGCTCTTTCATCGCAATAGCCAAGCGCAGCGCGTTAAACAATGATTCTTGGCCATAACCGGCCCCATTGGCGATCAAAACAATTTTCTGCATTAGGATTTCCCTCTGTTCAGCGGCGTCATCGCTACCGTATATGCCGGCGCTTCAAACGGCATGCTAACAGCGCCATGCAGGAGATGTTCGCTGTACTTGATCATGTCGATAAAGCTGTCGACCATAAATGAAGCTTCTTCTTTTAAATCAAAGCTTTCTGGTAAAAATAACCAGCTTTCCATTATACCCGTTATATACGAACGCATCATTACCGCTGTGCGCCGAGTATTAAGTTCGGCAGGCAACTGTTGACACTCAATACAGTTACGTAGCACATTTTCGATGCGCTCAAAATTTTCGAGGTACAAAATCTTGCGAATATCAGCTAAAGAACGCATCTCGCCGACAAATTCGCATTTATGAAATATAATTTCCATCAACGCTTTACGGCGTGGGTCATCCACGGTTGCGACTAAGATATAAATTAGGATTTCGCGTAAAATCCTAAGTGGATTATCTGGATACTTTGCTTGATACTCTATCTCTAAGTCACTGACTTTTGATTCGGTCAGGTTCCAGACTTCATTAAAAAGGTCTACTTTATTTTTAAAGTGCCAATAAATTGCGCCACGCGTCACACCAGCTGCGTTGGCAATATCCGTTAGAGAGGTAGCGGACACACCGCGTGCGGAAAACTCACATACTGCCGCTTCAAGTATTTGCAGTCGGGTTGCTTGAGCTTGCTCTTTGGTTTTTCGTGCCATGGCGTTATATTTTTAATGTGCTTTGATTTACATACATTCATGAATGTATGTACCATAACATGCAGTTTTAATTAGCGCAGCAATGGGTTTTCACAAATGAATCAATACCCATTTAACAATCGAACTCTTGAGGTTATCTATGAATAAAAACAGAGGGTTAACGCCTCTGGCGGCCGTGCTAATGTTTTCTGGTAGTTTACTTCTTACAGGATGTAACGACGAAAACGAGCAAAAAGGTCAGCAAAGCGCACCTGAGGTGGGTGTTGTGACGCTGAAAGCTGAGCCGTTGAACGTCACCACTGAGCTTCCTGGACGTACATCTGCATATCGCATCGCAGAAGTTCGCCCACAGGTTGGCGGCATCATCCTTAAGCGTAACTTCGTGGAAGGCAGCGACATCCAGGCCGGTTCTTCCCTGTATCAAATCGATCCAGCAACTTATCAGGCCGCTTATGACAGCGCACGTGGCGATTTGGCCAAAGCTGAAGCCGCCGCAAATATCGCTCACCTGACAGTCAATCGCTATAAGACATTAGTCGGTACTAAGTACATCAGTCAGCAAGAATACGATACAGCTGTTGCCGACGCGCGTCAGGCGGATGCAGCCGTTACCGCAGCAAAAGCCGCGGTAGAAACTGCACGTATCAATCTGGCTTACACCAAAGTCACTTCGCCAATCAGCGGTCGTATTGGTAAATCCAGCGTGACCGAGGGGGCTTTAGTGACCTCTAATCAGGCTAATGCGCTGGCAACCGTTCAGCAACTTGACCCGATTTATGTCGACGTGACTCAGTCAAGCAATGACTTCCTGCGTTTAAAAGAAGAGCTGGCTAACGGCACTTTAGAGCAGGAAGGCGGTAAGGCTAAGGCTGAACTGGTGTTGGAAAATGGACAGGTTTACGCACAGAAAGGCTCTCTGGAGTTTTCTGACGTCACCGTTGATGAAAGCACTGGCTCAATCACTATTCGCGCCGTGTTCCCGAATCCTAAAGGCGATTTGTTGCCTGGCATGTTTGTGCGCGCTCGTCTGGATGAAGGGATCAAAAACAATGCGTTGCTCGTACCTCAGCAAGGCGTCACCCGTAATCCTCGCGGTGAAGCAACCGTCATGTTAGTCGGTGCCGACAACAAAGTTGAAAACCGTACCGTAACCGCAGCGCAAGCCATCGGTGATAAATGGTTAGTGACCGATGGTCTGAAATCCGGTGACAAAGTGATTGTGACTGGCTTGCAGAAAGTTCGTCCAGGTGTGCAAGTGAAAGTAGAAGAAGCTTCTGCAGGGAACGCTTCAACAAAAGATGCAGCGGCTAGCGAACCGAAGAAGTCTTAAGTGATGCTCGTTGCTGATACATTGATAAAAAGGAGCCAGTAATTCATGGCTAAGTTTTTTATAGATCGACCTATATTCGCCTGGGTTATCGCCATCATTATCATGCTGGCCGGTACGCTAGCGATTATGAAACTACCGGTGGCGCAATATCCAACGATTGCCCCCCCGGCGGTGTCGATCTCCGCAGTCTACCCTGGTGCTGATGCGCAGACGGTGCAGGACACGGTGACACAGATTATCGAACAGAACATGAACGGTATCGATAATCTGATGTACATGTCCTCTACCAGCGACTCATCGGGTAGCGTGTCGATCACGCTTACCTTCCAGTCTGGTACTGACCCGGATATCGCACAGGTTCAGGTGCAGAACAAATTGCAGCTAGCAACGCCGTTGCTGCCGCAAGAAGTTCAGCAACAAGGGATCAGCGTTGAGAAATCCAGTAGTAGCTTCCTGATGGTTGCTGGCTTTATTTCTGATGACGGAAGTATGTCTCAGGATGATATCGCCGACTACGTGGCTTCCAACATTAAAGATCCGATCAGCCGTTCCGAAGGGATTGGTGACGTACAGCTGTTTGGTGCTCAGTACGCGATGCGTATCTGGTTAGACCCAAATAAGCTGAACAACTACCAAATGACCCCTCTGGACGTGATCAACCAGATCAAAGTCCAGAACAACCAGATTGCAGCTGGCCAATTAGGTGGCGCTCCTCCGGTTCCTGGTCAGCAGTTGAACGCCTCAATCATTGCGCAAACGCGCTTACAGACACCGGAAGAATTCGGCAAGATCCTGATGAAGGTTCAAACCGATGGTTCTCGCGTGCTGCTGCGTGACGTAGCCAAGATTGAGCTAGGCGGCGAAAACTATAACGTTATCGCACGCTTTAACGGCAAACCTGCCGCAGGTCTGGGGATTAAACTGGCAACCGGCGCTAACGCACTGGATGCCGCTGAAGGGGTTAAAAAAGAGCTGGCTAAGTTGCAGCCCTTCTTCCCTGCCAGCATGAAGGTTGTTTATCCATACGACACCACGCCGTTCGTTAAGATTTCCATCAACGAAGTTGTGAAAACGTTGTTGGAAGCTATCGTGCTGGTGTTCTTGGTTATGTATCTGTTCTTACAGAACATTCGTGCAACCTTGATCCCAACCATCGCGGTTCCTGTGGTTCTGCTAGGGACGTTTGCTGTTCTATCCGCCTTTGGCTATTCGATAAACACCCTAACCATGTTTGGTATGGTGCTCGCGATAGGCCTCTTGGTGGATGACGCCATCGTTGTGGTGGAAAACGTTGAGCGTGTTATGGCCGAAGAGGGCCTACCACCAAAAGAAGCAACGCGTAAATCCATGGAGCAGATTCAGGGCGCCTTGGTGGGGATTGCGATGGTACTGTCCGCAGTATTTATCCCAATGGCATTCTTCGGTGGTTCAACCGGTGCGATTTATCGTCAGTTCTCCATCACTATCGTTTCCGCGATGGTGCTGTCAGTACTGGTAGCAATGATCCTGACACCGGCTCTGTGTGCCACCATGCTTAAACCGATCGAAAAAGGCAGCCATGGTAAAACCACCGGCTTCTTTGGTTGGTTTAACAACATGTTCGATAAGAGCACCGAACACTATACGAATTCCGTTGCTGGCATTCTGCGTGGTACCGGTCGTTATCTGCTGATTTACCTGATTATCGTTGTCGGTATGGGTCTGTTGTTTGTCCGTATGCCAACGTCATTCTTACCGGATGAAGATCAGGGTATTGCTCTGACCATGGTTCAGTTACCGGCTGGTGCAACGCAAGAGCGTACCAACAAGGTTCTGGCGCAAGTCACTGATTATTTCTTGGATAAAGAAAAAGCCAACGTTCAATCCGTCTTTACCGTGAGTGGCTTCGGCTTCAGCGGTCAAGGTCAGAACAACGGCTTGGCCTTCGTCAGCTTGAAACCTTGGGATGAACGTACCGGTGCAGATAACAAGGTTCCAGCCATTATCGCCCGCGCGACTGGCGCATTCAGTAAGATTAAAGATGGCTTGGTGTTCCCATTCAACCTGCCAGCAATTATCGAACTGGGTACGGCTACCGGCTTTGACTTTGAACTTATCGATCAGGCTGGCCTCGGCCACGAAAAACTGACCGAAGCACGTAATCAGCTGTTAGGCATGGCCGCACAGCATCCAGACACCGTGGTTCGTGTACGTCCAAACGGTTTGGAAGATACGCCGCAGTTCAAGATCATTGTCGATCAGGAAAAAGCACAGGCGTTAGGCGTTTCGATTTCAGACATCAACCAAACGCTGTCTACCGCGTTGGGTGGTACTTATGTGAACGACTTCATCGACCGTGGTCGTGTGAAGAAAGTTTACGTACAGGCTGATGCGCCATATCGTATGCTGCCAAACGATATCAATAACTACTATGTCCGTGGTGATTCAGGACAAATGGTACCGTTCTCAGCGTTCTCATCATCAAAATGGGAATATGGTTCTCCGCGTCTGGAACGATATAACGGCCTGCCATCCATGGAAATCCTTGGGGAAGCTGCACCGGGTAAAAGTACCGGTGAAGCAATGGCTCTGATGGAAGATTTGGTGACCAAGCTGCCTACCGGTATCGGTTTTGACTGGACAGGAATGTCCTATCAGGAACGCCTATCAGGTAACCAAGCTCCGGCGCTGTATGCCATCTCGCTCATCGTGGTCTTCCTATGCTTGGCTGCATTGTATGAAAGCTGGTCAATTCCGTTCTCCGTTATGCTCGTGGTTCCATTGGGCGTTATCGGTGCACTGTTGGCAGCAACGATGCGTGGTATGAACAACGACGTTTACTTCCAAGTAGGCTTGTTGACGACCATCGGACTTTCGGCCAAGAACGCCATACTTATCGTCGAGTTTGCTAAAGACTTGATGGATAAAGAAGGTAAAGGGCTGATTGAAGCAACGTTAGAAGCGGTACGCATGCGTCTACGTCCAATCCTAATGACGTCTCTGGCATTTATGCTGGGTGTTCTGCCATTGGCTATCAGCTCCGGTGCCGGTTCTGGTGCACAGAATGCAGTGGGTACAGGCGTAATGGGCGGTATGGTTACAGCAACTATTCTGGCCATCTTCTTCGTACCGATGTTCTTTGTGGTCGTTCGCCGTCGCTTTAACAAAGGCGGTGAAGACATTGAACATAGCCATCCCGTTGACCATCAGGTGAAATAATTTATCTCCTGCTCAAAAGGTCGCATATGCGGCCTTTTTTATTGCCCTTCTCGACCATTTCTCACCAGTTTAAAAATCCTGTTCAACAATCCGCTTGCATCGGCAAAAAATGCGCCGCATAATAATTGTTATGTTATAACATAAATAAAGAGTGAGAAATGAAAGCCAATATACATCCAAACTACCGCACCGTGGTTTTCCACGACACAACTGCAGATGCTTATTACAAAATCGGTTCAACAATCCAATCCGATCGCACTATCGAATTGGATGGGGTTAGCTATCCGTATGTCACGCTAGAGGTCTCTTCCGCTTCCCATCCTTATTACACGGGTAAGCAGAAAGAGTTTTCTAAAGAAGGCAGCGCAGCTAAATTCCAGCAACGTTTCGGTCACTTTATGACGAAGAAAAAACCTGTAGAGGTTAACTAATGCAAGTCTTAAGCTCATTACGATCCGCAAAAAAGCGCCACCCTGACTGCAAAATTGTAAAACGTCATGGCCGCATATTTGTTATCTGCAAGTCGAATCCACGCTTCAAAGCCGTACAGGGAGGAAAGAAAAAACGCTGAATATGTCTGTTTTTACTCACCACAGCCCCACATCGTGGGGCTGCTCCCGCCTCTTCATCACACTGCTCTCTTTACCCTGCCTTATGCCTAGTCTTACTTCCAACATATTGAAAAAAAAAGAATCAGCGCTCTAGAACTTAGTTCTCACACCAAGACTCATAAACTCTGCGTAATAAAAAGTAAAATTCACTTGGTTAGGTACCTATTTGTGCAATAATCATAGAGAGATAATTATTTTCAAGTCATTACCCGATGTTTAATTAGTTAAATGCCTTTAGAATCGCAAGGTAATTTGTTTTAGAGTTGTCTGAAAAGCGTTTAAAAAACACGCAAAACGCCTTAATTAAATACTTATTAACACAAATTATCGCCAATCTAGATGTGCTTTTGCTATGATGTTGCGGCCTTTAGTAATGCTTATGGTTGTAAACTGCTTTTGACGTTTATTGTTGTGGCTTCACGGCAACATAGACTAATTCGTTGAGACAACGTTGAGCAAGGTGGAGGCATGATATGGATGAATACACGTCTTATCAGCACGATATAACAGAGCTGAAATACCTCTGCAATATGCTGTATAATCAGGGAATGGAAGTTCTGAGTGATAGCCATCATGGCTGGGTTAATGACCCAACTGCTGTAGCTAATCTGCAACTAAATGAATTAAACGAACATATCGCAACGTTTGGTTTAACGTTCAAGATTAAGTATCCAAAGAGTTCAGAATTAACTGAAATATTAGATGAGTATCTTGACGAAACTTATAGTCTGTTTAGTAATTACAGCATAAATGAACCAGAACTTAAAAAATGGCTTAAAGCAAAAGGCCGTATTTTGCGTTATTTAGCGGGTGAAAAACCAGCATCCGCGTTGAATTTTTAACCTTCGAACAGGAGTTTTTATGACTAAAATTGATTACCTTATGCGTTTACGCAAGTGCACAACGCTAGACACCTTAGAGCGCGTAATTGAAAAAAACAAATACGAACTCTCCGACGATGAGCTAGAAACATTCTACTCAGCCGCCGACCATCGTTTGGCCGAACTTACCATGAACAAACTGTACGATAAGATCCCTGCTGAAGTTTGGAAGTATGTACGTTAATTAGTTAATCTAAGTTGTCACTTAAGAAATTACCTTTATTTATTACTTAACGATTAATAAACACTTTTATCAATTGGATTAATCACCAATGGTTTTCCATTTGTATTTTTGCACCTTACATTAGGTGCTACTGTTTCAGCAGCCAGAAAGAAAAACAGTAAAGGCCAATGACGTATATATACGCTGGCCTTTACTCGCTCTATTCACCTGATAAATCCGTACTACGCCGCAATCTATCTAGGTCAATAGCCTTTTCTTTAATCACATTGAGCTTGGTTTCAGCCGCGACAAGGCCCCATACAGTCCCCTGCTCTTGTTGATAAAACGCATTTATCGCTAGAAAGTAATCATCTTTGTATTTAACCCACCCTCTTTGCGCGATTTTTAGTTTTGCCTGTGCAACTTCGGATTGATCTTTGAGTAATGATTTATACTGTTTATTTAACTCAACATCCCACGCTTTCATCGCAGTCTGATAACAGTCAGAAATATCTTGTGTCGCAGAAGCCGCATTTTTACAGAGCGCCAAAGCAGCATCGATATCTTTGCCCAAAGGCGTTTTGGCATGTACTGATAGACTGCATGAAAACAACACTATCGCCAGTAACCCTTCCTTCATCACGATAACCTCATTAATTCACCCAATAGAAAGAATATATACAACTTCTCTCGCACTTGCGTATTACCGTTGTGGCAAAACGATGATGATTAGGCAATACAACGGGTTTGAGAATAGGTCAGTAACAGATGAAAGAACCGAAAGGTTTTAAAGCTAAGATAATTACAGAGGTATAAATGGGTGGAGGCCCTGCCAGCTACATCCCGGCACACACGTCGCCTGCTGCGGCTGCTTCCTTCCGGATCTGACCGAGTTCACAAGTTAGCGTTGCGGGAGAACCAACAGGGCCTCCATTGATGAGCGACTGAATTTGCTACTGCATAACGTCATGCATAACTTCAGTGCGGGGGCATTATCAGTGATGACTCCGCGAAATGCAAGGCTAAGGCTGTCGAACGTCGTTTTATTAAACAATCATTCAATCCATCAGCCCCTTATGGCAAACTGAGCTCATATTCCGAGCCACTAACTTTGAACTTCAACGTCTTATGCCAAAAGATAGCCCATCGATACCTGAAGATAATTTTCGCCAACGTGTTTTGATGTCAATTCACGCTATCCCCTTTGGCAAGGTAGCGACATATGGACAAATAGCTCGCCTTGCGGGCTCCTCACGTGCGGCACGACAGGTTGGTGGTATTTTACGCAAGCTCCCCCAGGGTTCCTCGATTCCTTGGTATCGCGTCATCAATCGCAGCGGCAACATCTCTCTGATTGGCCCTGATTACGTACGTCAGCGTACCGCCTTGCAAGATGAAGGCGTCACCTTCAACGCTAGCGGCGTTATCGATTTGGCTCTTTACGGATGGGATCCATCGCAGCTATAAAAAAACCTGCCACGATGGGCAGGTTTTCTATATCGCCATCGCCTAAACGAATATTAGAAAGGTGATGCTCCCTCAACCTTCTTTTTTTCACTCAACACGGTGGCAGCGCCATCAGCGGAAACTGGCACCAAGACCAGATCTTTCTGCGTGCCAGCGTTGTTATTCACCACTTCATTCAGCGTATCGGTGATGAACACTAAGCGACCGTCGACTTTAATTGCCGCGCTCAGGTTAATACGCTGGTTTGGCTGAATATCCTGAGGATTATACGGCAGAACAAAGTTATAAGGTGGCTGTTTGCCATCGGTGCGGAACACTTTCTGTGACAACACACGAGCAGGCGCATCCGCCAGAGAAACATCGGCTAAGGTGACCGTAACTTCCGCATTCGGTGGCAGAGCGATGCGCTGACGAATATTCACGCTACCGCGTACCGCTGGGCCGCTAATCTGCGATGCATCTGCAGTCACTTGATTACCCGGAGCCGGCGTTGGAACATCAGCGGCATTTGAAGAACAGCCAGCAACCGTTGCGGTCATCAGTACACCACCTACAATTTTCCAGAGTTTCATAAGTTCGGTCTCCTTCCTTTTATTTTTGTTATCGGATGCCAATCTACAAAAGCACATTGAGCAACCGATACGAGCCTCTTAAAATAGTTTCTTAAACTACGATACTTGATAAGCATGGCACAAAGCGCTGAGTTTTCCAGTTTTATCTACTTTACATTAACATTTTCAGATAATTGAACCCTAGAAACGATGGCAACCCCTTAAATAGTTTTGTGATAAGTTCTGCCATAATTGATAATGCAATTGGGGTTTTCGCTCCTGTTTTCAACACTGGTTAATTAGGATCTCACTCATGAGTCAGGCATTAAAAAATTTACTCGATCTGTTAGATCTGGAAAAAATCGAAGAAGGGATCTATCGCGGGCAGAGTGAAGATCTTGGCTTACGTCAGGTTTTTGGCGGTCAGGTGGTTGGTCAAGCGCTCTATGCCGCGAAACAAACGGTGCCTTTAGAACGCAATATTCACTCCTTTCACAGCTATTTCCTCCGCCCCGGCGATAGCAGCCAGCCGATAATCTATGACGTTGAAAATCTGCGTGACGGCAATAGTTTCAGCGCGCGCAGGGTAAAGGCGGTGCAACACGGTAAACCTATTTTCTACATGACGGCGTCTTTCCAGACTGCAGAAGACGGTTTCGAACACCAGAACGTGATGCCCGATGTACCCGCGCCGGAATCATTAAAATCTGAGTCTGAAATTGCCAGTAGCATGGCGCACCTTATCCCTGAAGCCGTACGTGAAAAATTTACCTGTGAAAAACCGCTGGAGATGCGTCCGGTAAGTTTCCATAACCCTTTGATGGGCAAAGTAGAAGAGCCAATCCGTAACGTTTGGTTCAAAGCCAATGGCGAAATGCCTGACGACCCACGTATTCATCAGTACTTGCTGGGTTACGCGTCTGATTTCAACTTCCTACCAACCGCCTTACAGCCACACGGTAAAGGGTTCTTAGAGCCTGGCATGCAGGTCGCAACGATTGACCATTCGATGTGGTTCCATCGCCCGTTCCGCTTAGATGAGTGGCTACTTTATGCGGTCGAGAGCACCTCAGCGTCTGGCGCTCGCGGTTTTGTACGTGGACAATTCTATAACCGAGCCGGTGAGCTGATTGCGTCTACGGTGCAGGAAGGCGTAATCCGCCAGCGTTCGTAAAAACGAGCATCACTCATAACGCAAAAGGGCGGATTTCTCCGCCCTTTTCACATCTGTGATTGAACGATAAAAAAGGAAACTACTGGTTGTACGCGTTCTCACCGTGACTGTTGACGTCTAAGCCTTCACGCTCTTGTTCTTCCGGCACACGCAGGCCAACACAAACATCGGCAATCTTGAAGGCAATTAACGCTGCCACACCGGACCAAACAATGCAGACCACAACGCTAAGAGCCTGCACGCCTAACTGATGACCCATCGTCACCCCTTCGGCATAACCGGTTCCTCCCAAAGACGTTGCAGTTAGGATACCCGTGGCTAAACACCCCACGATACCGCACACGCCATGTACACCGAATACGTCACAGGTATCATCCACCTTCAGCCAGCGTTTCAGCATCACCACGCCCCACAGCCCAGCGATACCCGCAATCAGGCCGAGCAACAGCGCGCCTCCCACTCCAACGGTGCCTGCGGCAGGCGTTACCGCAACCAGCCCAGCGATACAGCCAGAACACGCACCCAGCAGAGAGGGTTTCCCGCGCGTCATCCACTCAGCTAATACCCAAGACAGAATCGCTCCCGCTGTCGCCACCACCGTATTCACAAAGGCCAGCGCGGCAATTTCATTCGCTGCACTTGCCGATCCTGCGTTAAAGCCAAACCAACCGATATACAGAATCGCAGTCCCCATAAAGACCATCGGCAGGTTATGGGGTTTAAAGGCTTCTTTGCCAAATCCGGCACGCTTACCTAGCAGATACGCACCGACCAAGCCGGCAATCGCAGCGTTGATATGCACGACCGTACCACCCGCAAAGTCCAGCGCCCCGTCTGCTGCTAAATATCCACCGCCCCACACCATATGAGCCATCGGAATATAGGAAAGCGTGAACCACAGCACAGCGAAAATTAGCACTGCAGAAAAGCGAATGCGTTCTGCAAACGAGCCAACTATCAAACCAACGGTAATACAGGCGAATGATCCCTGAAACGCAACGTGGATCATTTTATAGAATGAGCCGGTTAAATCAGTTAGCCCAATCCCTTTCAGCATCACTTCATCTAGGTTGCCAAAAATGGCATTACCGGCACCAAATGCTAAAGAGTAGCCATAGACAACCCACAGCACACAGATGGCGGCAAACGTCACCATCACCTGCGTCATCAATGACAGTACGTTTTTAGAACGTAATAAGCCGCCATAAAATAGGCCAATGCCGGGGATGGTCATAAACAGAACGAGCGCGGTACAAATCATCATAAAGGCGTTATCAGCCTTATCTGCTACGGCTGGCGTTGCAGCCATGGCGGCACCGGGTAGTAATAAAGCACTCCCCAGAGCTAAAGTGGATAAGCGTGTTTTCATCATTAATCCATCCCTATCTGTGTGAGTTATTAATTACAGAGCCGCTTCGTCGGTTTCACCGGTACGAATGCGAATAACGCGCTGTAGTTCGGCAACAAAGATTTTCCCGTCACCAATTTTTCCGGTATAGGCTGATTTGCTGATGACATCGATCACCTCATCGAGCTGATCGTCGGCAATCGCCACATCAATTTTCACTTTGGGCAAGAAATTTACGTTGTACTCCGCCCCACGATACAACTCGGCGTGGCCTTTCTGGCGCCCAAATCCCTTCACCTCGGTAACGGTCAGTCCCTGGATCCCAACAGAGGAAAGGGCTTCACGTACGTCTTCCAGTTTGAACGGCTTTATTACCACGGTTACAAGCTTCATACGGCCTCTCCTCACATGACTTCGAATAATTTCGTCTACGCATTGATATGAGCAAAGGCTATGCCAACTTTGCATAAGGTTAGTCCGCGGAAGAAAATGCTGGTTTTAGGGAGGGACAGACACGGTTACAGCAGATAAAACGTGAGGCATTTCTCAAAAACGCACCAATAGCGTGCAATCAGGAAAGATACGGTGCATTTTTTTTACACAATTCAAAGCTACGATGCACTGCAAATGCACAGAGGCAATTGCCGTGATTGACGCTGCAAAAACAAAAAGCCGGTGCTATGCATCCGTGGCATAACAACCGGCTTTTTAGCTGCGGAAAATATTTAGATCGTCGGTGAGTCTTGATGCAATCCAGCCGCCAGCGCCTCTCCCACCAATTGCAGCTGATGCATTTGGTAGTAACGTCCCTGCTTCGCTAACAGCTCATGATGCGAGCCTTGTTCTACCGCCTGTCCTCGGTGCAGAACAAGAATAGAGTCAGCATCGACAATGGTCGACAAGCGATGAGCAATAACAATTAAGGTTGTTTGCTGGCGAATCACATTGAGCGCTTTCTGAATTGCCTGCTCGGTACCGGAGTCTATATTGGCCGTAGCCTCATCCAGAATGAGGATTTGAGGAGCCTGAACCAGCACACGCGCCATCGCTAACAGCTGTTTTTGCCCCACAGACAGATTATTACCCTGTTCACCCAGCTGGGTTTGAATCCCCTGCGGCCAGCTTCTGACCAGCGGTGCAAGCTGGACATCCTCCAGCGCTTTCCACACCTGATCCTCGCTGATATCACGGCCAAGCGTCACGTTATGCATAACCGACTCTGCCATCACCACAGGATCCTGCTGAACCATAGCCACGCCTTCACGCAGAACCTGATGGCTCAGCGTAGGGATCGGTCGGCCATCAATACAGATCTCACCCTGATTAACCGGATAGTAACCCATCAGTAAATTAGCCAGCGTCGATTTACCGCTGCCGGTATGCCCTACCAAAGCCACAAATCCGCGCGATGCAATGTGCAGATTAATATCCTGCAAAACCGGGCGGCCTTCCCGATAGGCAAAAGTCACGTTGTTAACATCGACTCGCCCGCTCTGCAAAGGCTGAATGTCGCCGCCGTAGTTCTGTTGAGCATCATCCATCAACTCGAAAATGCGCTCCCCGGCAACAACGGCCTGCTGCATCATGGACTGTTGGCTCGTGAGCTCAATCAAAGGCTCATTCAGACGACCTAAATAGTTAATGAAAGCATAAAGCACGCCCACGCCAATCGAACCTTCGGCGCTGAAGCCAAACATCATTAGCAATCCACAGAGGATCATCGCGGAGAAGAGGCTCAGCAACGGTCGCAGCAAAAAACCTTCCAGACGCAGTGTTTGCATACGCGCCTGATAATGAGAGCGGCTAACCTCCCCCATTTTCTCACCAAAGCGCGCCTGCTGGCGGAACTGCTGGATAACGCCCATGCCGTTGATCACTTCGTTAAAACCATCATTGATATCAGCAAGATAGCTACGAACGCGACGTACAATCGGCGTGCTGTAATGTTGATAAACCGCCATCACTACAAACACGGCGGGGAAAATACAAATAGAAATCAGCGCCATTCGCCAATCAAGGGTAAACATGGCCACCAGCATCGCACCAATCAGCGCCGCGCTTTTCAGCACCGTCGCCACCACCGTGACATAAAGATCTTTGATCACTTCAGTGTCGTTGGTCACTCGCGAAATAAGCTGCCCAACAGGCTGATTATCAAAAGCGGATAGAGGCTGACGCAGCGCAGCATCCATAACGTCGGTACGTAGCTGTTGTACGACGCCAACCGCCGCACGGTTGAACAATAATGCCTGCGCATACTGCAAGCCCGCGGCGGTAAATTCAAGCAGCAGATATAACAGTGCTAAGCCTGTCACCAACCCAAGTCTGAGATCGCCTTTGGCAACCACATTATCGATGAAGTAGCTGATGATAATCGGGCCACAAACTTCCGCAGCCGCAGCCACCCATAGCATAACCACGGCAATCGCCAACGGTTTTTTGTACGGGCCACCATAGGCGAGCAGGCGTTTCAGGGTGGGCCAGAGCTGTTTGATATTACGCATTATCTGGCTCCTGAATCTGCGAATCGGGTTCATCAAGCTGAGCTTCAATTTGCTGGAAGCGATGCATATCTCGATACCAACCGCGCTGTTGGCTCAGTTCAGTGTGCAAGCCACGCTGAGCCACAACGCCTTGCTGCAGAACAAGGATCTCGCTGGCTTCTGTCAGCGCAGAAAGACGATGAGCGCTGATAATCACCGTTCGATTCTCTCCCCATTCGCGCAGATTATGCAGAATTTGATATTCTGTGCGGCCGTCAACCGCCGATAGCGCATCGTCGAGGATCAAAATCTCGGCATCTAATAGCAATGCTCGAGCGATAGAAATGCGCTGCTTTTGCCCACCGGACAGCATCACACCACGCTCTCCCACTTCGGTTTGATAGCCTTCAGGCAAGCGCAGAATATCCTCATGTACGCTGGCGAGCTTCGCCACGCGTTCAATGTCTTCTTGTGTTACATCAGGTTTACCTAATGCAATATTCATGGCAACAGAATCCGAGAACAGGAAAGGTGTTTGGCTCACCACGGCGAGGCGAGCGCGCCATTCATCAAGACGCAGCTCACGCAAAGAGATGCCGTGGAAACACACTTCCCCTTGGTCGGGATCAAACTGTCGCTGAATCAATGAGAGCAACGCGCTTTTGCCCGCCCCCGTTGGCCCGCACAGGCCTAGCATCTGACCCGGCGCGAGATTGAACTGGATGTTATGCAGTACAGGATGAGTCCCTTCGCTATAGGCGAAACGCTCGATATTAACACTAAGAGCACCTCGCCCCAGTGGTAAAGACCGCTCGCCGTCTTGAACGGTTGATGGCTCGGACAGCATGCTGCGAATACGGCTATAGGCCGCGCTACCGCGCTCCACGATGTTAAACATCCACGCTAATGCCAACATCGGCCAAATCATTAAGCCCAGATACATCACAAAGCTGGTCAATTGCCCTAACGTTAGGTGACCATGAATCACCATCACCCCGCCGCCGCCGATCGCCAGCAAGTTGGCACAGCCAATCGCGATAAAAATCGTCGGGTTAAAGCGTGCATCGACCTTGGCCACGTGCATATTGCGGACACCGGCTTCAGCTGCAACGTCGGCAAAGCGTTTCGACTGATGATTTTCTAAACCAAAGGATTTAATCATGCGAATGCTGGTCAAGCTCTCTTGAGCCTGATCGTTGAGCATAGAGAAAGCCGCCTGCGCAGACTTAAACCGCGAGTGTAGCTGCGCGCCTTGATGCTTAATGACCATAGCCATAATCGGCATTGGAATAAGAGACAGCAGCGTCAGCTCCCAGCTTATTTGGGTGCTCATCACAAACAGCACCGCCAAGCCCATAACCAGCGAGTCCACCAGCGTCAATACACCTTCACCCGCGGCGAAAACAACGCGATCGACGTCGTTGGTCGCTCTAGCGATCAAATCGCCGGTACGGTGGCGGTGATAAAATGAAGGGGCTTGGTTACTGAGCTGACGATAATATTTTTCACGCAGTTCAACGGCCAGCAAATAGGACGCACCGAATAGCAGCACTCGCCACACATAGCGCAACAGATACACCACCACCGCGACGAGCAGTAAAATACCAATCCAAAACGCCAGCGTTGTGGCAGGCATATGCTGTTTTGACACGCCGTCAATCACGATGCCAACAATGCGCGGCGGCACCAGCTGCAAGATAGCGATAACGACTAATAAAAGTACGGCTCCCAGATATCGCCGCCATTCACGACGAAAATACCAGCCTAGTTGGGCAAATAATCTCACGTATTTTTATTCCATAGCCCGCTATGGGCTTTGATTTTGAATGCTGTATATATAAACAGCACTAGGATAACACCGATAGGAAACTTAGGTAACTGCGTGATGGGCAAATTTGTGTGCTTTATTCACCCACGGGCAAAAACGTGGTGCTTTTTATTTGTTCCATCGCAAAACTGGAAGTGACGTCACTTAAGCCTTTCACCGCATTCACCAATCGCTTATAAAAAGCATCGTAGCTTTTCATGTCCGCAACCTGCACCTGCATTAAATAATCGTACTCTCCTGCCATACGATAAAACGCAAGGATTTCAGGCATGTGCTCAACCTGCTGCACAAAATGATGATACCACTCACTGCTGTGATGCTGGGTTTTGATCATAACAAACGCGGTCAGACCAAGGCCAAGCTTATCCTTGTCTAGCAGCGCCACACGCCCAACGATATAGCCCTCATCTTCTAGGCGTTTTAGGCGTTTCCAGCAGGGCGTAGAGGTCAAGTTGACCGCATCGGCCAACACCTGCAACGACTGAGTGCAGTCGCGCTGTAAGAGTTCCAACAGTTTTCGGTCTGTTTTATCTAACATATATCACTTATGGAGAAATATTTTCTCTTATTAGGCCAATATGAAGTCTATATAGCAACTTCTTTTTCTGCAAAATCCGATAGTCTTATCCCATACGTTCAGACTGACTCACATAGGCCATTATCATGAACAACGCTTGGGTAAAGCACGCTATCAGCGAGATCGAAGCCGATTTTCAACGTTCGGCAGACACACACCTTATTCGCCTAAATCTTCCTACTTTTCCCGGCATCTATTTGTATCTGAAAGATGAGAGCACGCATCCAACCGGCAGCCTGAAACATCGTCTAGCCCGCTCACTCTTTTTATATGGGTTATGTAACGGTTGGATTAAAGAAGACACCACGATCATCGAAGCCTCTTCAGGCAGCACCGCCGTCTCCGAAGCCTATTTCGCTCGACTGCTGAATTTGCCGTTTATCGCCGTGATGCCTTCATGCACCGCACGTAAAAAGGTCGAGCAGATCGAATTCTATGGCGGACACTGCCATTTTGTTGATAGCGCCAGCCAGATTTATGCGGCGTCAGAGCAATTGGCCAAAGAATTAAACGGCCATTACATGGATCAGTTTACCAATGCTGAACGAGCAACCGACTGGCGTGGCAACAATAATATTGCCGATAGCATATTTCGCCAGATGGAGCGCGAGCCGCATCCGGTTCCCGTTTATATCGTCATGAGCGCGGGCACCGGCGGCACGTCTGCAACCTTAGGCCGCTATATTCGTTACCAAGGACACCCGACTCATCTGATGGTGGTCGATCCTGAAAACTCGGTGTTTATGGATAGCTATTTGCAAAAAGACCGCACCATTACGGGCACCTGTGGCAGCAAAATCGAAGGTATCGGACGACCACGAGCTGAGCCTTCATTTATCCCTGAGGCTATCGACAGCATGATGCGGGTTCCAGATGCCGCCAGCATCGCCACTATCCATTGGCTGCAGAAGGTATTAGGGCGCAAGGTCGGCGCTTCGACAGGAACAAATATGTGGGGTGCATTAACGCTGGCACGTCAAATGCGCGATCGTGGCGAACAAGGCGCTATCGTTACCCTGCTCTGCGACAGCGGTGAACGTTATTTAGACACCTACTATGATGCTGATTGGGTGAAAACGAATATTGGCGATTTAAGCCAATATACCCAACAGTTGGAAGCGATGTAGCTTACCTATTCTGTTTAAAGCAGAAATAAAAAACCGGGCTATACACACGATGTGTAGGCCCGGCGGCTGTAAAAGAATCCTCGTTATTCGGGGGAATGGTGAGGTTTTTTTGGTGAACTCAGCCAATTGTTTAATTGTTGTGCCACCGCCTGTTGCTGGCAGTGACCAATAATCTCTAAGTGTGGCAAGCTGGCTTTAAGCTGCGGCAATGCATTACCCATGATGTAGCCTTTACCCACCATGCCCAGCATTTCTCTGTCATTCATCGCATCACCAAACGCCATACAATCAGCAAGATCGATATCAAGATGGTCGCATAAATGACTCAGCGCAGAGCCTTTGTTAGTTCCTGCGGGCAAAACTTCTAAGCAATCGTAGGCCGAAAAACACAGATCAACAGCCTTGCCAAAATGCTGACGCAGCCGCGTTTGTAAAAGCGTTAAAGCATCGTGATTGCCACAGAAACAGATTTTACTAATGCCATAAGCCGGCAGAGCACGCAGCGGCGTGATTTGATAGCCAAAACCATTTTCCACATGTGGAACTAAGAGCTCTGGGCGCTCGACTGAAGTCAACCAACCATCATCTCTAAAAACGTGAACTGAGGCGGGGGTTTCCCAATGAGAATGCAAAACCTCAAGCGCAATTTCTGGCACTAAATCGCTGGAAAATAAGTTATTACCCTCGCGGTCGTGTATCCGCGTGCCATTGCCGGTAATCATATAGCCCTGCAAACCTAACCGGCGCGCGATAGTGCGCACTTCGAGAAAATGGCGCCCCGTTGCAAACGTCAATGCAATCTGGTTCTCAGATAAACGATGCAGCACATCTAAGGTTTCAGCCCCAACCTGATGATTAGGCATCAGCAGTGTGCCATCCATATCAAAGGCTGCTAAACGAACCATACCGAAACCTCTTTTTGTGACGAATCATTTTTGTGACGAATCATTTTTGTGACGAATATAGTGAGATAAACAGTATGGCGTGGCATTTACGGAACTAATAGTGAACAATTGAAGAAAATTGTTCAGGATTTAACGATGCGCCTGCTGCAAAGACTTAGCCAATATCAACGTTTAAACCAGTTCGCTGGCGATGCTCCTATTCAGACAACCGTGGCTGAACTGGCTGGGGTTTTCTGCTGTAGCGAACGCCACGTGCGTACGTTGTTAGCCCAGCTTCAAGAGCTGAAGTGGTTGGAGTGGCATGCAACAGCGGGCCGTGGGAAACGCGCACGTTTGCACTGCGTTATTCCTGAACAACAGCTTCGAGCCAACCTAATGCAGCAACTGCTCAACGCGGGCGACCATCAAAATGCATTAAAGCTGGCCGAACGTGACCCTATTCATCTCAATGAACTGCTTATGCCGCATCTGGGCGGTCAATGGGATGCGGACCTTCCTACGCTGCGTATTCCGTACTATCGAACGCTCGAACCTATCGCGCCGTTGGCGCTAACCGGGCGCGCCGAGCAGCATCTTGCCCATACAATCCATGCCGGGCTCACTCGCTTTGAAACCGGTAATCCTCATCCACAGCCCGATTTAGCACATCATTGGCAAACCAGCGCCGATGGTCTGCGGTGGCAGTTTTTACTGCGTAGCGATTTGCGCTGGCACAATGGACAACCTATATCTGCCGAACAATTGGTTCAGCGGCTAAAACAGCTGTGCCATCATCCTCGCTGCGGGAGTTTTCTGAGTAGCATCGCGGATATTTCTCTGCCCCATGCGCTATGTATTCGTTTTACCTTAAAGCGTGCAGACTATTGGCTTGCTCACCGTCTGGCTGATTTACTCTGCCTTTTGCCTCATCCTGATTATCCTGAAATTGGCGCGGGGCCTTTTCGTCAGATCAGCTCGTCAGACATGCTCATTAGGCTTGAGCAGCACAGCAGCTATCATCTGCACCGCCCTTACCTGCATGCGATTGAATATTGGATCACATCCAGTCCAGAGCAGGCGTCAGCCTCCAGCAGCCAGCATCCGGTAAAAATAACCATCGGGCAGTATGAGGAATTGGATAGCGTGCGTCCGGTACAGCGCAGCACCAGCGTAGGCTTTTGTTATATCGCTCTCAATCAGAAGCGCGGAAAACTCACAGCGGCTCAAAGCCGTTACCTCACGACGCTGATACGCGAGGAAAATACGCTCAATCATCTCCCGATTGAAAATGGTTTGATCGCACGCAGCAGCGCAATGCTTACTGGCTGGCCACTGCCGGAACCTACTCCTGAGCCGATTACGCTGCCCCCGAAACTCACGTTGCTTTACCATCCACCGGCAGAGCTCACCGCGCTTTCCGACCGACTACAGGAACGCTTAGCACAGGCTGGATGTGAGTTAGAAGTACGCTTCTATGACGGTAAGCGTTGGGAATCTAATGAGCAGTTTGCCGACGTCGACATTATTTTAGGCGACAGATTAATCGGCGAGTCGCCGGAAGTGGCCTTGGAGAATTGGCTGCGGATTGATGTGCTTTGGCAGGCGATTTTGAGTGACGAAGAGCAGCAGCAATGTTGTGCGGTGCTTGATGGCGTGCAACAGTTAGCGGACGAAACGCAGCGCCACCATGCTCTACGGGATTATTACACCCATCTCATGCAGCAAAGCATCATCATGCCGCTGTTTAATTACCAGTATCAAATCAGTGCACCTCCTCGCGTAGAAGGCGTGACGCTTACCGCCTATGGGTGGTTCGATTTCTGTCGTGCATGGGTTCCCGCGCCTACGGATGAATAGTCTGGCTGTTCATCTCTTTCCATAGCCGTTACCATAGGCAGCGTTATGGCAGGCAATTTTATTGCCTGCCTCTCTTTTTTTAGATTGATAGAGGTAAGGCAATGAAACGCGCGGTGGTAGTATTCAGTGGCGGTCAAGACTCCACAACTTGTTTAATTCAAGCTTTGGAACGTTATGATGAAGTGCATTGCATCACTTTTGATTATGGCCAACGCCATCGTGCTGAGATTGATGTGGCACGCGATCTCGCCATTAAGCTTGGCGCATCAGCGCATAAAGTGCTCGATGTTGGCTTGCTTAACGAACTGGCGATAAGCAGCCTTACCCGCGACAACATTCCGGTTCCAACCGAAAGCGAAGACGGTATTCCAAATACCTTTGTGCCTGGCCGCAATATTCTGTTTCTGACCTTAGCCGCCATTTATGCTTATCAAGTGCAGGCCGAGGCCGTGATTACCGGCGTATGCGAAACTGATTTCTCCGGCTACCCAGACTGCCGTGACGAATTTGTGAAAGCGTTAAACAAAGCAATTGTCTTAGGCATGGCGCGCGACGTTCGTTTCGAAACCCCGTTGATGTGGCTGAACAAAGCAGAAACGTGGGCACTAGCCGATCATTACCAAAAACTTGATCTGGTGCGTCAGGAAACGCTCACCTGCTACAACGGCATTCAGGGTGACGGCTGCGGTGAATGCGCTGCCTGTCATTTGCGTTCGCACGGGCTCAATGATTATTTAGCGAACCGTGCGGCGGTTTCTGCAAGCCTGAAAGAAAAAACCGGTCTGTAAGATTTTTGTCTATCGTTTATAAGATCGAGATACACGGGTCTACCACACCGCGGGGCGGTTACGGAACACATCCATGTGTTCCTCCCTAAAGGGCAACGCTTACGCGTTGTTCAACTTTGCTCCAGGCAAAGTTGTCGGCGGCTTACGCCGCTACGACCCCATCGGTGTGCTCCCCCTAAAATCAAGCTACAATGATCAACATCAACCTATAAGATCACGTTTCAATGAGCCGCTATATTCTCGTATTGGCGGCTCATTTTATGATTTTCACTTATCTCCGCTCAATTCCAGCAGACGATCGCGTAATGCGCCTTCCAAAGGCAATGCTTTTTGCGTTCTCAGATCGGTACAAACAAACGTTAAAGCAGCATCAATGATAATTTCATTGTCTGAAGTACGAGTGATAGTTTGATTTAACACGCCGCTGCGCCCATTAAGCTGATGCAGCTTACTCTCCACCACCAGCTCATCATTTAGCACCGCGCCGCGACGATAGTTGATGTTGAGATTCACCACCATAAACGCGATGGCCTCCTTCATCATCCAATCAAAAGCACCGTGGTCTTCAAGCCACTGCCAACGCGCCTCCTCAAGGAACTCGAGGTAACGGGCGTTATTAACATGCTGATAAACATCTAAATGATATCCTCGAACCTTAATGATGGTTGCATTGCTCATCGTTCATATGGCCTTTTCCAGTAGTTGACTGAAGCGACTGCAAATATGCAGTCGCCTGCTCAGCTATTTTTAATTCTTAGCGCACTATTGAAAGTAGCAGAGCGCTAAAAAACCAAACTGGTTTGACCACTGAATTTTGTGCTCGATCACAATTTTAAGCGATCGCGGTTACGTGCGATTAATGCTGCGCCAATTCCTTTCACCTCTTCCAACTGCTCGATCTGGGTAAAGGCCCCGTTTTTCTCACGATATTCCACGATCGCCTGCGCTTTCTTCAGGCCAACACCGTTGAGCGCCGTTGCTATCTCTTGCGCACTGGCGGTGTTGATATTGATGCTGGTTCCCACAGCACCCGGTGAGGCATCTTTAATTACCGGCTGAGGGTCCGTGGCTTTTTGTGTTTGTTCAACGTTAGGGGTTATAGGTTTAGCAGGCGTCGCTGATTGAGCCTGTAACGGCAGCAGCAAGGCCCCTGTAAGCACAGCCCATACTCCGATTAATTGCACCATCATTTTTTGCTTTTTCATGCTGAAGTTCTCCTGTTGTGTGTCAGCGAACACAGAGTGCAGCAGGATAAAAAACATAACAAACACCATTCTCCAGATATGGAAAAGGCCGCATAAGCGGCCTTTTGAGATTGCATCAGGATGCAAATTTAGTGCGATGCTTACTGCATTTCGCTCGCTGCGCTGCCTAATTTAATTTTGGCATTTGAACGCAGATTATCCATCAGAGAGTCGAAGGTAATGCCGGTTGCACCGGTCAACATCTGAGAAGAGAAGGCTTTAAGTTCTTCATTACTCATATGACCCGACTTAACCGCATCCAATTGGATCAGCACGATGTTGTCTTGACGATCTTGGGCCAAACCATAAACCGGCTTGTTATCTTTTGGCTGCGCCATGGCAAACACGGTATCGGCTAACTGACGATCCTCAGAGGCTCGCGTCAACGTCTGCTCTGCACCGAAACTAATCCCCGCAGCTTTCAGCGCTTCGTCACCTTTACCTGACTGCAATGCGCTCAGCAGTTTGTCGCCTTCATTACGTGCCTGCTGGATGGCTTTCTGACGCTTCACCATATTGGTGATTTGATCTTTAACCTGATCCATCGGTTTAACCCCTTCTGGCTTATGACCAGAGATACGGATCACAAAAGCACGGTCGCCTTCGGCGCTGATCACATCAGAGTTGCTTCCTGGAGCGCCATTCTCACCAATCAGGGAACCATCGAAGATGGCCTGAGTAACGGGTTTGAAGTTCAGCGCTGCAGGAACGCTGTCACGTGTAAACCAGCCAGTTTCAATCGCCTTCACGCCGGCCGCTTCTTCTGCGCCCGCCAGTGATTCATTATCGCTGGTTGCAGAGTCACTCACTTTTTGCTGTAACGCATAGTAAGCATCCAGCGCTTTCTGTTGTTTTACCTGAGTGGCAATATCCGCACGGACTTCAGCCAGAGGTTTTACCTGCTCTGGTTTCACGTCATTCAGGCGAATAACGAGGTAGCCAACGCTTGATTTTACCGCGCCTGACAGCTGACCTTTAGTGGTTAACTTAGCGCCCAGAATTTCATCTGGCGTAGTGCCCGGCTCTAGCCATCCCAACTCACCGCCGTTTTTACGCGAGATGATGTCAGTGGATTTCTCGGCTGCTACCTTGGCGAAATCAGCACCGCTGTTCAGTTCATCCAATACCGCTTTAGCATCAGCTTCAGTTTTTACCTGAATAACGCTGTAATCTTTGCGCTCCGGCTGAGTGTAGCTGGATTTGTGCTGATCGTAATAAGCTGCGATTTCTTCATCAGAGGCGGTGACTTTGTCCTGAATCGCCGCAGCATCCATTTCGATATAGCTAACCTTCACTTCTTCCGGCGCAATAAAACTATTTCGGTTTTGTTCGTAGTAGGCTTTCAGCTCTTCATCAGTAACCTGCTGAGCTTTCTCCAACGCTTTGATATCAATCGTCGCCAAACGCACATCGCGCTGCTGCATTGTTAACGCAGCCATCGCTTCAACTTCTACCGGCAGCGTAAAGCCTGTTGCGGTGTATGCCTGAATCAGCTGCTGGCTGGTGAGCTGCTGGCGAACCAACTGCGCATAGGTATCTGGGCTTAATCCCATATTGGCAATAATGTTCAGATACTTAGCATTGTCGAACTGGTTGTTGGTCTGGAAGTAAGGCATTGCCCAGATAGCTTCTTTCACCTGCTCATCGCTGATCCCCAGACCCAATTTCTTGGCGTACTGATCAAGCAGAGTGTCATCAATTAGGCGATTAAGAGCCTGCTTGCGCAGTTCCTTCATATAGCCTTCGTTACCTGCCAACACTGAAAATTGGTCGCCCAATTGCTGCTGTAAGCGACTACGTTCGCTTTGAACCGCTTGCTCAAGCTGACCACGGCTAATTTCCTGACCATCGACCTTAGCCGCATAGTCACCGGAACCGCCGGTCAAATAACCCCCTACCCCGGTCAAAACAAATGACACGATGATTAGGCCCAGGATGATTTTGAGCACGACGTGATTAGCGGCCGCGCGTAAATTGTCCATCATAGTGTGGCAACACTCCGCTGTGATTGTGGGTAATACAGTAATTTTTGTCGGCTCAGTCTATCTGATTCGTAGCCAACACTGCACACGTAATACGATAAAATTGGGCTATAAGATCAAAAACCTATCCCATTAACCGAATCGACCTACTGGGAAAGGCTCTGTTTCCATGAAACTTCAGCCATAAAAAAAAAGCGCATCAGTTATGATGCGCCTTGTATTTTACCCTAGCAACTCAGCCACGTCAGTCTAATGTTTCATTGTTTCCACTCACGTGGCTTCATAACATACAAACAAATTCAGACGGTTGAGCCAGACGCATTATTAATTAACAGCGTCTTTCAGTGCCTTGCCAGCACGGAAACCAGGTACTTTGGCAGCAGGAATGCTGATTTCTTTACCTGTCTGAGGGTTACGGCCAGTACGTGCAGAACGTTCGCGCACGTCAAAAGTACCAAAACCGACCAGAGCAACAGAATCACCGCTCTGCAAAGACTCAGTAACAGACGCAATAATCGCATCTAATGCACGGCCAGCTGCTGCTTTAGAAATATCTGCGCCTTCGGCAATCTTATCGACCAGTTGTGACTTATTCACTCTTTCATCCCCTTTAGAAATCTTATGCCGTACTGGAATATTGTCCTTAGGGTACGGCTGCGCTGCAGTTATATCAATCCTGTCAGTTCATGGCAAGACACATGAGATGCGGCTTTTCCTAATTTGACAGGGCTCTAAGTTAGCTGCACAAAAAAATGCTGGCAAGTCCGAAATAGACTGCCAGCATAGGTTTTATCAGCGGTTTATGCGATATATCACTATTTCGCGGTAACCACTTCCATTCCGAATGGTGAATTTTGCAGCGCCAAGGCTAAAACTTCATCAATTCGCTTCACCGGATGGATATCCAGATCGGCCAACACGTTGTCTGGAATCTCTTCCAAATCGCGTTTGTTTTCGTCTGGGATCAGCACGGTTTTAATTCCACCGCGGTGAGCTGCCAGCAGTTTTTCTTTCAAACCACCGATAGGCAACACTAACCCACGCAGCGTAATTTCACCGGTCATAGCAACATCGGCACGCACAGGATTACCGGTTAAGCATGAAACCAGCGCGGTGCACATCGCAATACCCGCACTTGGACCATCTTTCGGCGTAGCACCTTCAGGCACATGGACGTGAATATCACGCTTTTCGTAGAAATCAGGGTTGATACCCAATTTCTCAGCACGAGCGCGTACCACGGTCAACGCCGCCTGGATGGATTCCTGCATGACTTCACCTAAAGAACCGGTATACGTCAGCTTGCCTTTGCCTGGCACGCATGCGGTTTCAATCGTCAGCAAATCGCCGCCTACTTCGGTCCATGCCAAGCCAGTAACCTGACCCACACGGTTTTCACTGTCCGCACGGCCATAGTCGTAGCGCTGCACACCTAAGAAGTCTTTCAGGTTGTCGCCGTTGATCTCAATATGCTTAACGGATTTATCCATCAGCAGATTTTTAACCGCCTTACGGCACAGTTTTGAGATTTCACGTTCCAGACTACGCACGCCCGCTTCACGCGTGTAATAGCGAATAATGCCGCTAATTGCGCTGTCATCAACCGTCAACTCACCTTTTTTCAGTGCGTTGCGTTCCAACTGTTTTGGCAGCAGATGCTGTTTCGCAATGTTGAGTTTTTCATCTTCGGTGTAACCCGACAGACGAATCACTTCCATACGATCCAACAACGGCGCAGGAATGTTCATCGAGTTCGATGTTGCCACAAACATCACGTCAGACAGATCGTAATCAACTTCCAGATAGTGGTCGTTGAACGCGATATTCTGTTCTGGATCCAGAACTTCCAGCAGCGCTGAAGCCGGATCGCCACGCATGTCCGAAGACATTTTGTCGATCTCATCGAGCAGGAACAGTGGGTTTTTCACCCCAACCTTGGCCATCTTCTGGATCAGTTTACCCGGCATAGAACCGATATAGGTACGGCGATGGCCGCGAATTTCGGCTTCATCACGCACGCCACCCAGCGCCATACGGACATACTGACGCCCCGTAGCACGGGCAATAGACTGACCCAAAGAGGTCTTACCGACCCCTGGAGGCCCAACCAGACAGAGGATAGGCCCTTTAATTTTGCTAACACGACTCTGAACCGCTAAATATTCCAGAATTCGGTCTTTGACGCGCTCAAGACCGTAATGATCGGTATCCAGAATTTCCTGCGCTTTATTTAGATCTTTTTTGACCTTGCTGCGCGCATTCCACGGAACCTGAATCATCCAATCGATATAGCCACGCACCACGGTTGCTTCAGCGGACATCGGCGACATCATCTTCAGCTTTTGCAGCTCGGCTTCCGTTTTCTCGCGCGCGTCTTTCGGCATTTTTGCCGCTTCGATTTTGCGTTTCAGCGCTTCGAATTCGTCTGGCGTGTCGTCCATTTCGCCCAGTTCTTTCTGAATCGCTTTCATTTGCTCATTCAGATAGTACTCGCGCTGGCTCTTTTCCATCTGCTTTTTAACGCGGTTACGAATGCGTTTTTCAACCTGCAGCAGATCGATTTCAGACTCCATCATCGCCATCAGATATTCTAGACGCTCGGTCACGTCTGACATTTCCAACACGGCCTGCTTGTCGTTTAACTTCAACGGCATGTGTGCAGCAATGGTATCTGCCAGCTTAGCCGCATCGTCAATACTGTTGAGCGATGTCAGCACTTCTGGTGGGATCTTTTTATTCAGTTTGATATAGCCTTCAAACTGATTAATGGCGGTACGAACCAGCACTTCTTGTTCGCGCTCGTCCATTTCTGGAATTTCTAAATATTCAGCCTGTGCAGCAAAATGTTCACCACTGTCAGATAACGTAGTGATTTTCGCACGCTGAAGTCCCTCAACCAGCACTTTGACGGTGCCATCGGGCAATTTCAGCATCTGTAAAATAGAGGCAACGGTACCTACAGAGAAAAGGTCATTTACCCCTGGTTCATCCGTTGAGGCTTCCTTTTGCGCGACCAGCAGGATCTTCTTGTCGTGATCCATTGCGGCTTCTAGGCACCGGATTGACTTTTCCCGGCCTACGAACAATGGAATCACCATGTGCGGATAAACCACCACATCGCGCAGAGGCAATACGGGGATTTCTATGCGTTCGGAACGCTCAGGATTCATAGAGCTCTCTCTTAGTTTAGCTTCCGCCAGGTTATGGGAATCTTACAACCCGTTTTACGTTGTTGCTTCACCCAGTTTGTATCTGAGTATATGGGGATGTTTACCAGGGATTCAACGCAAACAACAACAGAAAAAAAAATGGGAGATAAAATCCCCCATTTTATTGATAACCCATCAGTTTACTGGCTAATTATTCGCCAGAAGCCTGTGCTTCTGGTTTGCCATAAATCAGCATTGGCTCCGCCTGACCTTCAATGACGTTTTCGTCGACAACCACTTTTTCGACGTTTTCCATTGATGGTAAGTCGTACATCGTTTCCAGCAACGCGCCTTCAACGATAGAACGCAGACCACGAGCACCTGTTTTACGCGCCATCGCTTTTTTCGCGATAGCCGTCAGGGCTTCGTCACGGAACTCCAGATCTACACCTTCCAGATTAAATAATGCCTGATACTGTTTGGTCAGGGCATTTTTTGGCTCTTTCAGGATCTGAATCAGCGCGTCTTCACTCAGTTCACGCAGGGTAGCGACAACTGGCAAACGACCGATGAACTCAGGGATCAGACCAAATTTGATCAAATCTTCTGGTTCTGCCTGAGCCAGCAACTCGCCTTCGGTTGCTTTTTCAGACAACGCTTTAACCGTTGCGCCAAAACCAATACCGGTGCCGGTATTCACACGCTGGCCAATAACTTTATCCAAGCCAGCGAAAGCACCGCCACAGATAAACAGGATCTTAGAGGTATCAACCTGTAAGAATTCCTGCTGTGGATGCTTACGGCCGCCCTGAGGTGGAACCGCAGCGATAGTACCTTCAATCAGCTTCAGCAATGCCTGCTGTACGCCTTCACCTGAAACATCACGGGTGATAGACGGGTTGTCAGACTTACGAGAAATCTTATCGATTTCGTCAATGTATACGATACCGCGCTGTGCTTTCTGAACGTCGTAATCACACTTCTGCAATAGCTTCTGAATGATATTTTCAACGTCTTCGCCCACATAACCGGCTTCGGTTAGGGTCGTTGCATCAGCCATGGTAAATGGCACATCAAGGAAACGTGCCAGCGTTTCCGCCAGCAAAGTTTTACCGCTACCGGTTGGACCGATCAGCAAGATATTACTTTTGCCCAGTTCGACACCGTTGCTGCTATCGCCGTTACGCAGGCGCTTGTAGTGGTTATACACCGCTACCGCCAAGACTTTTTTCGCCTGTTCCTGACCAATAACGTAATCATCTAAATGGTTACGGATTTCATGCGGCGTTGGCAGAGAGCTGCGCTCACGGTGTGGAGCAACTTCTTTAATCTCTTCGCGAATGATGTCATTACACAGATCGACACACTCGTCGCAGATATACACTGACGGCCCGGCGATCAGCTTACGAACTTCATGCTGGCTTTTGCCGCAAAAAGAACAGTACAGCAGCTTGCCTGAACCGTCTTTGCGCTTATCTGTCATCAGTAAACCTCTTTCATTAAGTATCTGTCCCGTCGAATCAGCCTATTACGGCTAAGACCGCTCAACGGCAGTGCGACCAATCTGCGCAAAACGGCCTATCAGCGTAGTCTATATAACCCATTAGCGCGATGCGGGCATCGCTCCGCGCTTTATATTCACTATAGTATATCGGCAACCCGCCGTAACATGATAGTCACTCTATCGGCGGCTGGACGAGATAATAGGTCTCACAGACGTCCTGAATCTAGGCCGTAGTCTGACACAATCAGCCGCGGTGAGTCATTACCGAATCAACCAAGCCGTACTCTACAGCTTCGTCCGCTGACAAGAAGCGGTCACGTTCGGTATCACGCTCGATTTCTTCGAGCGATTTACCTGAATGTTTTGCCATTAGCTCATTCATACGAGCTTTAACTTTCAGGATTTCTTTGGCGTGAATTTCAATATCCGTCGCCTGCCCTTGGAAACCACCCAACGGCTGGTGAATCATCACGCGTGAATTTGGCAGGCAGAAACGCTTACCTTTCGCCCCTGCCGTCAGCAGAAACGCGCCCATGGAACACGCCTGTCCCATACAGATGGTGCTCACATCGGGTTTGATAAACTGCATGGTGTCATAAATTGACATGCCTGCAGTAATAACGCCACCCGGTGAGTTGATATAAAGATGGATATCTTTCTCTGGGTTTTCTGCTTCGAGGAACAGCATCTGAGCCACAATCAGATTTGCCATGTGATCTTCAACCTGACCAGTCAGGAAGATGATTCGTTCTTTCAACAGACGGGAAAAAATATCGTATGAACGTTCGCCACGCGAAGTCTGTTCAACAACCATTGGCACTAAGGCCATGTGCGGTGCTAAATCACGCTCGCCACTGTATGACATTAACCGTCTCCTATAGAAATCACTTTGGCATTATTGGCATTATTTGCTTTGATTCTACTGTAGATAAACTATGTTGACCATGCTCAACTGTCTGTGTCTGTTGTTATAGGTTAGACACTTAGCCAATATTTGGGGACAGTAATCAAAGAAATAAACCTTTTCCCATAAAAAAACCTTCGCCCAAGAGCGAAGGTTTTTATTACTTCGGAACGAATAAGCCGTTCAGAGCAACATTACGCAGCCTGAGTCTGGTTCATCAGTTCGCTGAAGTTGGTCGCTTTTTCAGACACTTTAGCGCTAGCCAGCAGTGCTTCAACAGCTTGTTCTTCCAGAGCAACATTACGCATGTTGTTCATCAGCTCTTTATTTTTGCTGTAGAACTCAACCACTTCTTTTGGATCTTCGTAAGCAGAAGCCATTTCTTCGATCAGCGCTTTAACGCGATCTTCATCAGCTTTCAGCTCTTTCTTGGTGATAACTTCACCCAGCAACAGACCTACAACAACGCGACGTTTAGCCTGTTCTTCGAACAGTTCGCGTGGCAGTTCCAGAGCTTGTTTCTCGTTGCCACCGAAACGCTGTGCAGCCTGACGACGCAGAACGTCAACTTCACCGTCAATCAGTGCAGCTGGAACGTCGATGTCGTTTGCTTTAACCAGACCGTCGATAACCTGAGACTTGATACGGTTACGTACTGCGCCTTTCAGTTCGCGTTCCATGTTTTTACGCACTTCAGCTTTCAGACCATCCAGAGAACCATCAGCAACGCCGAAACGTTTGATGAATTCTTCGGTGAATTCTGGCAGTTCGCGTTCTTCAACTTTCTTCAGAACGATATCGAATTTAGCCGCTTTACCTTTCAGGTTTTCAGCGTGGTAATCTTCTGGGAAGGTCACTTCGATAGCGAATTCTTCACCCGCTTTGTGGCCCAGAATACCTTCTTCGAAACCTGGGATCATACGACCCTGGCCCATTGCCAGAACGAAATCAGAGGCTTTGCCGCCTTCGAAAACTTCGCCGTCGATAGAACCGGTGAAATCTACGGTTACGCGGTCTTCAGCTTCAACTGCACGTTCGGTTGCAGTCCAAGTTGCCTGCTGCTTACGCAGGGTGTCCAGCATCGCGTCAACGTCAGCGTCAGTGACTTCAACAACTGGCTTTTCAACTTCGATGCTTTCCAGATCTTTCAGTTCGATCTCTGGGTAAACTTCGAATTCAACCGCGAAAGAGAAGTCTTCGCCCAGTTTGTATTCGCCTGGTACATAGTTAGGCGCGCCAGCTGGATTCAGTTTTTCTTTGATGATCGCATCAACGAAGTTACGCTGCATCAGATCGCCCAGAACGTCCTGGCGAACAGATGCGCCATAACGCTGAGAGATAATGTGCATTGGCACTTTACCTTTACGGAAGCCGTCGATACGTGCTTTTTTAGCCACGTTGACCAGCTCACTGTTTACTGCTTTTTCAATGCTGTCGGCTGCAACAGTAATATTTACGCGGCGGCCAAGGCCTTCGGTGGTTTCAACAGAAACTTGCATCTTATACCTCAAAAAATCACAGTGCTCGGTCAACTCCAGAAGTCGTTTTCAATGAAGAAAACCCGACTTCACAGAACCGGGACGGCCGCTTTCAGCAGAACCGTGTTCCCTGTTTATCCCTTCTTACTTGAAGCCGCTACGGTGTTGGCTGCGGTTATTCACCCTAATCACTTACCGGTGTAAGCTCATCGGGATTCACTCGCTGGCCGCCTAGCAACAACATCAAGTACTTTGGGCGTAGAAGCGTCCCGAATACATTCAGGAAAAAATAGACGCGACATTATAGCGATGCATGAGCGATGAGTCGAGAACCGCACGCCAACTGTCCGCGGCGTGATTCACAGTTTCGAGCGATACCTCGGCAACTCGGGTACAACAGTAGAACGTTGTAGCGCCAAGTTCCACGGGCCAAAGTCACGAAATCGCGTGCGCACCTAAGTCATAAAGTTGCTACACAAAAAGAAACGGCCACTCGGGCCGTTTCTCGTCAAACACGCTATTAATACAGCAAAAACGGCTAAGAGTTCCACCTTCGTGGTAATTTACTTGCCTTTTCGCCGCCTATTTAAGCAAGTTAGCTTAGGCTAGGGTGCCAGCCCCGCGACAGGGCGGAGATGCAGGAACCGTATCTTGCAACGCCTCCCACTCTTTATGGGTATAGGTATGTAAGGCTAACGCATGCACACCATCAGCCAGTTCCTCTGACAGAACGCCATATATAGAACGATGACGCGTCAAGAAACGCTCGCCTTGGAAACGATCGCTAACCATGACAACTTTAAAGTGACTTTCAGAACCTGCCGGTACGTTATGGCGATAGCTTTCATCAACCACCTCAAGATAGAAAGGTTCAAACGCGGCGCGTAACTTTGCTTCTATCTGTTCTCTCATCATAAGATATCCCCTCATACTGCATCGGCAGAAAGAGCGCTGCTCTTAATGGAATGTATTTCCTTCTCGAAACGGCTAAACCATCACAAGTATTATCAGTGGCAGCCCACATCAGGGGCGGACAAACGCCCAATCGGAAAACACATCTTAACGTTAAGCGTAGCTGTTTTTTCACAACTAACGCCGCTACAAAACATTTTTATCGTGTTTTGCGTAGCGTAACTTATAAAAATTTTCTGTCTATCATTCAAATGGGTGGCTTTAAAAGTCAGTTTAATGTTTAAACAGAAAGACAAAACGCCACCACGTTAGTGATTTCATTATCCTTAAGATAAAAATATTTATAGGGGGCTTCAACATCCCAATGGCAATGCTATGATGGCGGATATTTTGTCCGTAAAGCCCGTTGGCTCGTCATAATCATACTCAGTCATAGATGAAGGATGGGCACGGCGTCTTCCCACGTAAAATGGTTATTAACTCGATGAATATGATCAAAAAACTGTTTTTCCCGCTTTTGGCCGTTTTCGCTTTGGCCGGATGCGCAACCAGCACCAATACAATAGACGTTAACCCTAAGATGGCCTTGCCACAGCAGGATCCAACCTTGCAAGGCATCACGATCAGCATTAACGGTGCGGATGTTCGCCAAGATAAGGCGCTGGCAAAAGTTAATCGCGATGGTGAGTTAGTCACGCTGACGCCTTCACGCGATCTGCGTTTCTTGCTGCAGGAAGTGTTGGAAAATCAGATGACTAAGCGCGGTTATATGGTCGGCCCAAGCGGCGCTGTTGATTTGCAGATCGTTGTCAACCAGTTGTATGCCGATGTGAAAGAAGGCAATCTGCGTTACAACATCACCACCAATGCTGATATTTCTATCATCGCACAGGCGAAAAATGGTAATAAGCAGGTGAAAAACTATCGCTCTGTTTACAACGAGCAAGGTGCATTTACCGCATCGAATAGCAAAATCACTAATGCCGTCAATAATACCATGTCAGACATCGTATCTAACATGGCGCAAGACACTAGCATCAGCGACTTCATCAAAGCCAACGCACGTTAATCTCTATGCTCAGAGCCATTCGTTTTGCCGGATAAGAGCACGATCGAATGATGATGAGCATACGCCGTTTTCACCCCGCTCTGCCCGACCTTGGGCAGAGCATGGGAATCAATTGAATGTCTAATTCAAACTTAGCTATTTTCACCCAGCGTAATACGGTCATTTTATTACTGTTGGGTTTTGCCTCTGGCCTTCCTCTCGCATTAACTTCCGGTACACTTCAGGCTTGGATGACCGTTGCCAACGTCGATCTCAAAACGATCGGATTCTTTTCACTGGTTGGTCAGGCCTACGTTTTTAAATTCCTATGGTCACCGATGATGGATCGCTATACGCCTTCCTTCCTTGGTCGCCGCCGTGGCTGGCTTTTAGTGACTCAAATCCTGCTACTTATCACCATCTTTGCCATGGGATTACTCAACCCTATCCAGCATCTGTGGTGGCTGGCAGGGTTGGCCGTCATCGTCGCATTCTGCTCAGCCTCCCAAGATATTGTCTTCGACGCCTATAAAACTGATTTGCTTAGCGCTGAAGAACGCGGAACCGGCGCGGCTGTTTCCGTTTTGGGCTATCGGCTGGCGATGCTGGTTTCTGGTGGGTTAGCGCTGTGGTTAGCCGATCGCTATTTTGGCTGGCAAGGCACCTATTGGCTGATGGCTGGTTTAATGCTGATCGGTATCGCTGCTACGCTATTTGCTCCAGAACCTCAGGTATCAGCGCCTGCGCCACGCACGCTTGAACAGGCCGTGATTGAGCCGCTTAAGGATTTCTTTGGCCGAAATAATGCGTGGCTAATTTTATTACTCATCGTGATGTACAAGATGGGTGATGCTTTCGCCGGCAGTTTGAGCACAACGTTTCTGATTCGCGGTGTCGGATTCGACGCGGGTGAAGTTGGTATCGTCAACAAAACGTTAGGGTTGTTTGCCACCATCGTTGGCGCCTTGTTTGGCGGCGTACTGATGCAACGCTTGTCCCTTTTCCGCGCATTGATGCTATTTGGTATCTTGCAAGGGGTATCCAATTTTGGCTACTGGCTGCTGGCGGTGACCGATAAAAATCTGCTCACCATGGGCAGCGCCATTTTTCTGGAGAACCTCTGCGGGGGAATGGGCACCGCGGCATTCGTCGCACTGTTAATGACGCTGTGTAACAAGTCATTCTCAGCAACCCAATTCGCTCTATTGTCGGCGCTTTCAGCCGTAGGTCGTGTCTATGTAGGGCCGGTTGCGGGTTGGTTTGTTGAATTACATGGCTGGCCGTTGTTCTATCTTTTCTCGATCGTCGCCGCCGTTCCTGGGCTCTTGCTGCTGGTCGCCTGCCGCAAAACCTTGGAATACACACAAATCACCGGTGAATTCTCGCGCCGAACCCGCTTTGCTCGAGCCTATAAGCTGGCCTCTCAATCGCTGTTGGTCGGATGCATTTTGATTGCATTATGGCTGCTTGGGCTGCTCGTAGAAACTCTTTCTGGCTCGAGTGCTGATGTCCTCATGGATTGGCTGTTAAATATTGGTTTATTGCTGAGCTTATTTGGCATTTTACTTGGCGCGGGTTTGGATTATCGCAGCCAGCGCGATCTACAGCCGACAATTTAATTCCGTAACTAAATTAATTTAAGTCTTAAAATAATAAAAAAAACGCTGCCTATATTTTAGGCAGCGTTTTTTTTATTATTCAAATTTGCCGCTTAATTATCCATTAAATAATTTTCTACTGATATTTTTCTGTATTTTCACACCTAAGCAACTGTTCAATTTTCACGCTAAATTCATTTAGACGTCAGAAAAATGAAGAACAAAAAATTAACAAATAGAGATCTCTTTCACGTTTCGTGCCTTCTAAGAGAAGAAATAAACCTAAATGTAACGAGTTACATATCCCTACGATCTGTGTCACATATTCCTATTTAAAGCTGGCAATACATGGGCTAACCGCAGATTAGGAGCTAGGCTAGAAGTGACAAAACGTGATTTTCAGGGGTACGTAAATATTTTTTGTTACATTTACTTTGTTACAACAAAGTGAAAATAAGCCTCTGATTTGATAGCTACATTTCGCCTTAAACACACCATGAAATGCGACATTTAGAACAAACAAACTGGACTTTTTAAACAATGGAGTGACAGACCTTTAAGAATGTTTACAGATCTGCAACCTTCCCGTAAAATGCCCCTACATTTGGGACGACAGAGAGCCTTCGATTGAGGTCGTTAGATGAGACTCAGTAAATTAAATAAAAGCTTTGGGATATTATCTTTAATCGCAGCCTCGGCCTTGCTGAGCGGTTGTGATATGGCGCTTCTGGATCCTAAAGGACAAATAGGTCTAGAGCAGAGATCCCTGATACTGACTGCCCTTGGGCTGATGTTAATCGTGGTGATTCCAGTAATCGTAATGACAATTGTATTTACGCGTAAATTCCGCGCGTCAAATACCGATGCCAAATACACTCCCAACTGGTCTCACTCTAATAAAATTGAAGCTGTCGTTTGGACAGTGCCAATTATCATTATCGCTATCCTCGCAACATTGACGTGGAAAACGACTCACGAACTTGATCCGTATAAACCACTGGTCTCCGACGTTAAACCAATCCGTGTTGATGTAATTTCACTCGACTGGAAATGGTTGTTCGTTTATCCAGACTTGGGGATTGCAACCGTTAATGAACTGGCTTTCCCAGCCAATACTCCGGTTAATTTCCGCATCACGTCAAACTCGGTGATGAACTCATTCTTCATTCCGCGTTTAGGTGGGCAGATTTACGCGATGGCAGGCATGCAGACCCAACTGCATTTGATTGCCAACGAACCGGGTAAATATAACGGGATTTCCAGCAGCTACAGCGGTCCAGGATTCTCTGGAATGAAGTTCACCGCCATCGCAACGCCCGATAATGAAACCTTTGATCAGTGGGTTGCCAACGTTAAGAAAGCCCCTAATCAGCTGACCACCATGGCTGAATTCGACGCATTAGCGAAGCCAAGTGAATACCATCCGGTTGAATACTTCTCTAGCGCTAATCCAGAATTGTTTGTCGATGTGATTAACAAATTCATGGGCAGCAAGAAGATGGACATGAAGAAAGACGAGCATATGGATATGGACATGGGTGAGCACGCTCACGCAGGAGCCGAGGAATAACAGATGTTTGGAAAACTAACACTCGACGCCGTCCCGTACCATGAACCGATTGTTATGGTTACGGTTGCCGGCATTATCTTAGGCGGTCTGGCCCTTCTGGCTTTGATTACCTATTTTGGAAAATGGAAATACCTATGGACGGAGTGGCTAACTTCGGTTGACCATAAACGTCTGGGTATCATGTACATCATCGTGGCGTTTGTCATGCTGCTGCGCGGCTTTGCCGATGCCATCATGATGCGTAGCCAGCAGGCGCTTGCGTCCGCCGGTGAAGCCGGATTCCTACCACCTCACCACTACGACCAGATCTTCACCGCTCACGGCGTTATCATGATCTTCTTCGTAGCGATGCCGTTCGTGGTAGGTCTGATGAACGTCGTTGTGCCGTTGCAAATCGGTGCTCGCGACGTTGCCTTCCCATTCCTGAATAACCTGAGCTTCTGGTTCACCGTTGCCGGTGTGGTTCTGATCAACCTGTCGCTGGGTGTGGGCGAATTTGCTCAAACTGGCTGGTTGGCCTATCCACCGCTATCAGGTAAGGAGTACAGCCCTGGCGTAGGGGTCGATTACTGGATATGGAGTCTACAGATATCCGGCTTGGGCACCTTGCTGACGGGCGTTAACTTCTTTGCCACCATCATCAAAATGCGTGCTCCTGGCATGTCTCTGATGAAAATGCCGGTCTTCACATGGACCGCATTGTGCACCAACGTTCTGATCATTGCTGCCTTCCCGATTTTAACCGTTACCGTTGCTTTACTGACGGCTGACCGCTACCTCGGCACCCATTTCTTCACCAACGATATGGGCGGCAACATGATGATGTACATCAACCTGATTTGGGCCTGGGGCCATCCGGAAGTGTATATCTTGGTTCTGCCTGTCTTCGGTGTGTTCTCCGAAGTGGTGGCAACCTTCTGTAAGAAACGTCTGTTTGGCTACACCTCGCTGGTATGGGCGACCGTGTGTATCACCATTCTGTCGTTCATCGTTTGGCTGCATCACTTCTTTACCATGGGGTCAGGTGCGAACGTCAATGCGTTCTTCGGTATAGCCACGATGATTATCTCGATTCCGACCGGGGTAAAAATCTTCAACTGGCTGTTCACCATGTACCAAGGCCGCATCGTGTTTAACTCTGCGATGCTGTGGACTATTGGCTTCATCATCACCTTTACCGTAGGTGGTATGACCGGCGTTCTGCTGGCTGTTCCTGGTGCAAACTTTGTTCTGCATAACAGCCTGTTCCTGATTGCGCACTTCCATAACGTGATCATCGGCGGTGTGGTATTCGGTTGCTTCGCCGGTATGACTTACTGGTTCCCGAAAGCATTTGGCTTCACGCTAAACGAAACTTGGGGCAAACGCGCATTCTGGTTCTGGATCATCGGCTTCTTCGTTGCCTTCATGCCGCTGTACGGCTTGGGCTTCATGGGCATGACTCGTCGTCTGAGCCAGCAAATTGACCCTGCATTCCATCCTCTGCTGATGGTTGCTGCGGGCGGCGCTGCGCTGATTGCATGTGGTATTGCCTGTCAGCTGATTCAGATTTTCGTGTCTGTTCGCGACCGCGATCAGAACCGCGATCTGACCGGCGATCCATGGGGCGGCCGTACGCTGGAGTGGTCAACGTCTTCTCCACCGCCGTTCTATAACTTCGCTATCGAGCCACAGGTTCATTCGCGTGATGCATTCTGGGAGCTGAAAGAAGAAGGTATCGCTTATAAGAAACCAGAAAAATATGCACCAATTCATATGCCACGTAACACTGGCGCAGGCGTCATCATTGCAGGCTTCAGCCTCGTCTTTGGTTTTGCCATGATTTGGGACATCTGGTGGCTGGCGATTGTCTGCTTCCTGGGCATGATTGCCACGTGGATCGTGCACAGCTTCAACGATGATGTTGATTACTACGTTCAAGTTCCTGAAATTGAAAGTATTGAGAATCAACACTTTGAACAAATTAGCAAAGCAGGCGTGAAATATGACAACTGATACTTTACATCATACTCACGGTCAGGAGGCCCATGCGGAGCATGGGCACCACGACGCCGGTGACACGAAAGTGTTCGGCTTCTGGGTCTACCTGATGAGCGACTGTATTCTGTTCGCGAGCTTGTTCGCAACGTATGCAGTCTTGGTCAACGGCACCGCTGACGGCCCATCCGGCAAAGATATTTTTGAACTGCCGTTTGTGTTGGTTGAAACCTTCCTGCTGTTATTTAGCAGCATCACCTATGGCTTCGCCATGCTGGCGATGAACAAAGGTAAAGTAGGCACCGTAAATACCTGGTTAGGCTTGACCTTCCTGTTCGGTGCAAGCTTCATCGCGATGGAAATCTACGAATTCCATCACCTGATTGCCGAAGGTTTTGGTCCAGACAAAAGTGCATTCCTGTCTGCCTTCTTTACCTTGGTTGGCACGCACGGTATTCACGTTACCAGTGGCCTGATCTGGATTATCGTGATGATGATTCAGGTAGGCAAAAAAGGCCTGACCGCGCGTAACCGTACTCGCCTGATGTGTCTGAGCCTGTTCTGGCACTTCTTGGACGTGGTGTGGATCTGCGTATTCACCGTAGTTTATCTGATGGGGGCAATGTAATGAGTCACTCACCTACAACGGGTCACCATTCTACAGACAACAACGGTGCTAGCCACGGCAGCGCAAAGTCTTACATGATTGGCTTTATTCTGTCGGTCATCCTTACGGTTATCCCGTTCTGGATGGTGATGGAAGGTACCGCTTCGCACCAAACGATTTTGGTTACCGTGGTGGCGATGGCAGTGATTCAGATTTTTGTTCATCTGGTGTACTTCCTGCACATGAACACCTCGTCTGAAGAGCGTTGGAACCTGATAGCTCTGGCATTTACCGCCTTGATTATCGCCATTGTTGTCGTTGGCTCACTTTGGATTATGTACAACCTCAACATCAATATGATGGTCCACTAAAGAGCTGCCTGTGATGATGAAGCAATACCTGCAAGTAACAAAACCGGGCATTATCTTCGGTAACCTGATTTCGGTTATCGGTGGATTCTTCCTGGCCTCGAAGGGGAGCTTAGATGTTCCCCTGTTCATCGCGACCATGGTAGGCGTGTCGCTGGTTGTCGCCTCGGGCTGTGTATTTAATAACTACATTGACCGAGACATAGATAAAATTATGGAGCGAACCAAAAACCGCGTTTTGGTGAAAGGGTTAATCGCGCCTAAAGTGACATTGACCTACGCTACGCTGTTGGGCCTTGCCGGTGTTGCACTGTTATATGTTGCGGCTAATCCGTTAGCCGCGCTGTTGGCAGTGATTGGCTTCATCGTCTACGTTGGCGTTTACAGCCTGTATATGAAGCGTCATTCCGTATACGGTACGCTGATTGGCAGCCTGTCTGGCGCCGCTCCACCGGTTATTGGCTATTGCGCCGTCAGCAACGAGTTTGACGCCGGCGCCCTGATCCTTCTGGCTATTTTCAGCCTGTGGCAGATGCCGCACTCCTATGCGATTGCCATCTTCCGCTTCAAGGATTATCAAGCTGCCAATATTCCAGTATTGCCCGTGGTTAAAGGTATTTCGGTAGCTAAAAACCACATCACGCTGTACATCGTGGCGTTTATGGTTGCCACGCTGATGCTGTCTCTAGGCGGGTATGCTGGCTATAAATATCTGGTTGTTGCAGCCGCGGTCAGCGTGTGGTGGTTAGGTATGGCGCTCTCTGGCTATAAGAAAGCGGTGGACGATCGCGTATGGGCTCGCAAACTGTTTGTGTTCTCCATCGTGACCATCACTTGCCTGAGCGTAATGATGTCGGTTGACTTCCAGTCTCCGGCAACAGAAAGCCTGCTAACGATGCTGCGTTGATCGTTTAGTCTTAATGGTTAATCGTAAAAAGCCGGATATCTCATCCGGCTTTCTTTTTTCCCCTCCCCCGCTGAGTCCTTAGTCTGTTCAAAACGGGTAAGGTCAAGTAATCTAGCTCGGCTTTAATTACAATAGATACTATTCCTCGGGAATGCTTTCCACCAACTGCCACCAGAGCAGTGCTCATCAGAAAGCACCAATAACAAGAATAATTTCAACGCAGTGAAACGCTGGGTTGTTCCCGTACTAAAAGAAACTGAGGTTGTAATGAATGATTTTCAGATGACACCAGAGGAACGGAAAGCCACCTGGGGTCTAGGAACCGTATTCTCATTGCGTATGCTTGGGATGTTTATGGTTTTGCCGGTGCTAACCACCTATGGTATGTCTTTGGCGGGCGCTTCCGAAACGTTAATCGGGCTCGCGATTGGAATTTATGGCTTAACACAAGCCGTCTTCCAGATCCCATTTGGCCTCTTTTCCGACCGAATCGGACGTAAACCGCTCATCGTCGGCGGGCTACTGATATTTGCTCTCGGCAGCGCCATTGCGGCCATGACAGACTCAATATGGGGCGTGATCCTTGGCCGCGCTTTACAAGGCTCGGGAGCAATTGCCGCCGCGGTTATGGCGCTGTTATCCGACTTAACCCGTGAGCAAAATCGCACTAAGGCGATGGCATTTATCGGCGTCAGTTTTGGCGTCACCTTTGCCATTGCAATGGTCGCAGGCCCGATTATCACCCACGCCGTTGGCCTCTCCGGGCTTTTCTGGATGATCGCGCTGCTCGCATTAGGTGGCGTTATCATCACGCTCTTTTGCATCCCAACGCCGCGCCATCACGTGCTGAACCGTGAATCGAGCATGGTGAAGGGCAGTTTTAGCAAAGTACTGGCAAACAGCCGGTTGCTTAAGCTTAATTTTGGCATTATGTGCGTACATATTTTACTGATGTCGAGCTTTGTAGCGCTGCCACCGCTCATGGAAGAAGCGGGTCTGGCAAGGGATAGTCAGTGGAAAGTCTATTTAGTGACCATGCTGATCGCATTTGTCTGCGTTATCCCTTTCATCATCTATGCTGAAAAACAGCGTCGTATGAAACAGGTATTTCAGGTGTGCGTTATTTTAATGCTCGCCGCTGAGGTAATCCTCTGGTACGCCGATTTAAACCTGTGGGGCATTATCTTTGGCATTCAAGTTTTCTTTATTGCATTCAATGTGATGGAAGCGCTATTGCCTTCACTGATCAGCAAAGAGTCGCCCGCTGGATATAAAGGCACAGCGATGGGAATTTACTCCACCAGCCAATTTCTCGGCGTGGCCATCGGTGGGAGCTTAAGCGGATTCTTATATTCACATAACGGCGCGGCAACCGTGTTTACCGGATGCGCAGTGTTGGCCGTGATCTGGCTCGCGGTTAGCATGACGATGAAAGAGCCTCCTTACGTCAGCAGTTTGCGCATTGTTATTCCCGACACGATCCCTGCAACGCCAGAATTAGAACTGGCGCTTAAACAACTGCACGGCGTGGCTGATGTGGTGCTTATTCCTGAAGAAAAAACGGCGTATGTGAAGATTGATTCTAAAATCACCAACCGTGGCGATATTGAGCTGTTTGTGGCGGGGCAGCATTAGATTTAGGCCTGTTTATCTGATGCTTTTGTTTTTCTTGTTGGATGAGATACACGATAGAGCCGCCAGCAAGGATGCTGGTGGCAGGTTGAGGGCGCACAGGACGTGCGCTCCGAGACCGGTCGGACAAACAACTCGGTAAAAAGCGCGAGAGTCGAGAGGTTGCGCGCCAGCAACCTTTCGTCGGACGCCTGAACCAGCATTTTCATGGAAACCCAAATGCTAATTGGCGTCCGAAACCTTACGCGATTCTACAAACCTTACGCCTAAAACAATTTGTTAATCGCGGAAGTTATTAAACTGGAATGGTTGTCCCAAATCTGCACCACGAATAAGGGCCATAACGCCCTGCAAATCATCGCGTGATTTACCCGTGACACGCACTTGTTCACCCTGAACCTGCGCCTGCACTTTCAACTTGCTGTCTTTAATCAGCTTAATGACTTTTTTCGCCATTGCGCTATCAATGCCCTTTTTCAGCGTGGCTTCAATGCTGTAAGTTTTACCGCTGTGTTCTATCTGCTCTGGGATCTCTAATGCAGCACCATCGATGCCACGTTTCGCCAGTTTTTCGCGCATAATATCCACGAGCTGGTTGACTTGGAAATCAGAGATGCTGGAGATTTTGATACTTTCATTTTTCTCATTCAGCTCAAAGCTGGCTTCAACGTTGCGAAAATCCCAACGGGTTCCTAGCTCACGTGAAGCGTTTTCTACGGCGTTACGAACTTCTTGAATATCAATTTCAGAAACGATATCGAATGAAGGCATGTTAAATCTCCTCTCGGTTGAATGCCGAGCATAATAGCGGCTTCCTCCGGCGATGCAAGACCAGCCACCGTCCTTACACCATAACCAATGCTTCTCACTGCGATCTGCGTCATAAAAGTTTATACTGATAATATCCATCATACTTCAAGCTGCATCTTTGTTGGCTGCGCTCACTCGCCCGAATCACTTACTCGAGTAAGCTCATTGGGACTCGCTCTTTTGCCGCCGCGATGCAACTCGAATTATTTTGGCTATAGATTGAATATTTCTGCTTTGCGCGCAAATCGCCTGATGCATCGGGCAGGAGGCCAAATGAAAATAACAGTTCTTGGTTGTGGGGCGCTAGGGCAGCTATGGTTATCGGCACTGGAACAAGCTGGGCACGATGTTCAAGGCTGGTTGCGCGTGCCTCAGCCCTACTGTCCAGTTAACATAATCCAACTTAACGGGCAGTCCTACAATAAAAACCTCGCAGCGAACGACCCTCTGCATTTAGCCGAAAGCCAAATTTTATTGGTGACGCTAAAAGCTTGGCAGGTATACAACGGTTTGGTTCCGTTGCTGGCAAAAATCCCCCCTCATTGCCGAATTATCCTGCTGCATAACGGCATGGGCAGTCAGGATGAGTTACCAAAGCTGATTGAACAACCTCTATTTCAAGGGGTAACCACCCATGCCGCGCGCCGTGATGGCAATACGATTATCCACGTTGCCGCGGGTGCGACGCATATCGGTCCAACGAACTCAGCCGCTATTGGGCAAAGCAACGTTGCTGAAGTCTTGCATCAGGCGCTTCCTGATGTGGCATGGCATGACAACATCATGCCCGCTATTTGGAAAAAATTAGCCGTTAACTGCGTTATTAATCCATTGTCGGTCATCTATAACTGCCGCAACGGCGATCTGCAAAAATACATGCCGCACGTAGAGGCCATCGTAAAAGAAATTTCCGATGTCATGGAGGCTGAAGGGTATCGAACATCCCCCGAAAGCTTATTGCATTACGTGACCAACGTGATGTGCATGACCGCCGATAATTACTCTTCTATGCACCAAGACGTGCAGGCACAGCGACATACTGAAATTGACTACATCACCGGCTATCTGCTCAGGATGGCACGTAAGCACGGGCTTAGCGTTACTGAGAATGCCCATATTTTTGAAACCATTAAACGAAAGGAACAAACCTATGAGCGCATCGGCTCTGGTGTGTCTGGCTCCTGGTAGCGAAGAAACTGAAGCAGTAACAACCATTGATTTGCTTGTTCGCGCGGGCATTAAAGTCACTACGGCAAGTGCTGCCAGCGATGGCGAATTAGTCATAGTCTGTTCACGCGGCGTTAAACTGCTAGCAGATAAACCACTGGTTCAGGTTGCCGATGAGTCTTATGACGTGATTGTTTTGCCCGGTGGAATGCAAGGCGCCGAGTGTTTTCGAGACAGTGAATTAGTCGTTGAGAAAGTGCGTCAAATGCATCTAGAAGGAAAACTGGTCGCCGCAATTTGTGCTGCACCAGCGTTAGTATTGGCTCACCACAAACTATTCCCAATAGGGAATATCACCTGTTTCCCAACGCTGAAAGATCAAATCCCCGAAAATCAGTGGATCGACAAACGCGCTTACTTTGATGAACGCGTTAACCTGCTAACCAGCCAAGGGCCGGGAACCAGCATCGATTTTGCGCTAAAGATTATCGACGTGCTTTTAGGCAAAGAAAAAGCCGCCGAAGTGGCAGCCCAGTTAATTCCCGCATCGGGGATCTATGACTATCAGGAGTGGTAATCCAGACATCTTGCCAAGCGTATAATCTGCGTTAGCGGCGAAGTCAGTTTGATCTCGGCCAGCGCACAGCAACCGGAGCGTACATTCAGTACGTGAGGATTGCGAGCACTGCCCGAGTTCAAAATGGCAAGCAAGCTAGCAGATTACGGGCGATACACCTTAACGTTGTTATATCCCTGCTCTTTCAGATACAGCGCCTGCAAGCGGCTCATCACGCCACGATCGCAGTACAACACATAATTGCGGTTCTGATCGAGATCGCCAAACTGAGTAGCCAGTTTGTAGAATGGTAGGCTTTTCACTTCTAGCCCTTCAATCTTCAGCGGTTTGTCTTCTTGTTCGTCGTTAGAGCGAATATCCAGAACCACTTCATCACCGCTTAGTGCATCAACGGTTTCAACTTCGACCACCTGCTCGCTGGTTTGCTGGGCGATTTCACGGATATCCATGTTTTGCGCTTCGGCCACCACACGTTCAAGAATGTCGAAATCGAAGTTTTCTTCTTCAGCTTCAATCTTGGACTTCACGGCTTTTACGGTTGGACTTTTTGAAATCACGCCGCAGAATTCAGGCATGGTTTTGGCAAAATCTTCAGTCCCAATTTCACGAGCCATATCAATGATATGTTCTTTATCGTGCGAAATCAGCGGGCGCAGGATCAGCGTGTCAGTCACGCCGTCAATCAAACGCAAATTGGTTAGCGTTTGACTTGAAACTTGTCCCAGTGCTTCACCGGTAACCAAAGCCTGAACGCCATAACGTTCTGCAACTTTCGACGCCGCACGCATCATCATGCGCTTGAGGATAACGCCCATTTGGCCATCATCGACTTTCTCCAGAATTTCACCCACCACAGGGGCAAAATCGATGGCCACAAAACGCACACGATGAGAGCTGCCAAAACGGTTCCACAGATAATGAGCGACTTGTTTGACGCCAATTTCATGCGCAGAACCACCCAGATTGAAGAAACAGTAATGTACACGGCAGCCACGGCGCATCAGCATATAGCTGGAAACGCCGGAATCGAAGCCACCGGAAATCAGCGACAGCACATCTTCCTGCGTACCGATTGGGTAGCCACCTAAGCCTTCGTAGCGACCTTTGATCAGCAGCAGGCGGTCATCTTCAATTTCCAGATGAACGGTGACCTGAGGATGGGACAGTTTAACCTTAGCACTTTCAATATGCTGATTTAGACCACCACCCACGTAGCGTTCAACTTCAATCGACGTAAAATCATGCTTACCACGACGCTTAACACGCACGCAGAAGGTTTTCCCTTCCAGCTTGTCACGATACATTTCAAGCGTTTGCTCGAAGATGTTGTGCATATCGGTGTAAGGGCAGTCATCAACTTCTAAAATGTGATGGATCCCAGGGATTCGTGTTAAAGCATCACGAACCTGTTCGGTGCGGCTTTCATCTTTAGCGCGAACTTCGATATGATCCCAATGGCGTACGATAGCCACTTCATCAATTTGTTTTTTCAGAACGTTGCGAATGTTCCCGGTAAGGATCTTAATAAAGCGCAAACGCACTGATTGGCTTTTGATAGTAATTTCTGGGAATAATTTAATGATAAACTTCATGATGGCAGTGGCTATTTCGTCGTGATTTACGTTAAAAGGGCTTACACTGCATGCTAAGAAATTGAGGACGCAATGTACAAGGCGCGCAGTATAGCACTAACTTGCTCACTGGCGCACTGAACCTCATCTCACGAGTTTAAAATCCGTAATTTGCCAAGTCCTACAGACTCCGGTAACGTGGCAAAAAATTCTGTCACTCCATCGCAGAACCGCTATTTATTGCAGAACAACATTACAGAACAGCGAAGAAAAGAAGACTATGGCAAAAAAAGCACCCGCCGCGCCTAGCTTTGAACAAGCTCTGAGCGAACTAGAACAGATTGTGACTCATTTAGAATCTGGCGAACTGCCATTAGAAGACGCGCTCAATGAGTTCGAACGTGGCGTTCAGCTTGCACGTCAAGGGCAGCAGACGCTGCAACAGGCCGAACAGCGCGTACAGATCCTACTTAATGACGATAAGGACGCCCCTTTATCCCCTTTTAACGCGGATCAAGAATAAAACATGGTTGTTTTTGAACAGTTACTCAAAACCTATCATCAACGCGCCGATGCCGCGTTAATACACTATATTGACCCACTGCCCTTTTCTGACGGGCAATTGGTCGCAGCAATGCGCTATGGTGCACTGCTCGGCGGAAAACGTCTTCGCCCTTTCTTGGTGTATGCCACCGGCGAAATGTTCGGCCTTTCGTTAGATAATCTGGATGCCCCCGCTGCGGCCGTTGAATGCATTCACGCCTATTCGCTGATGCATGACGATTTACCCGCTATGGACGACGATAATCTGCGTCGTGGTCAGCCCACCAGCCATATTAAATTTGGTGAAGCCCACGCGATTTTGGCCGGCGATGCGCTGCAAACGCTGGCGTTCTCGATTCTAGCCGATAGCCCAATGCCTGCGGTTGCCGTTACCGATAGATTGGCGATGCTTAGCGAACTGGCGCAGGCCAGCGGCGTGGCAGGCATGTGCGGTGGCCAAGCGTTAGATTTAGAAGCCGAAGGTAAACGCGTTGATTTGCAGGCGCTTGAGCAAATTCATAGCCACAAAACCGGGGCATTGATCCGCTGTGCTATTCGTATGGGGGCCTTGGCCGCCGGCGATACCGGACGCGCTGCGCTGCCGTTGTTAGACCGTTACGCTCAGGCCATCGGACTTGCATTCCAAGTACAAGACGACATTTTAGATGTTATCGGTGACAGCGCTAAAACGGGCAAACCTCAGGGCTCAGATCAAGAATTAGAAAAAAGCACTTACCCTGCATTGCTCGGCCTCGAACAGGCCCAAAATAAAGCGCTCGATCTGTATAAAGATGCAATACATGTTCTCGAAGAGCTTGAGCAACACCACAGCATTGATACTCTGGCGTTAAAATCCTTAGCCAGTTTCATCATTGAGCGCGATAATTAAACCAATAAAAATAGAAACCGCCCTTCGTGCACGTTAAAACGCTGATGGGTTGTAGTCTATACCCGAAATAATCAGAGTTGCAGTCAGGCGGCAGGTGAACAACACCTTAACAACGCGCATGCAGCTTGAAGTATGACGGGTATATATTGAAAAATGTAATTCAGACATGAGCCGCTAATGAGTTTTGATATAGCCAAATACCCGACACTCGCACTGGTTGAAGATCCTAACGATCTTCGCCTACTGCCGAAAGAAAGCCTGCCAAAGCTGTGCGACGAACTTCGTCAGTATCTGCTCAATAGCGTTAGCCGCTCTAGCGGGCACTTTGCCTCAGGGCTAGGGACCGTAGAACTGACGGTCGCGCTGCACTATATCTATAACACCCCATTTGATTCACTAATTTGGGATGTCGGCCATCAGGCATATCCGCATAAAATCCTGACTGGGCGCCGCGATCGCATTGCAACCATCCGCCAAAAAGGCGGTTTACATCCGTTCCCATGGCGCGATGAAAGTGAGTACGACGTGCTCAGCGTGGGCCACTCTTCGACATCCATCAGTGCTGGATTGGGGATGGCCGTTGCCGCCGAACGGGAAGGTAAAAACCGTCGCACGGTTTGTGTCATTGGCGATGGAGCTATCACAGCAGGCATGGCTTTTGAAGCCATGAACCACGCCGGCGATATCAAAGCGGACATGCTCGTTATTCTGAATGATAATGAAATGTCGATCTCCGAAAATGTGGGCGCGTTGAATAACCATTTGGCCCAATTGCTCTCCGGCAAACTCTATTCCAGCCTGCGTGAAGGTGGGAAAAAAGTGCTATCCGGCTTACCGCCGATCAAAGAGCTGGTAAAACGTACCGAAGAGCACCTTAAAGGTATGGTTGTCCCTGGCACCTTGTTCGAAGAACTCGGTTTTAACTACATTGGCCCTGTTGATGGGCATGATGTGCAAGGCTTGGCCGCCACGCTAAAAAACATGCGTGATTTAAAAGGCCCACAGCTGCTGCATATTATGACCAAAAAAGGCAAAGGCTACGCCCCTGCCGAAAAAGATCCTATCAGCTGGCACGCGGTACCTAAATTCGATCCAGCCAGCGGTACCTTGCCAAAAAATTCAGGTGGATTACCAACCTACTCCAAAATATTTGGCGACTGGCTGTGTGAAACGGCGCTCGACGACAGCAAATTAATGGCTGTCACACCCGCCATGCGTGAAGGGTCTGGCATGGTGCGGTTCTCGAAAGAATACCCGCAGCAATATTTTGACGTTGCGATTGCCGAACAGCACGCCGTCACATTCGCCGCTGGCTTAGCCATCGGTGGCTATAAACCGGTCGTCGCCATTTACTCCACGTTCCTGCAACGTGCCTATGACCAAGTCATTCACGATGTGGCGCTGCAAAAGCTTCCGGTGATGTTTGCTATCGATCGCAGCGGTATCGTAGGCGCCGACGGGCAAACGCATCAGGGGGCCTTTGATATCTCATTCCTGCGCTGTATCCCTAACATGGTCATCATGACACCAAGTGATGAAAATGAATGCCGCCAGATGCTGCACACCGGGCATCAATATCAGGATGGCCCAACGGCTGTACGTTATCCGCGCGGTTCAGGCACGGGGGCAGTGTTAGAACCTTTAGCCTGTTTGCCAATTGGCAAAGGCATTGTTCGTCGTCAGGGAGAGAAAGTCGCCATACTGAACTTCGGCACGTTGATGCCAGATGCATTAATCGCCGCCGAACAGCTAAATGCCACCGTCGCTGACATGCGCTTTGTTAAACCACTTGATGAAGCATTAGTGTTGGAACTGGCCGCGACGCACGATGTGCTAGTGACGCTAGAGGAAAATGCCATTATGGGCGGTGCCGGTAGCGGCGTGAATGAACTGCTGATGGCTAAGCGTAAAGTCGTCCCTGTACTTAACCTTGGTTTACCCGATAAATTTATCCCGCAGGGTACTCAGGCTGAAGCATTGCATGAAATTGAACTTGATTCGGCAGGCATCGTCAGCCAGATCGAGCGTTGGTTACAAGACTAAACTTCATTGCCCAAATAACAAAGCTACCTTTCGGTAGCTTTGATTTTTTTGCACTTAACACACAAGCTAAGCCAATATTAAGACTCGCTTGGCGCACGCCAGTCATCGGCACCAGAAGTACCGGAAACGGTATGTTCCCAAGTAATTTTACGATACGCCAAAGACACTTTGACTAACTGAGTGAATTCAGCTTTAACGGCATCTTGGCAGTGTGGCATGTGGCAATCAATATCAACAATTGTGGCATCATCCAAAATGGTTGAGAAGAAATGCTCTTGTTTACCCTCAATGGAAGTGCGATACCATTTCAGCTCAACTTTCGGCAACATCTCGCCTGAAGCTAATGCGTTATATAGCAAAGGTACGGCTTTGTTCAACGCAACGGTGAAACGAAACGGCTTATGAACACGCTGGCCAGAAGGCTGACCTGATTGTGGGTCGGTTGGTACAGTCACAATGTGTTCAAATTCCTGCACTAGCATTTGGTCTTCATGGCCCTGAACGTAAATGTTACCCACAGAATCAGAAGTGAATGCGCCAGACGTAATATTTCCCTGCGTTTTACCTTGGATGGAGATATAACATGGAGTAGGCATTGCAATATCCTTATAAATAAACCGAACTGAGTTAAGAGGGATGTTCCTTAAAAGAAAAAGGGAAGTGCGTCTTTTTCTTTCTGCATGCTATCTGCCTATCTGAGAAATTTGTTTCCAACCATTAAAATGAATGTAAGAAAATATGAATAACATTATTCGTAAACTAGAAAAAAACTTCCATTTTGAGCGTTTTAATTGTGAAAAACCTAATAATTAGATTAATAATCTACAAAAACCATGTGCTAAGTTTTTTATACACTGGAGATAAAACGCCCTTCCGTCAATAGATGGAATTACGCGACCAAAGAATTTTATTTTTTGAGCACTGCGTGCGCTCGCCCTTTGCAGAGCGAGGCTTGATTGAAATAACGATATTAAGAGACGACATCTCGAACCACTCAATAAAGCCAGTCATTCGGATGAATAAACATAGTTAGCGAAGAAATCACAAGTCAAAGTTTATGCCTTCGGCGGCGTTCCTTCCTCATTTGCGACAACAACCTCTATCTGGATTAGCGCATCTTTAGGTAAAGCAGATACGCCAATAATTCTTCGTGCAGGAGTACCACTTGGGAAGAATGTTGTGTAAACGCTATCTACTGCGGAAATATCTGCAATATGTTTAAGGGCGATATTAACTTTAACAACGTCACCCATCGTGTGCTCGATGCTCTCTATAATTGCTTTAATATTTTTAAGGCATTGCTCAGCCTGCTCTTTGACACCACCGGCGACTAATTTGCCGGATTTGGCATCAATAGGCAGTTGAGCTGACAAATGGTTGTAATGAGAAAAAGCGACAGTCTGTGTAGACAGAGGGCATTTTGGCGCATTGTCCGTATTGTGTGGTTCTACAATGAGCCCATGTCTATCTTCAACGGCCTGCGGCGGTGTACCGTCGCCGTGTGACACCACGGCTTCAATTTGCACCAAAGCCCCCATAGGTAACCCTGACGCAACAATCACCGCTCGTGCTGGAACATAGCCCATGGTTCGGGCAATCGCTGAGTCGGGAAAAAATGTAGCATAAACTTCGTTGACGGCTTCAAGATCCGAAAGGTTTCTCAGGAAAATACTTATCTTCACAATGTCATCAAAGGGCACGTCAATACTGTCTACAATGGCTTTAATATTCTTTAAACACTGCTTAGTTTGCTCTTTAATCCCCCCCTCTACCACTCTGCCGGTTATCGGATTAATAGGTAATTGGGCCGAAAGATTATTATAATGAGAAAAAGCGACTGTTTGTGAAGATAGAGAACTCACTGGCGCATTTACCGTGTTATTTATAAGCTTTATCAGGTCGCCAGCTTGTGGGGCGTTTGGAATTGTGCCCTCTCCGTTTGAGAGAAGTGCTTCAATTTGCACTAACGCCCCCATAGGCAAAGCATCAACCGCAACAACCGTTAGGGCGGGAACATAGGTTGGGAAGAATGATTTATAAACTACACCTACGGCGTCAGCATCTTTGATATTCTTAACGAATATAGTGATACGAATAATATCACTCATGACATGTTCGATGCTTTCTACAACGGCTTTAATATTGTTAAAACACTGCCCGGCCTGCTCTTTTATACCACCTGCGACCAATTCACCTGATTTTGGATCAATAGGCAACTGAACTGAAAAATTATTATAATGAGAAAATGCGACAGTTTGTGAATGGAGTTCGATATCGCTTGGTGCATTCTGCGTGTTTCTTGCTAAGACTTCATTGTAGCCGCTCATAGTGATGTTCACCGTTAAAAATTAGAGTTTAGTGGGTTATGTGGCAAACAAGACTCTACAGCGCTGTCGATCATTGCTGCGGTTGCATCCACGTAACAAACATTTGAACTTCATAAATTATGAAGCCTTTATTTCAAGCAAAATAAATGCCATGCGTTGAAGCGCACGGCATTTATTTTTTACTCTATTTTTTACTTAGCTAGTCATTATCGATGCGACAGAATATCTTCGTCACCACCCACCCGCATTTTGATACTTTCCAGTATCCATAGAATAAGCTCCTCACCGCTGATTTTATCGCGGTATTCAGCGGGCAGATCGCGAGTATCAATTTCACCGTCAATCATAATCAACGGTTTTAGGCGATTGCCCAGTTCAGTACCGCTAGGCAGCCATTGGAATTCACGCCCGGTCGGGTTGAGCTTATCGTGGCTGGTATAGAGTTCCCCTTTAATCCCACCGACAACCACCGTGGTACTCGGGAAGAAGGTTCTGAGTAGTTTGCCTTTGGAAGTGCGGTCTTCTAACACTGATTGTTCATCTTTATTAAGACTTTGAACATCAATGGTTATACGGCTCGCTGTATCGGCATGTCCTGTTGTTCCACGCCATGTGATGCCATAACTATCTTGCGTCTCAAGGCGCCCTGGGTAATATTGGTACTCGTTGTCAAGGCAATAGCCTTGATCATAGTGCGGATAAACATGATAGGCTATTTTTTTTATATCCCGCATTTGAGCATCAGTTTTGTTTTTTAACTCCTGATCTAGTCTATCGGCTGATAGTGGACGAGGGATTTCTATCGACCTTCCTGTGACTAATATCCATTGTTTACGCTCGGGGACTGATTTTAAATAATACGGATGAAAGCGATATAAAGAACTCATCCCAATATCTGGATTCTTTTCTGTATTTGAATACTCCAATATTATCTTAGGATTAGAGCCCATATTTTTGTGCACAATGCGACTACCCTTGTTGTACTCACTATCTTTAGATATTTTTTCATTAATATAATTAATCCAGTCTTTTTCTATATTTGGATAATCAGCTCTGACTGCCCTTACAATTTCAATGCTAAAGCTGTCAAAGGAATAACCGCCACTATTCATATACATAAAGTTAGGTAATTCAATTTCATAACGCCCAAAGCAGTGTTTTTGCGTGGGAAGTTGAGTACTCATAGCAGTATCCTTACGAAGAGAGTGTGGCCCACAGCCGGTTGTTGATAACACCAAAGTGCTAAGTAATAACCACGATAGATGTCGCATAGCTAATTCCTTTTATTTTTTTGGCGCGCTAATTTCAGCATTATAGGCCCAACTGGCGGTTTGTATGGATTTTATAAGAAGACTGCTCGATACAATTTTATATTTACAACACGACAAATACATTAGTCATATAGCTATTAAAGAAAAATATATGTTTGAGTCGCTAACGTCATGTATATAAAGAATGGCGTTAGCTCAAAACAGACTATTTATCGATGAGATAGAATATCTTCGTCACCACCCACCCGCATTTTGATACTTTCCAGTATCCATAGGATAAGCTCTTCACCGCTAATTTTGTCGCGGTATTCAGCGGGCAGATCGCGAGTATCAATTCTGCCGTCGATCATAATCAGAGGCTTGAGGCGATTACCTAGTTCTGTACCGCTAGGTAACCACTGGAACTCACGAGCAGTTGGGG
>NZ_FMIQ01000010.1 GCF_900095695.1 Hafnia alvei | reverse complement strand
GCGCTCAGTGAAGAAAATCCGCATCAGCTGCACCAACCAATACGAATGCAAGGGCAACAATACGATGAAGAATCCGGCCTGCACTACAACCGCCACCGGTATTACGACCCGACAATAGGCCGGTATATTACTCAGGATCCGATTGGGTTGAGGGGCGGGTTAAACTTTTATGGTTATCCGTTAGATCCAGTTATTTATATTGATCCACTCGGGTTAGCATGCTCCGCTGGAACACATGCAATTTCTTCAAATCCTGCCGATACAAAAAAACTGCAAGATGCACTTCAAAGCTATCTGAATAAAGGAATCGTATACGGCACAGGAGCTAATCAATTAGTATGTAACCAATTAGTTGACCGCTCTATTAATCAAGCATTTCCAAATACTGTACAGGGCGAGCCAAATACTCATCAAATGCGTGCCGGCATTGGGCCATTTTCAAGAACAAATACGCCAAAACCTGGCGATTTAGCCCTTATGACAACACCAGGGCATATTGTAGTGGTAACTGGGGTAAATGAAAACGATCAGGTATCACAATTTATTGGTAGCCAAACAAGTTAAGGTCCAGCATTTGTGAATTTGCCAGGGTACTGGTCTAATCCATTAAATAGAAGCGGAAACACAATTTATCTACAAATCTGCATTCCTAATTAAGCGAAATAATGAAAAGTAATATTATTATAAATTCTTACAAAACAGGATATAAAAACCACCATGGCTAAATTTAAAGAAACTATAAAACTTAGTTATATATTATTTATCATTACAGCTTTATTTTCTTTCCCATGCAAAACAGCTAAATTAAATGACTGGGGGCGAGATCACCCTCGGGCAAAAGTGACACTAGACTATTGGGGCGAGGCATGCTCTACTGATATGGGTGACCCTGTTCTTCGAGGAGGTATAATCCCTTATTTTGATTGTCAATCTTATCTTTATGGCATGCTAGACACTTACCTTTCCGTTAGTAAATTCATACCTAAAAACCAACGAGTATGTTTACCTAAAAATATATCCCCTTGGCAAATATTACAAGACACCAAATATATTTTCGATGTCTCACCTACTGACAATAACTTTAGGAAACCTTATAATGGCCCTAATACAGCCTCCGTTGAAATAATTAAAGAATTATATAAAAAATACCCATGCAAATAATAAACTGATAATTTATTTTAATTCATAGAAACAATTTAATTTCAAAGTGAATTGACTAAAATAGTATAACGATAAAATAGGTAAAGTTTAATGATATCCGCCTACTGGCGCTATTACTTCGAAGGTAACCAGCTCATCAAACACAATATGGCCGACATGCGCCATCCGGGTAATCGCCTGAGCGAAGATGCGCATTTTTATTATCAGTATGACCAGTACGGCAACCTCAGCCAAAAAATCAGCAAACGCGACGCGGGCGAAGTGCATCACTACCGCTACGACCGCAGCCATCGGCTCGTCAGCTACCTCTACGCCCAAGACGGTGAACCCCTGCGCGGCGGCCGCTACTGCTACGACCCGCTGGGCCGACGCATCGGTAAACAGCTCATGCAGCGCAACCAGCCTAAACACATCAGCTGGTTCGGCTGGGACGGCGACAAACTGGTGCTCACCGAACGTGATGGCACCCGCATTCACACGGTCTATTTGCCCCACAGCTTTGTGCCCCTGCTGCGTTTTGAAGGCGATAGGCCGCCCACAATCACCCCGCTGGCCGACAAACTTGAGCAGGAAGTGGGTATCACCCTGCCGCCCGATTTCAAGCAAACCCTGCACCACATCGAGCAGGCGCTACGCGACAACCGCCTCAGCGAAGAACAGCATGCGTGGCTCAATCAGGTTCAGCTCAGCCCGGAATATCTGGCCACCCTGCTCGACCCGTTGCCGGATACGCCCCACGCCGCCCAGCTGTACGACTGCAACCACCTCGGCACGCCGCAACAGCTCATCAACCTCAACGGCGATATCGACTGGTCCATCACGCTGGACGCTTGGGGCAATGCGCTCAGTGAAGAAAACCCGCATCAGCTGCACCAGCCAATCAGAATGCAGGGGCAGCAATACGATGAAGAATCCGGCCTGCACTACAACCGCCATCGCTATTACGATCCGACGATAGGGCGGTATATTACTCAGGATCCGATTGGGTTGAGGGGTGGGTTAAACTTTTATGTTTACCCTTTAAGTTCTCTTCAATTTATAGATCCATTGGGTTTAGCATCAACTAAACTGGATGGAAAAAAAATCCAGGTACATAACAATGATGTTGATCCTTGGCCAAGCAAGCCGCATGGACATATTTACGATTAAAATCAAGTAATTGATAAGAATGGGAAAAATATTCGATAAGTCGACAGGTAAAGAAATATGTTCTTTATCAAAAAAATCATTGGCCAAATGGACAGAATTTCTTGGGAAAATTGGTAAACTTTCATTTATCGGTGATATTGTGATATTCCATAATCTTCTTACTAATGAAGCTAAAGAGAGATGTGAAAATGGAGATTTTGGTATGTGTGGTGTTTTAAAAATTTTAGATAACAAACAGAGCAATCCAAATGAAATATAATACTTCACTTAAAGTCAGTCAAGAAGGAAAAGAAAATGAAAACAATAAAAACACCCCCTATCATCGATGAACAAAATTATTTATTTTTTTGCAAAACTTGGGATGAAAATGATGATATTTGGGTAGACTCCTCTGAGTTAACTCACTCAGATGACATTGTGAAATATGTAAGCCTAGCGTTTGCCTTTCCTAATGAAAATTTCACCACAGTGATACTTAGTGAAATAGCAGAAAAAAAACAGACTCCAATGGCTTTGCTAAAAAAAATCATCTTATTCGGCGATCAAGGAGCTATTGAAAGTGTCTGCATGCGAACTGATCTTAATGAGGATCTAGAATACACATGCAATTCACTTAAATTGGAACATGAAAAGAAAAAAGTATAATTCATACTATTGATTTAATATAAAAAAGAAACAGCAATTATTTTAGTATAAAAATACATACTCTAAAAAAATACAATCGTAGGAATTATTATCATTAATTGATAGAACTCATATACACATGAGAGACTCTTGCCGGATATTTGTAAGGCTATTCAAGCATGTGTTTTATATTCAAAAGCCTCGGTGGAGAAATTCAGAATGCTAACGAGACCTAAAGATGGCGTTAATATGGAAAAAAAAGAATTCCTTAGTCTAATGAAGTTCCCAGATGAATGGACAGAGCTAGATATGTATCCCGATGAGTTATTTACTGGACAGTTAAAATTATATAAATCAGATAATGACAGTGACGGTTCTGAACATTATAGAAATGGTGCATTTCATTGGTGGATAAAAATAAATCCAAGCAATTTATTTTTATTAAACCTAGTTAAACTAAGTTTCCTAGACCCTGACCAATTGATGGCAGAGGATATAAGATCATATATAATAAAACAAATAAACTATGACGAAAAGGTTGAGGGAATGATGAAAGAAATGTATATACAGAACCTAAAATTCATCGCAAATGCACGCGAAAAATCATAAATTGATAACGATAAATCTAAAGAAATTGCACTCAAACATTGTAATGGAATATTACTAGATTTCCGACTAGTGCAATGGTTAATAAACCTCATCTAAGTACTGGTCGGATCTTCTTTCTTAGGTAGATCCGTAGTCATTCAATACCGATAATTTCGCCGTAGAAATGTACATCACTAACTAGGGATTAGAATATTGGATGGAGCAATAGGCAGAGTGCCTCCCATCAACTGCACCAGCCAATAAGAATACAAGGCAGCAATATGATGAGGAATCAAGCCTACACTATAACCACTATCGATGCTGCAACCCGACGATAGGTCGGTATATTACTCAGAGTCCAAATAGTTCGCTGGCGCAATAAGAGGTCGGAACAGCCGCCTGAACTGAACAATCGAGCTCGACGCATGGTGCAGTTCCTTAATCAAGCACCTGTAAAATTATTCCACCTGAAAATCAGCGCTAGTCAGTTGGCCGCCGTCGTCCATTACCGTTAGCTGATATCGTCCTGCACGCGTGAAACTATAGGCAAACTGTGGTTCCTGAGAAACCAGTTCTCCATTTAAAAACCACCAGCGTTCCCCTATCCCACCTTGCGTCGTTAAGCGCAAATCGATACGAGTCTTACCCGGCGGACGGCGCAGAATTGAACCATTATTGAGCCCAATCAAAATGAGTGGTGCAGAAGTTGTCTCAACCGGCGGTGGGCAGGTTTGGCTTGCCATAGGCAAACGATGGGATCTTTTTTCGGCCTCAGGGAGCCACGGTTCTAATGGCAACGGCCATAGCGCCAGCTTTTTCTCAACCGCTCCCGCGCATTCAGGGGCGACACGCTCGCCTTTATCGTTTAACCATTGACGCAGCCAAATTCCCTGACTGCTTTCCTGCCCTGGAGCAACGAGCGTAGGTGGAATGGTGCCATCCAGTATCCATGCCGAGCGGCGTTGGCGACAGTTGGTATCCTGCGCGTTCAGCGGCTGGCCGCCGGGCCAGCAGATCACCGCACTGGAGACCGAGCGCGGCCGAGGGTCTGTCGGCCATCCATTGCCGCGTAAACGTGGATTATTCAGCAGTAAATTATTAAGTTGAAACAGCAACGGTATCGCCGTGGCGTAGCCAAATTGTCCAGCAACCGGAGTACCGTCTGGACGCCCAACCCACACGCCAATAGTGTAGCGAGCGTTCACGCCTACGGCCCATGCATCACGATAGCCAAAACTGGTTCCCGTCTTCCATGCCAGCGGAACTACCGCAGATAGGGAATCATCCGGTTCAGGCCTTGCCTGCCCTGCCAGCGTGCGGCGGATGATCCATGCAGCCCCCGGCGACATCAGCGGTCGATTATGAATTTTTTCTGTCGGTACAAAACGTAAATCAGCACTTTGTCCCTGCCGCGCTAACGAGCTGTAAGCAGAAACCAGCTGATCTAGCCTAATGCCTGCGCCACCTAGAATGAGTGATAAGTTAGGCTCAGCATAAGCGGGAAAACGTAACGTTAGCCCTGCATTGCGCAGTTCGGCGGTAAAACGTTTCGGGCCATAGGCCTCCATCAGCTGTACCGCGGGGAGATTCAACGAACGCGTGAGTGCTTCACTCGCAGCTACGGCGCCATGAAATCCCGTATCAAAATTTCCCGGTCGATAATCGCCAAAACGGCGCGGCACGTCCTGCAGCAAAGATTCGTTGTGGATGATCCCATCATCTAGCGCAAGCCCATACAAAAACGGCTTAAGAGTGGAACCGGGAGAACGCCACGCGCTTACCATATCCACATAGCCAAAACGCGAGCGGTCAGCAAAGTTCAGCGATCCCAAATAAGCCTTCACCTGCATATCCGTATGATCGACAATCAGCACGCCTACTGATGTTTTCGCCGGCAGACGCGAAAGCCATCCCTTCGCTAACGTTTCAAGCTGCCGCTGTAGAGCGGCATCAATTGTTGTCTGAATGACATCCTGATGTGGATAGGTTTGCACCATGCGCCGTGCTAACAGTGGCGCTGTCTGCGGCATTTGTCGTGAAGCCAACCAAACAGGCTCCTGCTTCACATCATCCGCCTGCTGTTTTGTCCATACTTGATACTGCACCAAGCGATCGAGCACCTTGTTGCGCGCCGCCTGCGCACGCTCTGGGTAGCGATCTGGACGTAAACGACTTGGCGCCTGAGGTAATACGGCGAGTAAAGCAGCTTCTCCGCGCGTGAGCTCATCAGGCGGCTTACCTAAATAGGCCCAACTTGCCGCACCGATGCCTTGTAGCGTGCCGCCAAAGGGGGCACGATTAAGATAGAGTTCGAGAATTTGAGTCTTAGAAAGATGCCATTCTAACTGTGCCGTACGCCAGATTTGACGCACTTTGCCACCGAAGGTGCGGGGATGAGGATCGAGTAAACGCGCAACCTGCATAGACAGGGTGCTTCCTCCGGAAATAATCTCACCGTGACTGAGGTCTTGCCAAGCCGCCCGCGCAATAGCAAAAGGGTTAATACCCGGGTGCTTATAGAACCAGCGATCTTCGTAAGTTAACAGAGCCTGAAGATAATACGGTGACACTTGCTTGATCGTAACAGGATAGCGCCATACGCCTTGCCCATCAGCAAAGCGCCACAGCGGCGAGCCGTCCTCAGCCACTACAACCCGTGCGACTTGCACATCGCTAAGTGGAAGCGGCCAGACCTTATCAGCCAGCCACAACCCACTACCAATCAACAGCGCAAGCAGTGCGATTATCACGCACCGCTTGCGTAAACGTTTCAGTGACATCCTCAATCAGCTATCACTGGCCGATAATCACAGTTGAAGGCGTTTCCCCAACGGCACGCCACTGCGGGATATACATTGATTCAACCTGCGGCGCAGGCAGTTGATATTTACCCGGCGTTACCGCTCTTGCCAGATACAACAGAGTCGTATGCTGGCCAGACTGAATATCCACCGCCGCCACATAGCGATCGTCACGGAACTCTTGATGTTTGAGCGTAGTCTGGCGTGATGCATCGAGCAGCGAAGTCACCTCGGTTGCCGCATCATCCAAGCTTGCGCTGGCATCATTCAGGTTTTGATTTTCAAGCTCAACGCCTGCGGGCAGCAGATCAACCACCAGCGCATCCGGCACGTGTTCTGACGACCACACATCCAGATGAACCAAGATGAGCTGCCCACTTTTCAGCTGCGTCAAATCAAGCGGTTTGCCATCTAATCCTAAGAAATCACGTTTGATATTGAGAATATTGCTCATTGGCTGCGGAGCGCTACTTGGATAGCCTACAACGTCAAAACGAGGATAAAGCGTTGACTCACCTTGGTTATTAATCACCAAGCCGTTAGTAAGCCAAGATTCATCATAGTTTTTAACCTGAGCCTGTTCGCCATAGGCTAAATCAACGCCCTTCGCCGATAAAATAACTCCTTTCCATTCACTTTCCGGCTGGCCAATAAAACCTTTGCCTGCCATAAATACCGCGTTCTGTTCTTGGGTCGAAAGATATTCTGTGGTCGTTAATCGATCCGACAACGAAAGTAAGCGTTGCTCCTGCGTTGTTGGCTCGAGGTTAAACTCTTCCATCAGCGCCAGAATCATCGCATCGTCCCGCACTGGGCTGCCGTAGTCTTCCAGCCAATAGTTCGTTGCCGAACGCTGCAGTGCCAGACCTTGCTTGAGCACTTCTTCGCTGCGCGGTGTATCACCCATGAGCTTAAGCGCAATGCCTAGCTGGATCAGAGGTAAACCGGACTCGGCCTGAGCACGACGCTCATACAGCTGGCGCAAAGCACCTAGCGGTGCCTGTTTCTGCTGTGCCAAAACGAGTCCTGCATAGGCCTGCACGGCAAAACGCGTCGCATCTGGACGTGCGCTGCTGTTTACGTCTATTTGATTGCGATCTTGGAGATAGCGCAACAGCGCGGCATCTGCCTGTTTCAACCCGTCATCCTGTACGGCAAAACCGCGTTCACGCGCACGATGCAAGAAATCGGTAACATATGCGGTTAACCAATACTCTTCTGGTCCATCACTGCTCCACAACGCAAAACTGCCGTTATAGCGCTGCATACCCAGCAAACGGGTAATTCCCGTTTCAATATTCTGTCGGCGAACATCATCCGTAGAGGTTTTGATACCTAGCTGTACCAACTGTTGTTGATTGGTATACAGCGATGGGAACAGGCCACTGGTGGTTTGTTCCAGACAGCCGTACGGATAGGCGTACAGCGCACGTACGTAACGCGCTATATTCAGCGGCGGTCGGCTAGTCAGTAGTAGTGATGCTTCTGGCGCAACGAGACCTGAAAGTTGCTCAGTATCTACGTGCCAGCTGTCACCAGGTTTAATAATGCTCGCCAAATGGCGAGTTTGAGCAGGGTATGCCGGACGCACGCCTATTTTCCAGCTATGTTCATAATCACTGACTTGTTCGCCCGGTAGCTGCATTCCGACGATGCGAATGGCTACGTTGCCATCCCCAAATCCATTATTCGCACTAACTGGGATGGTGAGAGTCTTACGTTGCCCATTTTCGAGCTCAACCGTTTGAGTATTGTCGCCACTCAGGCTGATAAGACCAGACGCGGTCAGTGCTACTCCCAACGTTTGCGGATGCCCAGACAGATTTGTGACATCCAGCGCCAGCTGGCTGCTATCGCCACCCGCGAGGAAGCGTGGTGTTTGTAGCTCTGCGATAATCGGCGCAGCGACCGTCATTTTACGTTCGGCGCTACCAAAGTTTTGCCCATTCCACGCTTGAGCCATAAGCCTTAGCTCACCGTTAAAATCTGGAACTGGAAGCTGGATCGTCCCGTTGCCATTTTCATCCAGCGTGATACGTTGCAGCTGCTGCGCGACGATATTCACTTCGGTTGGTGGTTTCTTGCCGCCGCGTGACAGCGCATCTTCATCTTCGCCATCGCCACCAAAGCGCAGCGTTGCTAAACGTCCAGAGCCTTCGATGAGCTGTCCATAAACGTCATACTGATCCGCACCGTAGCGTTTACGACCTAAGAAAGCGTCGTACGGGTCGGGCGTTTTGAAATCAGTAATACTCAAAACACCGGTGTCCACGGCGGAAAGTAAAACGGTCACTTCTTTTTGTTTCTCGCCACCGGCCCCAGCAACGTTGACCTGAACCGGCACCGTCTGGTTTGGTCTGATTTTGTCTTGCGCTGTCAGCGTCACATTCAGCTTACGCGCTTCTTCATTGAGAGGAATATGTAATAAGCCTACCGCACGTTTTGGCGTTACCTGCTTATCTTTCTCTCCTGGGCGAACCACTAGCGCATTGAAATAGAGATCGTGACGACGCCATTCTTGATTGAGCGGAACCTCTACCGTGGTACCGGCTTCTGGTACATCAATTTCCTGCCACCATAAAGGCCCTTCGCCAGATTCCAGCATCAGGTATCCCTTGCCGGCGGTTGGCGCGTTGATGGTCACTTTCACCTTTTCACCCGGCTGGTAATTAGGTTTATCCAGCTTCAGCTTCACTTGATCGGGGCGCACTGCGCCCGTACCGTCAGTATTATCCTGCCAGCGATATCCAGCCCAGAATCGAACGCTGTTGATCAGGCCGTTGGCTGGATCTTTCACTTCAAGGCGGTAAGAACCCCATTCGACGGGGAAACTCACTTTAGCACTGCCGTCAGCGGCGATATTTAGCGTTTGCTCACCGACGGGCAGATCTTTTTGATCGTATTGAGACTGCCAGCCAGCCCCTTCAGACCATTGCCAGTAATAATCGCGACGCTCTTGAATCAGCGTGGCTTTCAGACCCTGTTTGGCGAGACGTTTCCCATGTGGATCGGCATAGATCACATCAAAGGCAGCGTCGCTATTTTCATCAACCATCGGCTGCTTACGATAGCTATTGGTCTGGTAATCATAAATATCTTGCTGGCCGAAAAGCGGACGGATCGCTGACAGCTGTTTGGCTGGCCAAATATCCTGTTCGCTACGTCGAGTCACCGGGCGACCACCAGACTCTAATAGACTCGCTTGGAAAATCAGACGCACAGGAGATTTAACATCGGCCCACTGACTTTCCGTTTCAATGCTTGCCATGCCCTGCTCATCGAGCGTGGTATCAACTTCATCTAAGGAGCGCTTTAGATTTTCTTCCGTGGCCGAACCAAAGCTGTAACCCGGCAATTCGGTAACCGCTTCACGCAACGGACGCAAATAAAGCTGCCCTTGAAGGCGGTTCATCGCCGCCGGAGCCCCATATAAATAGCGTCCTGACACATTGAAACTGGCGCTCTGCTGCATCTCAATGGGAGATGCGCTTTCCGGTTTTATTTCCAGAGCCATGCGTTCAGGCATGAAGTCTTCAACGTTAATCGCATAGTAGCGCGGCTGGTTGTCGCCCAGATTGAAACGCAGCGACCATTTCCCCGTCGCTGCACTTTCAGGCAGTGCATAGCGATATTGGTATAACCCATTCTCCGGCTTCCAAACGAAGCTCGACGCTACGCTATCGTCTGGACGCAGCACATCAACTTTTATCGGCTGTTCAGGCAAAGGCTGTCCATCGGCATCGCGCAGCAGAGCATTCACAATCACCGTTTCACCCGGGCGATAAAGATCGCGTGGGCCAAAAGCAAACAGCTGCTTGCTGAAGCCTTCAGGGCCACCAATATCAAACTCACTGAGATCGAGCGCAGGCTGCGTCAGGTCGATAATACTGGTCTGCCCATTTTGGTTAGCCAGTAACAGTTTCGCTTTTGGCGACTTGCTTAGCTGCGCGTGCCCCTGCGCGTCGGTTTTACCTTCTGTTAGCACACGCCCTTTTTCATCTAACACCTGCAATGCCACATCAGACATCGCGCCACCGCCCGCTAAGGCCTGAGTAAAAACATCCATGCGTTCATGATAGCTGTGCAGTGAAACACCGATGTCGCTCAACGTTAACAAAGTGGCTGGATTACTGTAGCTGTAACGCCCCGCTTGCTGCATCACGGCTAGATAAACACCGCTCTCTTGCAGAGGCTTTATGTCGCTAAGCGGAAGCTGAAGCTTTTCACGTGTATTGCGCTGAGGATTGAGATCAAAGCGTCCGCTGTAGACCAAATCAGCCATTTTTAGCAGTTCATCAGACCGCCATGATTCTACCGATTGGCCGTAGCCCCACTCGGATAAAAACGCAGGTAAAGACGCAGGCTTAATGCGGTAAAAATTGACGTCTACGCTGTTTACGTTAAGCGCCATCACCGGTAAACCGGCGGCAACTTTACCGGGCAATAACGAACCACGGCTGGCAAATCCAACGCTTGGCTGAATATCTTTGGTAGCAATTTTTTGCTGTGTTTCTTTACCTAGCGTTGCGCCATTAAGCGCCACCAAGGTGGGATCAATCGTGAGGAGCAATTTACGTTTGGGCTCTAGATGACGCAACCGCAGTTCACGCAGGTTATCTGAAAGCTCCCATGCACCGTCGATTTTGCCTTTTTCGGTGTCCACTAAGTGGACGCTATCGGCAAATTTTTGTTTAGGATCTAAGGGAATGGAAAAGGTGAGCACAAGCGCGGCTGCACCATCTAGCTGTAGCTCAGAGGCATCGAGTAAAGTTAGCGTTTTACCCTGCGATTGTTTCGCCATTTGCGCCAAATCTGTGTCACTCAGCGCTTTCTTTTGCGTGGCGACAGCGGCGGGATCCGATGTGGTTGTGGTTTTCACATCGTTGTTATCACAGGCAGAAAGCGCAGTAATAAGTGCTGCCACGAGTACACTACGACGCAACATGCGGACAGAGCGGCAGTTTTTTGACTGAGGTGATCCTTGGCGCATAACATTTTCCATTTTTAATCCGAATAGCACTATTATCCGTGACAAACAATGAAAGTGAAATGGCGAAACCTTAATTCAGATTATGCTAGGCCTAAAATGGCAAAGAGAGCCTTGCGGCTCTCAACGTTATTGAAATATTAGGCAGTTCCGCTGGAAGGGATGCTATTGCGTAGCCAGCTGCCCCAGCGCCGCTGATAAAACGGCTGGGTATGCGTTTTCAGATAATGACTCACGGCATCCCCTTTTTCATCGGTGACAAGGCAAAGGTCTACCGGCTCATCTTCTGGCGCGGTTTCGCTTGCCAAGCTGCCTGTTTCCTGAATGAGCAAATCGATCTCTTCATCAGTGCCATCAATTTCTAACCCAATCAGTAAATTAGGTTTTTCATCGACCGCCTGATCCTGAAATATCGCTAAATAGGCATTGCGTACAATTTTGCGTTGAGTAAACAGCGTGGTTAACGCATCCACCATGGCAGACGGATACGCTTCAGGCTGCCCAAGCAAAATTTTACTTCCGCCATCAACCACCTGCTCCATCGGCTGTGCCATACCGCCCGTTTGCAGCAGCATTGCAACTTCCTGCGCGTAGAAAGCTTTGCCATATTCACATTTTGGATTCAAAAACAGCTGAGCGCCTTTGGTTATCGCGAACAGATCGCGAACCGGTAACGCCATAAACGGTTGTTCTTCGTCTTCCACTGCCTGCTGTAACATCTTCAACGAAGAGAAAAACGGGATCGTCGAGAGCCCATCTTGCATTTCCCAATGCTGTACATTCAGCTCACCGTTAGGGGCAATAATAAGCTCGCCTTTATCCTGAACGCCGCTTTCGGCCAGAATATAAACCGTAGAATCCAGCAGCGTGCGATAAAACAGTGTGCGATAGGCGGGGTCTTTTACCGCCTTTTCCAAGCTTTTTTCGAGCTGCTCTTCTGGGGTGTCGTGGTGGTGATCGTGATGATGAGAACTCATCGGGTGCTCCAAAATCGATATGTAATGACCCCACCCTAACCCTCCCCTTCGCGGGGGAGGGAACAGAATGGATGCACAATATAAATTTGTGCTCGGACGGCCCCTCCCCCTGAGAAGGGAGAGGCTGGGTGGGGGTCAGTAGTCCGTAATTACGCTTTCGCTTTTTCCAGCAGTAAATTAGCCAGCGCGCGCACGCCTAAACCTGTTGCGCCCGCAGCCCACTGATCGACGGCGCTTTTACGGTAGGTTGCAGAGCAGTCAATATGCAGCCAGCCTTGACGGTATTCTTTAACGAAATAAGACAGGAACGCCGCTGCGGTACTTGCGCCGGCGCCGTATGCCGCACCGGCAATATTATTGAGCTCGGCAAAGTTGGATGGCAACTGGCTGCGGTGGAATTCTGCCAGCGGCAAGCGCCAGAAAGCTTCATTCTCTTGCTCAGCGCTTTGCAGCATGTCGGCTGCCAAGGCGTCATCAAAGCTAAACAGGGCATGGTAATCGTTGCCTAGCGCCGTTTTAGCCGCGCCGGTCAAGGTTGCACAGTCAATGATCATCGCCGCATTCTGCTCAGAAGCATCAATCAGGCCATCAGCCAAGACCAAACGCCCTTCCGCATCGGTATTCATAATCTCAACGGTTTTACCGTTGCGATAGGTAATAATGTCGCCCAGCTTGAACGCATTGCCGCTAACCAGATTATCCGCGCAGCAAAGATAAAGTTTTACACGCTGATTCAAACCACGAGAAACCGCCAGCGCCAGCGCTCCGGTGACCGTAGCTGCGCCACCCATGTCTGATTTCATGGAGTCCATGAAGGCGCTTTGCTTCATGCTGTAACCGCCGGAGTCAAAGGTGATGCCTTTACCCACCAAGCAGGCCAGAACAGGCGCATCAGGGTTTCCAGTTGGGTTGTAATCCAGAGCTAACAGCACAGGAGAACGCTCCGAGCCGCGACCGACAGTGTGCAACCCCATATACCCTTGCTCGCGCAGATCTTCACCTTTGGTGATGCGGTAGCTGACATTGTCACAGGCAACGCTGCACATCAGATCAACCGCGCGCTGTGCCAGCTGAGATGGCCCCACCTCTTCGGCTGGCGCATTGATCGTGTCACGCACCCAGTCGACGATCTTCAAACGACGATCTAATTCAGCGCGATCGGATTCGCTCAGATCGGGCCACTGCACTTGACGCGATCCTTTTGGCCCACGATAACCCTGCCAAAAAGCCCAGCATTTTTCCAAATCCCAACCTTCACCGGCTAGATGAACCTGTTTGATGCCTTGTCCATCAAGCTTGCGCGCAGCGCGCTGTACAGCAACAAGCTCACCAGTACCGTTTAGATGAATAACCATCCCTTCGCTGCCGGAACTCAGCAACGCTTTTTCGCCCCAGCGTGCATCGGCTGGCTGATGGGATAGGCTTACGGGCATAAATTCGGTCGACATAAATCTTCTCCTGATATACCCAGCGAATTTGCAGCGACACGTAGATGAGTGGGTGCTCGAATAAACGCGGGTATCATTATTAATCGTTAGTTTTTCAGTGAAATTGATTTGCGATTAGCGTGTTCTATCAATATCTGGATTGGAGTAATTTGGATTGTAGTAAAAGGGCCACCTTCACAGGTAGCCCTTTAACTTTTTACTCTGCTTCATCTAACCAGACTAGCAGGATAGCTTCCAGAATTTTTTCGTTCGATTTTGTAGGGTCATCGTCGAAATCTTCTAAATCGCAAATCCATTGGTGCATATCGGTGAAGCGAACGGTTTTAGGATCGATATCCGGAAACGCATCATACAGCGCTTCGCCAATCTCGCGGCTGTCTTGCCACTTCAGACCCATAATATTCTCCCAAACAAGCGTAACCGCTTATTTTTAATGCTCGCGAGCGTGGTTAACGGTATAACGTGGGATCTCAACAACCAGATCCTGATCGGCCACTTTTGCCTGGCAGCTCAGACGGCTTTCCGGCTCTAAACCCCAAGCTTTATCTAGCATGTCGTCTTCCAGCTCACTGCTTTCATCCAGCGAGTCAAAACCTTCGCGGACGATGCAGTGGCAGGTTGTACATGCGCAAGACTTTTCGCAGGCATGTTCAATTTCGATTCCGTTACGTAGAGCAACGTCGAGAATCGTTTCGCCTTCCTGAGCTTCAAGAACTGCGCCTTCAGGGCAGTGTTCCTGATTAGGAAGAAATACGATTTTTGGCATTTTTAAACCTCATCCACAGAATGACCAGCCAGCGCTCGGCGAACAGATGCATCCATCCGGCGCGCAGCAAATTCTTGCGTTTGTGCATCAAGCACTTTAATCGCAGCTTCAATATCTCCGGCAACATCACCCGCAGCGGCCTGCTCTAATGCAGTTACAGCCTGTTTAATGTTGCTCAGCTCTGACTCACTTAACAGCGCAGAATCCTCTGCCAAGGCACCGGTCAGACTCTCAAGCACGCGTGCAGCTTCAACTTTTTGTTCTGCCAGCATACGCGCGCTGATATCTCCACTGGCATTAGCCATGGAGTCTTTAATCATGGTGATGATTTCGTCATCGCTCAAACCATATGAAGGCTTGACCTGAATCGACGACTGAACGCCGGTGGATTTCTCCATCGCGGTAACGCTCAGCAGACCATCGGCGTCAACTTGGAATGTCACACGGATATGTGCGCCACCCGCAGGCATTGCCGGAATACCACGCAGTGTGAAACGCGCCAGAGAACGGTTGTCTTGTACCAGCTCGCGCTCGCCCTGTACCACGTGGATCATCATGGCATTTTGGCCATCTTTGAAGGTGGTAAATTCTTGCGCGCGTGCCACTGGTATAGTGGTATTACGCGGGATCACCTTCTCAACCAAACCACCCATGGTTTCTAGACCAAGCGATAGTGGAATAACATCTAGCAGCAACATTTCTGAGTCGGGCTTATTACCCACCAGAATGTCGGCCTGAATAGCTGCGCCAATCGCCACCACGCGGTCAGGGTCGATAGAGGTCAACGGCGTACGGCCAAAGAACTCACCGACCAGCTCACGAACCAACGGAACGCGCGTTGAACCGCCAACCATAACCACTTCAATCACTTCATCAGCGGTCACGCCTGCATCTTTCAGCGCACGGCGGCATGACAGTAAAGTACGTTTTACCAACGTGCCAATCAGTTCATCAAACTGTTCACGAGTCACGCTGCCTTTCCAACCCGCAACTTCAACGTCGACTTTTTCAGCATCGCTGAGTGCGATCTTGGCCTCAACCGCCACGTCAAGGAACTGGCGCTGAATACGCGCATCGCTGCGATCGGCATAGCCAGATTGTTCACGCAGGAAATCGGCTAATAGGTGATCGAAATCATCGCCACCCAGCGCGGAATCGCCGCCGGTTGCCAGCACTTCAAATACGCCACGACTTAGGCGCAAGATAGAAATATCGAAGGTGCCGCCGCCCAAATCGTAGACCGCAATAACGCCCTCTTGGCCGGAGTCTAGACCATAAGCAATCGCTGCCGCCGTGGGCTCATTGAGCAAACGCAACACGTGCAGACCGGCTAAACGCGCAGCATCTTTGGTTCCCTGACGCTGTGCGTCATCAAAATAGGCAGGAACGGTAATGACCACGCCATCCAGCTCACCTTCTAAGGTCACTTTGGCGCGTTCAGCCAACGCTTTTAAGATTTCGGCAGACACCTGAATAGGGTTAACCGAGCCCCCTTCCGTGATCATCATCGGCAAACCATTTTCGCTCGCCTCAAACTGATACGGCATATGCGGATAACGCGCCTGAACATCAGCCAAAGAGCGTCCCATGAGTCGCTTAGCGGAGCTGATGGTATTAACCGGATCTTGCGCTGCCTGTTGGCGAGCATCGTAGCCAACTACAATGTCATCTTTCAGATAATGAACGACAGAAGGCAGCAAATGATGGCCCTGCGCATCGGCCAGAGTTTCTGCTTGGCCGCTGCGCACGGTCGCCACCAATGAATTGGTCGTACCTAAATCGATACCCGCCGCTAAACGGCGTTGATGCGGAGCAGCACTCAGCCCCGGCTCACTAATTTGCAATAAAGCCATCTTGAGCTTCCGTTAAACAAGATTTGTCAGAACAATTTCTGTTTGAAAACATCCATTGAATCAACGCAATCAAAAATCGGTTATAGGCCCAGCAGTTTTTCTTCGAGTTGTTCCACTTGCTGCTGTAGCTTGTCGAGAAAACGTAGCTTACGCACGGTGTCTGCGACTGATTCCCACTGCTGTTGATCCAGCTCGGAAAGCATTTGCGCACTGCGCGTTTTGGTCATTTTAGCGATCCGCGCAGAAAAGGCCATGAGCGCCTCTTCAGGATCGGCATGCCGCGCAATACCATCCAGCTCTTCACGCAGTTCAAGTTGTTCCATCAGGAACGACGTATCGCGCATGGTGTGCTGTTCATTGCCTAAGTCAAACCCTTGTAATAGCAGCATATACTCTGCGCGTTTAAGGGGGTGTTTTAACGTTTGGTAGGCATCATTGATGGTGGCAGCTTGTTGAATAGCCTGCATACGCTCGCGTTCCGGTTTAGACGCATAGCGATCGGGATGGAATTGGCGCTGCAATTCCTGATAGCGTGAAGCAAGAAGGCTGCCGTCCACTGGGTAGCGAACCGGCAGCCCGAATAATGTGAAGTAATCCATGCCGTGCTCTGATGTTGGTCTGTGGATGAGGTATCCCAGAATACCTCATATACCCTAAATAATTCGAGTTACAGGAAGGCGGCAAGTTTGTGGGTCCCTAGAAATATGGCTAGGGTCAACAAACGTAGCCAACGCACATGCGGCTCGAAGTATGACGGGTATACAAAACGTTGCGATACGTCAGTAGTCCGGCCAATCAGACGTTAAAGCTTTCGCCGCAGCCGCACTCGCTAGTCATATTTGGGTTGTTGAATTTGAAGCCTTCGTTCAGGCCTTCTTTCACGAAGTCCAGCTGAGTACCATCAAGATACGCCAAGCTTTTACCATCAACGATCACTCTTACACCTTTGTCTTCAAACACCACATCATCTTCGTTAGGTGCATCAACAAATTCCAGTACATACGCCATTCCCGAACAGCCAGAAGTTCTCACTCCCAGACGTAAGCCATACCCTTTACCGCGGTTAGCCAAAAATGTCTGTACGCGCTGTGCGGCAGCGTCGCTCATGCTAATAGACATACAACAACCTCAATTCTTATTAAGCGTTTCTCTGATAACGGCTACTGGCGATTCGATCTTAAATCGCCAGTCCTGAAACCCACTGAAAAACGTCTACAGATTACTTAGCGGAATGCTTGGTTTTATAATCAGCAATCGCCGCTTTAATGGCATCTTCAGCCAGAATCGAACAGTGAATCTTCACCGGAGGCAGAGCCAGTTCTTCAGCGATATCAGTGTTTTTGATAGCCTGAGCCTGATCCAAAGATTTGCCTTTTACCCATTCGGTAACCAGTGAACTTGATGCGATTGCTGAACCACAGCCATAAGTCTTAAAGCGGGCGTCTTCAATGATACCCTCATTGTTGACTTTAATCTGCAACTTCATCACGTCGCCACACGCTGGTGCGCCGACCATGCCGCTACCAATGCTCGGATCTTCGTTGTCGAAGGAACCGACGTTGCGCGGGTTTTCATAATGATCAATAACTTTGTCGCTGTAAGCCATAACGTTACTCCTTAAATTTGAATCCTGAGATTAATGAGCAGCCCACTCAATGGTGCTGATGTCTACGCCCTGCTTGAACATATCCCACAGCGGAGACAGGTCACGCAGACGGCCAATAGACTTACGAACCAGAGCAATGGCGTAGTCGATCTCTTCTTCCGTGGTAAAGCGACCCAATGAGAAACGAATTGAGCTGTGTGCTAACTCATCGTTCATTCCCAAAGCACGCAGCACGTATGACGGCTCCAAACTCGCAGAAGTACAGGCAGAACCAGAAGACACGGCCAGATCTTTCAGAGCCATAATCAGCGATTCGCCTTCGACGTAATTAAAGCTTACGTTCAGGATATTCGGTGCACCGTGCTCTAAAGAGCCATTCAGGTACACTTCTTCAAGATCTTTCAGGCCATCCCACAAGCGGTCACGCAGCGCGCGCAGACGTGGAACTTCGGTAGCCATTTCTTCTTTAGCGATACGGTAAGCTTCACCCATACCGACGATCTGATGAACAGGCAACGTGCCTGAACGCATACCACGTTCATGACCACCGCCGTGCATCTGTGCTTCAATACGAATGCGCGGTTTACGGCGAACGTACAGCGCACCAATCCCTTTCGGACCATAAATTTTGTGGGCGGAGAAGGACATCAAATCGACTTTCAATTTGCTCAAATCGATCGGCAGTTTGCCAACGCTTTGCGTCGCATCAACGTGGAAGATGATGCCACGGCTGCGGCACAGTTCACCGATAGCTTCGATGTCCTGAATCACGCCGATTTCATTGTTTACGTGCATGATAGAAACCACGATGGTGTCTTCACGCATGGCTGCTTCCAGCTCTTTAAGATCGATAATGCCGTTGCGCTGCGGTGCCAGATAGGTCACTTCGAAGCCTTCACGTTCTAACTGACGGCAGGTGTCCAGCACAGCTTTGTGTTCGGTTTTGCTGGTGATGATGTGCTTGCCTTTTTTCTGATAGAAATTGGCAGCGCCTTTAATCGCCAGGTTGTCAGATTCGGTTGCACCGGAGGTAAAGACGATCTCACGCGGATCGGCACCGACCAGTTCAGCAATGTTGTTACGTGCGATATCGACCGCTTCTTCCGCCTGCCACCCGAAACGGTGGGAACGCGAAGCCGGGTTACCGAAAGTACCGTCCAAGGTTAAAAACTGCATCATCTTTTCAGCTACGCGCGGATCGGCTGGCGTAGTGGCTGAATAGTCTAGATAAATCGGTAATTTCATTCTCTTGCTCCGTACATCACTTCCAAATTAGTACATTTAAAGAAAGTGTTATGGCTCGTCGTCGCAGCTGCTTATGCGCGCAGATTCACGTTAATCGTGTCCTGACGACCGTTAGTATTGGCACCACGACGCGTATCGGAATTCTGGCGATCGGCAACATCCAGCACTTCTTGGTTATTCACCAATTCAGCCAGAGTGATGTTATTCAGAAAACCGCTGATACGCTCACTCAGGTCACGCCATAGCGTGTGCGTCAGACAACGGGTTCCACCCTGACAACCTTCTTTACCCTGACAGCGCGTTGCATCAACAGATTCATCAACGGCAGTGATCACGGTACCTACGGCGATTTCGGCTGCGTCTTTACCCAGCAAATAACCACCGCCTGGCCCACGCACGCTGGAAACTAATCCATTTTTGCGCAGGCGTGAAAATAATTGTTCCAAATAAGAGAGCGAGATGCCCTGACGTTCGGAAATATCTGCCAGTGGAACTGGCCCTTCCTGGGAGTGCAATGCCACATCAAGCATGGCTGTAACAGCGTAACGGCCTTTGGATGTCAGTCTCATGGCAAATAGTAACCTTTAAGAAAAAAGATGAAACACGCTTACTTATCGAACGCGTTAATTTTCTCATTCCTGAGTAAAACAGTCAACTATTTAACCTAGTAATTCACTCAACTATTACATCTTGTTAAAAAAACGTTACCACTGGAACAACAATCCCTGTTTACTATCAGCATCTTACTCATCGGAATACCTGTGTATTTTACTATGATATTCCGATGAAAGCAGTCATGAATTAGTGCTTTCCGTGCTCTTGCTTCTCAATTGAAGCCAAAATACCGCGCAAAATGTTCAATTCTTGCGCTTCAGGGCGCGCACGCGTAAACAATCGACGCAGGCGGCTCATGATATTTCCTGGATGCGTTGGGCGAATAAAACCTGTCGCATGCAGCGTTTCTTCCAGATGAGCATAGAAGCGTTCGAGATCGTCTACCAACGGATACGGCTCTTCTTCTGCTACCGGCTGGTGAGCGGCAATACGATCAAGATGCGCAACGCGAATTTCGTACGCAATAATCTGTACCGCCATGGCTAAATTCAGAGAGCTGTACTCTGGGTTAGCAGGGATGGCGACATGATAATGACACTTTTGCAGCTCATCATTGGTCAAGCCCACGCGCTCACGGCCAAACACAATCGCCACTGGCGCATGTTCAGATTCCATCGCGCTGCGCTGGCCACATTCACGTGGTTCTAGCATTGGCCACGGCAGTGAACGCGAACGGGCGCTCGTTCCGACAACCAGGCTACAACCGGCAATAGCTTCATCAAAAGTGTCCACGATAGTGGCATTACCAATCACATCGCTGGCACCCGCAGATAAGGCGATAGCCTGAGAATCTGGCTTTACCAATGGATTGACGAGGTAGAGGTTGGTTAACCCCATGGTTTTCATAGCTCGTGCAGTCGATCCCATGTTTCCGGTATGGGAAGTCTCCACCAGCACAATACGAATGTTGTCCAGCATGCTAACTCTGATTTGGTTTGAATAATCGCGATATCTTAACATAAAGCGTCTATTGATCGTTTCTATTGATTTAATCCGTTTCTGATAGAATTCTCATTATTGGCTTTTCGTTGGCCTAGCAAAACGCCCCATCGCGATAGTTCTGCCAAATTATAAAGAAGAAACGAATTGAAATCAGACGTGGCTGTTTAATTCGCAGCCTGCTATACTGCGCGCCGTTTCCTGTTCTTTAACATCCCGTGGAAGATACCCATGCATCCGATGCTGAATATCGCCATACGCGCTGCGCGTAAGGCTGGTAACCTGATTGCCAAAAATTACGAAACTCCTGACGCTGTTGAAACTACACAGAAAGGCAGCAACGATTTCGTGACCAACGTTGACCGTGACGCTGAACACCTGATCATTGAGACTATCCGTAAGTCTTACCCTAAGCACACGATTATCAGCGAAGAGCGCGGTGAACTGGTCGGTGAAGATCACGACATTCAATGGGTAGTTGATCCACTGGATGGCACTGCAAACTTCATCAAACGTCTTCCACACTTCGCGGTATCTATCGCTGTACGCATCAAAGGCCGTACAGAAGTTGCTGTGGTCTATGATCCAATGCGTAATGAACTGTTCACTGCAACCCGCGGTCAGGGTACACAGCTGAACGGCTATCGTCTGCGCGGCACCACCGCTAAAGATTTAGACGGCACCATTCTGGCGACCGGGTTCCCGTTCAAAGTCAAACAGCACGCACCTGCTTATATTGCTATCCTTGGTAAACTGTTTACTCAGTGTGCAGACTTCCGTCGCACTGGCTCTGCAGCGCTTGATCTGGCCTATGTTGCCGCAGGTCGCGTTGACGGTTTCTTTGAGATCGGTCTGAAGCCTTGGGATTTTGCCGGTGGCGAATTACTGGTTCGTGAAGCAGGCGGTCTGGTTACCGACTTTGTTGGCGGTCACAACTACCTGAGCTCCGGCAACATCATCGCGGGTAACCCTCGCGTGGTGAAAGCGATTCTGGCCAATGTCCGTGACGAACTGAGCGAAGCGTTGAAGCGCTAATACTTCCGCTCGTTGAGTAAAAAAACCGCCCTTTCGGGCGGTTTTTTCATTTTAGCGACTTGCCAGACAGTTAACCGTCACCGAGACGGAATTATTGGCAATACTCCAATTCCCCTTTCCCAGCGATAGTAACGAGCCAGAAACAATAAGCAGGATACAAACGTACCGTTTCATTGTGCGATCCATACAAAGACCGCTTCACAGCAACACCACCGGAGATCCTACCGTGAAAACAAGCACTGTGATGCGCTTGCATTAACGATCTGCGGATTTCCTTTCCTTCGATCCGGCGCCTGCTTGCAAGGCAGCGAAAAGGGCCGTCAGAAATCATACTCTGCAATTAATCGTTTATTAAACATGGCGTTTTTATCAAAACCACAAAAAATATTTGTATTAAAAACACCCACTAGGTGCCATAGATTCTTTGACTTCCACGGCAGGATAGGTTAAAAATAACCCACTGTGATGCGCTTGTTTATCTAGGCAATTTTATTACTGCAACATTGCTTTGATAATGAGACTTCGCCAGAAAGGCCGCTAACCTAACTGGCACAAAAAAACCGTCTTTAAGACGGTTTTTTTGTTTCTATCACAATACGTTAACGCCCAAAAATCCTACCACTTCCCATCCCCGCAGGGATTGCGCTTTGATACATCAGCAAACCCACGAAGATCATCAATACACCGCCGATAAACATCAACAATAATCCCCAATATGGGCTAAAGCTGCGGCCTCGTTCAATCGCCCAGCGAACAACTATCTGCCGCGCCATATGAACCAAAAGCGCAATTCCGCTGATCGTTAACGCCGTCCCCGCCGCCATCGCCATTGCAGCTAAAATACCCCAGCCATAAACTCCGATGACTTTGGAAAATAACAGCACCAAGATGGCCCCTGAGCACGGTCGCATTCCCATCGCTGCAACAACCGCAAACTGCGTTTTCCACGTAGTCGCCGCCGCAATTTCACTATCGCTCGCCACATGTTTATGTCCACAACCGCAGTTAGCCGAGTGACGATGCTCCTGATGAGCACTCTGATTCAACGGTTTAATGGCTGAAATCTGCAAGGGAGTAGAAGACGTCCGTCGCTTAAGCACGAAGACCTTCCTCAGAGCGCGCCAACAGAGAGCCGCACCTAAGACCACAACCAGCAGATAGCTGGTTTTCTCCAGCCAGAAACTACTTTGATGCAGATAGCGCGTTGAAAGCTGCAAAACGCCTAATACCCCTGAAACAAGAGCTATAGCGACCAGACCTTGTAGCAACGAAGCGGCTAATGTTAGGCGTACGCTGCTGCGCAATCGAGATGGATTGGTCGCCAGATAAGTCGTGATCACCACTTTGCCATGCCCTGGCCCCAAAGCATGAAGAACGCCATAGGCAAAACTCAGTGCAACCAGTGTTAAACCAGCCTGTTTTGAATTATCACCAACCTGCTGTAAAAGCTGAGACATCGATTGATGCAATGATTTTTGCCATTCAATCGCCACAAAAAGCCAATCGTTCCAGTGAACAGCGCCATACACCAACGCTGAAATCAGCAGCAATGCCGCTATCGCCAAAGGCATATAGCGCCATAGCGTCGACTTTTTTGGGATAGTCGGAACGATCAATGACATGTGATCTCCACGCGCTGCGCAAACTGTTTCCCTAACTCCATGTCTTCATCAGGAGCATCCGCTTTATCAAGATTTTGCGCATAGGCTTGTAGTGACGTATCAGGCTTAGGCGTTATCAATTCTAATTTACACCTCGCCTGAACATCGACAGACAGGCTGATAGAGGTCGCATCAGCGTAGGTCATATCCACGTAATAAGTGGGATCGTAGGTCAGGACGGAAAAATGGGCGTTCAGAGGCTGCGGCTTTGCCAGCAGCATTTCAAATGACAAAATAGCGTTATTGCCATCGCGGCTGAGATGATATTGGCGTGGGCGATCGAGGAATTTGACCTTTTTACCATCGTGATAAAATTCAGTGAAATAGTGCTGGCCAATCACGTTTGCCATCACTTCTGCGGCTAGCTGTTTCCAGATTTCCGACCCGTTCGCCGCATTGCCTGCATCGTAGAGCAGATCGGCTGATGTGAGCGGATCCATCGTCCACGTCATGTTCATTCCGATCAGTTGGTTATCGTTCATCACAAACGCATTTTTCATTTCAATAAAACTATGCGGGTGCGCTAACCCTGCGCGAGAAAAAATGAGCCCGCCGATCATGATTAACCAGCCAAAGCAGCACAGAAATCGCTGTTTTTTGATCCCAAAATACAACATAAACGCCCTATTTAATCCTTAGCAACAGCCGCAAAGCGCGGCAGGTAATCAAACTCATTCATTTCTGTATCACAAAAATACAAAAACTTGGCACATCAGCACCGCGCCTTTGCACAACTTTGCTATTCTTAGCCAACAAACATGTTCATTCACTGCTCGAAACTAAAGAGATATGAATATGAGTTTAGACACACCTCTGGTGCCTGAGCTCTCAGCACAGCAAAGGCACTGTAATCTTGTGCTATTGCTGTTCACACCGACAACCCCGCTACATCTGGCAACCATTGGCCGGATTAATCGTGTATTGCCCGAACAAGCCGAATTAGATATCCACAGCGTTGCACAAGAGATCATGCGTTTTCATGCGCTGCGTGTGATCTTCCATCCTAAACAAGGTTATCGGCTACAAGGTTCAGCTTACGATCAGCGGCTTTGTCTGCTGCACTGGCTAAGGCGCTCTCAACGGCTTGTTCCTAACAGCATTGAAACTATTTTTGTGCCCCGCATCAATGAGAGCCCAACAGGTATCACTACAGCTCATTTTTCACAACAAATCATCGATGTGCTCTTTCAGGCTGAAGCCACCTTGCAGCGTAATTTTAGCGACCAGCATCGCGATCTCATTCGGTCTTTTTTACACTACAGCCATTATCAAAGGCAAACCGCACAGCTCCCGGTCTTTCCGGCACATTTAAAGCGCTGGCTACAAGCCAAAGAAGAATACAGCGTGGCGCGAAATCTGTGCCATGCCGCTTTTGGGCAGCTACCCGCTCAGGCGCTCGATCTAGAATCAGAATTTACCACGCTGTTACTAACGCTCATTAAAACCTACCGCTATTTGCCCCACGCTTACCCAGAAGATCGGCGTTTGATGGATGAGATCGAGGTTGCCATTCGGCAAATAGAACATGCTACTCACGTGACATTTAGCCATCGGGAACAGCTTTGTACTCAGCTATTTGCCCATATGGGCCCCGCGATTGAACGTTGCTTATTTGGCTTAAAAATCAGTAATCTATTATTGGATGAAATCGAACGGCTTTATCCCGGGCTGATGAATATGACTCAACAGGCCGTTCGTCATATCGAACTCGATTACCATATTCATTTTCCACCCGAAGAACTGTGTCTAATCGCCGTGAGTTTTGGCGCATGGCTGATGCAGGAAGGCGTTCTGGCAGATAAATAGGCGGGTTTTCAGCGACAAAAAAGCCCGCTTTAAAGCGGGCTTTTCACATCAAGCCAAAAGATTATGCGTAAACCGGCAGGCGTGCGCAAATATCTAATACTTTCTGTTTAGTACGTTCGATGGTGGCTTCGTCGTTGATGTTATCCAATACGTCACACATCCAACCTGCCAGTTCACGCGCGTCAGCTTCTTTAAAGCCGCGGCGAGTAATAGCCGGAGTCCCCACGCGAACACCTGAAGTCACAAACGGGCTCTTCGGATCGTTAGGCACGCTGTTTTTGTTCACGGTGATATTGGCGCGCCCCAGCGCGGCGTCAGCATCTTTACCGGTGATATTTTTATCAACCAGATCCAGCAGGAACAGGTGGTTTTCAGTACCGCCAGAAACCACTTTGTAACCACGGTTCAGGAATACTTCAACCATCGCTTTGGCGTTTTTAGCGACCAGTTGCTGATAAGCTTTAAACTCTGGCTCCATCGCTTCTTTCAAAGCAACGGCTTTACCGGCAATCACGTGCATCAGAGGGCCACCCTGTGCACCAGGGAATACCGCCGAGTTCAGCTTTTTATACATCTCTTCGCTGCCACCGTTCGCCAAAATCAGGCCGCCACGCGGACCAGCCAGCGTTTTATGGGTCGTGGTAGTCACAACATGCGCATGTGGGACAGGGTTTGGATAAACACCCGCAGCGACTAAACCAGCAACGTGGGCCATATCGACAAACAGATAAGCACCGATGCGGTCAGCAATTTCGCGCATTTTCGCCCAGTCAACCACGCCAGAGTAAGCAGAGAAGCCACCGATGATCATTTTCGGCTGGTGTTTTTCAGCCTGAGCTGCCAAGTCGTCATAGTCGATATGGCCGCTTTCATCGATGCCGTAAGGAACGATGTTGTACAGTTTGCCGGAGAAGTTAACCGGAGAACCGTGAGTTAAATGGCCGCCGTGTGCCAAGTTCATGCCCAGCACGGTATCGCCTGGCTGTAACAGCGCAGTGTATACGGCAAAGTTGGCCTGAGAACCGGAGTGCGGCTGCACGTTGGCATAATCTGCGCCAAACAGCTCTTTCGCACGATCGATAGCCAGTTGTTCAACGATATCAACGTATTCGCAACCGCCGTAATAGCGCTTGCCTGGGTAACCTTCAGCATATTTGTTGGTCAGCTGAGAGCCCTGAGCCTGCATAACACGCGGGCTGGTATAGTTTTCTGATGCGATAAGCTCAATGTGCTCTTCCTGACGCACGACTTCCTGCTCCATTGCCTGCCACAGCTCGGCATCGTAATCGGCAATGTTCATTTCACGCTTTAACATCCGCTTCTCCTGACTCAGCTAACCTGAATTGTCTATTCGCTAGTGTTCAATAAAAATACACCCCGTAAGGCGACTGCCCACAGTGTAATATGTTTTCACCTTGTTACGATAGACCCTAGGCCATGTTTTTACGCAAACGTTTGGCTTGGCGCTACATAAGGCTTTAATACTGCACATGAAGACGCATGCCTGCAGGAGTTTTCTTCAAATGTGATATGCAACAATTTCACCTTGGCGAAACAAAAGCGATAAAAGCGCTAAGTAAATAACATCAGCACAACAAAAATAGGGATTTACAGCTCAAAGAAAAATCTGTAAGTTGCATTTTAAATACATCAATTAAAACACCTGCAATGACGAGGACTTTTTTATGTTGGATAGCCAAACCATCGCCACCGTTAAATCCACTATTCCATTATTAGCGGCTACGGGGCCGAAGCTCACTGCACACTTTTACGACCGGATGTTTGAACACAATCCCGAGCTAAAAGAGATTTTTAATATGAGTAATCAGCGCAATGGCGATCAGCGAGAAGCGCTGTTTAACGCCATTTGTGCTTACGCCACTAATATTGAAAATCTAGCAGCGCTACTGCCCGCCGTTGAACGCATTGCCCAGAAACACGCCAGCTTTAATATTAAGCCAGAACAGTATCAAATCGTCGGTCATCACCTGCTGAAAACCTTAGAAGAAATGTTTAATCCGGGTGACGAAGTTCTGGAAGCTTGGGGCAAAGCCTATGGCGTTTTGGCCGATGTCTTTATCCAGCGTGAATCTCAGATTTACCAGCAAAGTGAAACCACTGAGGGTGGCTGGCGCGAACTTCGCCCGTTCAAAATCCTTAAGAAAGAAAAGCAAAGCGACTTAATCACCAGTTTTATTTTGGTTCCTGAAGATGGAAGTCGCGTAGCCGATTTCCAGCCGGGGCAATATTTGGCTGTTTATATCCGCCACCCAAGCCTGCCGCATCAGGAAATTCGCCAATATTCTCTGACCAATGAGCCAAACGGCGAATACTATCGTATTGCTGTAAAACGTGAAGGTCAGGGACAAGTATCGAATTTTATGCATGATATCGCGCAAGAAGGCGACGTGATCCACATCGCGCCTCCGCACGGTGATTTCTTCTTAGAAGTAAAAGAAAACACGCCTGTTGCATTAATTTCTGGCGGCGTCGGCCAAACCCCAATGCTTGGCATGCTACGCACGTTACAGGCTCGTGGTCATCAGGGCGAAATCCAGTGGCTACACGCAGCAGAAAACAGCAGGGTTCGCGCCTTTGCCGATGAAGTTAATACGATTATCTCCGCAATGCCTCAGGCTCAAAGCCACGTCTGGCTGCAAGAAACCAGCGCAGACGATCGTATTGATATCGATTTCAACTATCAGGGATTGATGGATATCACCCCACTCGCTGAGAAATTGAATAACCCAGAAATGCACTACTATTTCTGTGGTCCAGTTGGATTTATGCAGCATGTCGCCAAGCAACTACAAGCACTAGGCGTCGATGCCGACCGTATGCACTATGAGTGTTTTGGGCCACATAAGGTGGTGTGAGGGTTTTTGCATCATCGATTGATGATGTGATTATGTGATCACCGTGTAAGGTTTCGACCGCCTATCAGTAACGGCATTCACATACAAACTAAGTCGAAGGCGTTCGATAAGGGTGGGCCAGAGCGCCCACCCTTAACCCGCGCTCTTTTATCCGCAATGCCATCTCCGCGCCGGGTCGGCATGCGCCATCCATGGCGCCTCCTCCCCTAGTGGAAACCTCCTGTTTCCACTGCTCTAACTACCAAGACTTAAACAATTAAAAAAATAAAAATAGTCTTTTGTCTTTTGTCTTTTCAAGTTGAAAGAATGCATTTTAGAGCCGCCAGCAGGGACGCTGGTGGCAGGTTGAGGGCGTACAGGATGTACGCTCCGAGACCGGTCGGCCAAACGACGCGGTAAAAAAGCGCGAGAGTCGAGAGGTTGCGCGCTGGCAACCTCTCGTCGGACGCCTACGCCAGTGGTTTCATAGAGCGCTATTTGCTCATGGGCGGACGAAAACCTTCACAGCTCTCACAGAAAACAGAAGACGGCAGATAAGCAGCCTTTCTTGCCAACTATCCTCCCACCTCCACCCTCATCCCCATCTCCGTCACCTCCCCTTTCCCCAACAACACCAGCCCCGGTTGTCCATCCATATTATGGGCATCAACAGGATGGCTTTGCGGTTCAAGGCAAATAAACGGTTCATCAGGCATTTGAAACAGCATCAGATAAGGTACGGAACTGCGTAACGAAATCGTCGGCTGATTCGGCGTCACAAGATGAGCAATGCCACTCCACCCCGAATAGCCCTGATTCATCCACGCATTATCCGGCACTTTCGTGCGGGTGAAATCCAGCGCTGCTGGCGTGTTACCCTGCCATGCTAAAGGCAAATGCAGTTCGCCCTCTGGCCAATAGCCTGAAGAGGAAAACTGAATTTGTGTCTGCGGTGTTTTCACAAAGAAAGGATGAAAGCCTAGCCCATAAAGCATCGGCTCCACGCCACAGTGGCGTAATGTAAGATGCGCGCTGAGTCCTTCGTCCGTGAGCCGATAAACCAAATTCGCCGAATAATCAAAACCACAGCTGTGTTGCACTCGTAGACCAAGGGAAATGTGTGTGCAGCTCAAATCTTGCAGTTGCCAGCGCTGTAGCCAGCCATCGCCGTGTAAAAAAAATTGGTTATCCAAGGCACTGTCCGGCAGACAAATTTCACGTCCGGCTAAGTAAAAGCGATTATCTCGCACTCGGTTCGCCAAAGGTAACATAGGAAACAACGCGCTTTCGCCCGGATGCCACCCAGTCGCCTGTTGATAAGGCCGAAGAATTTCCGTGCCACTACGCACGTCATCAAAGCTTAAGATCGCCGCGGACTGCGCTGTCACCCGCAGCCGAAACCGCGAGGTAGAGAGAGTATAGATATCCATCATGCTTGTTTCACGCTTGATTCAACGGGTTTGGTACTCCCCGCCAACTGATGTTCTAGCGCTTCCAGCGTAACACCTTTGGTTTCAGGCACGCTGCGTAATACAAACACAAACCCGAGCGCACAGATGATGCCATAAAGTAAGAAACTCCCCGATGCCCCCAAATTCGCATTCAACAGCGGGAAAGTGTAAGTCAGTAAGAAACAGGCAATCCACAACGCTAAAGTCCCAACCGACATCGCCATACCGCGCACGCGGTTAGGGAAGATTTCAGACAGCAACACCCACGTCACAGGCGCAAGCGTCAGGGCATAAATCGCAATCGCAGCAAGCACCAGCAGCAAAACAGGCAATCCCATAATGCCCAGCGCATAAGCACCGGCAATCAGCACATAGATGATGGTCAGGCCTGCGGCTCCCAGCAGCATTAATTTGCGACGCCCCAGCTTATCCACCAGCGGTAAGGCGATAATGGTAAAGATCAGATTAATCAACCCGGTAGCCACTATCGATTTAAGCGTGCTGTTAATATCAAAACCGGCTGAAGCAAAGATCTCCTGCGCATAGTTAAAGATTACGTTGATCCCGCACCACTGTTGGAAAACCGCCAGCACGATCCCAATCACGATAATCGGCCTAACACGTGGATTCAGGAGCTCACTTGCCGCCACTTTCTGCGTATTTTCGCCAAGCGTTTCACGAATATCAGCCATCGTTTCTCGCGCATATTCTGCACTACCGATACGCCGCAGCATGCGTTCCGCTTTGTCCTGTTTACCGGCCTTCGCCAACCAGCGCGGAGAATCTGGAACCAAGAACATCAGGAATAAAAACAGCACCGCCGGAATCAGCTCTGCGCCAAACATCCAGCGCCAGCCAACTTGTCCATTCCAGCTTTGCAGAATGTCCTGCATGGTTGCCGAGCTGGCAACCGGTTCAGCGATCATCAGGTTAACCAACTGAGCGGCCAAAACGCCAATAACGATCGTCAGCTGGTTGATGGCTACAAATTTGCCCCGTTTTTCGGCCGGACTCACTTCAGCGATATACATTGGGCTCAGCGCGGAAGCAAGACCAATGCCTACGCCGCCAACGATGCGGTAAAACACGAACCAATCAAAGTGCGTTGCCACCGCCGTTCCCCACGCAGACGCAGAGAATAGAATGGCTGAAATTATCAGCGGCAGCTTGCGACCAAAGCGATCGGCGCACCAGCCAGAAATCAAAGCACCAAAAACACAGCCCGCCAATGCGGAGCTCATCGCCCATCCTGACTGAGCCGGATCGGTGATCCCAAAATAGGCTTCATAAAAGGGTTTGGCACCGCCAATAACCACCCAGTCATAGCCAAAAAGTAACCCGCCACAGGCCGCGACCAGACATATCATCCAGACGTAAGACATATTGAGATGGTTCTGCGTGGTTTTCATTTTTTCACCTTATTTTAACCTTGTAGGACAGAGGTTTACGCAGTCATAGAAATGTGGGCCACAACCGTGGCCCGTTGTGGCTTAGTGATTAAAGATGCCGTGTTGTACTGCTAGGCATAACAAATGCGCTTTATCATGAGCCGGATTGCGTTTTAACAGCTCATCGGTGAGGCGTATAAAGCTCGCTTCATCGCTCAACCCTAAATGCCCTAATGCCTCAACCCACAAGCAGTGTTGGCTATGCTGTTCCTGCGCCGATGCATCTAGAACAATCAGATCAGGCAGAGAAACGGCGAAGAAATCAGGTTCTGATAAATCATTTCTATGCTGTTTAGCCCAATCGATCATGGATTGGAACTGCTGCTGAGCCTGCTCTCGCTCACCCAAACGCGCAGCCGCCATCGCTTGGTAAAACAGATAATCAACAGGCTGATCGTTGTAGTAACGTCCCGCACTCAGCGCAGAACCGCCCTGCAGTGCGTGCTGTAACGCAGATTGAGACTGCTCTTTTTCACCCATTTTCTCGGCGCAAATAGCCATTAAGAACCAGATGTCGTTGTCGCTTTGTCCCACCAAACGCCCTTCGCCGAGGTTGGAGGGATAGCTAAGCGACTGACGTAGCACGTCGTAGGCTTCGGCGTAATGGCGCTCCTGCATCAACGCCAACGCACGGCGCTGATGGTTAATTAAAAACTGCCCTGTGACTTTGCCTTCGCCGCCTTCCCATGGATGGAATTGGCGGCGCCACAGAATTTCAGCGGCCGCATCCACCTTATGGTGAATGTGATAAAGACTGAGCAGCTCAGCGGTGAGATCGTCACGTTTAAGCGCCACATCGCGGCGATCGTCCAGCAGTTGCAGGCGCTGTACGGTTGGAACCGCCGTTAGTTTTTGCAGATAGCTGAACTCAAACAACAGGCGTGGATTTTCAGGCTCAAGGTCAAGCGCACGCTGGAAATACTCCGCGGCTTGACCCAAATTGCCCTGCTTGTTAAATGCATAAATCCCAAGCACGCGGTGCAGCGCGGCAAAATCTGGCATCTGCCTTAATGCAAACAGCCAACAGGATTCGGCGCGGGCATAACTACGCTTGCTGTAGAAGAAACAGCCCAGGAGATATTGAGCAAAACCGTCTTGAGGAAGGCGTTGTAAAACAGCAATATCATCCAAGGTGTTAGGGAAGCGGACTTTAAGCGCAAAGTTCTCACGCGCCAGCTGTAAACAGTGGCTTCGCTCGCTTGCGTCCTGAGTTAATGCCGCACGATACAGCAGCGGGAGCGACTCTTGGCTGTTCAAAAGTTTCAGCAGCGCCAAAGCTTCTTTTTCTCGGCCTAATCCCACCAGCCATCCTGCTAACACGCAGGCGTTGACTCCTCGAGCTCCCGCAACCTGAGTCAATGCGCTCGCGTCGCCGTTCAAAACCGACTGCGCATACAGCAAGACATAGCTCAACGGATAGTGGGTCAACTGAGAAGTGACATATTCAAGCGCCTGTTTGGTCTCTCCCAACTGCTGTAAAACCAGTGCCTTTAACCCCATGGCTAAATTGTTTGCGCCGTTGAAATTCAGGCTCTGATTGATAAACGTCAGGGCTTGTTCCGCATCGCCTTTTCGCAACGCTAAGCGTGCCAAAGCATAAAACGCCGCATCGCGGCAATTTCCACTCCACGTGGCTTTGAAATAGTCATCATAGGCCTGTGTTTCTTGCCCTAGCTTTTCGCGGGCAGAACCCAGCAGCATGCTTGCCTGACCGCACTGCGGATTTTTATTCCAGCGCTGCGCACGTTGCAGAGCGGTATTGGCATGACTTGCCGCCAGCTCAAAATCAGCGCGGTTAAACTCAAGCGTTGCCAGCGCAACGTTACAGCGATAATCGAGAGGATCGATATCCAATGCACGGCGGTAATAATCAAAGGCTGAACGGCTGGCGTGGAGATATTGCTCAAGATGTTGGCCGATAAAATAGAGCTCGTCGGTATTGGTGATTTGCTCTGGTTTTTGTGGCGCAGTCGCCGCCTGAGGCAGTGGGGTTTCTTCAGGAATATGTTCAAGGTAGCTGATAATTTCGCAGCCATCGCGATCCAGCAACAACAGCGTTAAGCGCTGCGGTGAACTAACAGGCAACGCGTGCAGCCATGCTTGAGCCGGTTGAAGGGAAAGCGGCTGACGGAAAATTTCCTCGCCTTCGCCTTTCACCACTAGCGATACATCGTTCAACGGAGCAATAGCGTATAGCCCAAGCTGCAATTCTCCGTTAGTACGTTCCAGCTTAATCGCTGCCTGCGTATTGGCATTCTGCAAGGTTCCTAGCTTGCTGTATGGCAGAAAGTTCTGCACAAACACCTTTTCTTCGTAAGGCGCAAGCCAGGTAAAGTCCGGCTGGTTATCGGTGAATACGCCCGTCATCAGCTCAATGTAAGGACCGTTGTGATCGGTTAAGTTGCGATCCCACGCAAGGCCAAAATCGCAGTTGCCCCACGTCCACTGCTTTTTACCTGGGGAAACGTGGTGATCGGCGATATGCAGCAGACCGCCTTGCTCACCGTGATGATAAGCACCCACAAAATCGTAATCTGACTTATCAGCCATATATGACGTCGGCACGGGAATATTCTTGTAGCGGGAAATATCAACGCCAGCGGAGTAATCCACTTTATAGTAGGTGCCGGTTGCAATAGGGAAAGCCGAAACATCACGCTTGCCGTGGTCATACACCGCCGTGACATCGGGCGGGAACACGCTTTGGTGATCGTCGCCGCCTTTCACCGCAGGGTTTGCCCACCACAGGAAATGACGCGGCGTGGCGTTACCGTTGAAAACTTTGCCCTTAATTTCGATCAACGCTTTTTGTGGATACAGCGTAAAACCGGTCATGACCTGTAAACCGCGCATCGGCTCAACCTCTCCCAGCCAAACCGTTTTACTGCCGTCGTCCTGTTGGCTAATCGTCACATCCACCGGCATAAACGTGGTTGGACGATGATGCTGCGGCCAGTTAAATTCAATTCCGCCAGAGATCCATGGCCCAACCAATCCCACCAGCGCAGGTTTAATGACTTCGTTGTAATACACAAAATCACGCTGCATCACTTTGTCGTAGGCTCGATGAATTCGTCCCCCGAGTTCAGGCAGCAACATAACGCGAATGAAATCATTTTCCAGCCATACGGCCTGATACTGACGATCTTCACATTCACCGGTTAACGTATCGATCACGCCATAGGGATAGACCGCGCCAGACGATCCTTGATAAACCCGCTTTTCTAAAAACATCGGGTTGGGATCTTCCGCTCCGGTGCGATAGGTCGGTAAGGTCACACTTTCTTGCCAAACTTTGACGTCGCCGTACATTTCCGCATCTCCAGTAAAAAAATGACAGTGAACTGATGTATGTTTGCAGTGTATGTGAGCGATTCTTTTCCGTTGTGAGCAACGCTCACGCAATACAGTTAACGGAGTTAAGTGAAATGTTTGATCTGGGATTGAATAATCAGCGGGTGCGTCATCTCAATAAGCGGATATTGATGGCGTTGATCTACCGCTATAAGCACGCCAGCAAATCGATGCTGGCGCAGCAAACGGGGTTATCCATTCCGGCGATTGGAAAAATACTGGAAGAGCTGCTGGATGAAGGGAAAATAGAGCACTCAGATCGCATGCTCAGCAACCGCGGATTAAGCGGTGGGTGCTATCAGATCCCCGCGGGTAATGCCCTTATTTTATGTATGAACATAACGCCAAACTGTATTGAGAGTCAGCTCGTCAACAGCCAGATTTTGCCCTTGGGTGAATATCAATTTACCGCCGTTTCAGCGCCCCACCCTCAAGATCTACTGACGGCCATTGAACAGGTCTATTACCAGCAGAGAAAGCTTTACCCACAGCGCACCATCCAGTTGGCACTGGCCGTTCACGGTCAGGTCGATCCTGTCACCGGCGTTTCACAAAATATGCCGCAGGCACCATGGAAAGAGCACATTGAAATGAAATATCTACTAGAGGAAAAGCTGAAAACTCGCGTTTTGCTCGACAATGACTGCGTGATGCTCGCGTTGGCGGAGAAATGGCAAAATACGGATAATCAGCAGGATTTTTGCGTTATCAATGTGGATTATGGGATTGGTTCGTCATTTGTGATTAACCAGCAGATTTATCGCGGTAGCTTATACGGCAGCGGACAAATCGGGCATACCATCGTAAATCCCGACGGCGTGGCCTGTGACTGTGGCCGCTACGGCTGCTTGGAGACCGTCGCCTCGCTTTCTGCGCTAAAAAAACGCGCGCGCATTTGGCTGAAATCTCAGCCACACAGCAGCATTCAAACCGATTGGGATTCACTCAGCAGCAAACACCTCATTGAGCGTTACCAACAAGGCGATCTGCAGGTGCAATCATGGGTGGATAGCGCGGCAAGCGCCATTGGCCTCAGCCTGTATAACTTTCTGAATATTTTGAATATCAACCGGATCTATTTCTACGGTCGCAGCTGCGGCTTTGGCGATCGTTGGCTCAGTGCCATTATGCGTCAAACGGGGTTTAATCCTTTTGATCCCGCCGATCCGAATATGACAAACGCCACCCGCATCGGCTTTGGCCAACTGACCCGGCCACAGCAAATTATGGGGATTGGGTATTTGTACGCAGAGAAGGCGTTGGAAGGGGTTTGAACATTCGGCTAGTTTAATTTTTCTTACCAAATCGATTCCCTCCCCGTCGAAGGGGAGGGTTATAGCGTATTAGACCAACACTACTTCTTAATTTCAGCCCGCACTTTCCCTACCTGCTCAGCCGTAACGGGTTCTGCTTTATTTCCCCAGCTGCCGCGCAGATAACTCATCAAATCAGCGGCCTCTTGGTCATTCAGCGCCCAACCATAGCCCGGCATCGCATAAGACATATGCTGCTGCGTGACCGGCGTTTGCGCGCCGTCGAGCACCACGCGGATAAGCGTTTGCGGATTATCGGCATTCACCGTGAGGTTCCCTGCCAGACGCGGAATGGTGAAATCAACGCCCTCACCTTTCGGGGTATGGCAAGTAGAACAATAACGCGCATAGGTTTGAGCCCCAGACAACATCGCACCCGCCGCCGGTTTGGTCGGCTTAGCGTCATTCGGTAAGGCTTCCAAGCTGAGCAGGTAAGTGGCGATTCCTTTTAGATCGCTATCTGTCAGGTATTGTGAACTGTGTGTAACCACTTCTCCCATCGGACCACTGAGCGCGGCATGGCGGCTGCGGCCTGTCTTGAGCAGTGGCACTAAATCATCTTTGCTGACGTTTAGACCACGTAAAGAAGGCGCATACCAACCATCCAGCTCTGCGCCGTTCAAGAAACGTAGCTCAGCCTGATCCATACCTTGTTCCTGCATCGCCCAACCGCGCGGCGTATGGCAGGCACCGCAATGCCCAGCCCCTTGAACCAGATAGGCGCCGCGATTCCATTCATCGCCTTTTTCCGGCTGTGGTTGGTAAATGCCGTCTTGTAAGAACAATGAATTCCAGATACCTAAAGGCCAACGCATAGAGAGCGGCCATGGAATATCGCTCTTTTGATTTTCAACCGCCTGCGGTTTCACTTCGGTCATCAGGTAGTCATACAGCGCCCGCATATCCTCAGGCGTCATTTTGGTATAAGAGGTGTACGGCATCGCGGGGTAGAGGTGATGCCCATCTTTCGCCACCCCTTTGCGCATCGCCTTATCAAAATCATCAAAGCTGTAGCTACCAATGCCGTATGTTTTATCTGGCGTAATATTGGTAGCGTAAATATCGCCCAACGGCGTTGCGAAGCGCATTCCCCCCGCCAGCGCTTGTCCTTGAGGAGAGGTATGACAGGCCGAGCAGTCGCCCGCTTTTGCCACATATTCACCGGCCGACATTGCACTTGCGCCCGCGCTGGTGGCTAACAACGTTAAAATCAGTAACGGTTTCATACGCTCTCCTTGTTCATCGCGGTTAGCTCGTTCACCGCTCTCCACGCCTGATCAACCGCAGAGTTCGCGTAAGGGCTCCAATCTGAATCCGAGTTGGCGATGGTGATGCGCCCTATCGGCTGGCGTGCAGTATGAATAATTTGCTCGGCTTCTTTTTCATCATCGAACAGCCCGTTGAGGAAATAAGAGTAGCCGTGCGACCAGCGGTTAACCGTAATGGCTTGAATATCACGCTGATGATCGAAGCCTGCCTCACCAAACATGCCCTGCAGCTGCTCGCGGATCATTTTTTCATGCACTTCAAACGGTGTGCCTAAGAGCAATGCACGTCCCTTGCGCGACTGTTCACGCGGGCTTAGACCGCTGCCCGGCAGCGTGGGGACATACACCATATGCAGCCCAATCGGTTGGTTAGGATCGCGTGGATGCTGGTAGCCGCCCATGTTGACCGGATAATCTAGCTTCACGCGGCTATAAGGCGCGGCGGGAGAATAGATTTCATGCACCCCAAGTTTTACAAACGGCTGCCAGTTGCGGATCACCACTTTTGAATACACCAGCGGCGATTTCACGTTCTCTTTCAGCGCAGCGGCCTGTGTTTCAGGCATTTCCGGTACCAGATACGGGATCATCATGTTGTATCCCGCCATCACCACCTGCCCGGCACGAACACGATGCAGTTTGTCGCCCGTCAGATACGTCACATCAACGGAAGGTTTACCCTGCTCGTTCACGTTCGCGACATGTACACCGGTACTGTTTAAACGCAGCCGAACGGGAGAGTCTGGTTTATCTAACTGGCTGTAATCAAACTTCGCCAATACGATACTTTCCATCGTGTCACCCGGCGCAACGGCCGGAATTAAATGACGTACCATCAGGCGGGCCAAACCTGCGTTACCATCTGGGAAGTGGAAAATGTAGGGCTCATCGAGATCGGCCAGCGACTCGGCGTCAAGCGGAGGCAAATTCATGCCATCGAGCCCTGGTAATGCGCAAATACGCGCATCGCTACACGACGTAGCGTCAATACCAACCGCTTGGAAATCATTGGTACGTTGCTGGAAATAGCGGATCGCCATTTCGCTTAGGCCCACTTTTTCTCGCAGGAATTGGCTGTAGCTATGGCTATCTAACCAAGCCACTTTTTCATCGGTATTGAGTTCAGGCAGATAATCTTTTTGTTCCGTGTGCAGCGCGATCAGCGCCTGACGATCGGATTCGGCCAGCGGGAAATCACTGATGAACGCGGTGATATCGCGGCCGTTTAAGCGTTCGGGGGCAATGTCATCGGCAACCGCTCGTCCCGGATCGCCGTTAACAATTTTATCAACGCCAAAGTTTTTGCGATCGAAATAAACACCACGGCTTAGCTTCATATCAGGATAGAAATTCTGATCGAAATCTTTCGCCATCTGTTCAATATCAACGTTGAGAGTTTTCAGCAACCCCATTGCGACAGGGCTAAAGTTAGTACGCGGCGACTGGAAAGATTCACTGCCGCCGTAGCCGAGTATCGTTTTACCTTCAACGTTGAATTCGTTGCGCTTGGCATGCCCGCCAAAATCATCATGGTTATCGAGCAACAGAATGCTTTGATTTTTACCATGTAGCTGCTGCCAAAAGCAGGCCGCAGCCAATCCGCTGATCCCTGCACCGACGACCACCAGATCAAACCGATCTTCAATCGGCGTGCTTTTGGGATCGAAATGTTTGCCTTCACGCCCCAGTAAATGAGCCGCTTCAAACGATCCCGGATGGTTGCCGCGTAAACCGGTCAAGGTTGGCGGATAGTAAAGGCTTTGAGTTAAAGCCTGAGGAGATGCTCGAAGTGCCTGCCACGGTGTTAATCCCGCTGCAATGGTGATTGCCATCCCATTGAGAAAGTCACGTCTTGTGATGCTCATAATGCTTCCCAGTTTTATTTTAAGATTTGAAATCGAAGGAAAATCACAATTATTTTACATGATGACAACGTATAGGTCAGCCATCAAATATTCTCAGGCTAAATGTTGATATGACCCACCTCAGCCCTCCCCTTTGCAGAGGAGGGAGCAAAATGCTTTTTAGGATGGATTCAATTCTTCAAAGATATCTCCCCAAGAGCGGAAGACATGGAGGGGACATTGATTACCCGTGATTAATCATCACATGGCGCACCACGGTGTAATCCTCTAGGCCAAACATCGACATATCTTTGCCGTACCCAGAGAGTTTTTGCCCACCGTGTGGCATTTCACTCACCAGCATGAAGTGGGTATTCACCCATGTGCAGCCGTATTGTAAACGTGCGCTCATGCGGTGAGCGCGGCCCACATCGCGCGTCCACACGGAGGAAGCTAAGCCATAGTTGGAATCGTTCGCCCAGCCCAAGACCTGCGCTTCATCATCAAACGGCGTGATGGTGATGACTGGCCCAAATACCTCTTTTTGCACGATTTCATCATCTTGTTTAGCACCCGCTAAAATGGTTGGCTGGAAGTAAAAACCAGGACCATTAACGCGCGAACCACCGGTAGCTACCGTGATATGCGGCAACGCTTTGGCGCGTTCAACAAAGCCTTCTACGCGCTGTAGGTGCTGCTCGGTGATCAACGGCCCAAGCTCAGTGCTTTCATCGCCTGGATTCCCCATATCAAGCGTGGAGACCGTTTGCGCTAGCGCATCCACCACTTTTTGATAGATTGATTTCTGCACATACAGGCGGCAGGCCGCTGTACAGTCTTGCCCTGCGTTATAGAAACCAAATATGCGGATGCCTTCGACCACTTTTTCCACGTCGGCATCATCAAACACAATAACCGGCGCTTTACCGCCCAGCTCCATGTGTGTGCGTTTGATGGTAGACGCCGTGTGTTCAATAATATGCGCGCCCGTGCCGATAGAACCGGTAAGGGAGACCATGCGCACTTTTGGGTGGCCTGTCAGTACGTCACCCACGTCTTTACCCAAACCGAACAGAACGTTAACGACGCCCGCAGGGAACAGATCGGCCAGCGTTTGGCACAGATGGAAAGCGGTCAACGGCGTTTGTTCCGATGGCTTCAGCACTACGGTATTACCCGCCGCCAGCGCGGGCGCTAATTTCCACGCGGCCATCATCAGCGGGTAGTTCCACGGTGCGATCGAGGCGATCACGCCAACCGGATCGCGGCGGATCATCGAGGTGTGATCCGGCAGATACTCACCGGCAACCGGGCCGCTTAAGCAGCGGGTCGCACCAGCAAAGAAGCGGAAAACGTCGGCAATCGCAGGAATTTCATCTTCCAACACGCGCTGATAGGGCTTACCGCAGTTTTGCGATTCCAGCATCGCCAGCACTTCGCCCTGCTGCTCAATAACATCCGCGACCTGCAACAGCAGCGCAGCGCGCTCCTTCGGCGTGGTTTGCCCCCATTCGGTGAACGCTTTGTCTGCCGCATTCACCGCCTCCTCAACCTGCGCGGCACTTGCCTGTGCAATATGTGCAATAACCTCCCCCGTGGCGGGATTGTACACAGGCAGCGCAGAACCTTGACCTTCGACCAAACGCCCGTTAATCAGCAGTTGTGTATGCATTGTTTTATCCTTCATTAAGAGAGGTGGCAGCGCAGCGCTGCCGGCTGTATACCCTTCTTATTTGGAGCTACTGCTGCGTTGGCTGCGCTCGTTCACCTGAATCACTTACTTATGTAAGCTCATCGGGATTAATGAGTCTCATCCCTGAGACTCACCCTACGGGCTTGCGCAAGCGCTGTTCAAATTGGTTCCAGACCAATTTGTCTCTCTCTTGCCGCCTTGCTGTAACTCCAACTAATTCGGGTATCTTTAGATACTTACAAACTAAAACATCTCACATCAAAATAGGCGTTATCGGCGCAGACAGTTTGTGGGCGGCCAGAGCGGAGCTACCGGAGCGTACATAGCTACCGGAGCGTACATAAGTACGCGAGGATAGCGAGCACTGCCCAACCACAAAATGGCAAGTAAGATAGCCTATTTTTATTTACCCGCCCCTTCGATATCTTCCGAGCTTCTCGTCAGGTAATACGCACCTAAAATTGGGATCGCCGTCAGGCACATCACGCACAGCGCAACCACGTTAGTGACCGGTACATCACGCGGGCGGTTAAGCTGATTTAGCAGCCACAGCGGTAACGTGCGCTCATGCCCTGCGGTGAAGGTGGTGACGATGATTTCATCAAATGACAGGGCGAAGGCCAGCATTCCGCCCGCCAGCATGGCGGATGCCAAACTCGGCAACATCACGTGACGAAAGGTTTGCCAGCCATCGGCGCCCAGATCCATGGAGGCTTCAATCAAGCTGTGCGACGTGCGGCGAAAACGGGCAATGACGTTATTGAATACAATCACCACGCAGAAAGTGGCGTGACCAATCACAATCGTCATCATCCCTGGTTCCATGTTGAGCGTTTTAAACGCCGAGAGCAGCGCGATACCCGTAACGATGCCGGGCAATGCAATCGGTAACAGGATCAAAAAACTGATGGTCTGCTTGCCAAAAAACTCACGACGATACAGCGCAGCCGCCGCCAAGGTGCCAAGAATAAGCGCGATGGTGGTTGCCATTGCCGCAATTTGCACCGAGAGCCATAGGGCATCCCAAACATCCTGCCTTCCCGCTGCAACCTCAAACCAGTGCAGAGTGAAGCCTTTTGGCGGGAAGCTGAACGCCGAGTCCTCGGTGTTAAAGGCGTAGGCGGCAATAATTAAAATCGGGAAGTGTAAAAACACCAGCCCACCCCACGCGGCGATTTTGAGTCCCCACGGTGCAGCGTTGAGATCAGAGCGCATCGAAAGCCCCCAAACGTTTCACGATGGTTAGATAGATAGCAATCAGCACAATAGGCACCAGCGTGAAGGCTGCGGCCATCGGCATATTGCCAATCGCCCCTTGCTGGGCATATACCATGCTGCCGATGAAGTAACCGGGTGGCCCCACCAGCTGTGGCACAATGAAGTCACCCAGCGTGAGGGAGAAGGTAAAAATCGATCCGGCGGCAATGCCTGGAATTGCCAAAGGCAGCACGATATGACGGAAGGTTTGAACCGGACGCGCACCGAGATCCGCAGAGGCTTGTAACAGGGTTGGCGGCAAACGTTCCAGCGCGGCCTGAATCGGCAAAATCATGAACGGCAGCCAGATGTACACAAACACCATGAAGCGCCCAAGACCCGACGTCGACAGCGTGCTGCCGCCAATATCAGGGATCCCCAGCACCCACGCCAGCACCGGCTCTAATCCCATGTAATGCAGGAACCATTGTGCCACGCCGTCTTTTGCTAACAGCAGCGTCCACGCATACACTTTAACGATATAGCTAGCCCACATCGGCATCATAATCGCGATGTAGAAGAAGGCTTTGCTACGACCGCTGGTGTAACGCGCCATGTAGTACGCGATGGGAAACGCCAGCAGTCCACAGGCCAGAGAAACCAAAATCGCCATCGTTAAGGTACGCACAATGATGTCGTAATTCGATGGATTGAACAGCGCCTTGAGGTTGTCGAGCGTGAAATCCGGCGTTACCGTCATGGTGAAATCATCAAAGGTATATGCACCCTGCCACAGCAAGGTGAATAATGACCCTAGATAAATCACCCCAAACCATAGCAGCGGCGGCGTGAGTAACAGCAGTAAATAGAGCGTCGGGCGGCGGTATAAAAACGTGGAGAACCGGCGCGCCGGACGGTTACGAACTTCGGTGTAGTCCATGCCCATCTCCATCTCAGCGATCTCCCGCCAGCGCCACCATCGCATTCCTTTCCCAGCACAGGCGAACCGGTTCACCGGTATTCCGCACCGGCTGTAAAAGCTGCTCTTGCGTATTGCCCTGACTCACGAACAAACGAACGCCGTTGTCGATCATCACTTCATAGCGCGTTGCAGCACCTTGGTAATGGACGTCGCGTAAAACGCCCTGAACGTGGATCTCTTCTGGCTTCGCCACATCACGTGCAAAACGAATATGCTCTGGGCGGATCGAGAAGATCCCCGGCTGTCCGAGCAGAGTTTCTGCCGATGGGCCACGAATAACGTTTGAAGTACCGACGAATTCGGCCACAAAGGCGGTTTCCGGCTGCATATAAAGCTTTTGCGGCGTATCGACCTGCTCAATTCGCCCTTTGCTAAATACCGCCACGCGATCGGACATCGACAGTGCCTCGCTTTGATCGTGGGTGACAAAAATGAAGGTGATGCCCAGCTGGCGTTGTAGCTTTTTCAGCTCGGTTTGCATCTGCTCGCGCAGTTTGAGATCGAGCGCGCCAAGCGGTTCATCCAGCAGCAAAACGCGTGGACGGTTCACCAGCGCACGCGCCAAAGCCACACGCTGACGCTGACCACCGGAGAGTTGAGAAGGCTTACGCTCGCCATAATCAGCCAGCGCAACGCTGTTAAGCGCTTCACGGGCACGGCTTATGCGCTCATTTTTAGCGACGCCTTTCACCATCAGTCCGTAGGCAATATTCTCCAGCACGCTCATGTGGGGAAATAGCGCGTAATCCTGAAACACGGTGTTCACATCACGCTGGTAAGGCGGCAGTCCGGCAGCCTCTTGGCCTTGGATACGAATAGAACCGCTGGTTGGCTGCTCAAAGCCCGCAATCAAACGCAAACAGGTGGTTTTTCCTGAACCTGAAGGCCCTAGCAGAGAGAAAAACTCTCCCTCTTTAATCGTCAACGAAACGCGATCGACCGCATGAACGTCGCCGTAGAGTTTGGATACATCAATTAATTCAACAGAGCCGCTCATTTTTATGTTCTCCGACAAAACTGTAAAATTTTTGGTGGATGCCTCAGTAGGCGTAGCGAGCGCAGAGAGTTTGAACATGGACAGCGCGCAAGAACCGGAACGTACACGTAGTACGTGAGGATTCTGAGCACTGCCCTAGTTCAAAATATCAAGCGCAGTAGCCTAATGAGACATTCACTATCTGCCACCCATGATGGCGATATAGTCCTGCGTCCAACGGCTATACGGCACACACTGGCCTTGGCTTTCACACTTGGCCTGCGGTGTTTTCCAGAAGGCAATTTTGTCGAAGAATTTATAGCCGTTCGCTTCGCAACCGTTGCCACCTAATAAGGTGCTGGCTTTACAGCCCTCAGGCACGGCTGGCAGAGAGCCAAACCATGCGGCGACGTCACCTTGAACTTTTGGCGTGAGCTGCCAGTTCATCCATTTATAGGCGCAGGTCAGATGCTTAGCCTGTGCGTGCACCATGGTGGTGTCTGCCCAGCCTGTCGCGCCCTCTTTCGGGAATACGGCATTGATTGGCTGGCCTTCGTTTTTCAGGCCGTTAGCTTGGAATGGCCATGAGCTACCGGCAGCGACGCCTTCGTTTTTGAAGTCACTCATCTGCACTGAAGCATCGTGCCAATAGCGGTGAATCAGCGGATGTTGCGTACGAAGTAAATCGAGCACCGCCTGATATTGGGTTTCGTTCAGCTCATACGGATCTTTGATCCCCAGCTCAGGCTTGGCGGTTTTTAAGTAGAGCGCGGCATCGGCGATATAGATTGGGCCGTCATAGGCCTGTACGCGCCCTTTGTTGCTTTTACCATCCGGCAGGTTTTGTGGTTCGAAGATCACGCCCCAAGTGTCTGGCGCTTTTGGAAATACTTTGGTGTTGTACATCAGCAGGTTAGGCCCCCACTGATACGGGGTGCCGTAAACTTCACCTTTGACGGTGTACCACGGTCCATTGACCATTCGAGGGTCGAGGTTTTTCCAGTTCGGAATTAAAGCGGGATTGATCGGCTGAACGCGTTTGCCATAAATCAGGCGCAATGAGGCATCGCCGGACGCGGTGACCAAATCGTAGCCACCTTTGGCCATCAGGCTAACCATTTCATCGGAGGTGGCTGCCGTTTTGATATTGACCTTGCAGCCGGTGTCTTTTTCAAACTGGGTCACCCAGTCGTAGTTTTTGTCGCTTTGGCCACGTTCGATATAACCTGGCCATGTAATGATATCGAGCTGCCCTTCAGCCGGGCCGAGCTTTTGCGGTAGTCCATCGGCCTGAGCAGTTGCAATCCCACCCAGTCCGCTGATACAGAGCGCCGAAAGCGCCGTGATAACTGTATTTTTCATTGCTATCCCCTGTCTGTGTAGTGCTGCTATTTAGTGCGGCAGATGGACTGCCTGCATTGTTATGTAATCAATTGCTTAGTGCTTAAAACTGCGCTTTTACTTTCGCCATGATGTGGCGCACAACGCTGTAATCCTGCAAAGCATCACCGGATAAATCCTTGCCATAACCAGAGCGCTTAAGACCGCCGTGCGGCATTTCGCTAACCAGCGTGAAGTGCGTATTAATCCACGTTGTCCCGTACTGAAGCTGCGCCGCTAGCTGCCACGCCCGATCGATATTTTTGGTCCAAACGGAAGACGCAAGGCCGTATTCAGATTCATTCGCCCACTGCAACGCCTGCTCTAAGGAATCAACCGGCGTAATACTCACTACAGGGCCAAAAACCTCGCGCTGAACAATTTCATCCTGCTGCTGACAGCCTGCGAGGATCGTAGGTGGATAGAAAAAACCGGGGCCGGAATGCATCTGCGCACCGGTGATCCGTTCGATATGCGGGTGACCCAGCGCCCGTTCGACAAAGCTGGCCACGCGATCGCGCTGTCTGGCGCTGATAAGAGGGCCCATTTCATTTTCACTATCGTTGCTGCGCGCATAGCGTAAAGAGCTGGCTGCGTGGCCGAGAGATTCCACCAGCGCGTCATAAATTTTGCGGTCGGCGTAAACACGGCAAGCAGCGGTACAATCCTGTCCGGCGTTATAGAAACCGTAGCGGCGAACTCCCGCGACCACGTCATCTAAATCGGCGTCATCGCACACGATCACTGGCGCTTTGCCACCCAGTTCCAAATGCGTGCGTTTCACGTTCTTGACCGCCGCCTGCATGATTTTCTGCCCGGTGACGATGTCGCCGGTAAGGGAAACCATACGTACCAGCGGGTGATTCACCAGATAATTCCCCACGGTTTCACCGCGCCCATAAACGACGTTAATCACGCCCGTAGGGACGATGTTGCGTAATAAAGGGATCAGAGCCAGTGTGGAAAGTGGTGTGTGTTCGGAGGGTTTGAAGACGACGGTATTGCCCGCGGCTAACGCAGGAGCCATTTTCCATGCTGCCATCATCAAGGGGTAATTCCATGGTGCAATGGACGCCACCACGCCGATAGCATCACGGCGAATCATCGAAGTATGACCTTCCAGATATTCCCCTCCTAGCTGCCCATGCTGGCAGCGTACGGCTCCGGCGAAATAGCGAAAGGTATCAATAGCAGCGGGAATATCGTCTGAAAGAGCCTGATGGTAGGGTTTGCCGCAGTTGAGTGATTCAAGCTCGGCAAACATTGTTGCATGGCGTTCAATCACATCAGCAATCGCCAATAATACGGCAGCGCGTCGAGCTGGGATGGTGCGAGACCATGATGGAAAAGCGCGTTGCGCAGACTCCACGGCGTCTGAAACCTGCTGAGCAGAAGCTTCGGCGAGCAACAGCAAAACTTCACCGCTGGCCGGATTGAGCAATTGCTCTTCTGGGCCTTCTCCCGTGACCAGCAGACCATCAATGAATTGCTGTGTGTTAAGTCCTTGCGTCGCGCTGCTCATGCTGCGTTCCTCTAGGGCAAAAGAGACATTATTAAAATGTCATTTATTTGTAATTAAAATGTAAATTAATTCATTTTAGCCTAGAGCAGCCGCTAGCTAGCGGCAAATACGAAATTATGAACGCTGCATTCGATTATTTAGATACCTGATGTTTTATAGGGATATAGGGGGTGTTATAGCTTACGCGCCCCGCTATTCTCGCGGGCAATTTGCAGAAACGGGGTAACAAGCTCTGGCCTTGCACTGCCGCGCCGCCATGCTAATCCCACATCCAGCGGTTCTGGAGTATCGACTAGCGTGCGGGCTTCAATCATATTTCCCTCAAGCGACCACGGGCGATAGGCCATATCAGGAAGCAAAGCGACACCAATGCCAGCGGCAACCAAGCTGCGCACCGCCTCGGTGGATGCGGTGCGCATGGCGATGGTTGGCGTAAGTTTAGCTTTCTCCCAGATGCGGCGTAGATGGCTGCCCATCTCGTCGGTGTTTAGCTGGATAAGCGGTTCTTTCACCACGTCGGCCAGACGAATGCTGTCATTTTCCAGCAACGGATGCAGTGGAGGGAGCCATAAGCGATATGGCGAGTGCATCAGCACTTCAGTTTGCAGCGCATCTCGGTCTTCGAGATTCGATAGAATAAGCACCCCAATATCAATCTCACCGTTGACCAATAAGTGTTCAATGTAAGGGCGTTCATCTTCAACCAGTTGGGTGGTGACATTGGGATAAGCCGCACGAAAACGAGTCAGCATATCCACCAGAAAGTAGCCGGCGACAAGGCTGGTAACGCCAATTTTTAGCGTTCCGCTAAGGTTCTCGCAACCCAACTCCAGGCTGCGCTTGGCATTTTCAACCGTGGCGAGAATCAAATATGACTGGCGTAGAAATTGATGTCCTTGATGGGTGAGTTCCATTCCCTTCGCATGGCGCTTAAATAATACGGCGCCAATCTCCTGCTCCAGCAACTGGATAGCCTGCGTTAATGAGGACTGGGAAACAAAAACCGTCTGCGCGGCGGCAGAAATCGATCCGGTTTCTGCAACGGCAATAAAATGGCGAAGCTGGCGTAAGGTCATCATGGGGAGATCATCCGTTTAAGTGCTGATGATCAAAGTGTAGACAGGAAAAGCATCTCGTTCGGTTTTATGTCAAAAGTATGACGGCGTTCGGATTTTCCGAATTGATATCTCTACTCACTGGGGAAAACTACGGTGGTCGGGGAATATTAAAATTGCGGAGTGTTAAATAGACGAAAGCCCTGAGTCATTGCTGACTCAGGGCTTCTGAATGTGGCGGAACGGACGGGGCTCGAACCCGCGACCCCCTGCGTGACAGGCAGGTATTCTAACCAACTGAACTACCGCTCCGCGTTGTTCCTTGTGGGAACGATGCGGATAATACGGATACCGCTCGGAGTCGTCAACTGTTTTTCTAACAAAGAATTTCAACTGAGCGCTTTTTCATCTTTTTGGCTATTTTTCAACAAATTCCGCGCAAAAAACTACTCAGCTTCAGCACGCCATAAACAGCTGCCGCCTTTCTTTTGCACCAAATCAAGCCGACGTTCATGTTCAGCTAATTCATCCGCATTGGCTCTCACCACTTTTAGCGCGTGTGCTTTACGGATTATCTTTTGTACTTCACCCGTTGGCCTCGCCTTCTCGCCTTCGCTCTCCATGGAGAATGTGAGCGACGTTTGCCCGCCCGTCATCGTTAAATAGACGTCGGCCAGTATTTGGGAGTCAAGTAATGCGCCGTGCAGTGTTCGCTTGGTGTTATCTATTTCGTAGCGATTGCATAAGGCATCCAAACTGTTGCGCTTGCCAGGGAACAAGCGGCGCGCCATGACCAAGCTGTCGGTGATCTTACAGAAGGTTTCCGTCTTTGGAATATCGCGATTGAGCTTACGGAACTCATAGTCCATAAACCCGATATCAAACGGTGCATTATGAATAACAAGCTCAGCACCGCGGATGAACTCCAGAAACTCGTCGGCGATATCAGCAAAAGTTGGTTTATCCAACAGGAAATCGTCGCTGATACCGTGAACACCATAAGCCTCTGGATCGACTAAGCGATCGGGCTTGATGTAAACATGGAAGTTACGCCCCGTTAAACGACGGTTGATGACCTCAACCGCACCAATTTCAATGATTCTATGTCCTTCGTAGTGAACCCCCAGCTTATTCATACCGGTGGTTTCTGTATCGAGGACGATCTGTCGAGTTATTCCTGTGCTCATAATGTCACTTTATGTCAGACTTAGGGTTTTGACTGCGGAGTAGTCTACCAGAGATGCTAAAACAGGTTGAGATTTTCACCGATGGTTCTTGCCTAGGTAACCCCGGTCCCGGTGGCTACGGTGCCATATTGCGCTACAAGCAACACGAAAAGACCCTAAGCGCAGGATACTACCTAACCACCAACAACCGCATGGAGTTGATGGCAGCCATTGTTGCATTGGAAACGCTAAAAGATCCCTGCGAAGTGGTATTGTGCAGCGATAGTCAATACGTTCGCCAAGGTATCACGCAGTGGATACATAATTGGAAAAAGCGTGGCTGGAAAACAACGGATAAAAAACCGGTTAAAAATGTCGATTTATGGCAACGCCTAGACCTCGCCATTCAATCACATAAAATTGAATGGGTGTGGATCAAGGGCCATGCCGGTCATGTAGAGAACGAGCGCTGCGATGAATTAGCGCGTACAGCCGCAGGTTCCCCCGATAGAGATGACACCGGCTACCAGCCTGACAACAAATAAAGCGAGATGTCAGGCGGTCTTTAGTCAGATCGTTTGCGAAAGCTCTTCGTCGCACCAACCGTTCCACGCCATCTCGCGCGCTGGCTTCTCTCTCGAAGAGCGGTCGGCGTGAGAGGAACGGTTCTTTTGCGCGCCACGATAATGCTTAGGCAGCCCAATACGGGTAAATGTTTGCCAAGGAATAAACCACCGCGACGATTCCACGGTAAAATTTGGCTGCGATTCTCATACAAAACTTCATAGTTTAGGAGTTGCAGCCAGTCTTGCATTCTCATCATGCTAAACATTCGGCTGCTGTAAGGCAGTCGATTACGCAGTTTGGGAACCAGTTTGCCTAAGCCAATCAAGCTGGTTGGATTAAACCCGGTTAAGATGAGCCAACCGTCATCCACGAGCACGCGGTCAACCTCACGTAGGATTCGGTGGGGATCGCTGGCGAAGCTTAGCGTATGGGCAAGCAGGCATGCATCAACGGATTTAGCGGCAAAGGGTAAACAGCATGGGTCGGCAATCACCTGTAGATTATCGCCTTTCACACCCACGCTAACCTGATGGGAAATACCGCATTTTTCGGTAGAGAGCTGAGAACTCAACGTGCCGATTTTAAGAAGATGATAACCAAATAGCTTCGGCCACCATGGCGCAAGCTGCTGCTCTAATGCGGCACGGTAATACTCTCCCCAAGGGATCTCACTCCAAGACAACGGAGGAGAAATCATTCGTGTTATCTGTGCTGGTTTCATCCGTTCACCTATACAGGGGGAATACCCCAATGGAGAGCTATCGATTATGAATCTTATCAGTATCCCTGCAATGCAAGATAACTACATTTGGCTGCTCGCCAACGATCAGCAAGAATGTTTGATCGTAGATCCCGGTGTTGCGGCTCCCGCTTTACACTACCTGACGGAAAATAAGCTTACTCCTAAAGCCATCCTACTCACGCATCATCATAATGACCACGTAGGCGGCGTGGGCGAGCTTTTGCAGCACTATCCGGATATTCCCGTATATGGGCCGCAAGAAACAGCCAATAAAGGCTGCACGCAGCAAGTTCGAGGACACGATGAAATTACCGTATTAGGTATGACTTTCAGCGTGTTGGATGTTCCTGGGCATACTCTCGGACATATTGCTTACTATGCTACCCCCTACCTGTTTTGTGGAGATACCTTATTTTCAGCGGGTTGCGGACGTATTTTTGAAGGTACGCCTGAGCAAATGTATGCCTCTTTACAGCTCATTGCGCAACTTCCTGATAACACCTTAATTTGTTGCGCTCATGAATATACTGAGTCAAATCTTAGGTTTGCAAGATACGTTTTACCAGAAAACAAAGAGATTGAAACATATCAGAAACAAGTTCACGAGTTACGGTTAAAACATCAACCTAGCGTGCCTTCTTTACTCAAAATAGAGAAGGAAATTAATCCTTTTTTACGTTTTTATGATAATGATTTACAACGAAATTTAGGATTCGAAAATCAACCAAATAAGACTTGGCAAGTTTTTGCCCGCCTACGCGACATGAAAGACAGCTTCTAAAGCTTTTTGTTGTGTTTTGAGGCTAGGCAAAGTATTATTGCTCGTCTTTTAATCACCAGTAGACACACACATGAAGGCTAAAGCAATTATCTTTGCCTCTATGTTGCTGGCCGGGTGCCAAGGCGTAAACCATCACGCTAATGAGCCCGAACAGTATGCACAGAGTTTGTCTTCAGTCAGTCGAAGTGAAGCAGGACAGCCCTCAAAGGACGCTCGAGCGACCTCCGCGCGATGGCTCAACGATAGTAGTAGTGACATTGCGCAGAAAGATTTGTGGGGCTTCATTAGTGACGATCTGAAGATGAAGGTTCCGGACAATAGCCGGATCCGCGAACAAAAAAATAAATTTTTAAGAAATAAGAGCTATCTCCACGATGTAACATTACGGGCAGAGCCGTATATGTACTGGATAGTCGAGCAGATTAAGCAACGTAAAATGCCGATGGAACTGGTACTACTACCCATAGTGGAGAGCGCTTTTAACCCACACGCAACGTCATCCGCTAACGCCGCAGGGCTTTGGCAGATAGTTCCTCAGACGGGGCGCAATTACGGGTTGAAACAGAACCAGTGGTATGACGGTCGACGTGATGTTGCCGCCTCTACCACCGCCGCATTGGATATGATGCAGCGAATGAACCGCATGTTTGGCGGTGACTGGTTATTGACGGTGGCTGCATTTAATAGCGGTGAAGGCCGTGTAATGCAGGCAGTCAAAGCGAATAAGCGTAAAGGTTTGCCGACTGATTTTTGGTCTTTGTCATTGCCACGCGAAACATCTATCTATGTTCCGAAGATGCTAGCACTGAGCGATCTGATCAAAAATAATAAACGTTATGGCATTAAACTGCCGCAGTCTAACGACCAACGTGCGCTGGCAAAAGTTGATGTAGGGCAACAGATTCAGTTGACTCAGGCCGCAGAAATGGCGGGCATGTCTCTGACGAAGATTAAGGCATTTAATCCTGGTTACAAAAAGAATGTAACCGCACCAAATGGCCCGCACTACATCATGGTGCCAAAAGCACATGTTGAGCAGTTTAAAGATTCACTGGCCGAAGGCGAGATTGCAGCAATCCAGCCCAGTGCACAGTTAGCATCAACGAGCACCTCGTCTAAAGCGAAAGTTTCAGGCTATAAAGTTCGTTCGGGCGATACGATATCTGCAATTGCTAAGCGTTTAAATATCAGTCAGAAAGAGTTGTTGAGCATGAATAATCTGCGCAGCAACAGCAAACTGAAAGCCGGTCAGACATTGCAGGTTGCGGATAACGCCAGCACGTCGATCGCTGATAACAGCAGCATTACTTACAAGGTACGTAAAGGCGATTCACTGGCCAGCATTGCAAAACGTCATGGTGTAAACATCAATGATGTGATGCGTTGGAACAGCGTCATTACGAAAGCGAGTCAAATTCAGCCGGGCGATATGCTAACGCTGTATGTAAGAGACTCAGCTAACTCCAATAGCTAATGTTAGTAAGTAGAATCAGTTAAACGCAAAAAGCGCCGAAAGGCGCTTTTTTTATAGCTGGATTTTAACTCAACGATTTAGTCAGGTTTGAAATCAACCAATAATGGATTATGGTCAGATGCCTGTGTAACTAGCACCGATGCCTCAACAACACCAAGTCCACGGTAGAAAACAAAATCTAATGGCCGTCCAAAGGCTGTACGACGGCGATCGTTGGTAAAGTTAACCTCTTGTAGCTCCATCCCACTTGCAAACCGCTGTAGCGCGTTGATGCGCTGTTTGCTCCAAGCGTTAAAATCACCGGCCATGATCACAGGACCTTTGTGTAGAGCTATCTGTTCGCCAATAGGATCGAGCTGTTTGCTATATACGTCCACACCCAAGCTAAAATTTACAGCATGGATGTTCACGACCATTAATAACCGTCCGTCAAACAACGGATAAACAGTGACTAGCGCAGATTTCGACAATCGAATTAACGGTTCTTTTTCCCGCAGTGGGCAGCAATAAACCGGGTGTGCGGCAGCCAAAGTCATCACGCCAGAAGGATGCTGCGGGAACGAGAACGCAGGAACTTGATCGGCGGTAAGATAATTGCTTGTCGCAAATTTGACTAATTCAGGCGTAGTCTGCGCCTCTTGCAAAAGAACAAGCTGCGAGCTTCGACCATATTCCTTTAATACTGACAGCCAGTCTGAACGCTGCTGCTTAAAGATATTCCACACCATAATGCGTAGAACATTATCTGTTGGAAGAGATTGAGTAACGGGCAATGTTTGCCCCAGCTCATTCATTGCGCCGGGGAATACTCGCTCAGCAGGAAGACCCGCCACATACCTCATGGCATAATTTTTTTTCCGCACTTTCGCCGCCTGTTAGTTAAAACTCATTCAATCATTTCAACAATCGTTCGAGAATTATACGCCTTCCACAACGACATCAAAAATAATCTAAAACACTTAACTTGTTATAGGGACTAATACTAGGAAAAACAACTGTAGCAGAAGAAATGGCGAGTAAAGCTAGGTAAGTTAGGCATGAATTAGCGCTGATTTGGCGTTACCAAAAAGCAAATACAAAAAAGCCTGCTATTGCTAGCAGGCTTTTTGCAAATAGGTGGCGGAACGGACGGGGCTCGAACCCGCGACCCCCTGCGTGACAGGCAGGTATTCTAACCAACTGAACTACCGCTCCACCGATTCTTTCTCTCACATCAGCATTCGTCTGATGTCAGTTTGTTCCTGTTATTTTCCGTGTCAGGGAAAGACGATT
>NZ_FMIQ01000015.1 GCF_900095695.1 Hafnia alvei | reverse complement strand
CAAATTCTTCTGCACATGACAAAAACAATCCATATGCCAAAGGTGCAGGTAAGACAACATGCTGTGGCAGTATCAGTGGGAAAACAGCAGAAGTAATATGGACCCTTGATATTACTCATGAGCAGTATCTCAAAGGTATGCGCCTGGAAAAACGTCAGGTTGTGATGCCACTGCCAGAAAGAAAATGGGGGGAGAATGATTTGCATGTCCATTTTTTACCCGGAGATAAAGTCTTACTAGGCTGGAGCGATAATGCCTGGTCGCCTTATGAAAAGCGCACTGATACGCTAGGTAAGTCTGCAAAGCAGGAGCAAAAGTGATGGATATCGAAAGTATTGTCGCAGCTGCCAGTCGAGCACAACAGGCTGATGAAGCCGGGTTGGGAAATTGTTCGCGGACATGGCATGTCGGTTTTTTCTTTGATGGCATTCATCGGAATATTGATCAGGATGCATCTGAACAAAAGCTTAGTAATATATCTCGCTTGTTTCGAGCTTTCCCCAGCATCCAACAAAATATGGATAGTGAAAGTTATGACGCATTTTATTTTTCAGGTCTTGGTACGCCATTTAATGAAGAACTGACAGAGAAACTGCATACCATAATGGACAGTGCACAAGGCTCTGTCCTCGATGATTTGAAAAACCAACCCATAGAAATTGCGAAAGATGCCGGCTTGGATTATTTGAAGGGGGGTAACTGGTGGGAGGTTTTACAAGACTCAGGGAAAAAACTGATAAGTCCTTCGGAATGGAAATCCCTGGCGGTTGATGGAGTTAAAAGCGCGGCAAAGAAAGCAGGCATCGAGGCGACTCCTTGGTTGCGTGATAATCCTGTTATTGCTGATATGTTAGTCACCGGTGTCGATACTCGAATAAATTCGGCTAAATTACGTTTTGAACGCTTCTTTGTACGAGCCAAAACAAATAGCCCAGTGCCGGTAAAGCTTATTTCTATTTCACTTTTTGGGTTTGATGTCGGAGCAACACTCGCTCGTAAATTTATTGATGCGCTGCTGGATGATATTTGCCAGAAACAGGGTGATAAATACACTTATCAAGGGGTCCCCGTAGAGATTATTTTTACAGGTTTGTTTGATTGTGCTCGCCATACCCCTGCCAGTAATAATAATGGAGTGGACTGGTTTATTTCTACTCTTGGGGGGCCAGTAAAGGGTATCAGCGTGCTTATGGGCGATAAGTCCGTTGAACAGGAATCGGCATTACCCGATGCGGTTAAAAACGCTCTACATCTGGTCGCAGCCCATGAAAACCGCCCATGGCGTAGCGTCTATTGTCTTGGTGGAAGTAATTATAATCATAAGGAAGAATTGTTACCCGGCTGCGCGGAGGACGTAGGAGGAGGTTTGAAGCCGAATGAACAAAAACCGAGTGCAGAACTTTGTCGGGTAGCCCTTCATCGGATGTACCGGGCCGCGACCATGGCTGGCGTCCCTTTCCCTGATTTTCAAGATTTGCAGGCTCAATCTGAGACAGTGGCCAGCTATTTCATTATGCAGGATAAGGTTGAGAACAAGTCCGTCGCCCAATGGACAAAGCTGTATCAGCAAGCGGTGCCTTTTAAGGCCGTCAGTATCGGAGCGCAGAACCGTCATCTGGACAGCTATATCGAGTGGCTTGGGCGGCAATATTATCAATATCGCTGTGAGTGCATAAAGTATGAAAAAAAACGCGGCGATATTTTAACTTCTGCTGGGGCTTCTGTCGGGATGTTAGGAATTTCATCACAGGCAAAAGAAGCCTCAAGACACTACCAGAATGAGCTTGATGTGTTGCACAAAAATTGGGGATGGCTGGACGATGTTCATGACGCCGCAATAAGAATGAAGAACAGTATGGAAAATCATCCCCATGATAAACGTATCCTGATTGTGCCTAATGTCTTTAGGCCTGCATTGAGGCGAGCGAGACGCTTTCTCGATTATGCTCATGCCGCTTACCTCGGTCAGCCTCAACCTTTCCCCGAAGATAACGCGCCATCAGAAATGTATGCCTGGTTTATTCATAGCAGACAAGCAATGGGAAAAGACGTTAACATTTCTCAGGATTTCTTGGTAATTCGTTCACTGGAAAAACCTGAGGCGTAAGCACCAGCTACTCTCGTTGAATAGTTACCAACAGTGCAATTCGCCTGCGCCAGTTTAAAGGGCCTTTGGAGCGGGGGGACATTAAATCCTGATAAAACAATTACCCTCAAAATAACTAAATCAGTAAATAAAGACGGAAGCCAACCATGCCAGGAAATACCCCCTCTCTGTGCGAGATGCTTTACGGTAACTTTGTCGGTGGTCTCGATTTACACCATGTCAGTGAAGAAAATCAGATCATCCTCTCCGTACTGGACAACATGCAACGCATCCTCAACTGCCGTGCCGGGACGCTAGCACATTTGCCGGATTACGGTCTGCCGGATATGACCAGAGCCGTCCAAGGGATGTCGGGAACGGCTCATGAGCTGATGAGCATCCTGTCGACCGTACTACTTAAATATGAGCCACGTCTGAAAAAAATAACCGTTGTCCTGCTGGAACAGAACGTCCCCGGTGAGCTGCACTATGCTATTGATGCTGAACTCAAAGGCGTTGGCTTGGTGCGTTATGGCACCGAGTTTATGCCCGAAGGGCGAGTGTTACTCCGACACCTTAAAAGTCAACAGTATCTCGACACGACAACTCGGATGTAAGGCCAGATAACACCATGTCAGTAAAATTAGAGTTCTTTAAAAAACTACAGGCCAGACAACCCGAACCGGCCTCTGCAATCAGTAAGAGTCAGGCTGATATTGTAGAGTTTCGCCTGCGAATGGTACAGCTTCAGGAGCAGATAGACGTCTGGCTGATGGGTACCGGACTGACGCTGGAGATGCTGACTACATCCGTCACGGATCTGCTGGTGGAAGGCGGGGCTTTTGATATCTCGGGGAGCATCCTGCGTTACGACGACCGGTCTGTAAAATTTATGCCGATATTTCTGTACGGACACGGTGTGGCGGGGTGCATGGAGGTTAGCTTGTGTTTCGACGGGAAGGTTATCCCGCAGCGTCGTTTATTTATGCGTGCTGGAACCCACACCCACTGGACCTGCACGTCAAAAGGGGCTTTATCCCTGCCTAATCGAATGTTCGATGAAGACGCATTTTTCGAGATGGTCGACGGTCTCCTATCCTGACTGCGCTTTTTCTCGCCTCATTTTCATCAATTAACGGACGGACATTCTCCGTGAACAATCATAAACACCTCAAAACTGGCGGTGACCCGCGTACGCTCGCGGACTATGCCTCTCTGCGCGATGAACTGAGCAAGCTTTCACATCCGGCACGTCCTGATGTGAACTGGTCTTATGCCGAAAAACTCTGTCTTTCCCTGTTTGAGCACAATGGTGTGGAGCTTCAGACGGCAGCTTGGTATACCCTTGCCAGAACGCAACTGGCTGGGTTGTTCGGTCTGAATGAGGGGCTGGCCATTCTGGATGCGCTGATTAGCCATCAATGGGGTGCCCTGTGGCCGCAACCGGTACATGCGCGTATGGACATTCTCAGCAGTCTGAGCCAGCGGATACAGCAGATGATGCGTACGCTCCCGCTGAGCTATAGCGACCTCAGCCAGCTTTATCGAGCGGAACAACTGCTAACCAGTCTGAGCGCGGTGCTACAACGCCTGGAGCTTAAACATCTCAGCCAATTTGACGCCCTGCGTACCCTGATGTACAGCAGCGCGGCTCGTCTGGAAAACAGTGACGGGCCCCCCAGCACAGGCATTGCCATTGAACAGGGGAAAGTGCAGCCTGCCGCGGTAACGAGTAGGTCAGGAATGTCTAAAGATACCCTGTCGGGTATGCATATTCCTGTGCCAAATGAATCGGTTGATACAGTTAAATGGGTGTATGTGGCGCAGTCCGAGCCTCAGCCGAATATCGCCGTGTTGACGCCGATACCAGCGTCGATAAAGCCTTGGAAATCCTTCGCTGCTGGAATGTGCACTATGCTGGTATTGGGTGCTGTCACGATAGGTGGCTGGCAGGCTCTACACCGACCAGACCCATTACAAGCCCAGCTCACCGCCTCGCTGGCACCACTCCCGATAACACTCACCTCCGCCCAACGAGCAGACTTACGCCAGCAAGTCCTGATGACAGATGACGTTATGGCGCAAACACAGCGACAACTGATTCAGCTTGCCCAGCTATCTCCGGACTGGAATGTGGACTACAGTCGCCAACTTGTTAAGCAGGCACAGGCGCTATGGCCAGAACAGGCTAAACCGTTGGCGCAGCAATGGCAGCAACAGGTTAATGCCAGCCTGCTTTCCACTGAAAACCTTAACGGCTGGCATCAGGGAATGATGGCGCTGAAGCAACTCAGCGACAGGTTGAATGCTCTGGATGAGCAGAAAGGCAAGTACATGACGGTCAGTGAGCTGAAGTCAGCCGTATTTAGCATGATGACGGATTTTCAGCGGACTGAGCCTGCCGAGGAGCAGCTTCGTCTGCTCCAGCTGCCGCCTGCTGATCCCGCTCAGCGCTCGCAACGTATTCAGAAGCTTGAACAGCATCTCCGGTCACAGATTTATACGCTGGCTCAGGAAAAGTACCGTGACGGAGACTAGGAGAGCTGGCAAGGCGGATAAAACAAAGCGCCACCGGAACCATAGGGCAGTGTGGACGCTTGCCGATATCACGTTCGTGGAACAACATTATGGCCAGCTCTCTCCCGTAGAAATAGGGGAAAAGCTGGGCAGAACTGCCAGCGCCGTGATTAGGCAGGCTTCTCTGCTGGGGGTAACCGATCGTGGCAACTGGAGTCAGGAGGAAAAAGACTTTCTGAAAAAGCATTATGGAAATCTGCCAACAAAAAAAATTGCCTCCAGACTGGGTAGAAGCGTCAGTGCGGTGAGGGCGGCAGTGGTCAAACTGGACCTTGGAACATGGAAAAACAGACCCTGGACGGAAATGGAACAGGTACTGATGCAGGAACACTACTGTGAAGGGATTGATGAAATAAATGTGTTGCTGCCAGGACGTACCCGGGAGGCCATTTTTGCCCAGGCCGCAAAAATGGGGCTGACGGAGACCCGGTTTTGGCAACCTGATGAAGACCGTGTATTAAGAGCTTTATACCCTGAATTCGGAGTTGCGAGGGTGCGGGAGAGGCTTCCTCATAGGACGATCCCTGCGATCAAACATCGGGCAACGTATCTGCGGCTGAGGTCTCTCAAAAGAAAGAACGATAATACGCATTAATTACTGGGTGATTACATGGTCAAGATTTGTGTTGATGGGGAAAATAAAACCCACAAAATTACCAACTGGACGTTATGGCTAGGAAATAATGATGGTGCGGTCATGCTGACCTGTCGTTTTCGCAGCGGGAAAAGATAGGTTTGACGTCAGGATTATCGCGCTTTTTTCATACCGTTTGGCTATGACTTGGAAGAACAACTTAGCTTCCTCTTGGCTAAAGGGGAGATAGCCGATTTCATCGATAATCAGCAACTTTGGGGCCATGACGCCTCAATGTATTGTGTTCTTATAGCGTCCCTGTTTCTGAGCGGTTGCACGCCGCATGCTAGAAGTTTATTGCAAAAATATGCATATACTGGTGATACGGCCTCATTTGGACATGTTTTGTCCAATCAAGCCAATTGGCCGAACGTTCCACAGGATAGATTTGATCGAAGGGTTAATTTTTATGAAAACTAAAATAATTTCATTCACATTGCTGATGCTTTTGTCTTTTTCAGGGGGGGCTGCTTTAAATCAAAACGAGAGTAAACAGCTTTCAGATATAAACTCCAGATCTAATAATAAAGTTACTGATGCCTTGAAGGAACTAGATAAGGCTGAGGTGGCGCAGGTTGACAATAATCCTGAGATGAAAAAACAGATTTCAGATCTTAGAGCGTCATGGGATGTGATGATCAATAAAAAATGCCAGTTAGAGACTTTTGAGTCAAATGGAACGGATGCCAAAACAGCTGATTTTAATCAGTGTCTCGCTAAAGAATATTTGAAAGAGACTGAGTATTTTAATGGCATGCTTCCTTAAGCTGCGGTAATGGGCATTGGTTTATAATGAATCGGGGCAATAGCTCTTGGTCCGGACTGCACTACGGTAGAAAGAATTAATTAATTTATATAATTTAATAGCGTTAGTCTGTAAGTGGCAGTTGCCCCCCCTCCAAACCCTCATAAATAAACACTGTATGTTATTTATAATAACCTTAGAAGGTTTCATATGTTAGCAATTATCCGAATTGGCGATAAAACGTAAGCGGCTCATCTGAACCGTATTGACGTTTATTCAGCAGTCAGGTCGATTTTCCATGGCAGCAGATCACGAACCCGATTAACTGGCCAGTCCTGGATATGGCCAATGACATACCGAAGCCATGCCTCCGGATCCACGTTGTTTAGCCGACAGGTACCGATCAGCGAGTACAGGATTGCTGCCCGTTCACCACCGCTGTCTGACCCTGCGAACAACCAGTTTTTTCGCCCCAGAGCGACACCACGCAGCGCGTTCTCTGCGATGTTATTGTCGATTTCCGCCCAGCCGTTACTGCAGTACTGGTTCAGCGCATCCCACTGTTTCAGCAGATAGGCGAACGCCTTCGCCGTATCTGAGTGGCGCGACAGCACCTTCATCTGTGCCTGTATCCAGTCGTACAGCGACTGCATCACCGGCACGGTTCTGGCTTTTCTGACCGCCAGCCTTGCATCCGCCGGGCTGCCGCGGATCTCCGCTTCGATGGCGTACAGCTCACCGATACGTTTCAGTGCTTCAGTCGTCATATCGGTGGGGATGCGGGCGTGGACGTCGTGGATTTTCCGGCGGGCGTGTGCCATACACGCCGCTTCGGTTATGCGCCCATCCTCGTAAAGCGCATTGTAGCCACCATACGCATCGGCCTGCAGGATACCGCTGTATCTAGCCAGATGTTGTTGTGGATGAACACCTTTGCGGTCCGGTGAGTACGCGAACCAGACCGCCGGTGGCATCTGTGAACCCGCATTGCGGTCATTGCGCACGTACACCCACAACCGGGCCGTCCGGGTTTTGCCGCTGCCCGGCTCCTGTACCGGCACCGGGATGTCATCGGTATGTACCTTCCCCGGCATCAGTACATACTGGCGCAGCAGATCCCAGAGCGGCCCCAGCAGTTCGCTCACCGCACCGGACCAACGTCCCAGCGTGGCACGACTCAGCTCCACGCCCTGTCGGCGGTATATTTCCAACTGCCGATAGTGAGGTGTGTGTTCCGCGAACTTCGCTGTGACGATGCGCGCCAGCAGACCGGGGCCGGCGTAGCTGCGCTCAATGGGTTTTGACGGCATGGAGGCCTGAACGATGTGGTCACACCGGCAGCAGGCCAGTTTTGGCCGCTGCGTTTCGATAACCTTAAAGGCGCTGCTGATGAGCTCCAGTTGCTGCGATATATCGCAGCCCAGCGGGCTGAGCTCCCCACCGCATGACGGGCAGGCCGTTTCCGCTGGCGGCAGCATGCAGGTTTCACGCGGAAGTGATGCTGGCAACGGTTTGCGGGCAGAAGACTGGCGCAGCGGCTGTGGTATAACCGGATCATGCTGCTCACCCAGCACCTCCGCCATCTCTTCCTGCAGGGCAGTGATACGCTCCTGCGCCTCACACACCTGACGTTCCGTTTTCTGGCGCAGTTTTTCCGAGCTTTTGCCGAACTGCATACGCTGCAGTTTGACGACCAGGGCTTTCAGCCGGTTGATTTCACTGGCATAAGCCGCCACCCGCTGTGAGAGCACGCGGTTATACTCCGCCATCTGGTGAAGGCTTTGCTGCTGAGCGTCCAGCAGTGCCCGAAGTCGGGCATTTTCGTCGAAGAGTGAGCGATCCATTCCCCTACATTACAGCAGGTTATATGCGTATTCCAGGGCGTTCTGTCCGTTGCGGATGTTTCCAGTTTATGCCTTCCAGCAGCATGGACAGCTGCGCCGGTGTCAGATGAACTTTGCCGTCACGGGTCACCGGCCAGACGAAGCGTCCGCGCTCCAGGCGTTTGATGAACAGGCACAGGCCATCCTCATCGGCCCACAACACTTTAATCATGTCGCCACGGCGGCCACGAAAGATAAAGAGATGACCACTGAAAGGGTTGTCTTTCAGGATATTTTGCACTTTTGAGGCCAGTCCATTGAAGCCATTACGCATATCCGTTATACCCGCGACTATCCAGATGCGTGTTCCTGCAGGCGGCGCGATCACAGAAGCGTTCCTTTCATTTCGGTGATGAGCATGCGAAGCAGTGCAGGCGTCAGCGAGCCGGAGATCCTTAGCGTACCGGCAGGCAATACCAGTTCACAACAATGACCTTCACCGGATGGCGACAACTGAATGGGAGGCCGGCACTCAGCGACTATGGCATTGCTGGTTTCAGACACCACGACAGGCAATATTGCTGCGGTATCTGTCGTGGCGACCAG
>NZ_FMIQ01000035.1 GCF_900095695.1 Hafnia alvei | reverse complement strand
GAAGATGCCATCTCGGATAAAAGCGCGCGAGTGCAGAGACCACGCGCTGGTGGTCTCTGCCCGTACGCCTACACAGCACTGATATTGAAACTCGGTATGAACAGGCGGGCGGAATATTACACAGTAACCCTAAAGACGCTCACGTTATAAACCTGACCCCTGCCCCCCAAATTCCAGCATATATCTATTGAGCTCCACCATCCCCGTCCAACGGTTCTCGCACCATAACGGTGCTAACAACGTTGGACGGCGGGCGCTGGCGGAAATGCGGTGATAGACAATATCCATCGGCGTATGGCGGATCATTTCACCCGCAATATTCACATACTCTTCCAGCGGTAACTCGCGCAAGCGCCCCGCCTGCCAAGCCTTCGCCATGGTGCTGCCGGTAACGATATGCAGCGGATGCAGTTTAATTCCATCCACGCCGGTTTCAACCACGCGCTCCAGCGTCTGCATGCATTCCTCTTGCGCTTCACCGGGTAAACCGACAATCAGATGGCTACACACTTTCAAACCACGCTCACGCGCTGCTCGCGTGGTTTTTTGATAACAGGCAAAATCATGCCCACGATTGATGCGTTTTAGCGTTTTATCCTGTGCGCTCTGCAAACCTAGTTCGAGCCACACCTCATAGCCTTTATCACGGTACTCACTCAGCAAATCCAGCACGCTTTCCGGTACACAGTCTGGGCGGGTCCCTACGCAAATCCCGACCATATCAGCCTGCTGCAATGCCTCTTCATACATGTTCTTCAGCGTACAGACCTCTGCATAAGTACTCGTATAGGCCTGGAAATAAGCCAAGTAACGATTTGCCCGATTCACCTTGCGCGCCTGCGCGGCAAGCTGTTCAGCAATACTCTGACGCTGCATTTGTTCATCAGCAAAAGAAGCGACGTTGCAAAAAGTACAGCCACCGCGCCCTAAAGTGCCGTCACGATTTGGGCAATTAAAACCGCCATGAAGGGTAAGTTTATGAATTTTTTCACCATAGCGGCGCTGAAGATCGGCACCGAACATATTCACGAGTTGCTGCAACTGCATAATCTAGGAGGTCGCCTGTACACATCACGAAAAAACTGAGGGGCAGATCCTATCGCATACCGCGATAGCCTGCGCTGATAGAGATCAATCCCCTTCCCATCGCCGTTAAGAATAAAAAATCACTATTAATGATAATAAATTCAAACCACCGGTAATAAAGAATTCTTATTATTTTCAAGCGACTGACACAATGATGTTGCTGAGATGAAAAATAGTGATAACCAACGTGAAAACTTAATTTCACAATATAATTCACTATTAAAGTGAATTGCTCTAGCACGGTGCATAAATAATAGCCTTGCACTACAGTGAGTCAGCTCACATTTCTCTTGGCTTGACTTGACTTACAGAAACAGCGAAAAACATCAGTTTTCCATTTTAAATCAAATAACTACATGGGAATATCATCTTCTAAAGTGTGAGCATGCCCACATTTGACCTACGTACTCTTTCTAGATAAGTTGAAAGACCGCTGGAAGCTAAATGTTTTTTTAACGATTTTTTCTAGACGGGCTAACGTCTCGTCATTTTTATGCAGTCATTTACGACTCCCTCGAAACACGCTATTGAGTGCTTGCGGGCTTATCCCAAGTAAACAATAGCCGAGGCGGATGCGCGTGCCGAATGGTTATGCACTATCCCACTCGCAGTAAAGATGGTTAGTAATGCAGAGCCTGGGGAGGTTCACTGATATGTTGTACGATGCATCCCTTGAAAAGGACAACTGTGGTTTCGGTCTGATCGCCCATATAGAAGGTGAGCCAAGCCACAAAGTCGTCCGTACCGCGATCCATGCGCTCGCGCGTATGCAACACCGTGGCGCGATTTTGGCAGATGGCAAAACCGGCGACGGATGCGGTCTGCTGCTGCAAAAACCCGATCGCTTCTTCCGCATGGTGGCCGAAGAACGTGGCTGGCGTTTAGCCAAAAACTACGCCGTTGGCATGATTTTTCTTAGCCAAGATGAAAGCGAAGCCCGCGCTAGCCGCCGGATTGTTGAAGAAGAACTACAAAACGAAACGCTGTCGGTTATCGGCTGGCGTGAGGTTCCTATCAACGAGGATGTGTTAGGCGAAATCGCCCTTTCCTCCATGCCTCGCATCGAACAGATATTTGTTAACGCGCCTGCGGGCTGGCGTCCACGCGATATGGAACGTCGTCTGTTTGTGGCTCGTCGTCGCATTGAAAAACGTATTGAGGATAAAGACTTCTACGTTTGCAGCCTGTCTAATTTGGTGACGATCTATAAAGGTCTGTGCATGCCCGCCGACCTGCCGCGCTTCTACCTCGATTTGGCTGACCTGCGTTTGGAATCGGCAATTTGCCTGTTCCACCAGCGCTTCTCCACCAATACCGTTCCACGCTGGCCGCTGGCTCAGCCGTTCCGCTATCTGGCCCACAACGGTGAAATCAACACCATCACCGGTAACCGCCAATGGGCGCGCGCCAGAACCTATAAATTTAAAACTCCGCTGATCCCAGATCTTCAGGACGCCGCGCCTTTCGTTAATGAAACCGGCTCGGACTCCAGCTCGTTGGATAATATGCTGGAGCTACTGCTCAGCGGCGGGATGGACATCGTGCGCTCCATGCGTTTGCTGGTTCCACCGGCATGGCAGAACAACCCCGATATGGATGCCGATCTGCGCGCGTTCTTCGATTTCAACTCCATGCACATGGAGCCGTGGGATGGCCCTGCCGGTATCGTAATGTCCGATGGGCGCTTTGCCGCCTGCAACCTCGATCGCAACGGTCTGCGCCCCGCTCGTTATGTCATTACCAAAGATAAACTCATCACCTGCGCGTCTGAAGTGGGCATCTGGGATTATCAGCCGGATGAAGTACTGGAAAAAGGCCGCGTTGGCCCCGGCGAGCTGATGGTCATCGACACCCGCAGTGGGCGCATCCTGCATTCAGCAGAAACCGACGATGATTTAAAAAGCCGCCATCCGTATAAAGAGTGGATGGAGCGCAACGTTAAGCGCCTCGTTCCGTTTGAAGATCTGCCTGACGATCAGGTCGGCAAGCGTGAACTGAGCGACGATGAGCTGCTAACGTTCCAAAAACAGTTTGGCTATAGCAGCGAAGAATTAGATCAAATCCTGCGCGTGCTGGGCGAAAACGGACAAGAAGCCACCGGTTCTATGGGCGATGACACCCCGTTTGCCGTGCTCTCTAGCCGCCCGCGCATCATTTATGACTATTTCCGCCAGCAGTTTGCACAGGTGACCAACCCGCCAATCGATCCGCTGCGCGAAGCGCATGTGATGTCGCTGTCCACCAGCATTGGCCGCGAAATGAACGTGTTTAGCGAAGCGGAAGGTCAGGCTCATCGCTTGAACTTCAAATCGCCAATCCTGCTGTACTCTGACTTTACCCAGCTCACCACGCAAGATAGCGAACATTACCGCGCAGATACGCTCGATCTGACGTTCGATCCGCAGCACACCGATTTACAACAGGCTATCCATGCGCTCTGCGAAGAGGCCGAGCAAAAAGTTCGCCATGGTGCCGTACTGTTGGTGCTGTCGGATAGAAATATCAGCGCAGAACGCTTGCCGGTACCCGCGCCCATGGCGGTAGGTTCTATCCAACAGCGTTTGGTCGAAAAAAATCTGCGCTGCGATGCCAACATCATTGTTGAAACCGCCAGCGCACGCGACCCGCACCACTTTGCCGTCCTATTAGGCTTTGGTGCCACGGCAATCTACCCTTACTTAGCCTATGAAACGTTGGCTAAGCTGGCAGACTCCCACGCTATCGACAAAAAGTACCGTGAAGTGATGTTGAACTACCGTAACGGCATCAACAAAGGTTTGTACAAAATCATGTCGAAAATGGGGATCTCAACGATCGCCTCCTATCGCTGTTCTAAACTTTTTGAAGCCGTGGGCTTACATCGTGACGTCAGCAATCTGTGCTTCCCAGGCGTGGTTAGCCGTATCGGCGGCGCCGGATTTAGTGATTTCCAGCAGGATCTGCAAAACCTCTCTAAACGCGCATGGCTGAAGCGTAAGCCGTTGGATCAGGGTGGACTGCTGAAATACGTTCACGACGGCGAATACCACATGTACAACCCTGACGTGGTGAACACCCTGCAGGCTGCGGTACAAAGCGGTGAATACGGCGATTACCAAAAATATGCCAAGTTGGTTAACGAGCGTCCAGTTTCAACGCTGCGCGATCTACTAAAAATTACGCCGAACGGTGATGCGGTTCCCGTCGAAAGCGTTGAGCCAGCCAATGAGCTATTTAAGCGTTTTGACACCGCTGCCATGTCTATCGGCGCACTGAGCCCAGAGGCACATGAAGCACTGGCTGAAGCGATGAATGGCTTAGGCGGCTTTTCTAACTCCGGTGAAGGCGGCGAAGATCCTGCGCGCTACAAAACCAGTAAAGTTTCCCGAATCAAACAGGTGGCTTCAGGTCGTTTCGGCGTAACCCCAGCTTATTTGGTTAACGCCGACGTTATTCAGATCAAAGTCGCTCAGGGTGCAAAACCGGGCGAAGGTGGCCAGTTGCCGGGCGATAAAGTGACGCCATATATCGCCAAACTGCGCTATTCGGTTCCCGGCGTGACGCTGATTTCACCACCACCGCACCATGATATTTACTCTATCGAAGATTTGGCCCAGCTGATTTTCGATTTAAAACAGGTGAATCCAAAGGCGCTGATTTCCGTCAAACTGGTGTCTGAACCGGGCGTTGGTACTATCGCTACCGGCGTTGCTAAAGCCTATGCGGATCTCATTACCATCGCGGGCTACGATGGCGGTACGGGCGCAAGTCCATTGTCGTCAGTGAAATATGCTGGCTGTCCGTGGGAACTGGGTCTGGTTGAAACTCAACAGGCGTTAGTGGCCAACGGTCTGCGCCATAAAATTCGTTTGCAGGTTGATGGCGGGCTAAAAACCGGCGTCGATATTATCAAGGCCGCAATTTTAGGAGCAGAAAGCTTCGGCTTTGGTACGGGGCCGATGGTGGCGCTGGGCTGCAAATACCTGCGTATTTGCCATCTCAACAACTGCGCAACCGGCGTGGCAACTCAGGATGAAAAACTACGTCGCAACCACTTCCATGGTTTGCCAGAGCGCGTCGCTAACTACTTCCAGTTCATCGCCCGCGAAACCCGTGAGCTGATGGCTGAGCTTGGCGTCACTCGTTTAGTCGACCTAATTGGCCGTACCGACCTGCTGCTTGAGCTCGACGGTTTCACCGCTAAGCAAAACAAGCTGGATCTGTCTGCGCTGCTGAAAACAGCAGAACCTAAACCGGGTAAAGCGGTGTACTGCACCGAAAGTAATCCATCATTTGATAAAGGCTTGCTCAACAAAGAGCTATTGGCGCAGGTTCAGGCCAATATCGAAGCCAAACAAAGCAAAACCGTCTTCTTTGATATCCGTAATACCGACCGCTCCGTTGGCGCATCGCTGTCTGGTGCCATTGCTGAACAACATGGCGATCAAGGGCTGGCAAGCGATCCGATCAAGGCACAGTTCACCGGCACCGCCGGTCAAAGCTTCGGTGTGTGGAACGCCGGCGGCGTAGAGCTAACGCTAACGGGCGACGCCAATGACTACGTTGGTAAAGGCATGGCGGGCGGTAAGATCGTGGTTCGCCCTCCGGTGGGCTCTGCCTTCCGTAGCCATGAGGCCAGTATTATCGGCAACACCTGCCTGTATGGCGCAACCGGCGGCAAGCTGTTTGCAGCAGGCCGCGCCGGTGAGCGTTTTGCGGTACGAAATTCCGGTGCTATTACCGTGGTTGAAGGTATCGGCGATAACGGCTGTGAATATATGACCGGCGGGATCGTCTGCGTCATGGGTCGTACCGGTATCAACTTCGGTGCAGGTATGACCGGTGGATTCGCTTACGTGCTCGACGAAGACGGTGAATTCCGCAAACGCGTTAACCCAGAACTGGTTGAAGTGCTGAGTATGGATCAGCTGGCAATCCACGAAGAGCATCTGCGCGGTTTAATCACCGAGCATGTGCAACTGACCGGCTCTAGTCGTGGCGAGGAGATCTTGGCGCACTGGCCTGAATGGGCACCAAAGTTTGCTTTGATCAAACCAAAATCCAGCGATGTAAAAGCACTGTTAGGTCACCGTAGCCGTTCCGCAGCTGAGCTGCGGGTACAGGCGCAGTAAGGGCGGAGAAGAATATGAGCCAGAACGTTTATCAATTTATTGACCTACAGCGCGTAGATCCGCCAAAAAAACCGCTCAAGATCCGTAAGATCGAGTTCGTCGAAATCTACGAACCCTTTTCTGAAACACAGGCGAAATCGCAGGCCGATCGTTGCCTGTCGTGCGGCAATCCATACTGTGAGTGGAAGTGTCCGGTCCATAACTACATTCCAAACTGGCTGAAGCTGGCGAATGAAGGGCGGATTATGGAAGCCGCCGATCTGGCGCACCAAACCAACAGCCTGCCTGAGGTGTGCGGACGCGTTTGTCCGCAAGATCGTTTGTGTGAAGGTTCATGCACCTTAAACGACGAGTTTGGCGCCGTGACCATTGGCAACATTGAGCGTTATATCAATGACAAAGCCTTAGCCATGGGCTGGAAACCTGACATGTCACACGTGCAGCCAACCGGCAAGCGCGTTGCCGTGATTGGCGCAGGCCCTGCTGGACTGGCCTGTGCCGATGTCCTCGCCCGCAACGGCGTTCAGGCGGTGGTTTTCGATCGTCATCCAGAAATCGGCGGCCTGCTCACCTTTGGTATTCCGGCCTTTAAGCTGGAAAAAGAAGTGATGACCAAACGTCGTGAAATCTTCAGCGGCATGGGTATCGAGTTCCGCTTAAACACGGAAGTGGGTAAAGATGTGCAGATTAGCGACTTACTCAATGAATACGATGCCGTTTTCCTTGGCGTGGGTACCTATCAATCGATGCGTGGCGGTCTGGAGAACGAAGACGCCAGCGGCGTATTCGATGCGCTACCGTTCCTGATTGCGAATACCAAGCAGCTGATGGGTTACGCCGCTACGGAAGAAGAGCCTTACGTTAGCATGGAAGGCAAGCGCGTGGTCGTGCTCGGTGGTGGCGATACGGCCATGGACTGCGTGCGCACGTCTATTCGCCAAGGCGCAACGCAGGTTTCCTGCGCCTACCGCCGTGATGAAGAAAACATGCCAGGCTCAAAGCGCGAAGTAAAAAATGCGCGAGAAGAAGGCGTGGAATTCATGTTCAATCTGCAACCGTTAAGCCTTGAGCTCAACGCCGCTGGCCGCGTTTGCGGAGTAAAAATGGTACGCACCGAGCTGGGCTCACCTGATGCTGCAGGTCGTCGTACCGCGCAGCCTATCGCGGGCTCTGAGCATGTGCTGGATGCCGATGCCGTGGTGATGGCGTTTGGTTTCCGTCCTCACGCGATGAGTTGGCTAGCCGAGCACGATGTGATTCTGGACACGCAGGGACGCATCGTGGCGCCAGAAGGCAGCAATAATGCCTTCCAAACCAGCAATCCGAAAATTTTTGCCGGTGGCGATGCGGTTCGTGGCTCTGACTTAGTGGTCACCGCCATTGCGGAAGGCCGTAAAGCCGCTGAAGGGATCATGAACTATCTAGAGGTGTAACGTGAAGAGGCGGGAATTCTCCCGCCTCTTTTTTGCCTAAGTTATTTATGCGTTCACTAACTTCAATGCCAGCTCTAATACTCCAGCACCGTTCATTCGACCATAATCCATCATAGGGATAACTTCGGCAGGACGTGTTTTTTCAGTAATGGTATCTACACGTGATTTCAAATATCCCACTTGTGGCCCTAATAAAATCACATCAGCTTTTTGCCACTCTTCATTGAGTTTCGCATCTGGGATCGCCCAGATTTCCGCCTCAATTCCTTTTTCTTGGGCTACAGTTTCCATTTTTCTCATCAGCATACTGGTGGACATACCCGCATTACATACCAACATAATTTTAATCATCACGAAAACCTCATTAAGATTTCATTGCCTGAGCCATTGCTACACGTTCAGCAAACTTCAGGAAAGGAAGATAGAAGAATACCGTTATTACAATAATGACGGCCTGTAATACCGACGCTCGCCAATCGCCTCCGGTCGCTAAGAAACCGGACAGAATCGGTGGAGTCGTCCATGGAATTTGCACCGTAACATGATTAATCCAACCCCATGCCGTCGCATAATATGCGGCTGTAAGACTAAATAGCGGAGCCAAAACAAAAGGAATAATCAACGCTGGATTAAATACAATCGGTAAACCAAAAATAATCGGCTCACTAATGTTAAACAGACAAGGAGCAGTCGATAGTTTACCGATATCACGGTAATCCTGTTTACGACTGAAGAGCAAAATAGCAATCAGTAAAGCAATGGTATTTCCCGAGCCTCCCATAACACCAAACGTATCTTTAAATGCCATACAGATGATGTTGGGTATTTCCTGATGGTTAGCAAACGCCAGCGTATTCTCCTGCATATTGTTCAGCAGGAAAGGGTCTAGCACAGCTCCAGAAATAACCCCCTGATGTATCCCAACAGAAAAGAACAGATTAGCAATAGTCGTAATCAGTAAAAAACCGGGGAGGCTGGTTGTCACCGACTTTAACGGTTGCTGAATCATGGTGGCTATCAGCGTATTCACATCCATTCCGCTGAGCGATTTTACCGCAAACGAAAACAGCGCAAAAATAATCATCGTTAACATTATCGGGATCAGCGTATTAAATGAACGGACCACCGCTGGTGGAATAGCATCACCGCTAATATTAACCTGCAGACGCTTAGCACCCGCTAACCGAATAAACAAGGAGGTAACGGCAAGCCCCGTTAATATCCCAACAAACATGCCAGCAGAACCGGTTGAGGCAAACGATATTCCGCCCGTAACCGTTACGCCTTGTTTAGTTAATACGTCAGTGAGATGGATGCTTTCCGGCATAAAAATAACGACCGTTGCAATGGAAAGCAAAACTGGTGCAATAGGATCGGCATAGTTTTTGTTTTGGCAAAGATGATAAGCAATAGCTCCCGCAATCAGCACTGAAATAAAATTCAGTGAACCGTTAACAATTGAATTCCCGACCTCCTGCCACTGAGCTAAATATGTGTTGCTGATAAAACCAGATAATACGCCATCAGGTTTTATCAGCGTGTTATTCACTAATACCATTAGCCCTGCCAGCACAAAGAAAGGCATTAGCGTGGCAAACGCGTCACGTAGGGAACGTAGGTGTACCTGTCCCCCAATACGCTGTGCGACCATTACAGCATTATCAACAAATTTCATCATCTATCCTTGGCGCATTACGTTTAGAAATCGTTGTAAAGTCCGTCAAACTCGAAACCATTTCGCTCGCTGAGCAATTTATAAAACTCACCGCTTTTTTTAATCGTGCGCTGTTGGGTATCAAGATCGAGCGCTACTAATCCATAACGATTTTTATAAGTATTGATCCATGACCAGCAGTCAATAAATGTCCAAAGGTGATAACCTTTAATATTACATCCATCGACAATCGCCTGATGTAAATAGGCTAAATGGTTTTTAATAAAACCAATACGATATTCATCTTGAACCTGACCGTTCTGGATAAAACGCTCTTCATTCGCAACGCCCATACCACTTTCAGAAATAAAAGCTTCGATATTGCCGTAGTTATCGCGAATATCGATACAGAGATCATAAATACCCTGCTCATAGATCTCCCAACCACGGTGCGGGTTAAATTTACGCCCCGGCATCACATAGCTTTCAAAATACCATTCAGGCATAAACGGCGAATGAGGGTTTACCGCCGAAGTACGCGCTTTGACTCGGCGAGGCTCATAGTAATTCAGGCCTAAAATCTGCACCGTATTCTCAGATATTATGTTTAAATCTTCTGCTGTATGAGTTGGAATAAGGTCATGTTTCTTGAGCGTTTCTACCAGTTTGGTTGGAAACGTACCTTTAACGGAAGGATCAAGGAAGCTACGGTTATAGAAAAGATCGGCATATTCAGCCGCTTCGCAATCGAGTAAATTTTCGCTGCGAGGATACGTTGGGCTTAAATTAAGGATAATGCCAATTTTGCTATCTAAGCTATATGCTTTAAATGCCCGTACTGCCATGGCGCTTGCCAGAATAGTATTAAACGCAACCTGCACGCCACGTTTGAAATCAACAACATTCGGATAATGAAAATCTTCCATATATCCGCCTAACACGGGCCCTAATGGTTCGTTGAATGTAAACCAGTGATAGACCAAATCCCCAAACTCACGGAAGCAGGTATCACAGAAATTCACATAAGCATCAACAACGTCGCGATTTTCCCACCCACCTTTTAGCATCATCGCCTCTGGCATATCGAAATGATACAGGTTGGCAAATGGCTTCACTCCTTGCTGATTCATCTCTCCTAGCAGATCGCGATAGAACGCAACCGCTTCGGCGCAGACCTCTCCATCTCCTTGCGGAAACATTCGAGCCCAAGAAATTGAAAGCCGAAAAGAGTTATGACCCGTCGCCTTCATCAGCTGTATATCTTCGCGATAGCGGTTAAAGAAGTCGGTGGTGACATCAGTATTGATTCCACGATAAAAGCGGTTGGGGTACTTGTCCCATGACATATCCCACTGGGTACGCCCTTTGCCCGTGTTACCACGCCCTTCTGCCTGCTCGGCGGACCATGCACTGCCCCACCAAAAATCATTTGGGAAGGCTAAAAATTTGGCTGAATTATTCATACAGAGCGCTCCTTTAATGCAGAGAGCTGCTGATGAACATCAATTAATTCTCCCGCTATTTCCTTGGTAAGAATCGCATTCATCAAATGATCCTGCGCATGAACCATGATGAGATGAACAGGTACTTTTCCTTGGCCTTCATCCTGACCAATCAGATAGGTTTGTACCTGATGAGCTTCACGTAGTGAGTTTTCAGCGTCTACGAGCAAGAGTTTTGCCTGTGCGAAGTCGCCACTTTTTGCCGCCTGAATAGCGCTAAATGCACAGCTACGACTTTGCCCTGCATTCACAATAATGCTCATAACCACTTGCTCATAATCAAACTCAATATCGCTCATACTCGCCTCTAGGATCATGGGGATTTCAATAATTAAAATCAGAATGAGCGCCAAAAAATGTTTAGTAAACAAAAATAATAACCAAGTGTTCTATTTGTGATAGCTATCACTTTGAACGCTACTGGGTGTATTACTATCTGCGAAAACACAGTAAGTTGATCGAAATAGGCACAGGTAATTTCGATTAACACCGAAATATATGTTTAGTAAACAAAACATAAACACGATGAATTTATATCTATAGAGGGATAGAAATGTTGAATTTAGGACTCGATATTGGAGGAACAAAAACGGAAGCAGTTATGTTGGATCAGCAGGGAAAGATTTTATTTACTCAGCGAATCGCCACGGATAAATCCAGCTATTCAGGCTTTCTCACAACCATTACCCAACTTATTGAAACCATTCGCTCAGATTTTAAGAATGAGTTTTCCATCGGAATTTGTTTACCAGGAACAGAAGATAGAGAAACTAAACTATTCAAAAACTCTAATATCCTAGTTTTAAATCAACAGCCTTTAATCTCAGATCTTGAAAAACACTTGCAGCAAAAAATAGGTTGGGACAACGATGCTAACTGCTTTGCGCTATCAGAATCCATTGACGGTGCAGGACGTTATGGAAATAGCGTATTTGGCGCAATTTTAGGTACAGGTTGTGGCGGTGGACTTACCGTCAATCAGCAACTCTTACGCGGCCATAACGGCAACGGCGGCGAATGGGGACACAACCCGCTCCCCGGATATCACCCTCAGCGAGATGGGGCTCCGGCTACTTGCTATTGTGGACAGATGAATTGCACTGAGTCTTTTATTTCTGGCACAGGATTAGCCAATAGGTTTTCTTTGGTGACAAACATAGAGTCAGGATCGGCGGCTGAATTCTTCCAGCGAGTACATAAACAGGATGCAGAGGCTCTGACATATTTCGCACTCTATCAAGACCAACTGGCGCGAGCATTAGCCTCGGTAGTGAACATTTTCGATCCTGATGTCATCATTCTCGGTGGCGGCCTCTCTCAGGTCGAGCTTATTTATCAGGGACTCACCGATAAAATTGGTCAGTATATTTTTAATACCTCGTTTAATACCCCTGTTAAAATGGCCCAGCACGGAGACAGTAGCGGTGTACGCGGTGCCGCATGGATAGGCCGCCAAGCGCATTAGCCACAAATCGCCGGCGAGGTTCACTACTTCAATAAATAAGCAGGACAAGAATAATGACAAAGTCGGTTAGGGTTAGAGATATCGCAGAAGCTGCCAACGTATCTCTCGGTGCAGTTTCGCGAGCGCTTAAAGGACAACCGGGGCTCAGTGAGCAAACTCGCGAACGCATTTTGTCTGTGGCACGGAGCCTTAGCTATGATTTCTCTCGACTGCGCAACGATAAAATTAAACGCGTATTATTTATCCTGCACCGACAGCACAACACCACTAGCGCGCTGAATTTCTATTCTCCGGTATTGTTAGCCGTTGAGAATGCGTGCCGCGAACATGAAATTGCACTGAGTTTTCTGGCCCTAGGTCCTACCGACGATGTCTCTCAGCAGGTTGGACTACACGCCCCTGATGCCCTATTGTGCGCCGGCTTTATCGAACCTGAGATTGTCGATGTTTTGCAAAAAATGCCGCTACCGTTGGTTATTATCGACCATTGTGTACCCGGAATTAGCTGTATCAACGCCGATAATTTTAGCGGTGGCTATCAGATGACCCAGCATCTTCTCGAACAGGGATATACGCGTATTGCCTTCTTAGCCAGTAGCCTTGCACACTACAGTATTCGCCAGCGTGAACGAGGCTATCGTCAGGCGCTGTATGACGCGGGAGTACTGGTTTCGCCACAATATGACATTATTGCCCCTCCTCTCATTGAGCTTGAGCCATCATTGGTTTATGCCTTGGATGATTTGCTCTCCCTCTCTCCGGCACCTGATGCCATCTTTTGCTATAACGATGCCGCGGCAATGACGGTAATGAGCCATTGCCAACAGAGGGGAATGAAAATTCCCGAAGATATCGCCATTGCTGGATTCGACAATATTGATAGTGCTCAGCGTTGGAATCCGCCGCTAAGCACGATGGCTATTGATAAGGCAGCCTTGGGAAAAGCAGCGGTGGCGATGCTTCTCAATGCTCCTGATGAACCACAGCAACAGCTATTGCCTGTGGAGCTTAAGATCAGGGCAAGCACGTTAACTTCTTAGATCATAGAAACGGAGCTTCGGCTCCGTTTTTTATTCTCTCTGCCCCGGCTTTATGACGCTGTTCACGTTTTAGTCACCTTTTGCTTGAAGCCGTATGGCTCCATCTCATATTGTATTTTGGAGTTTAACTTCAATAAAATTTTCAGGATGGAGCAGAATGTCACTCTTAACCGATTTAGAACAACGCGTACGCGATCAGGGCGGATTGATTGTTTCATGCCAGCCGGTGCCGAACAGCCCAATGGATCGCCCAGAGATCGTCGCGGCCATGGCACAAGCCGCCGTATCCGCTGGTGCGGTTGCCATACGCATTGAGGGAATTGAAAATCTGAAAGCCGTGCGCCCGCACATTGCGGTGCCGCTCATTGGGATCATCAAGCGCGATTTAGTTGATTCACCGGTACGTATTACCCCTTATCTTGAGGACGTCGATGCGCTGGCAGAGGCCGGAGCCGATATCATCGCCTTTGATGCGACTTTCCGTTCACGTCCGGTTGATATCGATACGTTGATCGCACGGATCCACCAGCATGGTTTATTGGCGATGGCAGACAGTTCAACCGTAGAGGAAGGCCTCAACTGCCAGCAAAAAGGCGTTGAGTTTATTGGCACCACGCTGTCCGGTTATACCGGCCCGATCACACCGGAAGAACCGGATCTGGCTATGGTGTCAGCATTAAGCAATGCAGGCTGTCGAGTGATTGCCGAAGGGCGCTACAACTCCCCCGCTCTGGCCGGAAAAGCCGTTGAACACGGAGCATGGGCCGTTACCGTGGGGTCAGCCATCACGCGTATTGAGCATATTTGCCAATGGTTTAGTCACGCCGTTAAACGCTAGACGGAGCGCACGATGAACATACTCGCCATTGATATTGGTGGAACCAAACTGGCCGCAGCGCTTATCGATGCAGACAGCCAGATATCGCAGCGTCTTGAAATCGCGACCCCAGCCAGTTCATCACCTCTGGCTCTGGAAGAGGCGTTGGCGCAGCTGGTAGCGCCTTATCAAGGTAAAGCACAGTGCGTCGCCGTTGCCTCTACCGGCATCATTAATAACGGTATACTCACGGCGCTCAACCCCGACAATCTCGGTGGGCTAAACCAGTTTCCACTTCAGCAAACCCTGCAGCGGCTAACCGCACTTCCCTGCACGGTACTAAACGATGCGCAGGCCGCAGCATGGGCCGAATATCGCTATCTGGCAGACAGATTTAAACACATCACCTTTATTACGGTTTCCACCGGCGTCGGCGGCGGCGTGATTATCGACGGCCAGCTCCTAACCGGCCCTCACGCATTCGCAGGGCATATTGGTCACACGCAGGCCGATCCAAACGGTCCTCGCTGCGGTTGTGGCCGTATTGGCTGTGTGGAATCTATTGCTTCAGGCCGAGCCATCGCCGCCGCGGCTCAAAATGAGTTGCAGGGAAAAGATGCACGCCAGATTTTTAGTGCCGCGCAAAACGACAACCCTCAAGCCAAACGGCTTATTGCCCATTCAGCTCAGGCTATTTGCCAGCTGATCGCAAACCTTAAAGCTATTTTAGATACGGAGTGTGTGGTTTTAGGAGGCAGCGTTGGTTTGGCACAGGGCTATCGTCAGCAGGTCGAGAACGGCCTTGCCTTATTACCACCGCCGTTTCATCTCCCTGTTTTTTCTGCCCGCTACAAACATGACGCTGGGCTGATTGGCGCCGCGTTATTTGCTGCCGAACAAAACCTGAATAAAGACTAAAAGGATGGCTTTATGATTTTGGGAAAAATAACCGATATTGACCAACAGGCCGATCTCCCCGCCGCTCTATGTGCGATCGTAAAACAAGCATTAGCCTTAGCGCCCGAAACGCTAGAACCCGGACGCTATGAGATCGATGGCAATGAGATCTTTATCAATGTGATGGCCTTTGAAACCACCGATGCGCAAAGCAAGCGTTACGAACAGCACCGCGACTATGCTGACATTCAAATCCTGCTTAGCGGTAATGAGCGTATAGATTTTGGGCCCACCAACTCAGGACAAGAACTCGATACTTATCATGAAGACGATGACTATCAGCTGTGCTGCAAGGTGGAACCGCGCCAAACGCTTCACATGCAAGCGGGCATGTTTGCGGTGTTTCTCCCCGGAGAACCGCATAAGCCGGGATGCATCACAGAACAATCGCAGACGATTAAAAAAGCGGTGATCAAAGTGCGGCAAAGCTGTCTTGCTCGCTGAGATTTCCAAATAATAATAACAATGCAGTAAGACCACGGTTTCTCTTTGACCGCGTGGTGTATATATACTCCCTATGTGTACATCACGCTTTTTTTAACATCTCACTCTTGCTACGCTCTATCACATCGACTCTCCGCAACCACGATCGCCTTAAACAGGTGAAAACAGGGAATTTATGCAGCCTCAAGCCCCTCGCCTTAAACCGGGGAAAATCCTCGACATCTTAGGTGCGATGCAAAACAGCCTGACTCGTGTTGCCCAGCGCATTGCGCAGTATGTTCTCCGTTCCCCTCAACGCGTAACGCAGTTTTCCATCGCCGAACTTGCCCGAGAAACACAGGCGGGCGAAGCCTCCGTGATCCGTTTATGTCGTACGCTGGGCTATAAAGGCTTTCAAGACTTCAAAATGGATTTGGCCATCGAGCTGGCCACCGCAGAACCTGAAGCCAATGCGCCGTTGCTCGATGCTGAAATTGGAGATAGCGATGATGCACACACCATTGGCTTAAAACTCCAAAATACGATCAACAACGTGTTGTCTGAAACGCTCAATTTATTAGATATGCATCAGGTCAGTCAGGTGGTTAACGCGCTGAGAAACAGCCAGTCGGTCTATATTTTTGGCGTGGGTTCATCTGGCATCACAGCAGAAGACATGAAACATAAACTAATGCGTATTGGGCTACGGGTTGATGCCGTGACCAATAATCATTTCATGTATATGCAGGCTACGCTGCTCAACGCTGGCGATGTTGCGATTGCCATCAGCCACTCGGGGAGTTCACCAGAAACGGTACATGCGCTCACGTTAGCGAAACAAGCCGGAGCAACCACCGTCGCACTAACACATAATTTAGGCTCTCCATTGAGCGCGGTGGCCGATTTCAGCCTCATCAACGGTAATCGGCAAGGTACGCTGCAAGGAGACTCGATTGGGACTAAAACGGCACAGTTATTCGTCTTAGATTTACTGTACACGCTGCTAGTTCAAACCGCGCCAGAACAGGCGAGAGAGACCAAAATGCGCACCATGAAAGCATTAGACATAGCAAAATAATTTGGCCATAGCGCCACAGCCTTGCCCGATTTCAGATACAAAAAAGCCAGTCAGATGACTGGCTTTTCATTCAATTAACAACCCGACTTCACGCTGTTATTTAACGCTGTTACTTAGCATTATTATTTAACAACGCGCAATGAAGGTCGTCCGCGAGGCGGCGGCGTTGGCTCATCGCCATCGTCATCAGACTCAACGGGAATATCCGGCAAATTGCCATCAATCACCGTCATGCTCGGCTCGCTTGTCGTTTCATCGTCTTCTACCGACATCAACGGCATTTCGTTTTCGTAAGCAGGTTCAGGCTCAAACATCGTACCGGCCCCGTTTTCACGCGAGTAGATCGCCATGACTGCGGAGATAGGCACGTAGACGTTACGAGGAACGCCGCCAAAACGCGCATTGAAGCGAACGGCATCGTCGCCCAGCTCAAGATTACCAACGGCGCGCGGTGCAATGTTCAATACGATTTGACCATCGCGCGCAAACTCCATCGGCACCATCACGCCATGGCGGTTAACATCAACCACCAAGTGCGGCGTAAGCTGGTTATCAAGCAACCACTCATAGAAGGCACGCAGCAAGAACGGGCGGCGTGGCGACATTTGAGACAATTCCATGATTAGCCTCGGGTATGCAGACGCATTTCGCGCTCAGCTTCAGTCATCGAAGCCAAGAATGCATCACGCTCAAAGACGCGAGTCATATAGATTTTCAATTCTTTAGAACCAGCGCCAGACAATTCAATGCCTAGAACCGGCAAACGCCATAACAGCGGTGCCAGATAGCAGTCAACCAAGCTGAACTCGTCGCTCATGAAGAATGGCTTCTGAGTAAATACCGGCGCGATAGCCAGTAGCTCTTCACGCAGCTGTTTACGCGCGTTATCAGCTTCCTGAGCAGTACCTTTTTCAATTTTGTGCAGCAGTGAATACCAGTCGTTTTCGATGCGATGCATCATCAGACGGCTCTCACCACGGGCAACTGGATAAACGGGCATCAATGGCGGATGCGGGAAACGCTCGTCCAAATATTCCATGATGATACGGGATTCATACAGAGTCAGCTCACGGTCAACCAACGTGGGTACTGTGCGGTACGGGTTGAGGTCAATCAGATCCTGCGGCAGGTTATCCATCTCAACCTGCTCAATCTCGACGCTGACACCCTTTTCGGCCAGTACGATACGTACTTGATGGCTAAAGATGTCGGTCGGGCCGGAAAACAGCGTCATTACCGAACGTTTGTTGGCAGCGACAGCCATGAAAACCTCCAAGTTTATCTAGAAAACGGTATGAATAGCCGCCATCGGGCAGCGCTATCCAGATATTTGTTGTCACTCCTGACAGCCGTATAAGCAATAAAAATGAAGCATAAATAACAGGTTAGGCTATTTAGTACCTCTATTGCTCAACAATTGTACGGATAACAGGGCGCAAAAGTGGGAGACAGTTTAACAGAATTTGACGGTGTTGTGGGGAAGCGTTAGTTATTTCATGGCGTAATAAGTTTACGACACGTAAATTTCCGCGTTTTTCGACTGCTTGCAAATACAAAAAAGCCCGGCAAGCCGGGCTTTTACTATTAATGCTCTGCCGAAGCAGAAAAACATTAACGTTTGGAGAACTGAGGACGACGACGTGCTTTACGCAGGCCGACTTTCTTACGTTCAACTTCACGAGCATCACGAGTAACGAAGCCAGCTTTACGCAGTTCGCCACGCAGGGACTCGTCGTACTCCATCAGAGCGCGGGTGATACCATGACGGATCGCACCAGCCTGACCAGAAGTACCACCACCTTTAACGGTGATGTACAGATCGAATTTCTCAACCATATCAACCAATTCCAGCGGCTGACGAACTACCATGCGGGCAGTTTCACGACCGAAGTACTGTTCCAGAGAACGTTGGTTGATTACGATTTTACCACTGCCCGGTTTGATAAACACGCGAGCGGCGGAGCTTTTGCGGCGACCAGTGCCGTAGTATTGAGTTTCAGCCATTGCCTATAATCCCGATTAAATGTCAAGAACTTGCGGTTGCTGTGCCGCGTGATTGTGCTCGTTACCAGCGTAAACTTTCAGTTTACGGTACATAGCACGACCCAGCGGGCCCTTCGGCAGCATGCCTTTAACCGCGATCTCAATGACACGCTCAGGATGGCGAGCAATCATCTCTTCAAAGGTCGCTTGTTTGATACCACCGATGTGGCCGGTGTGATGGTAATAAATCTTGTCAGAACGCTTGTTGCCGGTTACAGCAACTTTTTCTGCGTTCAGAACGATGATGTAATCACCAGTATCAACGTGCGGAGTGTATTCCGCTTTATGCTTGCCACGCAGGCGACGAGCCAGTTCAGTAGCCAAACGGCCCAGAGTCTTGCCGTCTGCATCAACTACGTACCAGTCACGTTTTACGGTTTCTGGCTTAGCTGTAAAAGTTTTCATTAAAAGCTTACCCAATTTAAGTTACACGTTGGTGAACACCCAAACGCTTACCTGTTTAAAAAAGTAAATGTATTAGAGGCTCACACGACCATCGTCCAGCAAACCTACCCCTTCGAATAGCCAATGCCGGCACATAAAGTTTTTGGGAAAAAAAACTTCGTTGTAACGTGGGGTCGCAAGATTATAGAGAAGTAGAATCTAAAGATCGAATAATTTTTCGGGCTAAAATTGATTTTGTGATTGCATCCGGTAGACAGCAACACCGGATGCGAGCGTTTTTTAAACAAAACGTTACGGCAAATGCTCTAAGCGCAAATAATCTTCGCTTTGCATCTCCTGCAAACGAGACAAGCAGCGCTGATATTCAAACTTCAAATGATCGCCCTGATAAATTTCGAACATCGACAGCTCCGCGCTGATGATCAGTTTTACATGACGCTCATAAAACTCATCCACTAGCGCAAGGAAGCGGCGCGCCGTATTTTCATTCAGCGTGTCCATTTTCTTCACGTGGTGTAAAAAGACCGTGTGATAGCGTCGCGAAAGCGCAATGTAATCAAGCTGGCTACGCGCCTCCTCGCACAAAACCGAGAACTCGACGGCTAATACGCCTCCCGAGCTGCAAAGCGCAGGCAGTGGCCGATGGTTGATCTCTAACACCGGGTTAATCTCCCCCACGCTGCCTGCTAATTTGGCAAACATTTCATCCATGTTCTGCCGCGTCTCGGCAGTCATCGGCGTAAAATACAGCCCAGCCTGCGTCAACGTGCGCAGACGATAATCAATACCCGCATCCACATTCATTACGGCGCAATAGCGTTTAATCAGGTCAATCGCGGGGAGAAATCGAGCGCGCTGCAAGCCATTATGATAAAGGTTATCAGGAGGAATATTTGAAGTAGAAACCAGCGTAATGCCACGGGCAAATAGAGCCTGCAACAGCGTGCCTAGCAGCATAGCATCCGTGATATCCGACACAAAAAACTCATCAAAACACAGCACATCCGCTTCATTTTTAAAACCATCGGCAATGATTTCTAATGGGTTTTCTTGCCCTTGCAGCGCGACAAGCTCTTCTTGTACCCGCAGCATAAAGCGATGGAAATGCAAACGCAGCTTACGCTCGCTGGGAATGCTGTGGAAAAACAGATCCATTAGCCATGTTTTGCCCCTCCCAACGCCACCCCACATATACAGTCCTTGCACCGGTTCCTGCGGCTTGGCGGCAGATTTTCCCCACAGGCTCTGCAAGCGCCCCCGCAACCCTCGACTTTCGACGGAGGGTATTGCCCGTTCTCTCTCGATAAGCGCTTGCTGAATGGCGGTTAGAACCTCGACGGTTTGCCGCTGAACGGCATCGGGTTGGTAGTCTCCGGCATCGAGCGCCTGTTGATAGAGCATGGTTGGCGTCACTACGGACGTTATGCGATTTGATGGCATTAGGTACAGGGTCCCTACTGAATTTTTATCATTAGTTGTAAACAATTTTAAAAATCATAAACGCTGCTTTTCGTGCAGCTTAGCGACCGATTGTCGCCTGTTAAGTGACTTTTGTCTTGTATCGGCAATTGTTTTTGCCCGTAAACCTCTCAGCAATGCACCTTCAGGATTCCACTCAGGTAAGGTTAACGGTTATAGTGTGCTTATGTGTAGGATATGTCGTTGAATCCCTACTAAGTAAAATAGCAAACGCAAGCACATTCTATATACAGATAGGAGTCATCATGACCTGGGAGTATGCGCTTATTGGTTTAGTCGTCGGTATCGTGATTGGTGCGGTAGCGATGCGTTTCGGCAACCGAAAACTCCGCCAGCAGCAAGTGCTGCAAAGCGAGCTCGAAAAGAGTAAGAACGAGTTGGAGCAATATCGTCAAGAACTGGTGAGCCACTTTGCTCACAGCGCCGAGTTACTGGATAACATGGCGAGCGACTACCGCCAGCTGTATCAGCACATGGCGAAGAGCTCAAACAATCTGCTGCCAGATATGCCGCCGCAGGATAATCCTTTCCGTTACCGTTTGACCGAAGCGGACAACGATCAGGCTCCAGTTGAGTTCCCACCACGTGATTACTCCGATGGTGCATCTGGATTACTGCGCGCCGAGCGCCGCGACAAATAAGAGATATACCCAAAATAATTCACGGGTATAGCACAATTCGGTGGCTGTTTTTCTATAGCCTAAATAGTTCGAGTTACAGGAAGACGGCAAGTTTATGGATCCCTAGGAGCATAGTTGACTATGTGACTAGGGTGAAAAAACGCAGCTAACGCATCTGCAACTTGAGCTATGACGGATATAATAGTCACCTCTTTTAATTACTCTTCTTAATCCCCACTTTGTTATTCTGAATAATATGGAACTTAATGCGCGCTGTTCGTTCTGAGTAGCACACCGGATTAATTTGCCCAAGACACATTGACCCTTTTGAAGACCATGAGAAAACATTCCATGATGAAGAAAAAATCTTTATTGCTCAGTGCGCTTGCTTTAAGCATGGGCTTAACAATGTTATCCGCACCGTTCGCCAATGCCGCATTACCGCCCATCGTTGCTGGACAAAGCGTGCCAAGCTTAGCGCCAATGTTGGAAAAAGTGCTGCCAGCAGTGGTTAGCGTCCACGTTGAAGGCATGCAAAATGCCAAACCAACGCCGGCGGCTAAAGGCGGTGAACGTCAGTTTGAAGGCTTAGGTTCAGGCGTCATAATTGATGCAACCAAAGGCTATGTGCTAACCAATAACCACGTCATCAGCAATGCGACTACCATCAAAGTGCAGCTCAACGATGGACGCGAATACGCCGCTAAGCTGATTGGCCGTGACGAACAATCGGATATCGCACTAATTCAGCTCACCGACGCCAAAAACCTGACGGCGATAAAAATCGCAGACTCAGACAAACTACGCGTGGGTGATTTTGCCGTTGCCGTGGGTAACCCATTTGGTATTGGGCAAACAGCCACCTCAGGCATTATTTCTGCATTGGGTCGCAGCGGGTTAAATCTCGAAGGTCTGGAAAACTTTATTCAAACGGATGCTGCCATCAACCGTGGTAACTCCGGTGGCGCCCTGATTAACCTCAACGGTGAGCTGATCGGCATTAACACCGCAATCTTGGCACCTGGCGGCGGGAATATCGGTATTGGTTTTGCGATCCCAAGTAACATGGCACAAAGCCTAAGCGCTCAACTGATCAAATACGGCGAAGTTAAACGCGGCGTTCTCGGTATTCGTGGTCGAGAAATGACGGCTGACCTTGCTCAGGCCTTCAAACTCGACGCACAGCGTGGCGCCTTCGTGAACGAAGTCTTGCCGAACTCTGCCGCTGCAAAAGCCGGTATTAAAGCAGGCGACGTGATTACCGCACTCGATGGCAATCCTCTAAGCAGCTTTGCCGAGCTGCGCGCCAAAATTGGCTCAGCCGCGCCGGGTACCGTACTAAAACTCGGTTTATTGCGTAACGGTAAACCATTAATCATTCCGGTAACGCTGGAGAATAGCGGCGTCACCACCACTCAGGCAGAAAACATCAGCCCTTCACTTCAAGGTGCAACGCTGAGCGATGGCGATGTGAAAGGTACGCCGGGAATTAAAATTGATGACGTCGCCAAAGGCTCTGTTGCGGCACAAATGGGCATGCACAAAGGCGATCTGATCATTGGTCTCAACAGCGAGCGTATTCGTGATATCGCCTCTTTGCGTAAGGCGCTGGCGGCAAACCCACCGGTCATTGCGTTGCACTTATTACGCAACGGTGAAAGCCTGTACCTACTGATTCGCTAAATGCGACTTCACTAAAAGAGTCATTTAAACAAAAACTGCACAAAAATCGGGCATAGGCGTGTGCCGTGCCCGATTTTCTCTGTTATTCTTCGCCTATCTTTTCTTACCCTTTCAGAAACTTCATGTTTACTAAGATATTACGCTCAGTTTTTCTGGGGCTTGTGGTAGCCATCATTTTGCTGATTGCGGTGCCATCACTGCGTCCGGTCGGGCTTTTTTCGCTATTTAAAGCGGCCTCATTCGAAGAAGCACCTATTAGCTACAATTCTGCGGTGAAACGAGCTGCACCCGCCGTCGTTAACGTTTACAACGGCAGCATGAATAATAGCGGTCAGGGCAGCAATGGCTTAGCAATCAAAACTCTAGGCTCTGGCGTTATTATGGATAGCCGAGGCTATATACTCACCAATAAACATGTTGTTAGCGGCGCAGACCAAATCGTGGTCGCTCTGCAAGACGGTCGCGTTTTTGAAGCTATGCTCGCCGGTTCAGATACGCTCACCGATTTGGCCGTGCTGAAAATTCAGGCGACTAATCTGCCGGTTATCACCATCAACCCGAAACGCGTTCCTCACATTGGCGACGTGGTACTGGCTATCGGCAACCCCTATAACATTGGGCAAACCACAACCCAAGGAATTATCAGCGCAACCGGCCGTGTGGGGCTAAGCACCTATGGGCATCAGAACTTCTTGCAAACCGACGCCTCAATCAACCACGGTAACTCAGGCGGTGCATTAGTTAACACGCTGGGTGAGTTGGTGGGAATCAATACCCTATCGCTTGATAAAAGCAACGACGGTGAAACGCCCGAAGGTATTGGTTTTGCCATTCCAACCGCCCTTTCTACCAAGATCATGGCCAAGCTGATTCGCGATGGACGCGTTATTCGCGGCTTTATCGGCGTGAGCGGGCGAGAAATTGCACCTGCACGCAATCAGCCGCAGGCCAATGCCATGGAGCGTATTCAAGGTATTATCGTGCGTGACGTGGCCGCTAATGGCCCTGCGGCTAACGCAGGGATTCAGCCGGGCGACATCGTTCTCAACGTCGATGGTAAACCGGCGGTCAGCGCGGCAGAAACGATGGATCAGGTGGCTGAAATTCGCCCTGGAACGGTAGTACCAGTGATTATCATGCGTAACGGTGAACGCATGACGCTAAGCGTGACCATCGAAGAGTTTCCGAACGTCGATTGATAACCTTCGCAGCAACGAAAAAATGCCATAAAAAAACGCCATCGGAAGATGGCGTTTTTGCTTTCAAACGTAGGCTAAATTACTCGCCTTTTACGCGCTCGATGTTCGCGCCCAAAGCGCTTAACTTGTTCTCGATGCGGTCATAGCCACGGTCGATGTGGTAAATACGATCGACGATAGTGGTACCTTCCGCAACGCAGCCAGCAATAACCAAACTTGCTGACGCACGCAGGTCAGTGGCCATTACCTGCGCACCAGACAGTCTCTCAACGCCGTAGCAAATCGCAGTATTACCTTCGATTTCAGCATGAGCGCCCATACGGATAAGCTCAGGGATGTGCATGAAACGGTTTTCGAAGATAGTTTCAGTAATAACACCGGTACCTTCAGCCACCAGATTCAGCAAGCTGAACTGAGCCTGCATATCGGTTGGGAAACCGGGATGCGGAGCAGTACGAACGGTAACGGCTTTTGGACGCTCGCCGTGCATATCCAAAGAGATCCAGTCTTCACCGGTTTCAATATCTGCACCCGCTTCACGCAGTTTCGCCAAAACAGCATCCAGCGTATCAGGACGGGTATTACGGCAGATAATTTTACCGCGTGTAACCGCAGCGGCAATCAGGAAAGTACCGGTTTCGATACGGTCTGGCAGCACGCGGTAAACACCGCCGCCCAAGCGCGCAACACCTTCAATGGTGATACGGTCTGAACCGGCGCCTGAGATTTTTGCCCCTAACGTGTTCAGGAAGTTCGCGGTATCTACGATTTCCGGCTCACGCGCGGCGTTTTCAATAATCGTTGTGCCTTCAGCCAGCGTAGCAGCGCTCATAATAGTCACGGTGGCACCAACGCTCACCTTATCCATAACGATATGCGCGCCTTTCAAGCGACCATCAACGGAAGCTTTCACATAGCCTTCTTCCAGCTTGATCTCTGCACCCAGCTGTTCTAAACCGGTGATGTGCAAATCGACGGGACGAGCGCCAATCGCGCAACCACCCGGCAAAGAAACTTGACCATAGCCAAAGCGAGCAACCAGCGGGCCCAGCGCCCAAATAGAGGCACGCATGGTTTTCACCAGATCGTAAGGAGCACACAGTTCATTCACGTTACTCGCATCGACGTGAACAGAACCGTTACGCTCAACGCGCACGCCCAACTGGCTTAACAGTTTCATCGTGGTGTCGATGTCTTTCAACTTCGGCACGTTTTGAATTTCTACAGGCTCTTCCGCCAGCAGCGCGGCGAAAAGAATTGGCAGGGCTGCATTTTTTGCACCAGAAATGGTGACCTCGCCGCTTAGGCGAGTGGGCCCCTGCACACGAAATTTATCCATTATTACCGATCTCAGTTAAATATTTGAAACAACCATCACCGCGAACGGTAATAGCGAGTATTGGGATCACAACGCGTTAAGCTTGCGATCGCGCTGCCATTCTTCAGGGGTGAAAGCCTTGATCGACAGTGCGTGAATTCTGTTATCTGCAATGTATTCCATCAGAGGTGCATACACCGTCTGTTGTTTTTTAACACGGCTCATACCAGCAAACTGTTCGCCGACAACAATCACCTGAAAGTGGCTGCCGTCACCGGTTACATGGGCTTCCTGCAGGGATAATGCGTTCATCAACACATCTTTAATTTCGTTGTTGTCCATGGGCGCTCAATCATTGAATAAAGAAAAAATATGAACATCGTTTTGGCATAAACGATCTTTTAAGCCAAAAGGACTAAGCCGCCCATATTAGAGGAAATATGCTCTATCTTAAACAAAGAAAAGCCCCCGATAGCATCGTTATCGAGGGCTTTAGAAATAATCCTAATTATTGCACTGGGTTAGGAGGCTAACTCAGCACCATCGATGATCAGGACCTCATTGAGATTGTAGAGCGCAATCAACGTACGTAGACGCTCGCTCACACCGGTAATCACAATCTGAGAAGCGCTGGTCGCAGGTGTATTCTGCACGTGAACCAGCATAGCAAGGCCTGCTGAATCAACACGCACCAACTCGCTTAAATCCAGACGTTTCTTACCTTCAAGCAACGTGTGGCGATCGTCCCAAAAGCTCATCAGTGAATCTCGATCGAGAATACCAATCAGCTTGAGGGTATCTTCTTCGCTACGCCATTGCAGGACATTCGGCGTCATTATTTTTGGTCCAGCGTAATCGGCTGTTGAGCAGACGAGATCAGCTGTTTGGTTAAGCCGTCAACGCCGTTCTGGCGCAGGATCGATGCCCACTCATTTTGTTTAGTGGTGATCATGCTGACACCTTCTGCGATCATGTCGAATGCCTGCCAGTTACCCGTTTGGCTGTTTTTACGCCATTGGAAATCCAGACGAACCGGAGGACGCCCCTGCGGATCAATGATAGTAACGCGAATCGGCACGATGGTCGCATCGCCCAAAGCACGCTCTGGAGCAACGTTGTAGGTTTGGCCATGATACATCGCCAGAGCCTGCCCATAAGCCTGTTCTAAGTATGCCTGAAACGCCTTGAAATACGCGTCACGCTGTGCAGGCGTCGCACCACGATAATACTGACCCAGCACCAGCGCGCCTGCGTATTTGACCTGCACATACGGCATCAGCTCTTCATGTACGATGGTGCGCAGATAGTTAGGGTCCTGCTTGATTTTAGGTTGTTCGTTTTTAAGACGATCGAACGTTTGCTTAGCTGCGGCATCCATCAGCTTGTAAGGGTTTGTCTGATCGACGGCAGCATTTGCCAGTGTTGGAACCAGTGGGGCTACCGCCAGCAGTGCCACCATTAACATACGTTTAAACATGAATAAATCCCCTTAAATTAATGTGCTGCCGGAGCTTCAGTTGGCGCAGCTGCGTCATCCGAAGCGCTGTCTTTCTTATTGGCGTCATCATTGCCGCTCTTATATAAGAACTGGCCAATCAAATCTTCCAATACCATTGCCGACTTGGTGTCTTGAATGGTGCCGCCATCTTTAAGGATAGACGTTCCCATTTCAGGATCTTCAAAGCCCACGTTTAATGCCAAGAATTGCTCACCCAACAGTCCTGACGTGCGAATAGCCAATGAGCTGGTATCTGGGATCTGGTTATATTGCTCGTCGATATCCATCGCTACGCGAGGCAGGTACGTTTTAGGATCTAAGGTAATATCCGCAACGCGTCCAATCACGACGCCGCCGATTTTGATTGGCGAACGTGCTTTCAAGCCACCGATGTTATCGAATGTCGCATAGATACGATAGGTTGGCTCATTGCCCAGCGATTTAACGTTTGCCACCTGCAAGCACAGGAATACCACCGCACACAGCGCAATAAGCATGAATACGCCAACCCAAATTTCACTTTTTTTCGTTTGCATTGCATCAGTTCCCAAACATCAGTGCTGTCAGCACAAAATCTAATCCCAAGACCGCCAGTGACGAATGCACGACGGTGCGCGTGGTCGCGCGACTAATCCCTTCAGAGGTGGGTATCGCATCATATCCGTTGAACAAAGCAATCCACATAATAGTAATGGCAAACACCACACTCTTAATCATGCAGTTGACTAAATCCGTATGGAAATCGACCGAGCCCTGCATCGCGGACCAGAAGAAACCGCTATCAATGCTTTTCCAATCGACGCCCACTACAGAACCGCCCCAGATACCAACGGCCACAAAAATCGCCGTCAACAAAGGCATGCTGATAAGGCCAGCCCAAAAGCGTGGTGCAACGATACGCCGCAGCGGATCGACGGCCATCATCTCCATGCTGGAGATCTGCTCTGTGGCTTTCATCAAACCAATTTCAGCCGTCACCGCAGAACCGGCACGACCCGCAAACAGCAACGCGGTGACTACCGGCCCAAGTTCACGCAGCAGCGACAGCGCCACCATCATGCCCAGACTCGCCTCAGCGCTGTAGGTGGTTAAGATGAGATAGCCCTGCAAACCGAGCACCATGCCGATAAACAAACCAGAAACCACAATGATCAGCAGAGACTGCACACCAACGCTGTACAGCTGCTTACGTAGCAGCGGCCATTGCTTGGCAAATTCTGGTTTACCTATTAAGGCATTAAACATCATCAAGCCTGCGCGCCCAAATGAAGCACAGACGTTGATTCCTCGGCGTCCAAACGACGCCAACGCATTTAACAGCATGAGATCACTTACTCCCTGATCCTAATGGGGCTAATCCAAGCAGCGCAGAGCGATAATCGCCAGCCGGATAGCGGAATGGCACGGGTCCATCCGCGATGCCGTCAAGGAACTGTCGGACTCGCGGGTCGCTATTGCCGCTGAGCTCCGCTGAACCACCTTGAGCCACAACGCGCTGATCCGCCACAATATAAGCGTAATCCGCAATACTCAGTACTTCAGGCACGTCGTGCGACACCACCACGCAGGTAATACCCAGCGAGTGATTTAGCTCATCAATCAATTTGACCAACACACCCATTGTTATTGGATCTTGCCCAACAAAAGGCTCATCAAACAAAATCATTTCAGGATCGAGCGCAATAGCACGTGCTAGCGCGGCGCGGCGCGCCATCCCCCCCGACAGCTCTGACGGCATCAAACTGCCGGCACCACGCAGCCCTACCGCCTCTAATTTCATCAATACCGTCGTGCGGATTAACGATTCTGGCAGTTGGGTATGTTCACGCAGCGGAAACGCCACATTATCGAATACGGTCAGATCGGTAAACAGCGCGCCAGATTGAAATAGCATGCTCATTTTTTTGCGAGCTTCAAACAGCTTATGGCGCGAAAGCGATGGGATATCTTGCCCATCAAACCAGATTTCACCTTTATCTGGGCGGATCTGTCCGCCAATCAAACGCAGTAGCGTTGTTTTACCGATCCCCGAAGGCCCCATAATGGCGGTAATTTTTCCTTTCGGGACGGTCATCGTAATATCGGTAAAAATTTGCCGGTTACCACGGCTAAAACTCATGCCGTTGATTTCCACCAAATTTGTTGCCTGTTGATTCATGAGCAAGATTCTCTTAGTCATCTTTATGGCACTGATTTTATGGCGATTTTCGCCTTCATCCATGAAGCTGCATTAGGTTTCACAGCACACGCGTTCCAAACGGTATTCCAAAGATCGGGATTCTCTCACGTTCTGCCCCAATACCGCGCCAATACTTTGGCTATATTTATAACAATTTTGCGAGTACGACGCTAAAACCAGACTTATCCGGCTCATTCTGGCAAATAATTCTCATGTTTTTCTGGCTAAAGGTGCCATGGGTTTTACTTTTCCCTCTCCGACAGTCAGAATTGTTAAGATTCACGATAGTTATGGCTTAGCGCTGCCTCGGTAGCTCATTTTCAAGAATTTCCGCCTCATTTGATAAGCCAGATCTTCGGAAATAGGTTTTTCGCTTAACGTTTTTTACTATACCCAAAATCATTGGAGTTGCATCAAGGCGGCAAGAGAGAGGATCCCGATAGGCTTACTTGTGTAAGTGATTCGGGTAAACGAATGCGGCCAACACACAGGCAACTTCAAGTATGACGGGTACAGAACCTGTAAAACGCTGGATTATACCCAACAAAGGACTCTGCATGCTGCTCGCCACCCTATTGTTGATCGTTGGTTTAATACTTTTAGTTTATGGCGCAGACCGCTTAGTTTACGGTGCCGCAGCTATAGCACGCTCATTCGGTGTCCCGCCGATGATTATTGGGATGACAATCGTGGGGATAGGTACCTCCCTGCCCGAACTGACAGTTTCCCTTACCGCGGTAATGAATAATCAAATAAACACCGCGGTTGGCACAGTCATTGGTTCAAACATCGCGAATATCTTACTTATTTTAGGCAGTGCCGCGATATTACGCCCACTTTCAGTTCGGTCTGATATTCTCAGGCGCGAACTGCCGTTAATGTTAGGCGTAACTATCCTGTGCGGTTTTGTTCTTTATGATAATCAGCTAACACGCGTAGACGGCGTCATTTTGATTCTCGCCTTTGCGGCTTTTATGTGGCTGATGTTAAAAATGGCACGGCTGGCAATGCGCGACGGCAACGATCCGCTCACCGACGAGCAAATGGCAGAGCTTCCCAAGGATACCAGCAATACTGTGGCTTTATTATGGATTGCCTTGGGACTGATTATTTTGCCTCTGTCAGCCAAGATAATCGTTGATAACTCAACGGTCATTGCCCGTTATTTCGGCGTGAGTGAATTAGTCATTGGCCTGACCATTATCGCCATTGGCACTAGCCTGCCAGAGCTCGCAACGTCCATCGCGGGAGCGATAAAAGGCGAGCACGATATCGTATTGGGTAATATTATTGGCTCCAATATTTTCAATATTTTGATTGTACTTGGTGTTCCAGCCCTCATATCACAGGGGGATATCCAATTCGATCCCAGCGCCTTTAGCCGCGACTACTGGGTCATGCTTGGCGTGAGCGTGATGCTTACTGCTTTGTGTATCAGACGAAAGCACAAAATTGGACGAACAGCCGGAGCGCTGCTGCTCTGCGGATTTGTAGCCTACGTCGTGCTGCTGTTCATGCATCAGCCGATGGGTATGTATTAAATAAGTACGAGACGGTGAGTACCGATTTATTTCACGTACCACCGATTAAACCGCTGAATCGAGTGAGAAAAAAACATGTCACATTTGGATTTACAGCCGGGATTTGATTTCCAGCATGTGGGAAAGCAGGTTCTTCAGACTGAACGCGAAGGACTGGCACAGCTAGATCAATATATTAATCAGGACTTCACCCACGCCTGCGAGGCTATTCTTTCCTGCATGGGAAAAGTTGTCGTGATGGGCATGGGCAAATCCGGTCATATTGGCCGCAAAATTGCCGCCACGCTCGCCAGCACAGGAACCCCGGCGTTCTTTGTGCATCCCGGCGAAGCTAGCCACGGCGATCTTGGCATGGTCACCTCACACGATATCGTGCTGGCGATCTCTAACTCTGGCGAATCTCACGAGATCCAAGCACTGATTCCGGTTCTAAAACGCCAAAAAGTTAAGCTGATCTGCATGACAAATAACCCTGAAAGTTCAATGGGTAAAGCGTCAGACATCCATCTGTGTGTTAAAGTCCCGCAGGAAGCCTGTCCGTTAGGGCTAGCGCCAACCACCAGCACGACCGCAACGTTGGTGATGGGCGACGCGCTCGCCGTTGCCCTGCTACAAGCGCGCGGTTTCACCGCTGAGGATTTTGCCCTTTCGCACCCTGGCGGCGCGCTGGGTCGTAAATTGTTGCTGCGCGTCAGCGACATCATGCACACCGGAAGCGAATTACCGCACGTCAGCCGTGATGCTTCACTGCGCGATGCCCTGCTGGAGATCACGCGCAAAAACCTTGGGTTAACCGTTATCTGTGATGATTTGATGAAAATCGAAGGCATTTTCACCGATGGTGACCTACGCCGGATTTTTGATTTGGGTGTTGATTTAAACAATGCGAAAATTGCCGACGTGATGACATCTGGCGGAATTCGTATTCGTCCAAACGCCTTAGCGGTCGATGCATTAAACCTGATGCAAGCTCGTCATATCACGTCGTTGTTGGTTGCTGATGGCGATCAACTGATCGGCGTCGTTCATATGCATGATATGCTGCGCGCTGGCGTGGTTTAAGATTTAACGTTTAGGTGAAAAATTAATGAGTGAACAAGGTATGAATATCGCTACCTGTTACGGCCCGGTTGCCCGTAAAATCATGGACAGTGCAGCAGATATTCGTCTCGTCATCTGCGACGTAGACGGCGTGCTATCTGATGGTCTGATTTACATGGGCAACAATGGCGAAGAGCTAAAAGCGTTTAACGTTCGCGATGGCTATGGTATCCGCTGTCTCATTACCGAAGGCATTCATGTGGCGATCATTACCGGTCGTCAATCCAAATTAGTCGCCGACCGCGCGGCTACGTTGGGAATTGAACACCTATATCAGGGGCAATCTGATAAACTGATTGCCTTTGAAAAAATTCTCTCCGATCTGAATTTGCAGCCTCATCAGGTTGCATACATTGGCGATGATTTGATCGACTGGCCAGTCATGGCCAAAGTAGGACTTTCTGTTGCCGTAGCAGACGCGCACCCTATTTTATTGCAGCGCGCTCAATATGTTACCCGTATTGCAGGCGGGCGCGGTGCAGTTCGTGAGTTATGCGACCTTATCCTCCAGTCACAGAACAAGCTGGATGAGGCCAAAGGACTATCAATATGAGTAAAACCAAACGCTGGGTCATCCTGCTATTAACGGTTATTGCATTGGCACTAATTGGATGGAATCTCACCGAAAATGATTCCGATACCGTGCTAACCCCCGTGAATAATCAGGAACCGACCTACCGCAGCCAGCATACTCTGACCGTGGTTTATGACCCGACAGGTAAACTAAGCTATAAGCTGGTAGCAGAAGATGTTCAGCATTTCACCGAGGATAAAACCAGTTGGTTTAACCACCCGGTGCTGACGACTTACGATCAGGACGTTCAACCGACTTGGTCTATTCGCGCTGACAAAGCAAAACTTACCGATGACCGTATGCTTTATTTATACGGTAACGTTGAAGTAAACAGTTTGACGACGACCTCGCAATTGGAAAGGATTACCACCGATAATGCGCAGGTAAATCTAGTGACTCAGGACGTCAGCTCTGATGATGAAGTCACTCTTTATGGGTCAAACTTCACCTCCCATGGTCTGAAGATGCGCGGGAACATGCGGGAAAAATCCGCAAGGCTGATTGACAAGGTAAAAACCTATTATGAAATTCAAAACAAACAACAAAATCCTTAGCCTTATCATTGCCGGTTCATTGATCGCAGCCAGCGCACCTGTGCTGGCACTGACCGGAGATACAGAGCAACCGATCCATATTGATTCGGCTCAGCAGTCTTTGGACATGCAAGGCAACACCGTGACCTTTACCGGTGATGTGGTCGTGACTCAGGGCACCATCAAAATCAACGCCGATAAAGTTGTGGTGATCCGTCCTAACGGTGCTCAAGGAAAAGAAGTTGTTGAAGGTTACGGTAATCCCGTCACTTTCTACCAGATGCAAGACAACGGCAAACCGGTGAGTGGTCATGGACAGAAACTGCGTTATGAACTGGATAAAGACTTTGTCATTCTGACCGGCGATGCCTTCCTGAAACAGGTTGATAGCAGCATTAAAGGCGACAAAATCACCTATCTGGTTAAACAACAGCAGATGGAAGCCTTTAGCGATAAAGGCAAGCGCGTAACCACGGTGCTGATCCCATCCCAGTTGCAGGATAAAGGCGGCAAAGCAGCTCCGGCGGCAGCTCCAGCCAAATCGAAACCGCAGAGCAAACCTGCAACGCCGCAGGGTAAATCTCCGTTTAGTCAGTCCTCACAGACCAAGAGTAACTAATTCGTTATGGCAACTTTAATCGCTGAAAATCTGGCCAAGGCCTACAAAGGCCGCCGCGTCGTTGAAAATGTTAGCCTCACCGTTAACTCAGGCGAAATCGTAGGGCTGTTAGGGCCGAATGGTGCGGGTAAAACCACCACCTTTTATATGGTTGTTGGTATCGTGCCTCGTGATGCGGGCCGCATCGAGATTGACGATGAAGACATCAGCCTACTGCCGCTGCACGCACGTGCTCGCCGTGGGATCGGCTATCTGCCGCAAGAAGCCTCTATCTTTCGCCGCCTGAGTGTGTATAACAACCTTATGGCCGTGTTAGAGATTCGCGAAGATCTAACCAAAGAGCAGCGTGCCGATCGTGCCGATGAGCTTATGGAAGAGTTCCACATCGCTCATCTGCGTGACAACCTCGGACAATCGCTGTCCGGTGGTGAACGCCGCCGCGTTGAAATTGCACGCGCTCTAGCCGCAAATCCTAAGTTTATCCTGTTAGATGAACCTTTTGCGGGCGTTGACCCAATCTCTGTTATTGATATTAAAAAAATTATCGAACACCTGCGCGACCGCGGTTTGGGCGTATTGATTACCGACCATAACGTGCGTGAAACGCTAGACGTTTGTGAACGTGCTTATATCGTGAACCAGGGCAACCTGATTGCTCATGGTACGCCATCTGAAATCTTGGCCGATGAGCAGGTTAAACGCGTCTATCTGGGTGAAGAATTCCGTCTGTAACGGCGGCTATCTTGCGTCATATTTACTCTGCGCCATCGTGCAGGGTATACCGCACGGTGGTCTTCATGCGGCCGGACTCTTTTTAGTTTAGCAGGCACTCTGCTTACACCAATGGAAATGAGCTCGCGATTATGAAGCAAGGTTTGCAACTCAGGCTAAGTCAGCAGCTAGCGATGACTCCACAGCTGCAGCAGGCGATTCGCCTGTTGCAATTATCAACGCTAGAGCTTCAGCAAGAGATTCAACAAGCATTAGAAAGCAACCCGCTGCTTGAACAAGATGACACTCACGATGAAATCGAAACTTCAACGGAAGAAGTCAACGAAGAGCTGGACACACGCGAACAGCTAGAGCAGCCGGATATGCCGGAAGAACTTCCTCTCGATGCCACATGGGACGAAATTTATACGGCTGGCACCCCATCAGGAACAGGAACGGACTACAGCGACGACGAGCTACCGATCTATCAGGGGGAAACTACCCAGACCCTGCAAGATTATCTAATGTGGCAAGTTGAACTCACACCGTTTAGCGATACCGATCTGGCTATTGCCACCGCCATCGTCGATGCCGTGGATGATACGGGCTACCTCACCTCTTCTCTCGACGATATTTTAGAGAGCATGGGCGATGAGCACGTCATGATGGATGAAGTCGAAGCGGTACTTAAACGCGTACAGCGTTTCGACCCCGTTGGCGTTGCCGCTCGCGATCTGCGTGATTGCCTACTCGTTCAGCTCTCCCAGTTCACCGATGGAACACCTTTCCTTATCGAAGCACGCCTCATTGTTGATAAGCATTTAGATCTCTTAGCGAATCACGATTTCCGTAATCTGATGCGTTCGACTAAGCTAAAAGAAGATGTCCTCAAAGCGGCGATGCAGCTGATCCAAACGCTCGATCCGCGCCCAGGGCTTTCTATCAATACCGGCGAATCCGACTACGTGATCCCAGATGTTTTGGTGCACAAACATCAGGGCCGTTGGGCCGTTGAATTAAATCAGGACAGCGTTCCACGTCTCAAAATTAATCAGCATTACGTCTCGCTCGGCGCACAAACCCGAAGCGATAGCGATACCCAGTTCATCCGCAGCAATCTGCAAGAAGCGAAGTGGCTGATTAAAAGTCTGGAAAGCCGTAATGAGACCTTGCTGAAAGTGTCACGCTGTATCGTAGAACAGCAGCAGGCATTTTTTGATAATGGCGCTGAGTTCATGAAGCCGATGGTGCTGGCTGATATTGCCCAGCAGGTCGAAATGCATGAATCCACCATCTCGCGCGTAACAACGCAGAAGTTTCTGCACAGCCCGCGAGGCATATTTGAACTGAAATATTTCTTCTCAAGTCACGTCAGCACCGAAGATGGCGGCGAAGCTTCCTCAACGGCGATCCGTGCACTCGTGAAGAAACTCGTTGCGGCGGAGAACCCTGCCAAACCGTTGAGCGACAGCAAGCTAGCGACCTTGCTTGCCGATCAGGGTATTATGGTTGCCAGACGTACCGTTGCTAAATACCGAGAGTCTTTGTCCATCCCACCGTCAAACCAACGCAAACAATTGGTTTGACCATAACAGAGAAGGAAGACACTATGCAGCTCAACATTACCGGACACCATGTCGAAATTACCGAAGCTTTGCGCGAATTCGTCACCACAAAATTTGGCAAGCTCGAGCAATATTTTGACCGAATAAATCAGGTTTATGTCGTACTGAGCGTGGAGAAAATCCAACACATTGCGGAAGCAACGGTACATATTAACGGCGGTGAGCTGCATGCTACCTCGGAGCAGCTAGATATGTATGCTGCTATTGATACTCTGGTTGATAAACTGGCGCGCCAGCTCAATAAACATAAAGACAAATTGAAACAACACTAGCGTTTAAATAGTTTAAACGCCTGCTGACTTCATCGGCCTGTTTCTTCCATGAAACGGGCCGATAAGCCATCATGGGGAGCATGAAAAATCAGCCCTTTGGTCTGATTTAAATGAAGAAGATGAGATGAGTAACGATTTAACTATGCCATTAACCTCCGTACTGAGTCCGGAGTGCACACGCAATGCAGTTCACTGTTCCAGCAAGAAGCGCGCACTGGAAATTATCAGCGAACTGGCGGCAGCACAGCTGAACCTGCCACCACAGATCGTCTTTGATGCGATCTTAACGCGTGAGCGTATGGGGAGCACCGGCATTGGCAACGGCATTGCGATTCCTCACGGCAAGCTTGAGGAAGACACCCTGCGAGCCATTGCGGTTTTCATTCATCTAGAACAGCCGATAAGCTTTGATGCTATCGATAATCAACCCGTTGACCTGCTGTTTGCCTTGCTGGTCCCTGCAGACCAATGCAAAACCCACTTACAAACACTCGCTATCATGGCGCAGAAATTGGCCGATAAAGGCGTCTGCCGCCAACTACGCAGCGCGCAAAGCGATGATGAGCTGTACAAAATCATTACAGAATAATGCGTTAGCACGCTGTCAAAACAGTGGCAGGATGTGCTGCGTCACGTTACATTGGGTATAACAATTTGTGATAGACCTCCTTTGGGAGGTCAAATTTCCACAGACAGCCATGCGGCTGTCCGAACTCAAGGGGAGTTGTGACATGGTGCTGATGATTGTCAGCGGCCGTTCCGGTTCAGGGAAATCCGTTGCGTTACGTGCGCTTGAGGACATGGGATTTTATTGTGTAGACAATCTTCCCGTTGAGCTCTTGCCAAATTTAGCTCGCTCTCTGGCCGATCGTGGAACCTCCGCCGCCGTCAGTATTGACGTGCGCAACATGCCAGAATCTCCAGAAGTTTTGGAAATAGCGATGGACAGTCTGCCTGACAGCTTCTCTCCGCAGCTGCTGTTTTTAGATGCCGATCGTAATACGCTGATCCGTCGATACAGCGATACCCGTCGCCTGCACCCTCTCTCAGCTAAAAATCTGTCGCTGGAAAGCGCCATTGATGAAGAGAGTGATTTGCTGGAGCCATTACGCTCACGCGCCGATCTTATTATCGACACGTCCGAAATGTCGGTACATGAACTGGCAGAAATGCTGCGTACGCGCCTGCTTGGCAAACGCGAGCGCGAGCTGACGATGGTATTCGAATCATTTGGCTTCAAACACGGTATTCCCATTGATGCCGATTATGTCTTCGACGTTCGCTTTCTGCCTAACCCGCACTGGGATCCTAAACTGCGCCCAATGACAGGTCTAGATAAACCAGTTGCTGCATTTTTGGATCGTCATACCGAAGTGCATAACTTTATTTATCAGACACGCAGCTATTTGGAACAGTGGCTGCCAATGCTGGAAACCAACAACCGCAGCTATCTCACGGTAGCCATCGGCTGTACCGGCGGCAAACATCGTTCTGTTTATGTGGCGGAGCAGCTTGCAGACTATTTCCGCTCACGCGGGAAAAACGTGCAATCTCGCCACCGTACGCTTGAAAAACGTAAATAGGCACCCGTTGTATGACCGTAAAGCAAACCGTGGAAATCAAAAACCGTTTGGGTATGCATGCTCGCCCAGCGATGAAATTGTTTGAACTGGTTCAAGGCTTTGATGCTGAAGTATTGCTGCGTAACGAAAGCGGCGTTGAAGCTGAAGCCAGCAGCGTTATCGCACTTCTGATGTTAGATTCTGCTCAAGGCGGTCATATTGAGGTTCAGGCCGAAGGGCCGGATGAAGACAAAGCGTTAGAAGCCGTCATTTCGCTGTTTGAAGCCGGGTTTGATGAAGACTGAGTGTTAAATTTTTATATTTAAAAGCCTCTGCATGCAGAGGCTTTTTTATTCAACTCTATCAATAGGATGGAATTAACTGCGGCTCAAACAATCCATCGCAATGGCCCTAAACTGTTCAAAGTCAGTGCTAGCCAATAACCGTCCTACAGCGCGTTCTCGCATAAAGGTCACGAACAAGTCGTAAATAGCCATCGCCTCTTCGTAATCCTGCTTGCTAATGGCGAGCAGGAAGATCACATGCGCCGTTTCGTTCTCGCTCCAACGCACGCCTTGCGGAGCAAGCACGGTATAAATCACCGTTTTCTTGGCCAGCAATCCCAATGAATGGGGTAAGGCAATGCCCTCGCCCAGCATCGTAGACACAATGCTTTCACGCTCAACCACCGAAGGATGGAAATCAGCGTCGATATACCCTTCCTGCTGGATCTGATGGCAAATTCGGGCAAACAAATCAGCCTGCGAAACAGGTTCATCCAAGATACAGAAATGCGCCGCATCAAAAAACTTTTCCAGCATATAAGGCTTAGTACGATCGACTAATACCAGTTTGGCTAGCTGCTCTAGCTGAAAACTGGTTGGGAAAGGGGCTACGGTCACAATCGGTTTATTCTTTTCAGGCACTTTCACCATCGAGATAACAAAGTCTTCTTCGATATGTTCAAGCTTTTCATACTCTCTTAACGAATCCACCTGATTAACGATCAACTGTGGAAACTCACGTTTCAGCTTAGTTTCCAACAAGCGCAGCGTAGACATACCAGAATCGCATACCAGTAATGCCTGCGGATGGCGCTCGTAACCAATGTCATAATGCCGCTCTAAACCCACGCCAATATGTAAAACCAGATAGCCAATTTCATTATCGGTAATGGTATAGGGCATATTTTTTCCCCAACTCGATACCGCGGCCAGCGTCACATCGTACGCTAGCGGATAATGCTGTTTGATATGCTCAAGCAGAGGGTTAGGAATATTTATCTGGTACTTAGCACGGGTCATCATGGTCGCAATATGCGATAGCAAATCGCTGCTCAGTTGCTCATCACCGCGTAAATCGTAGTTATAATGCTCGTTGATAAAATCAAGAATGTGGTTCACCAGCGCGTGGTTTTCATCACCGTCGATATTTTGCAGGCTGCTGGCGTCCGTGATACGTCGGGCGGCAATTTGCACGCTCAGATAGGCCGCTTCGGTTTCAGGAATACCGCAGCCAAATCGCTCTTCCAGGTAACGGGCAACGTCACGCGCGGCCTGAGTAAACACCGGTTCAACGTCGCTAACATCCAGCGCCTCTAACACAAAACCGGTGCGAATGCGGTGCAAAATAATGCCGCAATAGATCAGCAACTGCTGCTCCGCCTCATCTGTTAAACGGATTTGATACTGCTGCATGGTGAGGTGTAGCTGTTCGCGCAGTTGGGCAATATCAATTTCAGGCAATACTTTGCCCCGCAGCTCACCAAACAGCGGGTCGCCCGCAGGATACTGAAACAGCAGGTTTGCCAAACAGGCGCGCACCGCGTTCTCACTACCAAACAGCTTCATGCCATAGTGCGGCTTACTTTCTATCGTTAATCCGTACTTACCCACCATATCACGCACATCGGCCATATCACTTTGTAGCGATGCTCGGCTGACAAACCAGCTATCCGCCACATCATCAAGTTTGATTGGATCGCCCTGTGCCAAAAAACGTAGCAATAGATGAGTTACACGATCTTTTGCCGAGCGCGGAACGCTTCGCGTCGCTCGGCTTTGCTGCTGTAGTAGCGAAAAACGGTCGGCATCATGCACGTCTAATCGATAGCCGCTGCCCCGCAAATGCACAAACTCGGCACCATATTGGCTCAGAATATCATTCAACGCGGTAACATCGGTTCGCACGGTTCGAGTAGAGACAGCAAAACGCCGCGCTAACTCTTCTTGAGGCAATGTCTCCTCAAGAAGCGCGTCAAATACCTGATTTAAACGAGGATAAGGAAATGAGATCATGCTAATACCGCTGCTAACTTACTGATGGACGCAACCCTGCGCAAAAAAATCATAGAGAAAACCAAATATGCAGAGGCAATTTATGGACCAACTTTACACTGATGTATCAGATCATATACCCAAAATAATTCACGTTGCTTGAAGGCGGCAAACCCGCTCACCCCAGTCACTTACTCAAGTAAGTGACTGGGGTGAGCGGGTGCAGCCAACGCATAAGCAACTTGAAGTATGACGGGTATAAGGTGAATGGTTGCATTGGAATTATATCGTTCACTAACAGATGCAGACAGGCAAGTAATGTGATCTAACGGGCAGAATTCGGAATTACTTCGCGGCGAGAAAAAAGAGAACGGCTGAAACACCCTTAAAAAATTATCTCCCTCTATCCCTTCTCAGAAAAGGGGATCACTCACTGCGGTTCAATGGTTCTCGATCGGCTCTTCCTTCTGCCAACGAGCGAGACTGGGAGAAGTTATCTCTCCCAGCCAAAAAAAGACTAACCCACCAGCTTCTTCACCATCCCAAGCAACCGTGCAACATCTTGCGGACGCGTATTCCCCGAGGCTTTATCAATGATCGAACTGTAGATATGCGGGATCACTTTCTCTACGCCAGCATCTAGCGCGATTTTCAGGATCTCTTCAAAGTTATCTAGATCGATCCCGCCCGTCGGCTCTAGCCAGAAGTTCTGTTTCGCACAGGCTTTAGCCACATACTCAAACTCCGCACGGCATGTTAACCCGCCCATTGGGAAGTATTTCACCGAGCTGCCGCCCATATCTTGCAACAGCGCAATCGCAGACTCGACAGGCACAATCGCATCGGGGCCTTGGCTGCTCAGCGGGCCAGTAGATATTTTCACCTGTCCGACCGTTCCGGTGGGCGACACTAAGCCATTCACCACGGATGCATTCTGCCCCAGCATTCCACGGCTGGTGCCCACGCCGGTAAATACCTGATTCACATGCTGTGGCTGTACCTCCGCTGAAATCTGCGACACCATCAACGACTGGTTAGGATCGCCGGCTCCCAGCCCCACAGACAGCGCATTATTAATCAGCGCTGAGTATTCCTTCATATCCGCCACGGCAGAAGAAACGTCAGGGTAGTCTTTCGATAGCACCCCAACCAGCACATAGCCTTCAGCTGCTTCATAAATTTCGCGGGCGTTCTCTTTGGAACCCGCTAGCACATTCAGGCAAACACGATTTTTATAAAATTTAGGTGTCAGTTGCATCAGTTAACTCCCTTAATTAGAACAATGCTTTAATACATTGGTAAACGGTATGCAGCTGCTCGGCGCTAACGCTACGCACATCCACTTCAATTTTTCCTTCGTTAGCTTTATAGCCACGGAAATAAATCGCGGGATCGCCGTTCTTCAAACGATCAACGATCTCCTGCGTGCTGATCCCTAATGCCGCATGATCGAAAGCGATTTCAGTGCGCGCAATATCGCGACCGGCGCTGTCCCAAACGACTTTTGCCTGTACGCCGTTGAGTGAATTCAGGTTCTTAATAAACGCCGTCATTTTTTCGACCATCTGCTGGCCGCTCTCTTTTTCAAGCGTCATATAGCTGGCGATGGCCTGAGTCAGGCCAAGAATGCCTTCTTTACCCACTTTCATCGCCCGCCCAATCCCATTGGACTGCAGCTTCACCCACTCAACATACTGCTGCTTACCGATCACTAAACCACTGGTTGGGCCTTCAATCGCCTTAGCACCGCTATAAATCACCAGATCGGCGCCCATGTGGTAATAGCACTGCAAATCCTCTTCGGCCGCCGCATCAACAATAAGCGGTAGCTGGTGAGCTTTCGCGACTTCAGCGGCCTGTGCCACATTCAGCATGCTTTTCTGCACACAGTGATGGGATTTGATATACAGAATGGCGGCCGTATTTGGCGTAATTGCCGCAGCCAGCTGCGCTGGGGAGCATTCATTGGCATATCCCGCCTCGCGCAGCGTACCGCCCCCCAGTTGCACCATGGTGCCTACTGGCGCACCGAAGTTTACGTTATGGCCTTTTGGCACTACGATCTCGCTGGGAACATCATGCGGATGTGCATGCAGGTTTTCCAAACGGTACAGATTATCTTTAACGATTACCGCAGCCACCGACTGAGCGATCCCCGCAGAAGCGCAAGACACCACCACCGCATCTTCCACGCCAAGCAAATCAGCAATATAGCGACCGGTTTTGTTCACCAAATCTTTGACTTCAAAATAGTGATTCAGGCCAAAGTTAACGGCTTCAACCACATCTTCGCGCGGCGTCGACACGCCCAAAATGGTCATACGGCCTGAAGTATTGATCACCGTTTTCAGGTTATATTTCTGATAGATAGACTGATTAGAAGACATTTCTGGATTCTCCATCCTGAGTAAGCATTGGCTGCCCTGCCACAACGGCGGCCAGCGGCAGGATCAGGGTTTGCCCGCTCCTGCTTTGTTGTTCTGAGTCGGCATAAACCTGCGCCTGCTCAACCACATCAAAAATCGTAAAGTCAGCGTCGCAGCCCACGGCTAAGCGGCCTTTATTTGGCAAGCGCAGCGCCTGTGCGGCATTAGCAGTGACGCAATTGATAATTTGTGGCAGCGAGAGCCCTACCAGCAGGAATTTAGACATCACGTAGGCCAGGCTATAAACCGGCCCCTTAATACGATTTTTGCAGTAAATATCAGAGCTAATGGTGTGCGGATAAATCCCCTGCGCGATAGCCACTTCAGCCACATCAAAACTAAAGCTGGCGCTACCGTGCCCCACATCGAGTAAAACACCGCGATCCAACGCACGCTTCACCGCGCTGCGTAACTCCCCTTCTGGGGTCAAAATGCGGTTCGGTTTGCCGTTATAGCAGTGGGTAATGATGTCACCCTGAGTCAATAAATCAGCAATATCATCGAGGTTTGGTGGATTGTTACCGATGTGCACCATCAGCGGTAAACCGCCGTTATTGGCCTGAATTTCTTTGGCGCGAACCAATGGCTGAATCCCGTTTTGCTGCACCACGCTGCTGCTCATTCGCGCCTTAATACCGACCACAAAGCCTTGGTGCGCCCGAATCGCCTTGTGCGCCAGCGCATCATCAATATCATTCATATCTCCCAGCTCATTTTGGCGCAGCAGACCAATGCGGGAGATATTCAGAAAGGCAAACACGTTGGTTTTAGCGCTACGGGTTAGGCGATAAAACTCATCGATGTCATCAGCGCCGGTGCTTCCCGCATCAACAACGGAGGTCACGCCGCTGGAAACACCCACCAGATCGGGCTCGTCGTTATAAATGGGAGAGGAGGGATAACAGTGGGTATGGGAATCAATCCAGCCAGCGCTGATGAAATATCGGCCTTGCAGATCGAGTGTTTTAGTCGCCGTCGCGTTATGTTCCAGCGAGCCTAGCGCCGCAATTTTTCCCTCTTTGACAGCAATATCCACCACGCTGCCGTCGGCACATTTTCCCTGTTTAATAATTAAATCGTACATCGCACACCTTCTTACTTCTTAGTTCAGGTGAAGAATGTCCCGCACCACGGCGCGGGCATTGAGGAGATTTGAATGGTTAAATCGCGACTGGGAAAATTGAGCCAAAAATCATGGCACCCAGAATTGCACCACCGGTGATCGGTTTCTGCCAGAGATAGAACAGCAGAGCGCCAATCAGTGAGCCGATACCAATAGGAATCGACGCGGTAATCGCAGACAGAATAATCAGCGGCCCCAAGAAGCGACCGGAAGCATTCCCCGCGCCCATCATCACGTCAGCACCGTAGGTTGAGTTGCTCTGATTGATGGTAAATTTACGCGCCAGAATAATCAGATAGCCAATCGCTAAACCAATCGCCAAGCCGGTTACCAGCGAAGCGCCAAAGTTCTCTACCGGATAAACAAAGCCAGCCCCGAGTAGCAGTGCAGGAACCCCCAAACCGACGCCGGTTTGGATAGCACCGCCGATATCCAAAATCCCCACTAAGGAACCTTCGATAATGCGGGCAAACAGGAAGCTCGCCCCGAATGCCGCGACCGCACCGTAAGAACCCGTATCGATACCCGCACGCAGCATAGAAACAAACGCCACTTCGTTAAATGCGCCGATACCGTACAGGTAGTACATATGTGTACCGGCGAACACACCGGCAGAGAGCAAACCAACAAAGATCGGGAATGACCAGTCGGCGTACCAGAAGTTATTCTTTAATTTCTCGTCCATTATCTGTACTCCGCCTGATTATTTGCCGCTAAGGGTATTGTGGATTTGGTCTAACCAGAACGGCACACCAAGATGGAAGGACTCCAGCATTTTCATGTCGAAACCACGGAAGAACCCGCTCAGCACAAACAGCAGCACGATAACCGCCATCATGATCTTAGTAACCTTGTTCCAGCCGCTCTCCTCCACGCCTTTACCAATCAGGATGCCCAATACCAACCCCGGTACGGCGTTCCCCATGATGAGCTGCGCCAAACCACCGAAAATCGTGGCCCAGAAGCCAGAGCGACGCCCTGCATCAATGGCAGCTAACCAGAAAATCACTGGCATCACGGTATTCACCAGCAGGTTCGCCGCAGGCACCAACACTTTCACCGCGGTGATTTGCAACGCGGCAGGTACCGCCGAAGCCGTTGAGTTCAGGAAGGCAACCACAATCACACCGATGATGCCGCAGGCAATCGCCATCTTTTTAGGGTCGTGCATGGTGGTAGCTAAGTCGCGGTTTTTCATCAACAATACGGCGGCACCCCAGTTAGGGATGATGCGGTGATCGACGTCCTGCGTGAATGCACCGGCGGCAACGGAAGATGCCCAGGCGTTAAAGAAGAAGCCCAAGCCAAAAGAGAAGTGGGAAGCCGGATCGCCTTCGCAGGAATTCAACTCGCCTAAAGTACGGAACGCCCCCATACCCTGAACCGTGGGCGCATGAAACATACGCGCGGCCCCTGCGCCAACCCCCACGCCAACCAATCCGCCGATAATAATCGACTTCAGGAGGATAATTAGAAACATCAGCATATTCCTTATAATGTTATATACCCGTCGTCTTTCAAACTGCCGCTTTTGGCATGCATGCTGAAAACGATGGAGTACAGGAGAACATTAAATAATTAATATTCTCCTATTGTGATAATACACTGGAGTAGTTACATACCGTTATATTTGACGCAGCATCAAATATTTAGGGTGCTAATTTAAAATCAATTTTATCGGTATCAACCGTTGTCATATTTACCGTAACGTCAATGGTTACAGAATAGAGGTATTTCTTTCTTGGCAAGAAAAAGAAAAGAAACTTTTCGGTCGTTATTTTCTCTTCTGCCCTAATGACTTTAATATCGACTGGTTCAATTCTCAGGAATACCTTTTTGGATTCCCGCAGTAATGCACCCTGAACGCTACTTAAAGCGGCGGCAAAAGCTTTCTGCTTGGTATCACTTTTACCACTGACGGTGACCGTCGTCGTGATATTTTCTTTCATAAATTAGCCACCGTATTTTTTGGCATACGCTTCAACTAATCTCTGTCCTAACTCTTCTTTATCCATAAAACCAAAACCCAGCACGTTATAGCCTTCGTTAATTGCGGTTACGCCTTCTTCAACCGAACGCATACCGTATTTTGCTTTGTAACCATGCTTAGTTTGAGCCGTAATTGCACCAGCGCCGCCGCTGCCGCAGAAAGAGATCCCCAGATTCGCGTCTTCCTGCTTCATTACGTCGCCCAGCTTCATATCAGCCGCAACCCCTGGGATGACAACTGCAACACCGCCAGCAGCTTCGACACCCTGTCCCACTTTCTGACCTTTACCCAGACGATCACCGATTACCACCTTAATTGCAGTCATGATTATTCTCCCGTTACACAACTTAATTCGTTTTCTTTGGCCACTTCAAAGTGGACAGATAATAAATGCGCTTCTTCATAGGCCAGATTATTAAACCAGCTAACAACCTGCTCTGCTAAATTTAGAGATAAAGGCGAAATTTCATCGAAGAGAGAAATATCGACTTCAGGTAATGCTTCACCCGTATGAGAACGTAACACCATGGCTTTAACGTGAGAAAATAACATCTGTTTTTGCACGTCATTAGGATAAATACCTTTATCCGTAAGCAGGCTGACAACTTTTTCAAGCGTCGTATTAGTTTCTGATTCTACTTTTTTCTCATCCACTGAGAGTTGTTGTTCTGCCACGCCTTCTCTCCCCTATTATTCATTTCAACCGGAGCGTTATCTCTGTTGATGTTTGTACCCTACAGCGGATAAATAAAAGTGAGCAGAGGGTCTTTTTCCAATTCAAACTGGAAATTAATGCCAAAAGCCATTTCCAGTTCAAATTTCGTTTAAAGTTCGCCAGTAGAAAATATTTTATTCCCTGATTTATCAGGAAAAAACAGTTGAGAGGTTATAAACCCGGATAGATTTTGATACTATCAAAGAGTCGGATATAGACTGTCCGATTCGTGATACAGCTCACTTTTAAAAATCTGGCAAGCTATCTATTATCACGTTATAGAAATTTAGAAGAACTCTGAACCCTTGCGCTTACGGGCGCGAGGGTTTTCTTTTGACACAAGACAACAAGAACAGGAAAGCCTCCTGTCTACCTTACATGGAGAGAACTATGTCACGACCAGCCATTATTCTGAACGAACTCGATGCTGCCCGCTTAGACACGCTGCTTGAGCAGCCTGCTTTCGCCAGCCTGCCGGTCGCTGAAGCATTAAACAATGAGCTCGATCGCGCTGAAATGCTCAGCCCTGCAAACATGCCTGCTGACGTGGTAACCATGAACAGCCGGGTGAAATTCCGCGACCTCTCTTCCAAAGAAGAGCATGTGCGCACGCTGGTTTATCCTGCGAGCCTGAAAGACAGCGCGACTCAGCTGTCTGTTATGGCACCTATTGGCGCGGCATTACTCGGCTTGCGCGTAGGCGATGCCATTACATGGGAGCTGCCAAACGGCCAGAAAACCCATATCGAAGTCTTGGAATTACAGTACCAGCCCGAAGCGGCCGGTGAGTATCATCGTTAATCATCACCGCTCGTAATCATTTTTAACGGGTAAAATATCTCTCTCACCTCGCTGGGTTAGCGGTTGGCTTCAGGCAAACAGAAACGGCGGATGAAAATAGGGAAGCCACATCAGACTCGCTGGCTTCCTTTTCCTACAACATAAATTTGGGAAATTCATGAACAGACGTCGTTTTCTTCGCCTTAGCGCTGCCGTTCCTTTCATTGCCTCGGCCCTTATGGGCGTTAACCACGCTAACGCAGCAAATGAAACCAAAGATTGGAACCACTATCGCGTCACAACACAGGTCGATATTCCGGCTACCAACGAAGCGGTGCAGCTGTGGCTGCCATTGCCCGCTACCCGCTTAGGCGACTACCAGCGGGCTCAAACGCCACATTGGAAAGTATCAGACGATGGCAAAGCCAAGCTGATGCTGATAAAGCCATATAATACGCTGGTGCTGCATGTCAGTTGGCCCACCACAACCGCCGGTCAACATAGCGTGACCATGACGCAAAGCGTGAGCACTCGCAATCGCCATATCGATCTTAAAACCCCTCCGGCCAATCCCGTTAAGCTAACAGCAGAAGAAATGGCGCTCTATTTGCAGCCAATGCGCTATTTACCGACTGACGGCATCGTGGCTAAAACAGCCAACAAAATCATTCAAGGACGCGGCGACAACAACATCGATCGCGCCAAAATGATCTATGACTGGGTGGTGGCCAATACCCAGCGCGATCCCAAAACGCAGGGCTGCGGCGACGGTAACGTTAAGCAAATGCTCGACAGCGGTAATCTTTCCGGTAAATGCGCCGACATCAATGCGCTGTTTGTGGCGCTAGCGCGCTCGGTTGGTATTCCTGCTCGCGACGCCTACGGCGTGCGTTTGGGCAAGTCAGACATGGGCTTTAACAGCCTAGGCAAAGATGGCGATATCACCAAAGCCCAGCACTGCCGCGCGGAGTTTTATATGGAAGGTTATGGTTGGATCCCGGTCGATCCTGCCGATGTGCGCAAAGTGATGCTGGAAGAACAAGCCGGTGGTCTACCGTTTAGCGATCCTAAGGTACAAAAAGCCAACGACTGGATGTTTGGCGGTTGGGAGATGAACTGGATGGCCTACAACCATGCCCATGACCTCAAACTTCCAGGTACCCAAGATCAAGCGGCTTACCTGATGTATCCACAAGCCCAGGTTGGGGATACAAAATTGGATAGCTTGAAGCCAGACGCTTTCAAATACTCGATTAACAGCGTGAAGCTTTAATCATCGCGCTACGCCAACCCTTTCATCACTCGAAGAGAGGGTTGGACGTTTACAGAGTCGCTCATCGTTTACCCGGCAACATGGCGCGCACCAAGTCTTTACGCAACCAAATCGACATCACAATCACCGCCACAATATGCACACAAACCAGCGCAGTGACAGCGTTAACTAACCAATAATGCCAATCATCAACCGGATAGAGATCGATGAAATCCGTATCTTGTGCCCAGCCGGTGAGTGCAACCAGTGGCAACAAGATCCAGAACAGCCAAATCCCAATAGCGCCTAGCGGATTATGATGTAACCCCGCTGGGGAAGTTCGCATTTTCAGCTCGCGAAAATGGTTCTTCAGAGATGAGGGCGTTGGAACGATGGCAGACAAACGCGCGGGGCCTTTGGCGAACGTCAGCCCCCACAGCAGGCGTAGGATCACTAGGCTCGCCACGGCAAGCCCAATCCCCTGATGCCAATCGCTGCCCGGCTTGGTGACATGTAGGCGGTTAAGCAAAAAGCCCAGCGCTACGCCCCAATGGGTGACGCGCACGACCCCATCCCAACGCATCCCCAGCGCCATAATTACTTATACTTCTTATGGTAAGCGTTGCGCGTATCTTTAAATTTCTCAGCAGCGGCTTTCGCTTGCTCAAACTGCCCTGCATCAGCGAGCTTCTCGGCATCGTTGATTTGGCCAATCAGAATATCTAACCCATGACGAAAATCTGTCATTTTTGCACCATCAGCAGGCTCTTTTTCCAGCTTAGGCGGAGTCCCCTTCTGTGCTTCTTGAGCTCCTGCCTTCATGCCTTCCAGCGCTTTTTTAAACTCTTGCGGGTTATCCGTCTTTAACGCGGTTTTATAGTTGCTGGCGATGGTATCCATTGCATCACCCACATCTTCTCCAGCTGCATAGGCCAAAGAACTCCCCATCAACATTGCCGCACTTGCCAACATCAGTAATGTTTTACGCATCTTATTTTATCCTTACTTATTGATAACATTTGCTCACGTTTATCAACATAGAGAGTAGGGGCGGGATGTGCAAGATATGAAAGAGGAATTTACGTTTATTGACGGGGTAATTGTGCGTAATTTGAAGATTTTGAGAAAGGTTTCGACCGCCTATCAGTAACGGCTTTCACATATGACTTGGTTAGAAGGCGTCCGAGTCGGGTGGCCCCAAACCTAACGTCGACATCCTGTCGACGTTGCTCGAACTACCATGACTTAACCTTTAAAAACAAAAATAACCGGTTTTGTATTTTTAGTGTTCCATGAAGCACATTTTAGATTCGCCATCAGGGTTGATGGTGAAAGGTTGAGGGCGTGCAGGGATGCACGCTCCGAAACCGGTCGGCCAAACAACTCAGGAAAAAGCGCGAGAGTGAAGAGGTTGCGCGCTAGCAACCTTTTCTCGGACGCTTACGTCAGCACTTAAATGGAGATATATTTGCTAACTAGCGTTCGAAACCTATCATCAATACAACAAATTCTGTATCGCCCCTAAACCCTACTCCCCCGCAATCTTCATCGCTTCCAGCAGCGCCGAGCCGCACTGGATATTACTGCGTAGTTCGATGTCATCACCCATGGTGACCAAATTCGACCACATATCTTTCAGATTACCGGCAATCGTCACTTCGCTTACTGGATACTGGATTTCACCATTCTCAACCCAGAAACCAGCCGCTCCGCGAGAATAATCACCGGTTACGCCGCTCACGCCTTGGCCCATCAGCTCTGTCACTAAGAAGCCGGTACCCATTTTCTTCAGCATATCCTCAAAGCCCAAACCTTGGCCCGCGATACGCCAGTTATGAATACCACCCGCATGCCCAGTGCTTTGCATACCCAGCTTACGCGCTGAATAGCTGGTCATCAGCCAAGTCTGTAACACACCATTTTCGACAATATTACGTTCCACGGTGCGCACACCTTCGCTGTCAAACGGCGTAGAGGCCATTCCTTTCAACAGATGCGGTTGTTCATTGATGGTCAGCCATTCAGGCAGGATCTGCTTGCCAAGGCTATCGAGTAAGAAGGTTGATTTGCGATAAACGCTGCTGCCGCTAATTGCACCTACGAGATGACCAAATAGCCCCGTAGCCACTTCGGCAGCAAACATGATCGGCGCTTCCATGGTCGGCAGACGACGTGGCGCTAAACGTGAAAGCGTACGGCGAGCGCACTCCTCACCAACCCACTCAGGCGTTTTCAGATCGTTGATATCACGCGCAATGGTGTATGCATAGTCGCGTTCCATATCACCTTCGTGCTCGGCAATCACACAGCTAGAAAGCGAATGACGGCTGGAGCTGTAGCTTTGCAGCATACCGTGGCTGTTACCAAAAACTTTGATGCCATAGTGGCTGTTAAAGCTGCCGCCTTCGGTATTCGTAATACGCGGGTCAAACTGCAAAGAAGCCTGCTCGGCACGCGCCGCTAATTCAATGCCGCGTTCCGCGTCCAATTCGGCAGGGTGGAACAGATCTAGATCCGGCGCATCAAACGCCAGCAGCTCTTTATCTGCCGGGCCAGCAAACGGATCGGGAGAGGTATAGCGCGCAATATCGAGCGCGGCCTGCACGGTGCGGGCAATCGCATCAGGGCTCAGGTCAGTCGACGACGCGCTCCCCTTGCGCTGCTGGTGATAAACGGTGATGCCTAAAGCACCATCGCTGTTAAATTCAACATTTTCAACTTCGCCAAAACGAGTGCTAATACTGATGCCGGTGGTTTTGGTGACGGCCACTTCGGCGGCATCGGCACCGACTTTAGCCAGTTCCAACGCCTGTGCAACCGCGTTTTCCAGCGTCTTGCGTTGTTCTGCAACCTGAGTGATTACTTTCATCAATCTGCCATAATTATCAGAAATGGATTAAACCACCGGCGCAATCATCGCCGTAGGCCGTTATGATAGGCACCTTAACGTGCCAGTTTCTAAAGCTTAGCTGTCTCTGAGTTTATCAGGAACTGAGATCAATTTCGCACAATCGCTACAACCTGATAGGATTAGCGTCTTTTTTTAAGGAATCAGATATGCAGAAGCATCCAGACGAAGACTGGTTAGACGAAGTACCCGAAAACGACATTGATAAAGACGAAGACGACGAGATCATCTGGGTCAGCAAAAGCGAGATCAAACGCGATGCAGAAGCCCTGAAAGATCTTGGCGCAGAGCTGGTCGATCTCGGCAAAAACGCGCTGGATAAAATCCCGCTGGACGCCGATCTGCGTGCTGCCATTGAGCTAGCACAGCGCATCAAAAAAGAAGGCCGCCGCCGTCAGCTACAGCTGATTGGTAAAATGCTGCGTCAACGTGATCCAGAACCAATCCAGACTGCGCTAGATAAACTCAACAACCGTCACAACCAGCAGGTCGCACTGTTCCATAAACTGGAACAAATTCGTGACCGTTTGATTGATGAAGGCGATGACGCAATTTCGATTGTATTGGATCTCTATCCGCAGGCCGATCGTCAGCAGCTACGTTCGCTGATCCGCAATGCGAAGAAAGAGAAGGCTACCAACAAGCCGCCTAAGTCAGCCCGCCAGATTTTCCAATACCTGCGCGAACTGTCTGAAGAAAGCGAGTAATGGCGCCCCTGCCAGTGCATCTTTCAGCCAAGCGGATGACCGCTTGAAGGATGCACTGCTGCAGTTGCTAATGAATGTATGTTTGCCCTAAAGGTTTTTTTCTGCCGTATTAAAACGTAGCGCCCCTTCCAGCTCCTCTTCAGCTTCTTCAAAAAGCAGAACCAGCGCGGCAAAGCGACGTTTTTTATGGCCGTTAAAATTTACGAACTCAATCTCTACCGGTAGTTTGATACCCGCCGTCACCACATCCCAGAGCGCATCAAGATTATTGCCAAACTCACTATCAAGAGAAAATGCTAGGCTAAACTGGCGGTAAAATGCCGGAAGATCGGCAATATGACTAAAATCGAACTTAACTTTATTCATGCTGATCACTCCATTTTAGTAAAGTTGCGATAGTGATCTCGCGTTACGTAAATCAGCCCATCATTAGAGTAGATCAACCGATCGGCCTGCCGATGTCCGCAGCGATAATTGATATCAGCTTCTCGCCACACTCGTTTTGCTTTTTGCGGTAAGCGTTTTTCACGATTAGAAAAACGATCGCCGCCAATCGCTTTGCCGGGAAGCACGCTGCATAAATTTCCCGCGCTGGGTTCCCATCCTTCCACCCTCGCCTGTTTTTTCGTGATGTAAAAACTAGGCAGTCGTTGGTGTTCGCGTAAATAGCTAATAACACGATCCTGTTTGGTAAGCTGCTCAATATCTTCTGACGTCGAAACTGATTGCCCTTCATTACTGCTACTGCTGTTGGCAGCCTGACTGTTAAGAAAAGCCACCCCGCTCAATGCCAGAATAATCAGTAATCCGGTCCATAAACGCTTTGCCATACATCCTCACCCAACCATTGCATAAAGGATCTAACTAAAATAATTGCGAAAAATGAAGCACAGATGAAACCCACATTTTTATTTAGGCTGCGTGATCCACGTGATTACGCAGAACTGAACAACCAGCCCTCGTACTTATCATAATCGCAGAATAAGGAAACACCAGTAGGTATAGATTGAACAAATAGGAAAATAGCGTGGGGTTTTGTCTTATGCGGGCGAAATACGTGAGCACACGCAGTTCGCCCGTCAGGATTTAGAGATTACCGAGGTGCAGCGTTTTCACTTCCATAAACTCTTCCAGACCCAGCGTGGAACCCTCACGGCCCAAGCCAGACTCTTTCACCCCGCCAAATGGCGCGAGTTCAGTTGAGACCGAGCATTCGTTAATACCGATCATCCCGCTTTCCAACAGTTCAGATACGCGGAACACGCGCGACAGATTCTGAGTATAGAAATAAGCCGCTAAACCAAACGGTGTATCGTTGGCACGTTTGATCACTTCATCTTCAGTTTTGAAACGATAACAAGCAGCAACAGGGCCAAAGGTCTCTTCCGATGCCATCAGCATGTCTTCGTTAGCTTCAGCAATCAGCGTTGGCTGGAAGAAATTGCCGCCCAGCGCGTGGCGCTGTCCGCCCACAATCACTTTCCCGCCATTTTCTAAGGCATCTTTAACGTGTTGCTCCACTTTATCCACGCCCTTCTCGCTCACCAACGGGCCGACATTCACACCTTCGTCCATGCCGTTACCCACTTTCAGCTTGCGCACTTCATCGGCCAAACGGCTCACAAACGTATCGTAAATGCTGTCGTGAAGATAAATACGGTTGATGCATACGCACACCTGGCCCGCATTGCGGAACTTGTTTGCCATCACACCTTTAATTGCGGCATCTAAATCGGCGTCTTCAAAAACGATGAAGGGCGCATTGCCACCCAACTCCATCGACACCTTTTTCATGGTTTCAGCGGCGTTACGCACCAAGGTTTTACCCACGCCCGTTGAGCCGGTAAATGAGATTTTACGCACATCTTTGCTGGCCATTATGACGTCGCTGATAGCCAGCGTATCCCCCGATACCGCGTTCAACACGCCATCTGGGACACCGGCTTTCTGCGCCAGCGCTAACAGTGCAAAGGCACACAGTGGAGTTTCATTGGCGGGTTTGATCAAACCGGTACAGCCCGCAGCAAGAGCAGGGCCTAATTTGCGCGTTAGCATCGCTAACGGGAAGTTCCACGGCGTAATCGCGGCGACGACGCCAACGGGTTCACGCGTCGCCCAAATGCGCGAACCCGGCTTCACCGGCGGAATTATCTCACCGTTGGCACGCTTCGCCTCTTCGGCAAACCACTGAATAAAGCTGGCGGCATAATCGACCTCACCCAGCGCTTCTTTAAGCGGCTTCCCTTGTTCAGCCACCATCAGTTCGGCCAAAAATGGCTTATTTTCAACGATCAGGTGATACCAATTCTGTAGGATTTCAGAGCGTTGCTTGGCCGTTGTTTTACGCCATGCAGGTAACGCTTCGCTGGCGGCACGAATCGCTGCCTGAGTTTCTTTCTGCCCCGCATTGGCGACTTTAGCTACCACTTCACCCGTTGCAGGGTTGGTGACTTCATAGGTATCCGAGGCGTCCTGCCATTGACCAGCAACAAAAAAGCCGGTTTTAAAGAATTCATTTTTCTTAAGTTTTTCGTGTAAGGGGTTCACTTCTGCCTCCAGAATCGCCGCGATGCTCACAAATGAGGTCCACTGTGAGTGGTAAAAAAAATGCACACCGAAGAGTATAGAGGAAGATTTTTAAGGTGGAGATAAGAAGTCGATGAATTTTAGCAGGTGCTAGCTACGCCCTTTATTTTAGTCAAGGCGCGTTATTATTCGCCAAGCCTAAGAAGTCTTAGCGCTTGGCGTTAGAATTAAATCTTAGTGCACAACTAAATCCTGTAATTTGTTTTTGAATTCATAAACTTTTTTATCTTGGTTTTTCTTACAGAATTCAACCATCGGCGGCACAGCAATCACTGCAGATTCACGCAAAGAAACAGAATCACCACCTTTGTAGTCGGTTACATCATCAAGCATAAAGAAGGCAATTGGGGCCATAGCTTTAGGATTAAGGTCAAGAAACTCTTTACAGTTCATGTCTTTAGGTGTCACTTCCACATTAGCAGCAAAGCTTGAGCTCAGTGGAATAAACAACGCAGCAGAAAGAGTGGCGACAAGAATTGATTTTTTCATAAAAACCTCAAGTAATTAATGATGGGTTATTGATGAAAGAACAATACATTTTTAAATTGTAAACTCAAATAAATAAAAGACTCTGTTTATGCAAAGTTTACAAATTAATAAAGAGATTTACTCGCTAAAAAAACATCTTCCACCATCGTTCAAATCACTATTTTATGAATTATCTTACACATGTAATCCTTAGACTACACCTATCTAGAGCAAGCCCTATAGACTATATAATTCAAGGTGTTTATCCTATCCATAGTAGCTTATTTACTTTGAGGCTTCTGATTTAACATTATAAAAATAACTCATCGTTAAATTAATAAATTTCATTTTTTCAGTGCAAACAAATTCATTGCAACCCGTTGCCGAAACATGCGCATCACTATACCGAACCGTATACTAACGTATATGACAACCCAGTTATATCCGACAAGGTATTTTTGTGAAAATTATATATATATTTGTTATCAGCTGTATGTTTATACCCTCCCTACATTCAGATCATGAGTACATCACCGCTAAGAGATCATGCAATAATCTGATTCATATGATAAACATAAAAGATCTTACAAAAGACATCATAAATAACCCACTATTAAAGAATAACAAAAAATGCGTATCTCTCACATGGAGATGCGATGCAAAGTAGATACAACAAAAAAACATTCATCAACTTATAAAATAATTTAGCATTGAAAATATTTACACGTGAATAATAAATCAAATTTGAGCATTGTTAGCATGAAAAAAACAAAGCAGGATTGGCTGTTTCAGCTTCGTCGTTGTACATGTAAAGACACACTAGAGAAAGTTATTGAAGCCAATAATTACAAACTCAGCCAAGGCGATCTCATCGTTTTTTACTCTGCAGCCGATCATCGGTTAGCTGAAATCATAATGAATAAACTCTACGATAAAATACCTTCTTGTGTCTGGTCCTTTGTTAGGTAATGACTATTTTGCGCATAAAAATTAAAACTAAAGGCGACATCTTACGCGTGTAGGAATATGACTTCATTTACAGGAATCCTATCTTATATCGTTAAACAAAATATTATCATGGCAAAAATAAGAACATCTTCGTTGATAAAACTGAGAGCAATAATAATGTTTAATCATGTCACTGGAGTGAATCTAGTATCTAGATTAAATATGACATCAACCTTTTAGAGGTAATATATGAATAATAAACAAACGCTGAAATGCAATGATGGCCTAGACGATGTTTACGCTTCCATTGAATTATCAACCTCACTACCAAAAACAAAGTTCCCCGCCCAAGAGCATGACCCTCGTAATATTTTCAATGCGGTTCGTGATGAATTAATGTTAGATGGCAACTCTCGTCAAAACTTGGCAACTTTTTGCCAAACATGGGTTGATGAAGAAATTCGCGATCTAATGGATTTATCAATTGATAAGAACATGATTGATAAAGATGAATATCCACAGACGGCCGAAATTGAAACGCGCTGTGTGCATATGCTGGCCGATCTTTGGAACTCTCCAACACCTGAAACCACGCTGGGCTGTTCTACTATCGGTTCATCAGAAGCCGCCATGCTGGGTGGATTAGCGCTTAAGTGGCAGTGGCGTAAAAAGCGTGCAGCTTTAGGTCTATCAACCGATAAGCCAAACTTGATCTGTGGCCCAGTACAAATTTGCTGGCATAAATTTGCTCGTTATTTTGACGTTGAGCTGCGTGAAATTCCGCTGCAGGGCGACCGCCTCATTATGAGCCCAGAAGAAGTCCTCAAGCGCGTCGACGAAAATACAATTGGTGTCGTGCCAACGCTCGGTGTCACTTTCACGTGCCAATATGAGCCTGTTAAGCAGGTTCACGATGCCCTCGACCAATTGCAAAAAGAGACGGGTCTGGATATCCCAATGCACATCGATGGTGCGAGTGGTGGCTTCTTGGCCCCATTCTGCGCACCCGATCTTGAGTGGGATTTCCGCCTACCTCGCGTAAAATCCATTAATGCTTCCGGCCATAAATTCGGACTTGCTCCGCTCGGGACTGGCTGGGTTGTGTGGCGTGAAGCGGCTGACCTACCTCAAGAACTCATTTTCAACGTTAACTATCTTGGCGGCGACATGCCAACCTTCGCGCTGAATTTCTCACGCCCTGGCGGTCAAATTATTGCGCAGTATTACAACTTCTTGCGTTTAGGCCGTGAAGGCTATGCCAAAATTCATAATGCCTGCTATTCAACGGCTCAATATTTGGCACAAGAAATTGAAAAACTTGGACCATTCGAAATGATCTTTGATGGTGATTGTGAAAAAGGCATTCCTGCGCTTGCTTGGAAACTTAAAGACAACGCATCAACCAATGGTTATACCCTGTACGACTTGGCAGACAGACTGCGCAGCCGTGGTTGGCAGGTGCCGGCCTATTCCATGCCTGCTGAACGTGAAGACCTTGTGGTACAACGCATCCTAGTGCGACATGGCGTTAGCCGCGATCTCGGTAGCCTATTGATTGATGATATGAAGCGGGCGCTGGATTATTTCGAAAAACACCCAGTAAGCCATGCTCTGTCTGAAAAAGAAGCCAGTGGATTTAATCACGGTTAAACTCTATTAGCTTTTCCTATGATTATTTAATCAATAACTTTATTAGATTGAAATGATCTAGGCCTCCCTATATTTAATAGACAACAGCTGCCCTTTCACAAATATATTCCATCCGGGATAGAGAGGGTAATTGTTGTTTCAAGGAAATAACAATGGCGAATATAAAAGCCTCCCCCGCAACAAACCAATTATCGTTATTAGGCTTCTTTGCCATAACGGCATCAATGGTTATGGCAGTATATGAATATCCCACCTTTGCAACCTCAGGGTTTAGCTTAGTCTTCTTCCTGCTACTCGGCGGTATTCTATGGTTTATTCCCGTAGGCCTGTGCGCGGCAGAGATGGCCACGGTTGAAGGTTGGGAAGAAGGCGGCGTTTTTACTTGGGTATCTAAGACCCTCGGTGAACGCTGGGGATTCGCAGCAATTTCATTTGGGTATCTGCAAATTGCAGTCGGTTTTATCCCAATGCTGTACTTTATTTTGGGGGCTTTATCTTTCATTCTAAAATGGCCTGCACTCAATGAAGATCCGATAACAAAAACCATAGCGGGATTAGTTATCCTCTGGGCATTAGCCATTACCCAATTCAGCGGTACAAAATATACCGCCCGCATTGCGAAAATCGGTTTCTTTGCGGGTATTTTACTCCCTGCTCTTATTCTGGTTGTTTTGGCTATTAGCTACTTAGCGAGCGGTGCACCTTTACAAATTGAAATGAGCACGGCGACCTTCTTCCCTGATTTCACACAGATCGGGACATTAGTGGTATTCGTTGCCTTTATTCTGAGTTATATGGGCGTTGAGGCATCAGCAACTCACGTCAATGAAATGAAAAATCCAGGCCGTGATTATCCTATTGCGATGATACTGCTGATGATTGCTGCTATTTGCTTGAGCTCAATCGGCGGACTTTCGGTTGCTTCCGTTATCCCACATAATGACATTAACTTGTCTAGCGGCGTCGTTCAGACATTCAACGTGCTTATTTCACATTACGGCCCCGGCTTTGAATGGGCGACGCGTATCATTGCCGCACTGCTGATGTTGGGTGTTTTAGCCGAAGTCGCTTCTTGGATCGTCGGGCCTTCACGAGGTATGTTCGTCACCGCACAAAAGGGCATACTTCCTAAAAGCTTTGCAAAAGTGAACAAGAACGGCGTGCCCGTTGCTTTAGTTATTTCTCAATTGGCTATTACGACCATCGCGTTGACTATTCTGACAAACACCGGTGGCGGCAGCAATATGTCGTTCCTAATCGCATTGTCATTAACGGTGGTTATTTATCTTTGCAGCTACTTCATGCTGTTCTTGGGTTATATTCAATTAATCCGTAAGCAGCCAGATAAAAAACGTGCTTTCCATATCCCTGGCGGCAAGAACTTCAAAATTCTTATTGCCGTGGTTGGGCTGGCAATTTCATTAATTGCTTTCATTGTTTCATTCTTCCCGCCAAGTTCATTACCGGGCGGTGAGGCGAATGATGTTTACGTTGAACTCTTAGTTGTTAGCTTCCTCATTGTATTGTCCATTCCTTTCATCGTTTATGCATTACATACTAAGAAAGGGAAAACAACCAATGCAACGCTAGTACCTATCAAGTCTCACAACGCACCAGAGGGTCATTTCTTCATGCACCCACGTGCCCGTTCAACACATCATTTTGTCGTTGGCAGCGAAAAGAAAATTGATAGCAAATAGTTAGTATTTTTCTTCAAATAAATACAACTCACCTAAACGCCTAATTTATTTATTAGGCGTTTTCTACGCTTTAGAGACTAAAATATTTCACTATAGGGTTAACTTTATGACTATGGTTCTAAATAATGTACAAGAAGCATTAGTGAACGCGTACTCCCAATTTTCAACACTCGCGGGCGGAGAAAACGCAAACTATATTCCTTATTTAGCAAGCATCCCCAGTAACGTCTCCTCAATGGCTATTGTCACCGTTGATGGCGATATTCTGTCTCAAGGAGATTCTGACTTCCGGTTTGCTTTAGAATCTATTTCCAAAGTATGTTCTCTTGCCTTAGCACTCGAAGACGTTGGGCCAACAGAGGTACAAAACAAAATTGGTGCAGACCCTACTGGACTTCCCTTCAATTCAGTTATTGCGCTGGAACTGCATAGCGGAAAGCCCTTATCTCCTTTGGTGAACGCTGGCGCCATGTCTACCGTGAGCCTTCTTAACGCAAATAGTAGCGAACATCGGTGGGAGCGTATTCTTAATATTCAGCAGCAACTGGCAGGAGCGCCGATCTCACTGTGCGAAGAGCTTAATCACTCAGAGCAAACCACTAACTTTCATAATAGAGCCATTGCTTGGCTGCTATATTCTGCAGATGCTATGTACTGTGATCCCATGGAGGCCTGTGATGTTTATACCCGCCAGTGCTCAACGTTAGTAAACACCGTTGAGCTTGCAACTATGGCGGCCACTTTTGCCGCCGGCGGCATTAATCCAATTACCCAGAAAAAAGTATTAACCGCAGCGAATGTTCCTTTCCTTCTTGCTGAAATGACCATGGAGGGGATGTATGGAAGTTCTGGCGATTGGGCTTATACCGTTGGCTTGCCGGCAAAGAGCGGCGTCGGTGGCGGAATTTTAGCGGTAGTTCCGGGCGTGATGGGGATCGCGGCATTCTCTCCGACGCTTGATGCCATGGGCAACAGCGTCCGAGGTCAGAAGATGACGGCATCCTTCGCCCAGCAGCTGAATTATAACTTGTACAAGAATCGCTAAAATCACACGCCATTATTTCTCGCGATAGACAAATCGGTTGAAACCGGTGGAAGAATTCGATGGCTCCATCTTCTATCCAAAATTTAACGATTCCGATAGAGCCATTCATGACGACAAATAACCATATGAAAAATAACCAAACTAGCAATTGGCATCAGAATTTATATTCATTTCTTTTCGACATTCACACTAAGCATGGAAAAAGAGCTGAGTGGGTTTGGATGTCTATATCAATCGCAAGCGTTGCTCTTATTTTCCTTGAGTCAGCGGACCCAGAGGTTAATAACAATATCCCTACAGGAAAAAACGTCTATTTCATCCTTGAGGTTTTGTTTACCGCAATATTTACTTTGGAATATATTTTACGTCTGTTATCTGAAAAGAGAATGAGCACGTATGTTTTTAGTTTTCTCGGGGTCGTAGACGTAGTAACCACGTTGCCTCTTTATATTTTATTATTATATCCTGATATTGCATGTGAGTATTTTACGCTCTTGCGAATGCTACGGGTCATGAGAATATTACGTGTATTTAAAATCATGCATTATATGGGGTCAGTCAATTTACTATGGGAGAGTATTTATGGTATACGCAAAAAGTTATTGATATTTTTTACTTTCGTCTTTATCCAACTGTGTTTATTTGGCGGGATTATGTACGTCATCGAGGGGCCAGAAAATGGCTTTACCAGCCTTCCCGTTGCCGTTTATTGGGGGGTTGTCACAATGACAACGGTAGGATACGGCGATATCACGCCTCATACTGCGTTAGGACGCTGTCTGGCATCCATTCTTATATTGATTGGCTATTCGATTATCGCCATACCTACTGGGGTATTAACGGCACATATGACAGACCTGTTGCAACGCCGCCGTCACACTCATAGGTGTTCGAATTGTAATAAAACGGGTCATGATGAGGATGCCGCATTTTGCAAAGTCTGCGGGCACCCTTTTAGCGTATCACGCAATGATGGCTAAGCAGTAAAACACTGTCTCCACGTGATTCGACTTAAGCATAAAATATGACGCAAAAAACAAGCGTCAATCATGCTTGGGAAAAGCTGTTAATCGCCTCTCTTAAGCGATTTAGCTCAACTTCAAGCTGCTTCATTCCATGTTCAATGACAGAATCATCAGTCTGAACAACTGAATGATTCTCTAACTTTTCCGCTAATTCCTGTAATTTAGTCGCACCAATAATTTGAGCAGTGCCATTAATGCGATGCATATGCATTTTGAATGCGGTCCAATCACCCGCCATTTTGGCTTCCTGAGCAGCTAAGAAATCTTTATTATTTTCTAGCATCGATTGTTCCAACATCTGCTGCATTAATTTTGGATCATTTAATGCCAGCGATTTTAGTGTCGCAATATCAATAAGCTCGTCTAGCTGATAAGTCATATTTACTGATCCCACAGAGGCTAATGCGGAAGCCAATTGTTGTAAATTGATCGGTTTGAAAAGACATGCATTCATGCCAATTGCAAGGCATCGATCTTTTTCCTGCGCTTGGGCATTTGCAGTTAAGCCCCAAATAACGATATCGCTGTCAAAGCCTCGAATATGACGCGTCAAGGTAACCCCATCCATATTCGGCATATTGACATCTGTTATCACCAAGTCATAGCTATGTTCATTTATCAAAATTAATGCATCATTTCCATCGCTCGCCTCATCGACTTTATATCCCAGCGTATCTAATTGACGACGCAGCAGCAGACGGTTAACCGGATGATCGTCAACGATTAATATTTTTAGTTTCTTGGCTGGGTACACCGCAGGCTGCAGTTCAACCGAGCTGATGATATCTTCATGAGATACCGCCGTTACCAGATCGATCGTCATCGTTGTCCCTTGTCCAACCTGACTCAGCAACCCCAACTTTCCATTCATACGCGTCACTAACTCGCGACAAATCAAAAGCCCTAACCCCGACCCTGTCTGCTGTTTACCCGTTTCGGTTTGGCTGTATGGCTTAAAGAGCCGTTCCTGATCTTCTTGGCTAATGCCCGCACCAGTATCTGTCACACGCAATATAAGCTGGGTTTGGCCAGAACGCGTGGCGATGGACTCTGCGCTGACCTCAACCCCACCGTGTTCTGTGAATTTTATGGCATTGCTTAGCAGATTGGAGAGTAATTGCTTGGTTGCCTGAGGATCTAGACGTAAATACTCCCCTTTGACCAGTCGGTTAACAAAGGTGAGTTTGAGCTGTTTCTGCTTGGCAAGACCTTCGAAGCCTCTCATCACCGTCGTAATCAGCACCTCAAGATTGACCCATTCTGGCGATAATTCAAAACTCCCAGACTCGATTTTATTCATATCTAAAATATCGCCGATTAGCCCCAGCAATGACTGAGCCGTGGCGTAGGCCAACGAGATAGACTCTTTATCTTCTTCAGGACTTTGGTTATGGAGAGCGAGTAATTCAAGAAACCCCATCACCGCGCTGACAGGGGTGCGAATTTCATGGCTCATGCTGGCTAAGAAAGTACTTTTCGCCTCATTAGCCTGAATCGCTTTATCCTTTTCAGTTTGCAATGCGCCGAGCAACTGTCGCGATTCCGTCACATCCTGCCATCCACAGATTAGCGTTGGCAGAACATTGTCGGATGGCATAACACAAAGCGTAATCCAATGAATAATATGGCGATCCTCTCGACCATTGTTCAGCATAATGCTGTGCTCAATAACCTTATCAGGGATCAGACCATTTTGAATGTCTCGGTTAAGAACCGAAAAAATATCAGACAGTGGATTACGACTATCAAACAAAGATGTAGAGGTCACATTTTTCTGGTCAGTTGAAAAAAATGACATAAAAGCACTGTTATAGCTTTGAACTTCACCATCGAGAGAAATGGTATAAACCGGTATAGGGATCGAATTAGATAATGTTTTTCTAAAGCTAAGCTGGTTTTCTAAATCCGCCTGAGATTGTTTTCTCATGCGTACTTCTCGTGATAGATACCCGCCCCACAGTAGGAAACTTAAAATAATAAAAACAGACAGCGTTATTACAATATAAAACTGCTTATTATAAAGATGCCAGGTATCAATTTTGATATCAGGAAGTTTAACCCACTTAGACGAAATGAATAATATCGTTTTAGGTGGAATATTATCTAGTGCCTTATTCAATATTTGCTTTAATTCTTGATCTCCACGCGGAACAGCAAAACTGACTAAGGCTGGGGCTTCATCCGCCATGATCTCATATTTGAGTTGGTTGGGATAATAATGGTCTATCATATAGCGGGCAGTTAGCTGCGTTGATATGACCGCATCAATTTTCCCTTCAGCCAACAGATTAAGCCCAAGGCTGGTATTTTCGACCTGCACAAGTTCGATCCCAGGGTATTTAGTATGCAATTTTTCCGTAAGAATATGCATCGTTGTCACCGCCACTTTCATCCCCGGTGACAGCTCAGCATTGCTAGCAGAGGTTCTCACCACGACGGCAAAAGGCGTCGTGATAATAGGATGAGTAAATGAAATCAGCTCCTCACGGCTAGGGCTATATGTCGCCGTAGGGAGTATATTCCAATCACCGTTTAGCATTTTATCAACCATTTCGGTATTGGAATTAGCTGTTACAGTTTCGAACTCTAACCCTGTTTGTAAATGAATAAGATTGAGGATATCCCCTGTCACACCTCTTATTTCATTGTTCTCATCCAATAGCGAAAAAGGCGCGTAATATGGATTAATCAATACTTTAAGTTTAGGATGCTTCTCTAACCAACGCTGTTCCTGAGGTGTTAATGATAAAGATTTTGTTAACAACGCTGGATTACCGCTTTCTAACCACGGCTGAGAAATATGATTAGTAATAGGATTCGTCAAGCCACCTAAAAAATTATTGATAATAGGAATCAAAGGTGATTGCGTATCTAAAGCGATAAATTGATTATGTATCGGCGAGGAGCGCCAGAATTTAATAATACTTAATGTCTGATGGAAATCACGCATTATACTCGTGCCACTGGCAAGATTATTACCAATGAAATAGTTGCTTTTTCCGTTATATAACGAGGCGAACGCTTGATACGCAGTCTCATAGTGAAGAATTTTAGCATTCGGAAATGAAGCTTTTACAAACTGTTCGCTAGGATAACCCTCTGCAATAGCAATGGTTACCGGACTATCCGTATGCAGCGGTTGCATAACATTTTTTTGGGTGGTGACTAAGGTCGGATAAGCGCTAATCATCGGTAAGGACGCAACGAAAGGTGCCGTGGCGTTAAAACCGGTTTTAAGCGAAGTCAGCATCAAATCAGCTTTACCAACTTTGACAGCATTTAGCGCAAGTTTTTCGCTCTCATAGTGGTCAATCTTAACGTTAATACCCAGCGCTCTCTGCAACAAAGACAGATATTCAGCATTCATGCCACGGAAACGGCCGGAAGAGCTATCCAACATCAGCGGAGGCGATTCAGGAGAATAAACGGCAATAACGAGCGTCTTTTTTTCCGCCAGCCACAGTTGCTCGGCAGTACTCAATTTGAGATTAGGGAGCATGGGGCCGCTGTTACTAAAAATCTCCAGTCTTACTGGCTCTTGGTTAGCAGATGCACCCTGAGCAACGAATAACGTTGCAATGATAAACAGCGTAAGTCTGATTGCTCGTTGTAGCATAAAGTCAGCCAATCTTATTTCTATTTGATAAATTGAATAGCTCCATCAGAGACTTACACTCCAGTTTTTCCATCAAACGACTTTTGTAAGTACTCACCGTTTTGCTGCTAATATTCATTTCAGTGGCAATATGGATGTTGTCTACGCCATTTAAAATATAGCGCATAACTTTGATTTCTTGTGTTGATAAAGAATCCAGCTTTTCTTGCTCTGACGTTAACTTACCGACAAAGCTATCTAGCGAAAAAGGAAAATAGCTATAGCCATTACGCGCAGCTTTTACCGCTGCCACAATATTAGACATACCCTTTTTCTTGCTCACAAACGCATTTGCCCCAGCATCAGCGCTACGCTTGCCATAGAAGCGATCGTTTTTAGCAGAAACCACCACGATAATGCAGCTATTTTGCTGTCGTCTTAGCTTCTCGACAACTTCTATACCGCTCAGAACAGGGATATCAATATCGACCACGACAATATCTGGCTGCATTTCTTTAATGACCTGCAGAGCTTCCGCGCCATCTCCAGATTCAGCAATCACGTTGATGTCGTCATTTTCCAGCAAGTTTCTGATTGCCACTCGCGCCAGAGGATGATCGTCTATAATTATCGCGCTCAACTTGTTATTTTCACTCACCATTACCACCTCAAACGTAAATCATACTGTATTGATAAATATAGCGAAAAACCTCAACAGCGATTTCTGTCATGGCTGAGGCCATCACGTTTACCGTGGTGAGCATTCGATCATTTTATTGATGTAGGCAACCTTACACATCCCTTACAGGAACTCGCTTTGCTTGGAAAGGCCCATTGATTACAAACAAGAAGCACGCTATAGCGTCATCTTATAAACCTAAGATTAGCAATATGTTCTAGATAGCGCGAATGTAAACTTGAGTTGATTATATGCTAATAAAATAAACAGCGTCTAAATGAAACCATTAGTTTATACCGTCGATATTCCTCATTGAATTATTTAGCTACCAATTTCACTATCATTATTTCTGCATATATCTTACACATACGCAATCTAACGCCTACATACGTAGGACGCTACCTACTCTTGCAAAATGCCGAGTCTTATATATTTATGCTCCTGCAACCGCTATAGTTTTTTGCATAAATTTCAATTATGAACTGTTCGCTTATTCACTATGTAATGCTGTGTTTATTTATATTAGTTAGGATTTAATATAAACCCCATCATGACTAATAATATTAATACTCATTCAAATAACGTTGTTCATCCAATATTTAATTAAACAAATAGGATCCGTTAAGGTTTTATATATGGCAATTGAATCAGATTCACATAAAGTAGGGCTCATACCTGTCACTTTAATGGTTTCAGGCAATATCATGGGGTCGGGTGTTTTTCTCCTTCCTGCAAACCTAGCATCCACAGGGGGCGTCGCTATTTATGGCTGGTTGGTCACCATCATCGGTGCTTTAGCGTTATCCATGGTGTACGCCAAAATGTCTTCGCTGGATGCAAGCCCTGGTGGATCTTATGCCTATGCTCGTCGAGCTTTCGGCCCATTCATCGGATATCAAACTAACCTGCTGTATTGGTTAGCCTGTTGGGTCGGTAACATTGCGATGGTTGTTATCGGCGTGGGCTATCTCAGCTACTTCTTCCCTGCGCTAAAAGATCCCATGATCATGACGCTGACCTGCGTTTTAGTCCTCTGGTTCTTCGTTATTTTGAACATTATCGGCGCCAAAATGATAACGCGTGTGCAGGCTGTGGCCACGGTGTTAGCACTGGTTCCTATTCTGTCAGTTGCTATTTTTGGCTGGTTCTGGTTTAGCGGCGATACCTATATGGCCGCGTGGAACGTCAGCGGAAAAAGTACGTTGGGCGCAATTCAAAGCACTCTAAACGTAACGCTATGGTCATTTATCGGCGTAGAGAGCGCGTCCGTTGCCGCCGCCGTTGTCAAAAACCCGAAGAAAAACGTCCCGATCGCCACTATCGGTGGTGTTCTGATTGCCGCCGTTTGTTATGTGCTCTCAACCACCGCCATCATGGGTATGATCCCGAATGCGGCATTGCGTGTATCAACATCCCCGTTCGGTGATGCCGCGCGTATGGCATTGGGTGAAACCGCAGGCGCCATCGTGACATTCTGTGCGGCAGCGGGCTGTCTCGGCTCACTGGGCGGCTGGACGCTGCTTGCCAGCCAAACCGCCAAAGCGGCCGCAGACGATGGCCTATTCCCGCCGATTTTCGCCAAAGTGAATAAAAAAGGCGTTCCGGTACAAGGCCTGATTGTACTTGGCGTACTCATGACAATATTCCAAGTTGCCTCGATATCACCTAATGCGGCAGCGCAATTTGGTGTCGTCTCTTCGGTATCCGTTATTTTCACCTTAGTACCTTATCTTTACACCTGCGCGGCATTGCTGCTGGTTGGACACGGGCACTTAGGGAATCAAAAAGGGTTATTTACCTTTATCACATTTATTGCCTTTGTTTATTGCATATGGGCTGTTATTGGCTCCGGCGCACAAGAGGTTATGTGGTCGTTTGTTGCGTTAATGATCGTAACCGCACTTTACGCTCTGAATTATAACCGAACACACAAAAATCCGTTCCCACTGGACGCTCAGGCGGAATAGCAATACTACGTGGCCTAATTATTTTTAGGTCACGAAAAAATAAGAACACAATGAATTTAATAAATAGCTAGATAGGACTAAAAATGATTGAATTAAATCATCTCAAAAAACGTAAAGTGTTAGTGGTAAATAGTAACATTGCAAATAAACAGACCGCTAATGGACAGGCTATCTGTAATTTAATCGAGGCTCTAGAAGAAAGAAATCTCTCGGTTGTTATTGCAACAACCTACACCGATGGGATCGCCAGCATCAGCTCTGACGCCTCTATTTGCTGTGTATTTGTAGATTGGACTTCTGAAGAGAACGATACTGAGTCACACAGCCAAGCATTAAAACTGTTGCAAGAAGTTCGTCGTCGAAATAAAACAGTGCCGGTATTATTGATGGCAGAGCATGCCTGCCTCGAGACGCTAACGCTCGAAACAATGGAGTTAGCGAATGAATTTATCTGGATGCAAGAAGACACCGCAGAATTCATCGCTTCACGCAGCATCGCGTTAATCAAAAAATATTTCGACCAGCTATTACCGCCATTCACAAAAGCCCTATTCAACTACACCAACGGCTCGCCTGAATACTCATGGGCAGCACCGGGTCATCAGGGCGGTGTCGCGTTTACCAAATCGGCGGTTGGTCGTGAGTTCCTTGATTTCTTCGGCGAAAATCTTTTCCGTACCGATACCGGGATTGAACGTGATTCGCTTGGATCGCTGCTCGATCACAGCGGCCCAGTAAAAGACTCCGAAGCCTATGCTGCCAGAGTATTTGGAGCCCACCAAAGCTATTCCGTTCTGAACGGCACATCAGGTTCTAACCGTGCCGTCATGTCAGCCGTCGTTGGAGAGGGCCAATTTGCGCTCTGCGACCGTAACTGTCATAAATCTATCGAGCAAGGGCTGGTGATGACCGGCGGGATCCCGGTGTTCTTCATTCCAACACGTAACCGTTTTGGCATCATTGGGCCGATCCCTAAGTCACAGTTCCAACCAGAATCTATCCAGCAGAAAATCGATGCGCATCCACTGAAACAGCTTGCCGTTGACCCTAAACCGGTTTATTCCGTGGTCACCAACTGTACTTACGACGGTATGTGCTACAACGCAAAACAGGCTCAAGATCTTCTGGCTGAGAGCGTCGATACTATTCATTTCGATGAAGCTTGGTATGCCTATGCACGCTTCAATCCACTCTATCGCGATCGTTTCGCGATGCGTGGAAATCCTGCAGAGCATGACGCAGCCGGTCCAACGGTATTTGCTACGCAGTCGACTCATAAGCTTTTAGCGGCGCTTTCTCAGGCTTCCTACATTCACATTCGTAATGGCAAAAAACCCATTGAACACTCGCGTTTCAATGAGTCTTACATGCTGCAATCCACCACCTCACCGCTGTATGCCATTATCGCGGCCAATGAAATTGGTGCAGCCATGATGGATGACCAGCAAGGCGAAGCGCTGACTCAGGAAGTGATTGATGAGGCGGTCGATTTCCGTCTTGCACTCGCCAAAGTTCACGCCGCCTTTGCCGCTAAAGGGGAATGGTTCTTCTCTCCGTGGAATGCGCCAGACGTGATTGATGCTGCAACGGGCAAAAAAGTGCCGTTCATGAGTGCGTCTAAAGAACAGCTCACCACCGATCCTGAGTGCTGGGTACTTCGTCCGGGCGAAAATTGGCATGGTTTTGAACAGTTGGAAGACGATTGGTGCATGCTCGACCCAATCAAAGCCGGCATTTTAGTACCAGGCATGGGTGACGACGGCGAGATGCAGGAAACCGGTATTCCTGCCGCTGTTGTCACCGCATTCCTGTATCAGCACGGCATCGTTCCGTCGCGCACTACAGATTTCATGGTGTTATGTCTATTCTCCGTGGGGATCACCAAAGGCAAGTGGGGAACGCTGATCAACGTTCTTATCGAATTCAAAAAACACTACGACAGCAATACGCCGCTGTCGGTCTGTCTGCCCGATCTTGCCGCATCTCATGCTAAGAACTATGCCGGTATGGGCATGAAAGATCTGTGTGATGAGATGTTTGCTTACATGAAAACCAGCCAGATGGATAAGCTTCAGGCAGCCGCCTTCAGCCATATCCCAACGCCGGTTAAACTCCCTCGCGCCGCTTTCCAAGATCATATGGCTGGGCGCTGCGAATTACTGTCGCTTGATAGACTTGCCGGACGTATTTCCGCCGTTGGGGTGATCCCTTACCCACCAGGTATTCCGATCGTGATGCCAGGCGAAAGCTTCGGCACCACTGAGCAACCATGGCTGCAATATATTTACAGCATTGCACAATGGGGCAAGAAATTCCCAGGGTTCGAAAAAGAACTCGAGGGTGCCGAGCTGAAAGATGGCCAATATTATATATGGGCACTGAAAGACTAAGTCACCCAATAAAATAATCTACAGAGGAGATTCTTTATGGATCTCTTCTGTTTCATTTCTATTAGCCACTTCGTCACTTTATGAAAAATCCTATGCAGAAATTTATATGCAGAAATTAGCGACTAAATGGATCAAGTTCCATTCAGCAAAAGCGATCGGTTTAGTTTGTATTATTCTGTCTCTAACTGGTTGTTCCTATGCACCATCAATAGTTCTCTTTGGCGCATCTTTTCCTGACTGGCTGATATGTTCAGGCATTGGCGTTATCGCTATGACACTCATGCACACAATATTAAGAAAAGGAGAGCACCAGTGCTGGCTTGAGCCTGCCGTGATTGTCTATCCCTGTGTTACCGCTCTCAGCGCAATGTTGACTTGGTTATTATTTTTTACCCATTAAGAGAAATACAGAATGTCCCTTAAGAATAAATTTTATATTTTTTTTCTCATATTAATAACGCTAATTGCGCTATTCATTGTGATGTTAAAGATCGATGAAGCCCCACAGACTGACGATGCTTATATCTATGCCGATACCATTAATGTGGTTCCTGTTATTGAAGGGCATATAGTAACGATCCCCGTTAAAGATAACCAACTGGTTTCCAAAGGCGATCTGCTGTTTAAAATCGACCCAAGACCCTATGAACATGCCATCGAATCTGGCACCGCTCAGCTTGCTACCTTAGATGAACAAATAAAGCTCGCACAGCGAACCGTTGATGCCCAGCAATACAATGCTCAGGCCGTTTCAGCGAAAGAAGTCAGCGCCAAAGAGAACTACCTGCAGGCACTCAGCACCTACCAACGTATATTGGCGCTTAAAGGCAAGGGATACGTTTCTGCGGAAGAGTTTGATCAAGCTAGAACGGCAAAAAATAGCGCCGAGGCTATGTATAAAGCCTCTCGCAGCGAAGTAGAACAGGCCAAATCAGCGGTAAGCAGCGTAGATGCACTCATTGCGCAGCGTAAAGTTGTCTGCGTGGATATCGCAAAAGCCCAATTAAACCTTGAATACAGTGAAATTCGTGCGCCTTTCGATGGCCGAGTGACGTCCCTGAATACCACAATTGGGCAATATGCGTCGCCGCAGCAGTCGGTAATGACGCTCATTGATACCCAAGCATGGTATGTGGTGGCTAATTTTCGTGAAACCGACCTAAAAAATGTCTGTAATGGCGTTCCTGCGCGCATATACGTCATGGGTGATACCGGTAAATCCTTTAGCGGCAGCGTTGATTCCGTAGGCTACGGCGTATCTCCCCAAGATGGCGGCGTGAGCAACGGCCTCCCTTCAGTAGCACGCACCATCAACTGGGTGCATGTATCCCAACGCTTTCCTGTCAAAATTCGCGTCGATAACCCAGAGCCTGCGCTATTTCGCGTTGGTGCCTCGGCGATTGCCATCGTCTATCGAGATACCGCACCCTAGAGGAAATCAGAATGAAATCATTTGACCTCTTCGTCTCTCGATTTTATCAGGGGCTTGGGTTTTATCCGGGCCGAGCAAATCAGATCCTGCGAACCACCGTGGCCTGTATCATTGTGGTTATTCTCAGCCAAACGTTACAGATCCCCGATCTAGCGCTATCACTTATCGTGGTCTTTTTTGTCACCCAAACCAATATTGTGGTGACCAAACTCACCGGCCTATTTTTTATTATTTCTATCGCGCTGGCCGTAGCAGCGTCGCTGTTAATTTTAAAAATAACTTGGGACGTGCCTTTTTTACGCATTTTACTGGCATCATTGGTGGCTTTTATTAGTCTATTTATGATGCGAGCCTCAAAATATGGCGTGATATTCTACTTAGTTGCTCTAATCGTTATTTTTTCACAAAGCTTTGTTGATGTAAGCTCAGATTCAGAAGAAATCATCAGAAACATTTTATGGGTATGGGTGGCGATGAGCTATGCCATTGCCGTCACTCTCATTATTAATGCTTTATTTCTTCCCTCAGAGCCGGAGAAATTACTCAATAAAACGCTTATATCGCAACTTAACCATATAGCGGATCTCTTAACTCCTGACAATGAACTCAAGAGAAAAGAAAATACCCTCGCCTCGATTGGGCAAGATTTACAATCGCTGTATAAACTACTGCAATATACTAAATCCCGCGATCGACTAAGTTCCAACGATCATACGGCGCAGTTAGCAATGGTGACAATGGTTTCTGAACTACGCTCTCTTTCGTGCCATTTGCCTGTGGAATTGATTAACCCCAAAGCCCGCGACGCGGCCTTAAGTATTAAGTCTGTTTGCGAAGGTATGGTAGCCTGTTTAAAAACTCCCTCAGTTTGCCATACACCAACGATCATCAATACGAATGCTGAAAATGTCACCTTAAACCAAATGGCAAAGGTGATAAATAATTACGATCAAAATAAAAATGTCTCTTACGACAATAGCCCGAGCCAAAAGAAAAATTTCTCATTCTTCGTTCCTGATGCATTCTCAAATAAAATCTATGTTACCTATGCATTAAAAACATTACTTAGCGCGCTGATTTGCTATATTTTTTATACCGCCACTGACTGGTTTGGTATTCACACCATCATGCTGACCTGCCTCGTTGTGGCCCAGCCCGGTTTAGGAAAAACGCAGCGGAAAATCACGCTACGTTTATTAGGTGCTATTGCCGGAAGTATTGCGGCACTGATTGCCATTGTTTTTATTCTGCCAAATTTAACCACGCTATTTGGGCTGCTATTACTTTCAGTTCCTATCTTTATGCTTTGTTCATGGGTTGCCACTGGCCCAGAGAATATTAGCTATGCTGGCATCCAAATGTTGCTGACCTTCTCACTCGCCGTACTCAATGGTTTTACGCCGGTCAACGATCTCACCGAGGTACGCGACAGAATTGTCGGCGTTATTCTAGGCATTATTATCGCAGGGCTGATTCAAACCTTAATCAAGCCCGAAAGAAATGGCGAAGTATTACAGCTTAAACTCGCTGGCCTAATGGACTTAATGAAAACCAGCCTATCCATGAAAAATGCTGCCGAAGATAAACGAGGCGCGTTAATGGTGAGCTTTAAAGGGTGTAAGGATTTAGCCACCGAGATTGCCCTTGAGCCCACTTGGATGAAAGCAGAAGGTTCCCATGATGCAACCTGCCAAAAACTACAGGAGATCCTGCAACAGGCGAAAAGCATGCTGATCAATACCGATTCGGTGGTGCTTTGGTGTCAGCAAAACGCGCCTGTTAACCCCGAAATTGGATGTTTTATCCAGCAAAATGTAGAAAATATCGGCGTTATAGTTAAGCGGCTAAAAACAGGGGGGAAAAACGATAATATGACGCTGCCTGATTTACCGGCAGGGCTATCCAAAGAGGTATCGACTATGCTCACTTTGCTCAGTGACTCAATTTATAGCTTTTGGTTGCTTCTTCGCGAGATATAATTCGTTCTACAATTAATGAGTGAACCATTATTCTGGAACAATAAAGGGAGTCCGTGTGATTACGCGGACTCCCTTTTAATTTGTCATAAATTATCAATCAATGAGCGCCGCCCGCGCGTTTTAGCTTGCAGCTATTCATAAACTCCGCATCTCGGTTTTTAATGACCTCCGCCGTTTTGTCATCAACATCGACGGGAACACCCATATCATTCCAAGCTGATACGCTTAAAACTCGGTATGAAGATAATACGCCATCAACGGGGACCCTAAACTCCAACGTTCCATTGGCTTTTATTGGACCAAGATTGACTACCTTCGCACTGCTTGGCATACAGTTTTTATCAATAGTGATATAAGTCACTGCACTATGCGGCAATGTTTCTGAACTATTATTCTCCATGGTGCCACCAATTTCATAATGCCCATTGGCACCAAGCCCCATATGAAAGGCTAGATTAACGTCGGATTGAGCAAAACAAGTGAAACTTGTGGTAAGGAGTAGGGTTGAGAGAAAATTTAATTTCATTAAGTTACACCTAAATAAATATTATAAAAATAGCAACACCATTTTTATAATAACATTTTACATTGAGACTCCCTTGCGCGTTAAACACGAAAGGGAGTAACAAATACTAAAGTCCTTTTATGCACATTGCGGAATGGGTACCACCATCCGAATCCCCCCAACTGCTAGAGGATAAATTATTACCTAACCCCATACCATAATGTTTATTACTTCCAGCAGCATCTGAAGTCCAATAATCTCCATTTTTAAAACTACTTCCTGTATAATTTCTTTGCGCCCCCCACTCACTCCAAATATAACCTACATTTCCACGAGACGTCGACGACCCAGAAATTTGCTGTCGTGTAGCTAATGTATAACCATTATTTTGGCATAAACGATTCGCAGTTGACCAATCAGTTCCTACAGGATTAGAGTCGCTCATGGTCCACTTATTAAGCGTGAAAGTGTATTCAAGTTTTGTGATGCCATCTTTAGACGTACCGGTGATAGTAACCGGCTTCTTATTTCCCATAGAGATAAAACTCACAACACCATTATTTACAGTCACCCATTGTGCGTCAGCAACCCAAGTATAATTTTCAGCTGAGTCATGCTCGACGTTCAAAGTAAATGCAGCACCAATAAAGCCAATGGTTGGAAAACCACTACTGAGTTCAAACGTATAATCATTAGCTAAAATATTTTTTAGTGCAGGAATTCCAACAACCTTACCAGCATCTCCGCCAGTAGTATTATTGCCGCCGCCAGTCTGCGCGGTGTCTACCGTGGCGCTGTTGCCATACACATCGGCACCGTTTTTAGCCCGTACCGACACTTCCAGCACCTGACCCACATCGCTATTTTGGATGGCA
>NZ_FMIQ01000045.1 GCF_900095695.1 Hafnia alvei | reverse complement strand
CACTAAAGACATGCTTATTTATACGCAGGATGAAAAAGATGCGGCGCTGATCCGTTCTCAGGGCTTTCTTAACGTCCGCGTTCTGAAAGATGAAAATCATTTTGTTGACGGACTGACGATTTATAAAACTGACGGCCAGCACGGCAGTAACGAACTATACGCCGATACCCAATTGGGTGATTTACTGGGTGACGCATGCGGTCTGGTCTTCACGCATCATGATGAAAAAACGCTTTATATCGCCGGTGATACCGTCTGGGTCAAGCCTTATATAAAAAGCCTTCAGCGCTTCAAGCCGGAGATTGTGGTACTCAATACCGGCTATGCGGTCAACGACCTGTACGGTCCGATCATCATGGGAAAAGAAGATACCTTACGCACACTTAAGATGTTGCCGACTGCGACCATCGTGGCGTCTCACATGGAATCAATCAATCATTGCCTCCTTACCCGCGCAGAATTACGCGAGTTCTCACTTGAACATGGCATTGAAGATAAAGTCCTTATTCCTGCAGACGGTGAAACAATGTCTTTCTGATAAGCCAATAAGATTTATTTGGGCGAAAAATGTATTCCGACAGGTCACCTGTTATCCTCTGGTCAATCGGAATCAGCAATACTGCCGCCGGTGATCTGGTGGCTCTCCTTTACGGCAAGGTTAACGTTATGTCTGTATTGACGGTCGCCGTGATTGCCACGGCCGGATTCAGCCCTTTTCACTTTTCAGTCCCCTGTATTATTTTCGGACAGTCTATGCCGCAGTCGGATTTATTCCGCGTGGAAATTTGTGCTGAAAAACCGGGCGTCGTCCTGTCAGATATTGGCCTGTCAATCAATGTGAAACATGGCCTCGAGCTACTTGACGTCGCAGACATTGTTATCGTGCCCTACTGGAATCATCCGGAAGAGCGACCTTCTCAGGCGCTACTTGACAAGCTGATAAGCGCATGGCAGCGCGGCGCAGAAGTGGTTGGGCTTTGTCTCGGTGCATACGTGCTGGCCTATTCTGGGTTACTGGATCAGCGCCGGGCGGTAACACACTGGGAGTTCGAACAGGACTTCGTTGAACGATTTCCAGCCGTTTGTCTGGACAGCAACTCGCTGTATACCAGCGATGAACGCCTTATTACCTCTGCCGGCACCGCCGCCGGTATTGACTGCTGTCTTAATATTATCCGGGATCATTACGGTTCAGCGGTTGCTAACCGTGTAGCAAGAAGAATGGTGGTTCCTCCTTATCGGGAAGGCGGCCAGGCACAGTTTATTGAACGCCCGGTCCCTGTATCTACGCGGGACGGAAAAATGAACGAGCTGATGGACTACCTGCGTCGCAATCTGGACAAGCCGCACGACCTCGACTCGCTGGCGGGATTTGCCAGCATGAGCAGGCGGACACTTACCCGTCATTTTTTTAAGGCAACCGGGACAACGCTGGGTGGCTGGCTAAACGCTGAGCGTCTTCAGAGAAGCCAGGAGCTGCTGGAAACTACGGACAGCAGTATTGAAAACGTGTCTGATATTGCCGGGTTTCAGTCGCCAATCTCTTTCCGCCAGAGTTTTAAGGCGAAATTCAGCGTCAGCCCAAGCGAATGGCGCCGGGCATTTCGCGGTCCTGTACCAGTTGATCACGGAAAGGCCTGAGCGGAAGCTAAGAAATCATAATAATTTTAGAAAACTGGCAGCCTGATACCGGAATAAAAATTTGTTCCTGAAATGAGTGAACTGGCTCATTCTTTAAGGGGGCCGCTTGGAAAACGAATCTATGGCCACTCCCGTTTTTGCAACACCGATTTTGACAATAAGTTGGCTTGCTTGAATCTATCCGGCGTCTGAATGGGATTTTATTTCCGCGCCTGATGAACCTCAGAAAATATACGGCTTCAATGAGCCTTTCCGTTTTACAGGTTCCTCAACAGGCCGATAGGCCGTTAGTATCATCAATATTAGTATTCGCAAAACCAGATCAGTGATTCTTTAAACCGGTGTATTTCTGCCGTTATGCTACATAAGTTTGCTGTCGTGCAGTTAAGGCCTAGGCTATTCTGGCTAGCTTGTTTGCTAGAGCACAAGTGACGACAAAGTTCCTTTTCCGGCACAGTAAATCCCTGACCCAATCGGCCAATTTTCCAGACTGGTGTTCCAGTTTTTGTATGAATACCCTGGCACATTGAACCAACAAAGTTCGGATCTTTTTGTTACCTCGCTTACTAATTCCCAGCAATGTCGTCCGACCTCCCGTCGCCAATCTCAGTTGAAATAGTATTCGCTGTCAGTGTTCCGACGCCGGGAATGCTCAGCAAGCGCTGTCCAATCTCATCTTCGTCCAACTTTCGTTTCAACTGGGATTCAAAATCTTTAATCTGCTCAATAAGATAGTGATAATGCTGTTATAATTTCAGCAATAACTGGCTGAGGTAAAAAGGCAAACTATTGTCCTCAGTTGGCTAATAACGGCAGCTCCTCGGGGGAACGCTAATGCCAAATTCCAGCAGAAAAGCATGCATTTGATTACCTTATCCTGAACCAGGGATTAACGGATAGGGTGCAGAGCCCGCATTGCCTGCTGAGATTCCGTTCTAGGTTGCACAAAACGCATAGATGGACGCGATGCAGCTTCACAAATAGCTTCGGCGTCGAAAAAGTCGTTTTTGTTACTTTTAACGAATGGACGGACAAATTGTGGTGATATCAGCTTTGGAAAATGCCCCAATTCTTCCAACTTGCGAGCCATAAAGTGAGAGCCTCCGCAGGCTTCCATTGCGATGGTTGTAGCAGGGCATGTCGCCAAAAATTCGATTAACCTTGGCCGGGTAAATTTTTTACGGTAAACAGCCTTGCCGCGACGATCCTAGCAATGAATATGGAAAGAGTTTTTACCCAGATCAATACCAATGAGCGCAATGTTTTCCATGATAGTTCTCCGAATGAAAGCCTGTCCTCAGCATAGTAGGGGTCCGCTTGGAAAACGGAAAATATCCTACGCTAAGCCTGTTTTTTGTACAGACTACTATTCACTGAGCGTAATGCGCGGTATTTACCCTGTCCCAGTTTGAGGTTTGTTCTCCAGACGTAATCCCCGCTCAGGTTGATATGTTCCCATCCCAGCGGTGACAGATGGGTAATCAGTTGCTCATTAATCGCGATCCCTTTCCGTCTCAATGAATCTACCGCTCTTTCTATATAGACCGTATTCCACAGCGAGATCGCCGCAGTATCTCCGGCTTTCCTATCAGATACCCCTGAAAAGCGTTGATACCGAGCGCCGCCAGCGCCTCAAATTTATCCTGAACATCGACGCCTTCTGCAATGCAAATTGTCTGGTTCAGACAGCAGAAATAAATCAGCGACCGTATCAAATGTTCATGATAAGTGTTGTTCTGAAAAGTGTCGGCAATGCTTTTATCTATCTTAAATCCGTCGAGCGGGATATTTTTCACGGGAAAGATAACGCTCGTCTCCCCAAAGCAATCATCCAGATATACACGGCATCCATTCTCCCGCAGCAGGGCGATTGCCCTCGCGCCCTCGGATAGATCGGTAAGTATGGATTGCTCGCTAATCTCAAACACTAAGCGTGACATCAAAGCTTTGTCCACTAAACGATATCGTGCCTTCCCCATAATATGTTCAATCCAATCCTCGTAAAGTAGGCAATCCGGTAGGTTGACAGCAAAAGTGATGCTACCTCGAAAGTGGAGAATTGTATTAATCGCTGAATGCACCATCATTTCCGTGAGTTGCTGCCACAGCCGGCTAGAATGAAAGTTCGCCATAAACGCTGCAGGTGAAAGAATGTCATCCCCTATCTGCCAGCGCATCAACAACTCATAACCTAGGATATGTTTATCTCTGTTCACGACTGGTTGATAAAATGGAAAGATAGCGCCATCCGCTAATGCCTTAAAAGCCTCTGACTCGCTAACTAAAGGATGCATGGAGACTTTTTTTTTGAATGAATTAATCCAGCAAACACTTGCCCTTCTTTGCCTGGAAGCTGTGACAGTTTTCTGAGCCCAGAGAGTTTATGATGGTGGAATTGTTTACTTCTCATTTTCACATTCCTTCTTCCCGGATGAGGGTGGCGAAAAAACAGTTTTAACACATTGATTTCAATGCATGTTAGACCGGCATGACGGCTGTTTTCGGCCGTCTTCCTCCCCCCCCTTTCCAACATAACCGCCGTAGAGTGACGAGATGGGCAGGGTATCGTTGCGCTGATATACGACAGCGGGCTTTTGGCACACATCCATCGACATTTTGTAAGGGTAATCCGCTTATGCAGATTGAGGTGGAGCGTGTGATAAATAAAATCTGGCGGCAGCTCGCTCAATACCGTAATCGTGCTAGTTAACGGTAGATTATTAGTAATGACAATAAGTGCCATCAAGTCAGCAAACATCGTTTCCTGTCCCATGGATACATGGACGACATAGTGATGATAGGGAGTAAAGAACTTTTTACTCGTCAGTGTGGCGCTGTCTTTAGGTAAATAGTTAGCGGAAAAAAAGTCAATCAGGTAAGGGCGAGCGACGCACTTAACGCTCTGACACAAATAAACCAAACCTTGAGACGTATAGGTACATGATGAAATGACCGAGACCTCTTGAAAGTAAGGTGCATAATTGCCCTCAGGCACAAGCGTGGTGATATTTAATTTATCCATCGTAACGTTCTTCATGGTCAGGATATCCTCTGATGTACCAAGCGCTCCTCTCGGTCGGCCTTGCACACCCTTTTTATCGACACTTTAATGCGAGTGGCACAGCGTTAATGAGATAACGGGCGACCTATGAGCCGCCCGTTCGTCTAACCCAAAGTGAATATGTCAGGTGTCATGGCGAGTGGGTGAACCGTCTTACCACTGGTACCCAACCCCCACTGAGGCACCAAAGTCACTCTGGGTATTACCACTGCCGTTGACTTTAAAAATCCACGTTCCATCTTCAGATGTTTTAGAGACACCGACCGAAATAGCTGACTGACCGTTATACGTCGAAGCCGAGGCACCAACCAAACTTGAGTTAGGTTGATACGCCTGAGGAATACCCGACATCGCCATCGCCGAGGCTATCCCGCCGGTCAGCTTATCATCCAGATCATTAATCTTTTTGTTAACGCTTTTGCCTAAACTCTGGAAAGCGTCATTGACCTGACCCACGTTGGCAGCGTCGGTTCTAGCCGTACCCGCGGCGACATTGGTTACCTGACGTTCGTGACCTACGCTACCAACTGAAACGCTGTTGTCCCTATCCGCCACTGAACCATAGCCCAACGCCACAGACTGAGCACCGCTAGCATGACTACCCGCACCTAATGCGACAGTCTGTGAACCCGTAGCGCTACTACCCTGTCCTGCCGCTAGCGTACTCGCCCCTGAGGCTGTAGCCCCCTGGCCGAGCGCGGTCGCATTCACAGCCGTTGCTTTGGCACCACTACCACTGGCGCTACTGTTAGCTGCCGTAGCCTGCGCGCCCGCACCACTAGCCGTGCTGAAATCACCCGAAGCCACCGAACCCGCACCGACTGCTAATCCGTTTTGACCAGTCGCTTTCGCCACGCCCAAACCAGTATCATCTCGGCTACTGATATTGCCCATTACCCCCTGCAATTGTCCCACCGTGGCGGCATCATTGGCTGCAACTCCGTCGGCCACGCCGCTTAGGGTTCGGTTACCCTCTGTACCCGCGACTGACACGGTTGTACCCGCCTTGCTGGAGCCGATAGTAATGCTGTTATCGTCACTGCTCTGTTTCACCAAATTGCTCTCGGTCGCATTGTTAACAATGGTGGTTAGGCCAGCAATGTCGGTAGTGTTTTTAGACACTTGGTCAGCTACAGCATATAACTGGCTGCCGTTAACGGCATCCGTTGAATCCGCGGTCAGTTTCCCCTCAGCCAGATTAGTTAGCGTCTGGGCCTCTCCCGGCGCAGAGGCTGTTCCACCGGCTGCGGTTAAGGTCGCGACGTTAGCCGTACCGGTACGCTGCACTACCCCAGTGCTTCCGGACGACACGCTATTGTTAAGCGCCGTCAGGTTGCGG
>NZ_FMIQ01000068.1 GCF_900095695.1 Hafnia alvei | reverse complement strand
CGAGACTGAGATAATCCCGTTCAGCGGAGTCATTAAGTCGGGGGCCGGTTGCATCAGGCTTGCCGGTGGCGGCGGTGGTTTCTGGCAGTTTTGGACAACTGGCCGCGATGCGCAGCCGCTTAGCACCAGTGTTAAGGTCAACACGAAGAGTTTCAATTTGTGACTTAGCATTTACTAACTCCTGCATATACTTCGCGTCCAAAGCCGCATTAAGCTGCTGACGGTGAGCCATATCATTAATGGTGGATTGGCGTTCACGGGCTAACTGTTCAGCAGCAATGCGGTCTTTATCAATCTGATGGTATTTAACGCGGTAATGGTCAGCTATTCTCCCAGAGACGACCAACGCCACCAGCAACAATCCTATTGCCATCATTCGCCAACTGAAATTTATATTCATTGGCCTATATCCCAACAGGTAAGCTCCGACTCTTGCCCTCTCCGCACCGGCTGCCCCGCGCAATTATTTTCTTTAATCCGACAATCTCTACCGCCGTCGAATATCCAGCGCTTTATCTCAGCGCAAGCACCAATGCGATCACCAGCATTCAACTTCTTATAGAACGTTGAGGGAAAGCATTTGGCTGGGCCAATGTTGTAAGGGCAAAAAGAAGCGATACCCGCGATGGCTGGCTCGGAAAGTGGCACAGTCACATTTCGCTTAACCCATGCGATGGCTTTATCACGCTCTACCGCGTCGTAGCGCTTGCACTGGCTGTATGAAAGTTTCAGCCCTCGAGTGACTGGTCTCCCTTCAATATGCGTCAAACCACGGCATATCGTCCAAATGCCACGTCCATCCTGATACGCAATAGTTCGAACGCCCTCTTTCTCATCGAGAAACTGGTCGAGGATTTTATCTGCTGTGGCTCCACCGAGAACTAATGCCAGTACTGCAGCGCTAAGTTTTGTTTTAGTCCCCATCAATCACGCTCCAGCATTTCCAGCTCTTCATTCACCGGCGCAACAACTATCACCTGACGGCTTTGAATCCATTCACGTAATAAGCGCTCACGACGGCAGCGGAAATAAATCCCCGAAATAAGGCCAGCCAGAGTGCAAAAAATGCCAACAATGATGCCGACAATCATCCACTCATTAGGTGAGAAGTAATTAATCAGGCTGAATAGCCATGACGAAAGCCCACCGGCGAGCAAGGTGTTATCGGCAGCACGTGTGTACATTCTTTTCATCCTTCACCTCCACCAGCGAGGCGGGGTTATGTAGTGAATAGCGCCCAGCCGTAACCACTCTCAGCTAGAAAGTGCTTAGTGTGTGGATGGTTTTTAATTGGGCTCAATGAAGTGGAAATGAGACTTACATGTAACGAATATTTGAAACGATTAATTTACAAAAAAAACATATTTAATAATGACGCAGGTCAATTATTTATCAATATAACTATATACAAAGTTGCATGATTGGCTTTAGCCACTTATACATAATTGGTCACTTTGTTGTTTAGTTACCCTTGTGCAATTGTTTGCAATCACTTGATGCACCACTGTTTTTACATTAGGCAGTAGTTTTTTTGAACATGGAGTTCATCAAATGAAACAGACCCAACTATATCTCACGACAGACAGCTACGTTAAAGTTATGTGTCCTGCACCAGCAAAAGTCCTTTTAATCAACGCAAAATACTATAACCAGTTCCGACTGGAAAATTGGACCAATTATCACGGAGGATCATTTATGGACTTTCCTGCTTTGATAGGGGTACCTTATGAAGGTATATGGAACGTGGTTATTGAAACTCATAACCCGGAGGAAATGCATTCAGGCATAAGTATAAGTGTCTTACAAAATGATTAAATACGGAGATGCAATCCAGCAAAGTTAAAAAAGGCCACTCGAAGGTAGCCTCTATATATGATTTATAGCTTGTGCTTCGGCGCTTATCTCCGAACGTCTAGCGTGTTAGCTCTCCAACAGTAACAAGCTATAAAAGAGATGTGGTGCCCGGTACTTATCCCGGTGGTATCTCTTAAGCGCTGGTCAACCTGATACCGGGTGGCACAATTGCTCTGCCAGCCTTACCCACGCAGTCACGTTTACACCACAATCGGCTGAGCCATCTCCCCATCACCCGTGGCACAGGTTTGGTATGACTTAATGAGGAAATGACTCATGCGGTTGTGCAGCACACCAAACGCTCCGGGCTTTCCCTTCTTCGCTGAATGACGTGCTGACTTATTCGTAGAACAAAACCATAAAAAAATAAAAGACCATCATTAACAGACATGCTGCGATGGCGATTAATAGATCCAAATCTACAGGTTGTTTCATCTGTTTTTTTATCAATAAATTGGACCGCCACCGAGGCCTCGAACCTCGCACCTACAACTTATATGGTCATCGGCTCTATCCTACTGAGCTAGTGGCGGTTATTTGCTATAACAGTTGACTATCATCCGCAGCATTTACGCAGCACAAACGACCAGCCTCTGATTCTGCTATAGCGTGCACAAAGTACATGTCTTAACTTAACCTTACAATACAGTAAAATTATTTTCAGACAAATGCCGTACATTTTTTAGCTTTTCCTTGAACACTTCCCGCTGAATATCTCTGTAGCAGCGTTCATGATGAAAGACGGCTAAAAAACCTAACCGACCATCTTTAAAAGCTTTGCGTCTTAACGCTAAATGCTCAATCCAATACCGTTTTAATCTTCTAATGTGCCACCAGCGCACAGTAGCAATCCATAATCTCGACTTCATTTTTAACCGTGTGATGATAGCTAAAGCTGGAGCGGACAGCGGGAATCGAACCCGCATCATCAGCTTGGAAGGCTGAGGTAATAGCCATTATACGATGACCGCTTTGGTGGCCCTTGCTGGACCTGAACCAGCGACCAATCGATTATGAGTCGACTGCTCTAACCAACTGAGCTAAAGGGCCAGTGCTGTAACGAGCTGATAAATTGGCTTGCACCAATAATAACGACGCACATCCCTACGCTAGCTCGCTACAGCAGCGGAATGATAACCACGGCAGATAGACCATACAATAACTAAGCGTTATTTTGAGATAAATCATGCCAATTTATAGGCCAATTCTGAAACATCCTTTTCAGTCTGATCAAAACGCTCTTTCTCCAACTCAACCCCTACGGTATAGCGCCCCTGTTTTATAGCCTGCTTAATGGTTGAACCCGAACCCATAAAGAAATCAGCCACAACGTCACCGGGCTTGCTGCTTGCCGCGATAATGTCACGCATCATTTCAGCAGGCTTTTCACATGGATGTTTGCCCGGATAGAACTGGACTGGCTTATACGTCCAAACGTCCGTAAACGGCACCAACGCAGAAACAGAGAACGGACGGCGTAATGCCTTAAACTCTTGCGACAACTCAAGGTAACGCCGCGACAGCGTTCTATATTCCGCAACAAGCTGGTGGTGTGGATCGCTTAGTTCATTACGCTGATGCTTTTCTTTCGCTATACGTTCAAACAACGCCTGCAGTTTTAAATAGTCCTGCTCGTTCGGTAGCTGCCACTGACTTTCACTAAACCAGTGTGAGGCCATTTGCTTGCCGGTTGCCGCGTGTATCTCTTTACTCGATACCCCCAACGCGTTTCGTGCATCACGGAAATAATCGATCAAAGGCTTGAGGACGTTCTGTTTAAGCTCGGTACATTTAACCGCGTAGCCGTCGTGCTTGGGCTTACATGGGCCTTGGTAATGTTCAGCAAATAACACGCGCTCAGTTGCCGGAAAATATGCCCGTAGGCTTTCTTTATTGCAGCCGTTCCAACGTCCTGACGGTTTAGCCCAGATAATATGGTTCAGCACGTTAAAGCGCTGACGCATGAGCATTTCAATATCAAGCGCAAGCCTGTGACCACAAAACAGGTACAAGCTGCCAGCAGGCTTTAATACTCGGTAGAACTCGGCAAGACATTGATCAAGCCATTGCAAATAGTCACTATCGCCGCGCCACTGATTGTCCCAACCGTTGGGCTTAACTTTGAAATATGGCGGATCGGTGGCTATCAGGTCGATGCAATCATCTGGAAGGGTTTTAATAAATTCGAGTGAATCAGCGTTTACAAGATTGATACTGTTTAAATTCACAGTATTTTTCATGGATGTTTTGGGCCTTTTTTGATAGGCTCAGATCCGCTTTGTGCACACAAGCGGTGGGCCTTGTTGCGCCCGTGACTCTTACAACGGGTGCATGGCTGGGAAGTGCTACCAACACAACCCAGCCGCCCATTTCACAGCTTAGAAGCCACCAGCTCACTGGCAGCGCTTAAAGTTTTCCCCGCGAGCATCTTCAATTGCCAACCCCGCCATAACAAGCTGCGTCAGTATTAGCTGACAACAACCCTCGCTAATGCGCATGAGATTTGCCATATGTTCAACTGACTTCCAGCTTTTAACGCTCAAGCAGCGATAAATAATGCTTGCGGCTTCTGTCATATCATTCTGATTTAGCATGTCTTTTTCTCTTTTTCGTTGCGTTACAACACTAGTAACTCTGTCCAATACCAACAGCAACTCATTCTTGAAAAAGACACAAAAAAACCCGCACTAGGCGGGTTTATATGTAACTTTGGCAATATACCAAATTGGCCTTAATCATGGCTCATTTTGTTGACTTTTGCAATATATATGCCGTGAAAAATATCTCTATGTCATTGTCTTTCATAATCCAAAAAATCAAACGAACTTGACTAAAACTCCCTGTTGCAGTATGACCTGATAGTCGATGCCGAGAATGTCTTAACCATATGGAATGATGAAGAGACTTTATGAATTGGTTAACTAAATTAATACCAAATGCAATACTAATTTTACTAACAGGTTTCTCCAGTGCATATTTTTCAAATTACATAAGTCAACAAAACTTATTACAGGATAAGTTAGATAAAAAAATAGATATTGCAGTATCTTTAGAGTCAGCAATAACTATCTGCGATTATAAGGCAGAACAATATATTTCTTCGATAAAAAATGAAATATTTTATTACGAACAGGGCGATATGACACCTCAGAGTAAACGCATTAAAAATACCGATAATAGCCGTCAATTATATGATCACTGCATCAACCTTGCAAAAGAAAGTATAGTAGAAAACAAAGTGTTATTAGGTAATGATTTTTCCGGTAGAATGTATCAATGCATTGGATTTATTAAAATGAAGGTTAATAACTATTCTGACACATTAAACACGTTAAGAGATTCAAAGATTAACACATTAACTAATTATGATAAAGATTTAAGAGATAAAACCCAAACTGCCATTGAAAAGTATATAACTTATTGCCTACCTGAAAAATCCTCACTTGAAAGTTACATATACACTAGCGGCAGGCTCCCCGGGGCAATCACATTACAAAATTAAAAATACAAAAAAGATTACCTATAGCTTAATAAAGCCATTACAAAAGATGATACAAGGTACCAGTAAGATGCCTGTATCATCTTTTAATCACTTGATACTAGCTAGGTAGACTCGATGCGTTTCTGCAAGTGAAACAAAACCATACTTAATCGCACCCAGTAAAGTACCTACTCTGGTATGCCCTTCCATAAGATGTAACCCACTTTCATTTGGAGAAATCAATGATCGCTCTATGAACATAGGAGGTTCTTTCCATGTTCCATATTTACGCCAATGAGCTGAAACATCCTCTCTCACATCAATAGGAAACTCATCTCCATTTTTTATGTAAAGGGGGTAATCTTCTGAAACTTCTAACATGTAATCCGGACAAGTAGCGTTACGACCTAAAGTTACGAAATCATCATTATGAAGATCAACTAAACGCCATTCAAGATTATCAATCTCAATATGCCCATATAATTTTTGAAACTCGGAGTTATTAGTTAGCCCGCAATATATCTGTTGAAAAACACAATCAGGAGCACTAATACCATATTGTTCACGAAGAATCTTTATCCCCTCATCTTCCTTATACAGAGGATCATCACCAAAAATTTTATACAAATCGCGATACAGCATCTTTCCTCCATTCATCGCATAAGAAGTAACTAATTTTAAATACCTTTATATAATTTGGACAAAATATAATCATTTCTTTTACTATCTAAGTAAATCAATACGCCTTCATCTAATCGCTCGCACTCAATGATAAGGTTTGACCAATGATCAGCATAGTGTTTTGACCAATTGTCAGAGGCAACACCCATCAAACTCGCTAATTCACACGCTTTACGCTGCTCTCCATCCATAGCTCTGCGAGTGTAGACATACTGCTGTACTGCCAGCCACACCAATTGCGCAAGCCGTGCCGTCACTTTCTTTGTGACCCGCTTACCTGCTAACGTCTTTTTGAACGCCTCCCAAACATGGGTGGTGATCTGAACTTGATAATCGTATTCAAGATTATGCGCATAACAGTAATAAACCCATGCACGCTGGTGGCCTTCCAACTCAAATACAGCTCGGCGCCAAGAGCTGAGGCAGAATGTTATTTCCTCGATCGGTGGCTTTGGCCTCTTGCCGCCGCGAGTCTCAGAACATGCTACAGGGTCAGATTGCCGATACTGCCCACCAACCTCGACCTCTGGCCTACGCTTGTATCGTGTTGTATTGATTAACGCAGCCCCCTGAAACGCATCAAGCTGCCCTTTTGTTCTGCTTCCATAATCCGCCAGCGCCAGATTTAAGCGCTCACGAACATATTCTAAGTTACAAGTTCTCATTACTCAGCGCTCCCCACACGTTACGCTTTGAAAATTGCGCCAACACCCAGCGCGTAATTTAAAAATTCAATCAATAGGAATCGCTGATCCCCGTGTTCCTGCTCCCACGCTCCAACATCCTTGTGCAACTTGTCGTGGCACCGTCTGCATAACGGCAACACGAACAGGTCATGCGTTTTGGTTCCCATGCCACCGAGCCCGTGGTTAATCACATGATGCGGATCGTCAGCTGGTTTACTGCAACCGCAGCACTTTTGCGTTTTTACCCACCGCGTGTACTTCTCACACTCCCAGCGTGACAGCTTAGGTTTTAACATAAAGCTCGCTGGTGGCGCTTCATCCCCCATTAGTTTGATAACTGGCTTCACTAGCTCGACGCTATCAGCAATGACCTGCGCCGGATTTGTTGGCCACGGATTTATGTCGGCCTCTTTCATAACGCCACCCACAAACGCTGGTGGCTCAGGCGTCTTTGTGACGCGGTAATCAATGGCGCTCGGTAGGTACTCAGTAACTTGTTTTAGCACGGCCCACCAGCATAGCTCTGGCAGGGTTAGTTGATGGCCTTCACGGAAACCAAGAGATTGGCGCACGGCATCCACCAGCCATTCGGCGCGGTTAATTTCGGCGATGTCGCCCAACGCGGGGTGAAACTGATCGTGGTGGAGGTTGTCGCAGCTCCAGCACAGACGAACGGCGCCGTTTTTATGCGATACCGTGTTCAAATTTCTGTTGTGATAACTGCGCTTCCACTGGCAGGTTTTGATTTCATCAACCCACGCGTTAAGCGCACCATCACCGCCAGCAGCTCTAATCACATCATAGTGAGAGAAGAACGACCGCAGCTCTTCATCATTAGCCAAATCCTGATTTGCCGCAGGCAGCTCACCGGCTGGCAACTTATCAAACTCTTTTGGCACCTCGGTGATCATGAGTCGCTGGCCTTTATGGAATTTGCGCGTCAGCTGCCCCGGCTTAAGCAAAACTATGCCAGCGTCGGTTTGCGGGAATGCAGTGAGGATCATGCGCATGAGGTAACCTCGACCCGCCCCGGAACTAACTCAACGGATTGCGAGCACTCATTACCCCATGAATCCCAGCCATCAGCCTGATTTCGCGCAAATAGCTCAATACGCTTCACATCCCCATAAAGCTTTTCAAGACGGTATCTAGCCTCACCCGGCTTTGCAGAGTGCTCACCTAATGGGGAATAGATAACCTGCTTAATGGCTGCATCACTGCGCTCAAGCCCTTTGCCTCGAACGGCGATCAGACAGCTCTCCTGATTTCCACGGCTATAATTGCCGGGGTTCATTCGGGTTATTTGATTAAGCAGTTCATAGAAGTCCCAGAAATCAACGATTGAACCATTAGTGAGCGACTCCTCGACAGTGCGTTGCGCTCTCTCGTTCAGCTTTACCCATGTAAACAGAAACATCTGACGTACATTAAAACCCCACGCGCTCGCCAGCTCTCTAGCCTGTGCATCATGAGTACCCGTGTACCACATAGCTAAAACAGCGTTATCAGCAGCGAGATCCCAAACTGGAATGCGTTTTAGCTCATCAAGGGTCATTGTCGAATAATGGTTAGACGCAGCGCCACGGCTGGACTTGTTGCCATACTGCCAAGGTGGATCAGCATAGATGACTTGATATTTAGCGCTCATCCCATTACCTCCAAACGAACAACAGATTCATAGTCCATACGTGGATCTGCAGAGCCTAATGGCAGGCACATCCGTGCACATGCCGTTCTGCTCGCTACGGCGTGCTCCATATCTTCTTCGGTACCGCAGTTCTCAATGACTCGGGACCATTCATATTCAGCGCGGCGCCACTGCTTTGCCGCTTCACAGCGTTGGGCTTTTTCCTGATGGAGCTGAACAAGCGCTGGCCGGTGGCGGCGAATTACTGGCATGGTTTGTTTTTTCACACTGCACCTCCGGTACGCTCTAAGAGCCACTTTGGTAAATCGCTTCTGTCCACCGGCGCTGCTTGTTCTCGAGGCTGTTCGCTTGAATAACCGTTTCTAAAACCGGTAGGGATCGATGAGTAATCCTGCTTCGAAAAGTCCATATCAACGTAACCTTTCGGCTTGGCTTGATTTGCTGTTGACCATTGGGCTCGAGGTGGACGGCTAGCCTTGGACCAGTTGGTTGCTGAGCTCAGGTAGGTCGGGAATTTTCCCGGACGGAACAACGTGGTCGGGTTCAGGTTCGGCGCCATATCCAGATTGCTTCCCCAGCGCTCGACACTGAAATCAACAACCAAAATCAGCTCGTCAGTGGTGAAACCATCACGCAGGCGGCCTCGAATGTTCTCGAGTGAGGATTTGCAATTCTGGTAGCGGGATGCGGTCACTTGGTTCAGATGTTTGAGTACCTGAATCGCTTTATCAGTAATTTCTACCTCTGGGTCGGTCGGCGCAGCCGAACTGCCCAAAGTGTTTTTATCTGATGTGATCTCTTGAGTACTCTTTGTAGTGATCTCTGTAAGAACATTAGGACAATTTGTCCCAATGGAATCCCCCGATTTTGTCCCATTGCATGAGGTCACTTTGTCCTTTTGCATTTGGACATTTTGTCCTAATGGAGTTGGACATTTTGTCCCAATGGAATTGTTGATAATTTCGGCATCATCTAGCGCCGCATGATCGTAGTTAATAGCGTAGTATTTCGTTTGGTCACGCTTATCTTTGGATAGCTTTTCACCAGTGATAAGTCCTTGTTTTTCTAGAGAAGTAAACGTGCGGCTTACTGTTTTCTCATTCCAGAATTTAAACTGCTTGTGCCACTCTCTGATTGAGTTATATACCCAGCGACGGCCTTCATGCTCGATACCTGAGTTTGTCTCAGTCAGCCAGTATTGGACCTGTTGAAGTACGATGGCCTCGTTTAGTCCGATGCGTTCTGCTAGGTCTGAAAGCACGATGAGAGGGCGAGATGGTAAAAGTAGGCTCATATCAGTCCACCATCAACTCAGAGGCGTAACGATCAGCAAGCCATTGCAGGCCCAGCGGCGTTACGCGGGTTTGAGTAAAAGCATGACCAAACTCAGATGTGCCAGTTTTCACGCAGAATAAGCCGTTACGCTGGTGGATTGAGGATGGCAATAAGTTGCGAGACTGACGAAACAGAACCTTGTCACGCAATAGCGCCTCTATCATCGACTTTTCAGCCATGCGCAGAATCTTGGCGCTTTCACGCAGACTCTTAGCACCAGCGGCATCAACGAAATGATCGACAAACGCCACCTTCGGCGCATCCTGCTGAACCTTTAACTCGAGCGCGGCTTTCTGCTCTGCCATATCAGCAGCAAGGCGCAACGCTTCTGGTAATGATTGAGGAAGCGCTGGAGTGCTATTTTCCAGCTCTTGCCAACGGTCAACGACAGCCGCAGTGAACAACGGTGACAAACGGGCAACCAATATCAACGAGTCTCGCTTGTTAAACCGATACTCCTGGTACGTATTCCCGTTATGCTCAAAATCGAACTGCGCCAACGGCGCGGTTAAAATACCCGCACCCACTAGGCGTTCGGCTGAACGCTTAACATCACCGTGTTTGCTTTTAACTAACTCAGCAATTTCACGGCTGCTCATGGTTATTTCAGAAGATATAGAAAGGTTAGCCATGTTCATATTCATGCCACACCTCGACCTGCTTGTTGCTCACCCACAGCCCACTCAACAAAGCTGTGGTTGATGTCAGTCCACTCACCTTGTAATTTAGCGGCATACGGAAACGCAATCGGCTTACGCCCACCGGGTACCGGTTTGCAGTGGAATTGCGGAGTTCGTTTGTTTGTTGTTAAAATGCTCACGCGGTTATTTCTCCACACACTGATTTAGTCGCACCCGACGCCAAGAGCTGCATACTCTTGGCGTCACCCTCTCCCCACAGCATTTCTGAAATCACCCAAATCTCGGCTATCAAAGACTGTGCTCGATAACCTTTGGCACGTAGGCGTTTGCTTTCTTCTCGGTCAAGAACGCCATCATGGGTGAACTCGTTATGTGCTCGGCTAAAATCACCCAGCGCCGCCAGCAGGTCGTTAAATTTGTGCAGCAGCTCTTCATTCCCGACCTGATCCACATCAGGCAGTTTCACGAACACACCACCAGCACGCTTACACATAGCTTCGGTAATATCCGTGCGACCGGAAAAGGCCTCCAACTGAATAGCCATGCCGAACGGCACCATTTGCCCACCGATCTGACGAACGCGGTTACTCAGCGCGTTATGGGTACCGTCGTGCGAAAGCTGTTGCGCCATCGCTTCATACCCACCCGGTGTTGAAGTGATCAGCTTGTGCATTGCTGCTGTCATATCTGCCGGGGCTGGAAAATTCTTGTTGTCCACAGTGTTGGTCTCTCTTTTGTGGTTTTATTTATTGCTCACTGATTTATGATTTCCTGAATAAAGCGCAGGGTCATACTTCAACTCGCCATTGGTAATTCGCTCAACTTTAAGAGCTTGTTTCTCTGGTATTACTTCCCCCCAGCGACACACCGCTGGATGGCTAATACCGAGTACCAAGGCTGTTTTTCCTACACCTCCAAAATATTCAGTTACTCGTTTCTTTTTCATGCTGGCTCCAATTAGTAATCACATCACAAAAGGTAACAAAAGGTACATCATGAAGCAAACACTTTTCACATCCATTTCGGGTAACATTGGTTACATGAAAAGTGAAATGAATGAGCGGATTCGTTCGCGGCGGCTGCAGTTAGAATTGACTCAATCTGATCTGGCTAAAATGCTCAGAGTAAGTCGTGTGTCCGTAACGAAGTGGGAAACGGGGGTTACAAAGCCTGATGGCGAGAACCTGCATCAGCTTGCTGCGACTCTTCAAACAACCCCAGAATGGATCTTATATGGAACTGGAGATTCACTAAAAGATGACACTGTTGTCATTCCAAACTTATTGGCACCTACAGCGATTCCAGTCATATCGTCTGTACAAGCAGGGGCTTGGACTGAAACACATGCATCCGCGCGCTTATCTGATGTTATCGGTTGGTGCCATACAACGGTGAACGTATCAGATGAAGCTTTCGCACTAATCGTTCGTGGTGAGTCAATGACCAACCCTAACGGGGCACCAACAATACCTGAAGGGTCAAAAGTTATCGTGGAGCCGCATTATGGTTGCATCGAAGATCTTTACGGGAAAATTATCGTGGCCATACTTGATGGCACATCAGAAGCAACAGTGAAGAAACTTGTTTGGGATGGCCCTAACCGCTACTTAATGCCACTTAACCCATCATTCAAGCCTATCGAAATAAATGGAAACTGCAGGATTATAGGTAAAGTGGTTCAAGTTACCCAAGATCTCTGACTAACATCCTATTTCAAAAGCCGACAGCCAATGTCGGTTTTTTTTTACCCGCAACTCCCCTTCCAAATCCTTTATGTAACTTTAAGTACATTTTCTGTTGACACCAAAGAGTAACATTAGGTACATTCATTTCATGGTTTGTGTAACTCATCTTACCAAACACATATTGCAGCTTTGGCGGTTGCAGGATTTCAACCAGAGGATTGATGGCTGTTATTTGGCCTGTAAACGCCCTTTTTAAGCAGTACAACGTAAAGAGCACTATCTGTGATTAAGGATTCAGAGCCAATAGGTGTCATTCCCCAACCGATAGCTGTTAGAAGCATCATTTAGTGCTCTTTACGTTGTGGTGTAGCTCAGTTGGTAGAGCGGAGGCCGCCCGAGCTTCGCGTCGCTGGTTCAAGTCCAGCCGCCACAGCAAATCAGTGTGTGGAGTAAATAAGCGCGGTACATACCGCATTTCAGAGGGTAAACCGATGAGCAATGATCGCATGACCGTAGTGCCCGACTTTCTGGGCGAGCTCGACGCGGGGATCTTCGTTAACAAGATCGCCGCTGCGCTCAACAATACCGCGTTGGGGGTTCTCAACAATGGCGGTAAAGGGCAAGTTGTCCTCACGTTTGATATTGACCGCCTGAGCAACTCAGTTGAAGAAAAGCGCGTTGGTATTAAGCACAAATTGAAGTTCGTTACACCAACACCTCGTGGCAAGCAGTCAGAAGAAGACACCACCGAAACACCTATGTACGTTGGGAAAGGTGGCAAGCTAACGATCTTGCAAGAAGATCAGGGCCAGTTATTTGCAATTACCGGAGAGGTAGACGGTAAATTACGAATAACTACATAAGCCGTAATACCTAAGTTTTATTTCAACCTTTTAAATTAACGCTTTTTAAATAAGCGAGGACTAAACATGTCTCAATTAGACGCTTGCACTATTAATAAAATCCAAGAGCTTACATTATCTGCATTTCATTTGGACCCGATTAAAACGACTAATTGCCCCGCTGTAATTATTCCTGAAAATCACCAAATTAAATCATTGGAACATTTAGAATTAGGCCGCAGCCGTTTTCGTGGCAAATTAAGCACCACCAGTATTGCCGATTTCGTTCGTTATTCATCTGCATATTCAGAAGGTCAGCCGGGCGCCCGTTGCTTTATCGACGCTGACAATATGTGTGCAACCTCCGTGTTCAACCTCGGCACACTTGCGAACGCAGGCCATGCCGATAACACAGCAGCAATCGCTTTGAAGAAAACAGCACCGTTCTGCGCTCTGCTTGCTTTCAATGGTGAAAAATCAAACCAGAAGCGCCTTGCAGAGTGGCTAGAGGATTGGAGCGACTTCCTCACAGCCTTTGATGCAGAAGGTAAAGTGCTTCCAATCAAACAAGCTGTGAGCGCCGTTCGCCGTATTACTATTGAATCTGTACAAAGTGCCGATCATGAAGCTGCTGATTTCAGCGGTAAGCAGTCATTGATGCAAAGTGTAGAGGCTAAAAGCAAAGAGATCATGCCTGTGGCCTTTGAATTTAAGTGCGTACCTTATGAAGGCTTATCCGAGCGCCGTTTCAGTCTGCGTAATAGTATCCTGACGGGTGACACGCCTTTATTTGTCCTGCGTATTGTTCAACTGGAAGCTGTAGAGGAAGAAATTGCAAACGAATTCCGTGATCTGCTTACAGAGCAATTCACTGGCAAATCTATTGAAACCTTCATCGGTAATTTTAAAGCCTAATTATTAATAATATTTAATACAGCCTTAAGCACCGAGCATATTCGGTGCTTAGTGAAGTGTTATCTATTTAATGTGTGGAGAAATTAAAAAGTGAACAGCCCTTATATTATTACCTTCTCAGGTAAAGCATTTAATTTAATTGAGCCTCAGCGCGAGCAAATAGTGATCGAGGATATCGCTCATGCCCTTGCCAGAGAAAACCGCTTTAACGGGCATACCAAGGCCGCGTACAGCGTTGCTCAGCACTGCTATCACGCATCGTTTTGTGTACCTCCAGAGTTCGCACTCGAGGCCCTAATGCATGACGCTGCCGAGGCTTACATCAAAGATATGCCATCACCCATAAAACTTCTTTTGCCAGATTATCGCGCATTAGAACAGCGCGTTGAAATGGCTATCTGCGAACGATTTGGCCTACCACTAGCGCTTAGCAGCTGCGTCAAATATGCGGACCTCATCATGCTGGCATCAGAAAAACGTGACCTTGGGATCGTTGATGAAAATCCGTGGCCACTTCTGAATGGCATTCCATTTGTTGATTTCACTATCGAACCAATGACCGCAGAAGTTGCCGAGCATCTCTTTATGGGGCGATACGTTGAATTGACGGAGCTATGCAAATGACACACATCAGTGAAATACCAGCAGGAACATTAGTTAAGCAAGCGCATGCAGGCGTGAAGCTTATTAATGATCAATATCCAGAAGCAGCAGCAATATTACGTGAAGCCATTACACGGTTTGATGTGTTGCGTGAGATCCACCAGCTGACCAACCACAAAGTTAAAAAGCCCGTTACTGATGCAAAGCCTAATGATGTTGTTTGTGTTTTTGGTAAGTGCTACCGGCTGCGATACATCAACTATTACGGGAACCATACAGTATTGCACTTTCAGCCAGCTAAAGAGCCGCTATCTCCATATACAGAAAATGATGTGATCAGCCTCGATTTAGCAAATGACATTCTGATTGAGGTTGTGGGAGATCTGAACAATGTCTGAATTAACAACTGAACGTTTAGAAAAAAGAATCAAAAACTGTATCGAAGTCGGGAACAGCTGCGTGATGTTGCCTGTCAGCGTTGCAGAGGCGTTATTGGCGTTCAGGAAAGCAGCTGAGAAGCTTGTTCGTTGTAAAGGCCGCTATCACTCCGAACAGAATTATCGCGCCTTAGCTGCATTGTTTGGCGTGACTGTTCCTGACTTGCCTCCATTACCTAGCGATGAAGCCTCAATAATACCTGTAAGCGAGCATAAGTGGATAAACGTGGATGAAGGCATGCCTGAGAATTACAACACCGTTTTGGTTTGTAGTAATCGCGGGATCATTTGGTGTGCGGAAGTTGAAGATGGTGATTTTTATCCCGATGAGTTTCCAAATCTTCCCCGAGAAGGCTTTGAAATTACCCACTGGATGCCATTACCCGCAGCACCAGTACAGGAGCAGAACAATGGATAACCCAACTCTTCAAGCCCCAGAAATAGAAGAATGTTCGAGCTGTGGCAATGAAGCGCCAACCTATACAAAAGACTGCCCACATTGCGGGATGGAGAAATGTGACCAATGCGATGCGGGTGACGATACGAGCTGCATAAATTGTGAGGGTGAATAATATGATTAACACTATCGTGATCGATACCGAAACTATGGATGTGCGCCCTTCTGCTCTCATCCTATCTATCGGCGCTTTTGCTTTTGATGTTGCCAATCTGGAAGGTACTCGCGAATCTATTCTGGCTGTAAGCCGTGAGCCTGAGCTTTCTGACTATTCAGCTAATGCGTTCTACTGCCTGCTTGATGCTAACGACCAGCTGATGCTTGGGCGCTCTGTCTCAAAAGATACACAGCATTGGTGGAGAAATCAGAAGCAGGATGCGCAAGAAGCCTTATCCGGCGATCGAGAATCTTTAGCCGATCAGTTGCTCAATCTCAATAGTTGGATAGCTCAACATCCTGGTGTAACTATTTATTTTCGTGGTACCGATTTTGATGGCTCGATTCTAGAAAGCGCATACCGTTCCTGCCGCATGGAATGCCCATGGAAGTATAACGGCAAGCGCGACGTTCGGACGTACATCGATGCGCTCACTGGTGGCAAAAAAGGTTATGTTCCTGACCACCAGCCATACTTCCAGATGATTAAGCACAACGCGCTTCATGACGCGATGAATGATGCCGAGCAGATGGCAATCGCTAAAAGCTGTTTTGCCGCCGTAGTTAAGGTTGCATAGGCATATAGGAGGAGTTAATGCAGGAACTCACCAAGCAGCAACGTGCCGTGCTAGACGTCATAACCAATTACATTAATCGAAATGGGATATCACCAACGGTTAGTGAAATTTCGGAGGCTATGGGGTTCAAATCCCCAAACTCCGCTACCTTACATCTCAAGGCATTAAAGAAGAAAGGTGCTATAGCAATCCGCGATAGAACGTCACGAAGCATTACAGTGATTGACAGAGAAAATAGCCCGCTGAGCATTCCAAGTGTTAACGACAGTAACTATTGGTTTGATGGAGTATTCCAGCATAGACGCTATGAGCGTGATGTGTATAGAAGCCTAGAGTTAGCTGGAGTAATCGTGGATGTAAAAGCTAGCCGTGTGGAGAATAAAACGTGAATACAATCTTTTTACTAATGGCTGAATATGAAACAGCCTCAATCCCACTTTCCATGATTGCTGACAAATATCTTGGGATGAAACCAGAAACAGCGGCAGTCAGAGCAAACGAAGGCGCATTACCAATACCAACCTTCCGTTTGGCTGATTCAAATAAAGCACCTCGAATGATTCACTTACAGGATTTAGCTGAATTCATCGACCACCAGCGAGCCATAGCACGCCAAGAATTGAAAAAGTGCCAAGTAAAGTGAGGGGATAAGGCGGCTATTATTGGATATTTAGGGGTGCTTTTTGGAAACATCAGCACCCCAATAGCACACCACAATCATGTAACTCACTGTTTATATTAAATGCTTTATCCGGTGGCAAGTCGGGGCGGTATTATCCGGTATCTTTCAACAGATTGGAATTGATTAAAGACAAAAAGAACGCATTCAGCGCAAACGATTACTCTTACCTACTTATTTATAGACACTTAGCGGCGTTTAGGTTTTGAGATAGCGGCAAGATATCTGATTGCCTATATAAAATTTTTGAACTTAAAAGAATAAAAAGAAATTTTTAATAACTTATTTTGGCTGTTAGGGTGAAATGGAATTTAGATTTAACATTCTATTTACGCTTACTTGGAGCCTTCTATGGTTATTGTTTCGCTTGCTGGTAGCCCAAAACAGCCATCACGTTCTTCCGCCCTACTGGCAGTTGCTCACCGCTGGCTCGCACGTCATAACGTAGAAATCGTGCATTTTAGCCTGCAAGATTTCGTCGCCGAAGATCTCTTATTCGCCAATTTTAATAGCCCACCAATACTGGCATTGAACCAGGCTTTGAGCCGAGCAGATGGTCTGCTGGTTGCCACACCGGTTTATAAGGCAGCTTATTCTGGCGCATTGAAAAGCATTCTGGATCTCCTCCCCGAGCGTGCACTTGAACATAAAGTCGTGCTTCCGCTTGCTACAGCGGGGTCGTCCAATCATTTTTTAGCGTTGGACTATGCACTCAAACCCGTACTCAGCGCGTTAAAAGCCCAAGAAGTATTACACGGTGTTTTTGCAACCGACGTGCAGATTGATTACACCTCGCGTGAAGCCGCGCTGGACACTGCACTGACTGAACGCCTAGAAGCGTCACTGACCACATTTTATGCCGCCATTCAGCGTAGAGGACTATCTCTGGTCACAAAACAACATGCGACCAGCCATCAATAAAAAAAGCCCCGCGATACATGCTGCGGGGCTCCAATTTAGTGCTTTAAATCAATGGTTATGCATTGAGCGCTTTGGTGATTTTCTCAAACAGATCGCCGGATAGATTTTCCAATCCTTTCAGCTCTTCCAGTGATTTCCGCATCAGAGCCTGACGGCTTTCGTCGTAGCGTTTCAAGCGGATCAGAGGTTCGATCATGCGTGCCGCAACCTGTGGGTTACGGGTATTCAGATCTTTCAAGATCTCTGTTAAGAACGCATAGCCTGAACCATCTGCAGCGTGGAATGCTGACGGATTAGCCTGTGCAAATGCCCCCACCAGCGAGCGAATGCGGTTTGGATTGCTCAGCGTAAATGAACGGTGTTTAAGCAGCGCTTTTACATTGTCTAAAACCAACGCAGACGGGCTGGTCGCTTGCAGCATAAACCACTTGTCCATCACCAAACCATCTTGATGCCAGCGCTCGTCAAATTCTGTCATCAGGCGGTCGCGGCACGGCAGCTCTGCGCCAACGGCAGCCGACAGCGCGGCTAACGAATCGGTCATATTGTTCGCATTTTCATACTGACGCACCACTAACTCATCGGCCAGCACCACGTCTTCGCCAAAGGCTAAATAGCGCAGGCAGACGTTACGCAGCGAACGTTTGGCAATATCAGCATGGTCAATGCGATATTCAGGCGTACGGTTATTGTTGTAAACCGCCAGCCATTCGTCCGCCATTTCTTTCGCCAGTAGACGCGTGATTGCTGCGTGTACCGCACCGATCGCTTCAGGATCGATGATGCTAAACAGCTCGGCCATTTCATTCTCAGAAGGCAGCGTCAGAATTTGTGCCGCCAGTGCCGGATCCAACGTTTCATCCAATAGCACCGCACGGAACGCATCAACAACATGCATTGGCAGCGACAAAGGCTGATTCTGTTGGAATTTAGCGACGTTAAGGCGCACATATTTTGCCAACAACATTTGAGCCGCATCCCAACGCGAGAAATCATTGCGCGCATGCTGCATTAAGAAACTGAGCTGCTGATCGCTATACGGATACTCTAATTTTACCGGGGCTGAGAACTCACGTAACAAAGAAGGAATGGGCTTATGTGGAACGTTATCAAACGCGAAGCTTTGCTCAGACTCCGTCACATTAAGCACGTTACTCACAGGCTCGCCGTCAATCATCAGCGGGATCACGTTACCCTGCGGATCGTAAAGCTCGATATCCAGCGGGATATGCAACGGCAACTTATCTGTTTGCTCAGAGGTCGGCGGCGTTTGCTGTGTGACGTAGAGACGATATTGCTGATGCTCTGCATCATACTCATCACGCACACTGAGCTCTGGCGTACCCGCTTGGCTATACCAACGGCGGAATAGCGTCAAATCAACGCCAGAAGCATCTTCCATCGCCTGAACAAAATCATCACAGGTTGCTGCGCTGCCGTCATGACGTTCAAAATAGAGCTTCATGCCTTTCTGGAAGTTTTCTTCGCCTAATAACGTATGCATCATACGAATAACTTCAGAACCTTTCTCATAGACGGTTAGCGTATAGAAGTTATTCATCTCGATGACTTTATCAGGACGAATTGGATGCGCCATTGGGCTGGCATCCTCTGCAAACTGCGCACCACGCATCACTCGGACATTATCAATGCGGTTTACCGCACGTGAACCTAAATCCGAGCTGAATTCTTGATCGCGGAAGACGGTTAAACCTTCCTTCAAACTCAGCTGGAACCAGTCACGACAGGTGACGCGGTTACCGGTCCAGTTATGGAAATACTCGTGGCCAATAACGGCCTCAATGCCCAGATAATCTTTGTCAGTCGCGGTTTCCGCTTTAGCCAGAACATACTTGGAGTTGAATATGTTCAGGCCTTTGTTTTCCATCGCGCCCATATTAAAGAAGTCGACGGCGACGACCATATAGATGTCGAGGTCATACTCTAAGCCAAAGCGGGTTTCGTCCCACTTCATTGCATTTTTTAGCGATGTCATCGCCCAGCCAGTACGATCGAGATTACCACGGTCAACGTAGAGCTCTAATGCAACGTCACGGCCGCTTTGGGTAGTAAAGCTATCGCGCAAAACGTCAAAATCACCGGCAACCAGCGCGAACAGATAGCTTGGTTTTGGGAACGGGTCTTCCCATTGCACCCAGTGGCGGCCATCCTGTAACTCGCCTTGCGCAATACGATTGCCGTTAGACAGCAGGAATGGATAGCGCGCTTTATCCGCCACGATGCGCGTACGGAAGCGAGCCAGAACATCTGGGCGATCCTGATAATACGTGATATGGCGGAAACCTTCGGCTTCGCACTGGGTACACAGCGCATCACCCGAAAGATAGAGTCCTTCCAACGCACTGTTTTTAGCCGGATAAATTTCATTCACAATTGTCAACGTGAATGCTTCCGGCAGGTTTTCAAGAATGAGCTGATTCTCTGACTCGCGGTAGTGCTCCCAAGGAGCATCATTCACACTGACGCTCTTTAGGGTGAGATCTTCACCGTTGAGAATTAGAGGTGCCTGCGCAGCGCCTTGACGTTTAACCTGACTGACTGCGGTAACCGTAGTTACCTCTGCGTCTAAATCAAAATCCAGAGCCAGATCGGTGATCGTATAATCTGGCGCCTGATAGTCGTGACGATACTTGGCTTGAGGTTGTTGTGTCATAAATACCCTTATAGGATTCGCCGAAAATATGTGCCCTAAATAATTCAAGCTGCAGGAAGGCGGTATCGCGGTAGACCGCGCCATTGCTGAATAGCCACTGACTAAAAATCAGCACCCTAACCAACCATTAACTAAACTGTATCACACCGATCGAAAAACCGAAGCTCTGCCTAGAAACTCCGGTGCGTTTGCCTGTTATTCACGCAAGTGGCATCAAAAGCTTGCCAAGCAAAACTGAATCAGAACCGAGCGCAGCGCAATGCTTAAGTCATAAAAGGTAAAGGCTAGCTAAACATTCGCCATAATGGAGCAAGATTATTCTCAGTCCTAAATACTTACTCTGAGTGCCGATATTCTGACATAATGATCATAGTTACCTTATCGTTCGACGTTTCTTGTTCATTACGCCCGCTTTGGCGGCCAGTAATATATTAAATGAGCTCCTCGAAGTTCTAAAACCAGAAAACAGCGTGCATGAAGCTAAAAAACCTTATCTACATTTTCACCACGGCATTGGTGTTCTTTTTTGGTATTTTTATCTATAGCTCATTGCATAAAGCACATATCGATTTCGCGCAAAACCAGCAAAACCTCTACAAAGTAAAACGACTACGCGAGCTCACTGAAGTTTTCCAATCTGCACTGTTAGTTCATCGCTTAAAGCGTATCAGTTTCATGAGCGATTCCATTACGCAAAATGAGATCCTTGACGCAGAAAAACAGGTCAGGCTCGACTCTGAAGCACTGGTTCTTCCTCCTACTGACAAGTCAGCGACAGAATTAGAACAACAGACTCATGAGATGTTTAGCCAAGCAAAATCTCTCGTCTACAGACTGACGGCCAACGATAATCAAGAATTATCCGCAGCCGGCCCTCTAATGCAGGCTCAGCTTGATGTGAAGAGCAATTATTTTATCACCGAACTTAATAAGCTCTATTTCCTGTATGTCTATAACACGACGTTATCCGACACTCATTCCTACAAATTTATCGAGAGCGTCCGCTTAAATAACCGCTTAACGTTAACGGCAACCGAGCTTATTGATCAGTTAGTCGATATCAAAACGGATGAAGTGAAGCGCAATCAATCTTATCTACGTTCGATAGAGTTGATTGGCGTGCTGGACTCTTTGCGCTCGCGGGTAGATTTTATTATTGCAACCGCGCCTGGTGGAGCACATCCATCGGCAAACATTGACGAACTATTAAACAAACTCAGCAAAGACAGCATGCAGCATCTGACTGCCGACCTTACCAGCGTGATGCAGAGTCGCTCATCCAATGCATTTGACGGCTTCTACCGCTACATCATCAGCATTGATAAAGCCTCTGCTCTCTTCGTAAATAACAGCTATAACCTTGAGTTGCATGAGCTAGAAAAGAAGATAAGTATCAGCCGAGTTCAGCTTTACGGCATGATTTCACTGTGCTGGCTGCTAGCGTTATATATCGTGATGCCAATCTTGGTTTTTTCATCCAAAATTAGTCTGTGGCTGACGCTCACCAATAAAAATATCATGAAGTTATCTCAAGGCGACCTCAACATATATCCAGATAACTCGATCATGACCGGAGAACTGTCGGCAATATCCGATGCTATTAATCAGCTACGCCAAAATCAAATAGAAAAGCACCTGTTAGAAACTGAAAAGCAAGAGCTTATCAATGAGCTGCTCGAAGCATCTTCAACCGATCCGCTGACCAATATTTATAATCGTCGCAAATTCTTCAATCAGTGCAGCCAGATTACCGAGAAAGACTACCCTCTCGCCTTCTGTCTAATTGATATCGATAATTTTAAAAGACTAAACGACCGCTATGGCCATGACGTTGGAGATTTAGCGCTTATCGCCTTTAGCCAAACGCTGGAACAGTCGCTGCCGAAAAGTACGGTTTATTGTCGCTACGGTGGGGAAGAGTTTGCTATTTTAATTAAATATGAAGATATGCATCAATCAATGAAGATTATTGATGTGGTTCGCCATCGTACCGAAATGCTACGTATTGCCATCCCGAATAAGCCTAGCGTTGGCTTCACCATTAGCTGTGGATTGGCGCGTCTTGATGACTATCAAAATATTAACCACTCTATAAAGCAAGCGGATGAAGCGCTCTATTACTCGAAGAAACGCGGTAAAAACCAAGTCAGTTTTTATTCGCCAAGTGGATTCATTAGCTTTGATGCTAACAATGAAAATGCGTGATATTTGTTCAGGAAACGAGACTGGGATCAAGGTATGTATATTGTACAATTGCACAGTAACTTAATCGGTGCTACTGCAAATGGCACGTTTAATCCTCGACCTATCAAATGTCATATGGTGTTATGAGGCTTCAATCTCGGGATAAACTAGGTATACTCCTCCGACTTTGCCGACTATCCCGAACGTGGAATATCCCTGACGAGGATGCAGTAACGCGCCATGACTCAACATGCTTCCCCGATATTAACTTCATTATTGGATACTGACGCCTATAAGCTGCACATGCAGCAGGCGGTGTATCATCGTTACCGCAATCTCTCCGTAGCGGCTGAATTTCGTTGCCGTGGCGACGAGTTACTGGGCAGTTATGCCAACGAAATTATTCAGCAGGTTGCTTTGATGGGCGATCTTGCGCTGACAGATGAAGAATATAACTATCTCAGCACTCTGCCTTTCTTCAAAAAAGATTATCTGGACTGGTTGCGCGATTTTCGCTTTAACCCGCAACAGGTCGATATCCATGACGAAGATGGCCACCTCAATATCCGCATCACTGGCCCTTGGCGTGAAGTGATTATGTGGGAAGTCCCACTGCTCGCCGTTATCAGTGAAGTGGTACACCGCGCCCGCTCACCGCTGGCAACGCCAGAAATGGCCGTGGCACAGCTGCGTAAAAAGCTCGACTCATTTAAGCAACTGAGCGCAGATATCGATCTTTCTGGCTTCAAGCTGATGGATTTCGGCACCCGCCGTCGTTTCTCACACGATGTCCAACGTGCCATTATTGAAACGCTGAAAACGGATTTCCCACATTTGGTCGGCACTAGCAACTATAAGTTTGCCCAGCTGCTAGACCTTGCACCGATGGGGACTCAGGCTCATGAGTGGTTCCAAGCCCACCAACAGATTTGCCCGGTATTAGCAAACAGCCAACGGGCAGCCCTTCAGGCGTGGCTAGATGAATACCCCGATCAGCTTGGCATTGCCCTCACCGACTGCATCACGATGGATGCTTTCCTACGCGATTTTGGCCCGCAGTTTGCCAATCGCTATCAAGGTCTGCGTCATGATTCCGGTGAACCGGTTGAATGGGGAGAGAAAGCCATCGCCCATTACCAAAAACTGGGCATTGATCCGATGACAAAAACGCTGGTGTTTTCCGATAACCTCGATCTCGAAAAAGCCTTAGAGCTGTATCGTCATTTCCATAACCGCATTAATCTTGGCTTCGGTATCGGCACCCGTTTAACCTGCGATATTCCAGAGGTTAAACCACTAAACATTGTGATTAAGCTGGTTGAGTGTAACGGTAAGCCCGTCGCCAAACTGTCTGATAGCCCGGGTAAAACCATTTGCCATGACAAAGCTTTCGTTAAAGCGCTGCGCAAAGCCTTTGATTTACCGCTGGTAAAAAAAGCCAGTTAAATTATTTGGTTTAATCGTTCGCACAACAAATATTATGAGGGTGTATGCTACGCCCTCTTTTTTTGCCTAAAAAACGCCAATTTTTACTGATAAAATCGATTATTCTCCTTTTTTTCATTCAATCCCCCAATATCTCGTCAAGTTCTTGCGATTTGTCTGCGATTTCTTCTTGTGTCTGTTTGCATGACAAGTAACATAGCAACATGCCCGTATTATCTGGGCTGTAGGTTATTTATCATCCAAGATCAATAAAAGAGAGAAATCTATGAGCGTAGTGCCTGTAGTCGACGTACTGCAAGGTCGTGCCGCGGTAGACACTGAAGTCACCGTGCGCGGTTGGGTACGTACCCGGAGAGATTCTAAAGCTGGTATCTCCTTCCTCGCCGTTTATGACGGCTCCTGCTTTAATCCGTTACAGGCCGTCGTTAATAATTCTCTACCGAATTATGAAAGTGATGTTTTGCGCCTGACTACGGGCTGTTCGCTGGAAGTCACCGGTAAAGTTGTTGCTTCTCCGGGTGAAGGCCAGAGTTTCGAACTGCAAGCCACGGAAGTTAAAGTCGTGGGTTGGGTTGAAGATCCAGACACTTATCCAATGGCGGCAAAGCGCCACAGCATCGAATATCTGCGCGAAGTGGCTCACCTACGCCCACGTACCAATATTATCGGTGCGGTGGCTCGCGTTCGTCATACGCTGGCACAGGCTATTCATCGTTACTTCCATGAAAACGGCTATTTCTGGGTTTCAACCCCGCTGATTACCGCTTCTGATACCGAAGGCGCTGGTGAAATGTTCCGCGTTTCAACGTTGGATATGGAAAACCTGCCGCGTACCGATGAAGGTAAAGTCGATTTCGGTGAAGACTTCTTTGGTCGTGAAGCGTTCCTGACCGTATCCGGCCAGCTGAACGGCGAGACCTACGCCTGCGCGCTGTCTAAGGTTTATACCTTTGGCCCAACGTTCCGCGCGGAAAACTCGAACACCAGCCGCCATCTGGCTGAATTCTGGATGGTTGAGCCTGAAGTTGCATTTGCGGATCTCGACGATATCGCCGGCGTTGCCGAAGGAATGTTGAAATACGTCTTCCAAGCCGTGCTTGATGAACGTGCCGATGACATGGAGTTCTTCGCTCAGCGCGTAGATAAAGACGCCATCGATCGCCTGAAGCGTTTTGTCACCTCCGATTTTGCTCAGGTGGATTACACCGACGCGGTTGATATTCTGCTTAAGTGCGGTAAGACCTTTGAAAACCCAGTTTACTGGGGCGTCGATTTGTCTTCTGAGCATGAACGTTATTTAGCAGAACAGCACTTTAAAGCACCGGTGGTAGTGAAAAACTATCCAAAAGACATCAAAGCGTTCTACATGCGCATGAACGAAGATGGCAAAACCGTTGCTGCAATGGACGTGTTAGCACCTGGCATTGGTGAAATTATCGGCGGTTCTCAGCGTGAAGAGCGTTTAGACGTTCTCGATGCACGTTTAGAAGAAATGGGTCTGAACAAAGAAGATTATTGGTGGTATCGCGATCTTCGTCGTTACGGCACCGTTCCTCACTCTGGTTTTGGCCTCGGATTTGAACGTTTAATCGCCTATGTGACCGGCGTACAAAACGTTCGTGACGTGATCCCGTTCCCACGCACACCAAGAAACGCAACCTTCTAATTAAGTAATAAAACAACATTTCAACGTTTTGATCACAAAAAAGGGGCCAGCAATGCTGGCCCCTCTCTTTTTTAAACTTAGACCCCTGTCACAAAGTTCCCAAAATTTTACATTTTGAAACACATTCTTGCGTTCTGTTACTCGAATTATAGTTTTGTATCATTTTCGATGTAGATTATCGCTCTAGTGAATGGAACACTGCGATGCAGACACAGGAAGACACCATACTTTCTCTTTTAGTTCCGTAAGTGATGAAATAGTTCCGCGCAGAATTAAATTAGGCAGTGGCAGGTGTCAAAAAAAAAATAACTCCTTTAGAGGGTAACAATGATGAAACGCAATATTCTTGCAGTAGTGATCCCAGCGCTGTTAGCAGCCGGTGCAGCAAACGCAGCTGAAGTCTATAACAAAGACGGTAACAAGCTGGATCTGTACGGTAAAGTTGACGGTCTGCACTACTTCTCTGACGACAAAGGTTCAGACGGCGACCAGTCTTACGCTCGTTTCGGCTTCAAAGGCGAAACTCAGATCAACGACCAACTGGCTGGTTACGGTCAGTGGGAATACAACATCAAAGTAAACAACACCGAAAGCAATGGCTCTTCTAAAAACGCAACCCGTCTGGGCTTTGCGGGCCTGAAATTCGGTGATTACGGTTCATTAGACTACGGCCGTAACTACGGCGTAATCTACGACGTTGAAGCATGGACCGATATGCTGCCAGAATTCGGTGGTGACTCTTACACCAACACCGACAACTTCATGACTGGCCGTACCAACGGCGTTGCGACCTATCGTAACAACAACTTCTTCGGTCTGGTTGACGGCCTGAGCATCGCCGCTCAGTACCAAGGCAAAAATGGCAACGCGACCGAAAGCAACAACGGCCGTGACTACCAGCAGCAGAACGGTGACGGCTACGGTCTGTCTACCTCTTACGATTTCGGTATGGGCATCAGCGCTGGTGCAGCGTACTCTTCATCTGACCGTACCAACGAGCAAGTTACTCGTGGTCGCGTAGCTAACAGTAACGTTGCTGGCGGCGATAAAGCTGACGCATGGACCACTGGTCTGAAATACGACGCTAACAACGTATACTTGGCAGCTATGTATGCAGAAACTCGCAACATGACTCCATACGGTTCTACCGGTGTTGCTAACAAAACTCAGAACTTTGAAGTTGTTGCACAGTACCAGTTCGACTTCGGTCTGCGTCCATCCGTTGCTTACCTGCAGTCTAAAGGTAAAGACCTGAACACCAACGTAGATGGCAAAAAAGATCTGGTTAAATACGTTGATGTCGGCGCGACTTACTACTTCAACAAAAACATGTCTACCTACGTTGATTACAAAATCAACCTGCTGGATGACAACGATTTCACCAAAGCTAACAGCATCGCAACTGACGATATCGTAGCTCTGGGTCTGGTATACCAGTTCTAATCTGACGGCAACCTCGCGGTTGTAGCAGAACAGAATCAAAGGCAGAGCTTCGGCTCTGCTTTTTGTTATCTAGGGTTTGGCTCCACTCATCAAGAGTTATTTATCTCCCCTACTTTTAGTCCGTGTTCTACCGCCCTATTTCCTGCCTAATTTTCTGGTTTTCTTCTTATTTTTGGTGCTTTTATCGGCATTGAAGCATTCAGGTAACAACTTTGTATTCTTTTTGTGGCAAACGGTTGGCAAGCTCGCGGCGTAGCGGTAACCTGAGGGTTCTCTGGCTCAATCCCACACATGGAAGCTCTTACATGTTTGAAAATATCCCAGCCGCACCAGCGGATCCGATTTTAGGTCTTGCCGATTTATTCCGTGCCGATGCCCGTACCAACAAAATCAATTTAGGTATTGGCGTCTATAAAGATGAAACAGGTAAAACACCGGTTCTGACCAGCGTTAAAAAAGCTGAGCAGTATCTGCTGGAAAACGAAACCACGAAAAACTATCTGAGCATCGATGGTATTCCTGCTTTCGCTACCTGCACGCTGGAATTACTGTTTGGTAAAGAAAGCCCAATCATTCAGGACAAACGTGCTCATGCGGCTCAAACCCCAGGTGGGACTGGTGCTCTGCGCGTAGCTGCTGATTTTATTGCCAATAAAACCTCAGCCAAGCGCGTATGGGTGAGCAACCCTAGCTGGCCTAACCATAAAAGCGTATTTAACGCCGCAGGGCTTGAGGTACGCGAATATGATTACTACGACGCGGCAAATCATCAGTTAGACTTTGCAGCCCTCCAGAACAGCTTAGAGCAAGCAGAAGCCGGTGATGTGGTTCTATTCCACGGTTGCTGTCATAACCCAACCGGTATTGACCCAACACCAGAACAATGGGAAGCGCTGGCAGAAATGTCTGTCGCGAAAGGTTGGTTACCGCTGTTTGACTTCGCCTACCAAGGCTTTGCCAAGGGTTTAGAAGAAGATGCACAGGGCCTGCGCATTTTTGCCGCTAAGCATGATGAATTGCTGGTTGCGAGTTCATATTCCAAAAACTTCGGCCTCTACAACGAGCGCGTTGGTGCTTGCACGTTAGTTGCCGCTGATAGTGAAACCGCCGATAAAGCATTTAGCCAGATTAAAGCCACTATCCGCGCAAACTACTCCAACCCACCAGCACACGGTGGTTCGGTGGTAGCGACTATTCTGGGTAATGAAGCCCTGCGTACTATTTGGGAGCAAGAACTCACAGACATGCGCCAACGTATTCAGCGTATGCGTCAGTTGTTCGTTAACACCCTGCAGGAAAAAGGCGCTGAGCAGGACTTCAGCTTCATCATCAAGCAGAATGGTATGTTCTCATTCAGTGGACTCACCAAAGATCAGGTGATCCGCCTGCGCGATGAATTCGGCGTCTATGCCGTAAACTCTGGCCGCGTCAACGTAGCCGGAATGACGCCAGACAATATGGCACCGCTGTGTGAAGCCATTGTCGCCGTATTGAAATAAATACGCGCATTGAAACGACAAAAGGAGCCGAATGGCTCCTTTTTTATGCTGCAAATATCATTCACCGCGACGCTACCAAACCGCAGGTTCATCGCGAACAAATGGGTTGGTCTGGCGCTCTTGACCGAAGGTCGACATTGGGCCGTGTCCTGGAATAAACGCAACATCATTACCCAGAAGCCAAAGCTTAGTTTTAATTGAGTTAATCAATGCCTGATGGTCTCCACGGGGAAAATCGCTACGCCCGACACCGCCACTGAATAACACATCGCCTACCTGTGCCAAACGTGATTTTTCACTAAAGAAAATCACATGGCCTGGCGTATGACCAGGGCAATGGAAAACCTGCAACGTCTCATTACCTACCGACAAGGTTTCGCCGTCGTTTAACCAACGGGTAGGCACCAAGGGATCACAATCGCCAAGGCCAAACATTTTGCTCTGAGCTGGCAGCCCCTCCAGCCAAAACTGATCTTCTTCCTGCGGGCCATAGATCGGCACATTTAAGGTTTTCGCCAAGCTGCCAGCGGCTCCCACGTGGTCTAAATGTCCGTGAGTCAGCAGAATTTGAGTGACCGTTAAACCCAGTGCTTCAACTTCACGCTGAATTTTGGCTGCTTCACCGCCCGGATCGACGATCGCGGCCTGAAGCGTATCCTCACACCATAAAACAGTACAATTCTGCTGAAATGCAGTGACGGGAATGATTTTATATTTCATGTTTGCCCCAATATAAAAAACGCCGGCAAAGGCCGACGTTTAGGATCTCTTTGACTACCTAATAATACCGTCTTAAAGCGCCATTACCAATTTCTAACGGGGCCGGTATCAATATGCACGAAATTACTACGCGGATAATATCCAACGCCACCCGCTCGCATTTTCAATGCAGCTTTACGAATATTGGCTAGCTGGACACCTTCAATATGGAAATCCATCGCCTGCCCTAGCGTATGGTAGCTATGTTTCGCCACACCGCTGCCGCGCTCGCGTAATTCATTATTGGTGCGTGGGGAACGATAACCGGAAATAAGTTGAATCGGTTTACGTGTGCCAATCATCGCCTGCAAACGAAAAATTTGATCGAATAAGCGAGGGTCGATACTTTTTACTTTATTCGCGCGGTAGTCGCGGAACAAATGATTCAGGCGAACTAATTCTTCCTGAATATAGTTTTTTCCGTCGAAGAACTCAGCCTTAAGTTGTTCGCCAGTATTTAAATTATTGAGTAACAAAATACGAGGACGTGGTGTAGAAAGCGTTGCTAACGCTTGCCCTGGTAGCATTGCCATTCCCATAGCAACGCCACCTAAAGCCAACCACTTGCGACGATGAATATTAACTGGATCCATGAGATATGTTTTACTCGGCAAAATGTCTGAAAATCACGCACCAAAGCGCACCGTCAGGCACCATAACCGCCATGGAAGATCGAGTCAACCCGCTACCCGCCAAGGTTGACGGGTTATCACAGAATTTTATGGCTATTATTTACAACATTACAAAAACTATGGTTTTGCTAACTGCTTGCTAGAGTTGAAAAAGCCGCTCGGCTTGCGCAGCAATTTTTGCCCCTGAACGTACAGTGTCATCATAATTGTAAATATCTGTGCGGAACTGCGGCTTGCCATCTTCAGAAACCCATGCAGTCAAATAATAGAGGCGAACAGGAATGCGATGACGTATCGGGACATATTTCGTATTCCCCTCTTTCAACGCAGACGAAACCCGCGCGTCGTTCCAACCAGCATCTTGAAGTAGCATATTTGCCAGCGTCGAAGCCTTATTCACGCGAACACAACCTGAACTTAGCGCACGAATATCTTTTTCAAATAATCCGTGGTTTGGAGTGTCATGCAGATAAATAGCATCTTGGCTTGGCATATTAAACTTATATCGACCTAGCGAATTATTCGCGCCCGGTGCTTGCTGAATTCGATACGGGAAATTACGCGGCGACACAGACGCCCAGTCGATCATATAAGGATTGACCGCTTCGGCATCGTTGCTCCATCCAGAAAACAGGCGATATCCGTGGCGTTCGAAATAGCCCGGATCGTGCATAGCTTTCGGAACAATATCTTCACGAATCAGCGTTGTTGGCACGTTCCACGGTGGATTAACTACCACGTTATTCAATTCACTATTCATCAGCGGCGTTTTACGCGATGGGCGCCCCACAATCACTCGAGATGAAAGTACTTCAGCGCCGTTCTGGTAATAAATCAGCGAGTAGTTAGGGATATTAACCATAATGCCGGTATTCACTTCTCCCGGCAAAATACGCAAGCGTTGAATATTTAAGGCCAGCAGTGTAGCGCGCGTTTGCGGCGATACGTTCAGCCACTCGCGTGTGCGCTTGCCAATCACCCCGTCACTGGCTAAACCTTGCCACTGCTGGAAACGTTTCACTGCCTCAACAAGCTCAGGCGTATAACGGTTATCGATCACCGAAACGGACGCCGCTTTTGCTGGCTCAGCCTCTGGTGATGGTTGTTGCTTGGTCAAATCAGTAACCGCAGTGGTTGATGGACTGATGACCGCATTAGGATCCTGACTCGCAGGAGATTGCAACGGCTGCGCCTCAGGCACCGGCGTTGGCTTCACGCTGGAATCGCCTTCCAACATTCCTGTACGCTGCAACACTTCACGCAGCGCTGGCATATCCGCGCTCAGGTCACCCGGTTTTAAACTCGGGCCGTCGCTCACCACGGGCCAAGGGCGCGCATCCGCTAACAGATTTTTTAACGCCTTATGCATCGCGGCATACTGAGGATGCGCAGGTTCCAACGATTTAACAAAAGTATTCAAGCGGCCATCACGAATCGACAGCTGCCAGTTATTCACCAGCGTTGCCGGCGGCTCTGCCATTGCATAAGGCACCGAGCTGTATAGCCAACTGCCTTTGGTTGCGCTCACGCCAGAGACAAATTGCAAATAGCCCTGCATCGCGTCAGATAAAACGGCGTCACGCGCCATGCCACTAACATCAGGATTAGTCAGCGCCTGAACCCATTGGGTGAACTGAGGCTGAACGCCAGAGAGTGCAACTTCAGCGAGCTGCTGTTGAAATTGCTGAACGGCTGTACGATCTTGCCACATTGGCTGCATGTGGTTAGCGGCGTAGAGCGCAGAAAGTTGGTTCAAATAACGCAGCGAAACGCCCTGTGGAAGCTGCGACAACAGCGCCGAACGCGATTGAGGTACACTCATGGTCGCCACTGAAACCACGGGTTGATTAGCAACTTCTGCATAGGCTGGCATGATGCTTAGCGCCAATGCACTCATTGCTATTGAACCACCGACAACCATATGGCTTAGACGGAATCTGTTATTCAGCACCATCCCTTGCTCCCTAGTTAGCTCACAGGCACCGAATTTCGGAACCTTAGCTTAATTATACAAATAGAAATGACATTTTGCCGTTTCAGTGTCGGTTGGTGCGTCAACGACCCAGACATTGCACGTTAATTATATGATGATACGTCACTGGCTATATTCTGCCAAAAAAAACGGCCTTATATGAAGGCCGTTTGCGTTAATAATGATTTCAGTATGCGGAATTTACAAGAAATTATGTTTCAGATTCTTCTTGAGCCACTGATTCTATAGGACTTTTCTCAGGAGCAAAGCCTCTCAATCCCACGACATGAACATGTTCAGTGTTATTGAACACTTTACGCACCAGTTTATAGGTAGTGCCTTTTTCTGGGCTGATGTTTTCTGGTGCCGCAATAATTAACTGCATTTCCAGACGTTCACACAGCTCAAACAGCGTCGCAATGGATTTCGCATCCAGACGCGCTGCTTCATCAAGGAATAGCAGTCGGCATGGCGAAATATCTTTACCGCGCAGGCGGCGAGATTCTTCTTCCCAACTCTGAACCACCATCACCAGAATGGACATACCGGTACCGATAGCTTCGCCCGTTGACAGCGCCCCACTTTCAGCACGCAGCCAACCGTCTGAGCCACGGTTAACCTCTACTTCCATTTCTAGGTAATTACGATAATCCAGCAGCTCTTCGCCGATGGTTTGTGGCGTACGCTGCCCCATATCAATCTGTGGATTGAGGCGCTGATAGAGTTTTGCTAGCGCTTCAGAGAACGTCAGTCGATTGCTGTTAAACAGATCCTGATGTTGCTCTTGCTGTTCTGACAACACCGTCAGCAACGTTGAATGCGCTTCACGCACGTTAACATTCAAACGCACGCTATTCACCTGACCGAAGGCCACCGTCTGTAGGCCTTGGTTTAGCATACGAATACGGTTTTGTTCGCGCTGAATTGTTTTGCGAATAATATTCGCCACGCTCTTCGAACTGATCGCCAATTTTTGTTCGCGTGATGTCAGCTCTTCGGTCAAACGCGCCAGCTCAATTTCCATCTGTTCGATGGCATCGACAGGATCGTCGCTGCGGATAATATCCTGACGAATACGCTCACGTAGATGTTGGTAAACCGCAATGTAGAACTGGATTTTACGTTCTGGACGTTTAGGATCTTCTGACAGACGCAGCACATCGCGCAGATGTTCGTTGTCCGCTACGGCCAGCCGTAACGCACCCAGCGCCTTATCCGACATAGAACGCAATTCATCCGCATCCATATAGGCAAGCTCACGACGATGCAGACGTCGTTCAACGCCGTTGTCTTTCACCAAACGCATTACCGCACACCAGCCCGCTTTCGCGGTGGTCACTTGTTCGCGGATCTGGTGGTAATCGCGTTCGACCTTACGCAGGCGCTTTTGCAGATTATCCATTTCAGATTCACAGAACATGATCTGTTTTTCGAGCTGATTGCGACGCGCACGGTTGTTGCTCAGCGCGGTATGCAGCTCATCACGACGGATACGTGCACGCTCTTCCGCATTAGGATCGGCCTGAACCCCGATATCTTGCAACTCTTGCGACAGCTCTTTGAGCATGTCACGTTTAGCTTCAAACGAACTTTTTAGCGAAGCTAATACCTGATGATACTGGGCCAGCTGTGCCTGTTGTTGACGAAGCTGCTCACGCGTACGGCTGCGATCGGCTTCGGCATGCTCTAAACGCTGGCGCAATTTATCGTTGAGATCGGAGTTCTCGGTCAGCATACCGGCAGAATCGCTGTAGCTGAAGTGGGCACGACGCTGCACCACTTCTGTTAACGCGAACGCCTGTTGCTTAGCCGTACGCTGATTCTGCTGAGCCTGCTGATAATCCTGACGTAGCTGCTCATGCTGTTCTGGATCGCTTTGCAATACGGAAAGCATCGGCTCTAGCTTAGTCAGATTGGTGCCGTGCTGTTGCAGATAGCGCGCGGCTTCCTGCGCCTCTTCGAGCTCTTCACGGATCTCTTCTACGCGATCTTGCAGGGTTTCATCAGCCAACAAACCGATATGCGGCGTGAGCTTATGCAACAGAGCGACGCTCTCTTTGGCCTGTGACAGCTGCTGGCGCTGCTGTTGCGTCACGTTATCCTGATTATTGAACTCACGTTCTATCTCAGTACGACGGCTGTTGATTTGACGTAATTCAGCTTCTGGGTCCTGCTCAAAGGCCACCGCTAAGTGATTGCCAATAAAACGGCTAAACGCTTGATGTAAACGCTGCGTTTTTTGCACATCAAACGACAGGTTCGCATAACGCTCTGCCAGCTCATCGCGCTGTGCATACAGCGTTTCTAAGCGGCTTTCACGCGCGGCGCGACCAAACAGCGGCACCTCAGGGAAACGGGAGTAGCGCCATTGACGATCGGCAGTTTTCACCACCACGGCGCGTTCCAGTTCATCGGCGGCAAATACGCTGTCATCAAATGACTGCGGATCCCCTTCGATCAGATAGAGATCTTCTGGACAGTCTTCTAATCCCACCAGATGCTCGCGCACCAAGGAAAGATCGGGAACAACAATCGCGTGTCGTGCTGGACCATATAACGCCGAGAAATACGGCGCATCGTCGATGGTGACGTCATCGTAGATTTCAGACAGCAGCACGCCGCCAAAACGTTCAGCTAACGCAATCAGACGCCCATCTTCGGCACCGCTTGGCTGGCTTAAACGCTCGATTTGGCTTTCAATTTCACGTTTTTGATGAGCAACTTCGTCGCGTTCAACGGTAGATTCACGTTCACGCTCCAGCAATTGCTGCATCTGCTCAGTGACCTGACGGCTGTCTGACAGCTCTTCACCGCATTGTTCGCTCAGCTGACTCAGCGCTTCCTGCGCCGCAAGCCACACTGGGGCTTTCGTGGTCAAATCCTTCGCTTTCGCCGTGATTTGCTCAAGCTCTTGGCGCAGCACCATACGGCGCTCGCTGGCTTCAGCCACATCAATCGTCAGCGTTTCAATGCGTTCTTCCATCTCACGCTGCGCATCATCCAGTTCTTCTGGCTGATACTGCTGCCCGGTGCGTTTGCAGAAGTCTTGCAACAGACGTTCGGCATCTTGTTGCGAACGCAAGCGCTGCTCCAGTTCGGCCAAACGCATGCGTAATGGTTGCACACGCTCCGACTGATGCTGAAGCGAAGACCAGTCACGCAATAAATCACGCCCCGCCTGCCATGCTTCGCTACGACTCACTTCGCCCACCAGCTTAACCACCAGCTGATAAGCATTTTCGAACTGTGAATGCGCTGCGCTTGCCACATTCATTTTCTGCTCAAGCTGCATCAGGATTTCAGTTGCTTCCTGCTCGCGCGCACTGAACGTTTCTAACCACTCTTCGCTATTGTCCGCATTGAGGTCGGGCAACTGACACACTTGGCGTGCGCGTTCTAGCGCCTGTAGCGCCTGCTGGTATTGAATTGCACGGGTTTGCTGAACGTCCAAGGCTTGCTGATAATCAGCCAGCTGGCTTTTTAGTTCATCCACTTCGGCTTCAGCGGCTTCTGAGCGGGCTTCATAATCAGCATGCAGATCGCTCGCTTCAGCCACCACTTCATTCTGTTCTTCTAAACGGTAGGTCAGCTCTTCCAGATCGCCCTGATAGCGCTCGATCTTTTCCTGCTGGCGCATTGCAGTTTGCACCAGATTTAAATGATCGCTTGCCGCCTGATAATCGGTTTCGAGATCGGATTCCGACCCGCTTTGCTCGGCTAATTCACGCGACATTTCCACGTGGCGATACTGTTCGGCCAGCAGCTGTTTACGGCCTCCCAGCAATTCACGGCGCAGCAATAATGCCTGATCGAGGTGTATGCGCCGCTCATTGGCATGGCGCATATAGTCAGCAGAAACGTAGGACGTTGCTTCGGTGATCAGATGCTTAAACAGATCGCGGTCAGACTGCGTGACGCGAATCGCTTCCAGCGTCATGCGGTTTTCACGCAAAGCCGCTTCCATATCTTGGAAAGCTTTACGTACGCCGCTGTTTTCTGGCAGCAGATAATCGCGCAGGGAACGGGTAATCGCACTCGAAATACCGCCGTAAAGCGACGCTTCAATCAGGCGATAAAACTTGCTGCGATCCGATGCCGAACGTAAACGGCGTGGGATCACACCCAAATCAAACATCAGGGAGTGGTAGTCGGTAATCGAGTTAAACTGTTTGAACTGCACGCCTTCAATGGCTTCCACGCGCTCTTTCAGCTCGTTTAACGGCAGCACACGAGCCTGACGCTCCCCCACGGTTTGCGTTAGGATTTCCGTTGGCTGGAATGAGGTTGGCAAGCCTTGAATGGTGAACGGCTTGATATCCACTTTTCGATCGCGCCCGGCAACCTGCTGTAGACGGACACCGACTAACACGCGCTGATGGCGTGAGTTAACCACGTCGAGGGTGGCATAACAGACACCAGCGCGTAACTTTCCGTGCAAGCCTTTGTCGCGTGACCCTGAAGTCGCACCGGCTTCTGTGGTATTACGAAAATGCAGCAGCGTTAAGTCAGGGATCAGCGCCGTAACAAACGCCGCCATGGTGGTGGATTTACCTGCACCGTTACCGCCGGACAGCGTTGTTACCAATTCATCCAGATCAAAAGTTCGGGCAAAGAAACCGTTCCAGTTAACCAATGTCAGCGAGCGAAACTTTCCGCGTTCAATCATTCCTGTTCATCCTCCGCGTTGTCCGCGCTACCGTCCGCACTGGATTCGTTTTCTTCGTTTTCATCATTCAGTGATAACGTGTTTTCTAACGGCATGGCTTCGCCGTCACGGATCATTCTCAACTGGGATTCACGTGGATCGTCACCGCTACGCACATCTGCACCAAAGCGGAACACCGCTTCGGTGATGCGGAATTTTGTGCTGTCATTCCCCATGAAATAGACCATGCCCAAACGGCGTAGACGATTTAATGAGGTACGCACTTTCTCCTGCAGTTTCTGGCGGTCGAGATCCGAGCCAGTTGAACGCTGGTTAACGTATTTCAGCAGCTTGTTTTCATCGGCCAAAGACAGTAACTCATCATAGAGTTCTTGCTGGCTGAAAATGCCTTCATGCGCCAAACGCTCAGGGCTAAGGTAGAGATAACACAGGATTTTTCCGACCATCATATCCAGTTCAGACAGCACCGAACGTGGGATCAATGTGGTCGAACGCGGCCTGAGATAGAAGAAACCTTCAGGAGCGCGGATGAGCTCAACGTTATAACGGCTATAAAATAATTCAAGCTCGTCCTGGAAATCCATCAGGAAAGCATGGTTATCTAGCTCATCAATGCCGATGTGACGTCCGGATCGCAGTTGGCTATCCAGTGCAGGGAATAGCGGGTTAAACACCGCTAGCGCCAGTTTAGCTGGCATCATATTTTCAGTATTTGTCGATGACATGGGCCTGTACCTTGGCTCCGTAATCATTGATTGCCTGCCATTGAGCAGGTAATCCGGTGAAATCAGCTTCAGCCACACCTAAGCGAACCGCTTGGTCGACCAAAATTCTTGCCAAATCGAAATGACGTTGGCGCGGATACTGGGTTAGGTATTCGCGCAAAACCGCGCCTAAATCCAATGGACGCTGTTCTTTTTGATAAATCTTCAACTCTTGCTCAATCATTGCTGCCAGCTGCTCACGGATCTCAGAGAACTCTTCGTACTCCATATCCGGAGGCAGTTCGCCGGTGACCTCTTCGTTCAGCAACGCGAGCTCTTCATCACGCATATCGAACAGACGATCGGCATTGGCAATGGTCAGTGCCCACGGGTTATCAAAGTAGTTCTGTACTGATTGGCGTAAACGCTGAGCAAAGACTCGGTTTTTATCCATATCGATCGCGGTACGGATAAACTTATGCACGTGTCTGTCGTAGCCGATCCACAGATCGATGGTCAACTGGCCCCAACTAATAATGCGGTCTAACTTGTTTTGCAGATCAAACACCAGTTTGTCAACGAATGCCAAATCAGGGTTATTCAGGTTGGCGTCTTGGATTCGCAGCAGGTTTGCCTGCAGCTTATCACCCGCCGCTTCAAGCGTATCTTGCAATTCGCGCAAGGTGCCTGAAGTTTCCGAGAGCAGAACTTCACAGCTTGAGATAGCAGCACGCCAGTCTTTATTCAGCAACGCCGCAATATCTGCTTTAACGCCCTGCTGCTGTTCATCCATGATGCGCTGAGTTAAGTCGATACTGTCAAAAATCTCAGCAACAGAGTATTTCAGCGGGGCAAACACATTACGATGCCAGTGATACTCATCACCACCCTCTTCTGCCGCTTCGGCTGCGCTGCGTAGCTCTTGCGCCACGATAGACAGCTGCATAGACAGGCGCAGCGTTGAGAACTCTCGCTGACGAATATAGTAATCCGTAATGCCAATGCCTAACGGCGTCAAACGATAGATTGCATTTCCATCGGCTAACTCGCTGGTAAAGCGGTTTAGCAGGCGCTGCTTAACGAGATCGTTAATCGCATTATTGGCACGGATGGCTACCGTTTCATGTGTTTGTTCAAAAGCTTTGCTGACGTGTCGGAATGCATCGATCAGTTCACCTTCACTCATCTCACCGTCAAGTCGTTCGCTGTTCAAAGTGGCAATAGCCAAAATGAACGCCAAACGTTCGGTGGGAAGTGAAATTGAAAAGTCATTTTTCCGCGCCCAGGCAACCAGCTCCGGTACAGTCTGGGAGAAATCACTCATAGTTGGTCCTTCGTGTCGGGTTTGTGCGCCATCACATGGATGTAGCGCCCCAAACTCACAAAAGGCTCCTGACGACAATAACGCTGCTCCAGCGCTAATAGATCATCAAAAGCCTCAATTTGTTGCGTCTTGTCTCGTAGGTAATCATGGAATACCCGCACGCCCGTTTTACCGGAAATTGTCAGCCCAATGTCTTCAAGCCAGCCGTACACCTTTTGTGGATCCAACGGATGGTCAGGTGACAACGTGCGTGTCTTACGTTTTTGCATCCCTTGATTGACGTATGCCGTATTGCCAATGATCACATTTCGCATTAACAGGCCATTGTAGTTATAGAACATTAACGACAATGCGCCGCCCGGCGTTAAGCACTTTATCAAAGATGCCAACGTTTCTTGAGGTTCAGCAACCCATTCCAAAACCGCATGGAACAATATCAGATCAACCGGCTGTTCTAAATGCTGATGCATCTCTTGCGCCGGACTTTGCACAAAACGCATGTGTTGGATCACACCTTTCTCTTCAGCATAAGCCTGCGCGCGCTTGAGCATTTCACCCGAGATGTCACAGAGCGTGATCTGATGACCGCGTGCGGCAAGCTCACAGGATACCTGCCCAAGCCCACCGCCTGCATCAAGAATGTGTAAGGATCTTTGCGGGAGCTGCGTCAGCAACTGTTCTAGATCCTGCCATAACACTGCCTGACGGATTTTTCCTTTGGTCGTGCCGTAAATGTTGCGCGCAAATTTTTCAGCGATATTGTCAAAATTACGATCTTGCGTACCTCGACTCATGAATATGTCGGCTCCTGAATATTTGCACAGCGCACCACCAGAAAAATCTCCCCGTGAGGGACGCTTTAAACCTGCTATTTTGACACAGGCTGGCTTAGAATGAATCTTATCGGCCATATATTCTATCTAGATGTCGTTTTTTCATTCAGAAAGGCACCTGATTCATGCTGTTTACGCTAAAAAAGTTTATCGGCGGGCTACTTTTGCCTCTTCCTCTGTTGCTGCTGATCGTCGCGGTAGGCCTGATTTTTATCTGCTGGACGCGCTGGCTACGACTAGGAAAAATCTGCATTTCTCTCGGTTGGCTTGGGATCTTGCTGCTAAGCCTACAACCTGTCGCCGATCGAATACTGGCTCCGCTTGAAAATAGCTATCCTACATTAAACCAAACGAGCAACGCAGATTACATCGTAGTGCTCGGTGGCGGTTATACTTTTAACCCTGATTGGGCACCCAGCTCAAACCTAATTAACAACAGTTTGCCGCGCGTCACAGAAGGGATCCGCCAGCTTGAAATGAATCCCAATGCCAAAATTATTTTCACCGGCGCTGCGGCTATCGGCAACCCGGTGAGCAGCGCACGCGTTGCTGCCAACGTGGCAGAAAGTTTAGGCGTTCCTGCGGATAAAATTATTGTGCTTGATAAGCCGCGCGATACGCAGCAAGAGGCTAAAGAGGTGGCTAAAATCACAGACCAGCAGAAAGTCCTGCTGGTCACGTCGGCAAACCATTTGACTCGCGCATTACGCTTTTTTAAGGCCGAGGGGCTTAGTCCGATCCCCGTTCCAGCCAATCAATTAGCTATTTCGTCGCCGTTAAATCCTTGGGAACGTTGGCTACCTTCGCCGCTTTATCTTGGTCATAGCGAACGAGCATGGTATGAAACTTTGGGGAGTTGGTGGCAGGCAATTATCACGACAAAGGGTGAAAAATGAGACTCCGACTGATTAGCCTTTTTACGGCGATTATCGTATTTGAAATGCAGGTAGTTTTACTCGACTTACTTTCTAAAGCTGAAAATATGCCCGTAAGCTTCAATCCACTCAATGCTATTAGCGCAGTGGGATTTGTACTCGGATGGACGACGGGACTAAACACCGTGATGGCGTTGATCGCAGCGGCAGTTGCTCTTTTACTTATCCCCATTGGCGTCTATTGTCTTTGCCATGCTTGGCTTAGACAAAGACGCCGCTGAAGGTGATATCAATTACAGCCGATGTCTATTCACTAATAAGCATGCTAAACGATTGTGATGTTGCACAACCGAAGGTAAGTCAATGGTCTGCAATGTCCCTTCACGGATGACAACTTGCCCATTAATCACGCTGAAAGCCACATTCCCTGGCGTACAGAAAACTAACGCCGCCAGCGGATCGTGTTTAGCCCCTGCAAGATTCAAAGTATTGAGATCAAACGCAACAAAATCAGCGGCCATACCAGTGGCTAAATAGCCAATATCGTCTCGGTTAAGTACTTTCGCACCACCACGCGTCGCGATCTCTAAAGCCTGCCTTGCATTCATGGCATCAGGGCCGAAGCCAACCCGCTGCAATAGCAGCGCCTGCCGCGTTTCTGCGATCATGTTTCCTGCATCGTTAGATGCTGAACCGTCAACGCCAAGGCCAACAGACACACCTTCATCAAGCATCGTGCGAATAGGAGCAATGCCTGATGCCAATCTCATATTTGAACATGGGCAATGCGCCACACCGGTTCCGGTTCTCGCAAACAACGAAATCCCAGCCCTATCCAGTTTGACACAGTGTGCATGCCAAACATCGGTTCCAACCCATCCTAAATCTTCGGCGTACTGCGCTGGCGTCATGCCAAAGTGCGCCTGACTGTAGCTTACATCGCTGTCATTTTCAGCTAAATGGGTATGAAGTGAAACACCATGTTCGCGCGCCATCTGCGCTGTTTTCACCATTAACTCGCGGCTAACAGAAAAAGGCGAGCAAGGAGCCAACGCGATACGCAACATGCTATAGCGCTGGGCGTCGTGGTAGCTATAAATTAAGCGCAATGAGTCTTCTAAAATAGCCTGTTCATTTTCGACTAATTCATCTGGCGGTAAGCCCCCTTTACTGCGCCCTACGCTCATACTTCCTCGGCAAGCATGGAAGCGCATGCCTATTTCACGAGCTCCATCAATGCTGTCGTCTAAACGACAACCGTTTGGATAAACATAGAGATGATCGCTGGAAGTGGTACACCCCGAAAGCATCAGTTCAGCCATCGCGGTTTGAGTCGAAACTCGGATCATCTCTGGGGTGAGCCCAGCCCAAATGGGATAAAGATTATTTAGCCAGTCAAAAAGCTCACCGTCCTGCGCATCAGGTATCACACGCGTCAAAGACTGAAACATATGATGATGTGTATTGATCAGTCCAGGAATAACGATATGTCCACGCAGGTCTATTTCTTCATCTGCCGGTGCAGCACAAAGCTCGTCACCACCAACGGCAACGATGCGATTTCCCTCCACCAGCAGGCAACCACCTCTAATTTCTCGTCGTTCGTCATCCATCGTGACGAGTAATTCCGCGTTCTTAAAGAGCAGCGTTCTTTTGTGCATTTTGTCTCTTCCTCCGCATAGCGATATATTCGCGCGTCGTGCTAAAGACCTCTCGAGCCGCCGTGCTGTTTACATTGACCTCTTGCAGCTCGCACTCTTTGCACCCAGGGATTTTTGCTTGTCTATCGCGGCCATTCAGGATCAAATTAGCGCCTATTGCCACAACGGTACCAATGGTAATCCCGCTGTGTAGGAACATCTCTGCGGCCTGTGGCATTTGTTGAAATAACTGAGGAACCATCACCGGTAACATGCCAAGACCGAGCGTTAACGCTACAACCATCCCATTATTGTTATTACGATAATCAACCTGTCCTAGCGTTCGAATTCCTGACACAGCAACCATGCCAAACATAACGATCCCTGCGCCGCCAAGCACCGGCTTCGGCACAGCGACAACAAAGGCCGCGAGTTTTGGGAACAGGCCAAGAGTAATAAGAATGCAGCCTGCTACTCCAACAATGAAACGGCTGCGAACACCGGTCATGCTGACAAGCCCTACGTTTTGAGCAAAGGCTGCATAGGGGAACATATTAAAAAAGCCGCCAAACAACGTTGCAGACCCACAGGCGTACAGGCCACGTTTTAAGGTTTTTTGATCTGCTGGGCGGTCCACGATTTCCCCCATGGCCATCATCGAAGACATGGTTTCTACCATGACAACGACCATCACCATACACATCAACACGGCAGGAAAGAGATGAAATTCAGGAACCGCAAAGCGCATTGGGTATGGGAATGTCATCCAACTGGTCGATGCCACTTGGGAAAGATCGAGTTTTCCCATGAAGTAATATCCCAGTGTGCCAATGATAATTCCCACCAGCACAGCCACATTCTTCAACATGCCTTTGCCAAAGGTATAAATTAGCATCACTACGGCCAACGTAAATAAGGCCATCAGCAGCGAACCGTAGCTGCCGAAACTTACTGCATCGAGATCTCCACCGCCGATCCATCCTCCTGCGACCGGTAAGATCGACAGACCAATAAGCGTCACTATCGTGCCCATAACGGCTTTAGGGAAAAAGCGGACAAGTTTGCATACAAAAGGAGCACACAGTAGCGTAAATACCCCGGCAACAATAACCGCGCCTGAAATACCGCCAATGCCATACTGTTGGCCGATAAGCGTCATCGGAATAAGCGCAGCGAAGGTGCACCCCTGAACAATTGGGAGTTTGCTACCAATAATATTCAATAAGCCTATTGACTGCAGGATCGTACCGCAGCCACATATAAAGAGATCGGTGCTGATTAAAAATATAATTTGTTCCGGCGTAAACCCAACCGCCTTACCAATAATTAAAGGAACCGCAATGGCACCGGCATACATGACTAATACGTGCTGAAAACCGTAAACCAACATTTGTCCAATCGGCAATATTTCATCGACAGGATCGACATCTGCTTTCTTTTGAGGGGAGGTTTGGCTCTCCTGTAAATAATTTTCCATACGATTAATCGCTTTCACAATAACGCCCTCTATCTGCGAGTATTATTTATACATTTCATTTGATGGCATGTAGAACATGGCCCCTCTCCATGATCGACATCTCGGTTAAATCTGTTTATTCAGTTATTTCTTGTGCAGCTTCATTTTCAACGTTATTGCTATCTGATTCCTTATCTGGATGATAGCCATTGAAATAGAGATTGAGGCTTACCGCGCATACGGTAGCTAATAAAATACCGCTATGCAGTAATGGCTGAATTGCCGCTGGTAGCTGGCTAAAAAAATCATGTGACACGGTAGGTATCATGCCGATACCAATACTGATAGCAACGATGTAAAGGTTGTAGCGATTGGTGCTGTAGTTAGCACGTGAAAGAATACGGATCCCGGTTGCCAGAACCATTCCAAACATCACTATACCGGCACCGCCCAACACGAACTGTGGAATAGAGGCAACGATAAGCGCCATTTTAGGGATCAAGCCGAAGAGAATTAAAATCCCGCCCGACATAACACAAACCCAACGACTGGAAATACCCGTTACGCTAACCAAACCAACGTTCTGTGAAAAAGAAGTATGTGGAAAACTATTAAACAGCCCGCCAATAACGGTGCCGATTCCATCTACTCGTAAACCACGAATAATATCGGCTTGTTTAGTTGGTCTTCCCACAATATCGCCAAGGGCAAGAAACATCCCCATCGATTCGATGAAGGTAATTAGCATAATAATGGTGAGCGTAAGAATACTGACAGGTTCAAATGTAGGCATACCAAATGCAAATGGCTTTATAGGAGCAAACCATGCGGCGTTATCTAATCCAGCGAAATTCACCTTCCCCATAGAATAAGCAATGGCAAAACCAAAAAGAATGCCGAGCAGTACAGAAATATTACACAAGAAACCTTTAGCAAAACGGGTCACTAGCAGAATAAAAACCAGCACTAAGAGCGAGGTACCAATATATATTGGGCTACCGTAATCAGGATTACCTTTTCCACCGGCGGCCCAATCAATACCCACCTGCATAATGCTAATACCGATAGAGGTAATAACTACGCCGGTCACAACCGTCGGAAACAATGGCATAAGTCGCCCAATCACGGGAACGAGTAATGTTGCAATAATCCCTGATGCTATTGTGGCACCGAATATTCCCGTCAGCCCTATATTAGGATCTGCGCCAATCGCCAACATCGGAGTTACCGCGGCGAATGTGACAGACATGATAACGGGGAGTCGGATACCTGCGAAACGGCCAATACCCAAACATTGCAACAGCGTCACTACGCCGCAGCAGAAAAGGTCTGAACTAATTAAAAAAGCGATTTGGTCTTTTGGTAAACCTAGGCTGCCTCCGATAACCAGAGGCACAGCAACGGCACCAGCATACATAACAAGAACATGTTGCAGACCTAACGTGAACAGCTGCGCAATTGGTAGCCTGCGCTCAACGGCATCGTCTAGCGGCATGCTTTTACTGTGCTCTATTTTTAGATGCGGATTTATCACGCTCATGGACACATCACTCCTTACGGCTCGGCTAATATGGTGGATAACCAGCTACGATTCGAGAGCCTTTGCTCCCCTATTTACGGATGTACAGCGTTTTCATCAGCGCAAATGTTTTTAAGGTTGATAGAACACATCAGTTATTTGCGCACATGCCAACTATGCACAGAGCATGCGAACTTTTATTTATGAGAGGAAAAATAGGGAGATAAACAAAATAATTGCGGGCGGTATCACATTTGATACTTAATAAGACGTTATATTTCAGCGAAATTAGCGAGAAAAAGCATCAAGGGAAAATGAGGTAGGTAGCTTGTTTAACCAAGAAAAATATCAAAGTGGTAGCGATTTGTATCATTATCAGATTATCACCTCTCATAGTGATTGATAATTAACCAGCAAATCGATATGACTTGCCGGCTCTCATACTTAAATTCAGTCAGTCATTATCCCAACCAAGGAAGCAGTTGCTGAGCTGCGCGTTCGACAACTGGACGATCTACCACGCCAGTATGTAAATAGCGTCCAATCGACTCCCATAGAACATATAGCCAGCGGCGTACCATAAAATCATCGCTCACGGGTGCTTTCTGCAAATAGGAGTAGAGCAATTCGGTAGCCATCCCGTCCTCGCTCAGGCGGAATAGATCGTACTCACGCGGTGCCCAGAGCATCATACCGGGGTTAAGCATGGCAAGCAGTTGATCGCTTTTGGGATCTTTTAGCATGCTTCTTAGGGTTAAGTTGCCATGAACCAGCACGCAGCTATCGTCGAAGCCCGCAAACAGCTCAGGCAATTGTTCTTTACTGCGAAACAAAATACGGCGAGCTTCAATACTTAAATCAGGCGTTGGCATATTACCAAGCGTGGCCCAGATGACTTCTAAACGCTGTGCGTACCAGTGCGCCCAGCGATTTTCCTGCACGCTGTCAACGTTACCGACACAACCGTGGCTATCAATGCGGTGCCAAGAGAGGATCCCTTCTGCAATTTGGTCTTTTAAGCACGACCAACGCTGTGGCGTTCGAGTCGGTGCCTCGACGGAAACGCCACGTAATCGTTCAATTAATAGAACTTCTTTGAATGGCGCCTGATGGGTTGTCAGAACGCCATAAACCGTTGGTAAGCGGATATCGCCCTGCCGTGCAAGCATCGACAGCTTGTAAGCTTCCTGTTGGGCAATTCCTTGGCATAAAAAGGTCTTAGCCACCAAGGGTAAAGGCGTGCCCTGCTGATTATAAAGGGCAAAAAGGCTGGCATATGGCTGTTCACTGATCTGCTCTAAGCGGCCAATTGACTCACCAAGAACAACGCTAAGTTCGGCTTTTAAATGATCCATATTGTGATACAGGTTTTGCTGCATTGCGCGGTACCTTTTTTCACCAGATAGAGAGCCATCATGGCGGATTTATCAAGGTATTGTATTCGACTAGATCAAAAGAGCGTGCACTTGCACGCTCTTAATTTAAACCTAAATGCCTTGCGATAAACCGACCTATTGAGCCGCCGCAAAAATAGCGCGCACTGTTTCCAAGTCTTCAATGGTGTCAACGCCTGGGCTTGGCGCGGTTTTAGCAACATCCACATGAATTTTTTCGCCGTACCAAAGCACTCGCAGCTGCTCAAGCATTTCAATCTGCTCAAGATCGCTAGGTGCCCAAGTGACATAACGACGAATAAAACCAGCACGATAAGCGTAAATGCCAATGTGACGCAGGAAAACATGACCAATTTCATCACGAGATATCGCAAAACGATCGCGATCCCATGGAATTGTCGCGCGTGAGAAATAGAGCGCATAGCCATTTTTATCACAAACGACTTTTACCGCATTTGGATTAAATGCTTCTTCGCTAGTAGTAATCGGTACCGCCAGTGTCGCCATGCCCGCTTCACTAGCGGCCAAATTCTGCGCCACCTGACGGATAATTGCCGGCGGGATCAGCGGCTCATCGCCTTGAATATTGACGATAATTTCATCGTCTGCAAAGCCACACTTCTCAATCACTTCAGCCAAACGTTCGGTGCCAGAATGATGATCGGCTCGCGTCATGCAGACTTCACCGCCCGCCGCTTCTACGGCTTTTTTAACATCTGCATGATCGGTAGCCACGATAACGCGCGCAGCGCCAGACGCCAGCGCTCTTTCCATAACATGCACAACCATCGGTTTGCCGCCAATATCGGCTAAAGGCTTACCCGGTAGGCGTGTCGAAGAGTAGCGAGCAGGGATAATAGCAATAAAACTCATCAGATTATTTCTCATCCACTGGAAGTATGCGGGCTTCATTCTCGAGCAATACTGGAATGCCATCACGCAGCGGATACCCAAGGCGATCCGCTTTGCACACTAATTCCTGATTTTCTTTATTGAAGTAGAGTTTTCCATTACAGACGGGGCAAGCAATAATTTCGAGTAAGCGATGATCCATGATTGTTCCTAAACGAGTTCTTGTATCAGCGAAAAAGCATGGTGTAAGGATAACTCGCAACAGCAAAATTATCACGGCTTGTATGACCATACGGTTAAAAACCGTTTAATGAACCGCTCTACCTATCAGATTGATAACACAACATCTCATTATGACGTTTATTTGTGTTTCAGCCGTTTTTCCTCTAGAAACGCACAAACCCAAACTGTTCAAAAACCGTACCAAGTCACCGCTATCATACGGCCGTTATGCGAGATAAATCACATATTAAACGCACCGTTGGACCATTTTTCCGTTGTGGCACAAGTGTTGAATCTAATTCAATCAGCCATGGATAGCGTCGAGCATTTACCCCTCAAACTCGCCACTTTTCATTACTTTTAATCACTGTTAACTCTGATGGCCAGCCATAACAATCTGGTTCGTAATAGCGTTACGTAATACGTAAGGAGATACCCATGAGTGCGCCTAGCACCTCATCATCAATCCGTCGCGTCGATGGACTGGCAAAAGTCACTGGAACAGCCGTCTACGGCAATGACATAACCCTACCCGGAATGTTGTATGGCGTGTGTCGCTATGCCGATATTGCCGCTGGAAGAATTGATAACCTCGATCTTAGTGAAGCACTAGCGGTGCCAGGCGTTGTCAAGATCGCAACGTATCAAGATATCCCCGGCGAACCCGTCGTTGGCATCATGGTGAAAGACTACCTTCCTATTATTAAAGATGAAGTCGTTTTTCACGGTGATGTAATTGCGGTTATTGCCGCAGAAACCTACGAAGCCGCCTGTCTGGCAGCAGATAAAATTCATATTTCTTATACACCTTACGCGCCCATTACCGACGTTGAGCATGCGCTAAAACCCGACGCGCGGCTTATTCATCCGGAGAAAGGGGATAATATCGCGGCGCATCATCACACGATTAAAGGCGACATCTCAGCGGGATTTTCGGCCAGCGCACATATTCTTGAGCGCGAATATGAAGTCGGTTTTCAAGAGCATGCTTACATTGAACCTGAAGTGGTGCTCACTTGGCTCGATCCCACTGAGCGCCATTTGATTATCTCTGGTTCCATTCAAAACCCACACCGCGTACGTAGCTTTGTCGCTAGATTCATGGGCTGCCCGCAGGGGCATATCAACATTAAACGCGCGGTGATGGGCGGCTCATTTGGCGGTAAAGACGATATTATCGATCATCTTGCCTGTCGCTCTGCGCTACTGACAACGCTAACCGGTAGGCCGGTCAAATTTTGTTATACCCGCGAACATTCTATTTTAGAAAGTTGTAAGCGACATCCCTATAAAATGAAATATAAGGTTGGACTGGATGAATCTGGCCAGATCTTAGCCATGAAGGTCGATATCCTCGCCGACAGTGGAGGGTATGCGGCTTCAACGCCTTTCGTTACCTGGCGAAGCTCAGTTCAGGCTGCGGGGCCTTATCGTATCCCCAATATTCGCATCGACGTGACCGGCGTATACACCAACAACAGCTACACCTCTGCCATGCGAGGCTTTGGCTCACCGCAGGTGGTATATGCCAACGAATCATTAATGGACGAAATCGCCGAGTATTTAAAGATATCTCCCGTCGAAATTCGTCAAATTAACGCATTAAAACAAGGTGATGCTTCGATCACCGGACAAGTTTTTGACAAACATACCGTATCCGCCCTTGAGGTTTTAAGCAAAGCAGTCACCTCAGCTGAATTTGATAGCAAGCGCCAGCATTATGCTCAACTCAATCAACAAGGTGGCGTTTATCGCTATGGCATCGGTCTCGCCCTCAGCTACCGCGGGTGCTCTATTGGCGCCGAAGGTGTCGATACGTCAACCGCGCTGGTGCAGGTTAACGAAGACGGCAGCGTGAATATTGCCACTTCCGTATCCGAAAATGGCCAAGGGCTACAGACAACGATGTCGCTCATCGCCGCAGAGGCTTTTGGCATTCCACTATCCGAAATAATGTTTAGCGAGCCACCGACCTCAGTGATTGGTGATGGTGGCTCTACTGCCGCCACACGCGGAACACTCGTTGGCGGCGGCGCGATCCTTGATGCGGCGGTTAAAATTAAACAACGTATTTTAGGCGTTGTGTGCGACGTGCTGGGCACGAAAGAATTAGATAATACGCTGTGGCAAAACGGGTTTATCAGCAACAAAAATAACCCATCACAAACGATAGATTTCAAAACCGCCGTCAACAAAACCAAATGGGCAAGCGTGAGCCTGACCGAATATGGCTGGTTTGTACCACCGCCAATTCACTGGGACGAGGAAAAAGGAACCGGCAGCCCCTACTTCACGTGGGTTTATGGCTGTCAAATTGCCGAGGTGCGCGTCAACACCAGCACAGGGAAAACGGATCTTCTTCACGTTACGGCAGCACACGATGTGGGCCATATTATTAATCCTGTGGGTTTCAATGGGCAGGTCAGCGGCGGAATAGCTCAGGGATTTGGCTATGCGCTACTCGAAGATTTCAACATTGAAAACGGACAGGTAAAATCAGAAAACTTCGATACCTATCTACTACCAACTATTAAAGATATCCCTGAAATCACCATTATTGGTGTAGAAAACCCCGATCAGGCAGGCCCTCTCGGCGCTAAAGGTATCGGTGAACCCGCCACTGAGTTAGCCGCAGCGGCTATTAACAACGCCCTTAGCTTCGCCTTGAACGCTCGCTTCAACAAGCTACCGCTCACCCTTGAGCAGGTTATTTTAGGTTATAACCTCAAAAAACCAGCTCGGCAAAGCGAGTTAATGGTTGAAGCCGATAACAAAAAACAGGTTTTACGTTTAACCGATGTCACGGTGACAAGAGCCAAAACGGTACCAGAAGCCTTAACGTTGCTTGCTCAGGATAACGTTAGCATTATTGCTGGCGGCACCGATGTCATTGTTCAAGGGCGATTGCAGACCAAGGCCATGAACCTCATTGATATATCGCGCATACCTGAACTGACGCAAATTACCGAAGATAACGGAGCTGTCGTCATTGGCGCCGCGGTAACATTTAACCGTATCGTCGAACACGAATTGGTTAGAGAGCGTTATCCCCTGCTCGCTCAAGCGTGTAAAACGGTTGGCTCAAACCAAATTCGTAACCGTGCAACTATCGGCGGCAATATGGTTAACGCTGCGCCCTGCGGCGACTCACTACCGCCCTCAATTATCTATGATGCCCAAATTGAGCTGCAATCGCTTGATGGCGCACGGCGCATGCCGCTGTGCGAATTCTTACAGTCGGGATATAAAACACAGCGTAAGCCTAATGAACTGATGACAAAGGTCATATTGCCACCGCCACCAAACCCAAGGCCACACGCTTTCTATCACCAATTGGGGCGCCGAAATGCGCTGAACATTACCCGCCAGAGCTTAACCTGTCTGATTTCTTGCGATCCCGATGGCACAGTGAACTATTGCCGTTTAGTCGATGGGGCGCTGTTTAGTAAACCGCAGCGACTTCTCGATATCGAACGCTGTTTACTGGGCCACCGACTCACACAGGAAACAATCGATCTCGCCTGCCAGTTGTTAGAAAAGCTGATTTATGCCGCTATTGGCAAACGCTGGTCAGCTGCCTATAAACAACCTGTGTTTATTAATATGTTCCGCGACATGATGGTGGAAGCCGCTGGTTCTCTCTATCAATCAGAGCTGGCATAAGGAGTTGATGATGAGCAATATCAAAGTGAAGGTAAACGGCAAACTGATTGATGCGCAGGTGACAGGGCAAATGCGCTTGCTAGATTTCGTACGAGATAAATTAAGCTTAACGGCAACAAAGGAAGGGTGTGCCGTTGGTGAGTGCGGCGCTTGCACCGTTATCATGGATGGAAACGCAGTTTGCTCGTGTTTGGTTTTAGCTGAACAATGCGATGGTGCCGACATTACCACGCTCGAAGGGCTACGTGATGATCCGATAACCAAAAAACTTCAAAATGCGTTTATTGAGCATGGCGGCGTGCAGTGCGGCTTCTGTACCCCTGGCGTTCTTGTTAGCACATCGGCATTACTGGCCAAGCACCCTAACCCCAGCGATGAGCAACTCATGGATGCACTTGAAGGTAATATTTGCCGCTGTACGGGTTATCAACCGATTATCCAGTCAATTCATGCCGCGCTGAAAGACTAAAGATCGTCTTGATGTGCCAAAGTAAAAATCGGCCTAGTGCCGATTTTTACTTTTATTAACATTAAACACTCATAAACAAAACATGTTGCAGTTGGTTTTGCAGAGGAGTAAATTACCTAACGTGATGTATATCACAATTTCCTGCAAAAACTAGAAAGTAAGATACATATGAAACTGCTGCATAAAATCATCGCAATGTTCGCCAACTACAGTAACTAATTGGCCGAAGGGCAATGGAAACGACCATTGCCCTTTTTGCATTTAAGCCTGTGTAGATACCCCATCCAGCAACCAACCGTCCCCCCAAAAATACCGCCAATCATCGGGCTGATACTGAATTTTAACTTCGGTCGCCTGCTGCCAAGCGGCAAAAAGAGTAATAGCAGCTTTCAGCTCAGCCCTCTTTTTCTCCGTAAACCGTACACCTTTTTCTTGATGACACGATTTCAGCTCCAGCACCTTTTCTTTGCGATGCATTTTGGCATCGATCCGACCAACTAGAGCGCCACGCTGAAGTATCGGTAGCGAAAAGTAGCCAAAGTTTCTTTTAGCTTCAGGGGTATAGCATTCTAAGCGGTAGTCAAAACCAAATAATTCAGATGCACGCTTTCGGTCCCATACAACAGGATCAAAAGGAGAAAGCAGCGTAGTATGCGTCGCTTTTATTTCATTGTTTTGTGCCTTTGCTAATAAATGCGCAAGGCTATGATGAATATAGTAGAGCTCTTGGGTTTCCCTTTGCCGTACCCCAATAATCTCTTGGCTGTCCAACATGTTATGTATCATCTTTTTGGTATCAATTTTCTTAAGACGATAATAATCAGCTAGCCACTGCGCTTTAAATACGCCTAGGCTGCGAGCACTGTTTGCCATCATTTGTTGTTGAGCAAGCGCTGAGCTAATACTGTTTGCATCATCATTCCACTCTGGAATGACACGTTCAGGCAAGTCGTATACGCGGTGAAAATTAATTCGCTCTTTCACCATCAACTGGCCACAGGAAAATAGCGTTTCCAAATGTCGTTTCTCTGGTTTCCACTCCCACCAGCCGCTGGTTTTTCTATTCTTTGCACTAAAATCAGTAGCTTTAACAGGCCCATTGTGGCGGATATGAGTGAGCAGTTTGCTAATGTCGTCATGATGTTTCTGATGCCACTCAGGGGAATACTTCCATCCCATATTTTCCGGGGCCATCATCTGTGGACGAACCAGCCGATAATCCTCTTTTGGGATAAAACATGCCTCATGCGCCCAATATTCAAAGATATCACCGTTGCGTAAAGCTTCATCTAGCCACCGCTCTGAATACAAACCCAGACGTGAAAACAACACCAGATAGGGACTACGAGCGACAACGTTGATTGTATCAATCTGTAGCAGACTCATTTGGCGTATACACGCAATCACATCAAGGGGCGTTGCTTTGTGCCTGCGCGGTTTATCTAAACCTTGAGCATGAAGATGAAGGTTTCTAAGCGCACTTAAGGATAGGGATATTTCAGCCATCGTAGCCAGACGAACCTCATGATGAGAAAGCCGGAGAGATGATTATACGCGAAGCTTATCGAGTTGCAGCAGGGAAGGGAAAACAGTTCAGCCAGCGTGAAGATGCGTAGGGAATAACGCTGGCTGATACGATGTCATCAGTAGGCGATGACGTCTTCTGCGGTGAGACCGCGACTACCTAGGTAAGTTGAAAATTCAACGCGCTGACCTTCTGTCAGTAATTTTTTGCGTGAATTAGCAATGCCTGAACGATTAACGTAGATATCATTTCCACCATCCAGTGGAGAGATAATACCGAAGCCTTCAGACTGGCTATACCATTTTACGAGACCCATTTTCAGTGTCATATTTTTTTACCTTATATTTACATCCCTCTAAATTCTAGTTCAGATTAGGATGTGTAGCTCATATTCAAGTTATCGTTAAGAACCTCTTCGAGCGGATTATTAAAAACAAAAGCCCGCCAATGGCGGGCTTTCTGGTCTTGTTACTGACTCCGCAGAACGCGCTGCGATAACGATCAGTTCAGTATCAAAACAAGTTCTCTGTAATCTTACAGAGCAACAACATTCGCAGCAGCCGGCCCGCGCGGGCTGTCCTGAATGGTGTATTCTACACGCTGGCCTTCGGCCAGAGTTTTGAAACCTTCGCTAGCGATAGCAGAGAAATGTACGAATACATCTTTACCGCCGTCGTGCTGTTCGATGAAACCGAAGCCTTTGCTTTCGTTAAACCATTTTACCTGACCGGTCTTCTTAGTCATTTGTATTACCTTTATAACTGATATCACTTAAAAATTTGCCCTAAGGCGTAGAGGCCTAGCTCAGAAGATTACTTATGGATGGCACTAAGAAGATGGTTCGTCTAACAAGCGGAATCGGAAGATAACGTCTTAAGGAGGAACTGCTTTATCTCATGTCGTGCATAAATAGGTCTATATCACAGGCCGCAGTCATTTACTCATAAAGGTGATTGATGAGCAAGTTTTTCTTTTAAAAAAATGACGCTACGGAAGTATTTAAACGTAAAACTATATGCATTCGAAGATAACAGAAGCTGATTCATTTATTATCATTTGAAAATTAAGGATTAATTTTAATCAAGCTCGTAATTTTTGCTAACAATTCATTCCCTTGTTCAGCCGGAATTTCTGCATTAACTGGCAGATACCACCAATTAGGTTGAGCAAATTTGCGACATTTTACCGCGTCTTTTTCAGTCATTAACAACGGCTGCCCTTTCGGTGTCAACGCACTTAATGTCTTCAGATCATATTCTTGGTGATCGGCAAACGCGACTGTGTTGACTACTTGCGTACCCAATTGGCTCAGCGTGGCAAAAAAGCGAGGAGGATGCCCTATTCCCGCCATTGCAACAGCCGGAGCTAAACCATCGGCAGCACAGCGTTCACCAGTATGTATATTCACTAAAATACGTCCAGCCAGCGTCATGGGTATTTCGCCAACGGCAGCCTTCCCACCATTAGTGATAACCGCATCTACGCGACGCAAACGCCCTACTCTCTCTCGCATAGGCCCTGCAGGTAACCACCAACCATTGCCAAAGCGACGAACGCCATCCACAACAACCAGCTCAACATCACGCGCAAGCGCGTAATGCTGTAGGCCGTCATCGGTGATGATGACGTCTACTGTAGCATGCTGAAGTAAAGCTTTTACTGCATCGCTACGCTTAGGCGCAACGGCAACTGAAGCCCCCGTTCGCTGATAGATGAGAACAGGTTCGTCTCCCGCTTGCGCCGTTGACGTTTCACTATTCAATAATAGAGGGTAATGATCCGAGCGCCCACCATAGCCACGCGACACGACACCCACGCGAAAACCACGGGTCTGTAACTGTTCAACCAACCAAATAACCACGGGGGTTTTACCGTTGCCACCCGCAGTTAAGTTACCGACCACAACAACTGGGCAAGGTGCTTTCCAGCTTTTTAACCAGCCTATGCGATAAAATAATTGGCGGATACCGCTCACTAAGCCATACAGCCAAGAGAGCGGTAACAGGAGCAGGTATAAAGGCGATTGCCCAGACCAGATGCGCTCAATCATTGCCCGAATTGCAACCTATGCAACTGAGCATACGCCCCATTCTTCGCCAATAGCGTTGCATGATCGCCACGCTCGGCGATATACCCATCTTCAACCACGATAATTTCATCGGCTTTTTCGATAGTTGATAAGCGGTGAGCAATAACCAACGAAGTACGGTTTTTCTGTAATTCATCTAGCGCGGACTGAATCGCACGTTCAGACTCGGTATCTAGTGCGGATGTAGCTTCATCCAAAATAAGAACCGGACTATCGCGCAGCAACGCACGAGCAATAGCGATACGCTGGCGCTGCCCACCCGACAGCAATACGCCGTTTTCGCCAATGACGGTGTCTAAACCGTTGTCCATTTTATCAATGAAGTCCATCGCATATGCCATACGAGCTGCTTCTTCGATTTGCTCACGGGTATAAACTTCATTACGTGCATAGGCGATATTGTTCGCAATGGTATCGTTGAAGAGGTGAACATTTTGCGAAACCAAGCCAACCTGATTACGTAGAGAACTCAGCGTATATTCACGTAGGTCATGCCCATCCAGCAGGATCTCGCCCTCTTGGATGTCATAAAAACGCGTCAACAGATTTGCAATCGTTGATTTGCCGGAACCTGAACGCCCAACGAGGGCCACGGTTTTATTGGCAGGAATTTTAAAGCTCACGTTTTTCAGCGCAGGGGCGCCTTTATTGTTATAGCTGAAAGTAACATCACGGAACTCAACATCACCTTTAGCACGTTTAACTTCCAGCTTACCGGTGTCTTTTTCCTGTTCGAGATCCAAAATCGCAAACAGCGTTTGACATGCCGCCATACCGCGTTGGAACTTAGCGTTGACGTTAGTCAAGGACTTCAGTGGACGCATTAATGCAATCATCGAAGAGAACACTACGGTAATTGTACCAGCAGACAGTGTATCCATTACCGATGGGATGCTTGCTGCATACAGCACGAAAGCAAGGGCAAAGGAGGCAATCAACTGAATAATGGGATCTGAAACAGAAGACGCAGCGACCATCTTCATATTCTGCTGACGCATCCAGTTACTGGTTTTGTCAAAACGCTTGCTCTCAACTTCCTGCCCACCAAAGATCAGTACTTCTTTATGACCTTTTAGCATCTGTTCCGCGCTAGTGGTCAGTGTGCCCATTGTGTTTTGCATATTCTTACTGATGTTACGAAAACGCTTTGACACCATGCGAATCGCGATTGAAACCACAGGAGCAATAACAATCAGAATCAGAGAGAGCTGCCAGCTGTAATAAAACATCATACAGAACAATGCAATAATTGAAGCACCTTCACGCACAACCGTAATCAATGCATCCGATGACGAAGAGGCAACCTGCTCAGAGTCATAGGTGATTCGTGATAGCAGCGTACCAGTCGACTGTTGGTCAAAGAAGGAAACCGGCATTCCCATCATATGACTGAACAAGCGACGACGCATATTCATTACCACCTTGCCGGCCACCCAAGAGACGCAATAGCTGGAGATGAAACCAGAAATCCCGCGTACGATCATCAATCCAATAACGACGAATGGCATCCATTTCAGAATATCGGACCCTGTCTTGCCAAAACCATCATCCAATAATGGCTTTAACAAGGAGAGCATGTAGGCATCGCTACCCGCGTTAATTACGAGTGCGACTGACGCAACAATCAGTCCTGCCTTGAAAGGAGAGATCGATGGCCATAAGCGACGAAATGTTTGCCAGGTCGAAAGATCTTTGTCATTCAGCATTTAGTTAACCAGCTTAGGATGAAATAGCGGATCATTTTACTCATTATGACTCCTTACGCCAAACCAACCGTGATACCAACGTGGATTTAATTGCGTTTTTAGTTCACTTATTCGCCAATTATCTGTTTTTGCCGTCATTATGACCTCTCCAGCATGTGCTGTATCATGCCAATGAATACTTTGATTGCGATAACGCGCAGTCACTTTAGGTGAAGGAAAATGCCACGGAGAAAATCGAGCCGAGGAACTTATCGCTTCTTTTGGCTCAACCGTACGCAGTAAAAGGCTACTCGACGAGGTATTGCTGCCATGATGTGGCACCTGCAAAAGATCGGCTTTAAGCTGCTTTTTCCATCGCTGTACCAGTTGAGTTTCCGCTTCAGTTTCAATATCGCCAGTGAGCAGAATTTTACGCGCCCCCACTACAACCATGACGACACAAGAGTCATTATTTTTCGGGACAGCAATCTGACGAGGTGGCCAAAGCACGGTAAAACGCACGCCTTGCCAGACCCAATCGCTGCCAATATGGCAGGAAAAATCGCGAGGATCTGGGCTTCGCACCCAAGCGAGTGGAAACGCATGACTGAGAGAATACCGCCCACCGCTATGGTCTGAGTCGCTATGGCTAATAACCATGCCATCCAGCACCAACCCATGCCACCGCAAGTAAGGAATAATTTCACTGGTGGCAATATCTCCGCCGTCCCATTTATTACCCACATCATACAAAATTGCATTACCGCGACGTTCGATAAGCACCGCCAGCCCGTGCCCGACATCCAGCATATGAACGCGCAGGTCACCATCATCACTTTTTTTAGCACCGAATATCCAAAGATAACACGCGGCTTGAACAGCACACCAAAGCGGCAGCCCTGCTTTAGAAAAAGAAAAGTTAATAACAAACAGGGTCAAGAGACTCAAGCTTATCCAGAGCCCGCCAGTGCTAATATCTGCCCAGAACGAGGGCCCGCTAGATAATCCCCATTGCATCATATCTAGCAGATATCCTGCCGCGTGCCATGCACCTAACGGGTCGTTCCACCAACAGGAACCAATGCCCACTAAAATCAGCGGTACAACAAGATAAGTCACCAAAGGCACGGAAAAAAAATTGGCCCACAGCGCACTCCCGCTAATGCCATGAAACAAATAAATTTGTACGGGCATCAGGCACACAGCGATACCAAATTGCAGATGTAATAACCTGAGCCAAAATAATCGCTTTTGTATTTGTAATGATGAGGGCAATGGCGCAAGCCAATACCAAAACAGAAGGCTTGAAACTGCAATAACAGATAGCCAAAAGCTGTCAGACAGCAACACAAGTGGATCCCAAACCACCATGAGACAGACCACATTCAGCAGATATTTCTTGGGGGGGATAAATTTTCCCCAAACGCCATAACCAGCGATAAGTATCATCGCAACGCCAACCCGAATGGCTGGAGGATTGGCGCCTGCAAGCCATACATAACCCCAGCCAACACCCATCATCATTGCCATTGGAAAATAGGGATTAATCCAACGGAGAGGAAAACATAGCTGTATCGCCCTTGCAGCACACCAGCCCAGCATCGCCGCCAAAGCGATATGCAGCCCCGAAATGGCGAGCAAATGAGACAAACCATTTAAGCGAAAAAGTGAATTCTGCTCACGCGTGAGCAGCGCTCTTTCACCAAAAGCCAATGCGACGAGAATGGGTTTAGATGATGAGTCCGGTATCGCTTTTATCGATCTGCTTATAATATGTTGTCGCCAATCACACCCACTAGACAAACGTTGATAAGCCGTCGGCATGCCTTGCAAAACGGCATGATGACTCACTGATGTTCGTTGTGCATCGTACCCACCCAGGTTAAGACGCCCATGAACGGGCCGCAGGGCAACGGTTAGCGCCCACCGTTGCCCTGCACAAAATGGATAACGCTCTGAGTTCCAATATAAGGTGATATTGAATCTATCTTTCACATTTTGGCTATTAACCTTAGAAACGCGGAACATTACCTTATCCTGTGGCGAAACGACGCCAAGCGTTACGCTAACGACGTCTCCCGTTATTTTGACGGTCCGAGAAATATCATCGTCCAAAGGTGCTAATACACTCTCCGCACAAATAATCCCCCATGCCAGTCCCAGCATAACAAATGCGATTTTTCGTAAACGCCCAGAGCAAACATAGAAAAACACCAGAGCAACAGACAAGACCCCATAGGCTACATATTTAGCGGGCAAGCTCGGCAGAAACATTAACGGCAAGCAACCTAACGCAACACAATGAATATGCTCATCCCATGTCATTCTCACCTGTGATACCTCTCACTGAGCAGATACAGAATGTTGACTTAACTCAGTGGAAGCAAAAACTGGCTATATCGAATAATGCATAAGAGATTGAAAGGAATCGTAGCAACAGCGTTCAGCTCAACTTTTTATTGCGAACAGCATCGCTAGTTTTAGCAGGAGAAGATTAAAAACAAGGAGGATACATGGATGAATTTTAGATATGAAAACGGCACCCGAAGGTGCCGTTTTAGACTCTAAGCAGGTTGCTTAAGCGTAGATGTTCGCCCGGTCACGTAGTTCTTTGCCAGGTTTAAAATGGGGAACGTATTTACCTTCCAGTTCCACTTTATCGCCAGTTTTAGGATTACGACCGACGCGAGGCGCACGGTAGTGAAGTGAAAAACTGCCGAATCCACGGATCTCAATGCGTTCACCGTCAGCAAGCGTTGTTGCCATATGCTCAAGCATTTCTTTCACTGCATCCTCAACCGCCTTTGCAGGCAGATGTGGTTGCTGGCTAGCAAGTCTTTCAATAAGTTCGGACTTGGTCATATTTCCTCCAAGCTATTTCCCCTCATTGGGGAACGCACTTTGCAGCTTAACTACCGTTACAGGGCGGCCGAAACCGCCCTCATCATTATTCGCCTTTAGCTGCTTTAAATGCTTCAGCCATAGCGTTAGAGAAGTTTGGTGCATCTTCCTGCTTGTTGTTAACAACAGCAATTGCATCTTTCTCATCAGCTTCGTCTTTAGCACGTACAGACAGGCTTACAACGCGATTCTTGCGGTCTACGCCAGTGAATTTAGCTTCAACTTCGTCGCCTACGCTCAGAACCAGAGTGGCATCTTCAACGCGGTCACGGGAAGCTTCAGAAGCACGCAGATAGCCTTCTACGCCATCAGCTAATTCAACTGTAGCACCTTTAGCGTCAACTGCAGTTACTTTACCAGTAACAATTACACCTTTCTTATTCATAGAGATGTAGTTGTTGAATGGATCTTCTGCCAGTTGTTTAACGCCAAGGGAGATACGCTCGCGCTCTGCATCAACCTGCAGAACAACTGCTGCGATTTCGTCGCCTTTCTTGTATTCACGTACTGCTTCTTCGCCTGCAACGTTCCAGGAGATGTCAGACAGGTGAACCAGGCCATCGATGCCACCGTCCAGGCCGATGAAGATACCGAAGTCAGTGATAGACTTGATTTTACCTTCAACGCGGTCGCCCTTGTTGTGGGTTTCTGCGAACAGCTGCCATGGGTTAGATTTACACTGCTTCAGACCCAAGGAGATACGACGACGTTCTTCGTCGATATCCAGAACCATAACTTCCACAACATCACCAACGTTAACAACTTTGGATGGGTGGATGTTTTTGTTGGTCCAATCCATTTCGGAAACGTGAACCAGACCTTCAACGCCTTCTTCGATTTCTACGAAGCAGCCGTAATCAGTCAGGTTAGTCACGCGACCAGTCAGTTTGGTACCTTCTGGATAACGCTTAGCAATAGCTACCCATGGATCTTCGCCCAGCTGTTTCAGGCCCAGAGATACACGAGTACGTTCGCGGTCGAACTTCAGCACTTTAACAGTGATTTCGTCGCCCACATTCACGATTTCGCTTGGGTGCTTAACGCGTTTCCAAGCCATATCAGTGATGTGCAGCAGGCCGTCAACACCGCCCAGATCAACGAATGCGCCGTAGTCAGTCAGGTTCTTAACGATACCCTTAACTTCCATACCTTCTTGCAGGTTTTCCAGCAGCTGATCGCGTTCTGCGCTGTTCTCAGATTCGATAACGGCACGACGAGAAACAACAACGTTGTTGCGTTTCTGGTCCAGCTTAATGACTTTAAACTCAAGCTCTTTGCCTTCGAGGTGCAGAGTGTCACGTACCGGACGAACGTCTACCAGAGAACCTGGCAGGAATGCACGGATACCGTTCAGCTCGACAGTGAAGCCACCCTTAACTTTACCGTTGATAACGCCGGTAACAGTTGCAGCTTCTTCGTAAGCTTTTTCCAACGTGATCCAAGCTTCATGACGCTTAGCTTTCTCACGGGACAGCTGAGTTTCACCGAAGCCGTCTTCAACTGCATCCAGAGCAACATCAACTTCGTCGCCTACCTGAATTTCCAGTTCGCCCTGTGCGTTTTTGAACTGTTCTGCTGGAATTGCAGACTCAGATTTCAGACCAGCGTCAACCAGTACGATATCTTTGTCGATAGCAACAACAACGCCACGAACGATGGAACCCGGGCGGGTTTCGATTGTTTTTAAGGATTCTTCAAAGAGTTGAGCAAAAGATTCAGTCATATTGATAATCTTCAGGGTTCTTTATTTTAACGTCCATCAGGCATCCTGCTAGATGGGGTTGTTTAACATGCCCCGCGACAATCCATAGCGGCAGGGAGGGTAATATTATACATCGTTCAGCAATATTAGCTGAACAAATTTATCAATAACAACAATAGCCATAATGTAGTTTAACATTATGGCTATCGGCTTATCCTTAACGGTAAGCTTTCCTTTCCACCCTACTCGGCAGAAAGTTGTAATGTCTGCTTGGCATAAGCCAGTGCTTTTTCAATCACTTGTTCAATCGACATCTGGGTTGAATCCAGCATGAGCGCGTCCTGCGCAGGAACAAGCGGAGCCACTGAACGATTACGATCGCGATAGTCGCGTTCTTTTATTTCGTCCAAAAGGCGTTCAAAGTTAACACTAAAGCCCTTCTCCTGCAACTGAAGCATGCGTCTACGCGCACGCTCTTCTGAGCTCGCGTCGAGAAAAATCTTAACCGGCGCATCTGGGAAAACCACGGTGCCCATATCACGGCCATCGGCGATGAGACCGGGAAATTCACGGAACGCACGCTGACGACGCAATAACGCTTCTCTTACACGCGGAAATGCGGCGGCCTGAGAGGCGGTGCTGCCCACAGATTCCGTTCGAATTTCATTGCTCACATCTTCGCCTTCAAGGATGACTTGTAACTGCCCATCCTGTGCGACGAAACGAACGTCAAGATGTGCAGCCAATGGCACCAAGGCCTCTTCTGACGTGATATCGACCTGGTGATGCAACGCAGCCAGGGCAAGAACGCGATAAATCGCGCCGGAGTCTAAAAGACACCAGCCCAAAGATTCAGCCAACGCTTTACACAAAGTCCCTTTACCCGCACCACTCGGCCCGTCAACGGTAATTACCGGAGCTATTGCCGTCATTTTTCTCTCCTTTCTGGGGGAAACAACTGCCCGCATAGACTCTGTCTACGAAGACTTGGGTGTGCTCTGCTATGGCGAGACGATATATTTGCATCTAGGCAGAATGACCATAGCAGGACACACACATCGAACGGCGCGCATTATACGCCGATCAACGACTCACTGTTACCCTCAGCGATGCTGGTTGCTGGAAAAACTCGCACCCACTAACAAACGCTGGTTCCATAGTTTAGGCGAAAGCGATGTAACGAGACGCGAAAAAATCCTAGCTAATCGGTTGCGGAAGCTTTATGTGGCAATGTACAAAAAAGAAAGGGCCTACAGTAAGTAGACCCTTTTTAGGATTTGGACTACTGGCTTAACCGAGCGAACTGCTGGAAATAATCTGGGAAGGTTTTCGCCGTACACTTAGGATCGAGGATCGTTACCGGCGTATCCGACAACGCGACCAATGAGAAGCACATCGCCATGCGATGATCGTTATAGGTACCAATCTCAGCGGCTTTCAAATGTGCGGGAGGCACAACGCGAATAAAATCTTCGCCCTCTTCAACTTCAGCGCCCACTTTGCGCAACTCAGTGGCCATCGCGGATAGGCGGTCGGTCTCTTTTACACGCCAGTTATAGATGTTACGGATAGTGGTTGGCGCATCGGCAAACAACGCGGTGGTGGCAATGGTCATGGCCGCATCGGGAATATGGTTCATATCCATATCAATGCCATGCAGTTCACCGCGAGAGCATTCAATAAAATCATCACCCCAAGTGATTTTTGCGCCCATTTCTTCCAGAACATCAGCGAAACGAATATCACCTTGCACACTATTTTTGCCAATTCCGGTCACACGTACAGTGCCGCCTTTAATCGCAGCCGCGGCGAGGAAATAGGATGCAGAAGACGCATCCCCTTCAACGAGATAGTTACCCGGAGAAATATAGTGTTGCCCACCAGCAATACGGAAAACCTGATAATTATCGTTCTCAACGCTAACGCCAAAACTGTGCATCAACGCCAGCGTAATATCGATATAGGGTTTCGAAACTAAATCCCCTTTAATGGAGATAACGGTATCTCGCGTGGCCAGCGGTGCCATCATCAATAACGCAGTCAAAAACTGGCTGGAGACCGAACCATCAACCTCAATGTCGCCGCCGGTATACCCACCGCGCAGGCGCAGAGGTGGATAGTTTTCTTGTTCCAGATAATCGATCTGGGCTCCACCTTGACGCAACGCGTCAACCAGATGCCCAATCGGACGCTCTTTCATACGCGGCTCGCCGGTGAGGATCACATCCCCATCACCCAAACATAACGCGGCTGCAAGTGGGCGCATGGCCGTTCCTGCGTTACCTAAAAATAGTTCAAGCGCGCTTTGCGCTTTTAGGGCACCCGCGTTGCCCGTAATTTCGCAACGGGTATGCCCATCGGATAATTGGAAATGAATGCCCAGTTGCTTTAACGCAGTTAGCATATGGCGAACATCATCGCTATCAAGCAAGTTATGTAAACATGTTGTTCCACTCGCAAGAGCCGAGAGCAGTAACGCACGGTTAGATACGCTCTTGGAACCCGGTAAATTTATTTCACCAGAAAAATGTGCAATAGGTTGTAAAATCAGGGAATCCTGCATCAAATTCACTCCAAATATTCAGTTAATGCAGCGAATCCCGTCACTGCAAATAAATCATTACATTGTTGTACCGTTTTTCGTGACGGCTGTCATCTTTCTTATACACAAACAAAAAACCCCGGCATGCCGGGGTTTAAAACCGATTCAGCCTAATTATCCATGACGGCGTTCAAAATCAGCCATAAAGTCGGTCAGCGCTTTAACACCTTCAATCGACATCGCATTATAAATCGACGCTCTCATTCCCCCCGCCACGCGGTGGCCTTTCAAAGCGACTAAGCCAATGGCCTTCGCTTCCTGTAAGAACAACGGGTCTAATGCAGGATTTGCCATCTGGAACGGCACGTTCATACGTGAACGATTTTGTAATGCCACGCCATTACGATAAAAATCACTGCGATCGATAGCGCTATAAAGAAGGTCAGCTTTAGCTTTATTGCGTTTTTCCATCTCAATCAGGCCGCCCTGCTCTTTCAGCCATTTGAATACCATGCCTGAGAGATACCATGCAAAAGTCGGTGGTGTGTTGAACATAGAATCGTTTTCAGCCAAAACGGTGTAATCGAGAATCGATGGTAGTTCTTGGCGAGCTTTGCCCAGCAAATCTTCACGCACAATAACCACGGTGATCCCCGCGGGACCGATGTTTTTTTGCGCTCCGGCATAAATCACGCCATAGCGGCTAACATCAATTGGGCGAGAAAGAATGGTGGAAGAGAGATCGGCAACAACGATTTTATCGCCAAAATCAGGCTCTTCATCGATGGCAATGCCATCAATGGTTTCGTTTGGGCAATAATGCACATAGGCAGCATTGTCGCTCAGCGTCCAATCACGCATCGGCTTGATCGCTTGGAGGCCATTATCGTCGGTGGTCTTAATATCAACAACATTCGGCGTGCAGTATTTCTGTGCTTCATTAATAGCGCTATGTGCCCAGTAACCACCGTCCATATAATCAGCTGAGTTGCTATCGCCCAGCAGATTTAACGGAACCGCGGCAAATTGCGCACGCGCACCGCCGTGGCAGAATAAGATTTTATAGTTATCAGGAACTTTCAGCAGAGAACGCAAATCTTGTTCAGCCTGCGCCGCGACCTGCATAAACTCTTTACCGCGGTGGCTGATTTCCATGACCGAAGTACCCAGGCCATTCCAGTTACACAGTTCTTGTTCAGCACGACGCAATACTTCTACCGGCATCATTGCTGGGCCAGCACTAAAATTGTACACCTGTGTCATTTCGCCTCACCGCTTTCGTTACGTTTAGTCAATTGTTTACATGTCGGCAAAACCCTAGACATGAGGATTATCAGCCCACATTAATATCGAATTTATTCACATCTGATTTACTTTATCATTTGGTTTTATCATTCACGCGCTCAGGCTGCAACGGTTATTGGTGACTGTCCCCAATGCGCTGAACTCTGCGCCACCAGGCTACTATAGGCGTTTTAAAAATAAAGTCCTGTATCAAGGCGGGAGCAAAAAACTTTCATACTTTTTTGTATTTATTTTCAGTTTACCCGACTGTTATTTTTGGCCTCTACCCAGCATTGATTTCCACAGCGCGGGCAGACCGGCGAACACCCCGCAGCTTGATGTTCAATCAAGCTGCATTCGCTGCACGCGTATGTGCCTATATCTAAAATCTTATCTACTTTTTTAATGCAGCTGTTTGGCAACACAGGAAGTCCGTATCGAACGCTGTCGTTATCAAAAAAGTAGACGCTGATAGAACCATTAACTTCCAGAATGGCCAACCGCACTTGTCCCAAGTGTTCAACGCCCTCTTGCCTCAACTCCATAAAAAATTCATCGTGAGTAATATTTTCGCGGTTTAAGGTTTCCCAGATAAACGTACCGTCACGGATAATGACCAACGGTTTACCTTCCATCCAAGTCTGAATTCTTTCACTTTTAGACATCAAGAACGTTGAAAAACGATAAAGCAGCATGATGCAAATAAAGACGGTAAAAACCGGCAGCATAGGGACATCGTCATAAAACGCTACATCACCCGCCGCAGATCCTAACGTTAAGATGACCACCACTTCAAACAGCGACATTTGCCGCACGCCGCGGCGCCCCGTCATTTTGAGAAAGATAAATACCAAAAAGAATGTAAATAAGCAGCGCACCGCAACTTCCGCAAGAAAATCTGGCGGCACCTTATCGAAGGCCATACGTTTCAAATCAAAGGATTGCATCGGAATGGATGTCCATTTGCCTTAAGTGATGAATATAGCTTAGTCGGCAAAAGACAAAGGGGAGCCGGAACGCTCCCCTTTTAGGTAGAACTTAGTACTGGTTAAACATCTGCTGGATCTGTTTTGGATCTTTAGTTTGTGTCAGAGCTAATTGAAGCAAGATGCGTGCTTTTTGTGGATTGAGCGTGCCTGATGCTACAAAACCATATTTCACGTCATCAATTTCAGCGTCTTCCGTGGTTGACCCAGAAGGAACGCGTGATGAACGCACCACGGCTACGCCGTTATGTGCCGCAGTAGCTAAAGTATCGAAAATCGATTTGTACAGATTGCCGTTGCCAACCCCTGCACTCACAATCCCTTGATAGCCTGCTTCAAGCAGCGCCTTAGCTGGCAGATCCGACGCGTTGGCGTAGTTGTACACGATGCCAACTTTCGGCAATGAGGTTAACTTACTCACGTCAAATGGCGTTTGCGTGGTGTGTTTACGCTCAGGCGAACGCTGGTAGTCAACTTTGCCATTATGAATGTATCCCAATGGGCCGTAGTTAACCGCTTGGAATGTCTGTACACCGGTGGTGTTCGTTTTGGTCACATCACGACCATCCAGCACCGTATCGTTCATCGCAACCAAAACACCGCGTTTGGCAGAAGCCGGATCTGCGGCGGTCACAACGGCGTTATACAGGTTGAAGGGGCCATCGGCGCTCATGGCGGTTGATGGGCGCATCGCGCCAACCATCACCACAGGTTTGTCGCATTTTACGGTTAAATCGAGGAAGTAAGCCGTCTCTTCCATGGTATCCGTGCCGTGGGTAATCACGAAGCCATCGGTTTTATTGCAATCAGCGTTGATTTTTTTGGCAAGTTTCAGCCACACATCGTCATTCATATCCTGCGAACCGATGCTGACTACCTGCTCACCTTTGATGTTTGCGATATCTTTAAGCTGAGGCACCGCATCAACCAAAGACTCTACGCCCACTTTCCCGGCGGTATAATTTGATTTTGTTGCTGAGTCACCGCCCCCGGCGATAGTGCCGCCCGTTGCCAAAATGGTGATATTAGGCAACGCAAAAGCCGCGCCGCTAAACCCTGAAACCAACAGCGCCAGCAAACTTACTTTAACCAACTTCATTCGATTTCTCCTATTAGATAACTGCATGAATTATCTTTTATATCCATAAAAAAAATGTGACATTCCCTATGGATATGGAATTCATGGAGGAATAGGCTAAAAAAACGTATCATGCCGTTTTTTGCAGCTAACAAGTGACTCAAATGACGCAGACCTATATTCCCGGCAAAGATGCCGCGCTGGAAGATTCTATTGCACGCTTCCAACAGCAATTGACCGACCTTGGGTTCAATATTGAAGAAGCCTCTTGGCTAAACCCTGTTCCGCATGTTTGGTCTGTACACATCCGCGACCGTGATTGCCCGCTTTGTTTTACCAACGGCAAAGGCGCTAGCAAAAAAGCCGCGCTGGCCTCGGCGTTAGGTGAATATTTTGAGCGCTTGTCGACTAACTATTTCTTCGCTGATTTCTACCTTGGCCGTGAAATTGCGCAAGGGGACTTCGTCCACTATCCAAATGAGAAGTGGTTCCCTGTTCCCGCCGACGACAGCCTGCCTGAAGGCATCTTAGATGAGCGTTTGCATGCGTTTTACAATCCAGAAGGTGATGTAGGCGCGCAGGATCTTATCGATCTGCAATCCGGCAACGTCGATCGCGGCATCTGCGCGCTGCCGTTTACCCGCCAGTCCGATCAGCAAACTGTTTATATTCCAATGAACATCATTGGCAACCTGTACGTTTCAAACGGCATGTCTGCGGGCAACACGCGCAACGAAGCCCGCGTGCAAGGTTTGTCTGAAGTTTTCGAACGCTACGTGAAAAACCGTATCATCGCGGAATCTATCAGCCTGCCAGAGATCCCTGCCGACATTTTAAACCGCTATCCAGAAGTGGTTGAAGCGATTGCAAAACTAGAACAGGAAGGCTTCCCTATTCTGTCCTACGATGCTTCACTCGGGGGACAATATCCGGTTATCTGCGTTGTGCTGTTTAACCCAGCCAACGGCACCTGTTTTGCCTCTTTCGGCGCCCACCCTGACTTTGGCGTGGCTTTAGAACGTACGGTAACAGAGCTGCTGCAAGGCCGAAGCCTGAAAGATCTCGACGTCTTCACCGCACCGACCTTCGATGACGAAGAAGTCGGCGAGCATGCCAACCTTGAAACTCACTTCATCGATTCTAGCGGTTTGATTTCTTGGGATATGTTCAAGCAAGACGCCGATTATGCCTTTGCCGATTGGTCGTTTAAAGGTACCACCGAAGAAGAGTTCAGCACGTTGATGAGCATCTTCGAACAAGAAGATAAAGAAGTTTACATCGCGGATTATGAACACCTTGATGTCTATGCCTGCCGCATCATCGTTCCGGGTATGTCCGATATCTATCCTGCCGAAGATTTGCTCTTAGCTAATAACAGCATGGGCGCGCACTTACGCACTCAGTTACTTCAGCTGCCAGCGTCCAATCTGACGAAAGAAGAGTATTTACAGATCATCGAACAGCTCGATGACGAAGGCCTTGACGACTTCACTCGTGTGCGCGAGCTGTTAGGTATCGCAACGGGTAAAGACAACGGCTGGTATACCCTGCGTGTAGGTGAATTGAAAGCTATGCTGGCATTAGCGGGCGGCGATCTGGAGCAAGCGCTGATATGGACCGAATGGACTCAGGACTTCAATGCCTCAGTATTCAGCCCAGAACGCGCCAATTTCTATCGCTGCCTACAAACCTTGCTGCTGCTAAGCATTGAAGAAGAGCGCGACCCTGCTCAGTACTACCATGCGTTCAGCCGCATGTATGGCGCCGAAACGCTTGAAGCCGCTTCGGCAATTATCGCTGGAGAAGAGCGTTTCTATGGTCTTCCTGCAATTGACGACGATTTGAAAGCCCTCCCTGCGCATCAAGCGCTGCTACAGGCGTATCAAAAACTTCAGGCAGCAAAACGCCGTTATTGGTCTAAATAATAGGCTTGTTGATCTAAGCGAACGTCTGCGCGCGTGCACCGGCGCAGACGTTTTTGATCAATAAACGCGCAAACCTGCCGAATCCCACCTCCAAACGCATTTATCATCACGGAAAAAATGACACAACGACTATCATAGTCGTATGTCCTTGTGCGGTAAGTTTAAAAGGTGGGCTTTTCTACTATATGTATGAATCTCTATAACCGTCATTCAGATGTAATTTAATTGTTGTATATAAGTAATGTTATTACTGACATTGAAAAATAATATCTTCAATTTGATCGAATTCTTAAGTTATTTATTTACCTTTTACACTTTCTGTTAGCGTGCTCATTCAACTTAGCGTGTAAAATTTAAAAAATATTTTTCCTTTTGAATTCAACGAGTTTATTATTTAACTTACTGTTTTTAGGGGTATTTTGGGTATGCTAGTTCTGCGCATCATGATCCAGATCAATTTTTGCCGTATACTGCTTTGTTAGTATCTCAACGCTGATTAATATTAAGAGAGAGTTAGTGTGAAAGCTGACAACCCCTTTGATCTACTACTACCAGCAGCAATGGCCAAAGTGGCCGAAGATGCTGGCGTTTATAAAGCCACTAAGCACCCGCTGAAGACTTTTTATTTAGCGATCACGGCTGGTGTCTTCATTTCTATTGCTTTCGTTTTCTACATTACCGCGACAACCGGCACTGCTGGTGTACCTTTTGGCTTTGCCAAGCTGGTTGGTGGTATCTGTTTCTCTCTTGGCCTGATGCTTGTTGTGGTTTGCGGGGCTGACCTGTTTACTTCAACCGTATTAATTGTCGTTGCCAAGGCCAGTGGGCGCATTACCTGGAGACAGTTAGGCCTCAACTGGTTAAATGTTTATGTAGGCAACCTGATTGGTGCACTTTTCTTTGTGGCACTGATGTGGTTTGCCGGCGAGCACATGACAGCGAATGGCGCGTGGGGTCTCAATGTGCTGCAAACAGCCGATCACAAATTGCATCATACGTTTGTTGAAGCCGTTTGCCTGGGGATCTTGGCCAACTTGATGGTTTGTCTTGCAGTTTGGATGAGCTATTCCGGCCGTAGCCTGATGGACAAAATGTTTGCAATGGTTTTACCGGTGGCCATGTTTGTGGCGAGCGGTTTTGAACATAGCATTGCAAATATGTTCATGATCCCATTAGGGATTGTGATTAAGAATTTCGCAGCGCCGGAGTTTTGGCAAGCCATTGGTACTGCACCAGAACAGTTCTCAAACTTGACCGTTAGCCACTTCATTACCGATAACCTGATCCCTGTCACGATCGGGAACATCATCGGCGGTGGCTTACTGGTTGGTCTGACATACTGGGTTATTTATCTGCGCGGTGGCGATAAGCACTAATTATGTGCTTTACCACAGCGCCGGGTTTACAAAGAAATCCACACTAGAAGGTAGGTGTTAAATGTCCGAGCTTAATGAAAAACAAGCAGCCGCATGGGAAGGTTTCACTAAAGGCGACTGGCAGAATGAAGTCAACGTTCGTGATTTCATCCAGAAAAACTACACCCCGTACGAAGGTGACGAATCCTTCCTGGCTGGCGCTACTCAAGCGACGACCAACCTGTGGGATAAAGTCATGGACGGTATCAAAATTGAAAACCGTACCCATGCGCCGGTTGATTTCGATACCAACGTAGCTGCAACCATCACCTCTCATGATGCTGGCTACATCAGCAAAGACCTCGAACAAATCGTTGGTCTGCAAACTGATGCGCCTCTGAAACGTGCTCTGATTCCGTTCGGCGGCATCAAGATGGTTGAAGGTTCATGTAAAGTTTACGGTCGTGAGCTTGATCCAATGATCAAGAAAATCTTCACCGAATACCGTAAAACTCACAACCAGGGCGTGTTTGACGTTTACACCAAAGACATCCTGAACTGCCGTAAATCTGGTGTTCTGACTGGTCTGCCAGATGCGTATGGCCGTGGTCGTATCATCGGTGACTACCGTCGTATCGCCGTTTACGGTATCGACTTCCTGATGAAAGACAAATTCGCTCAGTTCCAATCACTGCAGACCAAACTGGAAAACGGTGAAGATCTGGAAGCGACTATTCGTCTGCGTGAAGAAATTGCTGACCAGCATCGCGCTCTGGGCCAGATCAAAGAAATGGCTGCCAAATATGGTTGCGATATCTCTGCTCCAGCTAAAAACGCAAAAGAAGCTGTACAGTGGACTTACTTCGGCTACCTGGCTGCGGTTAAATCTCAGAACGGTGCTGCAATGTCCTTCGGTCGTGTATCCAGCTTCCTGGATATCTACATCGAACGTGACCTGCAAGAAGGCAAACTGACTGAAGAAGAAGCTCAGGAACTGATTGACCATCTGGTTATGAAACTGCGTATGGTTCGTTTCCTGCGTACTCCAGAATATGATGAACTGTTCTCTGGTGACCCAATCTGGGCAACAGAATCCCTGGCTGGTATGGGTCTGGACGGTCGTACTCTGGTTACCAAAAACAGCTTCCGTTTCCTGAACACCCTGTACACCATGGGTCCATCTCCAGAGCCAAACATGACCATCCTGTGGTCTGAAAAACTGCCTCTGCCGTTCAAGAAATTTGCTGCTAAAGTTTCCATCGATACCTCATCTGTACAGTATGAGAACGATGACCTGATGCGCCCTGACTTCAACAATGATGACTACGCAATTGCTTGCTGCGTAAGCCCAATGATTGTTGGTAAACAAATGCAGTTCTTCGGTGCTCGTGCAAACTTGGCTAAAACCATGCTGTACGCAATCAACGGCGGCGTTGATGAAAAACTGAAAATGCAGGTTGGCCCGAAAGAAGCTCCAATGATGGATACCGTACTGGACTATGACAAAGTCATGGAACGTATGGATCACTTCATGGATTGGCTGGCTAAACAGTATGTCACCGCGCTGAACATCATCCATTACATGCATGACAAGTACAGCTACGAAGCATCCCTGATGGCTCTGCATGACCGTGACGTATATCGTACTATGGCATGTGGTATCGCAGGTCTGTCTGTTGCTGCTGACTCCCTGTCTGCAATCAAATATGCGAAAGTTTCTACTATTCGTGACGAAGACGGCCTGGCTGTTGACTTCGACATCGAAGGTGAATACCCGCAGTTTGGTAACAACGACCCACGCGTCGATGATATCGCTTGTGACCTGGTAGAACGTTTCATGAAGAAAATTCAGAAACTGACTACTTACCGCAACGCGGTTCCTACTCAGTCTGTTCTGACCATCACCTCTAACGTGGTTTATGGTAAGAAAACAGGTAACACCCCAGATGGTCGTCGTGCTGGCGCGCCATTCGGTCCAGGTGCTAACCCAATGCACGGCCGTGACCAGAAAGGTGCTGTTGCCTCTCTGACCTCCGTTGCTAAACTGCCGTTTGCTTATGCTAAAGATGGTATTTCTTATACCTTCTCTATCGTTCCTAACGCTCTGGGTAAAGACGACGAAGTTCGTAAAGCTAACTTGGCTGGCCTGATGGATGGTTACTTCCACCACGAAGCTAGCATCGAAGGTGGTCAACACCTGAACGTTAACGTTATGAACCGCGAAATGCTGTTAGACGCGATGGAAAATCCTGAGAAATATCCTCAGCTGACCATCCGTGTATCTGGCTACGCTGTACGCTTCAACTCTTTGACCAAAGAACAGCAGCAGGACGTAATTACTCGTACTTTCACTCAGTCCATGTAATTACCTGCCAGCTTAAAATGGCATAAAATAGAGGCTCCACTTAGGTGGGGCCTTTTTATTTTTGATAGCTCTCGCAATCTGATGCTGTAGTGTAGGCTTTACCTTCGGTGAGCCATCATCGTTAGTAGACCGCAGCGATATTCTCGCCCCCCAAGTGCATCAACAACGTAAATAGTTTGCACCGCCAGTCAATTTTGCATAGTTGGCGCAAAGCCTACGCGTAACCATTCACCACAGCTCACCGATTTAGGTGAAGCGCAACATTCACGCCAGCACTTTGCCCCCCACTTCTTCTTTGCTCAGTCAGCATGAGTTTAGCCGCTACGTGCTCGACTATCTGGTCTTTGAAAATATCTTTTGAGAGAAGCGTTTTAATCAGCTTGGGGAGGTCATGTAACTGGAGTGCTCACCGGAGAAATATACCCGCCGAGGCGTTGAGGAGGATGTTTATTGGTTCGTGCAGTCATGTACCACATGCAATTGCATGCATGTAATTGCATAAATACGGAGACGTAAATCGCCATAAAAATGCTGATTGCTATAATGCCGAAGAAATAGAGAACTATGGGTGCAGGGTTATTCTATCGCTCTGGAAATAAGTATAATCTTCAAATATTTTACATCGAATACTGAAACGCAAAGTCGCCCGAGATATTTCCTCGGGCGACTTTTTTAATTAAAAAACAACCTTGTTATTTATCAAATCGTTCTTTTAGTAAAGATAATAATTTATACCAGACACAGTATCGGATACAGATGTTGCATATACTGTTGCAGTCACACTCGTACCCATAGAAGTCCCACCAGAAGTATGGCAGGTCATTTTGCTTTCTCCATTCGCATCTGTAATTTCATTGTTGATACTGCAAACTACATACCCTCCTGGCTGGGTATAGCGAACCGTTAATCCTTGAAGTTTGTGCCCCACGGCATCGGTGACGACTGCTGTATATATGATCGGATCCTTGGCCGAGCCTCTCGCTCCATTTTGCGTTAATACCAATGACGTTGGCACCGAGCTAAAAGTCATTGTTGCTGATGAATGGCTTCCATTATTAAGTGTACCGGTGAATGTAACCACTTCAGCAACAGTATCGGTAAAGTTTACAGTTACCCATCCTGTTGTATCCGTTTTCCCTGATGGGCTGCCAAGCGTTGCAGAGCCACTTACGCTAAAAGTTACCGTCTCATTATTTACAGCTGTTCCACTTGCATCAACAACATGAACTTTTGCGACGATGTTATCAGTGATATGTGCACCGCTTGTGCTACCTGTGCCATCGCTTTTTAGGCTGACTTGATCAATCTTGAACTGTGCAGGGTCAGGGACAAAGCTACTCGGTTTAGACTGACTTGTACTGTTCACGGTGGCGGTGATGTTCACTGTTTCCGCTTTCAGGTCGGTAAACGTCACGGTAGTTTGGCCGTTGCCGTCGGTTTTGGCCGAAGTGCCCACTACCGCACTGCCATTCTGTGACCACACAACAT
>NZ_FMIQ01000041.1 GCF_900095695.1 Hafnia alvei | reverse complement strand
CACAATTACTTACAATCTAACCGTGCAGTAAGTATTTGCGTCTCCTCCTGGCCAACAACCACTCACAGCTAGAGATTGTTGGCTGGGCGCTAGATATGATAGAGGCAACCAAGACGTAGCCTCTAAAAGATTATTAGATATTACATCGACGTTAAACTTCGCCTGCGAACTATAGGGTTGGCGATAGAATCCTATTGTTCAATTAGATACTAACGATGATTAGCCTTAATATTTTATTAAGCAAGGCTTAGCTTTTAAAACCCATAATGACTTAATTTATAATTATTAAAATAAATAAGCTAAGAATCATCTCACCCTGATAAACATAAGACAAAAACAATACCTTTGAAAAAAAGATCATTTTCAATAACTTAACATAAAGCATTAGAGTTAATTATGATGTAATAATAAAAACAAATACTCATCATAAAATAAATAGATCTAAATCAATAAGTTGCGATTCATCCTAGGGTATCAATTACTAACTGCGTTTGATTATACATTAGCATCGCTTTTCCCTGGTGTTGGCCTATGGCCCCTCTCATCTGAAATTACGGGGGTGAGAGGTTTCTTTTTTATTACGTGTGGAGTTCCATCGAATGAAAAATAGTCGATTGTTTCTTATTGCCAACAGCTATGTAAAAGTGGTTTGCTCAGAGCCTGCAAAAATTCTTTTGATTAATGAAAAGTATTTCGACAAGTTTTGTAGAGATAGCTGGGCCGACTATCATGGTGGTTTTTTTACCAATTTCCCGGCCATTGTCGAAGTTCCATACGATGGGATTTGGAATATTGTGATTGATACTCATAGTCATGGAGACACTGAGCCTTCAGTGAGCATATCTATTTTGCCTAATCATGAATTATTAGAGCACCAAGACATGCCCAAATAGTAAGGGAAGTCTAATTACAGGCAGTTATCAATGTAGGAGTTCACCATCAACCACAACTGTCATGAGCACTGGGTAGCCACCCCACGTTGACTCCTAGATGAATACCAACTCAGTACTCATGCAGTTGTTCAGCACATCAAACGCTCCGGTTTACCCTTCTTCGCTGACTGATGTGCTGAATGCCGTGGAAAATCCTCCCGTCCACTTCTCTCACAAACTAGCCGAGATCCACGGCATGTATAAACGTAACTTATAAGTAGATTCTATTCAATCAATCTACGTTACTCCCAAACGATCATTTATTTCCCAAGCAATGGTAAAATCATCCGTTAGCAGGCATTTTTCGTTGACTAAGATATTACAGGGAGAAACGCTTCGCCCATTCTGTGATCTGTTCACCGTAGATGAACTGAATGTTGAATGATTCTGTTGGGCTCTGTACCGGCCCCAAGTAAGCAACACAGGGATACTTTTTCGGTCGATTATCAAAAATATAATCAACGATGTCAGCTTCATCAATCAGGTCATCGTCAGCAAAACAAGTAGCTCTAACCCACAAATCATATACAGCTTCGTTAAGCAGTAGTTCCATCGCATTTCTCTGTAAGTAGTTTACCCACATACAGAGTAGACGAACTCATGTTAGTTGTGCTGAAAATTGAATTCACAGATGACCACTTCCCAAATTCAGGAATATCCGTACAGCCTCCTACCATCCATCAGGGAAGTAGAGTTAGTGTATAGATGGTTGTTGGCTGGATGCCATGATCAAAAAACCCGCACTTGGCGGGTTTATATGTAATTTAGGCAACATACCAAATTAACGTTAAATATGGCTCATTTTGTTGACTTTTGCAATAACTTTGTCGTTAAAATGCACGATATCATCAATTCTTTTGTTATCTACATCACGCAATACGCCTTCATCTAATCGCTCACACTCAAGGATCAAGTGTGCCCAATGATCAGCATAGTGTTTTGACCAATTGTCCGGGGCAATCCCCAGCAAGCTCGCTAATTCACATGCTTTACGCTGCTCTCCATCCATAGCTCTGCGAGTGTAGGCATACTGCTGCACTGCCAGCCACACCAATTGTGCAAGTCGTGACGTCACTTTCTTTGTGATCCGCTTGCCTGCTAACGTCTTTTTGAACTCGTCCCATACATGTTTAGTGATCAGGACTTGATAGTCATAGTTCAGGTCATGCGCATAGCAATACCGAATCCATCCAAGCTGGTGGCCATCAAGTGTAGATATTGCCCGGCGCCACGAACTAAGACAGAACACAATTTCTTCAATTGGTGGCCTTATATCCTTACCGCCTCGAGTTTCTGCACACTTAACCGGATCAGCAATGCGAACCTGCCCGCCAACTTCGCGCACTGGCTTACGTGGATAACGTGACGTGTTTACCACTGCCGCTCCCTGAAACGCATCAAGCTGGCCTTTTGTTGCTCCGACAATGTTTGCAAGTGCCAGCGAAACGCAGCTTCTTACATACTCTAAATGCTGTAAATTCATTACTCAGCGCTCCCCACACGTTACGCTTTGAAAATTGCGCCAACACCCAGCGCGTAATTTAAAAATTCAATCAATAGGAATCGCTGATCCCCGTGTTTCTGCTCCCACGCCCCAACATCCTTGTGCAACTTGTCGTGGCACCGTCTGCATAACGGCAACACGAACAGGTCATGCGTTTTGGTTCCCATGCCACCGAGCCCGTGGTTAATCACATGATGCGGATCGTCAGCTGGTTTACTGCAACCGCAGCACTTTTGCGTTTTTACCCACCGCGTGTATTTCTCACACTCCCACCGCTGTAACTTAGGTTTCAACATAAAGCTCGCTGGTGGCGCTTCATCACCCGAAAGCTTGATAACGGGTTTTACCTGCTCCACAAGATCGGCAACAATAGAGAATGGATCTGGCTCCCACGGGTTAATATCCGCCTCTTTCGTTGTGCCTCCGATGGTGGGGAGTTCCATCCCAGTAATAGCGTACGCAGGAAGAAGGTCTGCTACACCGTTTAGCGTCGCCCACCAGCACACCTCAGCAAATGAAATCTCTCGCCCTTCACTCAGATCCAGTTTGATGCGAATGGCCTCGAGTAAGCATTCAATCCTGTTCTGCATAGCAATCGACATCATGGCTTCTGTGAAATGCGTGCGAGTACGATTATCACAACTCCAGCACAGCCGAACCGCGCTGCCCTCATAGGGTGTTGTCACTAGCTCTTTATGGTGCCAATCCGCATGCCACTGGCATTCATCCTTCTCATCGAGCCATGTGAGCAAACTATCCAACCCACCAGCTGCTCGATAAACACGATCATTAGCCCAGAAAGCAGATAGGCGCGGATCTGCGGCTAATGTCTGATGTTCTGCAGGAATTTCACCCGTTGGCAATTCACGCAGAGCACGGGGTTCATCAGAAATGTACAGGCGTTGCTGTTGTTTGAAATGATGCATCAGACCGGTACCGGGGCGCAGTAGCACTACGCCCAGATCTGACTGAGGAAACGCAGTCAGTAACAATCTCATGCTGCCACCAGCTTTTCAGCCATACGACGAACTTGCGCCAGAAATGCATCACCCCGAGTGATTAGATCATCGCGGGTGACATAACTGATTGCTGGTCCACGCCATTGCTTATCCAGAATGACCACCGCTCCAGCAAAAAACGCGCCGGTAGGCTTTTGCTTCTCATCAGCAGGCTTAAACCACACAGGCAGATCAAAGCCGATACGCCCACGAATGAAAGCAACATGATCGGCTTCTTCTGGCCACCACACTTCGCTTGTCGCAGCCTTAATCAGGAGGATGTAACGACCGCCCTTCTCACGCATAGCCATCGCATGATCGATAATGTGGCGCATGCCTGTGACATATTGCCCTTCATACTCTTTAACGCGGCTGTACGGTGGGTTTGCGTATGCCGCACCGCCTAGCTCTTTTAGACGTTCTGACCAGTCCTGAGTAAGTGCGTTATCTTCAGCGGTGTAGTACGCGTCACATTTGGCATTATCAGCATCAGCAAACAGATCGAGAGTAATTTGCCCGAACATAGCGTTAATGCCCCAAAACAATGAATCTGGAGTACGCCACTGATCGCCAACGTCTTTTAGGTAGTGTTCAGACTCTGCACGTTGTGCTGCTAAATCGGCGCAGTATGGGTTGATATTCATATTCACGACAGCACCTCCAAGCTGACAACCGTTTCAAAATCCATTCGCGGATCAGCTGTTACATACGTCGCACGGCAATGAATTGAGCACTGGTTACGGCATTTCACTGCGTGTTCCATATCTTCTTCGGTACCACAGTTCTCAATGACTCGGGACCATTCATATTCAGCGCGGCGCCACTGCTTTGATGCTTCGCAACGTCTAGCTCTTTCCTGATGAAGTTGAACCAGTGCTGGGCGATGGCGACGAATAACTGGCATGGTTTTAATTTTCATGATCATGTTCTCCAGCCAGTGGTTGGCGCTGAATATTCCTGCTTCGAGAAATCCATATTGACGTAGCTTGCTGGCTGTTTTGCTTGCGTGCCTGTAGGCCACTGAGATCTTGGCAGTCGACCAGCGGCCACCCATTTGGTCGCCGAACTGAGATATGCGGGGAATTTTGCTGGGCGAAACAGCGTCACCGGATTCAGGTTCGCTGAAAAATCAGGATTGCTGGCCCAACGCTCGACACTGAAATCCACAACCAACACCAGCTCGTCAGTGGTGAACCCTTCACGCAGTCGGCCACGGATATTCTCGAGTGACGATTTGCAATTCTGGTACCGAGATGCGGTTACTTGGTTCAGGTGTTTGAGTACCTGAATGGCCTGATCGGTGATTTCAACCTCAGGGTCGGCCGGAGGCTGACAAAAGGTTTTAATACTTGATGGTTCAGGTGTTGATGTTACTGATGGATCGCCCCCAGATTCTGACGGGTGAAAACCGCCCTTTTTGCTGGATTTCGACGCGTCGGATTTTGACCCGTCAAATTTTGAGGCGTCAGATTTTGACGGGTCAGATTCTGACGCATGAGCAGCTAGGCGAAGTTTCTCAACATTGAGCTGGTAAATATTGCTGGCGTTCCTGTTACCTGCTCGGCGTTGTTGGCGGCTAATCCACCCTTCTCGCTCCAGTTTCCCCAGCGCTGTACGTACGGTGCTTTCACCCGCACCAATCTGGCGAGCAATGGTGGTCACTGAGGGCCAGCTTTTGCCCTCGTCACTGCTGAAATCTGCCAGACGAGCCATGATGGCCACCTCTGAGAGTTTTAACCCCGCAGCTGCGCAACCGTCCCAGACGTAACCTGATAACTTGTTGCTCATACGTCGATCCTTTCAAAACGAGAGCGAAAGAGAATGAGCGGCGATGCACACTCAAAGTCATAGCCCTGACGGCGATAAATCACTTTCTGGTTAATCCGGTCGTAACGGATAACGTGGACAACAGTCCCTTTCCTATCGCGATAGAAGCGATCAAGAGAAGCAATACCGTGTGTCATGACGTCCTCCGCTTTCTTGCTATAACACCCACAATAGCCACCGCCCTTCTGTGGTTACATGGCACCCAGCGGTTTGCTATTCTTCGTTCATACCGTAATGGCGCTGGTGGCCGGACGTTTGTAGCTGGTAAGCAACGCAGTTGCGGCGCCAGAGTATTTACTGTTAAATTGCTCACGCGATTATTTCTCCACACAAGAATGTTTCGCACCCGACGCCAAGAGCTGCATACTCTTGGCGTCACCTTCTCCCCACAACATTTCTGAAATCACCCAAATCTCAGCTATCAAAGACTGTGCGCGATACCCTTTAGCCCGTAGTCGTTTGCTTTCTTCTCGATCAAGCACGCCATCGTTGGTGAACTCGTTATGCGCCCGGCTAAAGTCACCCAGCGCAGCGAGCAGATCGTTAAACTTGTGCAGCAGCTCCTCATTCCCGACCTGATCGACATCAGGCAATTTCACGAACACACCACCAGCGCGTTTGCACATAGCCTCGGTAATATCCGTGCGACCGGAAAAGGCCTCCATTTGGATGACCATGCCGAACGGCACCATTTGCCCACCGATCTGGCGAACGCGGTTACTCAGCGCGTTATGGGTACCATCGTGCGAAAGCTGTTGCGCCATCGCTTCATACCCACCCGGTGTAGAAGTGATCAGCTTGTGCATTGCTACTGTCATATCAGCCGGGGCTGGAAAGTTCTTGTTGTCCACAGCGTTGGTCCTTTTTTTGTGGTTTTACTTTTGGTCTGGTTACTTATGATTTATGGCTACAGGACATCTCCTCGCTTGTTGGTTTGTGATTTGGAAATGGCTTGATCTCTTCAGCTCGGACTGTTCCGTCCAACTGTTGAATAACGTTTACATTGCGCTTTGTTCTGATCGCCTTACTGATAGCTGTTTGATGTACACCAAGCGTTGCGGCCGCGGTAACCTGCCCCTTCTCCTTGACATAATCAGCTAGTGAAACGACTCTCACTGAACACCTCCTGACTAGATGAAAGTCCAATAATAATACCCAAAGTATTATTTAAATCAATACCTGAGGTATTCGCATTTTTATGACTAAAGGTATTAAAATCAAAGAATGAAAAACCAAAAGACATTGACGCCAGATCAGCTTGAAGACGCCAAGCGACTAAAAGCGATTTATGAGGCTAAAAAGAAAACACTGGGACTAACCCAGCAATCTATCGCCGACGAGCTGAATGCGAGTCAAGGTGCGGTTGGTCATTATCTAAATGGTAGGAATGCGCTTAATACAAAAGCCGCAGCTGTATTTGCCAAGATGCTAAACATCAGCATTTCAGACTTTAGCCCTACTCTTGCAAAGGAAGCACAGCAAATGGCGTCATCACTTGATGCCAATGTTAAAAATCCAATTCCTTATGCTCGCGGCAATCTCTATCCAGTCATTAGCTGGGTAAGTGCTGGCGCATGGGCTGACGCTTGCGAGCCCTATACTCTTGATGATATTGATGAATGGTTCGAATCAGATGCTACTGTTTTTGGCTCTGGTTTTTGGCTGCGTGTGCAAGGCGATTCAATGACAGCCCCTAGCGGCATCAGTATTCCTGAAGGTACTTTAGTGCTTATAGATACGGGCAGAGATCCTGTGAATGGCAGCTTAGTCATTGCAAAACTAACGGATGCGAATGAAGCCACATTTAAAAAATTGATCATCGATGGTGGAGCTAAATATCTCAAAGGTCTGAACCCTGCATGGCCTCTCGTTCCAATCAATGGCAACTGTAAAATTATCGGAGTCGCAATCGAAACCAAACTGAGATTAGTTTAGTCCTGCATCTACCCTCTAAAGAGCTCTCTAAACTGTTGGGCTCTCTGTCTTATCCTCAGCAGTTCACCCCGCAAAAAAATAAAATCACTTAACTTTCAATAAAATAATATCCAAATATTAAATTAAAATACCGCTGGTATTGATTTAAATAATACCTAAGGTACTATTAATTCATCCCAGAGATACTCGTTACACTTGTTTTGGCTTGTGAGGGGTCTCAAGCAGAGTGGGTGGCGTAGCTCAGTTGGTAGAGCGTCACAAGCGTTCATAGCGTAGCGGGTACGCGCTGGTTCAAGTCCAGCCACCACTGCTCATTTATGTGGAGAATTATTAGAGAACCTATCTGTTTGTGTGAATTTTAATTAATTCGCACCGGAGATACTCATACCTAAAAAAATGTGGAGGAATAATCGTGACGTTAAGCGAATTACCAGCAAAGACACTCGTTAAGCAGGCGCATGCAGGCACCAAGCTAGTGAGAGGGCAATACCCGGAGGCCGCAGCAATATTGCGTGAGGTCACTACTCGGTATGACGTGTTGTATGAAGTGCGTCTGCAAGCCAAGGATGCAGAAAGAAAGCCTGAGCTTGTAGATTTGAGCCAACAGATAGAACTACTAAACAGAGTCCTTAGCTGGATTTTGAAAGAGCTTCCTACGCCAACACAAAAGGCTGCAGCAATGGCCATGAGGCTAAGCTCGGTAATAGAGATCATTTCAAATCTTGAACTCCCAGCACAGGGGCAGAAAAATGACTAACTCAATCGTGATCGACATTGAAACTATGGATGTACGCCCTTCTGCTTTAATCCTTTCTATTGGGGGCTTCGCTTTTGATATCTCAAACATCGAGAAGACACGCAGTTCTATTCTTGAAGTTAGCCGAGATCTAGATGTAGCCGAATATTCCCCATATATCTTTTACGCACTTGTGGATACGTTCAACCAGCTCATGTCTGGCCGTTCTGTTGGCAAAGATACTCAGTTCTGGTGGAGAACTCAGGGGGAAGATGCTCATGAAGCTTTAGCCGGTGAGCGCCATTCATTAAGCACGCAACTGCTGAACTTATCCAACTGGATCGCTCAGCATAATGATGCCCGGATATATTTTCGTGGTACTGATTTTGATGGCTCCATTTTGGAACATGCTTATCGCCAATGCGGTTTGACCTGCCCTTGGAAATACAACGGCAAGCGAGACGTCCGCACGTATATCGATGCGCTAACTGACAGCCAAAAAGGTTACATCGTGGACCACCAGCCATGTTTTCAGATTATTAAGCATCATGCACTGCATGATGCAATGAATGATGCTGAGCAAATGGTCATAGCCTACTCTGGCAACATGGCATCCCATTAAAACTGATTATTAGTACCCAAACTACCCGCCAGCTCATACTGTGCTATTGGGCTGGCTATCGAGGAATGACTATGGCGCGAATGCTTCCATTGCTGGAGTGGGCAAAAGAGGAATTTGGCGACCTCGCCCCTAGCGAAAGAATCTTAAAAAAATATGCCAAGGGGCAGATGATCGTCCCACCTGCTCAGAAAATTGGTCGAGAGTGGATGGTTGACCGCAATGCTCGATATGTGGGCATGCTGGCAACACCTGTACTCTCAAAGACGGCAAATCCAATGCTAAAAAGGATTATTTCAGATGGCTGCTCGTCCACGCTCGCATAAGATCACTATACCGAATCTGTATAGGAAATTAGATAAGCGTAATGGAAAGGTCTACTGGCAATATAAGCATCCTATCACCGGTAAATTTCACAGCTTAGGGTGCGATGAAGATGAGGCCAAACAGGTCGCTAGTGAAGCAAACGTAATTATTGCTGAGCAGCGTACAAGGCAAATCCTGTCTATTAATGACAAAATTGCGCAGTTAAAAGGCTCGAGAGAATCCATTACTGTTTCTGAGTGGCTTGATAAATATATAACCATTCAGGAAGAACGAATTAAAAACGAGGAATTAAGACCCAATACTTACAAGCAGAAAATAAAACCCGTCCGTCTGTTCCGTGAACACTGTGGTATGCAGTATTTAAAAAGCATTACTACTCTCGATATCTCAGAGATTGTCGATCCAGTAAAGGCCGATGGACACAGTCGTATGGCTCAGGTCGTTCGAATGGTTCTGATTGATATATTCAAAGAGGCCCAGCACGCTGGGCACGTGCCTCCAGGCTACAACCCTGCACAAGCAACCCGACAGCCCCACAACAAAATCTCACGACAGAGATTATCTCTTGTGGAGTGGCAGGCGATTTTCACACAAGCAGATCACCACCCAGCCTATCTCAAGAGCGGGATGCTATTAGCATTAGTCACCGGCCAAAGGATCGGAGATATATGCGCGATGAAGTTTTCGGATATTTGGGATGACATGTTGCATGTAACCCAAGAAAAGACAGGCATGAGATTGGCGATCCCACTGAGCCTCAGATGCAACGCGATTGATATGAGCCTTAGAGATGTAATTGCGGTATGCCGCGATGCCGTGGTCAGTAAGTATTTGGTTCATTTTAGGCATTCAACATCTCAAGCCACATGCGGCGGAAATGTATCGGTAAGTTCGCTGACAACGACTTTTAAGAAATCACGCAACAATTGCGGTATCAGTTGGGAAGAAAAGACAGCACCAACCTTTCACGAACAAAGATCGTTATCGGAACGACTCTATCGAGAGCAAGGAGTCGATACGCAAAAACTACTTGGGCATAAATCAAAAAAAATGACAGATAAGTACAACGACGATCGGGGGAAAAATTGGATGGTTGTTGCTATATAAAAGAGCCAATCACAGGAGGGTTTTGGGGAAGAATTTTGGTGGAGTTTTGGGGAAGATTTCTTGTTAACAAAAAATAACGGGGCTCTAACGGCCCCGTTTACATTTACGCTATTACATGTGCTTAATAATCGCGTCACCAAACTCTGAACATTTCAGCAGCTTAGCGCCTTCTAACTGACGTTCGAAGTCATAGGTCACGGTCTTGGCAGCAATCGCGCCTTCCATGCCTTTAACAATTAAATCAGCCGCTTCAAACCATTCCATGTGGCGCAGCATCATTTCAGCGGACAAGATAATAGAACCTGGGTTTACTTTATCTTGGCCAGCATACTTAGGTGCCGTGCCGTGGGTAGCTTCGAACAGTGCGCATTCGTCACCGATGTTAGCGCCCGGTGCAATACCGATACCACCAACCTGTGCGGCCAGCGCATCAGAAATGTAGTCACCGTTCAGGTTCATACAGGCGATAACGTCATATTCGGCAGGACGTAGCAGGATCTGTTGCAGGAACGCATCCGCAATCACATCTTTAACGATGATGTCTTTGCCGGTTTTAGGGTTCTTGATTTTAACCCATGGGCCGCCGTCGATCAGTTCGCCACCGAATTCTTCACGCGCCAACTGGTATCCCCAGTCTTTAAATGCGCCTTCGGTGAACTTCATGATGTTGCCTTTGTGAACCAGCGTCAAAGAATCGCGGTCGTTGGTGATCGCATATTCAATCGCCGCGCGTACCAAACGCTTAGTGCCCTCTTCCGAGCAAGGCTTGATGCCGATACCGCAATGTTCAGGGAAGCGAATTTTCTTCACGCCCATTTCATCACGCAGGAATTTGATCACTTTGTCAGCTTCAGCGCTATCTGCTTTCCATTCGATACCAGCATAGATGTCTTCTGAGTTTTCACGGAAGATCACCATATCGGTCAATTCTGGCTGTTTCACCGGGCTTGGCGTGCCCTGATAGTAACGGACTGGGCGCAGACAAACGTAAAGGTCGAGCTGCTGGCGCAATGCAACGTTAAGAGAACGAATACCGCCGCCAACCGGAGTGGTCAGTGGGCCTTTGATAGCCACGCGGTAGTCACGAATAAGGTCCAGCGTCTCTTCAGGCAACCATACGTCTTTGCCATAAACCTGAGTTGATTTTTCGCCGGTGTAGATTTCCATCCAAGAAATTTTGCGTTCGCCTTTGTAGGCTTTGTTAACGGCTGCATCTACGACTTTGATCATTGCAGGAGTCACGTCAACACCGATACCGTCACCTTCAATGAACGGAATCACCGGGTTATGCGGAACAACCAGTTTCCCCTGAGCATCAACCGTAATTTTCTTACCTTCAGCCGGAACAACAACTTTGCTTTCCATTAACCTCTCCTTCAGCGCACGTACTTATAAAATACCGTTTATAAATATTACTACCCATTAACCTGGGTCATTCGTTTTTGTACAGTAACTGCTTGATTTCGCTAAGGCATGAATTTTAAAAAACGCAGCCTTTTGTTAATGCAATGTAAGATACCTGTCAATATTACTTGAAATATTGTCTGTCGCCAATCGGAATACGATTTCAGTTATAATGTTGCGACCATCTGCTATCATAATCACTATGTCAAAATTCCCTGTTAAAAATCACAAAGTTAACCGATTCAGCTCGCGCCCTGCTGCGGCTGTAAAGCGTCCACGTGGGCCACGAAAAGTGGTCATATTCAACAAACCTTTCGACGTTTTGCCTCAGTTCACCGATGAAGCAGGACGCACTACCTTAAAAGACTTCATCCCGTTGACCGACGTTTACGCCGCCGGTCGTCTCGATCGAGACAGCGAAGGCCTACTGGTGCTAACCAACGACGGCCAACTTCAAGCTCAGCTAACTCAGCCAGGGCAAAAAACGGGTAAGGTCTACTATGTTCAGGTTGAAGGTGCGCCAGACGAAACCGCTCTAGAGCAATTCCGCCGTGGCCTTGAGCTAAAAGACGGTATGACGCTACCCGCCGGGGTTGAAATCGTTGCCGAGCCAGAATGGCTTTGGCCGCGTAATCCCCCAATTCGTGAGCGTAAATCTATCCCTACCACATGGATGAAAGTAACGCTTTATGAAGGCCGTAACCGGCAGGTGCGTCGAATGACAGCGCATATTGGTTTCCCCACCCTGCGCCTGATCCGCTACAGCATGGGAGATATTACGTTGCAAGATCTCGCCCTCGGCGCGTGGCAAGAAATCCAATATCCCTAGCCGTGAAGCATGCATAACACATGGCTGAATTAAACGCCTTAAGAACGAAATGGTTAAGCAATATTGAATAGCTAAACAATAGAAGAAGGAAATCTGATGCTAAAACCTCATGTGACCGTTGCCTGCGTTGTGCAATCCCAAGATCGTTTTTTGATCGTTGAAGAAACCGTACACGGCAAACCGACCTGGAATCAGCCTGCGGGTCATTTGGAGGCCGACGAAACTTTGTTGGAGGCCGCGGTGCGTGAGCTATGGGAAGAGACGGGGATACACGCCCAGCCTCAGCACCTGTTGCAAATGTATCAATGGGTTGCGCCAGACAACACCCCCTTCTTGCGTTTTACCTTCTCGATTGATTTGCCAGAACAGCCGGAAACGCAGCCACACGATAACGATATTGACCGCTGCCTGTGGCTTACCGCCGATGAAATTATTCACAGTGACCGTCTGCGGTCGCCGCTGGTTCGCGAGAGCATCCTGCGTTATCAACGTCAGGAACGATATCCGCTGGAAATTCTCGCTACTTTCGGTGAACTGAAAAGCCGCTGATTAAGCGATAAACCCCGCATCGTCGTAACACCGTTCACTTAAGCGTGATTTTAGGGGAAGTACACCGATGGGGGGCGTAGCAGCTTTAGCTGCCGGAGCGCCCCGCGGTGTGCTAGCCCCGTGTATCTCGATCTCTTAAACGAACGGCGTTACGCATCGGCGGGGTTTTTCTTATCCTCTCAGCATGACGTGCTGGCGATCACACTTTTTACCTTTGATATTCTTATTCGTCACAATTGACGTTTTTTTAACTCATAAAAATGACGACCCCGCCCCAAATCACTTAATTTGTCTCGCGCTAAAAACGTTACTCATTCTTTTTATTAGAAAAAATTCTTAGGCCTCTCTTTGGCACGGATCGTGCTCATGCATTGAGCATGATAGTCACCGTTGTCATCTGAACCAGAGGACCGAACATGAATCGCTTTGTGATTGCAGAACCTTTGCGATGCATTGGCTGTAATACTTGTCTGGCTGCCTGCGCCCAGACGCACAAGGATCAAGGGTTGCAGCAGCACCCTCGCCTTGCGATGACGCGTACCGGCGACCAAACGGCCCCCATCCTGTGCCGCCAATGTGAAGACGCACCGTGTAAACGAGTATGCCCAGTTAGCGCCATCAGCCAAGGCGCAGACGCCATTGAGCTAAATGAAAGCCTGTGCATCGGCTGCAAACTATGTGGTCTGGTCTGCCCCTTCGGGGCGATTACACCTTTTGGTAGTCATCCTCTGGATCTTCCCAATCAATTTCAATATCACGTCAGCGCGGCTGAGCTTGCCGATGTCCCCGTCAGTCCGCCGACGATGGAACCCTTTCTGGCATGGAATGCAGGGGTACGTAGCATTGCCGTCAAATGTGACCTATGTGCTTTCTCGCCGTCTGGCCCCGCCTGTATCCAAGTTTGCCCCACCGATGCGCTGCACTTGGTCGATGAAAAACTGATGGCTCAGCAACTGCTACAACGCCGCTTGGAAGCCTCTTCCGAGTTAGCGTCTGACCTTCTGGCGCTCGCCATCCCACCGCAGGAGCACCTCTAATATGGATTCTCTACAATTGTTGTTCTGGTCTGTTGGTCTCTACGTTGTGGGTGCCGTACTCTCTTTACTGTTTGCACGGCAAGAGCGTATCGCGATTTGGGCCACCGGCATCAGCGCAATTCTGGGCGGTATTATCGGGCTGTGCAGCGCGTTTCCGGTATTGATGCAGGGCATAACGCTCACCTTTTCTGCTGCCGGCCCCTTCCCTTTCGCCGAGTTCGTGGTTCGAATGGATCCCCTCGCGGCGTTTATGGTGCTGGTCATTTCATTACTGGTGACCCTTTGCGGGCTGTATTCACTTTCTTATGTTGAGGAGTATCGCGGCCGCGGAGCGTGGAGCATGGGGTTCTTCATGAACCTGTTCATTGCCTCCATGGTGGCGCTGGTGGTGATGGACAATGCCTTTTACTTCATCATTCTGTTCGAAATGATGTCGCTCGCCTCGTGGTTTTTGGTTATTGCCGATCAGGACGACGAATCTATCCACGCGGGCCTGCTCTATTTCTTTATCGCCCACGCCGGTTCCGTGCTCATCATGATTGCCTTCTTCCTGATGTGGCAGCAAAGCGGCAGCCTCAATTTTGCTTCTTTCCGCAGCCTCTCGCTTTCTCCAGGGCTGGCCTCGACCGTTTTTCTGCTGGGCTTTTTTGGCTTTGGTGCCAAAGCAGGGATGCTGCCGCTGCATAGCTGGCTGCCTCGCGCGCACCCTGCGGCACCTTCCCACGCATCGGCCTTAATGTCTGGCGTTATGGTGAAAATCGGCATTTTTGGCATCATCAAGATCGGTATCGACCTGCTAGGTGCCACCGAGCTGTGGTGGGGGATCGTGGTGCTGGGATTTGGTGCCGTATCTTCCGTGTTAGGCGTGCTGTATGCGCTTGCCGAGCACGATATCAAGCGGCTCCTCGCATGGCATACGGTTGAAAACATCGGCATCATTTTAATGGGCGTGGGCGTAGGCATGGTTGGCATCGCCACTCAGCACCCTGTTCTCGCCGCGTTAGGTCTGCTTGGCGCGCTCTATCACCTGCTGAATCACGCCGTCTTTAAAGGGCTGTTGTTCCTCGGCGCAGGCGCCGTTATTTACCGTGTGCACACCCGCGATATGGAAAAGATGGGCGGCCTCGGCAAACTTATGCCGTGGACAGGACTGGCATTTCTCATCGGCTGTATGTCTATTTCGGCACTCCCCCCGCTCAACGGCTTCATCAGTGAGTGGTACACCTATCAATCGCTGTTCTCAATGAGCCATTCCGGTGATTTCATCATGCGGCTAAGTGCGCCCATTGCCATTGTGATGCTGGCCATCACCGGCGCACTCGCAGCGATGTGCTTCGTTAAAGTGTACGGCATTAGTTTTTGCGGCGGTGCGCGCAGTGAGCAGGCCGCGCAGGCTCGCGAAGTGCCTTGGCCAATGACGCTCTCCATGTTGCTGTTGGCGTTACTGTGCATTTTGCTTGGCGCAGGTGCCAGCATTGTGGCACCCATCATTTCTAGCGTAGCCACTACGCTCGTCAATACTCACCCCATCACCGTCTCTGAAGGATTGCTGCTGGTTCCCGCGCAGGCCTCTCAGGCCATGCTTTCCCCAGCGGTCATGTTCATCTTATTACTGGCATTGCCGCTGCTGCCGCTGCTGGTCTATCTGGCGTTACGCGGTAACCAGCAGAAATTTCGTCGCCATGGCGATCCTTGGGCCTGTGGATACGGCTGGGAGGATGCCATGTCTGCTTCCGCTGGCAGTTTCACTCAACCGCTGCGCGTGATGTTTATGTCGCTTTATCGGCTGCGTAAACAGCTCGATCCGTCACCTCTTTTAGCACGTGCGCTAGATAGCACCACCCGCGGAGCCGCACGTGCAGAACCGTTTTGGGACGAAGGCATCATCTACCCACTGGTTCGTGGCGTGCGACGTTTTGGCTCACGCGTTCAAAATCTGCAGGGGGGCGATTTCAGACTGTACTGCCTCTACATTGTGGCCGCATTAGTGATCCTACTTTTGATTATTGCGGTGTGAGGAGAAAATCATGTTAATGCAAGAAACGCCCTCGCTGGCGATGGGGATCTTCGCGCTAATGCAAGCGATTATCCTATTAGCCATGACTCCACTGATGACCGGTATCTCGCGCCAGATCCGCGCCAGAATGCAATCTCGCCGCGGGCCGGGGATTTGGCAGGATTATCGCGATCTTGGCAAACTGTTCAAGCGCCAAGAAGTCGGTCCAGCACAGTCCGGCATTATTTTCCGCCTGATGCCCTATGTTTTGCTCGGCAGCATGCTGTTAGTGGCGATGTCTCTCCCAGTCTTCACACAGACTGCCCCCTTCGGTGGCGCGGGTGACCTTATCGCTTTGCTGTATCTTTTCGCTCTGTTCCGGTTTTTCTTCTCGCTTTCCGGCTTGGATACCGGCAGCACTTTTGCCGGTATTGGTGCCAGCCGTGAACTCACGTTGGGGATCTTAGTTGAACCAACGTTGATTCTGGCTCTTTTGGTGGTGGCGCTTATCGCGGGGTCAACCAACATTGGCACCATCAGCGCCACCTTGACTCAGGGGTGGAGCTCACCCACGGCAACGTTCTTGGCGCTGCTAGCCTGCGGATTTACCGCCTTCATTGAAATGGGAAAAATTCCCTTCGACGTGGCCGAGGCCGAACAGGAATTGCAGGAAGGGCCGCTCACCGAGTATTCAGGTTCGGGACTGGCCTTGGTGAAATGGGGAATCGGCCTGAAGCAGGTCGTGGTCGCAGAACTGTTTCTAGCGGTGTTTATTCCCTTTGGTAAGGCCGCCACGCTCAGCGCTTCTGCGCTCTTCTTCGCGTTGATCCTCATGCTTATCAAACTTCTGGTGGTATTCGTGCTGGCCTCACTGGTGGAAAACAGTTTGGCTCGCGGTCGCTTCCTGATGACTCACCGTGTGACATGGCTTGGCTTTGGCGTTGCAGCGCTAGCCTTCGTGTTTTACCTAACCGGTCTATAAGGAGCTACCGCCATGATGGAAAATATCGCTCTAACGACCCTTTTGCTACCGTTTATCGGCGCACTTATCACCGCCTGCGCACCCAAACGTTACGCTAAATGGCTATGTACTCTCCTCGCCCTATTAGCCACCTTGGGCACGCTGGCACTGGGTTGGCAATATTGGCTGCATGATAAAGCCGACGTCACCTATACCCTACTCAGCTACGGCACGGTCGAGCTGTTTGGTTTTACCATTGACCGAATCAGCACCCTTATCGTGTTTGCCGTGGTGTTTCTTGGCTTCTTGGTCAGCCTCTATTCAACGGGTTATCTCACCGTTGGTAATAAAGAGCATCCACATGAGGACAGCAATCGCTATTACGCGTTTCTGCTGATCTTCATTGGTGCCATGGTCGGGCTGGTGCTTTCATCCACCATTCTGGGGCAACTGCTGTTTTTCGAAATCACAGGCGGCTGTTCGTGGGCATTAATTGGCTATTACCAGACGCCAAAATCTCAGCGTTCCGCCATGAAAGCGCTGCTTATCACCCATGTGGCCTCGATTGGGCTGTATCTCGCGGCCGCCACACTGTTCCTTAATACCGGCACTTTTGCCCTCAGCGCGCTGGCTAATTTACACGGCAGCGCCAGCTATATCGTGTTCGGCGGGATCTTGTTTGCCGCATGGGGGAAATCTGCCCAGCTACCGCTACAGGCGTGGTTGCCCGATGCGATGGAAGCGCCAACGCCTATCAGTGCTTATTTACATGCGGCATCAATGGTCAAAGTCGGTGTTTATATCTTCGCGCGTGCCATCCTATCGGCCGGAGAAGTGCCGCATATTATCGGCTGGGTCGGCATCATCATGGCGACCATCACGCTGATCTACGGCTTCTTAATGTATTTGCCGCAAAAAGACATGAAGCGCCTGTTGGCATGGTCAACCATTACCCAGCTTTCCTACATTTTTCTCGCCCTCTCGCTGTCGATATTCGGCTCTAAACTGGCCTTTGAAGGCGGTGTGGCTTACATCTTCAACCATGCCTTTGCCAAAAGCCTGTTCTTCCTGATCGCCGGAGCACTTAGCTACAGCTGTGGCACCCGAATGCTGCCGCGTTTAAAGGGCGTGCTGAAGAAAATGCCGCTGCTTGGCATCGGATTCTGCGTGGCCGCCTTAGCCATTACCGGCGTCCCCCCGTTTAACGGCTTCTTTAGCAAATTCCCTATTTTCGCCGCAGGTTTTGCGCTTTCACATGAGTTTTGGGTCATGACGCCATTAATGGTGCTGGTACTCATCGAATCTGTCGCCAGCTTTGCGTGGTTCATTTATTGGTTCGGTCGCGTCATTCCCGGCACGCCGAGCGAAGAGGTTGCTCAAGCGGCGCCGGTTCCTCTAGCCATGCGTATCGTGTTGGTGGTGCTGATCGCGATGTCAGTATTCTCAAGTTTTATCGCCGTTGCCTGGCTTGGATAAGGGAGTCAACTATGACCGGATCATTGATCGTTAATAACCTCGCAGGGCTGATGATGCTCACGTCGCTGCTGGTCATTGGCGCCAAACGCCCTACCGCTTCTTGCTGGCTCTATGCTTTGCAGTCGCTGGTTTTGGTGCTGATATTCTTCACGCTGTCGCAAACTCTTGAGGCTCATCAGTTAGCCCTTTGGGCCATCAGCGCCTTCGTTACCAAAGTCGTAATGGTGCCGCTTATTATGGGTTATGCCTTTCGCAAGCTGTCAGATCCCAGCGCCAACGGCAGCATTATCAGCATGTCGATGCTGATGCTGTCTGCTGCCGTTATCGTGGTGCTGTGTTGGTTCGTGGTCGCGCCGGTTCAACTGCCGTTACTGGCGACGCTGAAACCTGCGCTGGCGGTCTCGCTTGGGCATTTCCTATTGGGGCTACTGTGTATCGTAACCCAGCGCAATATCCTGAAGCAGGTATTTGGCTACTGCCTGATGGAAAACGGCTCTCATCTCACTCTGGCATTGCTGGCATTCCGAGCACCAGAGCTAGTTGAAATCGGTATTGCCACCGATGCCATTTTTGCCGTGATCGTCATGGCGGTGCTAGCGCGCAAGATTTATCGCACGCTCAACACGCTGGACGTTGAACAACTCACGGCGCTGAAGGGGTAACGCGATGAATCAAGAATCGATTTTATTTCTCCTACTGGCGACGCCGTTAATTGCCTCGTTGTTAACCTTTGCCAGCCGCCTGCTGGGGGATTCAGCCCGCGTCATAGTCACAGCGCTGCACAGCGTTGGTATTCTCGCGTTGTTAATCGTCGCCCTGTGGGTAGTTGCGATGACAGCCGAGCACGGCGAGCTTTTATCGGCTAACCACTGGCTGCATATTGACAGTCTTAGCGCCCTGTTCTTGGCAATTCTGGGCGTGATTGGCTTTTTAACCGGACTTTACTCTATCGGTTACATGCGCCATGAAGTCGACGAAGGGGAAATTTCCGTCCCAACGCTGTGCAATTACTATGGTTTCTTCCACCTGTTCCTCTTCACCATGCTGCTGGTGGTCACCAGTAATAATCTCATCTTAATGTGGGCCGCCATTGAAGCCACCACCTTAAGCTCGGCGTTTCTGGTGGGAATTTACGGACAGCGCTCGTCGCTGGAAGCCGCATGGAAATACATCATTATTTGTACCGTCGGCGTTGCCTTTGGCCTGTTTGGCACCATTTTGGTTTATGCCAATGCGGCCAGCTTTATGCCCGATGCCAACAACGCTATTTTCTGGACGGAAGTGCTTAAACATGCGGGCCAGCTAGATCCCACCCTCATGCATTTGGCCTTTGTATTTATCCTGATTGGCTTCGGAACCAAAACCGGGCTATTTCCTATGCATGCGTGGTTACCGGACGCTCATAGCGAAGCGCCCAGCCCCACCAGCGCCCTGCTTTCTGCGGTGCTGCTGAACTGCGCTCTGTTGGTGATAATCCGCTACTACATCATCATCAGCGCCGCTATCGGGCCAGAATTCCCAAGTCGATTACTGATCGTATTTGGCTTGCTGTCCGTTGCCGTTGCGGCGTTCTTTATTCTGGTTCAGCGCGACATTAAGCGTTTGCTGGCCTACTCCAGCGTCGAAAATATGGGGCTGATTGTGGTCGCTATCGGCATCGGCGGCCCGCTGGGTGTGCTGGCGGCCTTGCTGCACACGCTGAATCACAGTCTGGCCAAAACGCTGCTGTTTTGTGGTTCTGGCAACGTGTTATTGAAATACGGCACCCGTGATCTGCACGCGGTGAGAGGTATGCTCAAAATCATGCCGTTCAGCGCGGTGCTGTTTGCGGGGGGCGCCCTGGCGCTCGGCGGAATGCCGCCGTTTAACGTCTTCATCAGTGAATTTATGACCGTTGTTGCTGGTTTGGCTGCGGGGCATCTTTGGCTCACCCTTTTCATCCTGCTGCTGTTAACCATCGTGCTCGGTGGTTTAGTGCGCATGGTGGCGTGTGTTCTGTTTGGCGACGCCCCTGATGCCGTCAGCAAAGGCGAACTGGGGCTGCTCACGACCTTACCGATGGCGATCCTAATCGTGCTGATGCTGGTGATGGGGACGCATATTCCCCAACCGGTGACACGTCTGCTTGAAAACGCCGCCACCATCGTCATGAATCCATCATCAACGCAGACCCCAACCTTCAACTGGCCGTGGGTCGCTGCACAACATGTTTCGTCCGCGCAATGCGCACCAACATCCTGCATGGAGAAGTAATGTGAGCTACCTAAATGTGGTAAATAATAATCAACAGGGTGAAAAGCGCGGTACGGGCTATTTGAAAAAGCTGCGCGAAAAGTTTCCCAATAGCGTACTGGATGAAGAGTGGCAAACCGCCGATCAGCTCACCGTGACGGTGAAAACCAACGAACTGCCAGAGATAGTGGAATATTTGTACTATCAGCTCGGCGGCTGGCTGCCGGTCTTATTCGGCAACGATGAACGCTCTCTGAATGGCTATTTTGCCGTTTATTACGTGCTATCGATGGAGGAAGGCGAGAAGTGCTGGGTGACGGTTAAAGCCTTGGTTAGCGCGTCCACGCTAGAGTTCCCTTCAGTGACGCCTCGCGTTCCGGCCGCGGTATGGGGCGAGCGTGAAATTCGCGACATGTATGGTTTGATACCGGTGGGTTTACCCGATGAGCGGCGTTTAGTGCTACCCGATGACTGGCCAGACGGCATGTATCCGTTGCGCAAAGACGCAATGGATTACCGCCAGCGCCCAATGCCAACCACCGATGCCGAAACCTATGAATTCATCAATGAACTCGGCGGCAAAGATAACCGCATTGTGCCCATTGGCCCGATGCACATTACCTCCGATGAACCCGGGCATTTCCGCTTATTTGTCGACGGCGAGCAGATTATCGATGCGGACTATCGGCTTTTCTACGTGCATCGCGGGATGGAAAAGCTGGCTGAAACGCGCATGGGTTATAACGAAGTCACTTTCCTCTCCGATCGGGTATGCGGCATTTGTGGCTTCACCCACAGCGTGGCTTACACATCATCGGTTGAAAATGCGCTGGGTATTGTGGTTCCTCCTCGGGCTCATACCATTCGCAGTATTTTGTTAGAAGTCGAGCGGCTACACAGCCACTTGCTAAACCTCGGCCTATCGAGTCACTTTGTGGGCTTCGATACCGGATTCATGCAGTTTTTCCGCGTGCGTGAAAAATCCATGATGATGGCAGAGCTGCTCACCGGCGCACGCAAAACCTACGGCTTAAACCTGATTGGCGGCATCCGTCGTGACATTCTCAAAGCCCAGCAGATGAAAACCCTGCAATTAGTCCATGAGATGCGCGATGACGTCACCCAGCTAGTCGATATGCTGATGAATACGCCCAACATTGAGCAGCGCACACAGGGCGTAGGTATTTTAGATCGTAAAATTGCACGTGATTTCAGCCCCGTTGGGCCACTGATCCGCGGTAGCGGTTTCAAACGAGACATGCGCTTCGACCACCCCTATGCCGATTATGGCAACCTGCCGAAAACGTTGTTTACCTTCGACGGCGGCGACGTGTTCTCGCGCGTGATGGTGCGCGTGAAGGAGGTTTTCGACTCTTTAGCCATGATCGAATACGGCTTAGATAATCTTCCCGAAGGCAATCTGCTGGTCGAAGGCTTCACCTATCAACCGCATAAGTTTGCACTGGGGTATGCCGAGGCACCGCGCGGTGAAGACGTGCATTGGAGCATGCTGGGTGATAACCAGAAACTGTTCCGCTGGCGCTGTCGCGCCGCGACCTACGCCAACTGGCCGGTATTACGCTACATGCTGCGTGGAAACACCATCTCCGATGCCCCGCTTATCATTGGCAGCCTTGATCCCTGCTACTCCTGTACAGACCGAGTGACCCTAGTTGACGTGCGTAAGAAAAAATCCAAAACCGTCTCCTATCGGGAAATTGAGCGCTATAGCGTTGAACGTAACCATTCACTGCTGAAATGAGGGTTAAACAATGCTGAAACTGTTTAAGACCATCCTCAAAGCCGGTGAGCCAACGGTGAAATATCCTTTCAAGCCGCTGGACGTTTGTCCCGGTTTTCGTGGCAAACCAGAATACGATCCCGAGCAATGTATCGCCTGCGGGGCCTGTACTGTCGCCTGCCCCGCGAACGCATTGACGATGGAAACTCACCTCCAGAATGGTGAACGCATTTGGCAACTGTTTATTGGCCGCTGCATTTTTTGTGGCCGGTGTGAAGAGGTGTGCCCAACGCGCGCCATTGTGCTGTCGCCCGAGTTTGAAATGGCGGTAACCCACAAACCTGATTTGTATGTAAAAGCCACGTTTCAACTGCAGAACTGTCGCAGCTGTCATCGTCCTTTCACGCCGGTGAAATCGGTGGAGTATGCCATGGCGCTGCTGATCCAGTCTGGCGTCGATGCCGCCAGCGTTGAGGAAATGCGGCCCAAGTTTGAAACCTGCCCTAGCTGCCGACGTAAAGATGACCTGAGCCACCATGAGCACCAAAACCTGTGCTATCACGTTGGGGAGAAAAGCCAATGAGCCACACACCGAGTCCGATAGGGCACACTGCCAGCCAACCGATTCAATTGGACGAGTCGGCAACCGCGCTCAAACAAACCCTGCTCAGGGACATTAAGCGTTCTGCCTATGTCTATCGCGTTGACTGCGGCGGCTGCAACGGCTGCGAAATAGAAATATTTGCGGCTATAACGCCCCTATTTGACGCCGAGCGCTTTGGGATCAAAGTGGTTCCCTCCCCGCGTCATGCGGATATTCTTCTGTTTACCGGCGCCGTCACGCGCGCCATGCGGGTTCCGGCATTGCGCGCATATGAAGCGGCACCCGATCCTAAAATCTGTATTTCTTACGGCGCCTGCGGCTGCGGCGGAGGCATTTTCCACGATCTGTACTGCGTATGGGGCGGCAGCGATACCATTGTTCCGATTGATGTCTGGATCCCTGGCTGTCCGCCAACGCCTGCCGCCACCATTTACGGCTTTGCCGTCGCACTCGGCTTGCTCGATCAAAAACTCAAAGGCGTTGACCACCAACAGCAGCCGAATGAGAAAGCCTCGTTATTGCTGCCACAAACGCTGCCAGAGCTAAGGATACTCATTGAACGCGAGGCTCGGCGCTTGGCGGGTTATCGTCAAGGGCGCGAGATCAGCGATCAATTCCTCGGACTGCTACAAAACGGCGATGCGAACACGGTGGCAAGCAATATCGATCAATGGTTGCGAAGTGCTAGCGACCCACGCTTAAGCGAAATCGTGCATCGGCTACAAAGCCTGCTAGCTACGGGAGGTCGATAATGGCTGGGGAAGAAAAACCAAATCAGCACAACGTGGTCTTTTGGTCGCTGCGGCAAAAATTTCTTGATAGCGGCGACGTCCCCGAACAGGCGCAGCAGGTGATGTATTACTCCTTAGCGATTGGGCATCACGTGGGCGTTATTGACTGTCTGAACACCGAGCTCACCTGTTCTTTAGCTGAGTACCAGAACTGGATTTCACGCTTACCGGAGGGCGATGCGCTGCGTAAAATGCGTGGGCTGCTGACTTTTGGTGAGATAACGATTGATAGCACGCACACGCAAATGCTGGCCAACGCATTTGCTCCGCTCTGTGAGTCAGCGGAAGCGCCCTTTGCCGAGTGGAGTTCAACCTTAATCCGTTTGTTAGCCGAGATAGTTCACGAGCCTGCCATCTATCTGATGGTGAAAAAGACACCCGCTAATATCTGATTGCCTCATCACAAATCAAGAAGCACAGCAATGTGCTTCCCAAACGGTGCATTACTTGGTGTTCACAAATTTATACTTCTCGGGCAGAAATGCCTAAACGCTGCATCCGCGACAGCAGCGTGGTGCGCTTTATTCCCAGTTTAACCGCGGCGCCGCGAGGCCCTGCCACAATACCGTTAGTTTCCCGCAGCACCTGCACGATACGCTCTCTTTCTTCTTCATCATTTTCTGGGGCTTTGGTTTGCAGGATCTGCGCCATTTTAGAGATTTTATCTGCCACATGGCGTTTGGCTGCGGGGATCCTCAGATCATTGAGCTGTAAATTAAGCGGTCCGCGACGAGTCAAAATTACCGCTCTTTCAATCACGTTTTCCAGCTCTCGCACGTTGCCAGGCCAAGGATAGTGGCTCAGATGGTTTAAGGCTTCGGCGGGAATACTGTCAATATCTCGATTCATGCGGCGAGCCAGCTTTTGGGTGAAAAATCTCGCCAATAAAGGAATATCTTCTGGTCTTTCGCGCAGCGGCGGTAACAAAATCGGAAACACATTCAGCCGGTAATAGAGATCGCCACGGAACTCACGTTCAGCCGCCATGTGTTGCAAATCGCGGTTGGTCGCAGCAATAACGCGTACGTTCACAGGGATCACTCGATTCCCTCCCAAGCGCTCAATTTCGCGCTCCTGCAAAACTCGTAGCAGTTTGGGCTGAAGTTCGAGTGGCATATCGCCGATCTCATCTAAAAATAACGTTCCACCTTCGGCCATTTCAAAACGCCCAAGATGGGTATTGGTGGCACCGGTAAACGCCCCTTTATCATGGCCGAACAGATCGCTTTCAAGCAGGCTAGAGGGCACCGCCGCACAGTTCATTTTTATCATGGGATTATTATGTCTAGCGCTAAGCTTATGAATAGCGCGAGCCACCATCTCTTTGCCCGTTCCCGTCTCCCCCAAAATCAATACGGTGCTGTCGCTTTCTGCCACCATCTCCATTTGTTCAACCACATCACTCATCGCTTGGCTTTGGTAAATAATATCGCTGAATCCATCACTATTTTGGATCTGCTCATTGAGCCAGATATTTTCATGCGCCAGACTGTCTTTACTGCGGGTAATCTGTCCATAGGCATCGGCGTTTTCCACCGCAATACCGATACGAGCAGCGATCTGAGCCAAAAGTTGGCAGCTGTCGCGGGTAAAAATAGCGGGCTCGGGATGCGCTAAAATCAGAACACCGAGGGGCTTGTGGTTAAACGATAGCGGCAGGAAAAAAGCCGCCTGCATGCCTTTTTGCGCCAATGACTGCAATAAAGGATCTCGCCGCCAATCGGCTAAATGCTTGGTGGTTTGCAGCAAAATAGATTGATTCTCATGCAGCGATCGCGCCACCATGCTGCCGTCAAGTTCGAGAGAATATTGGCTGCAGGTCACAGACTGTTGCGGTAAATAGTCGCTGGCATACACCACTAAACTTTTCTGCTTACCCGCGTCACGTAACGCCATGCCAATCGATGCGATGCCAAAAAAACGATGGATCTCTTTCGACACTTCTGCCACCAGCGCATCCGTTTCAAGATGTGAGAGTACAGAATTGGTGGTATCCACCAGAATCTGACAGTGATCGCGCTCATGGCTTAAATTTGCGCACTCTTCCCGCAGCCGTTCTTGCTCCAGTAAGCCTTCAAGAACCGGCGTGACCAACCGTGCGAGCCAGGAAAAAAGCACTTTATCCTCAGCGGTAAAGCGCCCACCGTCATTACGCACAAAACTAAGCTCAACCAGCGTGCTACCCGCAAGCTTGACCACATGCAAATTGCTGTCGCTCACGCTACCCGAAAAAGCCGTTGCCGCACGCTCAACGCTGCCATCGTCAAAACAGCGATAATAAACGCCGTCACTGAGGCGAAGTTCGATAAATTGTACAGGGCTAAAAGGGGGCGGTAGCGGGATAAATGCTTTGAGCGCAGCAATACTGTCGGTTTGGCCAAGCAGCTGCTGCGTAACCAGAGAGACAACCTCCTGCCACGGTAAATTTTGCGGAGTAATAACGCTAGTAACAATGCTCGTTTCGCTCGGCTTCATAATATCGCAACGTTATCATTCTGATTATTGAATACGCAGTGTAATACTTTTTAGAATTAATATAACAAGTGACACATTATTCTTTGATCAGAACAGGATATTTTTTTGTTGCCTATCACTCGTATATATCCAAGTCATCTTTAATAATCAATTTTTGTGATCTCGATGGTTATTCTGCATTGGTCAGAAAGTTTTTTGGTACGCAATGTGCATAGTTTAAAGCGAATATAGAATGATAACCTCACAACGTTCCTTTTTTTATATCGTTTGATATGACAGGAGTTAACTATGAGCACAGGCAATCCATTTGATTTACGCTTACCGGATGAAATGGCAAAGGTCGCTGAGCAGGCAGGATTATATAAGGCGACTAAAAAGAAAGAACTCTCATTCTTTCTCGCATTAACCGCCGGCGTATTTATTTCTCTTGCCTTTGTCTTCTACATCACTGTGACAATGGGCCCAGCGCCCGCCACGGGGATCACCAAGCTGGCCGGTGGCTTATGCTTTGCATTAGGTCTAATTCTGGTGGTTGTTTGCGGCGCCGACCTCTTTACGTCTTCGGTTCTTACCGTGATGGCCAAGGCGAGCGGGCTTATCAACTGGCGTCAGTTGATAACCAACTGGATCATTGTTTATGTTGGCAATTTTGTCGGCGCTATGCTGCTGGTCGCGCTAATCTGGTTCGCAGGACAAGCGATGAATAGCAACGGTCAATGGGGACTCAACGTCTTACAGACCGCCGATCACAAAATGCACCATACGTTTATTGAAGCCGTATGCCTTGGTATATTGTGTAATCTGATGGTCTGTCTTGCCGTATGGCTCAGTTACTCTGGCCGGACGCTGGTCGACAAAATTGCTGCCCTGTTATTACCTATCGGCATGTTTGTCGCCAGTGGTTTTGAGCACAGCATTGCCAATATGTTTCTTATTCCTCTGGCAATCGTCATTCGTAATTTCTCACCTGATTCGTTCTGGCAAACACTGAATACCACACCGGATCAATTTTCTGCTCTAACCGTGAATAATTTTATTACTGACAATCTTATCCCCGTCACTATAGGTAATATTATTGGCGGTGGCGTATTAGTGGGCATTACTTACTGGATGATCTATTTACGCCATCCAAAAAATGGATAATAACATTATCGTCATTAATGACGACATGAAAACTCATTATCATAATGGCGCCTTGCCATTGTGATAAATATAAAAAACGTTACTGCATAATATCGGCAAGGGTAAGGTTTATTTCTATTCGTCAGATTTGACGATTTGAAAATATAATTTTTATCTGCTGTTAAATTGACAATCAACAGCGCTAACCAGATGACAAACCATTACCAATAGGTAAAGACAAATAGGTCCATTTAACATGCTAAAGAAACAGGCTAATCTTATTCAACATGACACAATAGACAGCCTTTCAGCCTGCTTTATTGCGTATTTTAAGCATTATGGCAAGCCGAAAAAAGCCTGCTTTTTAGCACATATCCAAACGCTATATCACAGACATACGGGTGTGAATCTTCCTTTAGGCGAAGGTGAAAGCCATCATCTGGAAATATTATTTAACCAAGCCATCAAAGCATGGCATATCTATCGATACCACACATATGAACACCCCACGAAGAGAAGCCAGGGCCTCCTGAAGGCAGGACGGGTATTTCGCGTCAATAACTGGAGCCTGCGCGAACTGTATCAGTGGTCGAAGAAGAATAGCTTCGACCTCTTCAACCATCTCAATATGCGGGGTGCCAAAAGGCTACAGTGTGTTTATCTCAACGATGAGGAACAGCCCTATTATATTCGCTGGCGCTCTGCCGCAGAAGGCATTCATCCTTATGATATTATTGATTTTTCATGGCGTGAAATTTTCACTTATCGCGTTATTCACTCTGCATCGTTGATCGTGCATAACCGCTGTGCGGGCAGGGAGAATGGTGTCTGCGTCAACGGAAATAACTACCGTTCGATTCGTGATGCCTATCAAAATTTGATGCCGAATAAGTCTTATGGTGCTATTTGCCGTCAACTGCGTCATGGAAAGACACCCGACGAAGCGTTTGACGACGACGAGTGAAGAGAAAAACGAAAATATTTTCTTTTTTTTGCATCCAATCCGTCACCCCGTCCGTATATGAGTATGTGAGGCACAGAGCCTGACTTTTTCCCCTACTCATAAGGAACGCATCATGAATATGTTTACCCGTACCTTACTTTGCTCTTCTCTGCTGGTGTGTGGCGCTTCTGCATTTGCACAAAACATGTCTGAAGCCTCCATGATGTCTGGTGGTACCACCATGGTCGGCGGCGCAGCGATGTATCCACAAAAAAATATCGTCGAAAATGCGGTGAACTCTAAAGATCACACCACCTTGGTCGCCGCGGTCAAAGCGGCTGGTTTAGTCGATACCCTACAGGGAAAAGGGCCATTCACCGTGTTTGCACCAACCAATGAAGCGTTTGCCGCACTGCCCGCTGGCACCGTAGATACCCTACTAAAGCCAGAAAACAAAGCCAAACTGGTTTCTGTTCTCACATATCATGTGGTCCCCGGCTCTCTGGATATGAAAGCGCTGGAGAAAAAAATCCATCAAGGTAATGGCAAAGCCATGCTTAAAACCGTGAATGGTCAAGATATCTGGTTATTACAAAACGGCCCGCACAATATTCAGATTAAAGATGCAAACGGCGGTGTTGCTAATATCAGCACATATGACGTTCATCAGAAAAACGGCGTCATCGATGTCATTGATAAGGTGCTCCTTCCTAAATAAAGCCGTCTATACTTGCTGCAGGTTATTTCAGTAGATTATTCCTGCACAGGGTAGAACGATGAATAACGGCGATATTGAGCCTCTAACACGACTAATCCAAGAGGCTGCTCGGGGAAACCGAGCGGCCTTTGAAGATCTTTATCGTCAAACGTCGCCGAGGCTTTATTCGGTTGCCGTACAAATCCTGCGGAATCCCACATGGGCGCAGGATATTCTGCAAGAAAGTTTTATTACTATCTGGCACAAAGCGGCCACTTATCAGCCGGGCCTTAGCAGCCCACAAACTTGGTTGACGCATATCGTCCGTAATCGCGCCATTGATGGCTTACGTAGCGGTAGCGCACGCTATGAAATTCCAACCGATGATGAATTCGATACGGTGATAAGTGACAACGGCATTAATGAGGATCCGCTACAGCATATTCAAGACAGCGTGCAAAATTTGCGGCTTAAAGAGTGCTTAGCGGGGCTGCCTTCCGATCAGCAGCAAACCGTCGTGCTGGCTTATTATCAAGGGCTGTCACATGGCGAAGTCTCCGCCTTTCTCCACCAACCGCTGGGGACAATTAAAAGCTGGATACGCCGTGGGCTGGAACAACTTAAAGGATGCTTAGGCCTATGACTCCGCGTACCGAACATCTCGATAAACTGGCTGGCGAATACGTGCTTGGCACGCTTCGCGGTTTGCCACGAGCACGGTTTGAGCGTTGGCTGGAACAGACGCCTGAGCTACAGGTTCATGTACTACGTTGGCAAAATGGCCTCGCGCCGCTTGATGACCTCTATCTGCCGATTCAGCCTCCGGCTCACGTTTGGCAAAATATTGTACGTCAGCTAGACGGCGAACGTGACAACGTCACTAATATCAAATCTCACTGGCTTAAACGCCATGGTTGGATCGGCGCAGCCGCATTAGCAGCGGCCTGCCTGCTATTAGTGTTACTACCGAGAACATTGGTGAAACCGTATGCCTCGCCGTCTGAAGTCGCAGTACTTGCCGCACAAGACAATAATATGCGCTGGCAGGTTAGCTTAAACCCAGATAGCCATGCGTTAACGCTAACGCCACCGCGTGGGTTGAATATTCCGAGCGATCGCAGCCTAGAACTGTGGGCAATACCGAAAGGTGGTAAGCCTATCTCCCTCGGTATTATCAGCAATACCGCATTGAGCGCCGTTTCGGCGTTAGGCAAACCGATTATTGATGGCAGCCTGCTCGCCATCAGCTTAGAACCGCGCGGCGGTTCTCCAACCGGACAGCCAACCGGTAAGGTTCTGTTTACAGGCAGTATTCAACTGTAAAATAGATATTGTGCTCGGCATGCCTATCGCTTAAGCCTGCGCCGTTAGACCAGTCGTCTAGAAAATACGGCGCAGTGCTTTTTCCACGCCCTGCTTTCGTGCTAAAATCCGCCCCTTAAATTTGTGTTCCACTCAGACTGTGAGAGTCTCATGTCAGATAACAGCCAGAAAAAAGTGATCGTCGGGATGTCCGGCGGCGTTGATTCCTCCGTATCCGCCTACCTATTACAACAACAGGGATATCAGGTTGCTGGCCTGTTCATGAAGAACTGGGAAGAGGACGACAATGAAGAGTACTGCTCAGCGGCGACCGACCTGGCCGATGCTCAGGCAGTCTGCGACAAGTTAGGTATCGAGCTGCATACCGTAAACTTTGCGGCAGAATATTGGGATAACGTATTTGAGCTGTTTTTAGCCGAATACAAAGCAGGCCGTACGCCTAACCCCGATATCCTGTGCAACAAAGAGATCAAATTCAAAGCATTCTTAGAGTTTGCCGCTGAAGATTTAGGCGCCGATTTTATTGCGACGGGCCACTACGTGCGCCGCCGCGATATCAACGGCACCACGCAGCTGCTACGCGGCGTTGATACCAACAAAGACCAGAGCTACTTCCTGTACACGCTGAGCCATGAGCAAGTTGCACAGAGCCTGTTCCCTGTGGGTGAGCTCGAAAAGCCAGAAGTCCGCAAAATTGCCGAACAGTTAGATCTTGCCACCGCGAAGAAAAAAGACTCAACCGGTATTTGCTTTATCGGCGAGCGCAAATTCCGTGACTTCCTTGGCCGCTATCTACCTGCGCAACCGGGCAAAATCATGACCGTTGACGGTGATGAAATCGGTCAGCATCAAGGTTTGATGTACCACACGCTCGGACAGCGCAAAGGCCTCGGTATCGGCGGTACCAAAGACGGTGGTGAAGATCCTTGGTATGTAGTTGAAAAAGACCTTAAAAACAACGTGTTGTTAGTTGCTCAAGGCCACGACCACCCAAGCCTGTACTCCCATGGTTTGATTGCCCAGCAGCTGCATTGGGTCGACCGCAAAACCGTGCGTGAACCGTTCCGCTGCGTGGTTAAAACCCGCTATCGTCAGCCTGATATCGCCTGCACCGTTACGCCAATTGATGATGAACGCATTGAGGTTCGCTTCGATGAGCCTGTTGCAGCGGTCACTCCAGGACAGTCTGCGGTGTTTTATATCGACGAAGTCTGCTTGGGCGGCGGCGTCATCGAACAACGCATCATTGACTAAGTTTTCAGCATCTTACTTAAGCCGGAGCACATTATTTGTTCTCCGGCTTTCTTATTTACAAAATTCAGACAGTTATAAATAAATCCTTTCTTAAATTACGGTTGAAAGTCGCGTGCTAGACTGAGAATATTCTGACGAATACTAATCAGAGATAAACGATGAATCCGCTACAGTCGCTCGATGTTCTCTACATAAATGCTTGTGTCACCTATGCATCGCTGTCGGTGAGCTATTTTGTGCTTAGCAAACACAACGCATTAAATTCAAATTCATCGTTAAGTCGCCGCATTTTATTTGGCGTGATTGCGGGACTGATCTCGTTGTATCTCACACGCAGCAAAATGTACTTCACGCAGGAGGTTTACTACAGCTTCGAAATTGTACCGATGCTGTTAGTCACTTTCTTTGGTGGCGGTATTGCAGGGATCACCGCATGGCTGGTTAACTTCGCGACCACCGGCGGCTTCGTTCTCGATAATCTGCTACTGGCGGTGATGCTGGTTCCGGTGCTCATCGCAAGAGTCTGGGAACGCAATACTTTCCGCACCTATCTTAAAACCATCATTTTGATCACGCTTTATCGCATTGTGATTGTGCTGCCGTTTTTGCATACCAAAAATCACATGCTAGATATTTTGATTTACCAAGCTGTCTCTTTTCTCTGCCTGCTGGTTTGTTACCAAACGCTATCCATCAAGCGCCGTAGCGTCGATGCCTTCTTTAAAGTGCGCGCGGCGTCTCTGCTTGATCCGATGACCAAAGTACATAACCGGCAAGCGCTTGAGCAACAAATGCAGGCGTTGTCGAAGTCACGTTCCCCGTGCTGTTTAGTAATGATCGACATTGATAATTTTAAATCTGTTAATGATACCTACGGGCATTTGGCGGGCGATCAGGTACTGATTGAGGTGGCAGAATTGATTCGTTTGATCACGCGATCAAGCGATTTTGTTGCGCGTTTCGGCGGCGAAGAGTTTGCAATCATCATCCATTATGACGATCTCAATCGCGCCTACCACATCTGTGAGCGCATTCGGCTAGCCATCAGCAACCGTAAATTTTTCCTCTCCCACGGGCCTAAAATCCATGTGACGGCCTCGTTTGGTATTAGCCTGTTTGATGGCAAAACCGCAACCTTAGAAGAAGTGCTCAATCGCGCCGATAACGCGCTTTATACGGCGAAGCACAGTGGCAAAAACAGGGTAGTCATCGAGTAAAGCTTGCTCTAGCGGCGTGGGAATTGAGCAGACGCCAGCTAAATGTCGGTCAGGGACTCGATTGCCTCTGTGTTTAAGCCCTGCTTTGTGGCATGATCTGCGCTTAAATTTCTACACGAGTTTCTAAAGCCGTGTTAATTTTTCCTTGTCCGCGCATACAGGAGTCTCCGTGGCGAAGAACTACTATGACATCACCTTGGCATTAGCCGGTATCTGTCAATCAGCCCGACTGGTTCAACAGCTGGCACATGAAGGTCAGTGCGATAACGCAGCAATGAGAACGTCGCTGAACAGTATTCTTCAAACTAATCCTCCCTCGACGCTAGCCGTATTTGGCGATCATGAGCGCGATCTTAAGTTAGGCCTCGAAACGCTATTAAACGTGTTGAATGCCAACCGCCAAGGGCCTGGCGCTGAGTTAACGCGTTATTGTCTGAGCCTGATGGTGTTAGAACGCAAGCTCATTGGCAACAATGCAGCCATGCAAACGCTGTCTGACCGCATCAATGTTCTAGACCGCCAGTTGGCACATTTCGATCTAGAATCTGAAACCATTATTAGCTCACTGGCCTCGATTTACGTTGACGTCGTTAGCCCACTGGGGCCGCGCATTCAGGTCACGGGTTCCCCAACCATCCTGCAAAACCCACTGATTCAAGCCAAAGTACGCGCCGCATTGCTAGCGGGTATTCGCTCTGGGATCTTGTGGCAACAGGTTGGCGGCGGGCGCTTGCAGCTGATGTTCTCACGTAATCGTTTATTCCAGATGGCGCAAAATTTACTCACGCATTGTTAATTCAAGGCTTAGTAAATTCTAACGACAAGATTTTGTAGGTTTTAAATACAGTTAGCCCAGCGATCGCTCGCTGGAAGATTTACCGATTGGTTACGTTTTTCTATATCCACCTCAATCCCTCAGGAGTTGCTACCGATGGAATTATCCTCTCTGACCGCTGTGTCACCGATTGACGGCCGCTATGGCGATAAAGTCACCGCGCTGCGTCCGATTTTCAGTGAATATGGTCTGCTGAAGTTCCGTGTGCAGGTAGAAGTACGTTGGTTGCAGAAATTAGCAGCCTGTGCAGAAATCCGCGAAGTTCCGGCTTTTGACGCCGACGCAAACGCTTACCTCGACAAAATCGTCGCAGAATTCAGCGAACAAGACGCTCAGCGCATCAAAACCATCGAGCGCACCACCAATCATGACGTTAAAGCCGTAGAATACTTCCTGAAAGAGAAAGTTGCCGAAGTTCCTGCGCTGCACGCTGTATCGGAGTTCATCCATTTTGCCTGTACGTCTGAGGACATTAATAACCTGTCCCATGCGTTGATGCTGAACACCGCTCGCGAAGAAGTTATCAAGCCACAGTGGCGCAAAATCATCGACGCCATCGCAGGTCTATCTCAGGAATATCGCGATATCCCCCTGCTTTCTCGCACCCATGGTCAGCCAGCCACACCATCAACCGTAGGCAAAGAATTTGCCAACGTGGCTTACCGTATGGAGCGCCAATTCCGCCAGTTAGGTAATGTCGACATTCTCGGCAAAATCAACGGCGCAGTCGGTAACTACAACGCTCACGTGGTGGCATATCCTGAAGTCGACTGGCATCAGTTTAGCGAAGAGTTCGTTACGTCTCTGGGTATCCAATGGAACCCATACACCACTCAAATTGAACCGCATGACTACATTGCAGAACTGTTCGACTGCGTGGCACGTTTCAACACCATTTTGCTCGACTTTGACCGCGACATTTGGGGCTATATTGCACTTAGCCATTTCAAACAGAAAACCATCGCGGGTGAAATCGGCTCCTCCACCATGCCGCACAAAGTCAACCCTATCGACTTCGAAAACTCTGAAGGTAATCTGGGTCTCTCCAATGCGGTACTGGGGCATTTGGCCGCTAAATTGCCAGTTTCACGCTGGCAGCGCGATCTCACTGACTCCACCGTACTGCGTAACTTAGGCGTTGGACTTGGCTATGCGTTAATCGCTTATCAGTCCACCCTGAAAGGGATTAGCAAACTGGAAGTAAATCGCGATCATCTTCTGGATGAACTGGATCACAACTGGGAAGTTTTGGCCGAGCCAATTCAGACCGTGATGCGCCGTTACGGCATTGAAAAGCCGTATGAAAAACTGAAAGAGCTAACGCGTGGTAAGCGTGTTGACGCCGCGGGTATGCAGGCATTTATTGATGGACTGGCCCTGCCTGACGACGAGAAAACGCGTCTGAAAGCCATGACGCCGGCCAGTTACATTGGTGAAGCCATTACTCTCGTCGATAAGCTGAAATAATTAGCCTTTCCGCTGCAAGCTGCCCGCGATTGCGGGCAGTTTTCATTCAACCTGTTGTATTTTTTGCTTCGTTCTAAACCGCCACCACGAAATCACGCATTTTTCCTTCTGCAATCCGAAATCACGGTCTACACTGAGGATCTCATCCGTCTTAATCAATACATATAATCCGGACGTTCAATGCTATGAGCGCAGAAAATAGCCTGCAGTTATTAAATAAATTACAGCAAGATATTGCCCAAACTGGCTCGATGCCAATCTATCTTCGATTTAATGAATCTCTCCGTGAAGCCATCGATCAAGGGATCGTCAAACCAGGCGATTTTCTGCCAAGCGAGCGCGCGTTCACTGACGCGTTAAAAATCTCCAGAATTACGGTGCGTAAAGCGCTGGCATGCCTTGAGCAAGACGATATTATCGGCCGAGGTCGCGGCTTTGGTACTATGGTGAAAAACACGCCTACGTCGCCGCTGGCCTACTCTCTTGCCACCATTAAAGGGTTTTCGGGTGAGGTGAATTTACAAGGCCGTACGCCTGGTTCAGTGTGGATCAAACGTGAGCGCGTGACTGCATCCGTCAACGTGGCCGAAAAGCTGAATATTCCTCATAACAGTTCGGTATTTCGCCTAGAACGTATTCGCACCGTAGATCACAGCCCCGTTTCCGTCGCCATTTCATACGTGGTTGAAAATGCCATTGATGACGTCGAACAAATCGGCAATTCATTGTATGACTATCTACGCAGCCGCCAGATCCAGTTTGGTAAGCTTTATAGCCAAATTAGCGCCTGTTTGGCGAGCAACGAACTGCGTGAGAACCTGCTGATCAAAGAACCTTCGGCGATGTTAGTGATCCGTCAAACTTTGCTCGATCACGAGCTGCGACCGTTGGAGTACAGCATCAACTATTGCCGTGGCGATATGTATGAGTACTCAACCGAAGACTGAGTTCTAACGCCCCGTCATCAAAGCGCTGCTCAACCCATTGGGTGGCGTTTTTATTCCGCACTCTGTGAATCTCTCCGCAAATTCAGTGAGCAACCCCTTTTCAAACCTTACCGCACTGTGCACAACCTCGCAGGCTTTTATCGCCGATGAAATTCTCCCAAGCAATTAAATTTTCTCAGGATTACTCTTTTTCTGGCTAAAGCAGGACGAGTCATATAGGCGTGCATTTGAAAATATTGCTTGCAAAGCATACAAACAAGTATAAAATTTTATACATAAAAAGGATCGACACCATGTGTGATCAAAAACGGACTTTTATTGCCATAACAGTTTCAGGTTTAAAACTCACCCCCTGCGTTAAACCTATCGACTGGAGGGGCTCATCTAAGAAGGCGTTGCTCTCCTTCTGTGATGAGGTTAAAAAAGCAGCGGGATTTGAGCTTCACCGTGTTCAATATGGCCTTGAACCTCGGCACTGGAAACCAAGAAACGATTTAGGTTCCGGCGTCGTTGAAATCCGCATAGATAACGGTAATAACCAATACAGAATCATGTATGTCGCAACATTTGCCGAATCAGTCTATGTACTGCATTGTTTTGCCAAGAAAACACAAAAGACCTCTCGCATAGACAATGAAATCGTCATGCTACGGTATAAAGAAATCGTCAAAGAAAGGAGTCTTAAAGATGAGTAATCACGACATAAATAACCGCATAAATAACCACATTGATACTCAGTCTCGCCATATCACTGAGGCCGATGGCAATATTTTTGCAGACCTTGGTTTTTCTGACAACCAAGCTCAGCAATTGCACGCAGAATCTCTCACCCAGATTAACGCAGAATTAGAAATGAAGATCACACTGATGGTTGAAATAACCCAGTGGATTGCGTCTAACAACCTTAAACAAAGCGCAGCCGCAGAAATATTAAATATTTCTCGCCCAAGGGTTTCTGACGTGGTGAACCAAAAAACCGAGAAATTTACTATCGACTCACTTGTCGGCATGTTGAGCATGACCGGCAAGCGAGCACGTTTAGTTATTGAGTAGTGCGTGGAGGGGTTAGAAAAATTCGGCTAACTCTTCCGTGGTCGGTGCACAATCGCCGCCGCGGAAAGAGACCACATAGGCAGCAATATGATTGGCTAACGTCAATGCATCCTTGGCCGATAATCCGCTGGCTAACCCCGCCAACAGTCCAGCACAATGACTATCCCCAGCGCCAATCGTATCAACCATGTTTACGGAGCAAGCATCAACCCAGCCTTTTTCATCATCCGCTTGGTGATAGTAGCAGCCAGCATCTCCCATTCTGACTACCACGAGTTCTTTGGTTTGTTCGTGGCGCTGCTGGCAAAATGCCTCAACCCCATCCTTTTTCATTCCAAGGATCTGGGCTTCACGCTCGTTTAACGTGAGGATAACGCCGGAGCGCAATAGCTGCTGAACCACCTGTGGTGGAATACGATCCAGCCGTGGGCCAAAATCAACCACCACTCTCACACCAGATGGCAAACCTTTAACCCAATTGAGCAAAACATCACCACGCGGAACGCTAAGCTGATAGCCAGAAATAGACACAAAACCTGAAGTAGGTGTCAGCGGCTCTAGCCAATGTGCCTGCCACTGGTTTTCAATACCGTCAAACGAGATAAACGTGCGCTCACCATCCGGTTCAACCAGCGCCAAACACCACCCATTGTCGCCGCCGGTCACGTTCAGCTGGCTATGAATGCCTTTGCTCGCCATGGCCGCCCGCAGCCGGTCTGCCCACATCCCTTCGCCAATCGGCAGCATGGGTACACAGTTAACGCCTAAGCGATGCAGCGCCAGCGTAATGTTTAACCCACATCCGCCCAGATGAACGCCGCGCTCAAAGGCCGGTTGATCGCCGCCCCTTTCCGGCAAACGATCGGTTTGCGCCACAACGTCCATGACCGAGGCGCCGAGCACCATAACGGGCTGTGCCTGTTTTCGTTGATGCAAAAATTGGTTCAGCCACGGTTTCATTATTTTGCTTCCTGCCATTGAGCTCGGAATTTTTCGAACGCGGTGCTATAGCGCGTCATATCGATAGGGTTAGTTTGTTGCAGCGTTGCAAGCCACTCTGGTTTAATTGCGTTAACACCTTTCAACGCGCCGCAGATGGCCGTTGCCATAGCACCAATGGTATCGGTGTCTCCGCCGAGGTTGGCACACAGCACCGCACACTGGTTAGGACACCCCTGAGACAAATCAACCATCGCGATCGCCGCAGGAACAGACTCAATGGTGCTCACCCCCGCCCCCACCAGTTGGTAAACCCGTTCGCAGGCGTCTTCGACACCATCAGCCCCAGCAACCACCGAAAGCGCCAATTCAATACGCGCAGCCAATGATGCGCTGAACGTTGATGGACGAAACTCCTGCGCATAGGTCGCTACGGCAGGCAGCGCCATTTTTATCTCATCCCACGCAGCGCCTTCCACCGCTTTAGAAACCGCCCACGCAATCGTCACTGCGCCAGCTACCGCAATATCCGATTTATGCGTTGGGCTAGAAGCTTCCCAAACCTGATCAACAAAAGTACGCAAGGGAGCCGAAGGAAGCACGCATCCCAAAGGAGAAACACGCATTGCCGCACCGTTAGTCACGCCGTTGTTTTCTAAACTGCTTATTGGCTTGCCTTGTTTCTGTTCACGCAGCGCTACTTTTGAGCTCGGGCCTAAAATATTCTTATTGAAGGCATCGAAACTATCTACCCAACGAATAACGTTTCTCGCAATCAGTTCAGGCACCACTTTTCCGTTAGCCTCTACCAGCGCGTCAGCTAATGCCAGCGCCATCGAGGTATCATCGGTAAATTGTCCAGCGGTGAAATAACATGCAGCGCTGTTTTCCTGAGGGCCATCTAAGAAGCGGTCAATCCAACCAAAATGGCTACGCACGCGCGAACGTGGCCAAAGTTCGGAAGGCATTCCGAGTGAATCGCCTAGCATTTGGCCATAAAGCGCGCCAAGAATACGCTGTTGGAGGGTCACCTCTGCCTGTGAAGATTCGTGTAATTCCATAACAAACAACCTCAATATGTCATTGGCGACTGAGTCAGTGCAAGTCGCCGCAAGATTAGAAAACTGTCTTAATTTCCGATAGCAACCTGCGTAATTTCACGGTTCTTTTCGCGGAAAAAGAGGATGAAGAGCAGCATCACGGCAAAGACCATCGCGGCGCCAACCCCCCACACGGTAAACCAGTCGAAGGTCATACCGTTGTGCGCTTCAGGCAGTTGGAAGGCCGTCATCGCTCTTCCTCCCAGCCAGTTACCAATAAAGCTACCAAAGCCTTGGCAAATAAGAGTAATCAAGCCCTGCGCCGCTGTTCGCATATGCGCGGGTGCTTTCTTATCCACATAGATATAGCCGGTCACAAAATAGAAGTCGTAGCTGACACCGTGTAACAAAATGCCGATAAACAGCATGCTATACATCAGCACATCCGCCGTACCGCCATAGATAAACAGCACATAGCGAATGCCCGCGGTAACAAACCCCAGCAAGAGAACTTTTTTGATGCCGTAGCGTTTTAGCAACAATGGCAGCGCCAGCATGGCAAAGATCTCGGATACCTGTCCAAGCGTCATCCAGCCGGTGGCATTTTCTAAGCCCACCTGCGTGAGGTAACCATTGGCGAACTGGTAGTAGAAGGCCAGCGGCATGCAGAAGAGAAACGAGCACAGCGCGAAAATTGCAAAAGAACGGTCGCGTAGCAGGCCCAGCGCATTCAATCCGAGCAAATCTTTAATATCGGTACGCTGCCCCACTTTCGGCGGGGTATTTGGCAGCATAAAGCTGTACAAACCCAGCAATACGGAAGCAACCGCCGTGACAATCAGCGGCATATTGGTGTCCGAGACGTTATCCATCCCCAACAGTGGCGGCAGCATAAAGCCAACAACCAAGCCCGAAGCAATCCAGCCTAAGGTGCCTAATACACGGATACGGGGAAAATCTGTTTCAGTATCACGAATATTGGCAAAGGCGATACTGTTGGTCAGCGCCACGGTTGGCATATACGTCAAGGCATAAACCACCAGCAGAGGGAAAAATGTTGAGAACTGCGTCTGCCATGCCAAAAGCAGCATCAGCGCGCCGCCCACCAAGTGCAGCCACCCAAGCACCTTCTGCGCCGCAAAAAAACGATCGGCAATAACCCCCACCAGCACCGGAGACAATATTGCAGCGATCGCAGTGCTGCTGTAAGACCATGCGATCTCTGAAGGAGAAAACCCCAGTTTGTTCAGATACTGCCAAAGAGGCACAAACCATGCCCCCCAAATAAACCACTCCACGAACATCATCACGGATAGTTTAGTATTGTTATTATTAACTATTTGCATTTGATTTCCTTGCACACGAATGGACTAAGAACCCTTTCATTGCGTAGTACCTTAATAATACCATTGAAATAAAACCGAGAGCTGAATCGAACAATCATATTTACTCTCTGTTTCCAGGCAAACGTTTTCTTCTCATTTCCTTCCCCCACACTTCTAGCTAGGCATCGTCTAATCGTTATTTTACTGAGCGCATTAGGTAAATAAATTGTATGAAAATATTTTCTTAATTGTTTTTTATTCCCACACCTTTACAATGGAATTTATGATTAGCAAGCTAAGAATATAAAAAGCAAATGCTTATCATGATGTCTTCATCAACCTTCTCTGCCTCTCACTCAACATGACGCTGGATCAAAACAAACAGCATTTTTTGGGTGGCAGGTATCTATTAAAGCAAGGTGCCGTTATGTCTAAGCCTCATGAAGCAATTCCAGCCAGAAGGCTGTTCTTAAAAAAATCGTTAACGCTTATTCCACTCGCCGCCGCGGCGGGAACCGGTGTGGTATCTCTCACCGCTATCGCCCAAGCGTCACCTGCAAAATCACCGGGAATAAGTCAGCACTACGTTCCTGTCTATTTTAACAATGAGGAGTGGGCCTTCCTGCTAGCAGCCTGTGAGCGCCTGATCCCTAGCGATGTAAATGGCCCAGGCGCGGTATCGCAAGGCGTCCCGGTTTTTATTGATAAACAGATGGAAGCCCCGTTCGGGCATGGCGGCCTGTGGTACATGCATCCCCCTTTTGTTGCCGCGGTGCCGGAGCTGGGGTATCAGTCCAAATTGGTTCCCCGTGAGGTTTATCGTTTAGGGATCGGTGCGGTGAACGATTATTGCCAGCAGAAATTTCAACATCGTTTTGCCGAGCTAAAGCCGGATCAGCAGGATCAGGTGCTATCTGGGCTTGAAAAAGACCAGCCGGCATTCGATGCCGTATCCGCCAAAATGCTGTTCGATTTGCTGCTACAAAACACGAAAGAGGGATATTTTGCTGACCCGATCCATGGAGGCAACCAGACGCTTGCGTCGTGGCAACTGATCGGATTTCCTGGTGCCCGCGCCGACTTCACCGATTGGGTTGATCATCCCAATGAGCCTTATCCACAGGGCCCTGTCAGTATTTCCAGCAAGAGGACTGCATAAATGACAACCATAAAAAAAGACCCCGTTGACGTAGTCATTGTCGGTTTCGGTTGGACCGGAGCCATTATGGGCATGGAAATGACCGATGCGGGTTTAAGCGTAGTGGCCTTAGAGCGCGGTGAAAAACGTGATACCTACCCAGACTTTGCCTATCCACGTATTGCCGATGAATTAACCTACGGTATTCGGCTTAAACTTTTTCAGGAAGCGGCCAAGGAAACGGTGACCGTGCGCCATAATCCCGGAGATTACGCCGTACCCTACCGCCAATTTGGATCATTCTTGCCGGGCAACGGCGTTGGTGGCGCCGGGGTACACTGGAACGGCATGCACTGGCGTGCATTACCGAGCGATTTAAAATTACACACGACGATCGGCGAGCGCTACGGAAAGGCATTTATTCCTGATGGCATGTTATTGCAAGACTATCCTGTTGATTATGCCGACTTAGAGCCTTTCTTTGATAAGTTCGAAAAAGTCTGTGGGACCGCCGGTAAATCAGGCAATCTGCGGGGAGAAATTATCGAAGGCGGTAATCCCTTTGAAGGCCCAAGAGCCTCCGAATATCCAACTCCGCCGCTAAAATCGCTCTATTCTGGCACTTTGTTTAGCCAAGCCGCCAAAGAGCTGGGTTATCATCCTTTTGCCATCCCTGCGGCAAACTGCTCACAGCCGTATACCAATCCCTACGGTGTGCAACTCGGTCCGTGCAACTATTGCGGTTACTGCGAGCGCTTTGGGTGTTTCATGTATTCCAAAGGCTCGCCACAAAGTACCATCTTGCCCGTTCTCACCCAGCGCAAAAACTTTGAACTCCGCACCAACTCAATGGTTATCAAGGTAAACCTCGATAGCAGCGGTAAAAAAGCCACCGGCGTGACCTATATTGACGTACAAGGCCGTGAAATAGAACAACCGGCCAATATGGTTATCTTGAGCGCATATCAACTGCATAACGTTCGCTTACTGTTACTTTCTGGCATTGGTCAGCCCTACAACCCACAAACGGGTGAAGGGATGGTCGGTAGAAACTACGCATATCAGATGAACAGCGGTATTTCTCTCTTCTTTGATAAAGACACCCATTTCAATCCGTTTATCGGCGCTGGCGCTGCGGGCGCCGTTATTGATGATTTCAATAGTGATAACTTCGACCATGCCGATCTTGGGTTTATCGGGGGTGCTTATATCTCCGCCGTGCGTACCGGCGGGCGTCCAATCCAGCAAATGACACTGCCTGCCGATACACCAACGTGGGGCGCAGGTTGGAAACAAGGGATCAAGGATAACTATCTGCACTCGATGAGCATCGGCTCCGAGGGGTCTGTTATGCCTTACAAAGAGTGCTATTTAGATCTCGATCCAAACTATAAAGATGCTTTCGGCCAGCCACTGCTGCGCATGACCTTCGATTGGAAGCCCAACGAAGTGAAAATGACACAGCACATCACCCGTAAAATGCAGGGGATCGCTACCGCGATGAATCCTAAACAAATGAAAGTCTCGGTGATGGACATGAACAGCCATTATGACGTGCGGCCTTATCAGTCAACGCATACCACCGGCGGCGCTATTATGGGTGATAGTCCATCCAACAGCGTGGTGAATAAATATCTGCAAAGCTGGGACGTCCCTAACGTCTTCGTACAGGGTGCAAGTGCCTTCCCGCAAAACATGGCCTATAACCCAACCGGGCTGGTTGGTGCGTTGGCCTATTGGTCAGCACATGCCATTCGCACCCAATACTTAGCCAATCCGGGCCCATTGGTTCAGGCCTGACAGGGAGAGTAATCATGAAAATAAGTAGACAAACGCAGCTGGCCATCGTGTTACTGAGCGCATCTGGACTTTATGCTCAAGCCGCTCCAGCGCCAATGGAACAACGGATCGCTCATGGTGAATATCTTTCCCGTGCAGGCGACTGTACCGCATGCCATACCGCCGTCGGTGGTCAACCCTTTGCTGGCGGGTTAAAAATGACGACGCCGGTCGGGGCCATCTATTCCACCAATATCACCCCAGATAGAAAACAAGGTATTGGCGAATACAGCTTTACCGAGTTTTCCGACGCGGTGCGCAAAGGTATCCGCAAAGATGGCACCCATCTCTATCCGGCTATGCCCTATCCCTCCTTCGTTAAAATCAACGAAGACGACATGCAAGATCTCTACCTTTATTTCCAGCATGGCGTAAAACCCGTGGCGCAAGCCAACAAAGATAGCGATATCCCATGGCCGCTGAATATGCGCTGGCCGCTGGCTGGCTGGAATCTTTTGTTCCGTCATGACGGCGTATTCCAGCCTGATACTCAGCAGACGACCGCATGGAACCGGGGAGCGTATTTAGTTCAAGGGCTGGGCCACTGTGGTTCTTGCCATACTCCACGCGGGATCGGTTTCCAAGAGAAAGCGTTAGACCAGTCTGAGCCTGAATATCTCAGCGGGGGTACGTTAGAAGGCTGGCACGCGGCCAACTTACGCGGTGATAAAGTCACCGGTCTGGGTCAGTGGAATGAGCAACAGATTGCCCAATTCTTAAAATCCGGCCATACGGAAAAGTCCGCCGCGTTTGGCTCTATGACCGACGTGGTGCAAGACAGCACCCAATATTTAAATACAGAAGATGTGCAGGCTATTGCGGTCTACTTAAAATCGCTGCAGCCGATGGGCGACAACGCCAAAGAACCCGTGAAGGTTCCCGCCACCTATCAGGCACTCGCCAGCGGTAAGGCCACTCAACCCGGCGCACAGCTGTATCTTGATAACTGTGCGGCCTGCCACCGTTCAGACGGCATGGGCTATGAAAACACGTTCCCTGCGCTCGCGCATAATCCTGTGCTGCTTAGCCAAGACCCCTCTTCACTCATCAGCATTGTATTAAAAGGTTCTCATATGCCGATTACGCAAACGGCACCAACCGGACTCACCATGCCAGATTTTGGCTGGCGTCTCAGCGATGAAGATGTCGCTCAACTACTGTCATTTGTTCGCACTGGCTGGGGAAACCAATCAGAGCCTGTCAGCGCATCGCAGGTGAAAGATATTCGTGCCGATCTGCCAAAGCCTAAAGATAAGTAATCGTTTTTCCGCTTCATTCACTGTTACTGCACACTCTCATAGGCTCCATTCGGGGCCTTTTATTTCCCGTTTAGTTTTCGTTTAAGTTTGATAGCGCATGGTTGAGGAAGGGTTTAGGCGATAGTTTCGATACTGGTTGTCGCAACACTGCAACAATGAATATTGAGGGAATCACCTATGTTTAAACAATCCTTATGCGCATTGGCCATCATCGGCACGATGACCGGCATGGCACAAGCCGACGATTACACCTATGTCGCTGGCGGCCTGCAAGTTGGTGGTATCACCAGCAAAAGTGATTTTGATAAATTAGTGCACCAAAACCGTTCAGATCAAAGCAAAACCACCATGGGTGGCTTTTACCTGCGCGGTGGCTACGGATTTGAAAATAATCTGTTCATTGATGCGCGTTTGAGCGGAATGGGAAACAGCCAACGTAGCAGCGGCGATAGCCTACTGGGCCTTGGCTATCATTTCCCCATTAATCCAAGCACCGATATGTATGCAATCATCGGTGCCAGTGGTCACGCCATTTCAACCAATTTTGATTGGGATAAGAAGCGTGATAAAAGCTGGGGCAGCGCAACCGGCGAAATTGGTGTGAAAAGCCACATTACGGATAAAATCGGCATGAACGTCGCCTATCGTTATGCTGAATATGACAGTCGCGGTTTTAACGAAGCGCGAATTGGTGCAGATTATGCCTTAACATCAAATCTTGCGGCCGAAATTGGTTATACCTACCATAATTGGAAAGTGGACGATCAGATCGGTGAGATCGGGCTTCGTTATACTTTCTAGTAAGATAACGTAAATATTAATCTTGCCAAGAGGTGCTTTCTCTTGGCCCCCCATTTTAGGGAGAAGTCATTCATGCGAATTCTGGTCGTTGAAGATAATGGTTTGCTTCGTCATCACCTGTCTGTGCAAATGCGCGATATGGGCCATCAGGTCGATGCGGCGGAAGATGCCAAAGAGGCTGATTTTTTTGTTAATGAACAAACGCCAGATATTGCGATTGTTGATTTGGGCTTGCCGGGAGAAGACGGCTTAAGCCTGATCCGCCGTTGGCGTTCAGAGCAAATTAAGCTGCCAATCTTGGTACTGACCGCTCGTGAGAGCTGGCAGGATAAGGTTGCCGTGCTTGAGGCCGGTGCTGATGACTACGTCACTAAACCTTTCCACCTCGAAGAGGTGATTGCACGTATGCAGGCGCTGATGCGTCGCAACAGCGGATTGGCCTCGCAGGTTATTACCCTGCCGCCGTTCCAGATCGATCTTTCGCGTCGTGAGCTCACGGTTAACGACAATCTGATCAAACTGACCGCATTTGAATACACCATCATCGAAACGTTAATCCGTAACCACGCCAAAGTGGTCAGCAAAGACGCTCTGATGCTACAGCTTTACCCTGATGCCGAACTTCGCGAAAGCCATACTATCGATGTCTTGATGGGGCGCCTGCGTAAAAAATTGCAGAACGAATATCCACATGAAGTGATTACAACCGTGCGTGGTCAAGGCTACAGGTTCGATATCAACGAATGAATCTCTCGCGCTGGAACCGCTTTAAAGCACAGCCGTTCTCGTTAAGAACGCGCTTTCTACTTGCCACCGCAGCCGTAGTTTTCATGCTGTCATTAGCCTATGGCGTGGTTGCAGTGGTTGGTTATGTGGTCAGTTTTGATAAAACCACGTTCCGCTTATTGCGCGGTGAAAGTAATCTGTTTTTCAGCCTGGCGCACTGGGAGAACAATAAGCTCACCATCACCTCTCCGCCCAACTTCGATCTTAATGCACCGACGTTGGTGATGATTTACGATGACAAAGGCAAACTGCTTTGGTCACAGCGTAAAGTTCCTGAGCTTGAAAAACGTATTGAGAAATCTTGGCTAGAAAAGCCTGGATTCTATGAGTTGGACTCCAGCACCGTGTTCAGTAGCACCGTGCTGGGAGACAACCCGAAGGTTCAAGACCAACTCAAAGACTACGATGATGATGATGACGATGCGATGACCCACTCCGTTGCGGTAAATCAATACGCCGCAACGGCGCGTCTACCGGCACTGACTATCGTCGTCGTCGATACCATTCCGCAGGAGTTACAAAACTCCGATATGGTGTGGGGCTGGTTTACCTACGTCCTGATCGCTAACATTCTGTTAGTCGTACCGCTCCTGTGGTTGGCGGCATACTGGAGTTTGCAGCCGATCAAAGCGGTGCTAATACAGGTCCGTGAGCTTGAAAGCGGACAACGGGAACAACTGAGTGAAAATCCACCGCGCGAGCTGCGTGGTCTGGTACGCAACCTGAATATTTTGCTCAACAATGAGCGCCAGCGTTATACCCGTTATCGCACCACGTTAACTGATTTAACCCATAGTCTGAAAACGCCGTTGGCTGTGCTGCAAAGCACTCTACGCTCTTTGCGTAATGGTAAAGACTTAAAAATTGAACAGGCTGAGCCCATTATGCTGGAGCAAATTAGCCGAATCTCACAGCAGATTGGCTACTATTTACACCGTGCCAGCATGCAGTCTGAACACAATATGCTAAACCGCGAACTTCATTCAGTTGCACCTTTATTAGATAGCCTATGCTCGGCGCTTAATAAAGTTTATCAGCGCAAAGGCGTTGATATTACGCTAGATATTTCTCCTGAGCTTACGTTCGTCGGTGAAAAGAACGACTTTATGGAAGTGATGGGTAATGTGCTGGATAACGCCTGCAAATATTGTCTGGAATTCGTCGAAATCACCGCTCAGCAGACGGATAAAGAACTGATTATCATGATCGACGACGATGGCCCGGGTATTCCAGAGAGCAAACGTGAGCTGATCTTCCGACGCGGGCAGCGCATTGATACCCTGCGTCCAGGGCAAGGTCTTGGTTTAGCGTTAGTCGATGAGCTATTACAACAGTACGACGGTGAAGCCATCATTACTGATAGTCAGTTAGGCGGAGCAAGAATGAGCATTCATTTTGGCCGCCAACAGGTTTCACACGCCGTCGACTAAACAATAACTGCCCTCTTTTCTCTCAATACGGCGTGCTATCTGCGCCGTATCAGCAAAACATTCCGCTTTAAAGTACAAGTTGTGACAAACAGGCAGAGGAATCCCTGCGCGCATCCGTTATAATCCCAACAGATACATACACAGGGAATTAACAATGGATTATCAACTTGATCTCGACTGGAATGATTTTTTGCAACGCTACTGGCAAAAACGCCCGGTCATCCTAAAGCGTGGGTTCAAGAATTTTGTTGATCCCATCTCACCCGATGAGCTAGCAGGTCTTGCGATGGAAAACGAGGTTGATAGTCGCCTTGTGAGTCAACAAGATGGCCGCTGGCAAGTGGCTCACGGCCCGTTTGAGAGCTATGACCATCTAAGTGAAAACAATTGGTCTATCCTAGTTCAGGCAGTCGATCACTGGCACGTCCCCTCCAGCGCATTAATGCGCCCATTCCGCAAACTTCCTGACTGGCGAACTGACGATCTCATGATCTCGTTCTCAGTACCGGGCGGCGGCGTGGGGCCTCATTTGGATCAGTACGACGTCTTTATCATTCAGGGTACCGGTCGTCGCCGGTGGCGTGTTGGCGAAAAGCATCCGCTAAGACAACATAGCCCGCATCCCGATTTGCTTCAGGTTGAGCCCTTCGATGCCATCATCGATGAAGAGATGGAGCCGGGTGACATTCTGTATATTCCACCAGGGTTCCCACATGAAGGCTATGCGCTAGAGAACTCACTGAACTACTCGGTTGGCTTCCGCGCCCCCAATAGCCGTGAGCTCATCAGCGGCTTTGCCGATTTTGTGCTGGCCAACGAACTGGGCAGCGAACGCTACAGCGATCCCGATCTTGCCCTGCGCGAAAACCCTTCTGAGGTTCAAAGCGCCGAATTGGAAAAACTGCGTGGCATGATGATGAGCCAATTGCAGAATCAAGATAATTTCAACCTTTGGTTTGGTGAATTTGTTAGCCAGTCACGTCATGAGCTGGATATTGCACCACCTGAACCGCCCTATCAGGCCGGTGAGATTTACGAATTACTCCAATCAGGTGAATCCCTTGAACGACTGGGCGGGCTTCGTGTTATCAACGTAGCAGGTAGCTGTTATGTCAACGGTGAGATTATTGTCACTGAACACAGCGCTGCTGCGCAGGCCTTAGCACGTGAATACGTCGTTGACGCAGCGATGCTGGGAGACGCGCTTGACGATCCAAGCTTCCTCGTTACATTGGCAGCTTTGATTAATAGCGGCTATTGGTTCTTCCGCGATTAAGCCTATCTATATTTAGAAAACCTAACATCTGGCAGATTAGATAAATTTGTCAGATGTTTTTCCAATTAAAATATAAAATAATTATTTATTAATACATTTTTAATTTAGAGTTATTCAATATATGTGCCATCCCTCTCTATTAAACTAATAATTTACGTATTATTCTCTTCCTTATCCTTTCAATAGCAGCATTTTTTTAGAAAACCACTTTCTATGGACCCGCTATCTAATAAGAAAATATCTCTACGTATTAACGTACTAAAAGCGGCAAGAACACGTATTGAATGGACATTCAATACCTTCAGCCGAATTTGTGTCTCTTTTTCAGGTGGAAAAGACTCAACTGCAATGCTTCATTTAGCCGCAGAGCAGGCAAGAAAAAAGGGCAGAAAGTTTGATATTATCTTTATCGATTGGGAGGCTCAGTTTAGCCACACCATCAATCACATTGAAAAAATGCGAAGCTTATATCAAGACGTCATCGATCATTTTTATTGGGTTGCGCTCCCTATTACAACGGGGAATTCTGTCTCACAATTTCAACCCGAATGGCAGTGCTGGACGCCAAATACAAATTGGATCCGCAAACCGCCCGCAGATGCTATTACCGATCCTGAGTTTTTCCCATTTTACTATGACGGTATTACCTTCGAGTCATTTATGCCCGCCTTCTCTGACTGGTATTCCAACCGTCAACCCAGCGCCATGATGATTGGAATTCGAACCGATGAGTCCTATACCCGTTTCTGGGCTATCGCTTCTCAACGTAAAAACCGCTTTGCCGATGACAAACCATGGACAACAGGAACGATTTCAGGTCATACCTACAATATTTACCCTATATACGACTGGAAAACAGACGATATTTGGACCTACTTCTCCTCCTCAAAAAAAATCTATAATCCTTTGTATGACCTGATGTTTCAGGCTGGTGTGGGGTTACATGCCATGCGTATCTGTGAACCTTTTGGGCCAGAACAGCGGCAAGGTCTATGGCTCTATCACGTTCTTGAGCCTGAATGCTGGGAACATGTTTGTGAGCGAGTCTCTGGCGCTAATACCGGCAGCATTTATGCCAACAGCCGAGGCGATTTCTATGCTCGCCGTCAGGTACATAAACCCGACAATCACACTTGGCATAGCTATGCTCTATTTTTACTAAATAGCATGCCGCAGCAAACCGCCGAACATTATCGAAATAAAATCGCAATTTATTTACGCTGGTATCAGACCCATGGTTTCCCAAGCGATATACCCGATGAGCAAGAAAAAGATATCGGCGCTAAAGATGTTCCATCATGGCGGCGCATTTGCAAAGTGCTTTTACGCAATGATTATTGGTGTCGGTCACTATCATTTAGCCCTAATAAGCCAAGCAGCTATGAACGTTACAACAAAAGGATCCAAGCAAAAAGGAAATGCTGGAGCATTATATGAATATTAATTTATTAATAAACGAACTAAAAATAGCATTAGGTGAGATGTCTGAAACCGCCCAAATTGAGACTCTAAATAAGATCCGATTAGCACTGCATAAGATCAGCCCTTTTTCTAATGAACCTATCGATTGCGTACTTTGGAAACCCATTGAGAACGTTGTCTCCAATGATTACAACCCTAACTCCTTAGCTCCACCAGAAAAACGTTTGCTATACACATCACTATTACGCGATGGATATACTCAGCCTATTGTTACCAGCCAACTATCCACGGATGATAAAACAAACGTTATCGTTGATGGTTTTCATCGCCGTGAGCTCGCATCCAAGCGCCCTCTTTTGCGCACCCGAGTGCTTGGTTATCTCCCCGTTGTGATGCTTAACGAAAGTACACAGGAAAAAACACATCTGATTGCGGCGACTATTCGTCATAACCGCGCCCGCGGTAAACACCAGATCAGCGCCATGTCCGATATTGTCCGTGAGCTCTATCATTTAGGCTGGGACGACGAAAGAATCAGTGAGGAATTAGGCATGGATGCCGATGAGTTTTTACGTTTAAAACAGATTAGCGGCCTGATGGAACTGTTCGAGGACCGTGAGTTTTCAGAGGCATGGACGGTGAAATAAAAAAAATCGCCATCCTGACGTAATGAGGATGGCGATCAAAATGCGCTTCACAAAAGTAAGCCGCAAGCCGCTATTTATAAATCTCTTCTAGCAACTCTCGAACGTATTCAGGCACCACCTGGCTTGCTGCGCCGTAATGCTTCTCGTCAAACTGACTCTCAACCTGACTGGGCTCAAGATTGAGCTCAACGGTATGAGCGCCATTTAAATGAGCTTCATGTACAAAGCCCGCCGCAGGATAAACATGTCCCGATGTGCCAATCGCAATGAAGTAATCAGCTTTTGCCAGAGCATCATAAATCTCATCCATGCCGATTGGCATTTCACCAAACCAAACAATGTGTGGACGCAGCGGCGCAGGAAATTGACAACAATGACAGCGGTCATCGACGGTTAAATCCCCTTTCCATTCGATAACCTGTCCTGACTGAGTACAACGAACTTTGAGCAATTCCCCGTGCATATGAATAACACGGGTATTCCCTGCTCGCTCGTGCAAGTTATCGATGTTTTGCGTCACTAGCACAAAGTTGTCACCCAACTGCCGCTCTAATTCGGCTAGCGCCAAATGGGCCGCATTAGGCTGAATTTCTGGCTGCTGTAGCTGATGACGACGTGCATTATAGAAACTCTGCACCAACTCCGGATCGCGATGGTAGCCTTCTGGCGTGGCCACATCTTCAACGCGATGTTCTTCCCACAGTCCATCAGCCGCACGAAAAGTTCGAATTCCCGATTCAGCAGAAATCCCCGCGCCGGTGAGTACCACGACATATGGCTTAGTCATACACCCTCCTGCCTGATTATTCGCGTGACACAGCGTGTCACGGTGGAAAATTCGTGAACGAAAACGCTGGTGTCGTAATCGTTTGTTTTTCCTAAACCGGCATATACGATGACGGGTACGCATAACCACAGCTCCTCATTGGTTTCATTACCACAGCAAATAATTAATCGTCGTTAGTCGGTCAAATTCAAAAACGCGGCACCGCGCACGCCGCCAGCATCACCGTAACGAGCAGGCTCAATACGTGGCGCTTTAGCAACCCGCAGCAAAGCACGCGGGACGCGCTCATTCAGCAGCGGATAGAGCTCAGAGAAATTCGACAATCCACCGCCGAGCACCACCAGATGCGGGTCGATCACGGTAAATAAATTTCCCAAACACATCGCCAACACGTCGGCAAAGCAATCTACATGCGCCAACGCTTTATCATCCCCCGCGCGGTAACGCTCAATAATTTCTTTAGCACCGAGATTTTCACCGGTACGGTGCTGATACAGCCATTCAAAGCCACGCCCAGAAATATATTTTTCGATGCAGCCCTGCTGTCCGCAGCCGCACGCTACACGGGGTGTGTCCGCTCCCATACGATCCAAGGCATCAACCGGCAAACGGAAATGGCCAAACTCACCGGCAATATAATTACGGCCAGTCAAGGTTTTACCATTAATCACTAATCCACCGCCCACGCCGGTACCGAGGATGATCCCAAGCACAATGGGATAAGCACGGAACTCTTCGTCCCACGCTTCCGAGAGAGCAAAACAGTTGGCATCGTTATCCACTCGAACCGGACGCCCGATAAGCTGAGAAAGATCGCGCGGGAGCGGTTTTCCCATTGCGGCAGGCACGTTAGACGTGAAGAGTTCGCCCGTATCGGCGTTGGGTAATCCAGGGATGCCGATACCTACTTTGCCCTGAGCGCCGGTAAAAGCATCGGCCTCAAAGGTTAACGACGCTAGCGTATTTAACAGTTCATGGTAATCGTCGCGTGGCGTAGGCACCCGCTTACGCCAAATTTGATTCAGCTCGGCGTCGAATACGCCCAGCTCTATTTTGGTGCCGCCCATGTCAAAACCGTAATACATTAACTCTCCTTGTTGCGCGTCGTTAAATGAAGTCGTTACTGTCTGCCGTTTATCTCGGTATTATTGACCACCACGGGTTACTGACCGCCGCTGAGTACACGCGCAGGATCGATACGGCTTGCGCGACGAGCGGGATACCAGCTGGCCACCAAACTCAGCACAATCGCCGTGACCAGCACTTCCACCACGTCAATCCAATGCAGCTCTGTCGGCAAGAAATCGATAGGATAAATATCGCCCGATAGCAATCGATGCCCGATCACCTTTTCAATAACTTTAGAAATATTAGTCAGTTCGAGTGATGCCACCACGCCGATCACCACACCGCAAATGCTACCAACCATGCCCGCAAGCAATCCATACCAGATAAAAATCGCGCGAATAAGCCGGTCTTTCGCACCCAGCGTTCTTAGTACGGCGATATCACTGCTTTTGTCTTTCACCGCCATCACCAGCGTAGACACAATGTTGAAACACGCCACCCCAATCACCAAAACCATCGCCAGATACATGATGGCGCGGATCATCTGGATGTCACGGAACATATAGCCGTAGGTGCCTTTCCAACTGCGAATATAAACGTATGCATTGGTCACCTCACCCGCATCTCGCACCAGTTTGTCGGCGTTAAAGACATCCGCAACTTTGATGGAAATACCGGTAACGCTGTTGCCAAGATCTTGATACTGCTGAGCATCCGCCAGCGGTACCATCGCCAAACTGTGATCCAGCATGCCACTTAATTGCAAAATACCGCTCACGTGCAGACGAATACGTTTAGGCTGCAAAAGCTTCATCTGTGGATCGTTGTTTGGCACCATCACGGTCACCCAATCGCCAACCTTCACATGCAGCGCATCAGCCACACCTTTACCGAGAATAACCTGCTGCTCTCCGGCTTTAAACGTTGACCATGCGTTACCCTGCACGTATTGCGACAGTGAGCTCACGCGGCTCTCTTGCTCTGGATTAACGCCGCGCAGTTGTACCGCCACCAGCTGAGTGCCGCTTTCAATCAGGCCAGTAAATTCCACATAGGGTGCTGCAGCAACGATACCCTTTACTTTTTCAACCCGTTCTAATACCTGCGGCCAGCCGTTAAACGGCTGCTCCACTGGATAGATTTCACCGTGAGGCACAACAGAAAGAATGCGATGATCCAACTCGCGTTCAAACCCATTCATGGCGCTCAGGCCGACGATCAAAACGGCGACACCCAGCGCAATACCAACGGTAGAAATCACGGAAATCAGAGACACCATGCCGCCACGGCGTCGTCCGCGGCTAAAACGCAGACCGATCAGCAGAGATAATGGTGAAGCCGACATTATTGCGCCCCCATCAGGGTCACATTTTGCTGAAGCTGGCCATCACGCATTTCAAGCTGGCGGTTCAAACGCTTCGCCAATGCCAAGTCATGGGTAACAACCAAAAAAGCCGTTCCTTGACGCACATTTAGCTCGCCTAACAGGTCAAAAATACTGTCGGCGGTGCGCATATCAAGGTTACCGGTCGGTTCATCAGCCAACACCAAAGAGGGATTGTTTACTAACGCACGCGCAATCGCCACGCGCTGACGCTCACCGCCCGACAGCTCGGAAGGTCGATGATGACTACGCTTAGCCAATCCAACGGCGGTCAGCATGTCCATCGCTTTGCCTTGGGCGTCGTCACCTTTTTTACCACCAATTAACAGCGGCATCATCACGTTCTCTAACGCGCTAAAATCGGGCAGCAAATGGTGAAATTGATAGATAAAACCCAGCTCACGGTTTCGTAGTTCGGCTTTGGCAGCTGAAGACATATCGTTAAGCGATTGACCTTTAAAAATCACTTCGCCGGAGGTCGGAGAGTCCAGACCACCAAGCAGATGCAGCAACGTACTTTTACCTGAACCTGAGCTGCCCACGATGGCCATCATTTCGCCGGGCTGCATGTCAAAGGTCACATTACGCAATACGTCCGTGTGCAATTTACCTTCGTGATAGGTTTTGCACAGGTCTTTGCACTGCAACAGTTCTTTATACAAAGACGGAGAATTACTCATAACGTAAAGCCTCAGCAGGATTCACCGCGGCGGCACGCCACGACGGATATAACGTAGAAAGCAGCGCGAGCAGCATTGCCACAACGGCAATCAGCACCACCTGCGGAATATTGATATCAACCGGCAAACTCCCACCGGCCAACATTTCGCCTAACCCCGGAATAACATTGATTTGGCTGGCAAACACCACGCCCAATACGGCACCGAGTAAGGCACCGATAATACCGGCACTGGCACCCTGCACCATAAATACCGACATAATCTGCGCACGCGTTAATCCTTGGGTTTGCAAAATCGCCACCTCGCCCTGTTTTTCCATCACCAACAGGCTCAACGAGGTAATAATATTAAACGCCGCGACGGCGATGATTAGGCTGAGCAGCAGCCCCATCATATTTTTTTCCATTTTGACCGCTTGGAATAACTCGCCCTTCCGCTCACGCCAATCTTTCCATACCAAGCCTTTCGCCAGCGGTTGGCTGACCAGCGCATCAATCGCCAGTGGCTTATCCATATAAATACGCCAGCCGGTGATATTTCCCAGCGGGTAGCGCATCAGGCGGGAAGCATCCTGCTGATTCATCAGCATTTGATACTGATCGACTTCGCTATTGGCGGAGAATGTGCCCACCACGTTAAACACGCGTTGGCTAGGAATGCGACCCATCGGCGTAAACTGGCTAGCGCTAGGCACCATAATGCGCAGCTTTTCACCGCGCTTCACGCCCAGTTGACCCGCGAGTTGGTCACCTAAAATCACATTGTATTGGCCCGGCTGCAAAGCCTGTTGAGTCGCACCATTAAGATAAGGCGACAGCGGATCTTTTTCGTCAGGGTTCACACCGATAATCACGCCCACCGCCACGCTATGCGCGCTTTGCAATACCGCATTACCGGTGGTCAGCGGCGTGATACTTTTCACACCGACAAGGTGTTCAAACTGTGCGGCAGGAACCTGTTGAGGATTGATCGACCCTTGTGTCGACGTCACTAATGCCTGCGGCATCAGCCCAAGAATATTATTTTCTAGATCTCGCTCAAAACCGTTCATCACCGAAAGAACGGTGACTAACGCCATAACGCCGAGCGTGATACCTATAGTAGAAAGCCAAGAAACAAACCGGCCAAAGCGGTCTGAGGCTCGTCCGCGCATGTAACGCAGACCGATGAATAACGCGACAGGTTGATACATGAAATCCGTTCGGTTGCAGTTGGTAAGGCAAAATGAGTATGGATGATAACATTTAGGAAACCCAAAAAAACTACGTAATGCATTTTCACGTCATTTTGTAGTGATTTCAGGCCCCTCAACGACCTGACGTCAACCCTATCACCCTACACTTCAACAGTAAGGCACTCACTCACCAGTTGCTAAAGTGAAGTGATAAAGGATAATAAAGCCTAGAACCGCGGTGCCTGATCGGGCTACGCGCCAAAAGAGCGACAGAGACTGACTAACGATTTATGCCTGAACAATACCAATACACGTTACCTGAGCGTTATACGCTCCCGGCCAAAGCTGGCGATGTACGGCTTTTAGGTCAGCTCACTGGATCTGCATGCGCGCTAGAATGCGCGCAGATTGCCGAAAATCATGCTGGTCCGGTGGTGCTGATCACCTCGGATATTCAATCAGCGCTACGGCTACGCGACGAAATCCAACAGTTCACTACCCGCATGGTGACTACCCTGTCTGACTGGGAAACGCTGCCATACGACAGTTTCTCACCGCATCAGGACATCATCTCCGCTCGCCTGTCTAGCCTGTATCAGCTCCCGACGATGAAACGCGGCGTCTTCATTCTACCGGTCAACACGCTGATGCAGCGCGTATGTCCGCATGAATTCCTGCATGGGCATGCGCTGGTGATGCACAAAGGCCAGTTGCTATCCCGCGACAAACTCCGCAGCCAATTAGAACAGGCTGGCTATCGCAGCGTCGATCAGGTGATGGAACACGGTGAATTTGCCACCCGTGGTGCTTTGCTCGATCTCTATCCGATGGGTAGCGATGAGCCTTACCGTATTGATTTCTTTGATGATGAAATCGACAGCCTGCGTATATTTGACGTGGATTCTCAGCGCACGCTTAACGAAGTTGAATCCATCAACTTACTTCCGGCACACGAGTTCCCAACCGATCAAACCGCGATCGAGCTGTTTCGTAGCCAGTGGCGTGAGCTCTTTGAAGTACGCCGCGATCCCGAACATATTTACCAACAGGTCAGCAAAGGCATCTGGCCTGCGGGGATAGAGTATTGGCAGCCGCTGTTCTTCAGCCAAGCACTGCCGCCGCTGTTCAGCTATTTCCCAAGCAACACGTTATTAGTCAATACCGGCGAATTAGAAGCCTCGGCGGATCGATTCTGGTTGGATGTGAATCAGCGCTACGAAAACCGCCGCGTTGACCCCATGCGCCCACTGCTCACGCCCGACAAGCTCTGGTTGCGCGTTGATGAGCTGTTTTCCTCGCTCAAACAGTGGCCACGCGTTCAGCTAAAAACCGACAAGCTAGATAAAAAAGCGGCGAACACCAACCTCAGCTACCAGCCTTTGCCGGAGCTCACGGTTCAGGCGCAAAACAAAAATCCGCTCGATCTTCTGCGGCGCTTCATTGAGCAAACCAAAGATGCCATTGTTTTCTCGGTAGAAAGCGAAGGCCGCCGCGAAACCATGCTAGAACTGCTGGCCCGCATCAAAATAAATCCGAAGCTGATTACCCGCATAGAAGACGCGGAAGCGGGCAAAATTTATATTATGCAGGGCTCGTGCGAGCATGGATTTATCAATCCAGAGCTCAAGCTTGCGCTGATCTGTGAAAGCGATCTGTTGGGCGAACGCGTTAGTCGTCGTCGCCAAGACAACCGCCGCACTATCAATACCGATACTCTGATCCGCAATCTGGCTGAGCTGAGCATCGGTCAACCGGTCGTTCATCTCGAGCACGGCGTGGGCCGCTATGGCGGTATGACAACGCTGGAAGCCGGCGGCATCAAGGGTGAATACCTGATCCTAACCTATGCCGGTGATGCCAAACTGTATGTTCCGGTTTCCTCGCTATATCTGCTAAGCCGCTACTCCGGTGGCGCAGACGAAAGCGCACCGCTGCATAAATTAGGCAGCGACGCGTGGACCCGAGCCCGCCAAAAAGCCGCGGAAAAAGTCCGCGACGTCGCGGCTGAGCTGCTGGATATTTATGCCATGCGGGCGGCGAAACCCGGCTTTGCGTTCAAACAGGACCGCGAAGCCTATCAAATGTTCTGCCAAACGTTCCCATTCGAGACGACGCCTGACCAAAGTATGGCGATCAATGCCGTACTCAGCGATATGTGTCAGCCACTGGCGATGGACCGCCTCGTGTGCGGCGATGTGGGCTTCGGTAAAACAGAAGTGGCGATGCGTGCCGCATTCCTCGCAGTGCACAACAATAAGCAGGTGGCAGTATTAGTGCCAACGACCCTTCTGGCTCAACAGCATTACGACAATTTCCGTGACCGTTTTGCCAACTGGCCAGTTCGCATCGAAATGATTTCTCGCTTCCGTAGCGCGAAAGAGCAAACGCAGGTGCTGCAAGATGCCGCTGATGGCAAAGTCGATATTTTAATCGGCACTCACAAACTCTTGCAGGCTGACGTGCAGTGGCGTGATTTGGGTCTTCTGATCGTCGACGAAGAGCATCGCTTTGGCGTGCGACAGAAAGAACGCATCAAAGCCATGCGCGCCGACGTGGATATTCTCACGCTGACGGCTACGCCAATCCCACGTACGCTCAACATGGCGATGAGCGGAATGCGCGACCTATCGATTATTGCCACGCCTCCGGCGCGTCGTTTAGCCGTGAAAACTTTCGTGCGCGAATATGACAGTTTGGTGGTGCGCGAAGCCATCCTGCGTGAGGTGACGCGCGGCGGCCAGGTCTATTACCTGTATAACGACGTTGAAAACATTGAAAAAGCAGCCCAGAAGTTAAGCGAGCTGGTGCCTGAAGCGCGGATTGCAGTCGGCCATGGCCAGATGCGAGAACGTGAACTTGAACGCGTGATGAATGATTTCCACCACCAGCGCTTCAACGTTCTGGTATGTACTACGATCATTGAAACGGGCATCGACATCCCAAGCGCTAACACCATCATTATAGAACGTGCCGATCATTTTGGTTTGGCACAGCTGCATCAGCTGCGTGGGCGTGTGGGTCGCTCTTTCCATCAGGCCTATGCGTATCTGCTTACGCCACCGCCTAAAGCGATGTCGACCGATGCACAAAAACGCTTAGAAGCGATTGCGTCGCTGGAAGACTTGGGTGCGGGCTTTGCGTTAGCGACTCACGATCTGGAAATTCGCGGCGCGGGCGAGCTGTTGGGCGATGACCAAAGCGGCCAGATGACCACCATTGGCTTCTCTCTGTACATGGAACTGCTAGAAAGCGCGGTTGATGCGCTTAAAGAAGGACGCGAACCTTCGCTAGAAGATCTCACCAGCAATCAGACCGACGTTGAGCTCCGCATGCCGGTGTTGCTGCCGGATGATTATATCCCGGACGTCAGCACCCGTTTGTCATTCTATAAGCGTATTGCCAGCGCCAAGAGTGACGATCAGCTTGAAGAGCTAAAAGTGGAATTGATCGATCGCTTCGGCCTGCTACCTGATGCGGCGCGCAATTTACTGCAAAGCGCCAAGCTGCGTCTGGATGCGATGGAACTTGGTATTCGCCGTATTGAAGGCAATGATAAAAGCGGTTTCATTGAGTTCGGCGAGAAGAACCATGTTGACCCCATGTTCCTAATTGGTCTGTTGCAGAAAAAACCGCACATCTTCCGTTTGGATGGGCCAACTAAGCTGAAGTTTATTGTCGACCTCAGCGAACGTAAGGTACGGCTCGAGTTTATTTCCGATCTCCTCAGCCAGTTTGCTGAACATCGGGTTTGATCTTGCAACGGGGTATATGAATATATGCCCCGTACTTTATTGATACAAAATACATGTCATACATACCACATTTTTTATTACGCCGTTGATTATCTATAAATCAAAAAAATTCAGGTCGTAACAATTAAATCTTTCGAAGTGTTATTTTTATTTGGCTTAGCATTTTAATTAATCATAATATAAAAGCATGAACCTGATGAAGAGGAAGCACATTCAACGCTTACGGATATATATGCTATATATATATCGTATTGCAGCAACTTTCCATCTATAAAAACCTCATCTGCATTTTTATTTAAATGAGGTTTTTTATAATCAGATGATTTAATTCTTTCCGAATGTAAGATTACCGTTTGATAAGTATATAAGATATAGGCATGGATCCAATATACTGATCGTCACTATCATTATTTATAACATCGCCGGTATTTAGATTAATTCTATGTGTCGGTTCTTTTTTGCAGAAAATCGCTATCTGAACAGAATAAATCCCATTTGGCGAGTTATAGTTAGTTATTTGCCTTATTGTATAATGATCCATTAGATTATTTCCTGCAGAATCACAAGGAACCTCGGGGAACTCTACTGTGAACCCTACGCTATCTTCTATATGATGATCAATAGGTTGATCATTACTACCAAGAACAGGTACGCGAACATACATTACAAACTGCCCATCAGGACAATAAACTTTACCAGCACTCCAGTGACCATAACCAACATGAATACTTCTTGGGATGTTATTTCCTCCCCTAACCCCAGCACCTATAACTTGCAACATAAACACCTCTTTAATGTAGTTAAATTAAATGATTACCCATGCAAATATTCGATTTTTAATACAATCAAAACCAATCGAAATTAACATAAGACAATTTAATGTCAACTCACCACTGACTTATTTACATATTAATTAACCATGTATCAAAGAAATAAAACAATTGCAGAAACAGCATCTGGTAAATATATACATCGATTTAATGAATTGAATAAATTCACCACCACCAATATATAGTTAACAAACTTAGAAATACTGGTTTCAGCATCTTTAATACTTATTCAATCTAATTCAGGTTATAGCGCCTAAGATAACCAGCATCATCCAGAATGACATGACAGTCTTACTATTTTCAGGATGAATTTTTCACATCTCACTGAAAAAACAAGATGAGCTATATTTATTGAACGGCTTGAATTCACAAATGAATGGCCAAGCTAGGGACTTAAGATTTAGCTCCATATCATGTGCTGATGAGTTCGTTTTAATACATGAAGTAAATAATGCTGGAATGCTTGAATCAGTAAGGGAGGCATTAGCCTCCCTTACTGATTCGCGTTATCAAACTCTTATACGCTTTGGTTCAGCACCAGCTGGCCGTTACGGTCAACGGGGATCTGGGTACCCGGATCTTTATCCATGCGAACCCGACCTTGCTGATCGCCAATTTTGTAGGTGACGTCGTAGCCCAACAGTTTCTGCGATTTGTCGTAAACGGTTGAGCAGCGTTGCTGGGTGCTGGTATAGGTGTCGTTGTTTTGCATTGCGCCCTGAACCTGATTACCGGCATAGCCACCGCCTAATGCCCCAACCACGGTCGCCACATCTTTGCCGCGTCCGTTACCGATTTGATGGCCTAATACCCCACCCGCCACTGCGCCTAGCACAGAACCCGCTATTCGATTTTCGTCTTGTACCGGACGGCGATGCGTTACCGTGACATTACGACACTGCTGCCGTGGGGTCTTCACTGACTCATGAATCGGCGTTGCTGAGAGTACCTGCGCATAACGCGGTCCAGTGCTAAACACGTCTAAACTTGCTACTGCAGCAACGCTTAACGCTGCGGCTACGCCGATACCAACACCTGCCAACATTGATTTATTCACAGGGCACTCCTCCTGAATAGACTCACGCAATGGTGATGAATACGTTGCTTATGAACATAACGGACTCATAACGATGCGAAAGTCATAGGATCCTTTCGCTCGGTGTGCGTGCTTCACCTAACTTATAGGAGATAGTTTGCATAGGAATATTCATTGCAACAATCAGACAACATAACCAAATGATATTCATTACTCACTTTAAGAGCTTTCCTATCAGACCCTTTAGTTCGTGCGCTTTAACGTTGTGTGCCTCTAAAAGAGGCGCTTATTGGCATATACCAATACTTACCCTGTATAAAAAACACTCGTCAATGTATCAGCAGCCAGAATTTTTAAATCTAAATAAGCACACACTTTGTTTCTAAACGGCGCAAAGCCTATGCAATAACTGAGCTACCTTAGTTTTTGTAGGGCTCGTTACTTTCATTTTTTTCATATTCATTCATTGGAGAAAAAACAATGAAGCATTGCGTTGCATTACTATTAGTACTCTTCTCTTCGCTGCTGCTTAATCCATTTTTTGCATATGCGGATAATTATCAAACTAGCGTCAACTGTGCGTATAGCCATACATTAGGTGACGACGCTATTCTCATGTATGGCATGCCTAATCATGCTATGTGGCATGACTTTTTTGGTAACCAAAAAACCGACGCATATTCAACTTATGTAACACTTCGTGAAGCAGCAGGAACCACCTGTGACACTTTAGCTGACTCTTCAGCCTATTGGGCACCGGCCATGAGATTGCCAAACCAGCAAACTGCACCGCCTAAATACACCAAAGTCTATTATCAAACTGTCAACAGCACACAATATCCATTGACCTCCTTACCTGAAGGGTTACAGCTATTGGCCGGCAACCATACTGGAACAGCGGAAAACCCTTACATTTCATTCTTTTGTAACGATGGTACGGGTTATAGCAATAGTGACCAACGCATATGCCAGCGTGCATCTGACGGCACATTACAGGTCGATATCGGAATTCGATTCCCTAACTGTTGGGATGGACATACGCTGAAAGCTAAGCCGTCAGGTTCACCAGCAAAACCGAATGCGGTTTATTCTAATAGCGATGGTTCCTGTCCTGTAGATTATCCAAAGCATATCCCAACGATAAATATGAACGTCGCCTATATTATTAATGGCTATGACAAATTGGATTTAACTCAGGTTCAATTGTCATTAGACCCGATCATGAATGGCGAACAACGAATTGAACAATGGGGAACGATGTATACCGCTCACGGTGATTTTATTAATGGCTGGTCACCCGATGCAGCAAAATTTATGACAGAACGCTGCATGAATAATAATTATGACTGTACAGGCCATATGCCATATAGCTATAGCGATCCTATTGCTGACACCTACGTCAGTAATTTAGCTGACAGTGACAAAAATTTTGGCTCACAAATCCAAATGCTAGCGCTAGGCGATATATCAAACAGCAGCGCACTGAATAATCCCATGAAGATTGCGCTGGTAAAATATAAAATCCCACCTATGCCGACCCAATATCCCGCAGATCAAACGGCGCTATTCAGCTATAAGTTAAGATTATCAGGCGGTATTCTCACCACACCGGCAAATGCCATCACTATGTATGCGTATCCTGCCAACACTAACTGGGATGAAAATAGCGTTACGTGGAATAACCGCCCATCGTGCGATGTGTCCAGCTGGAGTTCGTTGTATTTAGATAATGCTGTTTCCTACCGAGAGTTTGATGTTACGACACTGGTGCAAAAAGCGCGGCAAAAAGGACAAACTGAAATTGCCTTCTGCATAGCAGGTGATAGTAAAACATCAGGATATACCTATTCGTTTAGCACCAAAGAGACGCCTTACCTGTCTCAGTTACGCGTTGTTGCTACCCAGCCAGGTGGAGAATAACGTCATATTGCCTGACACGTTAGGGTAAAAAAAACGGCTCTAATCAGAGCCGTTTCATTTCAACGATATATTCAGCAACGCATTAGTGCAGTTTCAAACGCGGACGAATCACGCGATTGATGCCACCGACCAGCATCATCAGCCCAGTCTTGATATAGCCGTGCAGCGCGATTTGGTGCATACGGTACAGCGAAATATAAACCATACGCGCAATACGCCCCTCTACCATCATTGAACCACGCATCAGGTTGCCCATCAGGCTGCCAACGGTGCTGAATTTAGACAAAGAAACCAGTGAACCGTGGTCTTTGTACACGTAAGGCTTCATATTGCCGCCTTTGAGCTGTGCCAAAATGTTGGCGTAGCAGCGAGAAGCCATCTGGTGCGCGGCCTGAGCACGCGGTGGAACAAATCCGCCGGTTGGCTGCGGGCATGACGCACAGTCACCAATCGCGAAGATATTCGGATCGCGCGTGGTTTGCAGCGTTGGCTCAACCACTAATTGGTTGATACGGTTAGTCTCTAAACCGCCAATATCTTTCATGAAATCAGGCGCTTTAATGCCCGCCGCCCACACCATCAGATCGGCAGGAATAAATTCACCATCTTTCGTGTTGAGGCCATTTTTATCCGCGCTGGTAACCATGGTTTTGGTCAGAACGCGCACGCCTAACTTCCTCAGTTCGCTGTGTGCTGCGCCAGAAATTCGGGGAGGCAGCGCAGGAAGAATTCGCTCGCCCGCCTCAACTAACGTCACGTTTAGCGCTTCACTGCTCAGGCCTTCAAAGCCATAGCTGTGCAGTTGCTTAACCGCATTGTGCAGCTCCGCAGACAGCTCAACGCCGGTTGCTCCGCCACCCACAATCGCGATATTCACCTTCGCCGCTTTATCTTTTTGCGCCGAGAACTTCAGGAACAGATTCAGCATTTCGTTGTGGAAACGACGAGCCTGATGCGGGTTATCTAAGAAAATGCAGTTATCTTTCACGCCCGGTGTACCGAAATCATTCGAGGTACTGCCCAACGCCATCACCAAAATGTCATACGACAGCTCGCGCTGTGGTACCAGAATTTCACCCTGCTCGTCGTGAATGTCTGCCAGCGTCAGCTGCTGCGCAGCGCGATCGATGTTGGTCAACGAACCCAGTTGGAAGGTGAAGTGGTGATTACGCGCATGAGCCAGATAGCTCAACGCATCCACGCCGTCATCCAACGATCCGGTTGCAACCTCATGCAGTAGTGGTTTCCACAAGTGGCTATGGTTACGGTCAATCAGAATGATTTCCGCTTTGTCTTTACGACCGAGTTTATGGCCCAGACTGGTTGCCAGCTCGAGACCGCCCGCACCACCGCCGACAATCACGATTTTTTTCTTAGATGCGCTCAAAGCTTTCTCCCTTGGTAAAAAATGTAAACCAATAGTTAATTAACGGTAAATAATCAATACCCTTATTTTACGTATGGTTCACTCAGGTTAATTTAATTTTCTACGCAAAGAATAACACGACAGGTCATTTGGTCATACCAAAATTGATGCACATCAATTTTTATGTTTATTCCTTGGGCGATATGTATCATCTCCTCACAAATTTGAGTTGTTTTTCAACGTAATCATTACAAATCAGACGCTCTTCACACTTCTATCGCCTACTCGAATCATCAACATGACAAAGCCCAGTTTTTAACCTTTATTTAACCATGCGAGCCTAGTCTCCAAACCTCTCTTACAACAAGAAATCGATACCTCTCCCCCTATACGAAGGAGCCGTACAATGAAGAACGTCCGATCCGGCCTGATTTGGCTATTGGTGGCGTTAATCGGCGCTTATGCTTTTGGCATGCTAGCGCTGAGCCGTGGCGAACATATTAATGCGGTGTGGCTGGTGATAGCCGCTATTGCCTGTTACAGCATTGCCTACCGTTTTTACAGTCTTTTCATTGCTGAAAAAGTGTTTGAACTCGATGACCGTCGATTAACACCCGCCGAGCGCCACAACGATGGTTTGGACTATGTGCCAACTAACAAATGGGTGCTATTCGGGCATCACTTTGCGGCGATTGCCGGAGCGGGTCCGCTAGTCGGCCCCATTTTGGCGGCGCAAATGGGCTTTTTACCCGGTACCATTTGGATTTTGGTTGGTGTCATGCTGGCGGGCGCAGTGCAGGACTTTTTAGTCCTGTTTATTTCGACTCGTCGTGATGGCCGGTCGCTGGGCGAAATGGCTAAACAAGAGCTGGGCTCTTTTGCAGGCGTCATCACGATGCTTGGCGCATTAGGCGTGATGATTATCATCCTCTCAGCCTTGGCTCTGGTGGTAGTTAAAGCCTTAGCTGACAGTCCGTGGGGGCTGTTTACCATTGCCGCTACGATCCCTATCGCTCTGTTTATGGGCGTGTACATGCGTTATCTGCGCCCGGGGAAAATTGCGGAAGTCTCGATCATTGGCTTTGTTCTGATGATGGCCGCGATTATCTACGGCGGCGATATCGCCATGCACCCTTATTGGGGGCCTTTCTTTACTCTACACGGCACCACGCTAACGTGGGTGTTGGTTATTTATGGCTTCATTGCTTCCGTACTGCCGGTTTGGTTGCTGCTGGCACCGCGCGATTATTTATCGACCTTCCTGAAAATTGGCGTGATCGCCGGTTTAGCCGTGGGGATTGTCTTTGCTGCGCCAGAGATGAAAATGCCAGCGGTAACCCGCTTCATTGACGGCACTGGCCCGGTATTCTCCGGCAGCCTATTCCCATTCTTGTTTATTACCATCGCCTGCGGTGCCATCTCAGGTTTCCATGCGCTGGTTTCCAGCGGCACAACGCCGAAACTCATCGAGCGTGAAAGCCATATTCGCTTTATCGGCTATGGTGCCATGTTGATGGAGTCATTCGTGGCCATCATGGCATTAATCTGCGCCTCGGTTATCGACCCTGGCGTCTATTTCGCCATGAACTCCCCTACGGCACTGATCGGTACTACGGTAGAAAATGCCTCACAGGTGATTAATAGCTGGGGTTTTGTCGTCACTCCTGAAACGCTTGCCATGATTGCCAAAGACGTGGGTGAGAATTCCATTCTGTCACGCGCCGGTGGTGCACCGACCTTCGCCGTTGGCATGGCACATATCATCACCGAGGTCTTCAACAGCCGCGCCATGATGGCGTTTTGGTATCACTTTGCCATTCTGTTTGAAGCACTGTTCATTCTGACCGCCGTGGATGCGGGTACGCGCGCCTGTCGTTTTATGGTGCAAGATCTGGTTGGTGTCGCAATTCCAAGCTTAGCCAACAACCGTTCTTGGTTTGGTAATCTTGCAGGAACCACGGTGGCCGTTGCCGGCTGGGGCTTCTTCGTTTATCAAGGCGTGGTTGATCCGCTAGGAGGAATTAATACGCTCTGGCCGCTGTTTGGTATCGGTAACCAAATGCTGGCCTCGATGGCGTTAATTCTCGGCACGGTCGTGCTGTTCAAGATGAAAAAGCAGCGCTACGCATGGGTGACCATTCTGCCAACGGTCTGGTTATTCGTGACTTCAATGACCGCTGGCTGGCAGAAGATTTTCCATGAGAAAGCCAGCATTGGTTTCTTAGCACAGGCCAAACGGTTCTCTGCGGGGATCGATTCAGGCACCCTCATTGCACCTGCGAAAACCATCAAAGATATGGAAACCATTGTGATGAATAACTACATCAACGCCGCGCTGTGTGGCTTCTTTATGTTGGTTGCCATCACCATGCTGATTTCTGCTTTCTTTGTTATTCGCCGTGCACTCAATGCCAACCAGCCGACGGTGCACGAGACAACGCCGGCACTGCGTGAGGAAAAATCACATGGCTGAGGAACATGATGTCAAAGCACACATGATGATCAAAAGCGGTCTGCCGTGGAAAAGGCAGGCGCAGCCGAATATGGTTATCCTGCGCTGTTTGCCACTTTCGCTGGGTGAGTCACACCCAACGTCGGCATGGCAGTGGGTAAAACTGATGTATCGGCGAGCCGCACAAAGTTTGCGTTTGATGGTTGGCGTGCAAGATTATCAGAACTACGTGCGCCACCAGCAGCTACATCATCCTGAAAATACGCCAATGACCGAGCGTGAATTTCATCGCTATTGCTTAGAGGCACGCTTCCCAAGCAAGGGGGGGAAATTGGGCAAATGCCCATGCTGAGGATCACGCGTTTATAAACATCAAAACCGGCCAAGTGGCCGGTTTTTTTATGGAGATTTATTCTATTTTATCGCTTGAGGTACGCTCTTCATTGCCAACCTCTTTTTCGCCCGTTTAGACCACTTGGGCGATAGGCTACAAACGAGCTAGCCCAACAGATTGGTGCCAAACGCACCCTGCCAATCTTGTTCAAATTTCTCAACGGCAGACTGCACTGCGGGGCTCAGCAGCATTTGCTCAGCAATATCGACCGGCAGCGTGATCGCCTCACACCCCACCAACATGCAGTCCAATGCCTGGCGTGGCGTTTTAAAGCTCGCTGCCAGCACGCGAGAATTTGGCGCATGCATCTTCAGCAATTGATGTAATTCTCGCACCATGCCGATACCATCGCCGCCCTGCGCATCAACCCGATTAACATAAGGGGCAACGTAGGCTGCTCCGGCCATAGCCGCCAGCAACCCTTGGCCTGCACCGTATACCGCGGTGCCAAGCGTGGCGATATTCATTGTATTCAGCTGTTTGATGGCTGCCAGCCCCTCTGCCGTGGTCGGGATTTTCACGATCACGCCAGAAATTCGCTCGGTCAGCATAACGGCTTCCGTCACCATGCGTTCCGAATCGTTAGCCATCACCTGCGCAAAAAGTTTACCCGAACCGCCCAGCGCATCTCGCAAAGCCGGCAAAACCTCCCATACAGATTTACCCTCTTTGGCAATAATACTTGGGTTGGTTGTCACCCCTTGCAAGGGTAAAACACGCGCCAGCCTTTTCACCGCAATGACATCGGCCGTATCCAGATACAGTTCCATTCACTTCCCCCTATCGAAAATGTGCTCAACGTCTGATTGTGCTCACTATAAAGCATTAAACCCATTTGCAGTTGATCAATATCAACTCAACTTTCATTCGAAAGTGCATTAATCTTCGTTAGAAGAAATTGAACACTAATCATACCTTCGGAGTTCGTATGCTATTTAACCTGCAACGTTATTCGACCCATGATGGTCCAGGGATCCGCACAGTGGTATTTCTGAAAGGGTGCTCCTTAGGGTGTCGTTGGTGTCAAAATCCAGAGAGTCGCTCACGAGCCCGTGAACTGCTGTATGACGCAAGACTGTGCCTAGAAGGGTGTCAGCTATGCGAACAGTGTGTGCCGCACGCCATTCAACGAGAGAATAGTGGCGTCACGATCGATCGTCATGCGATCGCTGAGCGCGATTTAGATCGTCTGGAGACATGTTGCCCTACGGGCGCGTTGTCTGTATGCGGGTCGGCACTGGATCTGGATGAGGTGATGGGGTCGGTGCTGCGAGACTTGCCTTTTTATCAGCGAACCGGCGGCGGAATAACCCTTTCTGGCGGCGAGCCTTTCATGCAGCCCGAAGCCTGCGCAGAATTGCTGAAGCGCAGCCATCAACACCAAATTCATACTGCCGTTGAATCCTGCCTGCATGTGCCTTGGCATAACATTGAGCCCAGCCTTGAGTTTCTGGATCTATTGTTAGCCGATTTAAAGCATGTTAACGCAAACACCTTTAAACAATGGACTGACGGCTCTGCTAAACGCGTGATGGACAATTTTTGCCGTCTCGCCACGCGCGGCGTCAATATGACGATCCGTGTTCCACTCATTCCCGATTTTAACGCCGACGAACAATCCATTCGCGCAATCACCAACTTCGCCGCCGATGAACTCGGCGCCAAAGAGATTCATTTTCTGCCCTACCACACGCTCGGCATCAATAAATACCGCCTGCTGGATATGCCTTATATAGCGGCGGATAAGCCATTGGATAACCCAGAGTTACTGGACTTTGCGCAGCAATACGCCCGCGATAAAGGTCTTACCGCTCTGCTACGAGGATAACGTCATGACCCAACTCGATTTAACTTCGCTGTCGCCACGTATTCGCGCTCATAAAGAGGCGCTAATCCATATCGTTAAGCCACCGGTGTGTACCGAACGTGCACAGCACTATACCGAGATGTACCAACAGCATCAGGATAAACCGCTGCCCGTACGCAGGGCACTGGCGTTAGCCCACCATCTCCAGCAACGCACCATCTGGATTAAACATGATGAGTTGATCATCGGCAATCAGGCCAGTGAAGTGCGTGCCGCGCCGATATTTCCTGAGTATACGGTCAGTTGGATTGAGCAGGAAATCGACGAGCTGGCGGATCGCCCTGGCGCTGGATTCTCTGTCTCAGAGGAAAATAAAGCGGTATTGCATAAAATCTGCCCGTGGTGGCGAGGCCAAACCGTTCAAGATCGCTGCTACGGTATGTTTACCGACGAGCAAAAAGCCCTACTCTCAACCGGTATCATTAAAGCAGAAGGCAATATGACCTCCGGTGATGCCCATCTAGCGGTCAATTTCCCGCTGCTGTTGGAGAAAGGATTGGACGGACTGCGGGATAAAGTCGACGAACGCCGCAGCCGTTTGCAGCTCACCGACTGGGACGATCTGCACAAGGAGCAGTTCCTAAAGTCGATTGATATCGCCCTAAGCGCCCTTAGCGATCATATTTTACGCTACGCGGAGCTGGCGAAAAGCATGGCGGAACAGGAGAGTCGGCCTGAACGTCAGGCTGAACTGCGCCATATTGCTGCAAACTGTGAATTGATTGCACATCAGCCACCGCAAACCTTCTGGCAAGCGCTGCAGCTGTGCTATTTCATGCAGTTGGTGTTACAGATCGAATCCAACGGACATTCGGTTTCATTTGGCCGCCTCGATCAATACCTTTATCCATGGTATCGCCGCGATGTGGAGCTGAAGCAAAGCATCAGCCGTGAATTTGCCATTGAGCTATTGCACGGTTGCTGGCTGAAATTGTTAGAAGTGAATAAAATTCGCTCGGGTTCACACTCAAAAGCCTCTGCCGGTAGCCCGCTCTACCAAAACGTCACCATCGGCGGACAAACATTGTTAAACGGCCAGCCGCAGGATGCCGTCAACCCCCTGTCTTACACCGTTTTAGAATCCTGTGGACGATTACGCTCTACGCAGCCGAACCTCAGCGTTCGATATCATGCGGGCATAAGCAATGATTTCCTCGATGCCTGCGTACAGGTCATTCGTTGTGGCTTTGGCATGCCAGCGTTTAATAACGATGAAATCGTGATCCCTGAGTTTATCAAACTGGGCGTTGAACCGCAGGATGCCTATGATTATGCCGCTATTGGATGCATCGAAACCGCCGTCGGCGGAAAATGGGGATATCGATGCACCGGAATGAGCTTCATCAACTTCGCCCGTGTGATGCTGGCTGCATTAGAACAAGGCCGCGATGCAACCAGTCAAAAAACATTTCTACCGCAAGAATTAGCGCTGTCTAAAGGTAACTTTGAGACGTTCGATCAGGTCATGAACGCTTGGGATGAGCAAATCCGTTACTTCACTCGCAAATCAATCGAAATTGAATGCGTTGTGGATACCGTGCTTGAAGAAAATGCCCATGACATTATCTGTTCTGCGCTCGTTGATGACTGCATCGAAAGAGGCAAAAGCGTGAAGCAAGGCGGCGCTAAATATGACTGGGTCTCTGGCCTACAGGTCGGCATCGCTAACCTCGGTAACAGTTTAGCGGCAGTACGAAAATTAGTCTTCGAACAAGGCGTTATCGGCCAGCAACAGCTTGCCGCGGCGCTGGCAAATGATTTTGATGGTTTAGACGGTGAACTGCTGCGCCAGAGACTGATGAACAATGCGCCGAAATATGGCAACGACGAAGATGACATAGATAACTTGCTGGTTCGTGCCTATCAGACCTATATTGATGAACTGAAACAGTACCATAATACCCGTTTTGGTCGTGGGCCGATCGGCGGAACCTACTATGCGGGGACGTCATCCATTTCGGCTAACGTGCCTTTTGGTGCGGCCACGCAGGCCACACCAGATGGACGCAAAGCCAAAACGCCACTGGCGGAAGGCGCAAGCCCGGCATCGGGAACCGATCATCTTGGGCCCACGGCGGTATTTAACTCTTTAGGCAAACTCCCCACCGCCGCAATTCTAGGTGGCGTGTTGCTGAATCAGAAACTCAATCCAGCTACGCTGGAAAATACGCGCGATCGAGAAAAACTGATGCTGATGCTGCGCACCTTCTTTGAAGTGCATAAAGGCTGGCACGTGCAGTACAACATCGTTTCACGCGAAACACTGCTGGAAGCAAAAGCGCGCCCAGAACGGTATCGCGATCTTGTGGTGCGCGTAGCGGGCTACTCAGCGTTCTTTACGGCCTTATCTCCTGACGCTCAGGATGATATCATCGCGCGTACCGAACATACGCTTTGATGTGGGCGATTAAACACAAAGCTATCGGTGGCTTAGGCCACCGATAAATTAGGTCGTTAAGCCAAGGAACTCATGAATTCAAGACAGCAAGCTATTCTCCAATATGTCAACGACACACGCCGCATTAGCGTGGCCGATCTGGCACGTGATACCGGTGTTTCAGAGGTGACGATCCGTCAAGATCTGAACCTATTGGAAAAACGTAACTATCTAAAACGTATCCACGGATACGCCGTAGCGCTAGAAAGCGACGATGTAGATGCTCGAATGATGATTAATTTCACGTTAAAACAAAAATTGGCAGCCTACGCGGCATCTTTGGTTAACGATGGTGAAACAATTTTTATCGAAAATGGCAGTACCAATGCCCTTCTCGCCCGTTATCTGGCAGAACGCAAACGCGTTACGCTGGTGACCGTAAGCACCTACATTGCCCACCTGCTGAAAGAAACGGATTGTGACGTCATTTTAATGGGTGGACTGTACCAAAAGCGCAGTGAAACAATGGTAGGCCCGCTAACCCGCCAATGTATCCAGCAGGTTTACTTCAACAAAGCTTTCCTCGGCATTGATGGTTTTCACCCAGAAACAGGCTTTACCGGTCGCGATATGATGCGCGCCGATATCGCCAATACGGTTTTAGCCAAAGGCGTTGAAAACATCGTGCTGACAGACTCTTCAAAATTCGGCCAAATTAACCCCAACCCATTGCAGCCCACTCACGCGATTAATCGGGTGATCACCGATTATCGTTTAAACGATGAATACAGAAACCATCTCAAAAAACTAAATATTCAGCTCGATATCGTTTATGAGGAGCAGGGTACGCTATGAGTGAAATGACCTTCAGCCGTGAACAGACCTCACAGATGGTCCACAAATTACAAAAATATCTACAGGCTGAATTAGACGTTGAAATTGGTGATTTTGATGCAGAATTCTTGCTGGATTTCTTTGCCAAAGAGCTCGGCGCGCATTTTTATAATCAAGGGATGGCTGACGCACTGCGCGTAGTAGAAGAAAAAACGGAAGATCTTGTCGATACGCTGACTTGGCTGCAAAAGCCTGTCGATTAAAAACATACCGCCCATAGCTAACTCTAACGTCCGATATTAGGGGGAACCGTAGGGATGGGGTCGTAGCAGCTTTAGCTGCCGGAGCGCCTCACCCTACGGTAGCCCCCGTGAATCTCAATCGCCAAAGCGACCAGCATCAACCATAACACTATCTTTTTCTATAGTATTAATATTCAGAGTTAACAATAACCTCTTCACCCAACGCCCCTGCTTTTGGCAGCGGCTGATAGCTTGAGTTAGATGCCCGCAATACCCGAATACCACGGATACCGACATCGCGAGCCGCGGTGATATCACCATCCGAATCACCGTAATAAACCTTAATCTGCTTTTCTTTGATCCAGTTTATCTTGGTATTTTGTCCAGGCTGATCGCCTGCAAAGATCACGCTATTCATGTTTGCTGCCGGTATCGAGAAATCCGCTTGCAAGGTATTCGTAACGGTTTCTGTTTTGGTCGGGCTGCGACCAGTAATGAAATAAATGCTGTCACCACGCTTAAGATGCATTGCAATCAGATCTTTACCCACCTGCTTGGGCATACTGAAGCTATCCCAACCGTTATTCATTTTCTCCCAAAATGCGGGATCTTTCAGATAGTTTTGATCTTGCGGAGAGAACTCTTTCTGCCCACGATAAAATCCTGGGCTCGAAAATAGCACCGTATCATCAATATCAAAACCGACTGCTATAGGAGGAATACCCTGTAGGCTATTCTCAATCTGCGTCACAGAAACCCAGTGAATTGGCGCTTGATGTGCCAACTGTGCAACGGTAACCCCAGCATTAAGAGGCGTATCTGTAGACACTTTTGCCTGTGCCGATGGGCTTAAACTGATAACAAGGGCTAACGCACTGAGTGCAACCGCAATCTTTCGCATGGATATTCCTTTTATTTGTTAATTCTCACATTCACAGCTGTGAAATATCGGATTAGGGTTTTGTCACATTCGCGCTTCATAGTATGCAGCAAATACATCAGAAAACGTGCTCTGGTTCAAAATTGATGGGCGTAATAAGCAGGCAAACGGGAAGAACATCGCATATTGATAGAAAAGTGACGTACTGAAGCGCAAAGAAAATAAAAATAGTGGTTGTACAGTATTGCGTTAATAGAATCTCGACTGTATAAATATACAGTATATTGTGAATGCGGAGGCGACCATGCGCATTGAATTGACATTGGACAAACGTAACAAGCTGCCAGACGGTGCTCTGGAAGCATTAAACCACGAATTTTCAAAACGAGTAAACCATATCTATCCTGAAACTGCGGTACAGGTTCGAATGACTAACTCGAATACGCTAACCGTTATGGGCGGACTGAAATCCGACAAAGAACGCATCGAGGAAGTCCTGCAAGAAACGTGGGAAAGTGCCGACGACTGGTTCGATAACGGGTTTAGCGAATAACACTAATTCGCGGTGTAAACACACACTTTTACGCCGCAATAATAAGCCTAATTCATTGAATGATAATAGGCGATGAGTTCCATCTCCGTTAGCCATCGGCAATTCCTACGGATAGTAAAATGCGTAGGCCGGGAGTCGCTTCCCGGCTTTTTTTTGCCTATCTAGCCGCACAACATCTTTCTTGCACTATTATTTCGTTCGCGATTTGCAGCAAGGCCTTTCCACCGTAGGGATCAGCCTTTTTTGCACCAGCAAAATCACCGTTTTGAGCATCAGCAAGGCAATCACAAGGTTAGTGAAAACGAACATGGGAACCGCTAACGCTGCAAACAATCCATCTTGTTCACCCACGCTTAAATGCAGAGCCGTGGTTGCTAGTGCCGAAATACCGAATGAAAAGCTCCAAAATGAAGCATTGAACGGCTGTTTCATGTACCACGGCATTAGCCTAAGCATAAAAATAAGCTGCAATAATCCATAACCAAACAGCATCTTGGCAACGAAGTCTGTATGTCCACCATTAACGCTGAGGTAGGCACTGCATGCCACCAGCGCTGGAGCAAGTTGAATACCCAGCGAAGTTCGTACCGGCTTAGCCATTTCGCCATGGCTGCGCATACGATGCAGAATCGCGGGTTCCAAGCTCAGCCATGAAAATCCCCCTGCGCCTAAGAACAGAATACCCAGATCGTGAAAACCCAATGCGCCACACGCCATGGCACTGATGAAGTTATTAGCTACCGTGGGCAAATATAAGCCTGGTGTCGTGGCCTCTGGCGGATGTTCTCCCTTCCACAGCCCCGCGCTTTGCCATGCGGCATAGCACAGTTGGACGCAGGCACCGATACCAAACATGATTTCAGCCAGAAGGTGCGTTGGCGAATAGTGAGCAAAGCCAATTGAAACCAGCATCGTGGTGGCCGGAAATAAGCTCACGAAACTTCCGCTCAGCGGGTGGCGCATTTCAGCTATCACTAATTGCGGATAACGTACAAGACGATATATAAAAGCCAACGCTAAACTGAGCCAAATCAACGTTGCTAGCCCAACCAAACCTTCGCCAATGAAAGGTGAAACGGGCCAAATAGTCGCCGCATAGCGCCAAGCAAACCCCATCCCGATGATGCCCAGCACCATCCCAAAATATCCTGCAGGGATATTGACCACGTGAGGCTCAGTGCGCTCAGCGGTGCTTTCTAAAGAACTATTCATGAGAACTTTTACACAACTCAAACAGGACGCAGATTATAGCGGATGATCCCTCTGCTGTTTTCACTTTCATCCTACAAAACTCGCAAAGTGTCATTTTTGATACGCTTTATCACCACCCTACGCTGGGTTTAGGTCATTTATCTGATTGTATTGGCATAAAATGATGGACTAGGCTTAACTTAACTCGGTGGTTTAACTAACCTCAATACTCTAGGACTTATGCCGTAGGAGAACAATAAATGAACAGCGACAATCCCGAGCATGCAATGACGTTTGGTGAACTACTTGAACTGATCCACGATCAACAACGACGAATTAATGTGCTGGAAACTGCATTTTCCTATTTAGCATTCGGACTCGAGGGAAAAAGCTGTCAACTATTGACCCACAGCTTGAAATTGGAGGCCAACAACCAAACATATGATACTAAGACGCAAGAATACTTCGCCAAACTTGCAGAACAGTTTGAGGTACGTAATTCCGGCGTTAGCGAGACAACAACAATCGCAAATAATCACAATATCTAGTTAGTACCTGTGTTTAATTCATCGCCAGAAAACATTTTTTTAACAAAACACATAAAAAATGCGTCATTTAAACAGTTAGATGCGTATACTGAAAATGCTCATCTAATGAGACACATTGATCCTGGTTAGTAGCTCACGACAGTCACTACGTTTTAGGGGGTCTTTATGAACGGAAAAGATGAAGTAATTCAGACGCACCCAGTGGTTGGTTGGGATATCAGTACTGTTGATAGCTATGATGCTTTGATGATCCGCCTGCACTATCTTTCTTCACGCGATCAAGATCCTGAGAAAGCGGAAGTGGATCGTACTCTGTGGTTAACCACCGATGTTGCACGGCAGCTCATTGACATCCTCGAAGCCGGAATTGAAAAGATAGAATCTTCGGAATACCAAGACATTGATTACCTTAAACATTAGTACATTAACGCACCGCTAGAACACCGCCCCTCACAAGGCGGTGTTTTTTTATGTCTCGATTTCCCTCTGCAACCCTGCAAAGGTTATCATCAGGTTGTAAAATAGATCACAAATGTTGTTCAACCAAATTTGTTGCGCTGAATTCGTTCATCGCCATAAAAACGGGTGTACTCATGGAAAAACCATGACACGGAGGATCCCTTTATGAAATACGATTTAGCTATTGTCGGCTGTGGCTCTGTTGGTGCAGCCGCTGGCTATTATGCTGCACTTTCAGGCTTAAACGTTTTGATGCTAGATAGCCATACCCCACCCCATCGGCAGGGTAGCCATCATGGCGACACCAGAATTATTCGCCATGCCTATGGCGAAGGTGAGAAATATGTTCCCTTGGTGCTACGCGCACAGGAGCTCTGGAACAAGTTGGAAGAGGCTTGCGCAGTACAACTTTTTCATCGCAGCGGCGTTCTTAACATAGGGCCGTCCAGTTCTGAATTCATGCGTAATGCCGAAAACAGCGCCTCTCAGTTTGGGCTGTCCGTAGAGAAATTGGACGCTGAACTACTGCGAAAACGCTGGCCTGAGTGGTCAGTGCCTGATGGCTACATCGGTTTATTCGAGCCAAACGCCGGGTATTTAAAAGCCGAGCTCGCGGTAGGTATTCTCAATGAAAAAGCCGCCGAGGCCGGTGCTGATTTGCACTTTAACTGTCAAGTTGATGCAATTACACCTGAGGATAACGGGGTAAAAATCACCACGTCTGAGGGAGAATTTAGCGCACGCCAAGTTGCCGTTACGGCTGGAACATGGGCAAAAGCATTACTACCGGAACTGCCAATAACGCCAGTACGCAAAGTTTTCTCTTGGTATCAAGCCGATGGCCGTTACAGCGAAAATAACAACTTCCCTGCTTTTACGGTTGAAACTCCCGAAGGCGATCAGTTTTATGGCTTTCCATATAACAATGACGGTCTAAAGTTGGGTAAACATAATGGCGGACAAGCCATTACCCTGCCCGAGCAGCGCCGTCCGTTTGGTACTAATCCACAGGATGGTAGTGAAGTATTTGGCTTTTTACGTCAATTCCTGCCCGGCGTTGGCGTCTGTTTGCACGGTGAGGTTTGCACCTATGATCTCTCCCCAGATGAAGATTTCATTCTAGACACACTACCGCATTCACCGCAGGTCAGCGTAGTAACCGGTTTAAGCGGGCATGGTTTTAAATTTGCTACCGTATTAGGTGAGATTATTGCGCTTCAGGCCGCAGGCCAACCCGTTCCATTCGATCTCTCTCCTTTCAAAATAAGTCGATTTTAATTGCTTGCCCGCAAAAATGCGGGCTAATAATTTAATAGCACAAGCCATCGCTCACGGTGGTTATTTTAGAATTGACAACTGCATATTAAAAACACTAACTTATAGAGGTGGAATTTATATAAATCATATCAAAAAACATAAGACGTTATTTTCAAGGATGATGAATGAACGTATTAGTTGTAGACAAATGTCTCTATACACGATTGGGTATATCCTGTTACTTTTCTGAAGAAACAGGTATAAATATTCACCATGTGAATTCGGTGATTCAAGCTTTAGAGAAAAAAGATATACCTAATCCTGATATTATTTTAGTCAACCTGACGGATTATTGTCGAATCAATGAGCAAGACACATCTCTGATACGATTTTTCTCTCATTATTCACACGTTAAAATATTTGTTTACCTGGATGCGGACTATCCGAATGGCACTAGACCCATTATATTAAATGGCCATGTATATATCATTAATAAACAAAACCTTACAGCAATTTTATCCGTTTTCACCGAGTTACATCGAAAGCCAGATCTGCATAAAAGCATACAGCAATATTTTGGCAATTATCCGGCATTGACCGATCGCGAAGCCTCTATAACCCAATATTGGATGGAGGAAATGCCTAACCACAAAATTGCACGTAAGTTAAACATCTGTGGCCGAACCGTATATGTACATAAGCAACATATCACCGAGAAAATGCATGTACGTAATCGGCTTGAGTTCTGCTATCTCTATAATGTCATTAAATATGTAGTCTTCCCTAGCCCTAACCTAATCAAATAAATTCTGCAATAAAAAAAGCCCGCGTATGCTCGCGGGCTTTTTAAAAAGAAAATACTTTTCATAATATAATTCACAAAACAATAGTTTTGTATTTACATCATAATTAATTAATAGGCATCATTAATTTACAGTACTGTGATTATTTTGTAAGACTCGTTCTTGTTCTTTTTTCTGGCGACGCAAACGCAATTTGTTTATCAGCGCTTTAGCCTCAGCCTTGGTCGCTACTGCTGGTGCTGAGCCACGCAGTGGCTTTCGTGCTGTTTCACGCATAAACAACACGGTGACAACACCGATCGCTCCCGCCACCATCAAATAATAGGCCGGAACCATTTGGTTGCCCGTTGACGAAACCAACCACGAAGTCATCAGCGGCGTCGTTCCACCAAATAATGAAACTGAAATATTAAAACCTACGGCCAAAGCACTATAACGAGTCTGCGTAGTAAATAGCGCAGGTAATGCAGAAGGCATGGTGCCACTGAAGCAGGTATGCAGCATCCCCAAAATCATCAGTCCCGCAAATACCGCCCACATATTCCCAGTACCAATCAGCATCAGGGATGGGATAGCCAACACGATTAACCCCAGCGCACCAAACATGATAACGGGTTTGCGTCCTAAACGGTCATTCCAGTGGCCCCACAACAGCGTCATTGGCATCATGATGAACATCACGACCATAATCAGCATTAAGCCACTGAGTTCGCTCAGTCCCAACACCCCGGTCAAGTAACTTGGCATGTACGATGTCAGCATATAATTAGACACGTTGAACAGCAGAACAAGGCCAATACATTTCAGCATCTGCTGCCAGTAGGTGCCCATCATTTCAAACAGGCCCATCTTTGGCTTACTATCTTCAATGGCTTCCTGTTTTTCCATATGTTTTTGGAACGCAGGCGTCTCTTCAAGTTTTAAACGGATATACAGACCAAATAATCCCAACGGCGCAGCGATAAAGAATGGAATACGCCAGCCCCATGCAAGCAACGTTTCTTCAGGCATAATCGCCGTTAGCCCGGTCACCAGCATCGCTCCGAGCAAATAGCCACCGAATGTGCCGAACTCTAACCAGCTTCCCATGAAACCACGGCGTTTATCCGTTGAGTACTCAGCGATAAACGTAGCAGCGCCGCCGTACTCACCTCCGGTGGAAAAGCCCTGAACCAAACGAGCGGCCAATAGCAATATTGGGGCTGCAATACCAATACTTTCATAGCTTGGGATTAATCCAATACAGAATGTTCCCACCGCCATCATGATCATGGTAAACGCCAATACCTTTTGGCGGCCAATGCGATCGCCGAGCGGGCCAAACACCATGCCCCCTAATGGGCGTACCAAAAATGCAGCCGCAAAAGCGGCGAAAGTCGCAATCAGCTGGGCTGCGGGGCTGCCGCTGGGGAAGAAGACTTTACCAATGGTCACGGCTAAAAAGCTGTAAACACCAAAATCAAACCACTCCATGGCATTGCCCAACGCCGCAGCGCCTACGGCTCGTTTGAGCATGCTGCGGTCGACGATAGTAATATCGTCAACGGTCATTTCTGGTTTTTGATTCTTCTTTTGACTCTTGCGCCAAAACGCAAGATGGGATGAATGTGGCTGTGCATCAGCCACGCGCGCTTCTGACGCGAGAGTCTCTTTAGGATCGGTCATAGTTACCCTTGATGTGCATTGAATTAATTCTCAGCAGCACCATAGATTTCGCGTCCCCGTAATTACGGCTTAATCCAATTTTCGGATCGCAGCGTGAGGCGAGATCTATGCAGCAGCATTAACGAGAAATCGTTAAAAGTCACCTATTTTTTATCGTGTTATTTTCTGTTCCCTTAGCAGGTTTTTTATTTTTCATGGTGTCTTTACATATCTTTAATTTACACATTTTAGTGACTTTGGTCAAGTTTTTGACTTTTTGTCTAATGCAATGCGCCGGTAATTTACCAACGTTATTACAAAGCGAATAATTTAAAAAATATCTTTATATTCATAACATTGAGTTAAATTTCATTTAAATTTTGTTGGCTGTAAACCGTGTAAAAACGGCGCTAAAACCAATACGGAATATTGCTTTATCCGTCACTGTTTTTAGCTAAAAAATTGACAAAAAAAGACAGAAAACTTGGCCTAATTCTCAAGAAAATATATGTGTTAAACCCAACAGAAATATCATCTGCTGATTGTGATTTTAGATATAAAAAATTATACTTTTTTCAATCTGCGCTTTTGAGTTGCACGTATGTTTGACAAAATAATTCAGATGATTATTAACAACGTTCGCAATCATCTGATCTTTTATCTGGCTATTTCGTTATTACTGCTTTTGTTAGATATTTATCTTCTTTACTTCTGAAATCACCTCGCCCCCTCTTCTCCCGAAGAGAGGACTTCGTCACCGGCTATTTCTCTTCAACACCCTCACCTAACAGAACCGCAAAACGCGATCCCACCGGGGTGAGCTCTAACAAAATTTTAACCACGATAGTGAGTGGCACAGACAACAACATCCCGATAGGGCCAAGCAGCCATCCCCAAAATATCAGCGATAAAAACACCACCAGCGTTGAAAGCCCCAATCCACGGCCCATCACCCGAGGCTCGAGGATATTGCCAAACACCATATTGATGATGATATAGCCCGATGCCACCATAACGGCATCGCCAAAACTATTGAATAACAGCGCCTGAATCACCGGTGGGACTGCGGCAATCACCGAACCAATATTTGGAATATAGTTCAGTACAAAAGCCAATACGCCCCACATCATGGCAAAGCGGATCCCCATCAGATGCAGCATTAACCAAACCACGACACCAGTAATAACGCTGATGCCGGTTTTCAACGCCAAATATTGGGTTACGCCATCCAACGCTCGCTGGATGCTTCCCATACCCGCATCAGCATTAGAGAGGGATTTTCGTAACTTGTAAGGAAGATGGGGAACTTCCATCAACATAAAAACGACCGTCATCAGCAGCAGGAATAAACTCGACATTGCCCCTGATAATTGGGTCACAATCCGCGTGGCCATATTCATCACGACACCGGGATCAAAATGATTCGCCAACTCGATAGGTGAAAAATTCAGATTCAAACGCTCGGCAATATGCTGCACTACCGCAAGCTTGCTGGCTAACATACCGCGATATTGCGGCAACGTTCGGCTGAAATCATTAAGCGACGAGCCCAACATACCTATCATTAGCGTTAGCAACAGAATAATGATAACCAGTACCAGCCCGACCGCGGCAGCGCGTGGCAAACGCAACCGCATAAGCCCCGTCACCAGTGGGTTAAGGATAATAGCCAGAAACAAGGCCAGCAAAAACGGCACAATAATATCGGATGCGGCTCTCACTCCAGCCAGAACGATAACCAGAGCCGCAGCCATAATCGCAATTCGAATACCCTGTGCGCTTAATACGGTTCGGGACATGGTGATTCCTTGTTGTCATATATCCTGATCGGCGCTTTCCGATCCAACTGTTCGCGTGTTCCCTATCCAAGACCTTGCTCACCCATCATTGTTCAGATGCTGTCTCTAGCCAGATACGGTAACTCCCTATAGATTATCGCAGGATTTTTTTGATCACCACCCGCCAACTAAATTCAAAATATTAATATGAATGAGGCCATTGGCAGTCGCAATTAAATAATTGATTGTAATATATTTTATGTCAACATATTGATGGATACTCCATCTCGCTGGTTAGAATCACGTATACTGGCGTTTTATTCTCTTTGATCCGGATCCCGAATGCTGTCGTTTAACCTCGATCGCCACGACTCTTTGTCGCTGCAAAAACAGATTTATCAGCAAATCCATACGGCGCTGCACAACGGAGTGTTAACGAACGGCGAACGCCTGCCTTCGATTCGTGAGCTCGGAGAAAAGCTACAGGTTTCCCGTAATACGATTACGGCCGTTTATGAAAAACTGGTTCTAGAAGGATTTATCGCCAGCCGTCCAGGCGTGGGATACAACGTTATCCTATCGTCACGTATTGATCTGCCCGAGTCTAAAACGCCGCAAAGCGATTTAGATCATCCCCCCAGCGTGTTGCAGACTCAGGCACCAGACACCTACGTTGACGTAGATAGTCCCATGTTTTTCAGCCTAGGTAATCCTGATGAGTCATCATTTCCTTGGCAGCGCTGGCGCAGTTGGAATAACAAAGCCTCGCGTAGCAAACATTTATTGATGACGCGTTACCATCCACCAGCTGGCCTGATGTCGTTGCGACAAGAGCTGGTCAAATACTTGGCTAATGCCCGCGGCATTCATACCGATGCCGAGCACATCATCATCACCAACGGCGTCCAAGAAGGTTTAGCCCTGATTGCGCGCACGCTATTAACGCCGCAAGAGCATATTGCCGTGGAGTCTCCCTGCTATTCCGGTGCGTGGAATTTGTTTAGCAGTTGCACCCCGCATATTCACGCTATTCCGGTAGATGATTTTGGCTTGCAAACCCAAGGCCTGCCAGATCAGCAGTGTGCCTTAGCATACGTGACACCGTCACATCAATACCCTGTAGGCGGAACTTTGCCGCTTGAGCGGCGTAAAATGCTGTTGGATTGGTCGCGGCGATCAAACGCTTACGTGATTGAAGACGACTACGACACCACGTTCCTATATGGCACACAGCCGCTTCCGGCGTTGAAATCATTGGAAAATGCTAACAACGTCATTTATCTCAGCAGTTTTTCAAAAACGCTGGGGCCCGGCATGCGTATTGGTTTTATGGTGTGTCCAGAGCGGTTAGTGGCGCCAATTCTTAACCTGAAAGCGCTGTGGAATCACGGTGCCAGCTGGTTGTATCAGCAATTTCTCGCTGACTTTATGCACGATCAGGGTTATCACCGCCATCTACGCAAGCTTGAAATCGAATATGGCGCACGCCAAAAATTACTGCGTGAAGGCCTAATGGCGTTATTCCCGAGTGCTACGCTGTTAGGCACCTCATCAGGCCTGCATATTACGTTAAAAACGTCGCTGTCGGCCCATACCGTTAGCCAACTGCGTGAACGCTGCCTGCGCGAAGGCGTGCGTTTCGATACTTTAGGCAGCATGTGTAATGGTTCCGAGAACTCCTATTTGGCAGAAAATCAGGATACGCTAATGCTGTTTGGCTTTAGCGCGTTGTCACAGGGACATATTCGGTTAGCGTTAGAGATTATTGGCAAAGCCTGCCGGGAGCTGGGTATTTCATCCACCGGCAAGGCTTAGGATGGGCTATTTATACGGGCTAATCGTCGCGGCCAGGAATACGTAAACGAAGCGGTTTGCTGCGTGACTTGTTGAAAATCATATTGCCATTTTCACGGCCAGCACGGCGGAGCCGCTGCTCTTCAACTGGCAATGCTCGCTCTTCTTGGCACTCAGAACTACAGCAACCGCTAAATTTCTCTGCACAGGCTGGGCATTGAATAAATAGCAGGTGACAGCCGTCGTTCAAGCAGTTGGTGTGCGTATCGCAAGACGCCCCGCACTGATGGCATTGGGAGATGACATCATCGGTGATACGTTCCCCCATTCGCTCGTCAAAGACAAAATTTTTGCCAATGAACTTCAGCGGTAATCCCTGCTCACGGGCACGGCGAGTGTATTCAATGATGCCACCTTCCACGTGATAAACATTATTAAAACCGTTATGCATCATGTAAGCGCTGGCTTTTTCACAGCGTATCCCGCCGGTGCAATACATCACGATTTTCTTATTTTTATCCTGCTGCAACATATCCACCGCCATCGGCAACTGATCGCGGAAAGTATCCGAAGGCACTTCCAATGCATCGGTAAAGTGCCCGACCTCGTACTCATAGTGATTGCGCATATCCACAAACACCGCATCAGGGTCATCCAACATGGCGTTCACTTCGGCGGCTTTGAGATATTGGCCCACGTTGGCAGGATTAAAGCTGGGATCATCAATACCATCGGCAACAATTCGCTCGCGCACTTTCATACGCAACACCCAGAAGGATTTTCCATCGTCGTCGAGCGCCACGTTCATTCTTAGCCCGTCGAAATCAGGGTGCGCCTGATACAACGCGCTTTGCATCGCATCATAGCGGCTTGCAGGAACGGAAATCTGTGCGTTAATGCCTTCATGCGCGATGTAAATACGACCGAACACGCCTAGTTCACGAAACGCGATATAGAGAGCGTCACGGAAGAGCTGCGGCTCTTCAATGCGGCAGTATTTGTAGAATGAAACCGTGGTGCGTGGCTCGGTTTCGGCCAACATCCGCGCTTTTAATTCTTGGTTTGAGATTTGGTTATGCAACACTGGCATGGTGTTCATTTCCTCAATGTTAGTTATTCAAATTTTCACGGGTTCATCGAGTATCTGACCCGAGTCAGCCCCATAGGGCGGCGATTATGGATATTCATTGATGAATAATCCACCGACAGACCGTGTGGTTATTTAAAGAATAGCTAACAAAAAGATAAATAAATGTTGCCGAATGCTTATTCATCCCCACGTAGCTGGGGATAATGAACAATATTGTAGAATTTGGCGGCGTGGTTGCCCGTATTGCGATAGCTGTGTGTTTGGTCAGCCACAAAGCGCAATGGCTTGCTGGTTGTCACCGTCTGCCATACGCCTTTCACCTGTACTTCTATTTCGCCGTCGATCATAAGAATATCTTCCACAACCCCTTGCTCGTGCGCGTAGGAATTGTGAATGCACCCCGCGTGCAAGGTGATCAGAAGCACCTCATAACCTAGCTGAGCATCAAAACTAAGCTGGGTCTGAGCGGTAATCGCCTCATCTTCATGATGTAAGCTTAGCGTGGGCTCTTCATCCACCAGCTGCGGGGGCAAAAACTCACTGAAGGAAGCCTGTAGCCCGCTGGAAATCCGCCACAGGGTGACCACGGTTGGGCTCGATTCGCCACGCTCAATTTGTCCAAGCATAGCCTTGCTCACCCCTGTAGCCTGCGCCGTTTTATCTAGACTCCATCCTCGCCGCTGGCGCAGTTCACGCAGCGTCTTTCCAATATGAAGAGCAAGATCGGTCATGATTTATTCTCATTGGTGTTGTGCGTTATAACGCACAATGCTAATCTTGTTTTGTGCGCTATAACGCACAAGGCGGTGAAAAGTTTATCCTAATACCAGCCATTCACCAATCCTAATACATAAAAAATTCGGACTTCCCCATGCAGGCTATTGTCTATGGCGTGATCTCATCCCTCTTCTTCGCCTTCACTTTTATTTTCAATCGCTCTATGGAAATCGGCGGCGGCGACTGGATGTGGAGTGCTAGTTTACGATTTTGGTTTATGGCGCCGATGCTATTGGTGCTTGTTGCCCTACGCGGCCAGTTACGCCAAAGCATTGCTCATCTGCGACAGAATATCCGCACCTATTTGCTATGGAGTACGCTGGGCTTTGGTCTGTTTTATGCACTTGTCACGCTGGCGAGCGCCTATGGCCCCGGCTGGTTAGTTGCAGGAACGTGGCAAATTACCATTATTGCAGGATCGTTGCTGGTGCCTTGGCTGGGCGCAAGCGGTGAGCCTAAACATAAAATTCCATGGTTTGGGCTACGTTGGTCACTGCTGATCTTACTCGGTATTGCGCTGATGCTGTGGCAACAAGCTGAACATATCAGCCTGTTTCAGGCGCTGGCGGGGCTCATCCCCGTGGTTATCGCCGCATTTTTGTATCCTCTTGGCAACCGTAAGATGATGAATATTTGCCACCATAACGTGGATACACTGCAGCGGGTATTGAATATGACCCTCGCCAGCCTGCCGTTTTGGTTGGTGATTTCATTGGTAGCTTGGTCACGTGTTGGCCTTCCTTCCGCACCGCAGGTTGAGCAATCCGTATTGGTGGCGCTGTTTTCTGGCGTTATTGGCACCCTGCTGTTCTTTGCCGCAACCAACCGCGTGCGTAACGATCCGTCGCAGCTTGCCGCCGTGGAGGCCACACAGTCTGGAGAAGTGTTATTTACGCTACTTGGCGAGATGTTTTTCCTCGGTTCCGCGCTGCCTTCTCCTATTTCTCTGCTCGGTATTACCCTGGTTATTTTGGGTATGATTGCTCACAGCATGGCTTCTAAGACAATAAGGGGCTCAGGCAAAACGCGGGTCCGACGCAAACCGAGCAATCAAAAAATCGAGGAACGCACGTAGAGATACAGGCAGAAACTGACGCGACGTGTAGACACCGTAAATCCCCAGCTCTTGTGGTTGATATTCAGCAAGGATCTCAACCAATTGTCCATCTGTGAGCAATTGATTAACCAAATAACGCGGTAACAAGCTGATGCCAAAACCACGCAGCGTTGCCGCCGTTAACACCGTGGCACAATTAGCGCTTAAATTGCCGCTTATCGTCACGGTGATAGATTCCCCCTGATAGACAAAGCTCCAGTGATGATGAGCGTAGTATTCATGCGTCAGACAGTTGTGCTCACTCAAATCCGTAATTGTTTGCGGTAACGCATGGTGTTCGAAATAGCGGGGAGCCGCGCACAATACCGAATGACAGGTTCCCAAGCGGCGAGCAATTAGGTTGTGATCCAGCTGATTCGTAATACGGATCGCCAGATCGATGCGTTCATCTACCAAGTTAAGCGTTTTTTCTTGGCGGCATATATCTATCTGAGCAACCGGATTGAACGTTAGATAGTCACACACCGCATCGGTGAGAAAGGCCTGTATCAGCGACTGGCTGCTGGTGATGCGTAACAAGCCTCTCGGCTGCTGCTGACTATTATCAACCACCTGCTCTATCTCTTCGCTTAACAGCAGCAATGCTTTACTGCGCACAAGAACCTCTTCACCCGCGCTGGTTAGGCTTTGGCTACGCGTGGTCCGATGCAACAGGCGGCCACCAATCCACTGCTCTAAGTCTGCCAAATAGCGCGAAACCATGGCCCGCGAGAGATTTAGCTTCTCCGCAGCGCGACTCAAACTCCCCTGCTCAACGACGCAAACAAAAACCCGCATCGCACTGAGTCGATCCATGTGTTCTCTCCTACGATTTGCTCGATTTGGTAAACAGTATGTCTACTATTCTGGCCTATTTCTTTCAACAATTGCTGAATATACTTCCAAACAGTAATAATTCACATTAATAATAAAGGCCTGTCTCATGCAACCATCCATCGCGGTTAAACCTCTGTTTTTGTCCTTACTTCTCACCACCAGCGCCTTTGCAGCACAGGCTAAAGCGCTTGAGCTGCAAACCTATAACCCTGGTGCTACCAGCCTGTTTCCGGTCTCCTCTGAGCTGATTGTTGGCGATAAAGAAGCGGTGCTGATTGATGCACAATTTGAGAAAAAAGACGCTAATGCGCTGATCAATATGATCAAGAAGAGCGGCAAAACGCTGACGACGATTTATATTAGCCACGGCGATCCTGACTTCTATTTTGGTTTACAAACGCTAGCAGCAGCCTATCCGCAGGCTAAAATTGTGGCCACTCAGCCTACCGTTGACCATATCAAAGCGACCCAAGACGCCAAGCTTCACTATTGGGGGCCATTGATAAAAGATCAGGCACCAACAAAAATCATTACGCCTGAAGTCCTTCAGGGCAACGAAATCACGCTGGAAGGCCAGAAACTGGTCATTCAAGACCTTGATAGTGCTTCGCCAGACCGTACCTATGTCTGGATCCCCTCACTCAAAGCCGTGATGGGTGGGGTGTTAGTTTCAGCCAACCAGCATATTTGGACTGCCGACACCCAAACGAAGACCTCGCGTGAGAACTGGATTAAAGCGTTAGATCGCATGCAAGCGTTACACCCTCAAACGGTGGTTCCTGGCCATTATTTAGGAACACCTCCAAAAGGTGACGCCGCGATTGTATTTAGCCGTGACTACCTGAAAAAGTTTGAGCAGGTTTTAGACACCCACAAAACCTCTGCAGGTGTGATCGATGCGATGCAAAAGGCTTACCCCAACCTGAAAGATGGTGAAAGCCTAAACTTGAGCGCGAAAGTGAATACCGGCGAAATGAAGTGGTAATATTTCAATTATTTTGATGTTGTTTATCAGTGTTATCCGGTTACTTGCGGGGGCGAAGTGCCGGATAATACCCATACCGTTTAGCCAAGAAATTTTACTTTTTCGGTGCTCGTTAGCACCACCTCTACAAAGGATGTAAGTATGCTCACCTCGCTAAATCAGGCTTTCACACGTTTAACCGATCATCCAGACGGCGGAAAGCTATTGCTGCGTCTCACCTTTGGTTTATTAATGCTTTTTCACGGTGTTGCCAAAATCGAGCACGGCGTTGGTTGGATTTCTGAGATGCTACAGGCGCAGGGTGTGCCTGGATTTGTCGCCTATGGGGTATTTATAGGCGAAATCGTTACGCCAGTGCTGATGGTTTTGGGTATTTTTACACGTCCGGCAGCGCTGATTTACGCCGTTAACCTGCTGGTTGCCACCCTGATGGTCGGTACCGGCAAATTTTTCACCCTGACCGACGTCGGTGCTTGGGGACTGGAAAACGAAATGCTGTACTTCATGGGTGGCATCATCATCATGTTGCTAGGCAGCGGACGTTACTCTGTCGCCAGTAATCAGGCTCTGCGTTAATCTCCCCATTACTGCTTGCTTAATTTCCCCTATCTACAAGCGCTATTTGCAACGTTAAATAGCGCTTTTTCAAAACTTCTCTTCTCAAAGACATACCCCTCAAAAAAGCCATTTGTCATCAAAAGCCCCATGCAATAGAGATTCACAGCGGAAAAACCGTACCATTAACGATGTTTACCCTGCTTTACACCTCATTTTCGTTACAAAAGACCAAATAACTGTTCACAAAACAACGATTTTGATGATAAAAAGATGACCACGCCTATAAATCTATGTTAGTTTCCAAATCCCGTATTATTAATGAATACTCGAATAATATGGCAAAAGCCGAACAGTTCATTAATAAATACTATAAATACAATGAGTTAAATATTAAGTTTTTAAGTTATCAATCATACGCTCTCGTTCTTTGCGTATAGTTAATGGGAATACAACATGCAATCCTCTGATAAAACACAGCAAGGCCGTACTTTCCTCGGTCATCCCTATCCGCTCGGGTCTTTATTCTTTACCGAGATGTGGGAACGCTTCTCCTTTTACGGGATCCGCCCGCTACTTATCCTGTTTATGGCCGCCAGTGTTTATGAAGGCGGAATGGGCATTCCTCGTGAACAAGCCTCGGCTATCGTTGGTATTTTCGCCGGTAGCATGTATCTGGCGGCGCTGCCGGGCGGTTGGTTAGCCGACAACTGGTTAGGCCAGCGTAGAGCTGTTTGGTACGGTTCGATTCTCATTGCGCTTGGTCATTTAGCCATTGCGCTTTCCGCGCTTTGGGGCAATACCCTATTCTTCGTGGGTCTGCTGCTTATCGTTCTGGGAACCGGTTTATTTAAAACCTGTATTTCGGTCATGGTGGGCACCCTCTATAAAGACGGTGACACTCGCCGCGATGGCGGATTCTCGCTCTTTTATATGGGAATTAACCTAGGCTCATTCATTGCGCCGCTGGTAACCGGTTTACTCGTAGGTGAAAAAGGCTGGCATTGGGGCTTCGGTATTGGCGGTCTAGGCATGCTGGTTGCGTTGCTGATTTTCCGCTTCTTCGCGGTACCTTCCATGCGCCGCTACGATCGTGAAGTCGGTTTGGGATCTAGCTGGAATCATGCCGTTGTTGAACGCAAAAACGTTGGCCGCTGGATTTCTGTTTTGGCCGTGATTGCCATCGTGTTGATTGGTCTGCTGGCAAATGGCGTCATTCCAATTAATCCCGTCTTAATTGCCAGCGTGATGGTATACGTTATCGCCGCTTCCGTGACGCTGTACTTTGTCTATCTGTTCGCCTTTGCGGGATTAGCATCGGAAGAGCGTGTTCGTTTGCTGGTCTGCTTTATTTTGCTGGTTTCTGCGGCCTTCTTCTGGTCTGCGTTTGAGCAGAAGCCGACCTCATTCAACCTGTTTGCCAATGATTATACCCAGCGCCAGTTTGGTGACTTTGAAATCCCAACCGTATGGTTCCAGTCGCTGAACGCCCTGTTTATCATCATCCTTGCACCGCTGTTTAGCTGGTTATGGCCTGCACTGGGCCGCCGCCAGATGCAGCCAAGCAGTATGGTGAAATTTGTTATCGGTATTCTTTTTGCCGCCGCAGGTTTTGGCATCATGATTTTGGCCGCGCAGGATGTATTGACCAGTAGCCAATCTGTATCGCCGTTCTGGCTAGTGGGGAGCATTCTGCTGTTAACGCTGGGTGAACTTTGCCTAAGTCCAATCGGGCTGGCGACCATGACATTACTGGCTCCCGATCGAATGCGTGGACAGGTGATGGGGCTGTGGTTCTGTGCTAGCTCTCTGGGTAACCTTGCTGCTGGCTTGATCGGCGGTCAGGTTAAAGCGGACCAGCTTGATATGCTACCAGACCTATTTGCTCGCTGCTCCATCGCTCTGGTCATTTGCTCCGCAGTACTAACGCTGTTGATTTACCCTGTACGCCGCATGATGAAAAACGTCGAAATCTAATATCGATCGCTTTTCAATCGGTTGAGATCCCAAGGCACCCTTTATGGGTGCCTTGCTGTATCTGCGACAACGATCGCAATCACATCCCAACACCCTATTTCCTTAGATTTACATTTGTCATACTAAAAACATGGTAAAATGCGCCAGCTTTAGGCACTGAGCCTTCCTAAGCTGTATTTTGGAAAAAGAATCTCTTTGTCAGTGTGAACATCAATAAGCGATAAATTGATGTGCGGTTATCCCCGAAACTTCGTTCCATTTAGCATACAATGAATGGACTGGTATTAAGTGTTTTTGAGCGGATATCGTACGCGGTTATTAAGGTAGAGTAATGGAAGTAATCAAAGAGATCCTACACGCACTGTGGGAACAAGATTTCAGTGTGCTAAGCGATCCCAAAATGATTTGGGCAATTTACGGTATTTTGTTCACTACGCTGCTACTGGAAAATGGGCTTCTTCCTGCCGCATTTTTGCCGGGTGACAGCCTGCTATTACTGGCTGGTGCATTAATCGCCAAAGGCGTTCTGCCCTTTTTCCCCACTCTCAGCGTCTTAATCATCGCATCAAGTCTCGGGTGTTGGATGAGTTATATCCAAGGGCGTTGGCTTGGCGATACTAAATTGGTACAAGGATGGCTAGTACAGCTTCCGGCGCATTATCACCAGCGCGCTTACCATATGTTTCACAAGCACGGATTAGTTGCTCTACTCGTTGGCCGCTTTTTGGCATTCGTGCGCACCATTTTGCCTACCATTGCAGGTATATCTGGCTTAAAGAACGCGCGATTCCAAGTGTTCAACTGGCTCAGTGCGCTGCTGTGGGTTTGCTCTGTCACCGGCGTGGGATTAGCCATCAGCTACATTCCGTTTGTTAAACGCCATGAAGATCAGGTGATGACCTGTTTAATGATTTTACCGATTGTGCTGTTAATAAGCGGGTTGGTAGGAACGATCGTGGTGGTTATACGTAAAAAGCGCCAAACACCGGCTCAATAAATTACGCATTTTGTCCTGTAAGACATCAGCTTCAGCTGTCTTACAGGACGAAATACAACTCAGAAACCTTCGTAACGCAGCAACTCCGCTTTTAATTCCGCGTATGGCGCGAAGAGTTTGGCTGCCGGAATTGATCGCTCCCCCTGTTCGCCTACGACGATCAACGCGGGAACACCGTTAATATTATGTCTATCTAACAATGTTTGCGTTTCACGCAGGCTATGTTCGTAACGACGCAATAGCTCTTCGGTTGGACGCGCCACCGCTAACGCCTCGGTCTCAAACCCTTCACGTTCCAGAATTTCAACCACGCTTTTAGTGCTGGTGTTATCAAGCCCCTCAACGTATCGTGCCTTTTGCAATGTTTTAAGCACATCACCTGCGCGCTCTGGCTCAATTGTACCGGCGGCAATCATCGCTAGCGTTGACGCAAAGGAGTCAAATATCCCCCCCTGATTCAAAACGTTTTCTCGATACGCCTCGCTAAATACCTGACCCGTTGATGACTCAATGCGCATGTCATTTTGCCATGCATATTGGGCAAACTCAGGCGTCATGTCACGCGCACCTTCACGTGCAAAAAGCCCAGTGGGGCGAAATGTTACGTGAAAATCGTTATCCTTCACCAGTTGGCTAATTTTCGGTGAAGCACCGTAGCACCAGCCGCAAAGCGGATCAAAAAGATAAATGAGTTCTCGAATCTTCATCAGCACTCCTTGGTGTTGTTCAGCTCGTAGCACCATTGATACTGCGATAAGCATAATGTGTGTTGGTGGTTCTGCCAAACTGCGGCAGAACGACACAACCTAAGTCTGGCTCAAAATCAGAGACTTGCCACCTTATTCCATTCAACCATCATCGACCAGACATGAAATGATGTTAAAGTTCGACGCTGCGAATGCTTTTGTTACGGCGCGATTTTTTAGGTTTGATATCCGGATCTGAGTAGTATGACCACAAGAACAGCAATATCCCGCCCGCGGCTAAACCAGCGCCTACCCAACCGGTAGATGACCAGCCAAAACCGGCGGCAATGCTTACGCCGCCTAACCAAGCACCTAATGCATTAGCAATATTGAACGCGGAATGATTCAAGGCTGCAGCCAGCGTTTGTGCATCTTCAGCGACGTCCATCAGACGAGTTTGTAAAGCCGGAACTAGGGCAAAACTGCCTCCGGTGAGCAGCACAACCAATATCGTCGCCCACGCGATATCCGCCACCAGATAGAACGTCGTCAGGATAACCACGTTCCAAATCAATACGCCAACAATCGTGCCCATCAAAGAACGGTCTGCCAAGCGAGAACCAAAGATATTCCCTAAAATCATACCAACGCCAAACACAATCAGCACCAGAGGTACACTCGACGGTGACAGGCCTGTTTGATGAATAAGCGTAGGGGCGATGTAACTGAAAACAGCAAAGAGGCCACCAGAGCCAACTGCGGCAATACCGAGCGTGAGCCAAACCTGCTTACGCTTGAGTGCACCCAACTCACGCAGCGGGCTTGCACCTTCTTCAACCTTATCTTTTGGCAGCCATAGCATGACGAGCAGCGCCGTTAGTGCCCCAATCACACCCACCATAACAAACGCCGCACGCCAGCCCATCAACTGGCCAATCCATGTTGCCAAAGGCGAGCCTAACAGCGTAGCCAACGTTAGGCCCAGCATTACGCGTCCCACCGCTTTCGCGCGTTGCCCCACGCCCGCCATCGATGCGGCCACCAGCGATGCCACACCAAAATAGGCCCCGTGTGGTAATCCGCTGATAAAGCGAAACACCATCAGATTTCCATAGCTAGAACTCAGTGCGCTAGCAATATTGCCAACGGCAAACAGCACCATCAACAGGAGTAATAGCGTCCGGCGAGAAAGCCTCGCGGCCAAAGTCGCAATCACCGGAGCACCAATCACCACGCCCAGCGCATAAATGCTGATCACGTGCCCCGCCTGCGGAATAGAGATGGCTAAATCCTTTGCGACATTCGGCAGTAATCCCATAATGGCAAACTCGCCGGTACCAATGCCAAAACCACCAACGGCCAGTGCGAGCTCTGCCCCGCGCCGATGAGCAATGGGTGATGGTGCCGCTGACGGCGTTGATGTAGACATGGCTACCCTTAATATCTGAAGAATCTCTGACGTTGAATACGCAAGAAATAGTGACTTGAATCACATAATAAATGAGGTGAGCAGGATACCGAAGCTCACATTAAGCAGCCACTACTTTGTTAATTTTTCGTTTAAATCAGAATAGATATTGAACACTGTTCGGTTAAATAGAGACAAAAAAAAGCCCACGGGATAACTCCCATGGGCTTTTTCATCGCATGATGCTTAGAACAGCGTGAATGCGATCATTCCGACAACGCCACCCACGGTGCCCAGAATAGTTTCCATCACGGTCCATGTTTTCAACGTTTGCAGTTCGTTAGCGCCGGTAAATTTACCGAACAGCCAGAAGCCCGCATCGTTCACGTGGCTCAGTACAATCGAACCACCTGCAATACAGATAGCCAGCGCCGCCAGTTGACCGCCGTTCAGACCAAGCTGAGTGGTCACTGGTAAAACTAAGCCTACCGTCGTTAAACACGCAACGGTTGCAGAACCTTGGATCACACGCACTGCGGCTGACAATACAAAACACGCCACGGCAATCGGTAAACCGGCACCAATCAAAGCATCACCCAGCGCAGGGCCAACGCCTGAATCGACCAGAATTTGTTTAAACACACCGCCCGCACCGGTCATCAACAGGATAATACCCGCGGGCTGAATCGCCGCAGAGCAAATAGACATGATCTGCTCTTTGCTCATGCCGCGTGGTTTTGCCAAGCCGTAAATAACAACTAGGCAGGCAATCAGGATCGCGGTAAATGGATGGCCGATAAACTCTAACCAATCATATAAATTGGTGTTTGGTGTAACAAAGCGGGCACCAATGGTTTTCATCCCCACCAGTACCAGCGGGCAAAGCACCAATGCCAAGCTCAGGCCAAATGAAGGCATGTTTGATTTATCTAATACCGGTGCGTTTTCTTCTTCTGGCATTGGCCAGCTAACACGTTTGCTGATGAAGTTACCAAACAGAGGGCCCGCCAACAGCATCCCCAGAATCGCAGCCACCAAACCAATCGCAATCATCCAGCCAAAATCTGCATTCATCTGTGCAGCTAACAGCATCGGTACTGGCCCTGGCAGCAAGAATGCCGCCGCGCTCGCAACACCGGCGAACAGCGGGATCGCCATTTTTACCACGTTGCCGTTAGTACGACGCGCTACGGCAAAAACCACACCAATCAACAGCACAATCGCCACGTCAAAGAAAAGCGGCAGCGCACACACCAAACCGGCAATCCCCAGAGCGTAATGGGCGCGTTTCTCACCAAAGCTTTTCAGCAAATGGGCTGCAATCTGGTCTAACGCCCCTGTCTCATGCAGGATTTTGCCAAACATCGCACCAAGAGCCACAACGATAGTCAGGAAGCCCAGAGTGCCGCCCATACCATCCTGCATGGCCTGAGTAATTTTACTCAGCGGCATGCCAGAAAAAATACCTGCGCCAATCGACACCAGCATCAGCGCGACAAAAGCATGTAAACGCGCTTTCATCACTAAAAAAAGGAGAAGCAGTACAGAGCCGACAGCGGTGCCGACAAGAGTCATGGTATCCACAGAATTATCCCTGATTAGAGCGTTGTTGGATGTGTTTCAACGTGTCAGCAATGACGGCGTCGAGCGGTTGATTAATATCAATGGCACAAACATCCTGTTCGTCTGAATCAGGCACTTCCAGCGCCTCAAATTGGGAAACCAACATCTGAGGTTTAAAGAAATGTCCTTTACGTGCTTTCATACGGGATTCGATAAGGTCAAAATCGCCATCCATATACACAAAAGAGAGATTCCCATTGCCTTCACGCAAGCGGTCGCGATAGCGTTTTTTCAGTGCGGAGCAAACGATAATTGAAACATCGTTGGTGCGCTGCATGGCAAATGCCGCATCGTTTAGCGCACTCAGCCAAGGTGCACGATCTTCGTCGTTCAACGCATGTCCTTCTGACATTTTGTTAATATTGCTGCGCGGGTGCAAAAAATCGCCATCTAAAAAGCCACACGATAATTTTTGGGACACCGCACTTGCGACAGCCGATTTACCGCTGCCCGATACGCCCATAACCACATACACGTAATGGGGCTTTTGTGTGTTTTTCATTGACTGGCTCCAGACATTTAGTGTTTTGTTGACGCTGGCACGTAAACCCACGTCAATGTTACCGGTAATTGTTATCGGTAACATTGTCAGCGCCTTTACATAAACTTGCAATGTGAGCCAGCGCACAAAACTTTCTTGTGTGATCTATATCGCAATTTTAATTAGCGTCAGAACAATCACCATGAGAAGAAATAACAGGAATGCAACAGATGACGGGGTAAAAATAATTTCACTAGTGTGATTATTCAGCCATGAAATCAGTTAATTACCGCTAAGAATCGGAGATCAAAAAAGAGCGCCAAAGCGCTCATTTCGATGAAAGATGAGAGTCAGAGATGTCTACTGGCCGTAATAAGCATTAGCGCCATGCTTACGTAAATAGTGTTTATCCAGCAACGTTTGTTGCATATCCGGTAGCTGAGGGCTTAGCTGCTGCGAGAAAATCCCCATATAGGCGACTTCCTCAAGCACCACGGCGTTATGCACCGCGTCAATGGGATCTTTGCCCCAAGCAAATGGTCCATGCGAATGCACCAAAACCGCAGGCATCTGTTCAGCATCAATACGACGTTCTTGGAACGTCTGAATAATCACCTGACCGGTTTCCCATTCATAGTCATGTTGAATCTCTTCAGGCGTCATCAACCGCGTGCAGGGGATGTTTCCATAGTAATAATCTGCATGGGTTGTGCCCCACGCAGGGATATCTCGTCCCGCCTGAGACCAAATCGTTGCATGACGTGAATGCGTATGCACAATTCCGCCAATATTCTGAAAGGCTAAATATAGACCTCGGTGGGTTTCGGTATCCGAAGATGGCTTCCATTTCCCCTCAACCACTGCGCCTGATGCCACATCGACCACCACCATATCTTCCGCGTTCATTCCTGCATATTCGACACCAGAAGGCTTAATCACCATCAGCCCCGTAGCGCGATCGATGCCGCTGACGTTGCCCCACGTAAACGTCACTAGACCATATTTGGGCAGCGCCAAATTAGCTGCCAGCACCTGCTGTTTCAATTGTTCGAGCATCGCTTATCTCCCGCTTTGATAGCGCTATTGTCTAGAACAAGGATTAGCGTGGGTATGGGAAAACTGGCTACAAATCACTGGGGAATTGGCTAAATGAGAAGAATTGAGAGCATGAGCAACCGCATTGAGAGCACAATTCGTTCATATCAATAATTCAAAATAAGAATATTTACCTATTTTGAATTTACCAAGTGAATATACTAAGCCTCATAGACATAACGGTAATTAGCAGAATTATATTTTGTTGATATGGCCAATGTTAAGCATTACGTTCTGGATTACCAATAACCAACAACTATTTTTCTGAACGAAGCATGTCCTATACTTATATGGAAATATAATCGTCAGAAGCTTAAAAGGAGTAAGTGATGAATACAACAATGAAACGTTTTGCAGCGGCAGCACTGGCAGTGACGCTGGTTGCCTCTTTAAGTGCTTGTTCAAACTGGTCTAAACGCGATCGTAACACCGCGATTGGTGCTGGTGCGGGGGCCTTAGGTGGTGCCGTTCTTACCGACGGTAGCGCATTAGGTACCGTGGGTGGTGCCGCTGTTGGCGGGATCATCGGCCATCAGGTTGGCAAATAATACGAGTTAGCTGTGGGCTGATGTTTATATCAGCCCTTTTTTGATTAAAACGATTTAAACAATGAAATCGCTAATCAGCCGCCAGCCAACTTCACCTTATAACCTTTGGCCTCAAGAAGTTGCTTGAGCAAATCCCGTTTGTCGCCTTGAATTTCAATCACACCCTCTTTCACTGCCCCACCGCAACCACACTTCTTCTTAAGTTCTGCAGCTAGCGTTTGCAAGGCCGTATCGTCAAGATCTAAACCGCTAATCAGGCAAACACCTTTGCCTTTACGCCCGCTGGTCTGGCGTTGTATGCGGACGATGCCGTCGCCTTTTGGGCGCGCGACAACCGCCTTCTCTTCATCAATTCGCCCAGTTTCAGTTGAGTAAACCAGTCTGCTGTTTTTGTCTTGCATGGTTAGAATATGTCCTGCTTAAGCTAACGATTTTAATATTTCGCGCAATGTTTCTGCCGGCGCAGGAGATTGGGTGATCGGACGCCCAATCACCATATAGTCCACGCCCGCTTTAGCGGCTTCAACCGGAGTCATAATTCTGCGCTGATCGCCTGCTGAACTTCCCGCAGGTCGAATGCCCGGTGTAACCAATTTAAACGCCTGTCCGCAGCTCGCTTTCAAGCGAGTTGCTTCATGTGCTGAGCAAACCACGCCGTCTAAACCACACTCTTTCGTCAGCAGTGCCAGACGCTCAGCATAATCAGCAGGTGATAGCTCGATGCCAATACCGCGCAAATCCTGTGCTTCTATGCTGGTTAGCACCGTCACAGCAATGAGCAGTGGCGCATCTTTTCCAAACGGTAGCAATGCTTCACGGGCCGCTGTCATCATGCGCGCTCCGCCGCTGGCATGCACGTTGACCATCCAAACCCCTAGCTCTGCCGCTGCTGCCACGGCATGGGCAGCGGTATTGGGAATATCGTGGAATTTTAAATCGAGGAAAATTTCAAACTGACGCTGCTGTAATTCGCGCACGAACTGCGGGCCAAACAGGGTAAACATTTCTTTGCCGACTTTAAGGCGACAGTCACGCGGATCGATATTGTCGACAAATGCTAAAGCAGCATTTTTATCGGCATAATCAAGAGCGACTAGGATCGGTGACGTGATAGCGTTTGCCTGAGATGGCGTAGAAATGGACATTGCGACTCCCTGAAGCTGGCGGTAAATGAAATAAGGCCTTTATCAGGGAGGGCATTGTACACAGCGTTAGACAATGTGCCTAGCGCAGAGAGAGGCGAACGGCAAAGAATTACTGGCCATCGAGCCCACGAATAGGCTTGATGGTGGACCACGCACGACACGATGGGCAATGCCAATACATGGTGTGCGCGGTAAAACCGCACTTCATGCAACGGTAGCGAGGCTTGGTTCGAATTTGCTCACCAACCATATCACGCAGTAGCTGCAAACTTTCTTTTGCCCTACCGTCTTCGGCTTCTGCCAGATGGTAATCCATCAAGCGATGGAAGGTACGCATAGTTGGATGGCGTTGTATTTGGCGGCCCACATACACCTGAGCCACCTCGATACCTTCATTTTGTTCCAAGACTTCGGCCAGCATCAGCTCTGCGGTTGCGCCAGTATTTTCTTCTACACAGCGACGTAAAAATGAAACCCACTGATCCGGCTGGTTGAGTTGCTGGTAACATTCTTGCATCATTGGCAAGACTTCGCTGACCAGCTCTTTGTCTTGCTCTAATACCTGAGACAACGCTTCAACCGCCTTCGCGGGCTCATTTTTGGCAATATAAATACGGCCAAACATCACCGATACGCGAGCACAGTTTTTATCCGCAGAGGCCGCTTTTTTTAACAGCGTCATAGCGCGATCTAAATCATCGCTGCCCATTGCCTGCAATGACAGCTCACAGTAAAAATGCGCAATTTCGGTGCGTTGTTGATCTTTTCCCAGCTTCACTAGCTTCTCAGCAACATCGATGGCTTTTTGCCAATCGCTGGTCGCTTGATGGATGATCAACAGCTGTTGCAACGCGGAGACTTTAAAATCCTGTTCATCAATAAGCTGATTAAACATTTCCTCAGCGCGATCGTACAAACCGGCGGCCATATAGTCACGGCCAAGCTGCTGCACGGCCAGCAAACGCTGATCGAAAGTCAAAGAAGCACTCTCCATCAAGGACTGATGGATACGGATGGCGCGGTCGACCTCGCCACGCGAGCGGAATAAGTTACCTAACGTAAGATGCGCTTCGACCGTATTGCTGTCCTCTTTAAGCATATCAAGGAACAGATCGACCGCTTTGTCCTGCTGGTTAGAAAGCAGAAAGTTCACCCCAGCCACGTATTCACGTGAAAGTCGGCTCGCTTCCTGTTGCTTATCCTGCTGAGCACTTCTGCGTCCCATATACCAACCATAAGCGGCAGCAACGGGAAGAAGCAGAAACAGCAGCTCTAACATAGTCTCTATTCCTTCGGCGTCGCAGAAGGTGCGAGGTTGTCTGGCTCAGATGACGCAGCTTGCTGTTCCAGTCGACGAATTTTTCGTTCAGCGCGCGCTAAACCTAAACGCACTCGGACATAAAACAGGCCGCAGATAACCCAACCCAAAATGAATCCGGCTGCAAACAATGTGGCCAGCAACGTTGACAGGCGGTATTCGCCCTGAGCAATTAAATAGTTAAACGTAACAGCCTGATCGTTATGCGCACCCAATGTGACCGAAAGCACAAAGATGGCTAAAACAACCAAAAAAATCAGCAGATATTTCACATTTCTTCCTGTAAATCAGGTTAGTCGGATGAATTATGCCAAAGAAAACAGCACCCGAATGGTTAAATTATCATTTAGTTATATTGTAGGGAAACCCCACGTAGCACTAAAACCCTGTTTTAACAGCGTGCTCACCCTAACAACATCATGCCATTCTCCAATGAGATACCCAAGCGCCACACGGAAGAATAGATAAATATTAGGATCATATGGGGCCAAATGCCTAAAAATTCAAGCGTTATTCAGCCTTACTTCTCTGCCGTACGAGCACGAATCTCCTGAGACTCAGGCACACTGATGCCAAGAGAACCGCACCACCGTTGCACCAGTACGCAAGAAAGAGTGACTAGTACCCAGCTTATCGCGCAGGCAACAATTAAATCTATGGGCCAGTGCATCCCTAATACCAAACGGCTCCCCATTACGCCTATTGCCCAGATGGCGATTAGCCCCGTTGAAACATAGTGGCGGCGCGGCAACAACAGGCCGAACGCGAGTAGTGCCCACGTTGCAGCAAACGTCGTGTGGCCTGAAGGAAAAGCAAAGCCAGTTTCAAACGCCCAATGGCCTTTCAGCCACTGCGGGATCCGTATTTCATGCAACAGCTGTTCAGTGACAAGATTGCTGCGCTCTGCACGTTTGAGCGCATAAAACGCCTGAGCATCAACGCCATGTTCACCTTCTAGCCACAAAACAAAAGGCCGAGGTTCTTGCACCCAGCCTTTGATTGTCGATTTAATCGCCTGCCCTACCAACACCGTTGCCATCAGTATAATAAATAAGATTATCGTCGCTTTGATCCGAAAGCGTAAACACCATAAAAACCAGCAGCCAAGGATTAAACACGTGAGAATACCCCACGGCGCAGTCACTGTTTCAGTCATTGCATAGAGAGCTTTGAGCACGTTGTTTGAATCACCGGGCTGCCATTTCCAGCCGCACAGCCAAACGCTCACCGGCATCGCCAGCAGCACAATCAGGCCCAAAGTGGTACGTTTTGCAATCTGTAACATCAATTAATCCTTTCTTTCTATTGATTATTCAGTGTAGCAACACCATATCAATGAAGCCTATCAGGAATTGCCGAGCGGTGTTTTATTGACCGGTTGAAACAAATAATACGTGTCCTTCAGCGAAAACTGCTGTATCGACGCGACTTGTGGCAAAATAGGCACCCTATTAACGATTCGGTTTTACCGGATTTACTTCGGTTGTGCCTGCACTCACCTGCATCGGCGGCGCACAATAACCGATGTCCGTTATGGACAGTATCTAAAAGATGTAGTTGTGGAGATCAACATGCAGCTTAAACGAGTGGCTGAAGCAAAACTGCCGACACCTTGGGGTGATTTTTTGATGGTCGGCTTTGAAGAGATTGCCACCGGCCATGACCATCTGGCATTAGTTTATGGTGATGTGTCTGGCTCAACGCCGGTGCTTTCACGTGTGCACTCCGAGTGTTTAACCGGCGACGCCCTATTCAGCCTACGCTGCGACTGTGGTTTTCAGCTTGAAGCGGCGCTTGAGCACATTGCTGAAGAAGGTCGTGGGATCTTGCTTTACCACCGTCAAGAAGGCCGCAATATCGGCCTGCTCAACAAAATTCGCGCTTACGCCTTACAAGATAAAGGCGCGGATACGGTTGAAGCTAACCATCAGTTAGGATTTGCCGCTGACGAACGCGATTTCACCCTCTGCGCAGATATGTTCAAACTGCTGGGCGTTGATCAAGTGCGTTTGCTGACGAACAATCCAAAGAAAGTAGAAATTCTGACAGAGGCCGGTATCAACATTACCGAACGCGTGCCGTTAATCGTGGGCCGTAACCCTAAGAATGAACGCTATCTGTCGACGAAAGCCGCAAAGATGGGTCACTTACTCGATTAAAATATATCGATGTGATCTGTTGCTGATATCGCTACAGAGACAACAAAGGAGGCCATTGGCCTCCTTTTTAATACGCGCTTAGTGATATTGCAGGATCAGTGACTACGGATGTACTCATCCATATCAGTTTTCAGGTTATCGGATTTTGTACCGAAGATAGCCTGAACGCCAGAACCCGCAACAACCACACCCGCAGCACCCAGTTTCTTCAGGCCAGCCTGATCCACTTTAGCCACATCTGCCACGCTCACACGCAGACGAGTGATACACGCATCAAGGTTTGTGATGTTGTCTTTACCACCGAATGCAGCCACCAGTGCAGCAGACATACCGTCATTGCTCTGAGCACTCTGTTCGGAAGATGAATCTTCACGACCTGGCGTTTTTAGGTTCAGCTTAGTAATCAACACACGGAAAATCGTGTAGTACACCAGACCGTAGATAATACCCACAATCGGGAATAGCCAGATTTTGCTGCTGTTGCCACTCAGAACGATAAAGTCTATCAGGCCATGAGAGAAACTTGTACCGTCACGCATGCCCAACAGAATACAGATTGGGAAAGCTAGCCCCGCCAGAATCGCGTGAATGGCATACAGAATCGGTGCCACGAACATGAAGGAGAATTCAATCGGCTCGGTGATACCCGTCAAGAACGAGGTCAACGCAGCTGAGATCATGATCCCACCGACTTTGGCACGATTTTCTGGCTTAGCAGAATGCCAAATAGCAATCGCTGCAGCAGGCAGACCGTACATTTTGAACAGGAAGCCACCGGACAGTTTACCCGCGGTTGGATCGCCTGCCATATAGCGAGGGATATCACCGTGGAATACCTGACCTGCCGCATTGGTGAACTCACCGATCTGCATTTGGAAAGGTACGTTCCAAATATGGTGTAAACCAAATGGAACCAGTGAACGCTCAACCAAACCGTAGATGCCAAAGGCAACAACAGGGTTTTGGTAAGCCGCCCACTGTGAAAAGGTTTGGATCGCGGTTCCGACTGGAGGCCAAATAAAGGACAGCACAATGCCCAAGAAAATAGCAGCCAGACCAGAGATGATCGGAACAAAACGTTTACCGGCAAAGAAGCCCAGATATTCAGGAAGTTTGATGCGGTAGAAACGGTTGAACATATAGGCGGCAATAGAACCCGCGATGATCCCACCCAGCACACCAGTATCGGCTAAGTGCTTCGCGACGATCTCTTCGGCAGGCATGTGCAGAACCAGAGGCGCAACCACAGCCATGGTTTTCACCATAATGCCGTAGGCCACTACCGCCGCCAGCGCAGAGACGCCGTCATTGTTAGTAAAGCCGAGCGCAACACCAATAGCAAAAATCAGCGGCATGTTTGCGAATACTGAGCCACCGGCTTCAGCCATCACATGGGAAACTACCGCAGGTAGCCAGCTAAAGTTGGCAGAACCGACACCCAGCAGAATACCTGCAATGGGTAATACGGAAACTGGCAGCATTAGCGACTTACCCACTTTCTGCAGGTTTGCGAATGCGTTTTTGAACATAATTGAGAGTGCTCCTGAATAAATAGTGCTCTTTTATTAGCCTGCTCTCGTATGCCCGAGAGTCACGCCGCGGACAGGAAGAGAACCTGAACGCCTAGAAGTGTCTTAGCACTCCTTTAATTTTTACGCAGGGTAAAATAAATAACCTGCAAGATGTTTGATGGCTGTCACGTTTCCATAATTACAGAGATCTGAATAACATTTTTGACAAAAAAGTGTTAAAAAATCACCAAAATGGTTTCATAAAAATAGCCATGTAAACATTTTCGAACAGCAAGATACCTGCTTGAACGATTAATTACGAGCAATAAAATAAATAGACTTTAACTATGTGTTGGCAATGTTACGCCAAACAAACGGCTGAAATTGTCTGTTGTTTGCCGGGCTAAATTATCCGGAGTCATCCCCTTCAATACCGCAAGATACTCAGCGACATCGCGTACATAGGCGGGTTGGTTCTCTTTGCCACGGTGAGGCACGGGAGCGAGATAAGGCGAGTCGGTTTCCACCAACATACGATCTACAGGAACATAGCGGGCGACTTCACGCAGCGCATCCGCATTACGGAACGTTACAATGCCAGAAAATGAAATATAGAAGCCCATATCAAGTAACTGCCGCGCTGTTTCCTGATCTTCAGTAAAGCAATGCAGCACACCGCCGCACTCGCTCACCTGCTCTTCACGCAGAATATCTAACGTATCCTGCCGCGCATCACGCGTATGCACGATCACGGGTTTGTGTAGCTCACGGCCAATGCGGATATGCTGACGAAAAGACTCCTGCTGCAGGGGGATATTGTCTTTCTGATAGAAATAATCGAGGCCAGTTTCACCCATCGCAACCACTTCTGGGGCGCTCGCTAATTGACGCAGTTCGTCATAGTCATAGCCCCCGTCCAAATTCAGGGGATGGACACCGCAGGAAAAAGCCACATTGTCGCGCAGTCCGATTTGCTCACGCATTGCTCGATAGCCCGGCAACGTCGTTGCCACAGCCAGCACAAAACCAACATCGCGCGCTTTGGCATCAGCTAAAACGCTATCAACACTTTTGTGCAGATTTTCATAATCCAGACCATCTAAATGGCAATGGGAGTCAACTAAGTACATAAATTTTAACCTGATATTAATCACGGATCGCGTAGAGAACCCCGAGGGCACGGCTACGCGCTAGGAGGAAAGGAGTCGCTCCACAGACAAAGCTGGCGAGTGAGCATTAGCTCGCGGTTGAGCCCTGTGGTAGTGAGAAGCTGATGGCGGCAGAATATCCATTGCTCTAGCTGTTGCTGCAAAATCGTTGTTGCCTGGGTCGACGCCAGTTGATAAACCAACGGCTGTTGATCAAGATTTGCAAGGGCAGCCGTTGCTCCCTGCTGCAATTTCATCGCATCAAGCAATAAAGCACATAGCCATGTTAGCCGTTCATGCACATTATCGTGATTTAACAGTGGTAATAACTGCATCCACTGACGCTGAGGGATCGCTTGCTGCAAACCCTGACACAGCTGAAGACGTTGCTTCCAACTATTTGGCTCAAGCAGGCTCAAGGCTGCCACAGGCGCGCCACCGTTCAAGCGTAATGCGGTACGCATAGCCAGCTCATCGCCCGGCTGTTGGCTTTGAAGCCAGCGTAAGCTCAATGATTCTTCAGGCACAGCAAGATGCATATAAAAACAACGGCTACGTAACGTAGCGAGCAAATTAGCCGGCTCACGCGTTCCCAAAAGAAAATAGGTTTTCTCTGGTGGTTCTTCAAGCGTTTTCAGCAACGCATTCGCTGCCGCTTCCGTCAGCGTTTCAGCGCGCGGCAGCAGGACGACTTTAGCGCCGCCCTGCTGAGCATGGCTGTAAAGATGTTCGATAATTTGGCGAACAAGCTCAATACCAAGGCTCGTTTTACCTTTTTCTGGCTGTAAGTCGTACCAGTCTGGATGGTTACCCGCCAGCATCAAACGGCAGCTATGACACTCGCCGCAGCTTTTGTCGCCATTTGGCCGCTGACACATCAGCCAGCGCCCTAATGCATACATCAGTGAATCGTCGCCGCAGCCCGCAATCGCGTGCACCAACAGAGCATGGTGCCCTCGCCCACTCTGGTGCTGAGCAACCAGTTGACGGTATGGTACGGTCAGCCAAGGATACCAATTCACGCGGGCTGCTCCTGATCCTTAAACCATGTCTGAAGCGCAGTGCGGATAGAGGCCGTCACTTCGGGCAAGGTTTGCGAGGCATCAACGGTGATAATGCTGTCATCCTGTTCGGCTAATGCCAAATAACGCGCTCTTGTGCGTTCGAAAAAGGCCAGCGATTCCTGTTCGATACGATCTAATGCACCACGGCTACGCGCTCGCTCTAAACCTATCGCTGGAGGTAAATCCAGATATAGCGTTAAGTCAGGTTTAAAGTCACCTAATACCGTATCGCGCAGCGACTGCATCAGACGGGAGTCAACCCCTCTGCCGCCGCCTTGATAAGCCTGAGATGAGAGATCGTGACGATCGCCTACTACCCACGCTCCGCGAGCCAACGCTGGTTTGATCACATTATCCACCAACTGAACGCGTGCAGCGTAAAGCATCAGCACTTCGGCTTTGTCGGTTAGTTTTTCGTTTTCAACGCCTTGCTTAACTAAATCGCGCAATTTTTCAGCTAACGGTGTTCCACCCGGTTCACGGGTAAAAACGATCTCTTCAATACCTTGCTGACGAAGCTCATCTACTACGGTATCGCGGGCCGTTGTCTTACCGGCCCCTTCCAGACCCTCAATCACGATGAACTTACTTTTCATTCTTTTCCCTTAGCACCTGCAAATAGTTGCGTACGGCTTGATTATGGCTCTGTAGATTAGTGGTAAATACGTGTCCACCTTTTCCATCTGCAACAAAGTACAAATAAGAAGTTTTTTCCGGGTGCGCTGCGGCCTCTAACGAGGCGCGGCTTGGCATGGCAATCGGCGTTGGCGGCAGTCCTGATATCACGTAGGTATTGTATGCGGTTGGCTGCTGTAAGTCGCGCCGCGTCAAATTACCGTTATAGTTTTTGCCGAGACCATAAATCACCGTAGGATCGGTCTGTAAACGCATGCCAATACGAAGGCGATTGATAAATACCGATGCCACTTTGCCGCGTTCTTCACCAACGCCGGTTTCTTTTTCAATGATTGACGCCATGGTCACCAGATCTTCAGGTGTCTTATAAGGCAGATTTTTCTCGCGATCCTGCCATATCTCGTCAACTTCTTTGCTCATGCGATTATACGCCCGCTTAAGTATCATCTCGTCGCTATTACCCGCGGTGTAATGATACGTATCAGGATAAAGCCAGCCCTCGATTGGGCAGCCTTCAGGTATGCCCAAGATTTTGGCTATCTGGTTTTCATCTTTGTTCGCCAACGCATGCTTCAGGTTTGGCGAAGCGGCTAAGACCTGCATCCAATCTTGAAAGCGCGTTCCTTCAATGAAGCGTACCGTGAACTGTGCTTCTTTGCCGCTTTTAAGCAGTTCAAGAAATTCACGCACGGTCATACCAGGTGTAATGCGATAGGTACCCGCTTTAAAATTAGCCAATTCAGGCTCAAGCTGCAGTAGCCACGGAAAATAACGAGGATGCGCAATGAGCTTGTCCCTTACTAGTAGGCCTTCTAACGCCACGCGTCCGGTGCCCCCAGGGAGTTTAAACAGCGTTTCTTGAGTCATCGCCAAAGGCGTTCGGGCAAACTTCTGCACTTGTTGATAGCTCCAAAACAGCGCGACTAACAAAACAAGAATGCAGACAACAAGAAGTCCAAACAGTTTTTTCTTCATTCAACCGCCAAATCATGACTCATACACAGGAAGTAGACACTGTGGTAATAAATAGTCCGCCAATTGCCGTGAGCTAAAGCGATACTCCCCCGCTTTATTCACCGGCAACAACGGCATTAAAGAGTTGCATATAAACACTTCTTCCGCGTCTTGCAACGCATCTAAGGATGCAGAGACAATACTTAATTCATACTCACTTTCAGCCAGAATGCGAACAATGCGCTGACGCATCAGCCCATCAACGCCTGCGTTGGCAAGCGTTGGCGTAAATACCTGTTGCCCAATACGCCAGAATAAATTAGCCGCACAGCATTCCACTAGCCTAGCCTCGCTGTCAAGCACCAGCGCCTCATGGGCTTTCGTCTGCTCAAGCTTTGCCTTAATCAGCACCTGCTCTAGGCGGTTGAGATGTTTAATGCCAGCAAGAGAAGGATTGATACCTAAGCGGATAGGACTTACAGCCAGCGTGATGCCATCCTCTTGCCACTGGGCATACTGAGCCGGAATTGCGCCATTTGAAAATATACGGCGCGGGTTTTCGACAGCTGAAATAGAATAACCGCGTCCGCCGCTACCCCGGGTTATGATCGCTTTGACCACGCCATTCCCAGTCTCAATCGCCGCTTGACGAAATTCTGCGAGCCAAGCCGTCCAATCAACCGGTTCAATAAATAACCGCGAACAGGCAGACTGCATCCGTCTGAGGTGAGCGTGAATATCATCGATTCGCCCTTGCACAGAACGAGCCGTGGTAAAACAGCCATCGCCATAGTGCAAACCGCGGTCACCGAGCGAAATCACCTCTGCGGGTGTTCCATTTAGCCAAAACATCACAAACTCCCGACGATGACCAAGGCATTCTGCCTCGATGCGATAATCATATTTTAGCGTTTTGAGAGGCGTAGGTAAAAAAAATGGCCCCATAAGGGCCATTTGATTTATGCAGATAACATCTCAAAACTTAAGCGACTTTAGATTTTGCGAAAAATCACAGAACCGTTAGTGCCACCAAAGCCGAAGGAGTTACACAGTGCATATTCCAAACCTTTCACCTGACGAGCCTCGCCGGGTACAAAGTCAAGATCACAACCTTCATCTGGGTTATCCAGGTTGATGGTTGGCGCAACAATTTGGTCGCGCAGCGTCAGAATAGTAAAGATAGATTCAACTGCACCAGCGGCACCCAGAAGGTGTCCCGTCATAGACTTGGTGGAGCTGACCATCACTTTAGCGGCATCTGCGCCGTATACACTTTTCACTGCCTGCGTTTCTGCTTTATCGCCCGCCGGAGTAGACGTTCCGTGAGCGTTGATGTAGCCAACCTGAGATGGATTCAAGCCTGCATCACGCAGTGCATTCACCATCGCCAGCGCTGCACCTTCACCGTTTTCCGGTGGAGAAGTCATGTGGTAAGCATCGCTACTCATACCGAAACCAACGATTTCAGCATAAATTTTTGCACCACGCGCTTTCGCATGCTCGTATTCTTCAAGAACCAGAATACCAGCACCGTCACCGAGAACGAAACCGTCACGATCTTTATCCCACGGGCGGCTTGCCGCTTGCGGGTTATCGTTACGCGTTGACAGTGCGCGTGCGGCACCAAAGCCACCGACACCCAAAGGTGTACTCGCTTTTTCTGCACCACCTGCCAGCATGACGTCTGCGTCGTTATACGCGATCATACGGGCTGCATGTCCGATGTTGTGCACACCAGAAGTACATGCCGTTGCAATAGAAATGCTTGGGCCACGCAGACCTAACATGATAGTCAGATGACCGGCTACCATATTTACAATGGTTGAAGGCACGAAGAATGGGCTGATTTTACGCGGTCCGCCTTTAACAAGCGCACTGTGGTTTTCTTCAATCAGGCCAAGTCCACCGATACCAGAACCAATCGCGGCACCGATACGTGGAGCATTTTCTTCAGTTACTTCAATCCCAGAATCTTTAAATGCCTGAATACCGGCAGCGACTCCGTACTGAATGAAGGCATCCATCTTGCGAGCATCTTTACGCGAGATGTAGTCTTCACTATTAAAATCCTTTACTAAGCCAGCAAAACGCGTTGCATAGGCGCTAGTATCGAAATGGTCGATTAAGCTGATGCCACTCTGCCCGGCTACGATAGCATCCCATGTGGAATCTACTGTATTACCGACAGGAGACAACATGCCCAGTCCGGTCACAACAACTCGACGCTTAGACACGCTTGTCCTCCAGGGAGGGAATTTAATTTGAAACTCTATGAGAGCAGGAAAAAACGTAGGCGGTCGAGTGACCGCCTAGATGTGTTCGATTACTTGTTCGCAGATTCGATGTAGTCGATTGCTGCTTGAACAGTAGTGATCTTTTCTGCTTCTTCGTCCGGAATCTCAGTATCAAACTCTTCTTCCAGAGCCATAACCAGTTCAACGGTGTCAAGAGAATCAGCACCCAGATCGTCAACGAAGGAAGCAGCATTCACGACTTCGTCTTCTTTAACACCCAGCTGTTCGATAATGATTTTCTTAACGCGTTCTTCGATAGTGCTCATACTCTTAAATTTCCTATCAAAACTCGCTTTCGCGATGGTTTTCGTAGTGTATTGAAAGTTGAAAAAGATGCAACTAAATCCCGGCTGGTCAAACCACGATTTTGCGTTATTTTGCGGTCATTCCCTCAAAAAACGCAAATTATTTTCGTGATTTTTAGATCATATACATGCCGCCATTGACATGTAAGGTCTCACCGGTGATGTAGCTAGCCTCATCCGAGGCTAAAAATGCAACAGCGTTAGCGATTTCTTTTGCATCACCCAAACGGTTCGCTGGGACCTGCGCCAGAATGTCTTTACGCTGCTCTTCCGTTAGCGAACGTGTCATATCGGTCTCAATGAAACCAGGAGCCACGACGTTAACGGTAATGCCACGAGAAGCAACTTCTCGTGCTAGAGACTTACTAAAGCCAATCAAACCTGCTTTAGCGGCCGCGTAGTTTGCTTGTCCAGCATTACCCATTGTACCCACAACAGAGCCAATGGTGATAATGCGGCCACAGCGTTTTTTCATCATAGCTCGTAAAACCGCTTTTGACAGGCGGAATACGGAAGTCAGATTCGTGTCGAGGATATCCTGCCACTCATCGTCCTTCATACGCATCAATAGGTTATCACGAGTAATGCCGGCATTATTGACCAAAATGTCAATTTCGCCAAATTCAGCACGGATGGTGCTCAATACTGCATCAATAGAAGCTGAATCAACAACGTTCAGGTTTAAACCTTTGCCGTTTTCGCCCAAATAAGCGCTAATATCTTCTGCGCCTTTATCACTGGTTGCAGTGCCAATCACACGGGCACCACGGGCAACTAAAGTCTCAGCAATAGCGCGGCCAATACCACGGCTTGCGCCGGTGACCAGTGCAATTTTTTCTTCGAAGCTCATCATTTTCCTCTTCTTATTGTGCAAGCGCGGCAGATACAGACGCAGCGTCGTTAATCGCAGCTGCCGTCATGGTATCGACAATTCGCTTGGTCAGACCGGTTAGAACTTTACCCGGACCAACCTCCAGCAGGTGCTCAACGCCCTCACCTGCCATAAATTCGACTGATTCACTCCAACGTACTGGGCTATACAGCTGACGCACCAAGGCGTCACGGATAGCGTCAGGCGAGGTTTCAGTTTTAACATCCACGTTATTCACAACGGGGAACTTAGGCGCATTGAAGGCAATCCCCTGCAGCGCAATCGCAAGCTTATCAGCAGCAGGCTTCATCAATGCACAATGTGATGGCACGCTAACTGGCAACGGCAGCGCACGTTTTGCGCCAGCCGCTTTACACGCGGCACCAGCACGCTCAACGGCATCTTTATTGCCGGCAATAACAACTTGTCCCGGAGAGTTAAAGTTCACAGGAGAAACAACCTCACCCTGAGCAGACTCTTCACAGGCCTTGGCAATAGCATCGTTATCCAGACCGATAATGGCAGACATCGCGCCAGTACCCGCAGGTACAGCTTCCTGCATCAGCTTGCCGCGCAGTTCAACTAAACGAATGGCCTGTTTGAAATCCAGAACACCGGCACATACCAGCGCAGAATACTCACCGAGGCTATGACCTGCCATCATTGCAGGCTGAGCACCATTCTCCTGCTGCCATACGCGATAAATCGCGACGGAGGCCGCCAGTAACGCAGGCTGTGTCTGCCAAGTTTTGTTTAACTCTTCAGCTGGGCCTTCCTGAACCAGTTTCCACAGGTCATAACCCAATGCGTCGGATGCCTCAGCAAAAGTCTGCTCTACAATCGGAAATTGTGCCGCAAGATCGGCCAACATACCCACGGTTTGCGAGCCCTGTCCTGGAAACACCATTGCGAATTTAGACATGTTTGTTTTCCTGATATTCTTTTTATACCAACGGGTTAAATATTGTTACCCTGTAACTTATGTAACAACACCTATGCCAACGTCAGAAAACCTTAACGATTAAAAACGAACCAAAGCAGAGCCCCAGGTGAAACCGCCACCAAAAGCTTCAAGCAGAATCAGTTGGCCACGCTGAATGCGACCATCACGCACGGCCTCATCTAACGCGCAAGGCACGGATGCCGCAGACGTATTACCGTGACGGTCAAGAGTCACGATCACGTTATCCAACGTCATACCCAGTTTTTTCGCGGTTGCACTGATAATACGCAGGTTTGCCTGATGCGGAACCAGCCAATCCAAATCGCTACGCTCAAGATTATTCGCGGCAAGAGATTCGTCGACGATATGTGCTAATTCAGTCACGGCAACTTTAAACACTTCGTTACCCGCCATGGTCAGATAGGCCTGATCTTCGGTGTAACGTTGGCGATTTGGCAGAGTCAGTAACTCACCGTAGTGACCATCTGCGTGGATGTGAGTCGAAAGAATGCCCGCCTCTTCAGATGCACCAAGAATAACAGCGCCTGCCCCGTCACCAAAGAGGATAACAGTGCCGCGATCGGTCGGATCCAGCGTACGACTTAAGGTATCAGAGCCGATCACCAGCGCGTGTTTGACCGCGCCGTTTTTAACGTACTGATCGGCAATGCTCAGCGCGTAGGTAAATCCTGCGCAGGCAGCGGCAACGTCAAAGGCCGCACAGCCTTTGATATCCAGCATCTGTTGAACCTGACACGCCGCGCTTGGAAACGCATGCGTTGCCGATGTGGTGGCAACAACGATCAGGCCAATATCATTTTTATCAAGCCCAGACATTTCAAGCGCATGTTTCGCCGCTTCAAATGCCATGGTTGACACGTTTTCATTCGGCGCAGCGATGCGACGTTCACGAATGCCTGTACGGGAAACAATCCACTCATCAGACGTTTCAACCATACTTTCTAAATCGGCGTTGGTACGCACTTGTACGGGCAGGTAGCTCCCCGTACCGAGAATTCTTGTATACATGTACGATCAATCACTCTTGGGTAATATCGTCTCAAGGCGCAGGGCAATTCGCTGTGGAATTTGCCTTTGCACCGCCTGCACAGCCTGTTCGATAGCGACAGCGAACGCTTTTTGGTTCGCCGCGCCGTGGCTTTTAATCACGGTGCCACGTAATCCTACCAGACAAGCTCCATTATACTGGTCGGGGTTCAAATCACCGAAACGCTTAGCAATTCTTTTTTGTATCAAGCGCCCCAATAATTTTAGCCACCAAGAGCGCTTGCGCTTCTCTCCTGGTGATTTGAGAAGGGATAGAAACATGCGCACCACCCCTTCCATCGTCTTTAACGTAACATTACCCACGAAGCCGTCACAAACCAACACATCTGTTTTGCCAGTCAGCAAATCATTGCCTTCTAGATAGCCGATATAATTAAGCGTTGGCGTGCTTTTGAGCACAGCGGCGGCTTCGCGGATATTGTCTAAACCTTTAAACTCTTCTTCACCAATGTTCAGCAGGGCGATGCGTGGCGAGGTTATGCCAACGATCTCTTCCGCCATTACCGCACCCATCACGGCAAACTGCACTAACATGGCACTACTACTTTCAACGTTAGCGCCCAAATCTAGCACTACCGTCTTACTCTTTCGCTGATTCGGTAACACCGTCATCAGCGCGGGGCGCTCAATACCGTCTAGCGGTTTAAGCATCAATTTCGCCAGCCCCATCAGCGCGCCGGTATTTCCCGCGCTGACTACCGCCTGAGCCTCGCCACTCTTCACTAAATCAAGCGCGATACGCATCGATGTTCCTTTGCTGGTGCGGATAGCATGCGAAAGTTTAGCATCGTTGGGTATAACTGATTCAGCAGGGATCACACGCAAACGTTGTTGAAGCGCAGGTGCTGCTTTAGCAAGATAAGGTGCGATGGCGTCGGGTTGTCCGACAATAAGAAGGTATAGCGACGAAGTAGACGCCAGTGCCTGCAAAGCTGCAGGCACTGTGATGCAAGGACCGAAATCCCCGCTCATAGCATCTAACGCGAGGGTTAGACGAGTCAAAGTATCGCCTTGTAAATACTAAAAGTATTACTTAACGATAACCTTGCGACCGCGGTAGAAACCGTCCGCAGTGACATGGTGACGCAGGTGAGTTTCACCGGAAACCTTGTCAACAGAGACGGTAGTCGTGGTCAGCGCATCGTGTGAACGACGCATACCACGGCAAGAGCGGGTTTTTTTGTTCTGTTGTACGGCCATTGACCTTACTCCTTGATTACTTACGCTTTAAACTGGCTAATGCGGCAAATGGATTAGGCTTGTCTACCTCAGGAGGTAGTTTACCAAATACCATGTCCGCGTCGGACACTTCACAGTGTTCAGATTCATGCACCGGAACTACCGGCAGGGCGAGGATGATTTCATCTTCAACCATTGCCAACAAATCGACTTCACCAAAATCGTTGACTTCGATCGGCTCGTAAGCTTCCGGCAATGCTTCAGCCTGCTCGTCATTGGCGACCGGGCTGAAACAATACGTTGTATGGACCTGCTGTTGGAACGTCTGATTACAGCGCTGACAACATAACGTCACCGTTACGTCGGCATGACCAGTAATCACCGCTAACCGCTGGTTATCAATATTAAATGACAACGACACGGCAACATCGCTATCCACACTGACCACAGATTCAGCAACTCGTGTTACCTGCTCAGACGAATAGAAACCAACGTAATCTAATCGTTTCTGTGCAGTACGAACTGCATCAAGGGTCAAGGGTAATTTTACCTTTTGCATAGGGCGCGCATATTAACTTTGTAAAGACCGAGAGTCAAAGGAAAAGGCCTTGCAGGCACACTTTCCCTCCAATATTCGCTTCCTGAGCGGCGGACAGTTTAAAATGCCAGATTCAATTACGCCATGCTTTCTGGAAAAAATATGTCACCTTTAATTTTAGCGTCTACTTCGCCCTACCGCCGAGCTTTACTAGAAAAGCTCGGTATTGAATTCATCTGCGCCGCGCCCGACACGGATGAAACCCCCAAAGAGGGCGAGTCAGCGCCCCAACTCGTCCAGCGTTTAGCACAAGAAAAAGCGCAATCTCTGGCCGATAAATTCCCTAATAATTTTATTATTGGCTCCGATCAGGTATGCGTTATTGATGGGAAAATTGTCGGAAAACCGGGGTCGATTGAGAATGCGCATCAGCAATTGCGTGCCGCCAGTGGAAAAATCATTACCTTTTATACCGGCCTCTGCGTATTAAATAGCCACACAATGCAAAAGGAAAATGTGTGTGAGCCCTTCCACGTACATTTTCGCCGCTTAACCGATGACGAAATCCACGCCTATATTCAACTCGAGATGCCGCTGTACTGTGCGGGCAGCTTTATGTGCGAAGGTGCGGGTATATTGCTTTTTAGCCAGCTTGAAGGACGCGATCCCAACGCACTGGTGGGGTTACCTTTAATTGCGCTTAACGAAATTCTGCTTAAGTTTGGCTATAACGCCTTGCTTAAAGGTAAAAATAAAGCATAAAAAAAGCCGGAATAATCCGGCTTAGTTGATTTATCAGCCTCTATCAGGCTTTCGTTTTACGCAACACATCGAGGCAGTGGCGTAATTTCTTGTCCATAGGGGCTTCCACCCGCATGGTTTCACCTGAATTGGGATGTTCAAAGCGTAATGCTGCAGCATGCAAGAATAAGCGATCTAGGCCGGTTCCCTTCAGCTCACCATCAAAATCACGATCGCCATAACGATCATCGAAGGCAATCGGATGGCCAGCGTGCAGTGCATGCACGCGGATTTGGTGAGTTCGGCCCGTCACGGGACTGGCCTTCACTAAGGTTGCATGTTCAAAACGCTCTTCAACTTTAAAGCGCGTTTCAGACGGTTTGCCTTCGGCGTTAACGCGAACGATACGCTCACCGCTTTGCAGAATATTTTTGAGTAGCGGCGCCTGCACGACTTTACAATGCGACTGCCACTGACCACGAACCAGCGCCAAATAGTCTTTCTGCATTCCTTTCATACGCAGCTGCTCATGCAACGCGCGCAGTGCAGACCGCTTCTTAGCGACCAATAATACACCGGAGGTTTCGCGATCGAGACGGTGAACCAGCTCAAGAAAACGCGCTTCAGGACGTAATGCACGCAGCCCTTCGATAACACCAAAGCTTAAGCCGCTGCCGCCATGTACCGCGGTACCCGATGGTTTATTCAGCACCAACAAATAATCATCTTCAAAGATGATGCAATCATTCAGCGCGGCCACTTTGTCCAACTTCGCCGAAACGGGAGCCTCATCGCGTTCGGCAATCCGCACCGGGGGAATTCTAACTTCGTCACCCGGCTGCAATTTATATTCTGGTTTGATGCGCTTTTTATTAACTCGCACCTCGCCCTTACGCACGATGCGATAAATCATACTTTTTGGCACGCCTTTCAGCTGATTGCGCAAAAAATTATCAATACGCTGCCCTGCCTCATCGGCGGCAATCGTGACTAACTTTACTGAGGTGTTATTCATATTCATGGGCGCGATTTTAAAGAGGCATTCAACTGCATGCCACTTCTTTTTTGAGCTCGCAGCAGATTATCGTGAAAGGCAGGGATAATGAGAGCAATGAGAACGTTTGCGCCCGCATTCTGACTAATATACGAGCAACCAGACAGGCTTGTTGTGAAGTACCGCAAGAATCTTCTGGATAAGGGTAAAAGTCGTCTTGCTATACAGGCCGTTGCAGTGGAATAATGAAAAAGATTTCCGCGTTAATTCTCATTAAGACAGGGAAAACGACGGGATTTGACGTTTACTTGATGCCACAGAAATGCAGCAATGGCGTAAGACGTAGTGTGAAATCAAGTAATTAGCGGGCTGTGGGTAGCAGTCTGACCTAAAACATGGAATCAGCAATGCTGCATATTTTTGCAATCATTGACTGATAAACAGTGCTGTGTTTCACAAAGCTGTATTTTCGCTAAGAAACATAGGCTTACCGAAATATGCGCCCCTATGCAGGCGACAACCGTGAGGTTGACGACTTTGCGATAAGACTCGGGGTCATCGGTCTTCCTCTCGGTCAGGACGTTATTTTGCCCGCAGCTTAGTTGCCAATGCAAAAAAAATGAGTAAGTTGAAGATGAAAAGAATGTTGATTAACGCAACTCAGCAGGAAGAGTTGCGTGTTGCCCTTGTAGATGGACAGCGTCTGTATGATCTGGATATTGAAAGCCCTGGTCACGAACAGAAAAAAGCTAACATTTACAAAGGGAAAATAACCCGTATTGAGCCAAGTCTGGAAGCTGCTTTTGTAGATTACGGTGCTGAACGACACGGTTTCCTCCCCCTTAAAGAAATTGCCCGCGAATATTTCCCAAACAATTACTCCTCACATGGTCGCCCAAACATCAAAGATGTTTTACGCGAAGGTCAGGAAGTTATCGTTCAGGTTGATAAAGAAGAGCGTGGCAACAAGGGCGCTGCGCTGACAACGTTTATCAGCCTTGCTGGTAGCTACTTAGTACTGATGCCTAATAACCCACGCGCTGGCGGGATCTCTCGTCGCATCGAAGGTGATGACCGTACAGAATTGAAAGAAGCGCTTTCTTCTCTGCAATTACCTGATGGCATGGGTCTTATCGTTCGTACCGCAGGCGTTGGCAAATCAGCCGAAGCACTGCAATGGGATCTGTCATTCCGTTTGAAACATTGGGATGCCATTAAAAAAGCCGCGGAGGGCCGCCCTGCTCCGTTCCTTATCCATCAGGAAAGCAACGTTATTGTTCGCGCATTCCGCGACTACCTGCGTCCAGACATTGGCGAAATCCTGATTGATAATCCCAAAATTCTTGATCTGGCCAAACAGCACATCGCCGCGCTGGGACGTCCTGATTTCAGCAGCAAGATTAAGCTCTATACCGGTGAAATCCCGCTGTTTAGCCACTATCAAATTGAATCTCAGATTGAGTCTGCTTTCCAACGTGAAGTTCGCCTGCCTTCCGGCGGCTCCATTGTTATTGACTCCACTGAAGCCCTGACGGCCATCGACATTAACTCCGCACGCGCTACACGCGGTGGCGATATCGAAGAAACCGCATTCAACACCAACCTTGAAGCCGCTGATGAAATTGCTCGCCAGCTGCGCCTGCGTGACCTTGGTGGCCTGATTGTTATCGACTTCATCGATATGACACCAGTTCGCCATCAGCGTGAGGTTGAAAACCGCCTGCGTGATGCCGTTCGCCAAGACCGTGCGCGTATTCAGATTGGACGCATCTCACGCTTTGGTCTGCTTGAAATGTCTCGTCAACGCCTCAGCCCATCGCTGGGTGAGTCAAGCCACCACGTTTGCCCGCGCTGTAACGGCACCGGCACCGTACGTGATAACGAGTCACTTTCACTCTCCATCCTACGTTTGATTGAAGAAGAAGCGCTGAAAGAGAACACCAATGAAGTTCACGCTATCGTTCCTGTGCCGGTTGCCTCATACCTGCTGAACGAAAAACGTGAATCTGTTAGCGCCATCGAAAAGCGTCAGGACGGTGTTAAAGTCATCGTTGTTCCTAACGACCAGATGCAAACTCCGCACTACAACGTAGTTCGTGTGCGCAAAGGTGAAGAAACCAGCACCCTCAGCTATCTGCTGCCTCAGCTGCATGAAGCGGAAACGCTGACCGCCGAGGAAGAGCCTGTTCTGGAACGTAAACGCCCAGAACAACCTGCGTTGGCCGCTTTCTCACTGGATGTTGAAGCGCCTCCGGCAGAAACAGCCGATCCAGTCGTTGCAGCGCCTGCGGTGAAAACCGTTGCACAGCCTACAACGCCTGCGCAACCAGGTTTGGTAAGCCGTTTCTTCTCTGCGCTGAAAAACATGTTTGCAGGTTCTGAGCCTGAGCAAAAACCAGCGGTGGAAGTTTCCGCGCCAGCTGAAGAGCCTCGTCGTCAGAATCAAGATCGCCGCAACAACAATCGTCGCCAGAATGGTCGTCGTGATCGTAACGATCGCTCTGACCGTAGCAATGACCGCAACGAACGTAACAACGATCGTAACGACCGCGGTGAACGTACTGAACGCAGCAACGAGCGTAATAACGACCGTAACAGCAACCGCGAAGACCAGCGTCGTAACCGTCGTCAGTCAACGCAGCCAGCGAATGCTGATGTGGCCGTTGAAACAGCGAACGTTGAACAGCGTGATGAACAGCAGCCTCGTCGTGAACCGCGTAATAACGATCGTCAACGTCGTCGTACAGAAGATAAGCGTCAGGCCCAGCAAGAAGTCAAAGCGCTGGAAAACAGCGATGCCGTAGTAGCGAATGAGGCTGAAGAAAGCAGCCGTGAAGAGAATCAGCACATGCCGCGCCGTCAGCGTCGCCAACTGACTCAGAAAGTTCGCTTTACGACCCAGGCTGAAGACGATGCAGCAGCCGCTCTGGCTAAAGCATCCGTTCCTGCCGTTGTCACCGCGCCAGTGGTTGCAGAAACCGCGCCACAGACACAGGCTGAACCAACGCAGCAGCAAGGCAATGATGATGAAGGGTTCCGTGATAACCGCCAAGGTGAAAACGGCATGCCACGTCGTTCACGTCGCTCTCCTCGTCATCTGCGTGTGAGCGGCCAGCGTCGTCGTCGTTATCGTGATGAGCGCTATCCAACTCAGTCACCAATGCCGTTGGCATTTGCCGCAGCATCGCCTGAGATGGCCTCTGGCAAAGTGTGGATTAGCTATCCGGTCGCACAGCCGGCAATCTCTGATACTGAAGTTGAAACGCAGACTGTCGCTATCGAACAACCGATTGAACAAGCACCTGTTTCACCCGTTAACGGATCCGTGACTGAGCATGTTGCTCAACAGCCTGTTATCGTTGAAGAGCCTGTTGTCGCACCTGTAGATGTTGCACCAGTTGCTGAGTCAGTCGTTGCTGAGACAGTTGCAGTTGAGCCGGTCATCGAGAAGCCAGTTGTAGAGAAACCAGCCGCATCCGCTCCGGTAGTCGCTACCTCTGCAGCAGCAGTTCCAGCTGCGTTTGACGCCATCGTGCCAGCTCAAGTTATCAATGACGAACCGACGGCTGTTGAAGAACCAACACCCGCAGTTGAAGAGCTCATTGTCGATGACAAACCGGCCGTAGCTGAAGCTGCCGTAGTTGAAGCAACAACTTCTGAAGCACCTGTCGTAGCAGAAACCGATGCGGCAGTAACCGTCGCTGAAGAGACGGCTGCTGAAGAAACGTCCGTTGAACCTACTATCGTTGAAACAGCTGCAGTTGAAACACCAGTTGCTGAAGCTATTGAAGAAACGACGGTTGAGGAAGCGGTTGCTCAAGAACCTGTGCAACCTATCGTCGCGGCGAAACCTGTCGTCGTCGTCGCAGCTAAAGCTCAGCGCGTAGCATCAGCGCCGATGACCAAAGCTCCAGCGCCAGAATATGTACCTTCTGCGCCGGTCGTCAACAACTGGCAGCGCCCTGCTCTGGATTTGCAGAGTAAAAGCGGTGCCGGTGGACACGCTGCGGTAAGCCAAGCAACGGCTCCAGCAACCAAGCCACCAGCGGTTACTGACTAATCAGTTAGTGTAGTAAAA
>NZ_FMIQ01000034.1 GCF_900095695.1 Hafnia alvei | reverse complement strand
CCCTATCCCGTTCATGCGGTATCGGCACACACGGGCTACAACCTGAATAGTCTGGTTGAAACACTGATATTCGCCCTGCCACCGGAGGCCAGCAGCGGTGTATTTCGTCAGGTCAGGGAAGAGCACAGAACCGCGGAGGCCGAATGTACTGCCCGTCAGGATTTCGGCGAGCTTCTGGACGAGCTGTTCAGCTGCGTAGTGGATGCCATCCCGCTACCAAAGATTATCCGAGAAGGCCTGGGAGCTATACGCGACGGCATCGTAGAGGCAGCGACTTCGCTATGGCACTGGTTTTTTTAAGAACGCAGAGATAGCTATTGCGTATCCCGGTAGGCGATTTGGAAAAAGGCATGTACCACAACATCTTTCTGACCCAGTCAATCACCCGGCGGGTCTCCTGGATGACAGGAAGTGTCCACTCATTTACTCTTTTCTGAGTAATACAGAATTACTCGTTGTAATTCAATCTATTACTGGAATAAAAATATTTTATTTTTCCCCCTGCTATTCCATTTTGCCGGTCACAACCTATCCATCACATCCTGCATAATAACCCCATGACTTATCTCAGTATTTTTCGTTCATGGAGAACATATGAATATCACGGCGCCTGCGCAGAGACATGACAGCCTGACGCTCAGGTTATCGGTCATTATCAGCCGACTTCCTACAGGTGACGCTCTCTCGATGGGGCGTTGTTAGACGAGATTGGTGTATCTGAATGTGCGCATCGCCGGGATGTGCGTCCACGTCTGCTGTGTCTGGATATCATCCGTAGCAGGCTGTTTTAATTAATGTTTGCTTATGGTTTGCTACCACCAAATGCTATCAGGTGGAACTCCGTATTGTTAAAAACCGAAAACTAACCACTGGAAATAGATAATGAAAAAATTATTGTTATGTCTGTCCTGGGTACTATGAGTACGGTATCTACACTTTCTCACGCTGCCGAAAATACAAACGGTTTTTATGTCAGTGGCAAAATGGGAACCTCTATTGTATCCACGCATGACGCCCAATCTACGTATGCTGATAACGGGATCACCGTTTTAGAAACAAAAACAGCCAATAAAAACAAAGGCGTATTCGGTGGGGGTATTACGGCCGGTTATGACTTTTATGATCAATATCAGGTGCCCCTTCGTTTGGAAGTCGATATGACCTTCAGAGGGAAAGGCTCCTCTGATGGTCGCGTTGCTTATGATATCGATGGCGAGCAGGGGGTATCTACTATTGAAAATAAAGTCAGAATGAACTCATATATGGTGAATGGATATTTTGATTTCCATAATGAATCAGCATTCACACCTTATATTAGTGCCAGCATAGGGCTGGCCAATCTAAAATTAGAAAATAAAACGTATGAAGGTGATGACTCAGATCACATTTCTAATTCTGCTAATAACTTTGCGTGGGGTTTAGGGGCAGGTGTAAAATATGACATTAATACGAACCTGGCATTAGATCTTAGTTACAAGTATATCAATGCAGGTAAAGTCGATGCATCACGCACTGATGATGGCTTCTCATACACATCCAAACTGAAGTCATACTCCAATGACATGATGGTGGGTGTGACATATAAATTTTAACCTGTTCATCGCAATGATGTCTTCCAGTATCAACGTCGGCATTTGCTGGCGTTGATACTGGAATTTCGTTAAGTCTATTTAAGCGCACTCGTTATGCTAATGAAAATATCAGCTTAAAAACACCTGATTATAGAATAATAGATAAAAATCTATTACAGACCATGCCGCCCCTTTAACCCACTTCAATCTACTCCTTTTTACATTGAATTATAAATTAACTCAGCCCTGTATTACCTTCATGAATACATCAGCCAGGGTGTTATTGTATTCGTTATTATCATCCCCAGAGGTTTCATATCTGACAGCACTGAACAGGGCATTCATGCCCTGAAGCAAGTTATCCCCTGTCCCGAAGACTCCCTCAGGGCGGTTATCGCGCGAATTCGCCGGTGCATTCATTACGAACCGTTGACAGATGATGGGGCAAAACTGGAGCCGGTAAATCCTCGCTCCGTAACACCCTCATTCAACAGTCCCCTACCCGGTTAGCGACGTACTGGGGTGTATTCGCAAACCTCAACACTTGCTCCTGGCCCGGGTACGATACATGACGGTATTGTGAATGGCGCTACTGCACTGTGGCACGAGAACGGCGAGAGAACTTAAAAGGGTCTGGTATATCGCCTGCTGCGTATTCTAGCCTGCTCTGTTCGTCTTGTTTCTTCTGCAGCTACATCCTGCTCAATATCGTCTTTCTGCCTCTCATGGACTGGTTAAGATTCGGACTCCTTTTACCCTGGCTGGGCATCCTGCGGGGGGACAGGTTGCGACCCCGCCACGTTCATTTTTCAAACAACGCCTGTCAATGGCAATTTATTCAGTAAGTTACGGGCTGAAAAATAGTACATTTTTCCTGCCAACACTCACCTCTGTCGGACATACCCTGTCCGGACCACCCTGCATAATAACCTCATAAGTTATCTGACTATTTTTCATTTACGGAGGACAAATGTGCACCACGGTACCTGCGCAACGGCATGACAGACTGGCGATCAGATTGTCGGTCATTATTAGTAGGCTTCTGGCTGGTGAATCCCTTTACCTAAAAGCGTTGTCGGACGAATTTGGCGTGTCTGAACGTACCCTTCGCCGGGATTTTCATCAGCGCTTATTGCATCTTGATATCACCTGTCACAACGGTGCCTGGCGACTGAACCAGAATCCGCAGCGGGATCATACACCTGGCGTGCTGGCGTTTGCCCGCAATACCGGGATAGCCCGCCTCATTCCCTCACAAAGCCGTCAGCTTATGCAGTTGCTGATGGATGGAAATGGCACCTCACCGTGCCTCATTGGCCATGCACCGTTGCCTGCTGGGATCCTTCCGGACTGTTTCCAACGACTTGCAGAAGCTATTTACCATCACAAAACAGTCAGCCTGCTGATAAAAGGCATTCGTCACGATGCACTGGAGCCTTATCGGTTGATTTATTCCTACCCGCATTGGTATCTGGTCACCAGCCAATATGGTGCAATCCGCGTATTCAGACTTGAGGATGTGACCGCCGTTTCCTTGTCGGAGCAGCATTTTCAACGGCGGAGTGAAATTGGTGCCCTGCTCACCGATGAGAATTTTATCAATGCACTTCCACATTTTCACTTTATCAGCAACGTCATTCACACTTTTCGTGAACACACTACGGCCCCGAAATCTAAACCCAAAGGAGTTAGTCAATGAAACATATTACAGGCTTGCCGGACAACGGTGAGCGCCTGGTAAAAGTTAATTCCGACCCGAATACGGTCGTGAATAACTTCGCTCATGCTCTTTCTACAAAAGACATTCCTGAATCGGACAACTTATGATGAATATATTGCAAGGAAAAATCATGGCAGGTACGCCGTCAATAAAAAGAGCCATTCGCACGCTTTGTGTGCTCGGTACGCTGTTATCCGCCGCTGCATTAAGTGGCTGCGGGGACAAAGTTGAACGTGAATTTATTCAGGGCTGCAAATATGGGGGTGGTACGACTGCGCTCTGCGGCTGTGTGTATGACAAGCTAAAAATAAAGTACTCCCACCAGACGCTGGAAAAAATAAATCAGCAGTCCGGAGATATTCCACCGGATTTCATGGACAACATGCTGAGTGCCGCTCAGCAGTGCAGAAATCAGGGGTAGGGAAGAATGGTTCTTGTCATAAAGTACTTCGTTATTGCTTTTGCCATCGGGGCCATGGTGGTGGTGTTTAACATGGTGGGTAACACCGGCGAGATACGCAGCATCGGGCAGGGGGTGGGCTATCTGTTCTGGATGACACTGGGGCCAGGGGCGGGAATGACTGTCGGGGCGGCCCTGCGTCTTTGGCTGATGCCGGACAGTATTTATACCCGCGAGGGGATGGGCGGACTGCTGAAGGCCAGGCTGTTCTGGCTGGCAGGCCCCCAGTGTATCGGCTGGCTCATCGGTTTGCTGGCTGTCGGTAAGCAGCTGATGTAATGGCTGCCCGTCCTTGTACGGTGAGTCATCTGTTTCATATTTGGCAGACCCGCGCGTACAGGCCAGCGTTAAAAAGTGGCCTCGGAACCCTTTCAGGCTGAGCAGACAAACCCGCTCTGATATCTCCACAATACCGAAATGATACACCAATGACGCCCTGCTCCAATGAGCAGGGCGTTTTCATTTATCTCGAAAAAAGGAATTAATCATGCGCCTAGCCAGCCGTTTTGGCACAGTGAATCAAATCCGCCGTGACCGTCCATTAACCCATGAAGAGCTGATGCATTACGTTCCCAGCGTCTTCGGGGAAGACAAGCACACTTCCCGAAGCGACAAGTATACCTTCATACCGACCATCACCTTACTGGAGAACCTTCAGCGCGAAGGTTTTGAGCCTTTCTTTGCCTGTCAGTCGCGGGTGCGTGACCCAAGCCGTCGTGAGCACACCAAGCATCTGCTGCGCCTACGTCGTGCCGGGCAGATAAACGGCCAACAGGTCCCTGAAATCATCATTTTGAACAGTCATGGTGGCGAGTCTAGTTTCCAGTTAATACCGGGATACTTTAGAAGTGTCTGTACTAATAGCCTCGTCTGCGGTCAGTCATTGGGTGAAATCCGTGTTCCACATCGGGGCAATGTGGTGGAAAAAGTCATTGAAGGGGCTTATGAGGTGCTGGGCATTTTTGACCAGGTGGAGGAGAAGCGTGAAGCCATGCAATCGCTAATGTTACCGCCGCTAGCACAGCAGGCGCTGGCGAAAGCATCTCTGATGTACCGTTTTGGTGAGGAGCATCAACCAGTAACGACATTGCAGATACTGACACCGCGCCGGTATGAAGACCGGAAAGACGACCTATGGTCGGTTTTTAATCGCTGCCAGGAAAACTTGCTCAAAGGTGGCCTCCCCGGACGCAGCGCAAAGGGGAAACGCAGCCACACCCGCGCCGTGAACGGCATTGATGGTGACGTGAAGTTAAACCGTGCGCTCTGGCTGATGGCCGAGAACATGATGGACCTATTGAACCAGTAACCGACATCCCACCCACGAAACCAGCCCTAATTCATATGTTCCATTCATTTTTCATTCAACACATTCATGCATAAGGAAAAACTCACATGACCGATATCAACAGTAACGACATGCTCATATCAGTATCACCATCAGCCACTGACAACCTGACCGCTACACGCGTCTCAGACGAACAACGCCCTGCCTTCTGGCCGCAGCACTTCGGGCACATTCCGCAGTGGATAGTGCTGGAGCCACGCATATTTAGCTGGATGGACCGACTATGTGCTGATTATCCCGGCGGCATCTGGAACTTTTACACGCTCAGCAACGGCGGGGCGTTTATGGCGCCCGAGCCTGATGAGGACAGCGATGAGACGTGGACACTGTTCAACAGCATGAATGGCAACGGCGCAGAGATGAGCACAGAAGCCGCTGGCATTGCAGTCTGTCTTATTGCTTACAGCCACCATGCCTGCCGTACGGAATGCGATGCCATGACGGAACACTATTATCGCCTGCGGGACTATGCCCTGAGCCATCCAGAATGTAACGCCATCATGCGCATCATCGACTGAGGTAAGCCGCTATGGAACAACAGTTACCGCTGTTTGCCCGCGAATTAGCCCCCACCGACCAGCAGACCATCCGGACGGCATTAACCCTGCTGGAGCGTCAGTTACGCGAACCCGGCGCGTCATTTACTTCCACCACCGCCGCACGTGACTGGCTACGCCTGCAGCTTGCCACGTCTGAACAGGAAGAATTTATCGTGCTCTTTCTGGATAACCAGAACCGTCTCATTACCCACGAAACCCTCTTTACCGGCACTATCAACCATACCCAAATCC
>NZ_FMIQ01000033.1 GCF_900095695.1 Hafnia alvei | reverse complement strand
ATTGGAGTGCAATCGGCTTGGGTATAAAAGCGAATATGTTGTGCTGTGTCGCCTGCTGGAGATAATCACTGACGATACGCAATTAAACATGTTGGGCGATGCTCTATTTTTCACCCTTCTGTACCAGCACAATGAAAAGGATTTATTTTCTTCTTTCTTTAAAGGGCTGGATAAAGTAAACCGTATAAAAGTAACTCATGACAGACAAATCTCATTAGCAGCTTCTTCCGTGGCTTATTATGCGCAACAGCGCAGTATTTTTATAAAAAATTTCATTGATGACATCGGTGAAAATTTTCTGTTTGATTCGGACACAAGAAGAAAAATAAGAGCAAGTCATGCTCAAACAGAAAAACGCTGATGCTTTTCTAATGAGAGTAAAATGAACTATTTAGGACTGGACTGCTCAGAAAATGCCAGATGAAAGCCTGGCATAGTCATCGAAAGAGTGAATGCAGTACGTCAATCTTTACTATTGAATCTTGAGTATTCATCCAGAATAATTTTTTCTATGAGTTTATTTATTCTAACGCCCTTTGTCTCGGCCATTTTGACCAACGCATTCTTGGATTTTTGGGATATCTCAGCATTTAGTCCTGCTTTTTTATTTCCGGTTGCATTTTTTTCTCTACGTCTATTTTGCAAGGCGTTTTTATACGCACTAACAAATATGTCTTTCTTGATAAAAACATCACGCACGTCGTAAAATAAACATAAAGAATCTATTGCCCCAATAATAGCCAGTCTTCGCTCATTATTGTCAACGGGTTTAAACCAGTTTAAAATGCAGTCGGATAACTCTTTTTTCTTTAACAGATAGTCCCATATCTCATCAAGTTCTGATTCGTTCTTCTTATTTAACCATACTACATTTCTGACTGGATAGATGAAATTCATCCAGATGAAGCGGATCTTTTCAAGAAGCCCGCGAGCATCTACAGAGTTACTGTGATTTTCTAGTGTATAAAAGAAATTAATAATAATGCGACTTCTTTCTCCTGTGCTCCCCGTTTCTTTAGGAAGTCGAAAAAAATCATAGATAACAGTATCATCAGGTATATTTGGCGACCATACCAGTGAGGTTTCTTTTATTATTGAGATAGAGTAAATTTCATTTTTAGCAAGTAGTCCTCTCAAAAATAACCACACCCAGAAAATAGCACGCTCATTTGCCACTCCCTTTAACCATTTAAAATCTGATGGTGTCAGTTTGTTTTTTTATTCGCTCTCTCATATCTTTGACTTAAAGCCTCCGAGTGCTTCATCAAGGAATTTGTATCTGACTGGACGCTGTGAGTTGATGGGTTATTTTCATGAGGCTGGGTGGGCGGTGAAACGTCGGATACTGCAGAGGGGCGAGATTTATCTAATTTATCAGCACTGGCATTCTGCTGATGGTTCGGAGAGCCATCTCTACTAGAGGACGTATTTTCGATTTCATCTTTTTGATAATGATTGCTATTACTATTCATTTTTACCCATAAATCTAGAAATTAAAAGAATATAAACAGGCTTAACACATAAATAAAATGGCGTCAAAACACATTTTTAAAAGACCTTAAAAAGGGCAAAAAAAGATATTAAAATTAATCTAAAAAGAGTAATAAAAGCTATTAAAAAGATATAAAAAAATACTTAAAACAGATTCAAAAAAGAAGATAGAGAAATCGTCAGTATTCAGCCATCAGTGCATGTAAATTGCATTATTGATAGTATTTCATCAAGTATTTTCATGAGAAGTACACTAAAATATAAGTCTGGTGGTTATTGATATGCTCTGGAAATATGATAAAGCATTCATAACAATCATCAGGTTGCTCCGGAGCGTATAGCTCTATCTCACCCAGCAGCTGGCGACGACCGCTCGTGAGCAATGGTGAGTGATAAGGAAGATGCCCCTGTTAAGTTGCCTGGCCTATTTATGGCGCTGTAGAGAGTGCCAGTCCTGCTGTGTATCATGGCGAACAGAACATCAGTGCGTTGCCCTACCAGAGCAATAAGTGTCTGGTTATGTCATTTCCCCTGACTTATTTTGCGTGGGCAGTAGTCAGTTCTGAATATTGGGCCTCTGGGCGTAGAGAGGCTGTCACGAACAGCACCTCTTTGAGCGTTTTTACCCCGTAGGGATAAGCGTTCGCCGTGTATAGACAATTTGCTCGCCAGCCCTCCTTAGCATACGTAGCGCGTGAAGAAGGGTACGGGAAGCCTCGGCTGTGCGGCGCATTGCCAGCCAGGGGGAAGCATCAGCGTTCAGTGGTGTTCCGCATCAAAACGTTGCCGATCGGCCCTCTAAGCCCGAGGGGCTATGACGCGCAGGTAGGAGAACAAGGGTGATGGTCAAAAAGCTAAACCGAATGATGTTGTTGGGTATGCTGGATAGCGTCCGGATCGCATAATGAGGGTGCCGGTGGGGATGATCATGTCGGCTGGCTTTGACCTGTTCAACAAAAGCCACAATATGATGTAGCGCGCATCCGAACTCGAATATTAAGTGTTTTGCATCAGGTCGTATTTATACGATAAGTCACTTTCATTACCTGTGATTTGTTGCTCGCCACCAATAATGCTCTCATTGCAAGCAGGAAAGGCAAGTACTCGCAGGCTTAATGTTTGCAACGCACAAATAGCTTGATGGCACTTACTCAGCGTCGTGGGGAATACATCGGTTCGTCCTGGATATCGGCGATGATGCGATGGCCTTTATTGTAAAACGAGTAAACTCTTACCTTAGACAATATGGTATGAGAACGATGCCCATTCCTCCTCGTTGACAACAGGCATCTTCTCCCGAATCTATTCACTACGAGGACTTTTATTATGACAACAACAAATGAATCGGCAGAAAACAACAAAACTGGCATGACATTATTGCGGGATGACCCACTCCTGAACATGACTCGTTCATCTCGAGCTTTACAGGAATGATGGATAAGCGACCTGCCGGCATATTCATTCTGGTCCGTTTGCTAAACCAATTAAATAGGGGGGAGTTCTTGCTGGGTGAAAGGGCGTTTATGCATAGTGCATTGTATACGATAAATAATAACTCCAGAATTGATATTCTCCACTCTACAGGAAGATGCGTGCCGTTATTATTCATGCCTGATGGGGATGTTTGGTCAGGTATCTGTCGGATATAAATATATTAAATTAATGATGAGTTACTTAAATACACGTACATCAAGTCAATGATAGTTATTTAAAATCAATCATATCAAATTAATGATGGGTTATTTAAATTACAGTCTCTAATGATGAGTTACTTAAACCTATTCACTAAAACCATTTAAACTCATTCACTGATAATCCTTTTACTGAGATACCAATTACACATACTTCATGAAAGCCATACTCACAGATATTCTACCCTTGATAATCAATAACACGTCATTCAACGCTTATCCCTTTTATCCAATGATACTCTTCTTGCTTATGAAAATCATAATTGCCTTTACTGCGTAGTAATCATTCCGTTAGTCAATATTTAAAACTCATTCCTCGCTCATCAACTTCACTCAGGATCCATTAGTGCATTGCGGTGCCAGAAAGTGGATCTAAAATAAACCCTCTCTAACCGGAGTCAATCATGCCTGAACCCTATTCTTACCATCCGTTATACATCGAACGTATTCAATACACCGTCAATTCCGCTCTCTGTCACCATTCCCAGCTTGCCTGTTTCTTTGTCACGTTAAGATTTCCACAAAACAAAGTCTGTCGTGATGACCATGATGCTATTTCGCGATTTATTGATGCCCTGAAGTATCAGATTAACACCTACATTGATGTTAAGCGCTCGCAGGATAAACGCGTGCATTCCACCACGCTGCATTACATCTGGGCGCGAGAGTTTGGTATCCGCAATGACAATAAACACTATCATGTCGTTTTGATACTTAATAAAAACACGTTTCATCAGTTGGGTCATTACAGCCTTCCTGATTCAGGACCGGGCTCGCTTGCCAATATGATCCAGAGGGCATGGTGCAGTGCAATAAAATTACCTATTGGATCGTATGCAAACCTCGCCAGCTTTACACCTGAATTTCCGTGCATGTGGATTGAAAACAATGCTCCATTCCAGCGTACGCAGGCCGAAAAACGCATGTTTTACCTAGCAAAATACTATTCCAAACGCGCTGGTGACAATAAGCACTCATTCGAATGTAGCCAGTCCAGGCCCTCACTGTTGAATGGCCGTAAGCGGTCATAAGCCACACCTGAAGAGGACGAACCAACTCCATAAGACTCGCTGCAGCAGCGTAGATGGCATCTGACACTTAAGCTGCTTCTGGGTAAAAGACCCCGATCGCTGGCGTTTTGCATCAGCCTACGGGCAGGGGACTAACAGCGTGTTGTTAACAGGGGATCCCGTCAATCAGTTCAGCAATTTGATACGTGGATCGTAACCAGCCTGATTTTACCGATCATTACAACGCGTTCGTATACCGTGCCAGTTATCAGGCCTTGGAGCGCAGCAAGGCTTACAGTGCATCTGAGCGTTCAATCGGTTATAGCCAGAAGTGATCTCTTACGCGACACCAATACGTTGAGCACATTCTTCAGGACGGCTCTGATACGTTTATTCAGGAAGAGATAAACCGACTTACCTGATGTTTAAGAAACGTAGCATCGCAACCCCTAAACGCGAATGCCGAAAAGTATCGCTTGATAAGTTCACGCCAAAAGTCAGCCCAATCCTATGAACCCAAAGCACAGTTCCTCCCCGAGCACGTTCTTGACTGAAACGTGACCTTTTCATCGCTTGTCACCCTGGGCGGATAGACTGCAACGGGTATCCCTCACGCTGGCAACTACCCGCCATACTGACGACCTATTAGGATATAAGAATGGATCTTAAGACTACACAACGCATCCTTCAGGCGGCTATTGACCAATATCCCAGATTGATTGCACTGAGCTTCGAACTTTATGGAGATAGCAATGACCCCCAAATGTTCTTGTCGAGATTTCAAGCCGCATTTGAGCCACTTTTTGACGGATTGATAGACGACAGGATTTATGAGGGCAAGCTCGCGCCACCAACACAGTTACGCTATCTGTGGTTTCCCACGCCAACGGCGCTTCATGCGTTGGTGTTACTGAATCAGAACAGTATATGGCAGCCCCGCGACGGTGAGCTGTGTGATGCCATTGCGGCTGTCATTCATTGCCTAAATCGGGCAGGACAACAGGTTAGCGGTAGGCCTTGTATTAAATGGCAAGAACCTCCCTATTTGCCGTTAGATCGCACTCAGGCGGGATCTTTTCAGAAGAACTATACCGTTCTCCTCCAGCATATTTCCAATCTGATACCTAGCACTCCAAGTAGAGGTGACTGTCACGTAGCCCAGCGTATAGACGCTGCTGTGTAATAAGCCCCTTGAACGCATCAAAGCATCGCGGATAAACAGATAACAATGACAATCTAACACGACACCCCCGCGACGTTGACGCTCCCCATTTATCACGTCCCCAGCTAGGCTGATGGAGCCAATCCGGTATTTTTTAACAGATGAACGCCATCCTCTGAGGGCGTACCGGCGAACACCATGACTCAACCTCGTCGAACGTCTCCCACCATTGAGCACTCAGAGGGAGAAATACATTGAACACTACAGATATCCATCAGTTTTCAGCTGAAGATCCACTTATCGACATGGCATTTATCACCACATTTACCGGCATGACCGACAAGTGGTTCTACAAGCTCATTCAGGACGGTACTTTTCCTAAGCCCATCAAGCTCGGACGCAGCTCTCGCTGGTTTAAAAGCGAAATAGAAGCCTGGATGCAGCAGCGTATTACGCAGTCCCGCGCATAGCCTCTCAGTTCGCCATTCACTGCAAAACCCACGGTTCGTCCATCCCAAGCCATTATTCGCCCCCCATCAGTCAGCCCATTAGAGGGCCATTTCGCCTGCGCGTTATGTGGCGAAACATGCCTGATGCATGCCAGAAATGAACATAGGCACTCACTGTGAATTCTAACATTCAGAGTGGTGCCGGACGGGTGTTTCATCTCGGCAACCCCGCCAAAGACATTCTCCGACAGACAGTAGCTCACTAAACTGAGGTAGTTCTATGAAAAATAAACACGTTAAAAGCGCCGTCAATGAATTCGGCTGTCTTATCTCGGCATCAGAGTTCTCAGATCCAACGTTATGGAAATTTTACTGCTTTCATTGCTCATGCCCGATGGAGTTAGTGGTGATACACGGTGAGACAGCGTATTTTATCCATGACCCCATGCAGCTTACCGAAATAGCTTTCTCAGCATGTCCTACCCTAGTGTGCTAACCCTTCGCTAGGCGCTTCCCTAGAGGGATACACAGGTCCTGATAGTACCTCAACCTCCGACTTTTAACGGCATGGGGCGGATAAGCTATACCGGATTATCAAGAGAATAGTTGCACCGTGGTGGGAGTGCCTTCAAAGCCACAATACAAGAGAATGTGATAATTGCTCATCATATCGAAGTCAACTCAGAACCCACAGCCGATAAGCTACGCTCTCACTCTGTTTTGCAACAAGCTTTAACTTGAAACACCCCATCGGTGAAGCTGACCCATTTTATCAAATTGGCATTCAGCATTTTCAATCTGCAATGTGGCATAGGAACGGTGAATTTGTAGCGTTCAGGCTAGATGAAGGGCATTACTCACTACCGGCCTTATTGTATTGGTTATGGGAAACGAATAATCAATGCTCAACGCACATGTTGCTGTTACTAAACCTCAACGTCTTTTACGCACCTTGCAATATTGTTTCGGAGAATATGGTCAATGGACACCTGACGGACTCTATCCGTCTGCAGTACACCATGATAGTGGCGAAGATGTTGCTGAGGATGTTTTCCCTGCCGATCTGGTGAGAAGGCAAACCATGCCGCTGGCGGATCTGATGAACCTGCGCTTCTGTCATCACGTACATACGTCCAGATGCTGCCGGTTTTCGTCTTATCTCTGCTCGGTACCAGCACTGTGTTACCAACGGTGCAAAAGTGGGTCTTCCGCAACTTGGGTGGATGAAAACTAATGAAACTTTCTAGTTAAAAAGGCTCTAAGTTGTTTTAAGTTAGGGACAACAAATGACTTCACTTCAGGCTCTGTTACAGTTGCCGCGCGGATGGCAGGTCGTCCAACAAATCACTAGCCCACTCGGTGTGAGTATCAATCTCCGGGCTACCCGGAAATCAGCCAATTGCCCTGAATGTCTGAAGCGCAGTAGCTCCGTGCATAGCTGCCGACGGTGGCGTATACAGCATCTTCCATGCTCAGGACAAACGCTTAATCTAACCTTTGCTGTCCGCCATTGGTACTGCCGTAAGTCGGCATGCTCGCGCAAAATCTTGGCTGAATCTCTGCTCCCTTTCGCTGGCTCTAGGCGGTAATCCTCAGAGGCTCTGCAGAATTTACAGCATCAACGGTGGCTAATCGTCGGTGGCGAGGCCGGGAAGCGGGCTGCAACAGCAACGGGTAATGCCGCTGAACTGTCGCCCAAAAAAATACTCCTGAAGTTCAATCAGCATTCTCATCGATACTTCTCCTTCCGGATCGGAGCAAGCAACAGAGGCGTGAAAAGCGGCATCAACGTTGGGCAGAAGTGAACTCACTCCATAAAAATGGGCGAGGGATCAAGGTAATATCTCGTATCACCGGGTTATCGCGGGTAGCTGTTCGCCGATGGATACGGTCGGTTACGTTACCTAAGATGTCAACCCGGCCACCGAAGCCCAGCCTTCTTGATTCATGGCGCGTTTGGTTGGAACAACAACAGGAAAAGGGTGAGCATAATGCCAGCCAGATATTGCGGGAAATGGTGACTATGGACTTCACCGGCAGTGAAACAACGGTCAGAGATGCCATGACCAAATGGCGGAAAGGGGTGACGGAGCCACTTCTTGCTGCGCTTCGTCTTTCCTCAGCCTCAAAAGTCAGCCGCTGGTTGATGCCATGGAGAATAATCAGAGGGGGAGGAAAACTACGCATCACGGTTTATCGGGTTGATGTGAGAAAATGAGCCTCAGCTAGCACTCGACTTTTACAGAATGCTGAAAACGAAAAATAAAACATTGTTCAACCCGTGGTTCATTAATGTAAGCGAAAGCGGACTGATTGACCTCCTACGGGTTGCCGCAGGAATGGAATCTGACGCAGCCGCAATAGTCGAAGCTATTTGTTCCAGGTGGAGTAACGGCGTTGTTGAGGGACATCTAAACCGACTGAAAATGTGGAAACGCCAGATGTATGGTCGTGCCGGGTTCGAGTTGCGGCGGCGGCGAGTGATGAGTCCTCTTGCATGATCGGATCCACCCAAGTTGCGGAAGACCCACTTTTGCACCATTGGTAACACTGAACTAAAGTGGAAACCTGATATCGTTATCAGTTTATTTGCGACCGTACACGGTTCACTCAGTTATTGTTGAGTGGGAGACATTAACGTATCAGCATCACCTCTTTTCCCCAATTTTAATCGTACATAACACTGATTATCTGCGCTGTAATGTGTCACCAATATAGAAATGTCACTTTTGCGGCATAAAGCATAAAATCTTCTCTGCAACAATATATTAGCATCTTCTATGATGCCAATTTCAGTAACAAAAAAATAGCAGTCACGAATTAATAGCGCGCTAATTATGTATCTATTTATTAGTTGAGCGCTACATCACAATTTTGATCCAAGACAAAAATTAGGATTTTTCACTTTTTAAGTGAAATTTCATTGAAATCCCTCATTGGTAAAATAGGCTGCACATTCTCTCACACCTTACCCCATAAGGATTGCAAGGTTATTTGCTGGAAAATTCTTACATATCAATAT
>NZ_FMIQ01000032.1 GCF_900095695.1 Hafnia alvei | reverse complement strand
CCGCCTGCACGATGTATATGCAAGACTCGGTATTTTAGGCGGACGTAATATGCACTGCATCTAAGTAAGAGATTAACTCAACACCTTATGCATACAAAATTCCCCATCAAAACGGAAACAACCACGGCACCACAATCACGCTGGCAATCATCACCAAGATAGTGAACGGCACCCCAATTTTGACGAAATCACCAAAGCTGTAATTCCCCGGCCCCATCACTAGCGTATTCACCGGTGAAGATACCGGCGTCATAAACGCTGCCGACGCGGATATAGCCACGATCATGGCAAACGGATATGGCGAAAGATGCATAGCATGGGCCGTTGCAATGGCTATCGGTGCCATCAGCACCGCGGTTGCCGTGTTGGAAATAAACAGCCCCGTCACCGCGCAGAATACAAACAGGCTCAACAGCACAATCCTTGGCCCCATGCCGCCGACTAAATCCATCAGCACATCAACCGCCAGCGTAATGCCGCCGGTTTTTTGTAAAGCCAAAGCAAACGGCAGCATTCCCACGATCAGTATCAGGCTTGGCCAGTGGATAGATTTATAGGCGCTTTCCATATCAATGCAGCGAAATTTGCCCATTAACATGCAGGCAATCAGCGCAGCAATGGCGTTAGGCACTTCATCCGTCAACATCATGGCAATCATCAACGCCAGACAAAATAACGCGTGCGGCGCCTGACTTATCGCCGGAGCGACGTCATCTACTTCTGCCGGAAGATGCAACACAATGAAATCGCGAGGTTGAAGCTGGAGCTGGCGTATCTGCTTCCAATTACCAATAACCAGTAGAATGTCACCCAGCTGGAGGGGGTCATTCACCAATTTACCTTCCATCGGCACGCCATCGCGGCGGATACCGACAACATTAAGCCCATAGCGAGTACGGAACGCCATTTCACTCAGCGTTTTTCCAATCAGATCGGAATCCGGCACAATCGTGACTTCAGCCATGCCAACGTCACGTGCCTGTTCAGAAAAATACTCGCCGCGCAGTACCATAGGCTCAAGCATCTGTTCGGCACAAAATTCGCGTAAATCCACTTCTGAATCTGACATATCAATCAGCAACACATCACGATCTTTCAGCTCGGTATTACCGATCGCACTCACCATCACGCGACGGAATTTACGCCAGCGCTCAATTCCCACCACGTTAGCGCCATAGCGGCTACGCAAATGCAGCTCATCTAGCGTATGGCCGATGAGCGGTGAACCACTGCGCAAAGCCAAACGACGAGCTCGCCCTGTGAGTTTGTAATCACGAATAAGATCGCGGAAGGTACGGCGTTTCCAGCTATCTTTATCGTTGTCATCCTTGCCACTCGCCAGCCAATTTCTCGCCACCAGCATGTAGCCCACGCCCATCAGCAAAACGATAATCCCCACCGGAGTCACGCTAAAGAAGCTTAAGCCATGAAATCCTTCACGAACTAATTCACTGCTGACGATCATGTTTGGCGGCGTCGCAACCAGCGTCATCATGCCGCTAATCAGTCCAGCAAAACTCAGGGGCATCAATAAACGTGCCGGTGATATTTTCATCCGTGCGGCCACGCTGAGCACCACCGGAATGAATATGGCCACCACCCCCGTCGAGCTCATCACCGCCCCCAATGCGGCAACGGTGATCATCAGCAAAACGAGCATTTTAGCTTCGCTGTCGCCCGCGACCTTCACCAGCCAATCGCCAACCTGATAGGCAACACCGGTGCGAACAAGGCCGTCACCAATAACGAATAATGCAGCAATCAAAATAACGTTGGGATCGCTAAATCCGGCGGTTGCTTCACTCAGTGACAGTGTTCCACTGAGCACAAAGGCAATAATGATCAGCAATGCTACGACATCCATGCGTAACTTGTTGGTAGCAAAAAGAACAATGGCAATCAGCAATAACGTCAAAACCCACAATAATTCGCCGTTCACGACATCTCCCTTTGTGAATTTACTCCGGTAAACTTTGTACGCCAGAGGCCACATTGATGGACTGCAATACCGATGGCATGGGATAGAAACAGCTTAAGAATGCCATAAAAAAAGCCCCGTAATCACGGGGCTTAATCATATTTAGATCAATTACTCTTTATAACGCATGGATTACCACGTAATCCCCTTCCTTCTCAACGCCTATTTGCGTTAGCGAAGTCAGGTTGAGATCGACCAAATCCAGCTTAGGTGCATCCTGAGGTGCATTAACCGCGATCACCTGACAGCCCGCCGACAGCCCAGAAAGGATCCCTGCCGCGGCGTCTTCAACAACCACGCAATCACTCACCGCCAGACCCAGTTTTTGCGCACCCAGTAGATAAGCATCAGGCTCAGGTTTACCGCGAGCAACCTGCTCCGCCGTGATAAACACATCCGGCTTTGGCAGCTGGCCTGCAGCGCGGCGGGCGTAGGCCACGGGAATCGATCCTGATGTGACGATCGCCCATGGAATGTTGAGCTCATCTAAGCGATCCAGCAACGCTTTCGCTCCGGGCAACGCGGTAACGCCATCCGTATCGCGTGATTCAATTTCTTCCAACCAATCATATTCTTGTTGAATACGATCTTCGCTCTCACCAGACATAAAATGCCGCAGCGAGGTGATGGCTTGTTTGCCGTGGATAAAATCCAGAACCTCCTGTGGGTCCACGCCCTGACGTTTCGCCCAGTTTACCCACGAGCGTTCAACGACCGGCAGCGAATCCACCAGTGTTCCATCCAAATCAAACAAAAAACCTTTGCACTTCACAGGCATTCCTCTGTTTTACGCGTTAATAATTTGTGCAATCTCCACTGCGCTCAGATGATACTGGCGCGGGCATGATTGCCAGATTGACAGCATACGCTGGTATTTATCCCACATTTTGGTCTGGGCATTGAATCCATGCGTACCTGAATCGAAGTGAGTGTAACGCCCTTCAGTACCCACCATAAAGCGCACATAGCTGAGATAGCGCGATTCCGTTGCCGCATCAAAGCCCAAGAACTCAAGACGACGAGGCTCAATATCTTGTTTTTCTTTTAAATTATTGAAAGACACCTGCAGTGCATGGTGCATTTCCATAATATTGATAATCGTGCGACAGGTATCTTCGCTCAGCTCGCCAAAATCACGATCGAGTTCGCGCATCTGCAGACCAAAACCGCGTTCGATGATGGTTTGTAAACGACGATAACGCTCGGCGTTATCCGGATCCATCATGGTCATCATCTTGTATTGGTTAGAAAGAATCAGGCGTTGCGCGTTAGTCATTTCCATCTTTGATATCCTCATCGAGCGGCGAAGGTCGAACCTAGGCCGGGGTCAAGTCATGTAAAAGGTGAACTGTATGTTTCGCAGCATGGCATAAGCCTGACATTCTAAATAGTGCTGAACATCACTTTTTTGATTTGGAACGGGGTTTCATGAATGAGAAACTGCTGTAAATTGCTAGCTGGGTATTTTTTTAGCAAAAGAAGTGTGTTTTTGCTACAAATCGATAACTCAAACGAGCAAAAACACACGCCTCCATCGTTTAAATATCATCCAAAAACGTTTTATCTAGCTGTTTAAATGCGCGCTGCAAAACATCGGCCAGTGACTGATAGGTTGGCGTTCCTTCCACCGGAGCCTGTGCTTTTCCTGCTTCCACCAGCTTGGCGCGAATTTCATGAAACCACTGCAATAAGGTTGGCGGCAACGGCGTCACAGAACGTTTACCTAACCACCAAAGCCCTTGCATCGGCAAACTGCAGGCAAACAGCGCCGTGGCAATCGCAGGGCCAAGCTGGCCGCCCAACGCAATCTGCCAAGTTAACGTAAAAATAGCGATCGGCGGCATGAAGCGCACGGCAAAGCGCGTCACCTTCGCAATACGATTTTCAGGAAACATCGGTGCCAAGCGTTTATCACTCGGCCACGTCTTCATATATGTCTGGCCGCGTTGAAAAATCTGGAACCACCCTACGTGGCCGGTTGGCTTAGATGTCATAGGAACCTCAACTTCATTTATAAAAAATCAAAAAACAGTGTAAAATCACAACGTATACTTAGCGGTCTTAAATTTATTTTGTTTTTGGCATCCGCAATCGGTATCCTAGCGCGGCCTTGAGGCCTGTAGAAGCAAAAACAACGTTAATAAAGTGTTTCATTAACGACTGCTTCTTAAAGCTAAGTTTTCAGCATTAAGACCCTGTACAATCTGACAGCGTCTGGCGAAAACCTTGCCGGCAACGCAATGCTTTTTTGAGCACCGCGGTTTTTTAATGCGATGTTCTTCATCATGACGAATTAACACTACGCATGATGTTAATCATAAATGTCGACGACATATTACGCTACGCTTAATGTCTGATTGACTCAATTTCTAACCACGCATAACAAGTAGGTACTTCCATGTCGAAGCTGGTACTGGTTCTTAACTGCGGCAGTTCATCACTGAAATTCGCTATCATCAACGCAGCCAACGGTGAAGAACACCTGTCTGGTTTAGCAGAATGTTTCAGCCTGCCTGAAGCCCGTATTAAATGGAAAATGGACGGCGCTAAGCACGAAGAAGCCTTAGGCGCTGGCGCTGCTCATAGCGAAGCCCTGAACTTCATCGTTAATACTATTCTGGCACAGAAGCCTGAACTGTCTGCATCTTTGACCGCTATCGGTCACCGTATCGTGCACGGCGGCGAGAAATTTACTGAATCAGCGCTGATTACTGATGAAGTACTGCAAGGTATTAAAGATGCGATCCCGTTTGCGCCTCTGCACAACCCTGCGCACCTGATCGGTATCGCTGAAGCGTACAAATCTTTCCCTAACCTGAAAGACAAAAACGTTGCTGTATTTGATACTGCTTTCCATACCACTATGCCGGAAGAGTCTTACCTGTACGCCCTGCCGTACAGCCTGTACAAAGACCACGGTGTACGTCGCTATGGCGCACACGGCACCAGCCACTTCTTCGTTAGCCAAGAAGCAGCGAAAATGCTGAACAAGCCAGTTGAAGAACTGAACGTGATCACTTGCCATCTGGGCAACGGTGGTTCTGTTACTGCGGTTCGTAACGGTAAATGTGTTGACACCTCTATGGGTCTGACTCCGCTGGAAGGTCTGGTAATGGGGACTCGCTCTGGCGATATCGACCCAGCTATCATCTTCCACCTGCATGACTCTCTGGGTATGAGCGTTGAGCAAATCAACAAACTGCTGACCAAAGAATCTGGCCTGTTGGGTCTGACCGAAGTCACCAGCGACTGCCGTTATGTTGAAGATAACTACGAAACCAAAGCTGACGCTAAGCGCGCAATGGACGTATTCTGCCACCGTCTGGCTAAATACATCGGTGCTTACACTGCGCTGATGGACGGTCGTCTGGACGCAGTCGTATTTACCGGCGGCATCGGTGAAAACGCAGCGATGGTACGTGAACTGACTCTGGACAAACTGGGTCTGCTGGGCTTCGAAATCGATCACGAACGCAACCTGGCTGCACGCTTCGGCAAATCTGGCACCATCACTAAAGATGGCAGCCGTCTGGCCGTGGTTATCCCAACCAACGAAGAGTTGGTTATTGCACAAGACGCCTCTCGTCTGACTGCATAAGACGCATCTCAACACCGTCAGCCAAGGCTGGCGGTGTTATTTAAACGGCTTATATACCCAAGTATTTCATGATGCAGGTAGGCGGCAATCGAATGAATCCCGATGAGCTTACATAAGTAAGTGATTCGGGTGAATGAGTGCAGCCAACCCCCCTGCATCTTGAAAGGCGACGGGGATAAACTATCCGACCAAGTTCACCGCGCTGTACCAACCGTCGTTCGTTCGGCCTGTTGAACAACCGTAAAGAGGTTTTATCGTGTCACGTACAATTATGCTGATCCCCACCAGCACCAGCGTTGGCCTGACCAGCGTTAGCTTGGGTGTCATTCGCTCTATGGAGCAAAAAGGTGTTCGTCTGAGCGTCTTCAAACCTATCGCACAGCCACGCACTGGCGGCGATTCTTTAGATCAGACCACCACCATTATCCGCGCTAACTCTTCTATTCCTGCCGCTGAACCGCTGCGCATGTCTCACGTTGAAACGCTGCTGAGCTCTAACCAGCAGGACGTGTTGATGGAAGAAATCGTTGCTCGTTACCACGAAAATACCAAAGACGCAGAAGTTGTTCTGGTTGAAGGCCTGGTTCCAACCCGTAAGCACCAGTTTGCTAACGCGTTGAACTACGAAATCGCCAAAACCCTGAACGCTGAAATCGTCTTCGTTATGGCGCTGGGCAACGACTCCGCTTCTCAGGTTAAAGAGCGTATCGAACTGGCTCGTTCTAGCTTCGGTGGCAGCAAAAACAAAAATATCACCGGCGTTATCATCAACAAGCTGAATGCACCGGTTGACGATCAGGGCCGTACTCGCCCAGACCTGTCTGAAATCTTCGATGATTCCAACAAAGCAAGCATTGCCAATCTGGATACTGCACAGCTGGTTGCTAATAGCCCACTGCCAGTTCTGGGCTGTGTGCCATGGAGCTTCGAACTGATTGCCACACGTGCAATCGATATGGCGAATCACCTGAAAGCACGTATCGTGAATGAAGGCGACATCAAAACGCGTCGTATCAAGTCTGTGACCTTCTGCGCACGCAGCATTCCTCACATGCTGGAACATTTCCGTCCGGGTTCACTGCTGGTGACTTCTGCTGACCGTCCTGACGTTCTGGTTGCCGCTTGTCTGGCTGCAATGAACGGCGTGGAAATCGGCGCGATCCTGCTGACCGGCGGTTACGATATGGACGAGCGCATCGCTAAGCTGTGCGAACGTGCATTCCAGACCGGCCTGCCAGTCTTCATGGTGGACACCAACACGTGGCAAACCTCGCTGAGCCTGCAGAGCTTCAATCTGGAAGTTCCTGCTGACGACCATCAGCGCGTTGAGAAACTGCAAAACTACGTCGCAAGCCACATTGACAGCAAGTGGATTGATTCCCTGTCTGCGGCTTCTGAGCGTTCACGTCGCCTGTCTCCTCCGGCGTTCCGTTACGAACTGACCGAGCTGGCGCGTAAAGCATGCAAACGCGTTGTTCTGCCAGAAGGTGACGAGCCACGTACCGTTAAAGCAGCGGCTATCTGTGCTGAACGCGGCATCGCTGAATGTGTTCTGCTGGGTAACCCAGAAGAAATCCAGCGCGTTGCAGCGGCTCAGGGCGTTGTTCTGGGTAAAGGCATCGAAATCGTTGATCCAAACGTGGTACGTGAGCAATACGTTCCACGTCTGGTTGAACTGCGTAAAAGCAAAGGCATGACCGAAGTTGTTGCTCGCGAACAGTTGGAAGACAACGTTGTTCTGGGCACGCTGATGCTGGAACAAAACCAGGTTGACGGTTTGGTTTCTGGTGCGGTTCACACCACGGCTAACACCATTCGCCCACCGTTGCAGCTGATCAAAACTGCACCGGGCAGCTCTTTGGTATCTTCTGTGTTCTTCATGCTGCTGCCTGATCAGGTTCTGGTTTATGGCGACTGCGCGATCAACCCAGACCCAACCGCAGAACAGCTGTCTGAAATCGCTATCCAGTCTGCAGACTCTGCCGCTGCATTCGGTATCGAACCTCGCGTAGCCATGATCTCTTACTCAACCGGTAACTCTGGTGCAGGTAGCGACGTTGAGAAAGTTCGCGAAGCAACACGTCTGGCTCAGGAAAAACGCCCTGACCTGATCATCGATGGCCCGCTGCAGTATGATGCGGCTATCATGGCTGACGTGGCTAAGTCTAAAGCGCCTAACTCCCCAGTTGCAGGCAAAGCAACCGTGTTCATCTTCCCAGACCTGAACACCGGTAACACCACTTACAAAGCGGTACAGCGTTCTGCTGACCTGGTCTCTATCGGGCCAATGCTGCAAGGCATGCGTAAGCCGGTTAACGACCTGTCCCGTGGCGCGCTGGTAGACGATATCGTCTACACCGTTGCTCTGACGGCGATTCAGGCTGCACAAGCTGCCGATGCTGCTAAGTAATCTCTGATTACGCGTTCAAAAGGCTCCTAATTGGGAGCCTTTTTTATTTCTATTCCCTTCATATGCACCTTGCTCCTGAAAATACAAATTCCTAAAATTTAATTGCTCTTTCATTATGCAAACTAGCTCAAAGTTTTATCATATTTTTTTGTTAGCATTGATTAACACTGCTAATAAATATGGAGTTAAATTGTCTAATGACTACACAAAGGATTCAGAAGTACATTCGCTTGTTTGTATTACTTTTTATCTCTCTCATATCTCTAGTTGCTTATGCATTCATTGCCAAGCTACCATTAGAGGAGTTAATTAAAACTATCGCTATCTCCGTCTTTGCCACCGGTCTTGTTATGTGCGTATATGAATATATTTATGTCAGCCGCGGCGACAAATATTTTGAAGAGATCATCGGCAAAAAAATACCTATCTACTTAAAAATGAAAGAACGGGGTATTGAAAATATATCCGATTCCTTTGAGCTCGATACTTATCAAGATAAAATCATTAACAGTAAAAAATTAACCGTAGTGATGAATGATGGTAAATCATTCATTAGCGCAAACTCTGCTATTTTTAAGAAAAGACTCAATATACCTGGCAAGGAAACCAACCTAGTACTGCTTGACCCTAGATCTGAATTTATAAACTTGCTGAATAGAAAGAATGGGAAAAGCGACTCTGAGTATTATCAACGCAAGCTGATTAACATTTTTGATGAAATATTCCATGATTATGAGGTACACAAAGATCATGACTTCAAAATTTACATTCACAGCATGTTTAATACCATGTCTGTCATTATCTTTGATGATAAGCCTTTATCGCTTGTCGCCAGGGAAATCGATCGTCCCACACTTTGAATTGAAAAATACAGGTGAAGGTTCAGAGTATGCTGAGGTCGTCAATGACGTTAATAAATTGCTAAGCAATCAAGATATTGTCGATATCATAACTAAAGAAAATATATCGAAACTTAAAAGTGATGTTAATCAGATAATAAATAAAGACAAAATTGGCACGGCAGCATAGTAGGCCCTGCACCTAAAAAACAAATGCCATAATATATGGCATTTGTTTTTACATCATACTTTCAAAGCAAACTATCGGCTCTTTTTAAGCAACTCCATCGCCTGTTTCACAATATCCTCCGCCGTCAGTTCATATTCTTGCATCAGGAAATCCTGTGTCCCCACCTGTCCATAGCGTTCTTTTACTCCAACGCGTCGCATCGGCACCGGATGGTTTTCCACCAGCACTTCTGCCACGGCTGAACCAAGCCCGTTATGAATGCTATGGTTTTCACAGGTAACGATTCGCCCTGTTTTCGCAGCGTATTCAATAATCAGATCTTTATCGATAGGCTTAAGCGTAAACATGTCTATAACCGCAGCGCTGTAACCTTGCTGAGCAAGCACTTGTGCCGCTTGCAGAGCTTCAGCCACCATAATCCCATTGGCAATCAGCGTGATATCTTTGCCATCTTGTAAAACCTTGCCTTTGCCAATGGTGAATTCTGTACCGTCAGGATAAATGGTGTATGCCTGCTTACGGATGGTTCTCACCCAGTGAAAACCTTTTAAATCCACCAGTTGGCGTAGAATGTTTTGGAACATCGTGGCATCCGTCATCTCCATCACCACGGAGTGGGCAAGACCACGCACAATCCCCATATCTTCAAAAGACATATGAGTTCCGCCGTTATGGCAAGCGCTGACGCCAGCATCCGATGCAATCACCTTCACATTATTTTTTTGATAATCAACCGACATAAACAGCTGATCAAAACAGCGGCGACTAGCGAAAGCAGTGAAAGTATGCACAAACGGAACGCGTCCGGCTAAAGAGAGGCCTGCCGCAGTACCGATAACGTTGGCCTCCATAATTCCACAGTTAATAACCTGATGGGGGAAATCGCGGTGAACGCTGTCCATGGCCATAGAGCTCATCAAATCAGCTTCTAGCGCTATTACCGGCGTATTCGCGATGAACTGATCGCGCATCGCCTGGGCATAAACCTTGCGCATTTCCATTTTATCTTTCTGTAACGGCAGGAATTCATGGATCATAGCGTTGCCTCCAGTGTTGCGATCGCTTGCTGCATTTCCGCTTTAATATGGTCAGTTAGGCGCAGGTGATGTGAATTGGGCAGTTGCTCAATATACGGAACGCCCTGACCTTTGATGCTGTCGAGAAGTACCACTTGCGGGCGCTGTTCGCCGCTTCGGACAGGAGCAATGGCCTCGTAAATAGCGGCAATATCGTCGCCTTTCACGCTGAGCACATCAAAGCCGAATGCGCTAAATTTCGCGTTGAGATCGAATGGCTTGATGACCTCATCTAAGGTGCCATCCAGCTGCTGCTTGTTGTAGTCAATAAACAGCGTCAGGTTATTCAGATTATGGTGGGCGATAAACTGGAAAGCTTCCCAGCACTGACCTTCATTCAATTCGCCGTCGCCCAAAATACAGAATACGCGGTTTTTACGTCCTGCCAGCTGATGTGCCAGCGCCATCCCTGTCGCAATTGAAACACCCTGCCCTAACGAGCCGGTCGTCGCATCAACGCCACGAGTTAGCAAACGGTCGGGATGACTGGGGAAATGGGTTCCATTTTCGTTTAGCGTGGCTAACTCTTCACGAGGGAAATAGCCTTTTAACGCCAAAGCACTATATAACGCGGGCCCTGCATGCCCTTTAGACAGCACAAAATTATCGCGCTCAGGCCACTGTGGCTGAGCAGGATCAACCTTCATCACTGTGCCATACAATACCGCCAACGTTTCAACCACCGACATTGAGCCACCGTAGTGACCAAAGCCCAGATTCGTTAACGCTTTTAAGGTTTCTACGCGAATTTCTGTTGCGTAGCGTTGAACCTCTTTCAGGTTAAGCATAGTTACCCCTTATTTATTGGCGCCATTAGCGGAGGTGGATGGAGAGCTCTTGCGTGAGAAGAAGTAGTTATGTGCCACCAGCGCTACGAATATCGCGATAATGACGGCCATAATCATGTCTTTATTCATAAAGCGCGCCATGTTGCCTAGCACAATACCAATGCCGCCAAAATCGGCGTCCGAGAACGTGGTATTGGCAAAACCGAGCGCGCCTAGAACTGGCAACAATAGAACCGGCAGGAAGGTAATCAGCAGGCCATTAGCAAATGCGCCGATCATGGCACCACGGCGGCCACCGGTGGCATTGCCGAAGACCCCTGCCGTTGCCCCCGTAAAGAAGTGAGGAACAACGCCTGGTAAAATCAGCACCAGATTAAATTGGCCTAAGAGGAACAGCCCCACCAGCCCGCCGAGGAAACTAAATAGGAAACCAATCAATACTGCGTTTGGGGCGTAAGGGTAAACCACGGGGCAATCAAGCGCAGGACGTGCATTGGGGACTAAACGCTCAGAAAAACCTGTAAATGCAGGAACGATTTCAGCCAAAATTAAGCGAACGCCTTGCAGAATAATGAATACGCCAGCCGCAAAGGTAATCGCCATAATGATGGAATAGACCAAATAGTTTTGGCCGGCGCTATAGGTGGCTTCGACGAAATCAGAGCCTGCGCTCACCGCCATAATCAGGTAAATCACCATCATGGTCAGAGAGATGGAGATGGAACTGTCGCGTAAGAAGCTAAGGTTTTTAGGCAGATTCATCTCTTCGGTTGAGCGCGATCCTTTACCCACGCGTCCACCAATCCAGCCGGAAAGGATATAGCCTAATGTGCCAAAATGGCCAAAAGCGATATCGTCATTGCCAGTGATTTTACGCATATATCGCTGCGCCAAAGCAGGGAAAAAGGCCATAACTAAACCGAGCGTTAATGCCCCCGTAAAGACTAATTGCACACCTTCAAATCCGGCGACGGTCAATATAATGCCGATCATGCACGCCATATAAAACGTGTGGTGTCCGGTTAAGAATATGTACTTAAGCTTGGTAAAGCGTGCCACCACAATATTGGCAACCATACCAAATGCCATGATTAGCGCAGTCGCAGCGCCATATTTTTCTAATGCAATAGAGACTATCGCTTCATTATTAGGAATGATGCCCTGAATATTAAAGGCATGCTCAAACATACCTCCCAATGGGTTGAGTGAGCTGACAAGAACGCCAGCACCACCGCCTAAAACAATAAAACCTAGAATAGTTTTTACGGTTCCTTTCACAACATCGCTGAAAGATTTTTTCTGAGCCAATAAACCAACAAGAGCAATAATACCGACGAGAACTGCAGGAACTTTTAATATATCAACGATGAACTTCAGCGTTTCTTGGATAAACATATCCGCCTCGCTAATTATCTAAGAGAAGTTGTCGATTATTTTATTTATTGAAATAAGCCCGTAGCTTTTTTTCAAGTTCATTAATATCAATAATATTGGTAATAACAATTAGCTGGTTATCTGGGATGCTGGCACTGGCAGCAATATCCTTCGCCATTACAAACAAGTCGGCTTCGCTGGGAATAGCCGATGAAAGGTCGGAGTGCTCAACATCAGCCTCAACGCCAATTTTCTTAAGCACTTTTTTAATATTCATTTCCACCATAAAACTACTGCCCAAACCTGAACCACATATCGCCATAATCTTCATTATTCAATCCTCGGTGAGTTTTTAAACACAGAGATCCCACAGGGAATCCTGTTATTTTTATGGGGTTATTGATTTAAATAGCTCTTAAAATTTCTCGATGATAGATTTAATCTCCTCTCGCGTAGCGGCATTGTGAATTTTTTTTACCGCATCATCATCTGAGAAAAACTCTGCCAGATGAGAAATCAATTCAATATGGCTGTGGCTGTCAGGCGCTGAGAGCATCACAATTAAATTAACCGGATCATTGTCAGCGGAATAGAATAAAACATCTTGTTTCACGCTCAGCAATGAAAGTCCTAAAGACTTGGCACCTTCTTCTGGCCTTGCATGCGGCATCGCAATACCCGGAGCTAAAACATAATAGGGACCCAGCTTTTCATGTTGCAGATAAATAGCGGCAAGGTAATCGGGAGTAATAATACCTTTTTGTAATAACGGCTGGGCGCTGAGCCTCACAGCCTCTTGCCACGTATCCACACTTTCGCGAATTTGTATGGTGTCATCAGTTAACCAAGTATTCAGCATTGTCTCTCCTAAGCGGATGACCTCTGTTGATAACCCTAACTGCCGGCCATTTTGACCATTGATTATCAGCAAATGGGGTGGTGTAAAGAGACGATACCTTTAAAGATAGCGCTACCAAAAACGCTATCTGTTAGATTTGTGATAGCGCTATCAAAAATAGATGCTTAATCTATGAACAGAGATGACGTATATCTCATAACGCTAAGTACATGGCAATATCGCTACCAAAGCCTGTAGTAGTTTTATGATTAATCTCTTTTTTTAGCTAAAATAGCGCCATTGCAGCCTAGGCTCCGTTAGGAACAAGCATGTCCATTATTAAAAAACGACGTAGTACCGGCAGAGTCACGCTGGCCGATGTAGCCCGCCATGCTGGTGTTGGTTCAATGACCGTATCACGTGCTCTACGCACGCCCGATCAGGTATCGGACAAGCTAAGAGAAAAAATTGAGTCTGCCGTTAGCGAACTGGGCTACGTGCCAAATCTTGCCGCCAGCGCTCTAGCGTCTGGGGCTGGCCGCACTATTTCGGTGGTGGTTCCCTCGTTTACCGAAGCAGGCTGCGCTCAAATGCTGGCTGGGCTACAAAGCGTATTACAACCGGCAGGATTCCAACTGACACTCTCAGAATCCCAACGAGATGAAGAGCGCGAAGCCAACATGCTAGAAAACCTGCTTTCGGCCAGCCTTGCCGCGGTGGTGCTACTTAGCACCGAGCAAAGCGATAACACCCGTCAATGGCTGAAAAATGCAGAAATTCCGGTGGTTGAAATCGGCGCCATGCGCGAAGATCCCATCGATATCAATATTGGGATAGATTATGCCGACGCGATGTTTAACCTGACACGCTATGTCATCGAGCGAGGATATGAAAACATTGGCTTACTCTGTGCGAATCAAGAGCCGTGGGTATTTCAGCAGCACCTTCATGGCTGGCATCAGGCGCTGTTGCGTAGCCATTTCTCACCGCATCGGGTTATTAACGCTGCTGAACCCGCCAATTTCTCAACCGGCGCAAACCTGTTACCCGAATTTATTCTGGCTTGGCCAGAAATTGATGCGCTGATCTGTGCGTCTGACGAATTAGCCTGCGGAGTATTGTATGAATGCCAAAGAAGGCATATCCGTATACCAAGCCAGCTAGCCGTTGTGGGTTTCGGTAATCGGGATGTGAGTCAGGTATGTCAGCCGCCGTTAACCACAACCGCCGTACCTTTTAAAGAGATTGGTATTCAGGCCGCCAACGCCCTATTGGCGCGCCTGAATCAGCAAGCAACCAGAGTCACTATTCCTGTCAGCTCAGTGTTATGCAAACGGAGCAGTTGCTAAGCTGACAGTACTGGAATCGCTACTCTTCGCTTTCGTTCTGCGGCACACCGTTTTCCGCTTCAGATTCGCTAGGCGCTTTCGCCGATGATGTGGTTTTTTGGATACACATCGGCTGGTAGTGTTTATCGCTATTACGCGTCATCCACAAAGAGAGCGCCTTCAGTGAATCAGGGGTAAAGCTATCGCACTCCGCCGTGATTTCCTCTGGGGTCATCCAGCGAACCGACTCAACCTCTTCTTCCTGTAGCGCAAACGGGCCGTGAGAAACACAGCTAAACAGCCCACCCCATACGCGGCAGTTGTCTTGTTCAAAATAGAACATACCGTGATCGGCAAAGGGAACGCCTGCAATGCCAAGCTCCTCTTCTGCTTCTCGGCGCGCTGACTCCAACATATTTTCACCACTTTGCACCACGCCGCCGGCGGTAGCATCGAGCCATCCAGGGTAAAAATCTTTGTTATCAGTGCGTTTCTGAACCAGGATCTGCCCCATTCCATTGTGAACCACAATATAGGTTGCACGGTGACGCAGACATTGCGCGCGCATCTGCGCGCGAGTTGATTGCGCGATGACATCATTGTTTTCATCAACAATATCAACCCACTCCAACTCGGTGTTGAGCGTTTGTTCCACCATCCTCTGAAACCTTTTTCTTAGCGTACTGCTGTACGCGGTTTGTTCATCGCACCTGCTTTATGGTTCACATCTGTAGACGCTACAGCGGTGAAAGCAGATCCTACCGAAAATGCCATAAATAATCAGTCGATTACGACTTCTGCCAGTATCTCTGTACCGTACAGGGCGCACACTTTTAAGACCCCGTTTTCAAATATCCCAAAACTAGGCACATGCCCACCTTTGGGTAAGCTAACAGAGCCTGGATTGAAGCAGTAGATATCACCGCGTTGTTCTGCCACCGGTAGATGCGTGTGTCCGTAGACCAGCACATCTTTTGGGCTTAATGGTGGTAACTCCGCTGGATGATAAAGGTGACCATGGGTTAAAAACAATCTTTGATTATCGAGCAAAATTTGCTGCCAAGGCGCCATCATCGGGAATTTCAGCAGCATCTGATCGACTTCACTATCGCAATTGCCGCGAACTGCGATGATCTTGTCAGCAAACTTATTTAGCTGCTCTGCAACCTGCGGCGGGTTATAGCCTTCAGGTAGCGGATTTCGTGGGCCGTGATTGAGCACATCTCCCAGAATAATCAGCCACTGGCTTTCGCTTTGTTCAAACAACTCAAGCACGCGCTGGGTCGTGGTGAGAGATCCATGGATATCAGAGGCAAACATCAGCTTCATATACGGTTCTCGTTAAATAAGAATAATCCCTATGGCGTTACAAATGCCCATAGTGTAGCGAATGGCCATAGTGTAACGATGGCTATCATCGCCCGCCAGCATACAACGCATTGTTTGCCTACTTTTAACCTGATTGCTTCATTAGTTGCTGCTTTTAACGCCGCTTTGCCGCCGATAAGGCCAGCCATTGGCACACTGATGCGCGTTGCCATTGGAAATGCGCATAGTCCGCGATACGTTCTGGCACAGGATCCCCCGCCATCACCAAACGATTTAGCATTAAAGCTAAGTCCGTATCCGCAATGCACCATTCTCCGAATAAGTTCTGATGTCCTTCAATCAACAATCGCTCAACCCCTGCAATTAGCTTGGCTGCCGCATATTCGCCTTCTAGGCTCAACGCGGGCGGTTTGAGCCCGGCAAAAATAACTTCGGTGGAGCGCTCTTGTCGAATTGGCATTAAATCGCTGCGCAGCCACGCTTGGATTTCGCGCGCCTTGGCTCTTTTTTGCTTATCTCTTGGATAAAGAGAAGCAAAGTCAGGCGCAGCGAAAACTTCATCAAGGTATTCAGTGATAGCCGAAGACTCAGAAAGAGAGAAATTTTCATGTAACAGCGTCGGCACTCTGCGCGTTAATGAGAGCTCGGCATACGCCTCCTGCTGGTTTTCACTCTTAGCTAAATTAACCGGCTCAAGTTCAAATCTAACTCCCTTTTCTTTTAACGCCACATAAACAGACATCACATACGGACTGAAAAAGTTGCTATCAGAATACAGCGTAATTTTCGGCTGGCTCATCTTCTCTCCTGTCGACACTTGGCAGTCATTGGAATCTCAGTATTACACGTTTGTGTATTTTTGCAGCGCTGAAGTTACCCCTGTTCAGGTGATATTTCACTCAGTCTGAATTATACATTTTTGCAACATCACCGCTTTCACCACCGAGCCTTTTGGACTATAGTCAGAGAGATAAGCTTCCTCTTACCGCTTGATTTTTCTGGGAGACATCATGATCGACCTGTATTACGCACCGACACCAAACGGCCATAAAATTACTCTTTTCCTCGAAGAATCTGGCCTAGCCTATCAAATTCATCGCATCGACATCGGCGCTGGCGATCAGTTTAAACCTGAGTTTTTAGCCATCTCCCCTAACAACAAAATCCCAGCCATTGTAGACCGACAGCCTGTAGATGGTGGCGTACCGCTGAGCCTGTTTGAATCAGGTGAAATACTGCTTTATCTCGCTGAGAAAACGGGCCGTTTCATGAGCCAAGAATTACGTTCACGCGCGGCCACGCTACAATGGTTATTCTGGCAAGTCGGCGGCTTTGGCCCAATGCTGGGGCAAAACCACCACTTCAATCACTACGCGCCACAGCCCGTTCCCTATGCAATTGAACGGTATCAGGTTGAAACTAAACGCCTCTATACCGTTCTCGACAAGCAGTTGAAAAAGCATGCCTATGTATCGGGTGATGAATACAGCATCGCGGACATGGCGATTTATCCGTGGGTAGTTCCACATGCCCGCCAACGCATCGATTTAGAGGATTTTCCTGCCGTACGTAACTGGTTTGAACGCATCTCAGCCCGTCCTGCAACGAAGAAAGCCTACAGTTTGCCGCAAGACTAATCGATATAGGCCAGCTGATGCTGGCCACTTCTTCTCTATTATCATCGTAATGCTTTCCCTGTATGCTGAATGCGACATCGCATTTGATAAGGACACCCTATGAGCTTTTTACAGCCTGATGCCATTATTCGTATTAAAAACCTGCGGCTGCGCACTTTCATTGGGATAAACGAAGAAGAAATCAAGAATAAACAAGACGTTGTTATCAACGTTGTGATCCATTACCCAGCAGAGCAGGCGCGGAAAAGCGAGAATATCGCCGATGCGCTCAACTATCGTACGATAACGAAACGTATCATTGCACACGTTGAGGATCATCGTTTCGCGCTGCTGGAAAAATTAACTCAGGATGTCCTCAACATCGCTTGTGAACACCACTGGGTCACCTATGCTGAAGTAGAGGTCGATAAGCTTTACGCCCTGCGCTATGCAGATTCTGTCTCGATGACCATGCGTTACCGCAAGGCTAATGAATAGCGACATATACCCTAAATAACTCGTGTTATATCAAGGGTGATAGACATATCCCTGATCTTGGAGAAGGCTTATGCGTATTTTTATCACTGGCGGAACGGGGCTTATCGGCAAACCTCTTTGCCAACGTCTGCTGACGCTGCACCACGAGCTCACGGTTTTAACCCGCGATCCGCAGAAAGCGAGGGAAAAGCTCGGCGATAACGTTCACTACGTAACATCTTTGGAAGCGCTTTCAACGCTGGATGGCTACGACGCCGTGATTAATCTGGCCGGTGAGCCTATCGCGGATAAACGCTGGACGGAAGAGCAGAAACAGCGTCTTTGCCATAGCCGCTGGGATATTACCGAACGCCTTGTCGAACTGATTCATAACAGCGCCACGCCGCCTTCATCGCTGCTTTCCGGTTCGGCCGTGGGATATTATGGCGACCAAGGTGAAGCGTTAGTCACCGAAGAAGATACCCCACATCATGAGTTTACCCACGATCTCTGCGCGCGTTGGGAAGGCATTGCGTTACAGGCCTCCAGCGACAAAACGCGCGTCTGCCTGATGCGCACCGGAATCGTTCTGGCCTCAGACGGTGGCGCATTAAGTAAAATGCTTCCTCTTTTCCGCCTCGGTTTAGGTGGCGAAATGGGCAATGGTCGGCAATATATGCCGTGGATCCACATTGATGACATGGTCAACGCCATTCTCTACTTGTTGGAGTGTCCAACGCTCAACGGTCCGTTCAACATGACTTCGCCCTATCCCGTTCACAATGAACAATTTATCGCCACGCTAGGCGAGATTTTAGGCCGCCCTACGGTGGTGCGTACCCCTGCGTTTGCAATAAAAACCCTCATGGGTGAAGCCAGCGTACTGGTCCTCAGTGGACAGCGAGCTATTCCCAAAAGGCTGGAAGAAGCTGGGTTTGGGTTCAGATATTTTGAACTGGAAGATGCGTTGAGAAATGTGTTGGGGAAGGAGTTTTAAGTAGGGGAAAGATTTTATTCGCTAGCGAGTATGCAGCCTTCGTGTAAGGTTTCGTCTGCCAAGTGTGTATGTAACCTTCGTGTAAGGTTTCGTCCGCCTTTCCATAACGGCATTCATATATGAACTGAGTTGTAGGCGACCGATGAGGGGCGCCAGCGCGCGCCCCTTCAATCCTCGCGCTTTTACCCGAGATGCCATTTCCGCACCGGGTCGGCATGCGCCATCCTTGGCGCCTCCTCCCCTCGTGAAAACATCCTGTTTTCACTGCTCTCACTACCAAGACTTAAACCATTAAAAAGACAAAGAGACAAAGAGACAAAGAGACAAAGAGACAAAGAGACTAAATTATCTTTTATCTTTCCCTTGTTGGATGGAATGCATTTTAGAGCCGCCAGCAGGGACGCTGGCGGCAGGTTGAGGGCGCACAGGACGTGCGCTCCGAAACCGGTCGGCCAAACAACTCGGTAAAAAGCGCGAGAGTCGAGAGGTTGCGCGCCAGCAACCTTTCGTCGGACGCCTACGCCAACAGTTTCATAAAAACGCGAATGTTCACAGGCGTACAAAACCTTTCACAGCTATTACATAAAAGAGCCTGGATGTCATAAGCATACGAAACCTTTCACCTTAACCATATAAACAATCGCTGAAATCCGCCCCCTACTTCATTGCCCCCGACAAAAACTGCTGCAGCCTCGTACTCTTCGGACTGCCAAATACCAACTCCGGTGGCCCCTGTTCTTCAATCACGCCCTGATGCAAAAAGATGACGTGGCTAGAAACATTACGGGCAAAGCCCATTTCATGCGTCACAACCACCATCGTTTTCCCCTCTTCGGCCAGCTTTTGCATAATACGCAACACCTCACCAACCAGTTCCGGGTCGAGCGCAGACGTCGGCTCATCAAACAACAGCACCTCAGGTTCCATCGCTAATGCACGGGCGATGGACACGCGCTGTTGCTGGCCACCAGAAAGATTGATGGGGTATTTACCTCGTGCTCTTTCATCAATCCCTACTTTTTCCAGATAGCGGATAGCTCGCTCGCGTGCCTCTGATTTACTCAGACCAAGCACTTGAATCGGCGCTTCCATCACGTTTTCTAACACCGTCATATGGCTCCACAGATTGAAATGCTGGAATACCATCGTCAAACGTGTACGCAGCAATCGCAGCTGCTTTTTATCACCCACTTTTAATTGACCGTCCGTATCTCTCACTAAGCCGATATCAGTACCGTTGATGGCAATCGATCCTTCGCTGGGTTTTTCCAAAAAATTAATGCAGCGTAAAAACGTGCTTTTCCCCGATCCGGAAGATCCGATAATGCTAATCACATCGCCTGCCTGAGCGGTCAGCGACACGCCCTTAAGCACTTCATGATCGCCATAGCGTTTATGCAATTCGATAACGTTAAGTTTTATTGGGTTCATAAACGGCAGCTCAGTGAGTTAACGAGGGATTTACGTGCGCCATCCAGCGTTTTTCCGCTTTACGAAACAACCGAATGAGCACATAAGAAATAGTCAGGTACAACACTGCGGCAATGCCGAACGCGGTAAATGGCTGATAGGTTGCAGAGTTAATATCCCGCGCCACTTTCAGCAAGTCCGGCACCGTGGCAGTAAACGCCAGCGCCGTCGAATGCAACATCAGAATCACTTCATTGCTGTACGCGGGTAACGCCGTGCGTAATGCCGATGGCAAAATGATGCAGCGATAGAGTTTAAAACGCGAGAATCCATAAGCATTGGCAGCTTCGATTTCCCCATGAGGTACCGCACGGATCGCTCCGGCGAAGATTTCAGTGGTATAGGCACAGGTATTCAAGGTTAATGCCAGCAGCGTACAGTTAAGCCCGCTACGGAAAAACGCGTTCAACAGTTCGGTTCCTTTCACAATCTCCAGCGTGTACATGCCTGAATAAAAAACCAACAGCTGAACATACAGCGGTGTGCCACGAAACCCCCATGTAAAACACCAAACCGGCGTTGAAATCCAGCGATTCGGTGAGACTCGCGCCACGGAAAGCAAGACGGCAAGCACGCCCCCCATCACCACCGAGACAATCAACAACCACAGCGTGATGGCGATCCCGGTAAAACGAAAACCATCGGTCCAGAGCAATGATTTCCAATACTCATGAATAATCTCATTCATAGCTCGGCCCTTCTCACGCCCGCTGAATAACGCTTCTCAAGCAACAACAGCACGCCATTCGACAGCGTGGTAAACAGCAGATAGACAACGCCAGCCACAATGGCGAAGTAAAACGGCTGCCAAGTCCCCTTACCTGCAATCTGAGTAGCTTTCACCAAATCATCTAAGCCAAGTAATGAAACCAACGCTGTCGCTTTCAGGATCACCTGCCAGTTATTACCAATCCCCGGCAGGGCATACCGCATCATCGCGGGAAACAAAATGCGTCGAAAAATCTTGCTGCTGGAAAAACCAAGTGACGTAGCCGCTTCTATCTGACCTTTTGGCACCGCCATAAATGCGCCGCGAAAAGTTTCGGTAAAATAGGCACCATAGATAAAACCCAGCGTGATCACGCCAGCGACCAGCGGATCGATATTAAACTGCGACCAGCCCAATAAATCAGTCAGCTGGTTTAACATCATCTGTAGGCCGTAGAAGATCAGCAGCATTAACACCAGATCGGGAACGCCGCGGATCAGCGTGGTGTAACCTTCAAAGATCGTCGCAAGGACGGATGAACGAGAGAGCTTGGCGGCGGCCCCAATTAAACCGATCGCAACGGCAAGCAGCACCGAGCTCACGGCCAGTTCCAGCGTAACGAGGGCACCATTAAGAATAAGTTGGGAGTAGCCTTGTAGCATTATTCAACCTGCCATTTCATAGCGTACCACTTAACCCACAGGCACCCGCCTCAAAGCGGTGGGTGCCTGACCTCGGATTAACCGCCGTAAACGTTAAAATCAAAATACTTTTTGGCGAACTTATCGTAGGTGCCATCTTTACGCATTGAATCAAACGCTTTATCCAAGGCAACTTTCAGTTCAGTTTCATCTTTACGCAGACCCATTCCGGTACCCACGCCAAAAATGGCGTTATCTTTTACCGACGGTCCGGCAAACGCATAATCCTTACCGACTGGCTGTTTCAGGAAACCTTCGCTCGCAGCAACTTCATCCTGAAACGCGGCATCAATTCGGCCTGCGGCCAAATCAGCGTAAATTAAATCCTGATTTTGATAAGGCACCACATCAACGCCTTGCGGACGCCAATGCTGGTTGGCATAGGTTTCCTGCGTCGAGCCTTGCAATACGCCTACGTGCTTACCTTTAAGAGAGTCCAACGTTGGCTGAATCGGCGAGCCTTTAGCTGCTACGAGGCGAGAATCTGCCGCGTAGAGTTTTTCAGTGAAGGCGATTTCTTTCTGGCGCTTTTCGGTAATCGACAGGGACGAAATGATGGTGTCGATTTTTTTGGCTTTCAGTGAAGGGATCAGCGCGTCAAAATCGCTTTCCACGAAAGTGCATTGGGTATTGATTCGCTTGCACAGCTCTTTAGCCAAATCAATATCAAACCCAACCAGCTGGCCTTGCGGATTTTTAGAGGAAAACGGCGCATAGGTTGGATCGGTACCCACACGGATGTGATCGGGAACCGCAGCAAACACGCTGGAAGAACCTACCATCGCCAAAAACAGAGATACCGCTAGGACGTGCTTCTTCATACTCTACCCTCAAGAAAACGGTTTATGGTCGTGATGTTTTATGTTGACTGCATCACCGTGATGCAGCGTGTCGAACTCAATGGTTAGACTTAAAATTGTTATAGGTTTGCAAGCGAGGCGTGCATTGAAATCTTTAGCAGGTTTCATGCCATCCCGTATTCCGCGACGAAACGTTCTGCACAAACGGCGCTGAGAATATGCAGAACTACGCGGTATAACAGGCTTCAGAGAAATGGGCTACTCTGCCTCGCTTTAGCAAAGATAGAGCAGCAATAGCAAAACGACAGGTTCAAGAGGGGGAAAAACAGACTTTATGCACCAAAGGTGATCAATGTTGCAAAAATGCACTAATGTTGCACGGGTGTTACTACTATTTATGTCCACCGTCCCAGCGGGTAAACAGATCTTCAGGCATTTCAATATCGAACTGATCGATAACGCGATTAACGGTTTGATCGATAATGTCTTGCAGCGTTTGCGGGCGATGATAGAACGCGGGGACCGGTGGCATAACAATCGCGCCTAATTCGGCAGCGGTCGTCATCATTCTCAAATGCCCCAGATGCAATGGCGTCTCTCGCACACAAAGCACTAAACGACGATGTTCTTTCAACACTACGTCGGCTGCACGGGTTAGCAGATTGTCCGTATAGCTATGAACAATACCCGACAGCGTTTTCATTGAACAAGGCAGAATAACCATACCCGCCGTTTTGAACGATCCCGATGAAATGCTGGCGGCAATATCACGCGAATCGTGCACTACATCGGCTAAATTCTGTACGTCCCGCAGCTGCAGGTCGGTTTCCAATGCCAACGTCTGACGAGCGGCATTACTCATGATGAGGTGAGTTTCGATATCAGGCACACCCTGCAGCACTTCCAGTAAACGTACACCGTAGATTGCACCACTGGCACCAGAGATACCGATAATTAAACGTTTCATGAGTGTTGGCCTACTTTTGCAGATTTAATCAGGCATTCGGCAGGAATGCCAAACAGCGTGTGTAACCGTCGGATCATCGGTAACGTTAAATTACGTTTACGATTTAATACTTCGTACACTCGATTTGGGTTGCCAATCGCCGCAGTCAGATCGCGAACTGTCAAACCAGATTGCTCCATGCGAAACTTGATTGCTTCAACAGGATCGGGAAGATCAACTGGAAAATGTTTAGACTCATATGCTTCTATCAGAGTAAGCATAACGTCAAAACTATCCCCTTCAGGCGTGTTCGGTTTTGGAGGATTATCAAAAAGGGGCGATACCTCTTTCAACGCAGCTTTGTAATCTTGTTCATTACGGATGGGGCGAATATTCATCTACCACTCCATTTCTACACTGTTAGCATCAACTGCATCATATTGCCGATGTGTGCCGATAAATTTGATATAAATTGACTGGTACTGATAGGCAATAGCAACGACTAAACGATATTCATTCCCTTTGATATTGAAAACAACTCGGCGACCTTTCAGTACGCTGGCCGTCGAATAGAGGCGCTTAATATCACTTGGCATTGTCCATTCAGAGTTTTTTACCTCATCAATCCATGACCTTAACGGCTGCTCGACCTCAGGATACCGTTCCCAAAACGATTTCAAACACCCAATTGCGATTATCCGCATTATAACATCCATGATGTCCCATTTTAGGACAAGTGAACTATATCCCATATTGGGACTATGACAAGGCAAAAAAAAAGCCCGCATGATGAAAATCTACTTCAACGTAAATTTCTTCATGCGGGGTATTAGTGTATTTCTAATTTATGAGCCAGCTATCGCGCTGTCAATGCAAGTAAATGCGAGCAGCAACTAAGAATCGGATGCAAAACCCTAACTCTGCTTACAGTAGCAATTACCCTTCGTTATGCATCTCAAGATTCTCTGCCTCTTCCTGACCGCGAATCGCTTTTGCGTCGTCGCTGCGCAGGGACTGCAGGTAATCCAGATAGCCCTGATCCACATCTTTCGTCACGTAAATCCCGTTAAATACCGAGCATTCAAACTGTTCGATATCTGGATTTTCTTCACGTACCGCTTCGATTAGATCGTCGAGATCTTGGAAAATCAAACCATCGGCGCCGATGATTTTGGCAATTTCACTCACTTCACGGCCATGGGCAATCAGCTCATTCGCATTTGGCATATCAATGCCATACACGTTAGGGAAACGAATTTCAGGTGCCGCAGAGGCTAAATAAACTTTCTTTGCGCCTGCATCACGCGCCATTTCCATAATTTGCTGTGATGTGGTGCCGCGCACGATCGAATCATCAACCAGAAGCACGTTTTTATCACGGAACTCTGCGCGGTTCGCATTCAATTTACGACGCACTGATTTGCGGCGTTCCTGCTGACCCGGCATGATAAACGTGCGTCCCACGTAGCGGTTTTTGACAAACCCTTGGCGGTACGGTTTTTCCAGAATACGTGCAATCTCCAACGCGATATCACACGACGTTTCAGGGATTGGAATAACGACGTCGATATCCAGATCTTCCCACTCACGGGCGATTTTCGCGCCTAATTTCTGCCCCATGCGCACACGAGCGCTGTAAACGGAAATTTTGTCGATAAAGGAGTCTGGGCGAGCAAAGTACACATACTCAAACAGGCAAGGATTACTCTTCGGATTATCTGCACACTGGCGGGTAAACAGCTGCCCTTTTTCAGTGACATAAATCGCTTCACCCGGTGCAACGTCACGGATGAACTCAAAGCCCAAGGTATCCAAGGCCACGCTCTCAGAAGCCACCATGTACTCAACACGGCCATCTTCTAAATCACGCTTACCAATCACCAAGGGGCGAATGCCGTTTGGATCGCGGAAAGCGACCATACCGTGGCCAATGATCATCAGCACGCAGGCGTAAGCGCCGCGGATCTGCTGGTGCGTTGCCGCCACGGCAGCAAACACGTTATCGGACTCCAGCGGATAGTGATCAAAACGATCCAGCTCGTGAGCAAAGATATTCAGCAGAATTTCAGAATCAGACGTGGTATTGACGTGGCGACGCGCACGCTCAAACAGTTTCTGCTTAAGCTCGTGCGCATTGGTCAGATTACCATTGTGCGCCAAAGTAATACCGAATGGGGAGTTGACATAAAACGGCTGCGCCTCGGATGCGCTAGAACTGCCTGCCGTTGGGTAACGCACGTGGCCGATACCCATATTGCCTTGCAGGCGTAACATATGCCGTGCTTCAAACACATCTTTCACCAAACCGTTCGCCTTACGCAAACGGAAGCCATTATTGGCATCAATAGTGACGATGCCTGCGGCATCTTGCCCACGGTGTTGAAGCACCGTTAACGCATCATAAATCGACTGGTTTACCGGTGTAAAACCGGCGATACCGACAATACCGCACATGTTGTCATTTCCTCATCAGCGTTACCGGAGCGGGAGCGGAATAGAAGGCAAATGCTCCGGTATGAAACTCGACGTGCTCTGCAGGTAGTCAAAGAACCACCTGATGATGTAACTGAACTGCGGGATGAGCTGTGACTGTTTCCAGTCCGCACTTTGCGCCATCGAGGTAAAGGTATCCAAAAAGAACAGAATCGCTGAAACAATCAGCACCCCACGCAGCGCACCAAAACAGATGCCCAGCACGCGGTCGGTTCCGCTCAATCCGGTTCGCTCTACCAGCGAACCAATCACATAGTTAACAATGGCGCCGACAATCAACGTTGCAACAAATAAGATCGCAATCGCGATGCCGTTGCGCACCAGCGCATCTTCGAAACGAGTGAAGTAGACAGCGAGATAGGTGTAGAAATGGCTGGCGACAAAGAATGCTGCCCCCCACGTAACCAGTGACAACGCTTCTCGCACAAACCCTCGGATTAGGCTCACTAACGCCGAAAATCCGATGATGCCAATAATGACCCAATCAATCCAAACCATGACTATTCCAATTCAAGAATTGCCTCGGCATCCAGTTCGCGGCGAATTCTAACAGAAAAAGAAAACGTTTGCGTAGAGGATTTCCCTTCCTATTCGCAAATTTTATTCTCATAAAAATTTGACACAGATTCAGCCAGTACCCTCGGCTAAACCAACGCCCAAATGTATCAATCCAAATAGAACAACAGCCCTGCTCTCATTGCTGGGAACAAAGCTGCTGTAAAATCGAACGCAATTCATTGTTATGTGAATTGACGTTCTGAACGCCTATTGACCGCTATTTGCCGCTATAGCTGCGCACCTGACCATTCAAGCCACTAATGCTATTCAGTTCAGGCAGAGCAGACTGTAGTTTTTGTTTAGAGGCATCTGGCCCTACAAACAGACGAGTGATTTCGCCCTGAACCGGCGACGCCGGCACCGTATAAGCACGGTAACCAGACAACCGCAGCTTAGCCACAATCTCACTCGCTTTAGACGCATTACGTAATGCCCCCAGCTGTACCACATACGCTTGCCCCGCCGGTGCTTTTTCTTCCGGCACCGCCGCTGGTTTGGCTTGCTCTACGGGTTTAGGCTGTTCGACTGGCTTGGGTTGCTCAACCGGTTTTGGCTGTTCAACAGGCTTCTCGACCGGCTTAGGTTTAGCTTCTACCATTTTCGGCGGTTCGACTGGCTTCGGCTTCTCGACAGGTTTCTTCACCGGCTTAGGCTGTTCAACAGGTTTATTTTCTACCGGCTTACTTTCAACCGGCTTCAGTTCAACCATATCTCCGCGCCCTTGATGGGTATTAGGCGAAACCGCCGTGCTTGCCCCTTCACGGTCTTGAGTCGGCACGTTGCCGTTATCCATTGGTGCCTGCGCATTCGCACCTTCCTGCGGTGTCTGAGGCGTTTCGCTCAGAGGTTGAGTTACCGGAGGAATAACGTCTGTAGGATCATCCTCACCTGGCTTTGGCACCAGCGGAATAGCAGCAAACTCATCCTGATAATGTTTTTTCTGCCCGTCTAACAAACCGGGCAAAACGATGACGCCCAGCGCAACGATAATGACCGTGCCAACCAGTCGATTTTGAAACTTACTTGCCACTCGCTCTCTCCGTTTCTAATGATGCGTTTCTAATACCGCCATAACATGCGCAACGGTATGGAATGAGCCACAAACAATCACAATATCCTGTGGAGCCGCATCATGCATCGCTTTTTGCCATGCACTTTCGACGTCGGCAAACACGTTTGGTTCATCCAAATGTTCGGCCAAACGCTCTGCTGGAGCACCACGCGGGCCTTCCAGCGGCGCGCAGTACCAATCATCGATCAGTGGTTTTAAACACGCCAGCGTGCCCGCAATATCTTTATCTTCCAACATACCCACGACAGCACGTACCCGCCGTGGCTGCGTAGTCGGACGCTGTTCTAGCAACAGCTGCAAACGCCCCGCCAAATAACCGGCCGCATGAGGATTATGTGCCACATCCAAAATTAGCACAGGCTGCTCGCTGATAATTTGGAATCGACCGGGTAACTGCGCGGTTTCAAGCCCTTGGCGAATCGCCGATTCATCAACCTTAAGCGCACAGTGACGCAGCGCGGCCAGCGCAGTGGCGGCATTAGGCAGTGGAACCTTCGGTAGTGGAAGGTGCGACCACGTGGTGTCTGCATCCTGCCATTGCCAATCGAGCTGGGTGGCACTGAAGTTCCAATCGTGACCACGGCGATATAGCTGCGCGCCCTTTTCTACGGCAACCTCGGCAATTGTCAGCGGCATATCAGGCTCACCCACAATCGCCGGAATACCTGCACGGAAAATGCCTGCTTTTTCACGCCCGATACTTTCACGATCCGGCCCCAGCCAGTCGGTATGATCCAGCGCAATACTGGTCACCACCGCCACGCTAGGATCAACAATGTTTGTTGCATCTAAACGACCACCGAGACCGACCTCCAAGATCACCACGTCCAGCGCTGACTGTTTAAACAGCTGCAGTGCCGAAAGCGTGCCGTATTCGAAATAGGTCAGAGAGATATCGCCGCGCCCAGCTTCTAAGGCTGCAAACGAGCGGCAGTGGTCGGCTTCGCTGAGCTCTTCACCCTGGATACGTACTCGCTCGGTATAGCGCAGCAGATGTGGGGAACTGTATACGCCCACACGAAAGCCGGCGGCCATTAGGATCGATTCTAAGGTTCGGCAGGTGGTGCCTTTGCCATTGGTACCGGCAACGGTAAATACGGTAGGTGCAGGCTTGAGTAAATCGAGCTTTTCAGCGACGCGCTTAACGCGATCCAGTCCCAACTCAATCGTTTTACTGTGCAGGTGTTCTAGATAGTGCAGCCATTCGTTCAAGTTCGACGTGGCTTGGGGGATAGGGAGATTGTTCATAGTCATTGATCGTTCATGAGTCCCGTTCAAACCGGTTCAAGAAGTCAACAAAGCCCCGAATGGGGCTATGATATAAGACTGCTATACCCGTATGACGACAGGCTGCATATACATCGACTAAGCAATTTCCCTAGGCACATCACGATCGATGCCCTAGGTATCTACAAATTTGCCGACTTTCTGCAACCCGTATGGTGAGGGTATACAACCAGAGGAGGAGAAAAGACTTAGTCTTGAGTCTCGCCTTCAACAGGGATTTCGCGAACGACTTCACTGCTGACAGGTTCTGGTTGCCCTGTCATTTTAGCCACAAGGCTTGCCAATTTATCGCGCATTTCTGGACGACGGACAATCATATCGATCGCACCTTTCTCGATCAGGAACTCACTGCGCTGGAAACCTGCTGGCAATTTCTCACGCACGGTCTGCTCGATAACGCGAGGGCCGGCAAAGCCGATCAGCGCTTTTGGCTCAGCGACGTTAATGTCACCCAGCATCGCCAAACTTGCAGAAACCCCACCCATGGTTGGGTCAGTCAATACCGAGATATATGGCAGACCGCGTTCTTGCAACTTAGCCAATGCAGCACTGGTTTTTGCCATCTGCATCAGAGACATCAATGCTTCCTGCATACGGGCACCGCCGCTGGCAGAGAAACAAATTAGCGCACAGTTATCTTCCAGCGCCTGCTCAACCGCACGCACGAAGCGCGCACCGACCACAGAAGCCATTGAACCGCCCATGAAGGCAAATTCAAATGACGCCGCAACGACAGGCATACCTTTCAGGGTGCCTTTCATCACGATTAATGCGTCTTTTTCACCGGTTTCTTTCTGCGCCGCAGAGATGCGATCTTTATATTTTTTGGAGTCCTTAAACTTAAGAATATCCTTCGGCTCCAGCTCGCTTCCCAGCTCAACCTCACTGCCTTCGTCCAGCAAAGTATGCAAACGCATACGCGCAGACATACGCATGTGGTGATCGCATTTTGGGCAAACGTCTAGATTACGCTCCAGCTCGGCACGATAAAGTACCTGACCGCAGCTGTCGCATTTGGTCCAGACACCTTCAGGAATGCTCGCCTTGCGGGTTTGCGTGATATTACTTTTGTTAAGAATTCGTTCAATCCAGCTCATCGATGACCTTTCTGTTTGAACCTGGCGAAATGCCAGTCCTCTGTTCATGCCATTATGTAACGTTGTAGCTATAGTCTTTAAAATCACCGTAGCCAATCGGCTTTGGGATCAAAACGCTCAAGACTATACCCTATATATTTCATGGTGCAGGAAAGCGGCAAGCGCACAAATCCCGATAGGCTGACATCAGTCAGTGATTCGGATGAACGCGTGCGGCCAACACACCTGCAACGTGAAAGATGACGGATATACCAGCAGGAACAGACCATAAATGCCGTTCATTAAACCACAACGGTTCGACTCTGTGGATAAAAAACTGGTCGAACCGCGTGGAGTTTACATTTATTGAACACTCTGAGTGAACAATAAACACAATTTATTTCTCAACTGTGACAGCGACCTATCCGTTAGAGGCTGATTTTTTTGCTGCACGCTTGTGACGCCATACCTCGATCACACCCGGCAGAATAGAGAGCACAATAATCGCGACGATCAGCAGTTTCAAGTTTTCCTGCACCACCGGCACATTCCCGAACAGATAGCCGGCGTAGGTAAATAGCAGAACCCACAGCAATGCGCCAATCACGTTGAACATCGCAAAGTGGCGATAGGACATATGCCCCATACCTGCAACGAACGGCGCAAAAGTACGTACGATAGGAACAAATCGCGCCAAGATAATGGTTTTCCCGCCATGCTTATCGTAGAACGCATGGGTTTTATCCAGATAGCTACGACGGAAAATCTTGGAGTTCGGGTTGCTAAATAACTTCTCTCCGAACACTCGACCGATAGTGTAGTTCACCGCATCACCAATAATGGCCGCGGCGATCATTAACGCCACCATGGTATGCACGTTGAGATCGTTAGTGGGCAACGCCGCCAGCGCTCCCGCCACAAACAGCAAAGAATCTCCCGGCAAGAATGGCGTTACCACCAAACCGGTCTCGCAGAATAGGATCAAGAACAGAATGGCATAAACCCACACGCCATACTGTGCAACCAACTCGGCCAGATGCACGTCAATGTGCAGAATAAAATCGATTACCCAGTGAATGTATTCCATGGCACTTCACTCTCCAAATAACGCTGGCGGCATCCACCAGCCAAAAAACGGGCCGCAAAAAACTCATTAGCTCAAAACTAATCGGCTAAAAACTAATCGGCTAAAAACAGCGGCCCCATCGAAACCTTAGGTAAACCAAAGTGTTCAGGATAATCAACAGACACCAGATACAATCCGGCGGCCTTAGCCGTTGCCGCTGCCAACTTGCGATCTTTGGCCGCCAACAACTCAGCCATCCAGCTTTCAGGTTGATTACCACAGCCAATTTCCATCAGGCTACCCACGATATTACGCACCATATGATGGACAAAGGCATTGGCTTTGATATCAACAATCACGTAATCACCTAAACGCGTTACCTTCAGGTGCGACACATTACGCCACGGCGTTCGTGACTGACACTGTGAGGCACGAAATGACGTGAAGTCATTTTCGCCCAGCAGAGCCTGCCCTGCTCGCTCCATCCGTTCTGCGTCTAAATGATGGTAAAAATGCGTCAGACCACTTTGTAAAACGGCCTGACGGTAGCGATGATTGTAGATGACATAGCGATAACGGCGAGCCGTAGCGCTAAAACGTGCGTGAAAATCTTCGCTGACGCTTGTTACCCAGCGTACCGCAATATCTTTTGGCATATGGGTATTCACGCCCATCGTCCACGCCGCATCTTTACGCACAACATGCGTCTCGAAATGGACGACTTGTCCGGTGGCATGAACGCCAGCATCGGTTCGGCCCGCACAAGAGACCGTAATCGGCTCGCAGGCAACCTTACTCAACGCTTTTTCAAGGCACTCCTGCACGCTTGGTGCATCAAGCTGGCGCTGCCATCCTGCGTATTGGCTGCCGTCATACTCAATACCGAGCGCGATTTTATACACCGGTTTGGCTGGCAGAGCCTCTGGCTCTGCCGCTGCTACATTTACATCCATACCGGATAACGACACATCAGACATTAGTACATGTACTCCTGAATCAGGCGCTCCGCTGTTTCGATAGCCATCAAAGCGCCACCAAAACGCACGTTATCCGCGACCGACCAGAACTGAACCACATCAGGTGAACCGTAGTCATTACGCACACAGCCGATGCTCAGCAGCGGATTACCCGATGCGTCGCCCACCTGCGTTGGGTAATCATTCTCTTCGCTTAACTCGATGCTGTCTAAACGGCCAAACACATCGCGCGCTTCTTCAGAAGATATCGGACGCAGTGTCTCGAGGTGCACGGTTTGCGCGTGGCCATAAAACACCGGAGACTGGATCACGCTAACCGACATCGGCAGGCTTTCATCTTGTAAAATCTTACGTACCTGATCGACCATGCGACGCTCTTCACGTACGCTGCCCTGCGCATCAGCCACCAGCGGCAACAGGTTAAATGCCAGCTGTTTCTGGAATAAGCCTGGCTCGAAAGGAATGCCGTTTAGCAAACGGGCGCTTTGCCCTGCAAGATCGTCAACCGCCGCTTTGCCGTGCGCCGAAGCAGACAACAGGCTGGTAACGTGAATGCGAGACAGGCCAGCTTCGTCGGTCAACGGACGGATCGCCGTCAATAATTGGCTCACTAGGCTATCAGCGACAACCACGATATTGCGGTTACGATATTCAGACAGCGCCTGTGGGTTCACACTTGGAACCACCAGCGGAACATCAGGTTCCATAGCAAACGCATCGCTGCTATCAATCACTAAACAGCCCGCATTTCCGGCCTCTTCCGCATAGCGCAAAGACGCTTCGGTTCCGGCGACGAAGAATGCCAACTGTACCTGTGACCAATCAAACTCGGCCGCGTTTTCTACCAGGATTTGCTTGCCGTTAAAGCGCACAGATTCACCTGCGCTGCGCTCGCTAGCCAGAGGGAATAATTCTCCTACCGGGAATTCACGTTCCGCCAACTGTTCCATCAGTGCGCTACCTACCGCACCGGTCGCTCCTAACAAGGCGATATTCCAGCCGTCAGTCATGTTCTTCTCCAAAAGCAAAAATACAGAGCGCCCGACATCACTTGGTTAAGCAAAACGGGCGCTGGAAAACAAAACGTTGAGTCACTATGAACCAGAGCCCCTCCCAACCTCCCCTTTGCTTGGAAAGAAGTCGAGCTGAGATCTCATTCGATAAACTCGATAAGCCCCCTCCCCTGACAAGGGGAGGGTTGGGGTGGGGTCATTTCTCTCATCACAAAAGCGGATAAGAGCTAAGCCACACTCACTAGATTAATTCGGCGCTAAACCCCAGCGCATTCAATAGCTCAACGCTCGCATTGTCGTCACATTTCACGCATAACGAAGACCATTCACGGCGCTCCTGATAATGCTTACGCAGGCGGTCAAACTCACCGGCCTGTCCTGCAACACGACGCAGCGGCGCATCGTCGCGGCGCACATCATACACTAGATGCATCAGACGTTTGAGCTTTGCCTGATCCAGCGCACCATAAACGGTTACGCTCGCGATTTCCGGCACCGGTAACAGCTCGCTTAACGCAACGTGCTGTGGCTGCCCGATAAACTCGCTGTAGGCTTCAAAGACCTGTGTAGTGCCGCGCGCTTTGCCTTCCAAACTATAACCGGCGATATGCGGCGTACCGATATCAACCAAATCCAGCAGCGCTAAAGAAAGCTCTGGCTCAGGTTCCCACACGTCGAGGATCACGCTCAGTTTTTTACCGTTTTTCAACGCGGCCAGCAAAGCCGCATTATCAACAATCGGGCCACGCGCCGCATTAATCAAAATGCGATTTTCAGGCAATGCCGCCAGCAGTTCAGCATCGACCAAATGCAGCGTTTTGTCCTCACCCGTTTTATTCAACGGCGTGTGGAAAGTCAGAATATCGGCATCCTGAACCAATTTTTCCAGCGGATAAAATGTTTCAGCATCGCCCTTCGCCGCACGAGGTGGATCGCAAAGCAACGTTTGCACACCCAATGCTTGCAGGCGGCAATTCAACCGCGACCCCACGTTCCCCACGCCAACGATACCCACTGTTTTTTGACGCAGGTCGAAACCATCGCGCTCGGCCAGCATCATTAAAGCAGAAAAGACATACTCCACGACGGCAATGGCATTACAGCCTGGCGCCGCAGAAAAACCAATATTGTTATCACTCAACCATTTATCATCAACGTGATCGGTACCCGCAGTGGCAGTGCCGACAAAGCGAACGCCAGTGCCACTCAGTAATTCAGCATTCACCTTAGTGACCGAACGCACCATCAGCGCATCCGCATCGACCAACGCCTCGGCAGGCAATGGACGCCCGCGGACTGCCTGTACATTTCCTAAGCGGCTGAATAACTCACCCGCATAAGGCATATTTTCATCGACCAGAATTTTCACGTAATTCTCCCGCCGGCGCACTGCGCTGCGTAAATAAGAAAATGATTGAAGCGCTATTTTGCCACCAATTAGGGGTGGAGCCCAAATAAGTCAGCACGCTTTCATTGATTAACTGACTTTTCGATATCGTTCGGGCGTTGTGCCTGAAATTTGCTGGAACATCACAATAAACGCCGAAGACGAGCTGTATCCCACCTCCAACGCGACTTCCTGCACGGTTTTCCCCTGCTCTAATAAAGGCAAAGAGTGCAGAAAACGCAGGCGCTGGCGCCATTCGCTAAAGGACATGCCGAGCTCATTCTGGCAACGGCGAGATAGCGTGCGCTCGGTGGTGTATACCCGCTGCGCCCAAACGCTGAGCGGCGTGTTATCTGACGGGCAGCTTTCCAATACACGCAGCACCGGCGCTAAAAATTTGTCCTGTGAGGTGGGCAAATAGGTTTGATGAACCGGCGCCCGTTTCAGTTGATCCACCAAGACTCGGCAAAGGCGAATGTCCTCACGGGATTCCGGCAAAACCAGTTCACGCTCAAAGCAATCATCCACAATGGCATTAAACAGCGGGCTAACGTTAAGCAAACAGGCCTGCGGAGGTAAGTCTTTGCACAGTCGAGCACTAATATTGATAGTACGAAACTGTGACAGTTTGCGGTTGTAGCTTGAATGTTCAATGCCAACCGGTAACCAAACGGCAAATTTCGACGGCGCGAGAAAACGCTGGTCGCCAACGTTCAACGCCAATACGCCGGTTCTAATATAAATAAGCTGCCCCCACGGATGACTATGTGGCAGATATTCGGTATCCGCGTTGACCTCTTCGCAGCGGAAAAACAAGTTGCGTACCGAGCTCACCTCAGAGGTCGGAAATGTGCGCTGCTGAGCCATAACGCTTTGCCCCAATCACAGTAAGTGATAATTCAGTTTGTCTGGATTTCATTAAATTTTGTCTGGTTATCACTATATCTAATAAACCAGACACGCGTAAACTAACGCTCGTCGCCACTGTTGTCGACAATAATGTTTTGAGAAGAAATATCATGAATGCACTGTTTCCACTTTTTGCCGTACTGATTTGGTCAATCAACGCCATTGTCAGTAAGGTTTCGGCTGGCGCTATCGATCCAGCGGCCATCTCATTTTATCGTTGGGTGTTAGCGTTGTTAGTACTGACGCCTTTTGTACTGCCCGGCGTGATTCGCAACCGAAAGGCCATTCGACCGCATCTTGGAAAATTACTGATTCTGGGGTTGCTCGGCATGGTGCTGTATCAAAGCTTGGCTTATTACGCCGCACACAGCGTCAGCGCCTTGTTTATGGGTATTTTAAGCTCCCTTATCCCGCTGTTAACGGTGTTGATCAGCATTTGGCTGCTACGTATTGTTCCCACCGTCGGTATCGCACTGGGTAGCGTGATGTCATTCTTTGGCCTCGTGTGGCTGGTGAGCGGAGGTAATCCACAACAGCTGCTGACTCACGGCATTGGCTCTGGCGAGTTGATGATGTTCGCTGCCTCGGCTTCTTACGCACTCTATGGTGTATTAACCAAACGCTGGAATATCAATTTACCCAACTGGCAGTCGCTTTATATTCAGATCGTCTTTGGTGTGTTGCTATTAATCCCTAACTTTATGCTGACCGACAATGTAAGTTTGAACGCGCAAAATATTCCATTGGTTCTGTTTGCCGGTATTCCTGCTTCGATTATTGCGCCTTTCCTGTGGATCCAAGGCGTCGTGCGATTAGGCGCTAACAAAGCGTCTATCTTTATGAATCTAACGCCGGTATTCACCGCCATCATTGCCGTATCGTTCCTGCACGAACAGCTGCATAGCTATCATCTGATCGGCGGCGGTATTGCCCTGCTCGGCGTGGTAGTCGCTCAGCGCCTGCGTACTCCGCTAACGCGTAAAAAAAAATCTGAAAGCGTGAATAACACAGAGAAGGACGTTTGCTCGTCGGCTGATTAACCTAAGTGTTACTTTGTTTAGATTTAGCACGGTGAAAGGTTTCGGACGCCGGTCGCATATGCTGATATTGGTGAAAGGTTTCGTACGCCAATTAGCAAATACATTTCTATGAAACCACTGGCGTTGGCGTCCGATGAGAGTCCCGTTGCGCGGGGACTCTCAACTCGCGCGCTTTTAACTGAGTCGTTTGACCGACCGGTCTCGGAGCGCACGTCCTGTGCGCCCTCAACCTGCCACCAGCATCCCTGCTGGCGGCTCTAAAATGCTTTCTTTAAACATAAAAAAGACAAAAGACATTTCTGTCTTTCTTATCTTTTAAATTGTTTAAGCCTTGGCAGTTAGAGCAGTGGAAACAGGAGGTTTCCACAAGGGGAGGAGGCGCCAGGGATGGCGCATGCCGACCCGGCGCGGAGATGGCATTGCGGATAAAAGAGCGCGGGTTAAGGGTGGGCGCTCTGGCCCACCCTTATCGGACGCCTTAGACTTAGTTTGTATGTGAATACCGGTGCTGATAGGCGGTCGAAACCTTACACCGTAAGCTCACAGATGATCGGCGGTCTAAACCTTACATCTATCCAGCATACGAAACCCTACTCACCCACTAAAGCCCGCCCACCACATCCTCATTTTGATCCCCCAACCGCTGCTCCATCCGCTGGTGCTACTCACCATGTTGCCTTTATCAAGGATCACAAACGTTGGCGTCGCGCCAATGTCCCACTCTGCCCCCATGCGCCCCAACCGATCGTTCACAACAGGGAAAGTTAAGCCTTTCGCCGCCATGCCTCGCATCAGACGTTCATCATCTCCAGAGCGAATCGCGATGCTAAGCACGTTCACGCCGTCCTTATGGAGCTCTTCAACCATCGGTGAAGTTAGCTTGCATACGCCACACCACGTCGCCCAAAAATAAATCAGCAGCGGTTTTTCAGCGCTAAGCGCGGCTAATGAAACTGTTTGACCATTAACTAACGTGACATCAGGCAAATGCATCATCTCAGGCGGCTGTGGTTTGCGCCATTGATCCATTCCCCATGAGAAGGCAGCTAAAACCACCATAAAAATGGCCAGCTCCTTGGCCCATTTTTTTAGCCGCATCATGAGGATACCCGTGCTAATTCAGCTTTAACCACCTGCTCCAGATCGTCATAGCTAATCGCTCCTGGGATCATTTGCTGACCTATCAGCGTTGCAGGCGTTCCTTGTACCCCCATCACATCGGCCAAACGCAGGCTGCTACGAACTTCATCTAAGGTTTTGTCATCGATTTTCAGCCCAGCGTTATCCGTTGATTTTAACGCGCTCGCGATGCTGCTGTCGGTGTGATAGCCCTTTTTAGACATCAGTCGCTGATGTAGCGCGTCAAAACGTGCTGGGTTTTGCTGCCACAACGTCAAAGCATATTGTGCAGAGCTTTGTGACGTTTCCCCTTTGAAAGGTAAGAGCTTGATCACAATCGCAACGTCTGGATATTTTTTAACGATTTTCTCAAGCTGTGGATCGAACTGTTTACAGTAAGGGCAGTTATAGTCAGTGAAAGAAACCAGCGTAAGCTTGGCGTTTTTAGCCCCAATACGTGGGCTGGCTGCGTCGTTAAACAGTGCATCATGGTTTTGCTCAATCACTTTACTTAACTGGGCTCCGGCCTGTTCCGCACTCTGCTGCTGCCATGCGGTCACCGCTTCTTCCAAGATCTGTGGGTTATTCACTAAGGTCTCGCGTATTAATTCACGCACCTGATTCTGCTGTTCAACCGTTAATGGAGCGGCAGTAGCCGTAAAACTCACGGCAGCAATAGAGAACAACGCACTCTGGATTAGCATCGTTATTTTGGTTTTCATGGCATTATTCCTTAGCATTCGACAGCGTTTTAAGTAGGATTTGACGATCTAACAATGGGGAAAGCACCTCACCGTTTGGCAGGTTTGGACCATAAATTTGATTAAACGGAACCGCGACTGCGCCGCGTTGTTGAAGGAATTGATTAATCGCAGATGATGGCGTCGTCCAGTCACCTCGTAGAGCCACAACATCAGGTTCATTCAACGCCTTCTGCACATCATCGCGTAGTAATACGTTGTATTTATTCGCTTTACAGGTCACACACCAGTCTGCCGTAACATCAACAAACACCCTTTTGTTCTGGCTTAACGCCTGTGAAATAGCCTCTTCACTTAAAGGCTGCCACTGCACACTATCGGTCATTGGCGTGCGCCAATGTTCGGCGGTTAACGACCCCGCCGCTAGCGTCGCGCCAGTCAGCAAGAGCAATATCGCTCCCCAGATCAGCAACTGCCGACGTCCGTAATGAATTCCCGTTAGGATCAGCAATACCACCAGCAGCGCTGCACAAAGAGACCACGCAGCCAGTATTCCGACATGCGCTGTGAGCAGGCTAATCAGCCACAGGCTTGAGGCCAGCATCATCATCCCCAGCACGATGCGTAAACGGTTCATCCATTGTCCTGGCTTCGGCAGCATTTTTGCAGCGATCGGGAAAGCGGCAATCAGCAGCCACGGCAAACTCATACCAATACCCAAAGCCGTAAACACTAGCCAGAGATCGGTCATCGGTGCCGCCAGCGCAAACGCCAGTGCCGTACCTAAGAATGGCGCAGAGCAAGGCGTGGCTAATAACGTGGCGAAAACACCCTGCCAAAAATGGCTGCTGTTACCGTTGCCTCCGGCTGTTGCTATCCGCGTGGTGGTATTGCTGCCTAGGCGAATGGAAAAGAAGCCGAGCAAGTTGGCACTAAATAATGCCGTGACCACCACCATCAGTCCGATAAACCACGGACTTTGGAATTGGATCCCCCAACCAACCGCTCTCTGGCTTAGCCTCAACGCCGTCATCACACCGGCTAATGCCCAAAACGACACGAGAATACCGGCGGCCGAGGCCATAAATTGGCGACGAACGACCCGACTTTCACGGTTCTCCAGCTGCAGCACGGATCCAAGCTTCATGGCCAAAACAGGTAGAACACAAGGCATCAGATTGAGAATCAGCCCTCCTAGCAAGGCAAATAGGATGGCCGTTGATAGTGCTAAAACAGGGGTGACCGGAGCTGGCAGTTGATCGTCAACGGTGAGAATAGCCTGCTGGGCAATACCCGCATCGCTAAAGACCATACTTAGTTTTTGCCCGTGAAGATCGGGCGCATTGCCCTCCCAACCGTCGGTCACGCGAACCGTGGCAACAAGGCGTCTGCCGTCAATTTGGATTTTAGGCTTGGCAAAATCAGCGCCGTCTGGCACATCAAAGAAAACTTCGGGCTTTTGCCATCCCTCTTCTCTCTGGGCACTTACGCGCAGTTCATCGCTGTGATAACCGGCCTGAACGTGGTTAACCATGCCCTCTGCCAGCGGCAGCGTTCCCTGAGCGCGTGTAAAACCATGCTCAAATTCTTGGGGTGCCGCTTGTGTGAGATCCAAAACAAAAGGGAAATCGCTGAGCACGCAAACGTTGCTACAAGTAGAAAGTGTCAGTACACCTTGTAGCCGCTGGGCTGATGCTGGAATATTTACGTTGATAGGAAAAACGGTATCGCCGTGATATCCCTGAGTTGAAATGCCAGAAACGTCAAAGCGCTGCGGCGTTGGCCATCCCCAGTGCATACTTTCGATTGGCGTTTGCCATTTAATTTCTGGTGCAATACCACCCTCACCCGGTGAACGCCAATAGGTTTTCCACCCCTCATTAAGCTTCACATCAAGCAAAAGGCGCACCATACCGTTTTCAGGCTGGTTTGAGCTGATTCGGACCTGTGCATGGTCGTTTTGTGGATTCTGCAACCATCCACTATCGGCTGCCCAAGAGATGGGCAACCAGAGGCTCAGGCTGAACGCCAGCGCCCTAAAAAATAGGAACATAGATTTTCTCCAAAAATAATTTCGCTACGTTAACAGTTAGTTACGTAGAAATTTATTCTCGGAAAACACACAGCCGGAGATGTACTCGCAAGCGGGGCAAAGAGACCGCCCGTAGAGGGGGAATGAGTAATTGCAGTTGCCGCGCGGGCTCAAGCAATAAAGCAACAAACAGCAGCAGTGCAAAAAACAGGTGTTCAACCGCCATGCCGTTTGCCGCAAGCAAGGACTTGGCACTTAACTCACAGGGAGAAATGGGGCTTTCTTGGCTATCACCGATCTGTGAATCGCCAGTCATTTGAGTTGCCGTAATATCAGTGGGAAGGTATTTACTGAGCATGTGCATACCGGCCATGCGCTGAGTTGTACACGTTAGTACGACCAGACAAGCCAATATCAGAAACCACTTAGCCACACGCTGCCGTTCAACCATAAACCGTTTAAATTTCTCACCACCAAAAATAGATACGCCTTATCTTACCGAGTAAGCGAGGATAAACAACCCATTAGCGGTAACTTTACGTTTGTCTGTTTTATGCTGCTGGGAAAACGCCTGTTACGCGCTGAACTTGCATTTTTAACGCTGCTAGAGGATCGTAACCCCGTCAGTTACTCGTCAGATTTAGGATTTTGTTGTGTATCAGTCTGCTGAAAATATCTGGGCGCGCCTACAACGCTCCCCTTTTCGCATGAAGTTTCACCTCAACGCCAAAGACAGTGCCTACCTGCAGCAAAAAGGCACCGCGGTGATTTTATCCCATGCTTATGATTTTATAGATGCCCGTTTAGCGCCTGCGTTTCCTGACAATGATGGCAAACAAACCCCGATGCGTGGTCATCCCGTGTTCGTGGCACAGCACGCAACGGCAACATGCTGCCGGGGATGTTTAGAAAAATGGCATCGCATTCCACGGGGCAAAGCGTTAAACGAAGAAGAAAAACAGTACGTTGTGAATTTTATTGCGCACTGGATTGAGAGTGAAACCAGCGGCCACCCTTAGCGATTTGCCTTTCTATTTGCCTTTCTATTTACCTTTCTATTTACCTTTCAATGTACAGGTTGTACATGCCGTTACGTACCGACACCAAACACTTACGGAAAGTTGACATCCATCCTCCTATTATTCATTCACCGGCTCCACCGAGGGGCTTACGAAAAACAAATTCTTGAGGAATGGAAAATGAAAAAAGTTTTAGCTCTGGTTGTTGCTGCTACTATGGGTCTGTCTTCTGTTGCTTTCGCTGCTGAAACAACCGCTGCGCCAGCTGCACCGGCTGCGTCTTCAACGGCCGCCGCTGCACCTGCTGCCAAAGCAACCAGCACCACTCACCACAAAAAAGCGAAGCACCATAAAAAAGCAACCACCGAGCAAAAAGCTCAGGCTGCTAAAAAAGCCAAACACACTAAAAAAGCAGCGCCAGTAGCCCAGAAAGCACAGGCCGCTAAAAAA
>NZ_FMIQ01000031.1 GCF_900095695.1 Hafnia alvei | reverse complement strand
TTTATTTATCTGGCTTGCTACTTTAAAACAAAATCATTTTTGAATGGTGGGTCGTGCGGGATTCGAACCTGCGACCAATTGATTAAAAGTCAACTGCTCTACCAACTGAGCTAACGACCCATTTCAAAAATTGTTGCCTGAATCACTCTGTTTCAGTTTGTCTGGGCAACGGCGGCATATATTACCCATTTATCAGGACAGCGCAACCAAAAATTTTAATAATCAGTTCAATTGATTGCACTTCGTACGTTCAGGCCCATAAATTAAACAAATCGTCTACTTCTGAGCCTGAAAATACGCTTATGATGCAGCAATACGTTTTTGAGCCTGCTTCGCAGCATCGCTCGTTGGGTACTGCTTAATGACCTGCTGATAGACGGCTTTGGCTTTATCGGCCTGCCCTTTCTCCTGCATGATCACCCCAACCTTGTACATCGCGTCAGGCGCTTTCGGGGATTTAGGGTAATTTTTAACAACTACGGCAAAATAATACGCCGAGTCATCTTTTTTACCTTTGTTGTAAAACAGCTGCCCCAGCCAATAATTTGCATTTGGCTGATAGGTCGAATCTGGATATTGCTTAACAAAGCTTTGGAAGGCCGTAATTGCCTGATCGTTCTGCTTTTTCACCAATACCAAATCTACCGCACGGTTGTAATCCGTGTTGGCATCACCACTGCTGGCTGGCGCTGCGTCCGCCGCAGGGGCTGCAGTTGCCGCTGTGCTAGAAGCGTCAGAGCCCGTAGAGGCTGAAGCGGCCGAATCTGCGGCTGCGGCACCTGTATTGGCACTACTATTAGCACTACCTTGGCTATCTAACTGCAAGAGGATCTGTTTTTGACGTTCAACAACCTGATTCAGCTGATACTGACTTTCTTGAATTTGACCACGAAGAGAGTCAATGTCGCGCTGGTTATCGGAGAGTTGCTGCTGAAGCTGAGAAAATAGTTGACCCTGAGCATTGGTAATACGCTCAAGTGAAGTGACTCGGTCTTCAACCGAGCCGGAGCCGACGCTACTGATTGGGGCTTGGGCAATAGCGGCCCAAGGGGCCGCTATTCCAACCAGTAACGACAGACTCAACAAGTGAAGTCTGAAGTTACTGCTCATGCGATACTCGTCTTACTAACTATTAGTAAACCAGTACGGCACGACGGTTTTTAGCATAGGCTGCTTCGTCGTGGCCCAGTACTGCTGGTTTTTCTTTACCGTAAGAAACGATAGAGATCTGATCAGCGCCTACGCCTTTACCTTGCAGGTACATCTTAACTGCGTTAGCACGACGTTCGCCCAGGGCGATGTTGTACTCAGGAGTACCGCGCTCATCCGCATGACCTTCTACGGTCACTTTGTAAGATGGGTTGTTACGCAGGAAAGCAGCATGCGCATCCAGCATCTGAGCGTAGTCAGAGCTCACATCGTACTTGTCCAGACCGAAGTAAACGATGTTGTTTTTCTGGAGTTCTTGCATCTGCAGACGAGCCTGTTCTTCAGAAGACAGGTTGCTGCTGCCGTTTTCCATACCGTTACCAGCGCCAGCACCCATTGCTGATTGATCGTCGTTCGCATTTTTATGTGAACTACAAGCAGCTACAGCCATGATAGGCAGTGCCAACATCAGCCCCTTCAGAACTTTGTTCAGTTGCATCTCTTTGATCCTTTTATAATTTGCTATACATATCTTTTTATACATGCATCACAGATACGGCGACCAGGCAGGGAATTTCACCTGTCCATCGGTTGCCGGAAGACGCGCTTTGAAACGCCCGTCGGTCGAGACTAGCTGCAACACGGAACCCAGTCCTTGAGTAGAACTATAGATAACCATGGTACCATTTGGCGCGATACTCGGCGTTTCGTCTAGGAACGTGCTGGTCAAAACTTGATTCGCATTCGATCCGAGATCCAGTTTAGTGATGTGCTGTGAACCGCCGTTTGTGCCAACCATGACAAGGAACTTGCCGTCAGAACTTACGTCGCCATCCTGATTCTGAGAGCCTTCCCAGGTCAGACGTTCAGGCGCACCACCATTAATGTTTACTTTATAGATTTGTGGACGTCCACCTTGGTCAGATGTAAATGCCAAAGTTTGACTATCCGGGAACCATGAAGGCTCCGTATTGTTGCTACGGCCATCAGTGACCTGACGAATTGAGCCAGAGCCCAAATCCATAATATACAGGTTCAAGCTACCTGTTTTAGACAGCGCGAACGCCAACTTGCTACCATCTGGAGAGAACGATGGCGCACCGTTGTGACGTGGGAATGACGCTACCTGACGGATTGCACCGTTAGACAGAGTCTGAATCACCAGCGCTGATTTGCCGCTTTCGAAAGTCACGTAAGCCAGCTTGCTACCGTCTGGAGACCAAGCCGGAGACATCAATGGCTGTGGAGAACGGTGAACAACAAACTGATTATAGCCATCGTAGTCAGCAACGCGCAGTTCATAAGGGAACTGGCCGCCGTTAGTCTGCACAACGTAAGCAATACGGGTGCGGAATGCGCCTTTAATACCGGTCAGCTTTTCAAACACTTCATCGCTGCTGGTATGTGCCGCATAGCGTAACCACTGCTTGGTCACTTTGTACTGATTCTGGGACAGAACGCTGCCAGGGTTACCAGAGGTATCAACCATCTGATAAGAAACCATATAGCCGCCATCTGCGCTTGGCTGAACTTGACCCACTACGACCGCATCAATACCCAATGCCGTCCACGCTGCCGGAGTCACTTCAGCAACTGTAGTTGGCTGCTGTGGCATACGGTTGGTATCAATCGGGTTGAATTTACCGCTGTTGCGTAAGTCAGCCGCGACAATTCCACCGATATCTTCAGGAGCAGAACCCGGCCCCATCCATTTGAAAGGCACTACACCGATCGGACGAGCGGTATCAACACCCTGAGTAATCACTATTCGGACTTCCGCGTGGAGCACACTGGCCCACAGGATTAATAGCCCCATCGCTACACGAAACGCCTGCTTCATCATATCTCCCTTATCTGACCCCGATGGCCACGATAATTTAGCAGAATTTTAACAAACCAACGCACACAAAACTACATATTGCCCAGTGTAACCATCATATAATTCCGAAACTTTACGTTCACTATATGTTGCTTTACTTTGGCTTTATCTAATGCACTGTTATTCAAACAAAATTAGTCAAATCAATTCGGTTTAAAATCAACGGGCGCATTTTTAAATATCTGGTAAATGGCGTCACTTGGCGGCTTAGGATATTTCGCCATTCTCGCTGCTGCAACCGCCGCCTGACAAAGCGCAGGATCGCCACCTTCAGAAGTCACGCTTAACAACATGCCATCCGACGCGAGCTTAATACGCAGGTTACATACTTTGCCGCTAAAGCTCGGATCCGTATGGAACTTACTTTCAATTGCCGCTTGAATCTGTCCAGCGTAGTTACTGATATCCGCGCCAGAAGCTCCACTCGTTTTGCTATTACCTTTTCCTGCCGCACCAGCTTTACCGGAAGTCCCCGCAGCACCCGCGGCTCCCCCCCTTTCGGCGCGTTTTTGCCATCAGCAAGGCCATCAAACAGATCGTCAACGCCTTCTGCTGATTTCGCAGCAGCGGCGGCATCGGCCTTTTTCTTGGCATCTGCGGCTTTTTTCGCAGCGGCTGCAGCTTTAGCTTCAGTATCTGCTTTCGCCTTAGCATCCGCGGCGGCTTGTTTTTTCGCTTCAGCTGCGGCTTCTTTCTTAGCGTCTTCAGCCGCCTTCTTCGCCTCATCAGCAGCCTGTTTTTTGGCTTCTTCAGCGGCTTTCTTAGCATCAGCTGCAGCTTGTTTTTTCGCTTCAGCTTCGGCCTGTTTCTTCGCCTCTGCTGCCGCTTTCTTCACTTCTTCTTCCGCTTGTTTCTTCGCAGCGGCAGCAGCAACAGCCGCCTCTTTGGCAACTTCCTGCTTCGCTTTAGCTGCTGCTAGAGCAGCCTCTTTCTTAGCGTCTTCAGCTGCCTTTTTCACTTCTTCCGCAGCCTGCTTTTTAGCTTCTTCAGCCGCCTGTTTGGCGTCTTCTGCAGCTTGTTTAGCATCTTCCTGCGCCTGAATTCTCTCTTTTTCCAGCGCTTTTAGACGCTGCTGTTCCTCAGCCTGTTTTTGTTGTAGTTCTTCAGCCTGCTTTTCGGCTTGTTTTTTACGCTGCTGTTCCGCGCGACGCGCATCACTTTGCTGCTGTTGCTGGCGATCATTATACTGTTGAACCATTGCACCGGAATCAACCATGACTGCGTCAATGGCAGAACCGCCGCCACCGCCGCCGCCAGCACTTATCGTTGAATCCTGCATCATTGAGCCCCAGACTAATAACGCTATCAGGACAATATGCAAAATGATTGAAACGATGACAGAGCGATTTAGCTTATCGTTTTTCTCAGATGCCTTTACCACGATTCAGTTTCCAAGAGCCAGTATCCCGGAGCCGGTTTCCAAAAGCTCAGTTAAACAAATTAAGTGCCAAATATCCTCTGCGCAAAATGCAACACGCAGCCTATAAACAGGCTGCATGCTAGCGCTTTAGTACAGGAATTCCAACACGGATTTCACGCTTTTTTACCGCAATCAGATCGGCTGCGTCATTAAGCCTACAGAGGCTACACCTGCCTGATGCAAAAGATTCAGCGCCTTAATGATTTCGTCATAAGGTACATCTTTAGCACCACCGATCAAAAATACGGTTTTTGGATTAGCTTTAAGCTGAGATTGTGCTTCCGCAACAACCTGCTCCGCTGGCAGCTGTTCCATACGATTATGATCAACCACAACCGCATATTGGCCGATGCCAGACACTTCAACGATAACCGGTGGATTGTCGTTGGTGCTTACCGTTTTTGAATCCGTTGCGTCGGGTAAATCAACCTCAACGCTCTGGGTGATAATCGGCGCTGTCGCCATAAAAATCAGTACCAGAACTAATAACACGTCCAGTAATGGAACGATGTTAATTTCAGATTTGAGCTCGCGACGGCCACTTGATCTCGCCATGCTAACCTCCTACTTATTTAGATTCGGTAGCAAAAGCCTGACGGTGCAGAATGGCAATGAACTCTTCCATAAAATTGGTGTAATTCTGTTCAAGCTTATTCACACGCTGATTCAGACGGTTGTAGGCCATAACCGCTGGGATTGCAGCAAACAGACCGATCGCCGTTGCGATCAATGCTTCTGCAATACCTGGAGCAACCATTTGCAGGGTTGCCTGTTTAACAGCACCCAAACCGATAAAGGCATGCATAATCCCCCAAACGGTACCGAACAGGCCGATATACGGGCTGATTGAACCGACGGTACCCAAGAATGGGATATGCGTTTCCAAACCTTCAACTTCGCGATTTAATGAAATGCGCATCGCACGCGTTGCGCCTTCAATCACGCCGTCCGCAGCGTGGCTGTTTACACGGTGTAAACGCGCAAATTCTTTAAAACCAGAATGGAAGATTTGCTCTGAGCCAGTCAGGCTATCACGGCGAGTTTGGCTTTCCTGATACAGACGAGATAACTCAATTCCCGACCAGAATTTATCTTCGAAGGCTTCAGCATCACGCGTGGCCGCATTCAGGATGCGGGTACGCTGAATGATGATGGCCCAAGAGGCGATAGAGAAGCACACCAAAACCAGCATGATAAGCTTTACCAGCAGGCTCGCCTTCAAAAATAAATCGAACATGTTCATGTCAGTCACTGCTTAAACTCCGCGACAATAGACTTGGGAAGCGCAATAGGCTTCATTTGGTTTTGATCGATGCATGCAACCAACACATCAGCTTGGCTTAAAATTTTGCCTTGCGAATTGATGATACGTTGGGCAAACGTGAGAGAAGCCCCTCGTATGGCGGTAATCTCAGTCTCTACCTCCAGCATGTCATCCAGACGTGCAGGCGACAGATACTCTACCGTCATGCGACGGACAGCAAAAGCGACATGCTCACTCAGCAATTGTTGCTGACTGAAATTATGTTGGCGCAGCATCTCTGTGCGCGCTCTTTCATAAAAAGCGACGTATCGTGCGTGATAAACCACGCCCCCGGCGTCCGTGTCTTCGTAATATACACGTACCGGCCATCGGAACATCATAATACTCACTCTACATCTCAGAAATGCAAATTAACGCGGTTACTATACTCACTTGAAAACGGGTTGGGAATGGGGGAGGTAGATGAGAACGAAAATAATTATGGATCAATCATGGACCCATAATTATTTTGAAGAATTACTAACCGTTCTTGACGTTAACTGAAGAAGTGTAACAAACCGGCCAGTAGAATAATCACCGCAGGCAATGGAGAAAATACGGCTTTCCACAGGCTGCGGTATGGACGAAAACCTACGCCATGTATCACACCAGCGCAAACCGCCCACATAATTAATAGCCCTTGCCAAATCTCAAGCTCACTGGTTTTTGCGGCAAAGCGCGACGGGTCCCAAAAAACACAAAACGCCACCACTAATGCCAGAACCAGTGAAAGGGCCCGTAATGGGCCCTTGTCCATGATCTGATAGAGCTTATCAGATAAGTTAGCCATTACTCGGCGTCTTTCGCCGTTGCCTTGGCTTCGCTGTTTTCAATCGCCATCGCAGTGATGATAGCGAAGAAACAAGCCAGAAGCGTTCCTAAAATCCAGGCAAAATACCACATGGTTATCGCTCCTTAATAAAGTGAGTGCGTGTTTTCTTCGATATATTTTTTGTCCAAGCGGCCAAACATTTTGTAGTAACACCAGATGGTGTACAGCAGCACAATTGGAACAAAAATAATCGCAACCACGGTCATCACTTGCAGAGTCAGCAAGCTAGACGTCGCATCCCACATGGTCAGACTCATGCTTGGGTTGGTGATAGAAGGCATCACGAACGGGAACATGGTCACACCGGCGGTCAGGATCACACAGGCGATGGTCAGAGAGGAGAACAGGAACGCCCAGCCACCTTTCTCAACGCGTGAGCACAATGTTGTCAGCAACGGCAGTACCACACCCAGCGCAGGCAGAGCCCACAGGATTGGATACTTGTTGAAGTTCAACAGCCATGCACCGGCCTGATGAGCCACTTCTTTACGCAGCGGGTTAGACTGTGCCGCAGTATCGATAGCAGAAGTAATTACATAGCCATCAATGCCTTTCACCAGCCAAACGCCTGCCAGCAAGAACGCTACAGTCATGACCAGAGAACAAATCTGCGCCGCGGTACGAGAGCGCAAGTGCACTTCGCCCGTGGTTTTCATTTGCAGATAGGTCGCACCCTGAGCCAGCAACATCGTCAAGCTAACCACCCCCGCCAACAGACCAAACGGATTCAGCAGTTGGAAGAAGTTACCCGTGTAGTAAAGACGCAGGTATTCATCGATATGGAACGGAACGCCCAACAGTAGGTTACCGAATGCCACGCCGAAAACTAATGCAGGCACGAAGCTACCAATAAAGATGCCCCAGTCCCACATGTTACGCCAGCGTGTACTTTCGATTTTAGAGCGGTAATCAAAGCCAACCGGACGGAAGAACAATGAAGCCAGCACTAAAATCATCGCAACATAGAAGCCGGAGAATGCAGCCGCGTAAACCATTGGCCATGCAGCAAACAGAGCACCACCCGCGGTAACCAGCCAAACTTGGTTACCTTCCCAGTGAGGGGCAACCGCGTTAATCATAATACGGCGTTCGGTATCGGTCTTACCGATGATACGGGAGAGCACACCTACCCCCATATCAAAACCATCGGTGACTGCGAATCCAATCAGCAGCACACCAACGAGCAGCCACCAGACAAACCGCAATACTTCATAATCAAACATAGCGTGGACTCCTGTTAGCGCGCTTCTACTGCATTCGGCTGTTCAAAATGATAACGACCGCTCTTCAGGCTGCTTGGCCCCAGGCGAGCAAATTTGAACATCAAATACATTTCTGCGACTAAGAACAGCGTGTACAGACCGCAGATCAGAATAATGGAGAACAGCAGATCGCCCGTTGTCAGAGAAGAGTTCGCCACCGCGGTCGGCAATACTTCACCGATAGCCCATGGTTGACGACCATACTCAGCAACAAACCAGCCCGCTTCACAGGCAATCCAAGGTAAAGGAATACCCAGCAATGCCGCACGGTGCAGCCAGCGTTTTTTACCCACGTTACCGCGAACAACGCTCCAGAAGGACAGCGCAATGATCAGCAACAGCGCAAAGCCACATGCCACCATGATGCGGAAGGCAAAGTACAGCGGAGCAACTTTAGGGATAGAGTCCTTGGTTGCGGCCTGAATCTGCTCTTCGCTCGCCTGAGATGGGTTCTCGGTATAACGCTTCAGCAGCATACCGTAGCCCAAGTCCTGCTTGGTTTTGTTGAAGGCATCACGCACGGTAGGATCGGTGTTACCGGTACGCAGTTCCTGCAGCAACTCATAAGCTTTCATACCATTACGGATACGAACCTGATGCTGAGCCATCAGCTCTTTCAGGCCGGTCACCTGCTGATCAAGCGAACGTGTCGCGATCAGGCCCAGTGCGTAAGGGATATGAATCGCATATTCGTTGGTCATGGTTTCCTGATTAGGGATACCAAACAGAGTAAACGATGCTGGAGCCGGTTGGGTTTCCCACTCTGCTTCAATCGCTGCCAGTTTGGTTTTCTGTACGTCACCCATCTCGTAACCGGATTCATCACCCAGCACGATAACAGACAGAGACGCAGCCAGACCAAACGCCGCGGCGATAGCAAATGAACGCTTAGCAAAGGCGAAATCACGGCCTTTCAGCAAGTAGTAGGAACTGATGCCCAGAACGAACATGGCGCCGGTCACGTAGCCCGCAGAAACGGTGTGAACGAATTTCACCTGAGCAACTGGGTTTAATACCAGCTCAGAGAAGCTCACCATTTCCATACGCATGGTTTCAAAGTTGAAATCCGACGCGATTGGGTTCTGCATCCAGCCGTTAGCCACCAGAATCCACAGAGCAGACAGGTTGGAACCTAACGCAACTAACCAAGTGGCTGCTAAGTGCTGCACTTTGCCCAGACGATCCCAGCCAAAGAAGAACAGACCAACAAAGGTAGATTCAAGGAAGAACGCCATCAACCCTTCAATGGCCAGCGGCGCACCAAAGATGTCTCCAACGTAATGGGAATAGTATGACCAGTTAGTCCCGAACTGGAATTCCATGGTTAAACCCGTGGCAACCCCAAGCGCAAAGTTGATACCAAACAACTTGCCCCAGAACTTAGTCATATCTTTATAAACTTGTTTACCCGTAAGAACGTATACCGTTTCCATGATGGCCAACAAGAACGCCATACCCAGCGTTAGTGGCACAAACAGGAAGTGGTACATCGCCGTTAAGGCAAACTGTAACCGTGACAGTTCGACAATATCCAACATCTTGACTCCTTGCTCCTCGCAGGAAGACTCCGACTTGCGGCAACACGGCTCCCGTTCGAGTACGGAAGTCACATAACTACCAGCAGTGAATGCCCTTCAACAACAAATTGGAACCTCCCCCAATTCTCGGCAGCCTACGCTTTCCAAATCTTAGCAACGGATGTTGAGGTAAAAACCTCTCCATCAGCATAGTTCAGAAAACGTTTGAAACGAAAAACCGAAGGAAGATAACAAATATAACAATAAAAACGACTCAGTATTACAGACGAGTAAATAGTACCCCGCCATTCCCACACAATAAATAGGTATTTTCATGTTAGGAATTAGATTTGTGTATTTAGGTCACGTTTTAGGCAAATGATTATAATTACCTAAAATTGATCTGCGACAAGATTAGCAAAACACACTGTTTAAGGCACTATTTCTGGCATTTTTTTATAGGAATTTCATTGATCTATGTTAAGCAAAAGTATCATAAACGTATTCATGGTTACTTATTGTTAATTGATTGTTATTTATTCGATGCGCTGTTTCTTTTACGTGATTTTTTATTTTCATTGCACGCCATTTTCAATAACAGAGTAATAAAGCAACGTGACAAATCGTCAGTAAGCAAAGCAGAAACGTTACGCAAACAGGTGAGAAGTTAATGGCGAGAGAAGAGATAACGTAGAGTTTAGGTAGCATAAAATATCGCCACTTTGCTCTCTGTGATAAAGGCATTGCCGCAGCCATTTAGCCACGATACAGAATGCCGTATATCTGAGTATAAAAAAGGGCCACCGAAGTGGCCCAACATGTCGAAACTTTTCTGTTTCTTTCAATAAAACAGCGTTCAAACGCAACGTTTGAACAAGACTTAACGCAATACTGTTTTCACGGCGTTGCCAATTTCGGCCAAGCTGCGAACAGTTTTCACCCCTGCCGCTTCCAACGCTGCAAATTTTTCGTCCGCAGTGCCTTTGCCACCGGCAATAATGGCGCCCGCGTGACCCATACGCTTGCCTTTAGGCGCAGTAACGCCCGCGATGTAGCCCACAACAGGCTTAGTCACATGCTCTTTAATGTATGCAGCAGCATCTTCTTCAGCGTTACCGCCGATTTCACCAATCATCACAATAACTTCAGTCTGCGGATCTTCCTGAAACAGTTTCAAGATATCAATGAAGTTAGAGCCAGGGATTGGATCACCACCGATACCGACACAGCTAGACTGGCCAAAACCGATATCCGTCGTCTGCTTAACCGCTTCATAGGTCAAGGTACCAGAGCGAGATACGATGCCAACTTTACCCGGCAGATGGATGTGACCCGGCATAATACCGATCTTACATTCACCCGGAGTGATAACGCCTGGGCAGTTTGGACCGATCATGCGTGCTTCGCTCTGCTCCAGTTTCGCTTTCACCACCAGCATATCCAGAGTCGGAATGCCTTCAGTGATACAGATGATCAGCTTAATGCCTGCATCAATCGCTTCCAGAATGGAGTCTTTGCAGAAAGGCGCTGGTACATAAATGACTGACGCCGTTGCACCTGTCGTTTCAACCGCCTCGCGCACGGTATTAAATACCGGCAGACCCAGATGTTCGGTGCCACCTTTACCCGGCGTAACACCGCCAACTAATTTGGTACCGTAGGCTAAAGCCTGTTCGGAATGGAAGGTGCCCTGACTGCCGGTAAAACCTTGGCAGATCACTTTGGTATCTTTATTAATTAAAATGGACATTATTTCCCCTCCACGGCAGCAACAACCTGCTGCGCAGCATCCGTTAAGCTTTTCGCTGCAATAATATTCAGACCGCTGTCAGCCAGTTTTTTCGCACCCAGCTCAGCGTTGTTACCTTCTAAGCGAACCACAACCGGCACATTAACGCCCACTTCAGCCACAGCACCGATAATCCCATCGGCGATCAGGTCACAGCGCACAATGCCGCCGAAGATATTGACCAGCACCGCTTTCACTTTCTCGTCGGAGAGAATAATTTTGAACGCTTCGGTCACGCGTTCTTTAGTAGCACCGCCGCCAACGTCTAAGAAGTTAGCCGGTTCGCCGCCGTGCAATTTAACGATATCCATGGTACCCATCGCCAAACCTGCACCGTTCACCATGCAACCGATGTTGCCGTCTAATGCAACGTAGTTCAGTTCCCACTGGGCAGCCTGAGATTCACGCGCATCTTCCTGAGAAGGATCGCGCATTTCACGCAGTTCAGCCTGGCGGAACAGCGCGTTGCCGTCTGCGCTCAGTTTGCCGTCTAAACAGATCAGATCGCCCTGCTTGGTGATAACCAGCGGGTTAATCTCAACCAAAGCCAGATCGCGCTCAAGGAACAGCGTTGCCAAGCCCATAAAGATTTTGGTGAATTGACCGACTTGTTTGCCCGTCAAACCCAGTTTAAATGCCAGCTCGCGGCCTTGATAAGGCTGTGGGCCAGTCAGTGGGTCCAGTGCGGTTTTATGGATCAAGTGTGGCGTTTCATCAGCCACTTTCTCAATTTCCACGCCACCTTCGGTGGATGCCATGAACACCACGCGACGTGTGCCACGATCGACAACTGCGCCCAGATACAGCTCTTTATCAATGTCCGTTGCGCCTTCCACCAGAATCTGGTGAACCGGCTGACCCAGCGCATCTGTCTGGTAAGTCACTAAACGCTTACCTAACCAGTTCTCAGCAAAAGCACGGATCTCTTCTTTAGATCTAACCAGCTTAACGCCGCCCGCTTTACCGCGACCACCAGCGTGAACCTGACATTTCACCACCCACGGGCCGGAACCGATTTTGGATGCTGCTTCTTCTGCTTCGCGAGGTGTGGTGCAGGCATAACCGACCGGTGCCGGTAGACCATACCGAGCAAACAGTTGTTTGGCCTGATATTCGTGTAAGTTCATGATGTTCTATCCATTTTGTCGCCGAGTCTGCTAGGCTATTGCGCTCATCACGCCTATCAGACTGGCTCTTATTTTAGGTAAGTGGCCTACCTAAGCAGGCCATTGCATAGCAACGCAGAATATTTTATCGCTTATACGTCCAGCAGCAGACGAGCCGGATCTTCCAGCATCTCTTTCACCGTAACCAAGAAGCCTACGGATTCGCGTCCATCGATCAGGCGATGATCGTAAGACAGAGCCAGATACATCATTGGCAGGATCACAACCTGACCATTCACCGCCATCGGACGATCTTTGATAGCGTGCATGCCCAGAATCGCGCTCTGCGGTGGGTTGATGATCGGGGTAGACATCAATGAACCGAATACGCCGCCGTTGGTAATGGTGAAGTTACCGCCGGTCAGTTCTTCAACTTTCAGTTTGCCATCACGACCTTTCACCGCGAGTTCTTTAATATTTTTCTCAATGTCAGCCATACCCAACGTATCAACGTTGCGCAGCACTGGCGTTACCAAGCCGCGCGGCGTGGATACAGCAATGCTGACGTCGAAATAGTTGTGATAAACCACATCTTCGCCATCAATAGAGGCGTTCACTTCTGGGTAGCGCTTCAGCGCTTCCAGCACGGCTTTGATGTAGAAAGACATAAAGCCCAGACGCACACCGTGGCGTTTCTCAAACGCTTCGCCGTACTGCTTACGCATGTCCATGATTGGCTTCATGTTGACTTCGTTAAAGGTCGTCAACATCGCGGTGCTGTTTTTTGCTTCCAGCAAACGCTCAGCCACACGCTTACGCAGGCGAGTCATCGGAACACGTTTTTCAGTACGAGCGCCTAACGGAGCTGCGGCCGGTGCTTCTGGCTCAGCCGCTTTGGCTGCTTTTGGTGCTGAAGCTAAATGTTTATCAACGTCTTCACGGGTCAAACGGCCACCCACGCCGGTGCCTTTGATGTCAGCGGCATTCAAAGAATGCTCGGCTAACAGGCGACGAATGGCTGGGCCTTGTGCATCGCTGCTACCCTCTTCCAGATCCGCCGTATGACGTGAGGCCGGTGTTGATGCAGACGATTGCGCTTTGTCAGTGGTTGGTTTGCCGGATACATCAGCCGGACGCAAACGACCCAACAGCTGGCGAGAAAGTACGGTTGCACCCTCTTCTTCCAAAATGGCATCCATAATGCCGGCTTCCGGCGCTGGCACTTCCAGAACAACTTTGTCGGTTTCGATTTCAACGATCACTTCATCGCGGGCAACGGTATCGCCCGGTTTTTTGTGCCACGTTGCAACCGTAGCGTCGGCAACGGATTCAGGTAGGTCAGGGACCAGAATTTCTACGCTACTCATGCTATATCCTTTTTTATAACCAATTTTTTTTGCAGAACTGGGCGCTTATGCGCCCAGACTCTTATTCCACGTTCAGCGCGTCGTTAACCAGATCTTGCTGCTGTTTCTGGTGAACCGACATATAACCCACAGCCGGCGAAGCCGATGCCGCACGCCCCGCATAACGCAACGATGCTCCAAAAGGAATCACTTCACGGAAGTTATGCTGGCTACAGTACCAAGCACCTTGGTTCAGTGGTTCTTCCTGACACCAGACAAAATCGTGTACGTGGGCATAAGGGGCAAATGCATCCTGAATCGCCTGGTGAGGGAATGGATACAGCTGTTCGATACGCACAATCGCCACGTCTTTCTGTTCGTTTTTGCGACGTTGTTCCAACAGGTCGTAGTAAACCTTACCGGAACACATCACCACACGCTTAACGTCTTTTGGATCGATGTCATCAATCTCACCAATCACCGGCTGGAAGCTGCCGTTTGCCAGCTCTTCCAAAGAAGATACCGCTAACGGATGGCGCAGCAAGGACTTAGGCGACATAACAATCAGAGGGCGACGCATTCCACGCAGCGCCTGACGACGTAGCATGTGATAAACCTGAGCCGGCGTAGACGGAATACAAACCTGCATATTCTGGTCAGCGCACAGTTGCAGATAACGTTCTAAACGTGCAGAAGAGTGCTCAGGGCCTTGGCCTTCATAGCCATGCGGCAACAGCATCACTAAACCACACAGACGACCCCATTTTTGCTCGCCGGAACTGATGAACTGGTCAATAACCACCTGTGCACCGTTGGCGAAGTCACCAAACTGCGCTTCCCAGATGGTCAGCGTGCGAGGCTCTGCGGTGGCATAACCATATTCGAAGGCTAAAACAGCGGCCTCAGACAGCACCGAGTCCCAAACTTTGAAATCGCCTTGGCCGTTATGTACGTTTTCTAGCGGAATATAAACGGAGCCATCTTTCTGGTTATGAATCACTGAATGGCGGTGGAAGAACGTCCCTCGCCCACAGTCTTCACCAGAAATACGCACTGGAACACCTTCATCCACTAAGGTGGCGTAGGCCAAGTTTTCAGCCGCGCCCCAATCGAACAGTTTGTTGCCTTCAGCCATCTCGGCACGGTCGCCATAAATTTTGGCCACACGCGACTGCATTTCAACCGATTCTGGTGCGCGGCTGATACGGCGAGCCAAATCCTGGAGGCGTTTTAGCTCAACGGTACTTGGATAAACTTCATCCCACTCATGGTTCAGGTATGGAGACCATGTGAAGGTATGCATGTTCATTGGACGCCATTCGTCCACCACGCATTCGCCGCGATCCAACGCGTCACGATACAGGTTAACCATTTCCGTGGCATCTTCGAGAGAGGCAACGCTCTGCTCGGTCAGCTTATCAGCGTAAATTTTACGCGGGGTCGGATGTTTTTTGATTTTCTGATACATAACCGGCTGGGTTGCACTTGGCTCATCAGCTTCGTTATGACCATGGCGGCGGTAGCACACCAGATCGATCATCACATCACGTTTAAAGGTGTTACGGAAATCGAGGGCCAAACGCGTTACAAAAGCAACGGCTTCAGGATCATCCGCGTTCACGTGGAAGATGGGTGCCTGAACCATTTTTGCGATGTCAGTACAGTACTGAGTTGAACGCGCATCTTTCGGATTAGAGGTGGTAAACCCGATTTGGTTGTTGATAACGATGCGAACGGTACCGCCCACTTCGTAACCACGCGCCTGAGACATGTTCAGCGTCTCCTGCACAATGCCTTGGCCTGCGATTGCCGCATCACCGTGAATGGTGATTGGCAGAACCATATTGCTACGCGCTTCATCCAGACGATCGCGACGAGCACGCACCGACCCCATTACCACCGGGCTCACAATTTCCAGATGCGATGGGTTAAACGCCAACGCAAGATGCACCAGACCGCCTTCGGTTTCAACGTCAGACGAGAAGCCCATATGGTACTTAACGTCACCGGCACCGAGGTGTTCTTTATGTTTACCGGCAAATTCGTCGAACAGATCCTGCGGTTTTTTACCCAGCACGTTAATCAGCACGTTCAGGCGGCCACGGTGCGCCATCCCGAGAACGGCTTCACGCGTGCCGTTCTTACCGGCATGACGGATCAGCTCTTTGAGCATAGGCACCAACGCGTCGCCGCCTTCCAGTGAGAAGCGTTTCGCGCCGGGGAATTTTGCTCCCAGATAACGCTCCAGACCTTCCGCTGCGGTTAACTCACGCAGGAAACGCTGTTTTTCTTCTTGAGTAAAGGAAGGCTGACCGACAACAGATTCCAAACGTTGCTGAATCCAACGTTTTTCTTCCGTGTTGGTGATGTGCATATATTCTGCACCGATGGAGCCACAATAAGTCTGCTTAAGCGCCTGATACAGATCGGACAGCTTCATCGTCTCTTTGCCGATGGCAAAAGAACCGACGTTGAACGTCTGATCAAAATCTTCTTCGGTCAGGTTGTGGTAGGACGGTTCCAGATCGGGCACCGCATCCTGCTTCCACAAACCTAATGGATCCAGATTGGCTTGCTGATGACCGCGGAAACGGAAGGCGTTGATCATCTGCAACACCTTGACCTGCTTAGCATCCGTATCAGGGTCGTTTAGAGAGAGATTAAACCGGGACGGGTCTTTCGCCAGACGGCGGAAGTAGTCTCGTGTTTGAGAGTGGAATTGTTCCGATTTCAGGCCGATCGTCGGCAACTGTTGGAAAATTTCCTTCCAGCTCAGATCCACCGAGTCAGGATCGGTGAGATAGTCTTCATAGAGCTGCTCTATGTAGGACTGGTTTGCGCCCGCCAGATAGGAGGAATCCAGCCAGGCCTTCATTGCGCCGTTCTGCATCATGATCCCTTAAGCTGTTTTCAGCTTTAGTTTTCGCCGTGATAAACATCATGCTTTTAACAAATGCTCGCATCCAACCGAGTGTTATTAAAAACATTTATCGTAATTACATACATCGCAATTACTTTACCGTAACTATCTTATAGTAATTGCACCTATCGTCAGATGACTCTATGTGCTTTTTGTGACGAAGATACATCACCTGTTGCAAAAATGTGTCTTACGTCTTAGTACTACCTATTGCAACCCCTCTCGCCATCCTCTTTCGAGGTGGGAGAGGTTCGCATAAATCCAACGCTAAGCGCTGGAATTTCAAATAAATATCCCCTAAATAATTCGAGTTGCATGTAGGCGGCAAGTTTGTGAAGCCCTAGGAACATAGATAACTATGTGACTAGGGTGAGCAAACGTAGCCAACACCGATGCAGCTTGAAGTATGACGGGGTAAGCCTTAAGCACTGCGGTGAAGCAACATAGACTTAATATGACCAATTGCACGGGTCGGGTTCAAGCCTTTTGGACACACATTGACGCAGTTCATAATGCTATGGCAGCGGAATACGCTGAAAGCGTCGTCTAAATCGTCTAAACGGCTATCCGTTTCGGTGTCACGGCTATCAATTAAGAAACGATACGATGCCAGCAGACCCGCTGGGCCGATAAACTTATCCGGGTTCCACCAGAACGATGGGCATGAGGTTGAACAGCATGCACAAAGAATACATTCGTACAAACCATCTAACTTCTCACGCTGTTCCGGCATCTGCAAATGCTCGCGTGCCGGAGGATTTTTACCGTCGTTAAGCAGATAAGGCTTAATTTTTTCGTATTGGGTGTAAAACTGGCCCATGTCGACGACCAAGTCGCGCACGACAGGCAAGCCTGGCAGCGGACGGATAACAATTTTTTTGCCTGAACGCTGTAGGGTTGAAACCGGCGTGATACAGGCCAGTCCGTTCTTACCGTTCATGTTCACACCGTCAGAACCGCAAACCCCTTCACGGCAAGAGCGGCGGAAAGCCAGCGTTGGATCTTGCTCTTTAAGCAAGATCAGCGCATCGAGCAGCATCATGTCGCGGCCTTCTTCGGCCTCTAGGGTGTAATCTTGCATCCGTGGCGCGTTATCGACGTCCGGGTTATAGCGATATACAGAAAACTCTACTTTCATGACCGTTTCTCCGCAAAAAATGGGTAACTAACCGAGTGATTGATGGAACAATCAATAAGTACGGATCTTCGGCGGGAACGCCGGACGTAGCTTAGGTTCCATGTTCACGCTGCGGCGTGTCATGCTCTCGGTTTGCGGCAGATACAGGCTATGGCACAGCCAGTTAGCGTCATCACGATCCGGGAAGTCGAAGCGGCTATGTGCGCCACGGCTTTCGGTACGGAAGTTCGCTGAAACTGCGGTCGCAAAAGCAGTTTCCATCAGGTTATCCAATTCCAAGCACTCAACGCGTTGGGTGTTGAAATCGCTAGAAGTATCGTCCAGACGTGCGCTTTTCAGACGCTCACGGATCACTTTCAGCTCTTCCAAGCCTTTCGCCATCGCATCACCTTCGCGGAATACCGAGAAGTTGTGCTGCATGCAAGACTGGAGGTCTTTACGGATTTGAACCGGATCTTCACCGCTGCGGGTGTTGTTCCAACGATTCATACGATCCAGAGATGCTTCGATATCAGATTCGCTAGCGTCACGGCTTGGACCTTGTTCGGTCAGGCACTCTTGCAAATGCAGGCCAGCAGAACGCCCAAATACCACGAGGTCAAGCAATGAGTTACCGCCTAGGCGGTTAGCCCCATGAACCGATACGCAGGCAATTTCGCCAACCGCGAACAGCCCAGGGATCACCACGTCTTCGCCCTTCTCATTCACGGTTAACGCTTGGCCCGTAACTTTGGTTGGGATCCCGCCCATCATATAGTGGCAGGTTGGGATAACCGGGATCGGCTCTTTCACCGGATCCACGTGCGCAAAGGTACGCGACAGTTCCAAGATCCCCGGCAGGCGTGCTTCAAGCACGTCTTTGCCCAGATGATCCAGTTTCAGTTTGGCATGCGGCCCCCAAGGACCATCGCAGCCACGGCCTTCACGAATTTCAATCATGATGGAGCGTGCAACCACGTCACGGCCTGCAAGGTCTTTCGCGTTTGGCGCATAACGCTCCATGAAACGCTCACCGTGTTTATTCAGCAAATAACCGCCTTCACCACGGCAACCTTCGGTAACCAGAACCCCCGCACCGGCGATACCGGTTGGGTGGAACTGCCACATCTCCATATCCTGTACCGGAACCCCAGCACGCAGCGCCATACCCACGCCGTCGCCGGTATTGATATGCGCGTTAGTCGTTGACTGGTAAATACGTCCTGCACCGCCGGTCGCCAAAATGGTGGCTTTCGCTTTGAAGTAAACCACTTCGCCGGTTTCGATACAGATAGCCGTTGTTCCAACCACGGCACCGTCTTGGTTTTTCACCAGATCCAGCGCGTACCACTCGGAGAAAATCGTGGTGTGGTTTTTCAGGTTCTGCTGATAAAGCGTGTGCAACAGCGCATGACCGGTACGGTCAGCCGCCGCTGCGGTACGTGCCGCTTGCTCGCCGCCAAAGTTTTTGGACTGGCCACCAAACGGACGCTGATAAATTTTGCCATCGTCTAAACGCGAGAATGGCAGTCCCATGTGTTCTAATTCTAGAATCGCCTCTGGGCCGGTTTTACACATATATTCAATGGCGTCTTGGTCACCGATATAGTCGGAACCTTTCACCGTGTCATACATATGCCATTCCCAGTTATCTTCATGGGTGTTACCCAGTGCAACCGTGATACCGCCCTGAGCGGATACGGTATGTGAACGCGTTGGGAATACTTTAGATAACAGGGCGCAAGACAGTCCCATCTGGGAGATTTGCAGCGCGGCACGCATACCTGCGCCACCCGCACCGATAACAACAGCATCAAATTCTCTTACTTCAAGACCACTAACTGACTGACTCATGTTAGGCACCCCACACAACTAATGTTCCGTAAACCAAGTAAACCACCAGCGCGACAACGATAACGAGCTGAAGAATCAGCCGTAATGCCAGCGGTTTAATGTAATCCGTTAACACTTGCCACATACCAATCCAGGCGTGAGCCAAAATTGATACCAACGTGAGCACGGTAAAGACTTTAGTGATGTTAGAGGCGAAGAATCCGCGCCAGATTTCATAGGTCAGGGAATCTGCGGTGAAGATAAAACCGAGAATGTAGAGAACATATAAGGTAATAACGATGGCCGCCGCACGCAGCAGTAACCAATCATGTATCCCATTACGGCCTAAGGCTGATGCACTGGTTTTTGAGTTTGGGGTTACCATACGAGGACTCCAGCTAAAATAGAAAGTACGACGGTGATCGCAAATGAAACATAAGCTGTGCGACTACCTGCGGCGAAACTCTCTTCGATGTAGCCAAAATCCATCAACATGTGACGAATACCACCACAGATGTGGTACGCCAATGCGGTGAGGATGCCCCACACAATGAATTTAACGATAAAGCTATCCATAACCGCTGCGGCCTGAACAAACCCTTCTGGAGAAGAAAGAGAAAGTCCCAGCAACCAAAGCAGAATACCGAGTGATACAAAGGTAATCACACCTGAAGCGCGGTGTAATATGGAGGCTATCGCAGTGACGGGAAATCGGATCGTTTGCAGATCCAGATTGACGGGTCTTTGTTTTTTTGAAAGCTTTTCGACATTTTTTATCATAGCGCCCACACAGCTCTTTTATTATTTTTCCTTCCTCCGGGCCTGGGCGGGGTCAAGCAGCGCTTTACCTGTCTGATTAAAGTTGCTTCGGCGTTCACCTATCGCAACCCAATAAGTTGGGTAATCCATCACGTCACGCGCCTACAGCTTCCACTGTGCTAAAACGGCGCGCTTCATATTCACGCTGGGTGCTCCTACTTCAGGGCAGTTTCTTAGAGGGTACAACCCTAAAAAACAATAAGTCCCGGAGACCTGGCGGCAGTATAGAAGTATCACAATTTGATTACAATTCGAATACAACCTGATTAAAGACATTTGACCGGAACAGTGACATAAGTCACGAAAGTAACAAATACGCCAAAATTAATTACATGATTTGACAAGGAATCAACATTTCCGTTACAACAGAGTGGCGAATAGACCTACGTTGTACTATTGATGAGCAAACCCTTTCCCCCAGTGCAAAGTTATGCAACAGTGGAATATGTGAATACCCATAGGTTTAACGTAGACAATAATTAATTATGTTATAAAGAATACCAACGAATCATTAACATTCTAAACATCGACGAGCGAGTAGTCGTCGAACGGCAAACTGGCCGTTAGCAGGATAAATTGCACTCTGTACCCTATAATTTAAGACCCCCACGACATTCGACGGTGGTCAACAGAGCGCGAAGAATCGCTAACAGGGAGGCTGGTACCCACTAACGGTGTGTCGGTCGTTAATGGTTCTTAAATCTAGAGGCGCTAAGGAGACTGTAATGGCTAACAAGAAAGCGACGCTGACGCTCGATTCCGAAACAATTGAACTTGATGTACTTTCGGGCACGTTGGGCGCAGAAGAGATTGATATTCGTAGCCTCGGTTCAAAGGGCTACTTCACGTTTGACCCAGGATTCACCTCCACGGCCTCTTGCGAATCAAAAATCACCTATATCGACGGTGACGAAGGCATCCTGCTGCATCGCGGTTTCCCAATCGATGAGCTGGCGAAAAACTCCAACTATTTGGAAGTTAGCTACATCCTGCTTTACGGCGAAGCCCCAACGGCAAAAGAGTACGAAACCTTTAAAACCACGGTCACTCGCCACACCATGATCCACGAACAGATTACCCGTCTGTTCCACGGTTTCCGTCGCGACTCTCACCCAATGGCGGTGATGTGCGGTGTTACCGCCTCTCTGGCGGCGTTCTATCATGACTCGTTAGACGTTAACAACGAACGCCATCGTGAGATTGCGGCATATCGTCTGTTGTCTAAAATGCCAACGCTGGCGGCGATGTGCTACAAATATTCACTCGGCCAACCGTTTGTTTATCCGAAGAATGATCTGTCTTACGCTGGCAACTTCTTGAACATGATGTTCTCTACGCCGTGTGAAGAATATGTGGTCAACCCAATCCTTGAGCGCGCCATGGATCGTATTTTAATCCTACACGCTGACCACGAACAAAACGCATCGACCTCAACCGTTCGTACCGCAGGCTCTTCCGGTGCTAATCCCTTTGCCTGTATCGCTGCAGGTATTGCCTCGCTGTGGGGACCTGCGCACGGCGGTGCAAACGAAGCCGCACTGAAAATGCTGGAAGAAATCAGCTCTGTTGATCACATTCCAGAGTTTGTTCGTCGTGCCAAAGACAAAAACGACTCTTTCCGCCTGATGGGCTTCGGTCACCGTGTTTATAAAAACTATGACCCACGCGCTACCGTGATGCGTGAAACCTGTCACGAAGTGTTGAGAGAATTGAACCTGCAAGATGACCTGCTGGAAGTGGCGATGGAGCTGGAACACATCGCGCTGAACGACCCGTACTTCATCGAGAAAAAACTGTATCCAAACGTCGACTTCTACTCTGGCATCATTTTGAAAGCTATGGGTATTCCGTCTTCAATGTTTACCGTTATCTTCGCTATGGCACGTACCGTTGGCTGGATTGCCCATTGGAACGAAATGCACGACGACGGCATTAAAATTGCGCGTCCTCGTCAGCTGTACACCGGCTACGACAAACGTCCGTTTGAGTCTCAGTTGAAGAAATAATTTATCTAAAACGCCCTCCCAGACTCCCCCTTGTCAGGGGGAGAAGCATGCCGAGAACCTATTCCAATCTGCTCCGTCCCCTACCTAGGGGAGAGCTGGAAGGGCGTATTATTCCTAACCATCACCGCTGGCAATTCGGGCACCAATAAAACGGTCTAGACGAAATCATCGTTTTCTCAATCATCTCGCCGCAGCGCAAACAAGGCTCACCGGCACGATGAAAGACTTTAAATTGAAACAGAGCGCCATGATGCACATCGTCATCCATCGTTCCACGGGTGTTATACGAAAGCCGAGGAATATCCAACAGCGCATGGGATAGGTGCTCAAGCTGATCTTCACGCAGCGACTGGGCGTTATGCGTTGGCGCCAGCTCAGCATCCCACAAAATCTCAACCCGCAGATAGTTACCTAACCCCGCTAAAAAGCGCTGATCCAGCAATAATCCGCCAAACTGACGGCGACGAAACGCAGGCTGCATCAAGCGCTCTTTGACCTGCGTCGCATTCAGCCGCAAATCTAAAACATCCGGCCCAACCCGTTGCAAAAACGGATGCTGTGCGATCTCCTCACGCGGTGCGATGGTGATATCCGACGCGCTATATAACAAAATGGCTTTATCTTCGGTTTCAAGACGAACGCGCAGATCGCGTTTGGTATCCGGCGTTTCGCCCGCATCAACGATTTTCCACACCCCGTAGAGCTGATTATGGCTATACATGGTTAAGCCATTGGAAAAGTGCGTCAGTAACGCTTTACCTCGCGTTTCAATGTCTTCAATTTTTTCGCCTACCAGCTGTGACTGATAATGCTTTAACTGAGGAAACGCAAACCATACTTCGGTCAGCGTTTTGCCCACTACGGCATCGGTGAGCTTATCCGCAGCGCGACGAATCTCTGGGCCTTCTGGCATCTGAACTCTCTTAATCTGGCTAAAACCTAAGGCCAGAATAGCGCGATCGGCATAGCGTGCCAAACGTCACTCGGCGCTGACCTTAATCCCTTGCTGTGAAAAATGGGCGCGTAACAAACGTGCGAAATCCAACGCATGCGCATTGTCGCCGTGCAAACATACGGTATCAGCCTGAACAGGCACAATATCGCCCTGAGGGGTAACCACCTGATGATGTTGTACCATCATCAGGGTGTGTCGCAGTGCCTGTTGGTCATCAGTGATTAACGCATTAGGTTCACTACGCGCAACTAAAGAACCATCAGCCTGATAGTTGCGATCGGCAAAAACTTCCTGCCATGTGGTTAAACCTAATGCCCGCCCCTCACTTATCAGTGCGCTTCCCGCCAGACCAACCAAACGCAGGGCGGGGTTAAAATCCAGCACGGCACGCGCAATGGCATGCGCCAGCGCGGGGTCAACCGCAGCTTGGTTGTAGAGCATGCCATGGGGTTTCACGTGCCGCAGGGTTGCACCCAGCGCCAAACAATGCCGATTGAGCGCATGAAGCTGTTCAGTAACCAACTGATAAACCTCATCCGGTGGCAGGTTTTGACGGCTGCGGCCAAAATTCTCTCGGTCAGCAAAGCTAGGGTGTGCGCCGATAGCGACGCCCAACTCCTTGGCCCAAATAACCGACTGTCGCATGGTTGCATCATCACCGGCGTGATATCCGCAGGCGATATTGGCTGAGCTGACCAGCTTTAGCAGCGCATAGTCGTTCGCCCCGCCTTCGCCTAAATCCGCATTGAGATCAATCACCCTGAATCCCTCGCTCCAGCTGGCGCAGATAAATTCTCTGTTCTTTATACGCCTGCTGGGCTTGTGCCAGCGTGCAACGAATAAAGTGAATCGGCTCACCGAGGCGGATCTGTGCCAAATGATAGAGATCGGCTTCGATCACACAGGCAATACGCGGATATCCGCCGGTGGTTTGCGCATCAGCCATCAGCACAATCGGCTGACCGCCGTGAGGCACCTGAATAACGCCGGGCAATAGACCATGTGCAAACATCTCGCGTGAACTCTCGCGTTTCAACGAATGTCCGGTTAAGCGATAGCCCATACGATTACTTTGCGGGCTGAGATGCCACGGTGTACGCCAGAAAAAGTCCTGTTCCTGCGGGCTAAATTCCTGAAACTCTGGCCCCGGCAACACACGGATATAGTTGTTGAAAAGTAGTTGCTTAATACCTTGGGATTTTTTCGGCACAAAGCGCACATCGGCTAAAGGTAAGCTATCGCCATCCTTTAATTTACGCCCTTCCAATCCGCCAAAGCCGCCGGTGAGATCGGTGCTTCGCGATCCCAATACTTCGGGCACATCAATCCCTCCGCTGACGGCAAGATAGCTACGCATGCCGCGCTTAGGGCGGTGTAACATCAAACGTTGTCCCGCACGAACCGGATAATTCCAGCCGGTCCAGATACGCTGCTTATCCAGATAGGCATCGCACCCCGCGCCGGTTAATGCCATCCAGCCATCGCGGGTAAACTCCACCGTACATTCACCGAGGGTGATCTCAAGCCCTGCGTCAGTGCCTTTATTTCCTACCAAGATATTCGCGGCGTACAGCGCGGGCGCGTCCAAAGCACCGCCTAAACCCACGCCCTGACCACGAAAGCCATGACGCCCCTGATCCTGTACCGTCGTTTGCAAACCCGCACGAATAATTTTCAACATACTCCCTCCTTCTGCGGTACAAAGCGCACGCTATCACCGGGACGTAGCAAGGTTGATGACGAAGCCTGAGGATCAAATAACGCCAGCGGCGTATTGCCAATAATCTGCCAACCACCGGGAGATGCTAGCGGATAAACACCGGTATGGCTGCCGCCGATACCCACCGAGCCCTGCGGCACTTTCACTCTGGGAACCGCGCGTCGTGGCGTATGCAACGCCTCAGGCAAACCGCCCAAATAACCGAAGCCCGGCTGAAAACCGAGGAAATAGACCACATATTCGGCGCTGCTGTGCAGCTCGACGGTCTGACGTGCGGTCAGATTATGCAATCGAGCCACTTCTTCTAGATCGGGTCCTTCTGCTCCGCCATAGATCACGGGGATATCAATGTGGCTCACTTCTGGCTGGGCAGACTCGCTCTCTTCCCACCACTGCTGTAGTTTTTCCAGCGCTTCAACCGGATCGGCCTTCGGTACCGATAGCAGCAGAGTAATGTTGTTCATACCGGGAATCACTTCCGCTACGTTCGGATACTCGCGCAGGCGCGTGGTTAACGACCAAATACGCTTTTGACTCTCTAAAGACAAAGGGGGCTCAAGTTCTAACACCGCCGCGCGTTCACCTAACAGATAACATCGTGCTTTTTGCAAGACCGCCTCCCTATGGATTTCACCCACAAATAATCAATCACTACGTTAACTTATGCGCAAAGACAACACCGCCGTCAATGAATCCACCAGTGAGATTCCGATCACAGAATGGCAATTTGAGTTAGCACCCATCCGCGAGTACCTCTTCCTCGTCGCTTTCACAATGCGCTGAATCTGAAATATAAATTGCCCAAGCGCGCTATCAATTCGATTTTCATATCAATCAAAGCATTTTTAATATTGGATTGCCAATCGAAGCCATACACACAATGCGGACATACCTTCCCTTTTCTGGAGTCGACTATGTCTTTCTCACATTGTGATAACTTCCCTTTTCATGCCGCAGATATCATCCGCGCGGCTAAGCCCGGATTCAAACCACGCATTGCGCTCATTCTCGGCTCCGGTTTAGGTGTATTTGCCGACCAGCTTGATAACAAAGTCGCTATTTCCTATCAGGATCTGCCCGGTTTTCCCGTCAGTACCGTCGTCGGCCATGCCGGAGAGTTAGTGTTAGGTTCGATCAACGGCGTAGACGTTGTCTGTATGAAAGGGCGCGGACATTTCTATGAAGGCAAAGGCATGGGGATCATGACCCCAGCGGTACGCACCTTCAAACTTTTGGGCTGTGAGTTCCTATTTTGTACCAACGCGGCTGGCTCTCTGAATACCGGTATTCCCGCTGGGAGCTTGGTGGCACTTAACGATCACATTAACACCATGCCTTCAACGCCGCTGGTTGGCCCTAATGATGAACGTTTTGGCCCGCGTTTCTTCAGCCTCGCCAACGCCTATGACGCCGACCTGCGTAGCCGCCTGCATCAAACCGCCGAATCTTTGTCGCTAAAACTGCACGAAGGGATATTCGTTTCCTATCCGGGGCCTAACTTCGAAACCGCCGCTGAAATCCGCATGATGCAAATGATCGGCGGCGACGTGGTGGGGATGTCTGTGGTGCCTGAAGTGATTGCGGCTCGCCACTGCGGCCTGAAAGTGCTGGCGGTTTCAGCCATCACCAACATGGCTGAAGGCCTGAGCGACGTCGAGCTTTCTCACGAACAAACGCTGAAATGCGCTGCCATGGTAACCGACGACTTTGTCCGCCTGATCGGTACATTTGTTGCGGGCTATGCGCAGTAATTTAGGCCAATAGCGGGCAGCATAAGCGTAATGCGAACGTTTAATTGATCGAGATGCACGGGGGCTACCGCAGGGTGGGGCGCTCTGGCAGCTAAAGCTGCTACGACCCCATCCCTACGATTCCCCCTAAAATCGAACTTCAGCGGAAGTATTACAGCATAAGCCCGCCTTATTCATTCTCCGGCTTGGAGTTTCGCTATGACAGAGTCATCTTTCTCTCGCGTGAATATGAACGCGATTTCCTACCTCAGTTACTATTTTGTGGGCGCACTGGTTTCTACCTTGGGTATCGTTCTCGGCCCGCTGTGCGACGCATTTCACAAAGACTACAGCTTCATCGGTCAGGTATTTACGCTGATGAATCTGGGGATGTTCCTACCGATCATGCTCGGCGGACTCTTGATGAAAAAATGGGGTCTGCAAAAGCCATTGGTGATCGCCTCCGCCGTCACCGTGATCGTCAGCATCGTACTGTTTCTTAGCCCCACGCTCACCGTCTTCAGCGTCGCCGTGACCTTGATTGGCGCCTGCGGGGGCGTATTTATGACCATCGGCAGTTATTTGGTGGTTCGCATCAATCCTGAAGAGAAAAAACGCTCTTCCAGCCTAATTTTTACCGACTTTTTCTTCAGTTTAGCGGGGGCAACGCTCTCGGTCGTGCTCGCTTGGATGTTTAAACTCGGTGCAAACTGGTTAGCCATGTACGCGATTATGGGCGCAATCGGTGCTTTAATGTTGTCCATCACCTTGCGTAGCCGCTTTCCAACCACCGAAGCACCGGCTGAAACCTCAACGCACGCCGTCCAAACCACGGCAGAACCATGGGGAGCCGCTATTTATCTGCTCTGCTTTGCGCTGTTCGCTTTCTTATTGGCTGAACCTATTTTCACCATGTGGACACCAACCTATCTGCAAGATCGCTTCCACATCACGCCGGAAAACGCTGCGCTGTTCACGGCATGCTACTGGTGGGCGAAAGCCACGGGTCTGTTCGTTAACCAATTCACTGTCAAATTAATGAAGCTACGCACCTTCCTGTTAGCTTGCGCGCTGATCGGAATGGCCTCCATTCTAGTGATCACCACCAGCACAAATACCCAGCTCATCATGGTCGCCTGCGGCGTATTTGGCTTCTTCAACTCCGGATTATTCTCTGGATTGATGAGCTATGGTTCACTTCAGGTGCGCCACAGCCCGCCAACCCTTATCTCTGCCCTACTCACCTGTGGCACCGTGGGTACATTGCTGTTTGCAACCGTGTCATCGCTGATGAACTCCTACTACGGGCTGCATTGGGCATTGGGAACCGCGGCAATTTCGTATGGCTTATTGCTGATTGCGTTATTGGCCGCCATCGCACTCAGCCGTGCTGAAAAAATCTCTCATGCCAAAGCAACCCAAGCCTCGGCCTAGCGATATTTTTCTGATTATTTGACTCCCTCCAAGGCGGTCTGCATCATGCAGTACTGCCTTTTTTCATTCAGGTGCCTCATGCCAACCACGCCTATCGCTCAACTCACCACTCACGTACACAGCAACGGCCGTATCAGTCTACGCATGCTGCGTTATTTTCAGGTGTTGGCTGATGAACTGCACTTTGGCCGCGCTGCGGCACTGCTGAATATTTCCCAGCCGCCGCTCAGCACGCAGATTAAAGAGCTAGAAGATATACTTGAGGTTAAGCTGCTCGAACGTAACAGCCGAAAAGTGGCGTTAACCCACGCCGGAGGCGTGCTCAAAACCGAGGTCGATCGCATTTTGAATGCGACCGAAACCTCATTGAATTATGTGCGTCAGATCGGACGCAATGAAAACCAACACTTGAATATCGGCATCATCGGCACCGCGCTGTGGGGGGCGCTGTTACCCGCGCTAAAATCATTTCGCGCTGATTACCCCCACGCTACGTGGACGTTGCATGAGCTGCCGCAGCAGCGCCAAATTGAACAGATCATGCAGCACACCATCGATATTGGCATCAACCGAAATGTGGCCGTAGAGTCCACGCCCAATATCTGCTACCAGCATATTGCTCGCGAATCTGTCATGGTTGCATTGCTCGATCACGATCCTTTATGCCAGTTCTCAAGCCTCGACCTTATGCAGCTTGCCGAACGCCCATTTATCTCGCTCTCGTTCAGCCACAGCGATTTTGCCCAGCAGCTCTATGATTACTGCGTGCAGACCGGTTTTTATCCACTCATAGCCCAACAGGCCATGGAGCCACAAACGGTGTTGGCGCTGGTCAGCGCAGGCTTGGGCATCGCGTTATTACCGGAAACCTGCTCGCTTATTCACTGGCCAGGCGTGACGTTTGTTCCCCTAAAACAGCCGATCCCCGCCGATCTCTATGCGCTCTACCATCGCGAACTCCAATCACCGATTGCGCACGCATTTCTGCAGGCGCTGGGGCACATTGCAGCCTAACGGCGAGAAAATAGACTCCATGCTCTATTTAGGTTATAAGAAACACTCTAATTGCGATCTTTTTAACATAAATCATTTTCGACATTGGTCAAAAGTTGTATGATCGCGCGCTTTGCAGATCCGCCCTGCGGAATCTCTGCTAGATGCCCTACCAACTTGAGACGACGCCAAGACCGTGGGTATCAATCATCACAATAGCAGCGCTGCATTTTTTTATTTTCTGTTAAAGGCGACCTTAGCATGCAATTACCAAACTGCCCGAAGTGCAACTCTGAATACACCTATCAGGACAACGATATGTACATCTGTCCTGAATGCGCCTACGAATGGAATGACAGCGCACCGGCAGAAGAAAGCGATGAACTGGTGGTGAAAGACGCCAACGGCAATCTGCTGGTTGACGGCGATTCCGTCACCGTGATCAAAGATCTGAAGGTGAAAGGCAGCTCGTCTATGCTGAAGATCGGCACTAAAGTGAAGGGAATTCGTCTGGTTGAAGGCGACCACAACATCGATTGTAAAATCGACGGTTTCGGCCAAATGAAGCTGAAATCTGAGTTTGTGAAAAAGAGCTAATATTTTTACCTCCGTTGTTATCAGACAAATACCGATAGCAACGGAGTGTTTCTCATTACTGCATAACGCTTTTACGCTGGATTAGGGATATCAATAAACTTCACGTCTAATCCATGTTCCGCCGCTAACCACTCGCCTAACGCACGAATGCCACCACGTTCTGTCGCATGATGACCCGCCGCAAAGAAATGCAGCCCCATCTCACGGGCGATATGAATAGTTTTCTCTGAAACCTCACCGCTAATAAACGCGTCAACGCCAAACTCAGCGGCCTGTTCAATATAGCTCTGGCCACCGCCGGTACACCACGCAACTCGACGGATCTCCTGTGGCGCATTGTCTCCGCTGTGTAACACGGCATGCTGTAGCTTACGCTCTAAGCGACCAATCACCTCACCCGCGCTCATCGGTTGCTCAAACTCACCGTAAGGCAGTAAAGGGTCGATCATCCCTAATGGCTTGATTTTCATCACGCGTGCCAGCTGCGCATTGTTGCCCAGCACCGGATGGGCATCCAGCGGCAGATGATAGCCATACAGGTTAATGTCATTAATCAGCAGCGTTTTCAAACGACGTCGACGCATACCGCGCACGGTAGGCGCATCGTTTTTCCAGAAATAACCGTGGTGCACCAAAATAGCATCGGCCTGCTCCGCCACGGCGGCGTCGAGCAGGGCCTGACAGGCAGTCACACCGGTAATAACTTTCTTAATTTCCTGTCGCCCTTCAACCTGCAAACCATTGGGTGCATAGTCACGGAAATCGTTAACGCTAAGTTGCTGATCGAGCAGTTTTTCCAGTTCAATATTATTCATAGTGTCTAGTCACAAAAATTTGGATTAATCATTAGAAAACGGCTTTGTCGCCCTGTTGCATAAACATAAACTTCACGCCCAATGAATTCCCTGCGCTCAGCTGTTGCTGAATCAGCGCTTGCGGATCCTTCCCCGCCACCAGCGTGGGTTTAATATGGCTAATCACAATCGGTAAATCTTTCAACGAACCTGCGCCGCCGCTGTATTTCTCAAGCTGAGCCAGCTCTGAAAGCAGCAATTTCGGCGTCAGATGTCCAAGCAGTTTGTTGTCAGGCTGCGCGTCATCATAGGAGGTTTCAATAATCATCCCTTTGAGCGCTTTTTGCTGAATAAGCGGTCCTAAAACACGCCAAATTGCATCCAGATTTTTAGAGCGTTCTACGGCATCAGCGCCGGTATCGCCAAAATAGGCAAAAGACTCTCCGCGCGCGCTAATCAACAGCATCGACGACGCCGTTCCATTGTGGCTCAGCGGATAAATCACCCCGCGCATCGGCGTGACGCCTAATGTAAAAGTCTGTCCGACGCGCGGCGAATTAATTCGATAAGTGCCTAATCGTTCACCGTTGCCTGAATCGCTGAAATTCGGCCAACTTTTCCAGTTGAAATAGTGGTTATGCAGCGTATTCGCACTGTCGGCGAGGGTATAGATAGTCTTCTTTTTGTCATCTGGCGAACCCAGAATCAGACCGGCAACGTGATCCAGATGAGGGTGACTAATGAAATAGGCATTAATCTGCTCACGAAAAATGTATCCCTGCGGCGTGAGCGGTGCGGCTTTTTCTGGCGTGACGTCTGGGAAACTTCCTTTTTCAATGCCTTTCGCAATGCCGGGTAAAGTGCTCCCCGCATCAAGCGCAATATAGCGGGCATCCCCCTCGGTGCGAATAAGGTAGGAAGTCAGGTTATCTCCCGATAATCCTCCCTGAGTGCCTAACGCCACAACGTCAAAACTGGCCCAGGTAAATGCGGAATAGCCCGCCAGCACCACAGCTATGAGTGTCTTTCGCATTTGTTACGTGCTCCTTGCAGTAAAAGCGGCTGGAAATATCAGCCCGCGCCTCGCTTAGCCTCTTCAAAAGCTTGAAGGGTTTGCTTACGTGCAACGGCATGATCCACCAGAGGTTCAGGGTAGTCTAACACGCGACCTTGTTTAATCGCCCATTGATGCGGGTGATGAATATCACTGTCTGGTACATCCGCAAGCTCCGGCAGCCAACGACGAATAAAATCGCCCTTTTTGTCAAAACGCTCGCCCTGTGTGGTCGGGTTAAAAATACGAAAATAGGGCGCCGCATCGGTTCCCGAAGATGCCGCCCACTGCCAACCACCGTTATTTGCCGCCAAATCTCCGTCCAGCAGTTGAGACATAAAATAGCACTCTCCCGCTCGCCAGTTTATCAACAGATCTTTAACTAAAAAGCTGGCGACAATCATGCGCAGTCGATTATGCATCCACCCGGTTTGGTTTAATTGCCGCATCGCGGCATCCACAATCGGAAAACCGGTTTTCCCTGCTTTCCACGCGGCTAAATGATCGGCGTCACCGCTCCAGCGCACATTGTCAGTCCACGCAATAAACGGCTTATGCCGACACAGCTTGGGATAAGCCACCAGCAGGTGGCGATAAAACTCGCGCCAAACCAGCTCATTCAACCAAACAAAGGCGCCGCTTTGATCGTCTTCCAACGCCTGCGGACACTCCGCTAAAAGCCGGTTAAAACACTGACGCGGCGACAGCACGCCGATGGCCAGATAAGGCGACAGGCAACTCGTGCCATTAATGGCGGGGATATCACGCTGCTGTTGATAATCCTGCACGCGTTCGCGGCAGAAACTTCGCAAACGCTGTAACGCAGCGTCCTCTCCCGCTGGGAATAGTGACGGGTCGGGTTGCTCGAAGGGATAATCAAAAGACACTATCGGCAACCGTTCAGCGTTGCCCGCTCTCGGTTTTGGTGCTGGCAAACAGCGTGTATCTGAATGAGTTAACCGCTGTAGGAAAGACTTACGGAACGGGGTAAACACCTTATACATTTCGCCGCTACCGGTCACCACGCTGCCGGGTGGCAGAAGCAAACTGTCATCAAAGGCGTGCAGCGTGCACTTTCCCTGCAGTAACTCACCGGCTCGATCGTCGCGGTGTCGCTCGTTCAGTTCATATTGGCGGTTATAAAATAGGTCGGTGACGCCGTTTTTCTGGCAAAAATCACTGAGCCACTCAATGCTCTGGGCAAAGTCTGCGCATTGATGAGAGAAAAGCGTGATGTTTTTTTCTGCTAGTGAAGCATCTAAACAATGTAAATTTTGCTGGATAAATGCCGCCTGACGCGGTGCCATATCATGCTGCCGCCACTGCTCAGGCGTCGCGATATAAATCGCGATCACCTTAGCGTGAATATCCTGACAGGCGGCATGCAGCGCGCGGTTATCCGTTATCCGTAGATCATTACGAAACCAAACTAAATGTGTGGCAGTCATTACGCTTCCTTGTCAATGCTTAGTGACCATACCGCAAACGCAGTACTTCAGGATAAGGGTCGAAATAGCGCTGCCCGGCTAAATAGCTGTCTGGGTATTCCTTGAGGTAATGACGTAACAGCGTGATGGGCGCCAATAATGGTTGGGTTCCCTGCCGATAACGCAGGATCAGATCGGCCAACTCTTGTCTCTGGCTGCTGGTGAGCTGGCGACGGAAATAGCCCTGAACGTGCTGTAACACGTTGGTATGATTACGCCGCGAGGCCTTATGCTTGAGCAAAGCCATAAAGCGATTTCGATATTCGTACGCGTATTCATCTAAGGATTCCCACTGCTCCATCGCCGCAACAAAACGCCCAAGTTCGCGATATTCCGGCTGTGAATGAGCCAGCAGAGAGAGCTTATAGCGGCTGTGAAAAGCCACCAGAGCGCCACGGGTTAAACCGTTTTTCCAAAGCTGGTTAAACTCGTGTAGTGCGTAAATGCGCTCAACAAAATTCTCTCGTAGTTCGGGGTCATATAATCTGCCGTCCTCTTCTACCGGCAGCCAAGGCATATGCGCCATCAGCTGCTGGGTGAAAATCCCGACCCCGCTTTTACGCGCGTCATGCTCGGTATACACCTTCACTCTTTCCATGCCGCAGCTGGGAGATTTGGCGCAGACAAGGTAGCCACATAGATGTTCAAGACTCGCCACTTTCTGTTTGGAAAACTCACGCATTTTTTGCGTCACATCGCCTTCCCCGTCGCGGCTGTTAACCAAAGCAACATCATCGCCCTGTTTGATCAAACGGAGGGTTGGACGCGGAGACGGTAAACCAATCGCCATTTCAGGGCACACGGCTTCGAAGCGAACAAAAGCAGACAACTCATCCACCGCAAACGGTAACCGTTTGTGGCCACCATCAAAACGAACATTTTCGCCCAGTAAACAGGCGCTCACACCAACGGGTATTTTATCTGACATCGCGCACCTCTATTTATTGATATTTATGGGTTGTGCACTTTCAGTGTAGGTGCAGAAGAGAAGGAATTACACCAACGAAAGATAGGGATATGGACAATCGAAGATAAACCAGATGAAGAAAATTCCTTTTAATGGTTCCAGATAGCAAAAAACCACCTGCATTGAGGTGGTTTCTTCACGTTTACTGTTTCGCTAGCGGCGATTAATAAAAATCAGCAGCAACCTGCTCCGACTGCGCCAACCAAACCGGCTTATCGCTAGTTTTAGCCCACACACGGTGCAAATAGCTATAGAAACGTGCGCGATCACTGCGGAATAACATCACTGGCAGTGCCAAAACACCGGCAATAACAACGCCACAACGACGCAGGAGAATGCGAGATAATGAATACTGTTGGTACATTGAGTCCTCCTTAAAACGTAGCTGTTTCCCTAAAGGGATCACTAAAGCAGCGGACGTTATAAATTAAAATGTTTCATATTTAAGTTTGCCTGTAATCTGAACAAAATATTACCCCATCTGCTGAAAGTTTACCACTCATCCGACCACTATATTTGCCGTTTTTTTCGCCTTCATTGTGCCTTTATGTAATTTTGTTACCTTATGGTTAAATAAAAACTTAACATTAGTTATTTTATTGATACTTTTATTTAACATTTTTATTTCACTATGCGTGACAAAAGTTTCACACTAAAAATTCCACTATGAAAAATAGCCATTCAAGAAGGCTTCATTAAACAATGATGCATCAAGCAAGCGCAGCAAACACACTTCGCGACCATTAAATAAATACAGCACAAGATATGGATAGCCCCTGAGGATCCGCAACTCTACGGGGCCTAGCTCTGCCGCGAGATTTTTCAATCGCCGATTTAATTCAGGTTCATCCGTTTGCTGATTTAAAACCAGCCGTCCTGAACTTGGAAATTGCTTCAAAGGCAGACACAGCATTTTCCATACAAAAAAAGCCTGCTCCTTTGCGCTAGCCTGTAACCTTTTCAATTGTCGATTGAAAGGTAGTGCCGACAGTAATAGCGTCGCTGTCGGACGTTCAGCGACCCCGTCATGCCGAGACGCTTCCGCAGCGTCACACACAAAACGCTGGATATCCTGTTGTTGCAGAGCAACCTGCGCCTGCTGCAACACCGTATATAAAAATGTATTTATCTGATAAACCTCCAGCATCCCTTCTTTCCCCATCACTCCACGAATTGGCATCACCCTAATGACAGAAGAAAAGCGACGCCAGCTGCTGCGATTAGATTTGCGAAACGTATTCCACACTTTTTCATTTAACGACATCTCGCTTGCAAAACACTCAGATATCGACTGTTTTTCCGCCATTTTTATACTTTTTTTACACCCACGCCCTGCCTTTTTACGCTATTTATTCCCTAAGTTACCTAGGCTAGGCAGTATCAAAAATGCCTTTGGAGAGGTTGTATGAATATCGGGGTGATTGCCTGTGCAGTCTTGGTTGTCTTGCTGCTGGCTTATCTAATTTATGCATTATTTAACGCGGAGGAATTCTGATGGCTGCTTCTGCGTTTCTGATGATCGCGGTATTTCTGCTGGTGCTTTTTGCCTTGGCATTGCCTTTGGGAAGAGTATTGGCACGCCTGATTGATGGTGAACCCTTCGTTGCCCTGCGCGGCGTGGAAAATGGTTTTTGGCGTTGCTGTGGGATCCAACCGCAGGAAATGAGTTGGTTACAATATTTGCTCGCCATTTTCGCCTTTAACCTGCTGGGCATTTTACTGCTCTTCGGTCTACTCATGGCACAAGGCATATTGCCGCTGAACCCACAGCAAATGCCGGGGATGTCTTGGCACCTCGCGCTTAATACCGCGGTCAGCTTCGTGACCAACACTAACTGGCAGGCATACAGCGGCGAAAACACCTTAAGCTATTTCAGCCAAATGGTTGGGTTGAGCGTACAAAACTTCCTTTCTGCTGCGACGGGAATTGCCGTAGTCTTTGCGTTGATCCGTGGATTTGCTCGCCACTCAGCAAGCACGCTAGGAAATGCGTGGGTCGATCTGTTCCGCGTAACGCTTTACGTTCTGCTGCCGCTGTCGCTCATTCTGGCATTGTTCTTCGTCAGCCAAGGCGTTCTACAAAACCTGCATGGTTATATCACGGTGCATACGCTGGAAGGCGGCACTCAGCTGCTGCCAATGGGGCCGGTGGCTTCGCAGGAAGCGATTAAATTACTCGGCACCAACGGCGGCGGTTTCTTTGGCGCTAACTCGGCACATCCATTCGAAAACCCTACGGCACTGAGCAATATGGTGCAAATGTTGGCGATCTTCTTGATCCCAGCAGCGCTCTGCTTTGCCTTTGGGCAAGCCGTGGGAGAAAGCCGCCAAGGCCATACGCTACTGTGGGCCATGAGCCTGATTTTTGTCGTGGCGGTTATCGTGGTGATGTACGCCGAGCTACAGGGAAATCCGCATTTATCCGACTTTGGTGCAGCCAGCAATTTCAACATGGAAGGGAAGGAAACTCGCTTTGGCATTCTGGCAACGGCGATGTATTCGGTTGTCACTACCGCTGCATCCTGCGGTGCGGTAAATGCGATGCATGACTCCTTCACCGCGCTTGGCGGCATGGTGCCCATGTGGCTGATGCAGATCGGTGAAGTTGTCTTTGGCGGCGTGGGCTCTGGCCTCTACGGCATGTTGCTCTTCGTGCTGCTGACGGTCTTTATTGCTGGCCTGATGATTGGCCGTACTCCTGAATATCTCGGCAAAAAAATCGAAGTTTTCGATATGAAAATGACGGCGGTGGCCATTTTGGTTACCCCCGCGCTGGTGCTGATTGGCTCCGCCGTGGCGCTAATGACCGACGCAGGCCGCGCCGGCATTCTTAATCCGGGCGCTCATGGATTTAGTGAGGTGCTTTATGCCCTTTCTTCAGCGGCTAACAACAACGGCAGCGCTTTCGCCGGTCTGAGTGTGAATACGCCGTTCTATAACGTTCTGTTGGCGATTGCCATGTTCGTTGGTCGCTTTGGCGTCATCATTCCGGTGATGGCGATTGCGGGTTCTTTAGTCGCGAAAAAACGTCAGCCAGCCGGGAACGGAACGCTACCCACTCAAGGAGCGCTGTTCATTGGATTGCTGGTTGGCACCATTTTATTGGTCGGCGCATTAACGTTTATTCCAGCGCTGGCGCTGGGGCCGGTAGCTGAACACCTGCAAGTTTGGTTAACACGTTGAGAGATAAAATAATGACTCGTAAACAACGCGCGTTGTTCGAACCAAAACTGGTCCGTACCGCTATCAAAGATGCTGTTAAAAAACTCTATCCTCGCGTGCAGTGGCGCAATCCGGTGATGTTCGTGGTGTATTTGGGCAGCATTCTCACCACCATAATCTGGATCTCCATCCTCAGCGGGCAAAGTGACGGCAGCGCCGCATTTACTGGAAGCGTGGCTGTTTGGCTTTGGTTCACGGTTCTGTTTGCTAACTTTGCCGAAGCTCTGGCCGAAGGGCGCAGCAAAGCGCAGGCCGAAAGCCTGAAAGGGGTGAAAAAAACTAGCTGGGCTAAAAAACTGGCCTCACCGCAACATGATTCGCAGCAAGAAAAAGTATCTGCTGATTCTCTGCGCAAAGGCGATGTTGTGCTGGTTGAAGCCGGTGACACCATTCCCTGTGACGGTGAAGTGTTAGAAGGTGGCGCCTCGGTTGACGAAAGCGCGATTACCGGCGAATCAGCACCGGTCATTCGCGAATCGGGCGGTGACTTTTCTTCCGTTACCGGTGGCACGCGTATTCTGTCAGATTGGCTGGTGATCCAATGCACCGTTAATCCTGGAGAAACCTTCCTCGACCGCATGATTGCGATGGTTGAGGGCGCGAAGCGGCGTAAAACCCCTAACGAAATCGCGCTAACCATTTTGCTTATTGCCTTAACGCTGGTGTTTTTACTGGCTACGGCAACGCTTTACCCCTTCTCGCTGTTTAGCGCGCAGGCCGGCCACGTTGGGGTTCCGGTGACGATTACCGTGCTAGTCGCCCTGCTGGTCTGTTTAATCCCAACCACCATTGGTGGCTTACTGTCAGCCATTGGCGTGGCGGGGATGAGCCGCATGCTAGGCGCAAACGTCATTGCCACCAGCGGGCGCGCCGTGGAAGCCGCCGGTGACGTCGATGTGTTGCTATTGGACAAAACGGGCACTATCACGCTGGGCAATCGTCAGGCGACCGAATTCTTGCCTGTCCCCGGCGTGAGTGAGGAAGAGCTCGCCAGCGCGGCACAGCTCGCTTCGCTAGCCGATGAAACACCTGAAGGCCGCAGCATTGTGGTGCTGGCTAAGCAGCGTTTCAATCTGCGCGAACGTGATTTAGCGAGCCTAGGCGCAACCTTTGTGCCCTTCTCGGCCCAAACCCGCATGAGCGGCGTTAACGTGCAGGGAAGAATGATCCGCAAAGGTTCAGTGGACGCAATACGCCGCCACGTTGAATCTAACCAAGGCCACTTCCCACGTGCGGTTGATGAACGCGTGGAAAGCGTTGCACGCACCGGCGGCACACCGCTGGTGGTGGCAGAAGATGGCCGGATTCTTGGCGTGGTGGCGCTGAAAGATATCGTCAAAGGCGGCATCAAAGAGCGATTCTCTGAGCTACGCCGCATGGGTATCAAAACGGTCATGATTACCGGTGATAACCGCTTAACCGCTGCGGCTATCGCTGCCGAAGCTGGCGTGGATGATTTTCTGGCGGAAGCTACGCCCGAAGCCAAATTGGCGCTGATCCGTCAGTATCAAGCTGAAGGTCGCTTAGTGGCCATGACCGGCGACGGTACCAACGATGCGCCAGCGCTGGCCCAAGCCGACGTTGCGGTCGCCATGAACTCAGGCACACAGGCCGCTAAAGAAGCGGGCAACATGGTTGATTTAGACTCTAACCCAACCAAGTTGATTGAAGTGGTGCATATCGGCAAACAGATGCTGATGACGCGTGGTTCACTGACTACCTTCAGTATCGCCAATGACGTGGCGAAATATTTCGCCATTATTCCAGCAGCCTTTGCAGCCACTTATCCTCAGCTGAATGCGCTCAACGTCATGCACCTAACGTCGCCGGCGTCGGCCATTATGTCAGCGGTCATTTTCAACGCGTTGATCATTGTGTTCTTGATCCCGCTGGCGCTGAAAGGCGTGAGCTATAAACCGCTAAGCGCCAGCGCACTGTTGCGCCGAAATTTATGGCTCTATGGTGCAGGCGGGCTGTTGGTGCCGTTTGTCGGGATCAAATTGATCGATATGTTGCTGACCGTTTGTGGCTTGGCTTAATACGCTCATGAGTTAACGCCAGCCGTTTATAAGATCGAGATACACGGGGCTAGCACACCGCGGGGCGCTCCGGCGGCTTCGCCGCTACGACCCCATCGGTGTACTTCCCCTAAAATCAGGCTTCAGAAAGTTCTATTGTTTGCTGAAGATATTCTTAGCTAAGCATATGAAGTACAGAATGTTTTAAGGAATGAATAATGTCGCTACTACGTCCCTCTATGATGATGATGCTGATTTTGACCGCCATCACCGGTATTGCCTACCCGTTGCTAACCACAGGGTTAGCGCAGGTGATGTTTCACTCTCAGGCCGAAGGATCGTTGATTGAACACGATGGCGTCATCGTGGGTTCACGTTTGATTGGCCAAAACTTTACTCAACCAAAATACTTTTGGGATCGTCCATCCGCGACCGCTGACGCGGCCTATAATCCACAGGCTTCCGGCGGCAGCAATTTGGCAGCGTCTAACCCACAGTTGGATAAAAATTTGCAAGAGCGCGCTGCGCTATTACGCCAAGCAGATCCTTCGGCGCCGATGGCTATTCCGGTCGATCTAATGACCAGCTCAGCCAGTGGCTTGGATCCTCATATCTCGCCGCAAGCGGCCTATTATCAGGCTGCACGCATCGCTAAAGTGCGCAATTTGCCACAGGCCAGCGTTGAAAAACTGATTGCCTCTAACACCCAATATAGCCTGCCACAGTTTATTGGTCAGCCGGTGGTTAACGTATTAGAACTGAACATGGCACTGGATGCATTATTGCCCCACAATGCATCTAACACGCATTTATAACGCCACCAGCGCGATCATAAAGAGAACGACATGCTAGACGATGAAGAGCTGCGCCGCCCCGATCCAGATACCTTGCTGGCTCAGGTTTGCGAAAAGCCACGCGGAAAACTAAAAGTCTTTTTCGGCGCCTGCGCTGGCGTTGGAAAAACCTACGCGATGCTGCAAGAAGCGCAGCGCCTTCGTGCCCAAGGCTTAGACGTTCTGGTCGGCGTAGTGGAAACCCATGGCCGTGCGGAGACCGCTGCACAGCTTGAGGGGCTGGATATCTTACCCCTCAAGCGAATTCATCATCGCGGTCGTCAAGTGCGAGAGTTTGCTCTCGATCAGGCGCTGGCTCGCCACCCTGCGCTAATCCTGATGGATGAGCTAGCGCACAGCAACGCCGCCGGTTCGCGCCATCCTAAACGCTGGCAAGACGTCGAGGAACTGCTGGATGCGGGCATTGACGTGCTTACTACCGTTAACGTTCAGCACCTTGAAAGTCTTAACGACGTGGTTGGTTCCGTAACCGGAATTCGCGTGCGCGAAACCGTGCCTGACCGCATCTTCGATGATGCCAGCGAAATCGTGCTGGTGGACTTACCACCGGACGATTTACGCCAGCGCCTAAACGAAGGGAAAGTCTATATTCCTGGGCAGGCAGAACGCGCCATCGAGCACTTTTTCCGTAAAGGAAATTTGATTGCCTTACGCGAATTGGCGCTGCGTCGTACCGCAGACCGCGTTGATGAGCAAATGCGCGAGTTTCGTAATAGCCAAGATAAAGAACGCGTTTGGCATACCCGTGATGCCATTTTGCTGTGTATTGGCCACAACGTCGATAACGACAAACTTATCCGCACAGCGTCTAGGCTGGCGGCTCGTCTTGGCTGCATCTGGCACGCAGTTTATGTGGAAACACCGCGCCTGCATCGATTACCGGAAAATCAGCGGCGGGCGATTTTACGCAGCGTTAAGCTGGCACAAGAATTAGGCGCAGAAACCACCACGCTATCCGATCCCAATGAAGAAAAAGCCATTCTGCGCTACGCCCGTGAGCATAATCTCGGCAAAATTATTATTGGCAGGCGCAATAAGAAAGAGCGGCGTTGGTGGTGGCATGAAAGTTTTGCTGACAGGCTGGCTAAACTCGGGCCGGATCTCGATTTAATTATCGTCGCCGTTGAAGACAAACCTCGCACCGCCAGCAAAGAGTCCGATAGTCGCTCTTTCAGCGAAAAGTGGCGGATGCAAATTCGCGGGTGTCTGGTTGCCATTGCCCTATGTGCGCTGATTACGCTACTGGCAAGAATGATTTTCCCCAACTTCGATCAGGCTAATATCGTGATGGTCTATCTGCTGGGGGTAGTGATCGTGGCGCTGTTTTATGGCCGCTGGCCTTCCGTACTTTCCGCCGTGGTTAGCGTTGCCAGTTTCGATCTTTTTTTCATCCAACCTCAGTGGTCGTTCGCCGTTACCGACGTTCAATATCTCGTGACCTTTGGTGTGATGCTAACCGTCGGGATCGTGATTGGTAATCTGACCGCAGGTGTGCGCTATCAGGCGCGAGTGGCGCGTTATCGCGAGCAGCGCGCGCGCCATATGTATGAACTGTCCAAAGCCCTGAGTAATGCAATTACCAATGAAGATATCGCTCGCAGCGGCAGCTATTTTCTTAACAGCAGTTTCAACGCACGGACATCAGTATTAATTCCCAGCGATGATACGCCGTTGGTTCAGGTGACACCGCCACAGGAAGGTGTGTCGGGCGTTGATTTTGCTATTGCACATTGGTGCTTCGATAAGCAGCAACCCGCAGGGGCAGGTACCGATACGCTACCCGGTGTTCCTTATCAACTACTGCCCCTGAGCACCTCACAGCAGACCTTTGGCGTTTTAGCCATCGAACCCATGAACATGCGCCAATTGATGGTGCCTGAACAGCAGCGTCTGTTACAAACTTATGCGGTGATGATTGCTAGCGCGCTTGAGCGTTTACATCTGGCCCAAACGGCGGCGAGCGCACGTATGGACACCGAGCGCGAACAGCTCAGAAACTCGCTGTTAGCCGCTCTTTCGCACGATCTGCGTACCCCGCTCACCGTGTTGTTTGGTCAGGCTGAAATTTTAACGCTCGATCTGGCCGCTGAAAAATCGCCGCATGCCCAACAGGCCAATCAAATCCGCCAGCAGATCCTCAACACCACGCGGCTGGTCAATAATTTACTGGATATGGCACGTATTCAGTCCGGCGGATTTAACCTGCGTAAAGAGTGGCAATCGCTGGAGGAAATCGTCGGCAGTGCAATTAATACGTTAGAACCGATGCTGAATTCGCATCCGCTGACGATTGATTTACCGGCAGATCTCCCCTTAGTGAACTGCGACGGCAGCTTGATTGAGCGCGTGATACAAAATCTGTTAGAAAACGCGGGCAAATATGCCGGACTGGAATCACCGTTGGCGATTCGGGCAAAAGCCTCAGAAGATTGGTTAGAAGTAGAAATTGAAGATCGCGGCAACGGTATTCCCGCCGAACAGCTACTGCTGATATTCAATAAGTTTACCCGCGGCGATAAAGAGTCAGCGATTCCTGGGGTCGGTTTGGGCTTAGCCATTTGTCGTGCCATTATAGAAGTACACGGTGGTAAAATATGGGCAGAAAATATTGCTCAAGGCGGGGCCTGTTTCCACTTTACCCTACCGCTAGAAGCACCGCCTGATATTGAGGATGAACTTGATCATCCAAGTTCTTGAAAAACAGAGAGCGGCGAAACAGAGAGATAACGTGAATCAAACCCCGATAAATGTGCTCATCGTTGAAGATGAAAAAGAGATCCGCCGCTTTGTCCGTTCTGCGCTTGAGAATGAGGGCTGGCGGGTTTTCGACGCCGATACATTGCAGCGTGGTCTGATCGAGGCGGGAACGCGAAAACCAGATCTGATTATTCTCGACTTAGGCTTACCGGATGGCGATGGCCTAGATTTTATCCGCGATTTGCGCCAGTGGAGTTCAATTCCGGTGATTGTGCTTTCTGCGCGCAGCGAGGAGTCGGACAAGGTGCTGGCGCTAGATGCCGGAGCCGATGATTATCTAAGTAAACCCTTTGGCGTAGCGGAATTATTGGCCCGCGTGCGCGTCTCTTTGCGCCGCCATGCTCAGCAAAATCAGGAAAGCCCGCTAATTCAATTCTCAGACGTTGAGGTGGATTTGATTAACCGCCGAGTCACTCGAGCCGGTGAGGATTTGCATCTCACACCGTTGGAGTTTCGTTTGCTAACCGAACTTATCGCCAATGCAGGAAAAGTGCTCACACAGCGCCAGCTGCTTAGTACGGTTTGGGGGCCAAACTACGTTGAGCACAGCCATTATCTGCGGATCTATATGGGGCATTTACGGCAAAAACTCGAGGCTGAACCAGCACGCCCCAAGCACTTACTGACTGAAACCGGCGTTGGTTACCGGTTTATGCTGTAATTTTTAACCTTCTTTTTGTTCTTCTTTTGCTTCGTCGGCACTCTCACCGCGCTTGATACCTTTTAAAGTCATCATAAAAGCGCGGAATGAATCACGCAGATCGTCAAACAGCGGATGTTTACGGTTCTCCAGCAGTGATTCTGAAAACAGTTTTAAACCAACGGCAAAGGCCTTCGATTTATCACCGGTGAATGGCAAATCGTCCCTTGCCCCCAGCCTTTCGACGATAGATAGAATCTCATCATGATTTTCAACTTCAAAGCTGATTGGCGCTTTATCAATCGGATCGCCTTTACGATCGGCAATCGGCTCTACGGTGATGCGGTAGCGATATCCAGACATGGTATTCCCTCTTCGAATATTTTTTGATAATGATAACTTTTATCATATTCGAGCAGGTTGAGCTTCACTTTTTGCGGCATAAAAAAAGCGCCGTTAAAGGCGCTTTTAGAATTTCTGAAGAACTCGCTTATTTGGCGCTGGCGAGCACAGCGCTCACAATATCCACCGCTTCTTTCTCGATTCGCAGGCGATGTTCAGCGCCTAAGAAACTTTCGCAGTAAATTTTGTAGGCTTCTTCTGTGCCAGATGGACGAGCAGCAAACCAGCCGTTGTCGGTCATCACTTTCAGCCCGCCGATAGAGGCGTTGTTGCCCGGAGCCTTGGTCAAACGAGCGGTAATTGGATCGCCCGCCAGTTTGTCAGCTTTAACCATCTCAGGAGAGAGCTTAGACAGCGCATCTTTCTGCGCATGCGTAGCCGGTGCCTGAATACGGTTATAACTTGGCGCACCAAAACGTTCCGCCAGCTTATTGTAATGCTGCTGTGGGTTTTCACCGGTAACGGCAGTGATCTCAGCGGCAAGCAGGCACATAATGATGCCGTCTTTGTCTGTTGACCACGGCGTACCGTTAAAGCGCAGGAAGGAAGCGCCTGCGCTCTCTTCGCCACCAAAACCAAAGCTGCCGTCAAACAGGCCATCAACAAACCACTTAAAGCCGACAGGAACTTCCACCAGTTTGCGACCTAAGTCATTGACGACGCGGTCAATCATGGCGCTGGATACCAGCGTTTTACCTACGGCAACATCAGCGCCCCACTGTGGGCGATGCTGGAACAGATAATTAATAGCTACGGCTAAGTAGTGATTCGGATTCATCAGGCCTGAAGGCGTGACGATACCGTGGCGATCGTAGTCTGGGTCGTTAGCGAACGCTAAATCAAACTGATCTCGCAGCGCCAGCAATCCCGCCATTGCGCTTTCCGATGAGCAATCCATACGGATCACGCCATCGTGGTCTAAGTGCATGAAGCGGAATGATGGATCAACGTGATCGTTCACCAAGGTCAGATCAAGTTTGTAATGTTCACCAATGCGCTGCCAATACTCAATGCCGGAACCGCCCAATGGATCGACGCCTAAATGCAGGCCAGAGCGCTGAATGGCTTGCATATCAACGATATCAACCAAACCTTCAATATAAGGCTGTACCAGATCTTTAGCGTGCACCAAGCCGCTTTTCCAAGCTGCATCGAGCGTTTGACGCTTCACACCCTGCAAGTTAAGGCTTAACAGTTCGTTGGCGCGCTGTTCAATCACCTTGGTAAGATCGGTATCTGCCGGTCCACCATTTGGCGGATTGTATTTGATACCGCCATCTTCAGGCGGATTGTGCGAAGGCGTGATGACGATACCGTCGGCCAATACCGCATTCTTATTGCTGTTGTGAGTCAGAATAGCGTGAGAAACCGCAGGCGTTGGGGTGAAACCATTATCCTGCTGTACCACGACGTCCACGCCGTTTGCCGTCAGAACTTCTAGCACGCTGATAAACGCAGGTTCAGACAACCCATGCGTATCTTTACCCACGATACAGGGGCCTTCGATGCCATTGGCTTTACGCACTTCAACAATTGCTTGGGCAATAGCTAAAATGTGCGCTTCGTTAAAGCTATGGCGCTGGGCGCTGCCACGGTGACCTGAGGTCCCGAATTTTACCGCATGCGACGTGTTACCCACTTCCGGCGTCAATACATAGTATTGAGAAACCAGTTGAGCCACGTTGATCAAATCGCTCTGCTGGGCAGGCTGCCCGGCACGGGGGTGATTTGCCATGGTCACTACTCCCTACGCTATTACGCTTGTATGGTTGAGTGCCTAATCGCGTTGCCAAGGCTTGCGATTAGGCAGTTCTTGAATTAGATGGTCCCACAGACCTTTTCAATCAGTTCAGCGGGGAACTGCATCGCCTGCATGATGTGTTCAATCATGCTGCGCTTGCGATCGGTGTTGGTATTGGTGATCACCCAGTAAGGCGTGCCCGCGACGTGTTTAGGCTTGGTATGCGTGCCGTTTTGCAACAGCGTTTGCTGGTCGCCGGCGAAATAGACACGCGTGCGGCCATGCAAGGATTCCGTCGCAGCGGCAAATCCCTGATTATCAATAGAGTAAAGCGTTGAAAGTACCAGCATAAAGCGATTTACCGCTTTGTTCTGCTCTGCATATTCATCAGACAGCAGCAATTCACGCATGGTACGAACGCGGTCTACCGGACGGGCAGTTACCGGAGCAGCCACTGGCGCAGCGATAACGGTCGGTGTTACTGCCGGAGCAGTAGTCGCTTTATGTTCGGAGACTTTCAGCAGGCGGCGCAATATGTCAGAAGCACTCTCACCGATACTTTGCGTGTGGCTTGCAATGTAGCGGTACAGCTCCTCGTCGACTTCAATAGTTTTCATCATTATCCAATACAGGTTTACGACTTAATCAGCAGGATTATAAAGTCAAACGCCTCATGCGGATAGCGTAAACCCGATGCTCTGATCAATTCAGTGAGTTTTTTCCCAAACTTATGGAAAGAATACCCTTAAATTTTGCTGGATAATACTCGGTGACTAACAATCATGCTTAGTCGTGGTAACCTATTTGTTACAACATAAGATTCTTCGCACTCCATTGCCGCATGTTTAGCACATGGATTCCGCGAATAGACACCACGAATAGACTTAACGATATGAAACTCAACTACCGCGAACATATTCCAACCCAGCAAGCCCAGTTTCCACCGGCATTACTGATCCACGGGTTATTCGGCAGCTTGGATAATCTAGGTATATTAGGACGAGACTTGCGCAGCGATCGACGTGTCATTCAGGTGGATATGCGCAATCATGGACACTCACCTCGCTCAGAGCGCATGGATTATGCCGCGATGGCCGAAGATTTACTGGCGCTGATTGACGATCTTTCTTTGCCTCAGTTGGATGTCATTGGGCATTCAATGGGCGGAAAAGCCGCCATGACGCTGGCCGCACTTGCCCCCGACCGTATTCGTCGCCTTGCCTTGCTGGACATTGCACCCGTTGATTATCAAGTTCGTCGTCACGATACGATTTTTACTGCTATTAATGCGGTAACGGCTGCGCAGGTGACGCGCCGCCAAGAGGCCGCTGAAATCATGCGCGGCTATATCCAAGAAGAAGGCGTGATACAGTTTTTGCTGAAGTCTTTTCAGGACGGCGAGTGGCTATTTAATGTGCCCGTGCTGTGGGATCAATACGAAAATATCGTGGGCTGGCAAGACGTGACGCCTTACCAAGGCCCCGCAATGTTTATCAAAGGCGGCTCATCGCCTTATATACAAGATATTCATCGCGCCGCCATCACACGTCAGTTTCCTCATGCCAAAGCCCACGTGATTGCCGGTACTGGCCACTGGCTGCATGCGGAAAAGCCCGAATTGGTGCTACGCACGCTGCACCGTTTTCTGGATAGCGATGAATAAGCTAAACGGCTTACTTTTGTTGTCTTCTCCCCCTCAGCATAACCACACTGTAGAAAAAATCACCGTTCATCAGTGAGGTAAGTAAGATTAAGGATTGTCGCGGCTGGGGGCGCTGGGGTATTATGGCGCGCTATTATTCTGGCAGGCAGTTTTGCTGTTCAAGGATAGTGCCGGTAAAGGGTGAATGGCCCTAGTATGTTAATCATGATCTGATTCGTTACGCAGATTCAAAATTCTCCTTGTAGTACCGCTACCTGATATGGCCAAAGAACAAACGGACCGCACGACTCTGGATCTGTTCGCAGATGAACGTCGTCCGGGTCGCCCGAAAACCAACCCGTTATCTCGGGATGAACAGCTAAGAATTAACAAACGCAACCAACTGCGCCGCGATAAAGTGAAAGGGCTGCGTCGCGTCGAGCTAAAAATTAACGAAGAAGCGGTTGAAATGCTGAATCGTTTGGCTCAAGAACAAAACATTAGCCGCAGTGAATTGATTGAACAAATTTTGCTCAATCAGATTTTAAAATCTTAACGCCACCAGCACACAATGACGACAAATCGATACGGTTTAAAGTGCTATAGTGCGTAAAGTACGTACTGGTCTTTCTAAAGATTCTAGTTTAATTATTTGATATAAAAGGTATAAACGCGACATGGCAATCGTAGGCATTTTCTTTGGCAGCGACACGGGCAACACGGAAAACATCGCTAAGATGATCCAAAAGCAACTCGGAAAAGACGTTGCTGAAGTTCATGACATTGCCAAAAGCAGCAAAGAAGACATCGAGGCATTCGATATTCTTCTGCTTGGCATCCCAACGTGGTATTACGGCGAAGCTCAGTGTGACTGGGATGATTTCTTCCCTTCTCTGGAAGAGATCGACTTCAACGGTAAACTGGTTGCTCTGTTCGGCTGCGGCGACCAAGAAGACTATGCAGAGTACTTCTGCGACGCAATGGGCACCATCCGTGACTTGATCGAGCCACGCGGCGCGACCATCGTCGGCCACTGGCCAACGGCGGGTTACCATTTTGAAGCGTCTAAAGCGCTGGTTGATGACAAAACCTTCGTCGGTTTGGCTATTGACGAAGATCGCCAGCCTGAACTCACCGCAACGCGTGTTGATGCGTGGGTGAAACAAATCTCCGAAGAGATGAGCTTGGCTGAACTGGCTGGCTAATATGAAATTGTGCCCGCTGACTGCATAAGCCAGCGGGTATTTCAACGATTGGCAAAAGCAATTTGCAACATCTATGTAACTCATTTTTCCCGCTCTAGCACCCGCCACCAGCAGAGTTACATATTTGTCAGTGTGTTACGTTTTATTTCCACCCTGTACTTCCGCCCAAGTTGTTAACACACTGCGGTTTCCATTTACCGCCATCAGCTTTATAATGAATCTCAATTATATTTTCAGTTCGGTGACAATTCAGGCAACGCTGGCAGCAAATGCAGACTATCCTAAACGTCTTCGAACTAAGTAACGGGACAGAATCCGAATGACAGATAACAACACTGCTTTAAAGAAGGCTGGACTTAAAGTCACGCTTCCGCGTCTTAAGATTCTGGAAGTTCTGCAAGATCCAACTTGCCACCACGTCAGCGCAGAAGATCTGTATAAGAAGCTGATCGATATGGGTGAAGAAATCGGCTTAGCCACCGTTTACCGTGTACTGAACCAGTTCGACGACGCTGGAATTGTAACTCGTCACAATTTTGAAGGCGGAAAATCCGTATTTGAGCTGACTCAGCAGCATCACCACGATCATCTGATCTGCTTAGACTGCGGTAAAGTGATTGAGTTTAGTGATGACTCCATTGAAAAACGTCAGCACGAAATTGCTAAAAAATACGGTATCCAGCTGACCAACCACAGCCTGTATCTTTATGGTCACTGCGCTGCGGGTGATTGCCGCGAAGACGAAAGTCTGCACGATGGCAGAGAGTAAGAATACGCGAGTGTAATGAGGCGACCTGAGGGTCGCTTTTTTTATTTCCTGAAATCCGCAATATTCGTTTTCTCACCAAATAATAGACAAAAAAAGCCCCTCAGGCTGGGGGCTAAATAACTCAGTCACTCATATGGCTTCGGCAAAAACCATGACAACAATAATGATGATGATGAAACGGTATTAAAAACCACTGCATAAAAACGTTATTGCGCTATTCCCTACCCCACCGGGGTAGGAAATAGCTAGCTTACCTATTTGGATATCACGCCTGTACCGGTTCTACGCGGCTATAGCGTTTGCCATCTGGGCTCACTGAACGAATTTGAACGTCGCCAGAAACGGTCGGCTGGGCTTTAGCATCATAACGCTGCCACTGCTTGCCACCGTCTACCGAGTATTCAATCCCCAGCCCTGGTAGCGCAATGTTGGCTTCCAGTTTCCCGCCCACAACTTTTGCTCCAGGAACCGGCAGGCGATATTCCACACCGGCTTTATCCATTTTCGCCAGCTCACGCTGCCCCATCAGGTTTGCAAAACGCTGCCAATCACTCAGCAGAGATTTTTTGTCTACCAGATTGGTTTCTCCGCCTTTATATTCGCGGCCCGCTTTGTAGTCTTGCTCCCAGCCCGCGCGATGCCATCCGCGTTCCGCTACCGTCATCACGCGAGGATAGATTTTATACTCCATCATTTCGTCGGTGCGCGTGGTTTCACTCCACAGCTGCGCTGAGAGTCCATAAACACCCGGCCATGGCTTATCGCTTTTCGCGGTAAAGAAGTTGCCGTCACGGTCTACGGAAGTTTCCGCATTCTGTGGCATGTTGTCTGGCGCGAAGCTGAAGATTTTACGCTCATCGTTAAAGCGAGTGCCCCAGTAGTAGCCATTTTCCTGTGGATTCACCTCATACGGGAAGTCCATGTAGACGTAGTCTGGGTTAGAAACCGTCACTTCGTAGCCTTTGTTCGCCCAGTCGTTGACAGTATCAAAACCGCCCCAATAGAGCGTATCCCAGAAGTTAACACCTACACGTTTGGTGGCAAATGCCTTCGCGTCTTTGGCATCTTTCAGACCATCCTGCCACGCCTGCATTTTTTCAATGCCATGCTTATTGACGATCTGGCTGACTTCAATCGCAAAGTGGCTTGGCAGATGTTCCATATCTTCCACTTTGCCGCTCTTAATTAGGGTCTGACAAACCTGAGACTGCGCCCATGGTTTATCTTCTTTGCTCTGATCGATAATGCCTTTACCCGGCTCAATCTTGCCATTTTTATCCTGATAACCCGGCCCTAAGCGGATGTTTTTAGCTTCATCACCGCCGAAGTGCCACGTGGTTAACGGCTGCCCCGCTTCTTTGTGCATCTGCGCCACTTCGCCAATCACTTTATCGACAAAGCGCTTAGAGGAATCTAAGCATGGATTCAAATAGCTCTTACGATCGTAGAACTGTACGGAGGTGGTATTTGAGGTATCCGTTGGATCAACCAAACGGAATTCATTCGCCCCCTTTTCGTCACCGGCGGCTTTCAATTTGTCATAGCGCGCTTCCATCGAAACCACGGCTGCACGGGCATGTGCAGGCATATCGATTTCAGGGATCACTTCAATCTGACGCGCCTGAGCATATTTAACGATATCGATATATTCGGCGCGAGTCAGATGGCCAGTGCCATTGTTGTTAGCATCAGGCCCCGAACCTAGCTGCGGCAGCAGGCACTCTTTTTCGCTCAGATCGTGGCAGCGTTTTGAGCCCACATCGATAAGCTCTGGCAGACCTGGGATCTCAATGCGCCAGCCTTCATCATCGGTCAGATGGAAGTGGAATTTGTTCATCTTGTACGCCGCCATCTGGTCTAGCAGACGGTGTACTGCTTCTTTGGAATGGAAGTTACGCCCGATGTCCAAGAAGATGCCACGGTATTGGAAACGCGGCGCGTCTTTCGCATCTAAGGTTGCAATCTTCATGCTGCCATCGCTTGGCACCAGCGAAAGGATGGACTGTAAGCCGTAGAATACGCCAGCCTGATCGTAACCAATAACTTCTGCGCCCTTCGGCCCGATCTTCAGCTCGTAAGCCCCCGGCACCGCTAAATCGCCTTTGAAGTGATTAACCGCAATCGCCGTTTTGATTGGATAGCCTTTGGCATCGCTTTTCACACCTAACAGCGCGAAACGCTGCTGCGCGGCTTCTGCCGTGGCGCTGTTCAGAACGGTAAGATCGAGCGCTACGCCTTTGCTGAGGTCAACGTCCTGCTGATGGATTTTCACTTCCATCGGCGTTGGCATAATTTGGCCACGCAGGCTCTGTGCTGGCAGCTCTTTCACATCAGCGTTTTTGTCGAAGCGAGTTTCAGGCACCATCAGAACGTTTTTATCGTCTTTGGTACGCTTCCACAGATCGCCCGCAAACGGCGTCACAAACTGGCGCAGATCTTCCGTATCGGTGCTGGCAATCACCTTAGGTTTAGCATCCTGAGAAGTGACGTACCAACGAGGCATAATGTCACTTTCAAACAACTGCCAGTATTCACCAATTAGAGGAATTTCTACCGATTGACCAGCGGTAAATCCTTTAAACTTATCGGTTGGTTCAATCTTATGCAGATCACCGGTCACAAAGGTAATTTTGAACTGATCGCTTTTCACGTCCAGAACCTGACGTGGGTTATGGAAATAGATCGCCCAGTCGTTGCCTTTAATATCGCTATCGCTGGTTAGCGTAATAACGGATTGATTACACGACGCCCAATCAGCGCCCAGCGCGGCACAATCTACGCCGTTCTCTGCCGCGCGGTTGTCGGTGACTTTCACGTTAACTTTTAACTGACTCAGTTGGTCAACGATTTGCTGATCTGCCTGACTTGCTGCGGAAAAACCGAGCATGCCCAGTGCAGAAACGGCAACGGCCAACGTGTTCAATTTAAATTTGCTCATCCTAAAGCCCCGTCCTTAATCAGTTATTGTTGCTGCGAATTTCCTGCCAAACTTTGCCACAGGCCTGCTGGTAGTTATCTCCAGCTCCGGTTTTAGCTGCCTGAATACAATTTTGGTAATCAAATACGCGCACGCTTTCCTTTTCGGCAAAGGCCTGATGCGGCTTACTTTGTTTCAACACTTCTAGCACTGACTGACAGGCTGAGATTTTATCTGGATTGCCTTCAGCGGTATTAATGCAGTTGCTATAGGCTTGCTTTAATTTTGCATCTTCTTGAGGTGCAGTAGATTGCTGTACACAGGCACTTAACCCAACAACGGCAGCGACAACCAATAGAATTTTTTTCATTTTTTGATCCCGTCAAAGTGACTCGGCATGTTTAGCAAAACACGCCGAGTCTTTGGCTTAGAAAATGGTGAACGGCGCGATTACGATGAACTTAACATCACGTTCGTCTTGGAACATGTTGCCATAACCGCCGCCCCAGCTTGGGTTGTCTGAATGGTTGTCGTACTGAGTGAAGTGCAGTTTGAACAGCGTGCCTTTCGCACGACCGTCCTGAATGGTGTACATCGCATCCAGACTGTAGGCGCTTTCTTTCACGCGCTGACTTTGATCGTACTGAGGATCGGTGCTTGGTTTAGCATCCCATGCGTAAACATAAGAACCGCCGATGGCGAAGCCCGGCATATCCCACTTGCTCAGGTCGTACATCACGCCGCCGAAAATGGCTTTTTCGCCGTTGGCGTTAAAGTCAGAACGGTTATCCCACCAAATATCCAAACGTCCGTTTGAAGATGCGTAGGTTGGAGTCATACGCTGTAAGAAGTAGCCTTGATTACCTTCAGCTTTGACGTAAGTACCTTCCAAGCGGAAGTCGAACTGCCCCACTTTGTAGCCCAGAGTCAGCGCTTGTAACCATGCGGTACCGTCGTAAAGATCGTTCACGCCGCCGTCATGTACGCGGTCGCGCGTGCCATAGAATTGGTAGCTGGTTGTCATCGGGTTACCCGCGACATCAAACTTGTAGGAACCTTTAGCAAAGTATTGATCGACATAACCTTCAGCCTGACCAAAGGCCGCTTCCAGTATGAAATCATTTTTGAAATCATACTTGGCGCCTAATGAGTGCAGATAAGAAACGCCGGTTTTTTTGTCGTTTTGATAGAAACCATCAACTTCGGTATGCCATGGCGCTTTATATTTGTCGGTCCACATGTAGGAGAAGCTCAGCGCTCCTGCATCACCGTAGTCAAAGTTTGCACCGGCCTCAGCACCTTGATAAGTACCAGGCATAAAGCTCCAGTGTGGCGCCAGTAAAGTTTGGCCTGTTGGCTGAATGTAGCCGGCACGCGCCCAGACTGGGCCGTACTTAAATTTCGCAGCAGCTTTGTACAGGCTTATGCCACTCTTATCACCCGAGTAGTCTTCGTCGTAGCCTTTGTTTTTCGAGGAGAAGGCAATTTCGTTTGGATGTCCGCTATCATGGTTCTCTGCCATTTCGATTGCGGTAAATGCGGCAACATCAATACCAAACATGTCGGCTGCATAGCCGGATGAGAAATCTAGATTGGCGTTCCACGTGGAATGATTAAGGTTGGTCTCGTAGTTTCCAGTGGTGACATCTTTACGGTCACGCTCACGTTGCCAGTAGTAAACACCACCTGTCAGCGTTGAATCATCAACAAAGCCTTCAGCCTTAGCTTCTGGCATTGCATAAAAACCACTACCCAACAACACCCCAGTTATGGCGAGCGTTAGCGCGTTGCGCTTCAAACGATGCGTAACCATAAAATCGATCCTCTTTGACTTTGAAAAACGCGACCCTCGACGTTCACCGGTCTAGGACGCAAAACCCCTAAAATGGGGAAAAATTAATTCGTAGTAGAGTGAATAACTCAATTGCTCATCTACCGTCTTAGACTATTTTTCGCGACGCGAATTATCAAATGAAAAGTAAAACAATTGTGCCAATTCTTGACCGAGTGCACATATTTTAATGTTTTGTTACATGTGACACACTTTTGCTGGGGGAATATTAAAATACCCTTTAAAAACAGCATTATATTTGTAATTTCATTGTAAGCTCAGGTGAGAATGCTTAGAAAACAGACGCTGAAGGGATAACCATTTTTATGCCGAGGTAAATCTGTGGCAATTAATTAATTCGTTAAACAAATATTCAGAGGGCGTTTATACACCTCGAGAAATAACATCGAGTTACTAAACTATTTACAATTAGGATTTAAATTAGAAAGGGGGACGATTGAAGACAGATAAAAAAAGCCACTTACGGCATAAGTAATGCGGATCGTTTAAGAAATCGAGATACACGGGGCTAGCACACCGCGGGGCGCTCCGGCGGCTTACGCCGCTACGATCCCATCGGTGTACTTCCCCTAAAATCAGGCTTAAATGACCAGTACTACTTACAACGTAAGCGGCTTTTTAATGATGACTAACTTGGGTTATGCACCCACTTTTGCCCACGTATCGCGCAGACCCACAGTGCGGTTAAACACTAAATGGTCTGGCGCGGAATAGCGGCAGTCAGCGCAGAAATAACCTTCACGTTCAAACTGATAGGTGACTTCTGGAGTCGCTACACCAAGGCTTGGTTCAACAAAACCTTTGCGGATAACCAACGACTCAGGGTTGATGGTAGACAGGAAGTCTTCCGCCGCTCCTGGGTTTGCAACGCTGAACAAGCGATCGTACAGATGGAATTCAGCAGGCACTGCGTGGTTTGCAGAAACCCAGTGAATAACGCCTTTCACTTTGCGACCATCAGCAGGATCTTTGCTCAAAGTATCCGCATCGTAGGTGCAGTAAATGGTAGTGATTTCGCCATCAGCGTCTTTCTCAACGCGCTCGGCTTTAATCACATAGGCATTACGCAGGCGAACTTCTTTGCCCAAGACTAAGCGCTTGTATTGTTTGTTGGCTTCTTCGCGGAAATCGGCACGATCGATATAGATCTCGTTGCTAAACGGCACTTCGCGTTTGCCCATTTCTGGCTTGTTCGGATGGTTTGGCATCGCCAGCATTTCTACGCTATCCGCAGACATGTTTTCAATAACCACTTTGACCGGATCCAGAACCGCCATCGCACGCGGTGCGATTTCATTTAGGTCATCACGCACGCAGGATTCCAACGCAGCCATTTCAACGTTGTTGTCTTGCTTGGTCACGCCAATACGCAGGCAGAATTCGCGGATAGAAGCTGCAGTATATCCGCGACGACGCAGGCCAGAAATCGTTGGCATACGTGGGTCGTCCCAACCTTCCACAATTTTCTCGGTCACCAGCTGGTTCAGCTTACGCTTAGACATAATGGCATATTCGAGATTCAGACGAGAGAACTCGTACTGACGCGGATGGGTTGGAATGGTGATGTTATCCAAAACCCAGTCGTATAGACGGCGGTTGTCTTGGAACTCCAGCGTACACAGTGAATGCGTGATCCCTTCCAGCGCATCGGAAATGCAGTGGGTGAAATCGTACATCGGGTAGATGCACCATTTGTTGCCGGTCTGGTGATGTTCAGCAAATTTAATACGGTACAGAACCGGATCGCGCATCACGATAAACGGAGACGCCATATCAATTTTGGCGCGTAGGCACGCAGTGCCTTCGGCGAATTCGCCGTTACGCATTTTTTCGAACAGTGCCAGATTCTCTTCGACGCTACGGTCGCGATACGGGCTATTTTTGCCCGGAGATGTCAGGGTCCCGCGATATTCACGGATCTGCTCAGGAGTAAGCTCATCAACATAAGCCAGCCCCTTGCTAATCAGCTCAACGGCGTACTGGTGCAGCTGATCGAAGTAATCAGAGGAGTAACGCACCGCGCCGCTCCACTCAAAACCTAGCCACTGTACGTCGCGTTTAATTGACTCAACGTATTCAATGTCTTCTTTCACCGGGTTGGTGTCATCAAAGCGCAGATTGCACTGGCCTTGATAGTCTTTGGCAATGCCAAAGTTCAGGCAAATGGATTTGGCGTGGCCAATATGCAGGTAGCCATTTGGCTCTGGCGGAAAACGGGTATGAACTGAATTATGTTTACCTGAGGCCAGATCTTCATCGATGATCTGACGGATAAAGTTACTTGGGCGGGCTTCAGCCTCACTCATTTTCTATTCCTCTATGCCTAAAAACGCGACTCATAACCAGTAATGATCTTACAACCTGTGGCGGGAAACAACCGTTTGTTGCCATTATCACGGCGTTTTTTCCATGGTTATGTCAAAAGATGACAGATCTGCTAAGTGACACTGTATATCAGCGGACGCTAAAAACAAAAAAACGGAGAAAGGTCACCCCTTCTCCGTTCTGCTTGCTTAAAACAGTTTCTGATAAATCAGCTAACCGTTCATCAGCAAGTTATTTTGCAAAGCTCTTATTTTGCAGTGATGTCATACAGCTTGGTTTCACCCGCCACGACATGACCCGCAGCCAGCGCTTTCAGACCACCGAAATCATCGATGTTGCTGACAACAACAGGGCTAATCATTGAGCGTGCATTGGCGTTCAGATATTCCAAATCCATTTCTAGAATTGGCTGACCTGCTTTCACTTCTGCACCCTCTTCAACCAGACGTTTGAAGCCTTGACCATTCAACGCCACGGTGTCGATGCCCATATGAACAACGATTTCTGCGCCTTCATCCGTTTCTAAACAGAACGCATGGTTGGTGTTGAAGATCTTAACAATAGTGCCACGTGCTGGGGAAACCACGGTTTTATCCGTTGGGCGAACCGCCACACCGTCGCCCACGGCTTTGCTGGCGAACGCTTCGTCAGGAACCTGATCCAACGCCACCACTTCACCGGTGATTGGAGAAACCAGCGTCGCTTTAACCACCGCAGCAGCGTTTGGCGTTGCCTGTGCTTTCACTTCAGCTGCTGCAGGCGCAGCATGAGCAACAGCGGCTTCAATTGGACCCGATGCCATCACGCCACGCATTGCGGTCGCGATTGCTTCAGCACGTGTACCCACGATGACCTGTACGCTCTGTTTGTTCAGGCGAATAACACCTGAAGCACCCAGACGTTTAGCCAAACTGTCGTTGACGATAGCAGAGTCTTTAACACTCAGACGCAGACGCGTGATACATGCATCGATACCGGTGATATTGGCAGAGCCACCAACCGCGGCAATGTAGTTGCGTGCCAGATTTGCCGTTTCGTTACCGCCTTTCGCATTGTCCAGATCCAGATCGTAGCCATCAGCGCTTTCGTCAGCGTCAGTAGCCAGTTCACGGCCAGGGGTCAGCAGGTTGAATTTGGTGATAGTGAAACGGAACACCACGTAGTAAATCACGAAGAACACCAGACCCTGAGGGATCAGCATGTACCAGTGAGTTGCCAATGGGTTACGTGAAGACAGCACCATATCCACCAGACCGGCGCTGAAGCCGAAGCCCGCAATCCAGTGCATAGAAGCTGCGATGAATACGGAAATACCGGTCAGGAATGCATGCAGAACATACAGCACTGGCGCAACGAACATGAAGGAGAATTCCAACGGTTCGGTGATACCGGTGAAGAAGGCTGCAAACGCAGCGGCCATCATGATACCGGCCACTTTGGCTTTGTTTTCTGGACGTGCGCAATGGTAAATCGCCAGCGCAGCACCCGGTAAACCAAACATCATGATTGGGAAGAAACCAGCCTGATAGCGGCCAGTGATACCAACAACGGCTTTGCCCGCTTCGATAGACTGTGCGCCACCCAAGAAGTTAGGAATGTCGTTAATACCCGCAACGTCAAACCAGAATACGGAGTTCAGAGCATGATGCAGACCAACAGGGATCAGCAAACGGTTGAAGAACGCGTAGATACCTGCGCCGACAGAGCCCATTTTCTGAATGTGTTCACCGAAGTTCACCAGTCCGTCGAAGATTAACGGCCAGATGTACATCAGGATAAACGCCACCAGAATCATGACGAAAGAGGTCAAAATTGGCACCAGACGACGGCCGCTGAAGAAGGACAGCGCCTTCGGCAACTCAACGCCGCTGAAGCGGTTGTACAGTTCAGCAGAGATAATACCAACCAAGATACCGACGAACTGGTTGTTAATCTTACCGAATGCAGCTGGAACCTGATCCGCAGGGATTTTCTGGATCATGGCTACCGCGGCTGGAGAGCACAGCGTAGTCAATACCAAGAAGCCAACAAAGCCAGTTAATGCGGCAGCGCCGTCTTTATCTTTAGACATACCGTAAGCGACACCGATCGCAAACAGTACGGACATGTTGTCGATAATGGCAGAGCCCGACTTGATGAAGAAGGCCGCTAACGCATTAGCGCCCCCCCAACCTACCGGGTCGATCCAATAACCGACACCCATTAATATCGCGGCAGCCGGTAGCGTCGCCACCGGTACCATCAGCGCACGGCCGACTTTTTGCAGATAACCTAAAATACTCACCATTTCCCCCTTGTGGACCCGTCATTGCTCGAATTGGCACTGCTCATGGTCACGTCATAACTGACTTAATTATTAAGTTGACAGTATGGACTACAATCAGGAGTGTAAAAAAATTATTTTTCTCCGCAAATTAAAACCTCCAGTTTTGTGATAAATATCACCAAAGGAGGCTCTAAACATGCCTAATTGCTAGCCATCATACAAAACTTATTTTATCATTCGAAAAATCCAAACGGCGTTAGGTCACACATTAGTCGTTAGCAAGCATTACGCCTTATACTCTGAGCAAAGAGCAATGTGGACCCCCGTTTATAATATAGATTTATATTCACTAAAGGTGCCCTATGAGACTTATCCCTCTAAGTAATGCTGCAGACGTTGGCTTATGGTCTGCCCGTCATATTGTTAACCGTATCAATGCCTTCAAACCAACGGCTGAACGCCCATTTGTTCTTGGCCTACCAACCGGCGGCACCCCGCTGCAAACCTACAAACGTTTAATCGAACTGCACAAGGCTGGCGAAATCAGCTTTAAGAACGTAGTTACGTTCAACATGGACGAATACATCGGTCTGCCGGAAGAGCATCCAGAAAGCTACCATAGCTTCATGTATAATAATTTCTTCAACCACGTGGATATCCCACGTGAAAACATCAACTTGCTGAACGGCAATGCGGCTGATGTTGATACCGAGTGCCGCCGCTACGAAGAAAAAATCAAATCCTACGGCAGAATCAATCTGTTTATGGGTGGTGTAGGTAACGATGGGCATATTGCTTTTAACGAGCCAGCATCATCTTTAGCTTCTCGCACTCGCATCAAAACGTTGACCGAAGAAACCCGCATCGCAAACTCTCGTTTCTTTGATGGCGACATGACAAAAGTGCCAAAATATGCGCTTACCGTCGGCGTTGGCACGTTGCTAGATGCTGAAGAAGTGATGATTTTGGTCACTGGCCACACGAAAGCTCTGTCTCTGCAGGCCGCCGTTGAAGGCAGCGTCAACCATATGTGGACGATCAGCGCTCTGCAACTTCATCCGAAGTCCGTCATCGTATGTGATGAGCCTTCCACGATGGAGCTGAAAGTCAAAACAGTTAAGTACTTCCGCGAGTTAGAAGCGGAAAACATGAAGAATCTATAATTTTCAACCTGTAACCAGGGGTATGTGATGTACGCTTTGACCCATTGTCGGATTTATACCGGCCACGATATTCTCGACGACCATGCAGTAATGATCGCCAATGGCTTAATTGAAAAGATCTGTCCTGTCGCTGAACTTCCGTCAGGCATTGAAACTCACGATCTAGGCGGAGCAATCCTTGCTCCTGGTTTCATCGATCTGCAACTTAATGGCTGTGGCGGCGTTCAGTTTAATGATTCTGTCGAAGCTGTTTCGGAAGAAACGCTTGAAATCATGCAGCACGCCAACGAGAAATCAGGCTGTACCAGCTATTTACCTACGCTTATCACCAGTGCTGACGATTTAATGAAGCACGGTATCGATGTTATGCGCAGCTATCTGACCAAGCACCAGAATCAGGCGCTAGGTCTGCATATTGAAGGCCCATACATCAGCTTGGAAAAGAAAGGCACGCACAATCCGAAATACATCCGTAAACCGGATCATGAAATGATCGATTTCATGTGCGAGCACGCAGACGCCATCACCAAAGTGACGATGGCTCCGGAAGTTGCAACTCAGGCATCTATCCAGCAGCTGAAAGCCGCAGGTATTGTGGTTTCCGCTGGCCACTCCAACGCCACCTATGAAGAAGCGCGCAAAGGCTTCGCCGCAGGTATGAGCTTTGCGACTCACCTTTATAATGCGATGCCAGCCATTTCTGGCCGTGCTCCAGGTCTGATGGGGGCAATTTTTGATACCCCTGAAGTGTACACCGGTATTATCGCCGATGGTCACCACGTCGCTTGGCCAAGTATTCGTCTGGCTAAACGTCTGAAAGGCGAACATCTGGTGCTGGTCACCGATGCGACTGCACCTGCAGGCGCCAACATAGATCACTTCATTTTCGCCGGAAAAACAGTATATTACCGCAATGGTTTAGTCGTTGATGAAAACGGTACGCTGAGCGGTTCTGCACTGACTATGATCGACGCCGTCAAAAACAGCGTTGAGCACGTCGGTATTGCTCTGGATGAAGCATTGCGTATGGCAACGCTCTATCCATCGCGCGCGGTGGGTGTTGATAGCCGTCTGGGAAGCATCGAAGCGGGTAAAGTGGCGAACCTGACCGCTTTCACTTCAGACTATCGCGTGATCAAAACCATCGTGAACGGCGAAACGGTTTACGAAAATAAATAAGAAAGAACGTACATCAGTCTGCGTGCTTTCTTTATTAACTTGAGCTCTATTTTTCTAAGCGGGTAATAAATTGATGACAACAGGCGGACAAGGACAAATTGGTAACGTAGATCTGGTTAAACAACTTAACAGCGCCGCTGTTTATCGTTTAATCGATCTGCAAGGCCCTATTTCGCGCATTCAAATTGCCGAACTAAGCCAGCTTGCTCCCGCCAGCGTCACCAAAATTACCCGTCAGCTACTGGAACGCGGGCTGATCAAAGAAGTCGATCAGCAAGCGTCTACCGGTGGCCGCCGTGCTATTTCCATTGTGACAGAAACACGCCTCTTCAATACCGTAGCCATCCGCTTAGGGCGTCACGACGCCACCATCACGCTGTACGATATGAGCGGAAAATCGCTGGCCGAAGAGCACTACCCGTTGCCTGAGCGTACTCAGGAAACAGTGGAAAACGCACTGCTGAATACCATTGAGCAGTTCATGTTGACCTATCAGCGTAAAATCCGCGAGCTGATTGCCATTGCGGTGATCTTGCCCGGATTGGTCGATCCGCAGCATGGGATCGTGCGCTACATGCCGCATATTGCCGTTAATGATTGGCCGTTAGTCAAAGCGCTAGAAGACAGATTTAACGTCACCAGCTTCGTTGGTCACGATATTCGTAGCCTCGCCTTAGCTGAGCATTATTTCGGCGCCACCCGCGACTGCGAAGATTCAATGTTGGTACGTCTACACCGAGGAACCGGTGCGGGTATCATCGTGAACGAGAAAATATTTCTCGGCAGCAAGGGAAACGTTGGTGAGATTGGGCACATCCAAATCGATCCATTAGGCGAGCGTTGCCACTGCGGGAACTTCGGTTGCTTGGAAACCGTGGCCGCCAACGCCGCCATTGAACAACGCGTTCGTCATCTGCTTGAGCAAGGCTATCCCAGCAAGCTCACGCTGGACGATTGCAGCATCAGCGCAATCTGCAAAGCGGCAAATAAAGGCGACGCGCTAGCAACAGAAGTGATTGAATTGGTAGGCCGCTATCTGGGTCGCGCCATTGCTATTGCGATTAACATGTTTAACCCGCAGAAAGTGGTCATCGCCGGCGAAATTATTGAAGCAGAAAAAACGCTGCTGCCTGCGATTCAGAGCTGCATCAATACTCAAGCGTTGAAGAATTTCCGCATTAATCTACCGGTGGTCACGTCTGAATTAGATCATCGGTCAGCCATTGGGGCATTTGCGCTAGTAAAGCGAGCCATGCTCAACGGCGTATTACTACAGCGCCTGCTGGAAGGGCAACATCCGCACTAATTCTCTTCTTACTTCAAGCTGCTACGTTAACTGACAAGCATGATATGATTTGTGCTTGTCAACTTAACGAGTAATAAACCCATGACAATCAAAAGTATTATTTGTGACATCGACGGCGTTTTGATGCACGACAACACTCCGGTTCCGGGTGCAGATAAATTTCTGGCACGTATTCAAGAAAATGACATTCCTCTGGTTATCCTGACCAACTACCCTTCTCAAACCGCGCAGGATCTGGCAAACCGCTTCGCAGCCGCTGGGCTTGATGTCCCTGAAAGCGTGTTTTACACCTCGGCTATGGCCACCGCCGATTTTCTTAAGCGTCAGGAGGGGAAAAAAGCCTATGTGATTGGTGAAGGTGCATTGATTCACGAGTTATACAAAGCAGGCTTTACCATCACCGATATCAATCCCGATTTTGTTATCGTTGGTGAAACCCGTTCGTATAACTGGGAGATGATCCACAAGGCTTCATACTTCGTGGTCAACGGCGCACGGTTTATTGCGACGAACCCGGATACGCACGGCCGTGGTTTTTACCCCGCCTGTGGCGCGTTATGTGCGCCGATTGAACTGATTTCAGGCCGCAAGCCTTTCTACGTTGGTAAACCAAGTCCGTGGATTATTCGCGCCGCGCTTAACAAGATGCAGGCTCATTCAGAAAGCACCGTGATCATCGGTGATAATCTGAATACCGATATTCTGGCAGGTTTCCAAGCGGGGCTAGAAACGATATTAGTGCTGTCCGGCGTCTCAACGTTAAACGACGTGGACAACATGCCGTTCCGACCTAACTACATTTACCCTTCCGTTGCCGATATCGACATCATCTAACGTTATCCATTTGCGTCTGGTCAGCTCGATCAGACGCAACTTTCTCTTTTTCCTCTCCGCTTTTACTTCATTTTTTCTGCGCTGCTTTTTTCTCGATGACTCATCGAACGCTAAAAAATTATCGATTCCTCAATAATTCACTTTAAAAAATGAATAATCATTAAGATTCAGAGTACACCAACAGACTATTTCTCACCATTAAGCTAAAGCACTTGCATTCTATTCAGGTTTTGACGCAATTTGTTATTTATAGCAGCGGTAAACGCCTCACTGAGCCGTAAATCAATAATTTTTTACCGCCTTAAACTGACTCACAACGTCACAACTAGACAATGCAGTATGGGAGAAATCTATGTGTTCTATCTTTGGTGTGCTTGATTTAAAAACCGATCCTATTGAGCTGCGCAAAAAGGCACTCGAACTGTCACGCCTAATGCGTCATCGTGGCCCAGATTGGTCCGGCATTTATGCTTCTGACAACGCGATTTTGGCGCATGAGCGTCTGTCTATCGTTGACGTCAACAACGGCGCCCAGCCTTTGTACAATGCCGCGCACACCCATATTCTTGCCGTGAATGGTGAAATTTATAACCATCAGGCTTTGCGCCAGCGTTTCGAAGGTCGTTATGAATTCCAAACAGCTTCTGACTGTGAAGTCATTTTGGCGCTATACGAAGAGCAAGGTTCTGCGTTCTTAGACGAACTGCAGGGCATGTTTGCCTTTGTTTTATATGACACAGAAAAAAACAGCTATCTGATTGGCCGCGATCATCTCGGAATTATTCCGCTGTACATGGGTTATGACGAACACGGCAACTTCTACGTAGCATCAGAGATGAAAGCTCTGGTACCGGTTTGCCGCACCATCAAAGAATTCCCTGCGGGCAGCTATATGTCGAGCGACGATGGCGAAATTCATAGCTACTACCAGCGCGACTGGTTTGAGTTCGATAACGTTAAAGAAAACCACACTGACGCGGCTCAATTGAAAGAGGCCTTGGAAGATTCGGTCAAAAGCCATCTAATGTCTGACGTCCCTTACGGCGTGCTGCTATCCGGTGGGCTCGACTCCTCGGTAATCTCCGCCATTACCAAAAAATTTGCCGCTCGCCGCGTTGAAGACGGTGAACGCAGCGAAGCGTGGTGGCCACAGCTGCACTCATTCGCCGTGGGGCTGGAAGGCTCACCGGATTTAAAAGCCGCGCAGGAAGTGGCAAACCATCTTGGCACGGTGCATCACGAAATTCATTTCACGGTGCAAGAAGGCTTAGACGCCATTCGCGACGTGATTTATCACATCGAAACCTACGATGTGACCACCATCCGCGCCTCAACGCCAATGTATTTGATGGCGCGTAAAATAAAAGCCATGGGCATCAAGATGGTGCTGTCCGGCGAAGGGGCCGATGAGGTCTTTGGCGGATATCTCTATTTCCATAAAGCACCGAACGCCAAAGAGTTCCACGAAGAAACCGTGCGTAAGCTGCTGGCGCTGCATATGTATGACTGCGCCCGCGCTAACAAGGCTATGTCAGCGTGGGGCGTTGAGGCACGTGTTCCTTTCTTGGATAAAAAATTCCTCGACGTCGCTATGCGCCTAAACCCACAAGATAAAATGTGCGGCAACGGCAAAATGGAGAAATACATCTTACGTGAATGTTTTGAATCCTATCTGCCAGCCAGCGTAGCATGGCGTCAGAAAGAGCAGTTCTCCGACGGCGTGGGTTATAGCTGGATCGATACTTTAAAAGAAACCGCGAATCAGCAGATTAGCGATCAAATGTTGGCAAATGCGCACTTCCGTTTCCCATACAACACGCCAAACTCGAAAGAAGGCTATTTGTATCGTGAAATTTTTGAAGAGTTATTCCCCGTGCCTAGCGCCGCTGAGTGTGTTCCTGGCGGTCCTTCCGTTGCCTGTTCCTCGGCAAAAGCGATTGAATGGGATGAGTCTTTCAAAAAAATGGATGACCCATCAGGTCGTGCTGTAGGCGTACATCAGTCTGCTTATCAAAAGTAGCGGTTTAAAAAGTTATGTATTCTCCAAACGGCGAACTTTTTAGGTTCGCCGTTTTTTTTATCGATAACGCCGTTTTACCCTATTAATAAGCCTGAATTTTGTTGATTTTCTCACCGAGCTGTATAATCCCCGCGCAAACGTGCCTCAGATGTCCTTTTCCGATAAAAAAGGGGTTGACGCAACTTTCTCATATACGCATAATGCGCCCCGCAACGCCGATGAAGGTTGGCGAAAAATAGATGGCTACGTAGCTCAGTTGGTTAGAGCACATCACTCATAATGATGGGGTCACAGGTTCGAATCCCGTCGTAGCCACCATCTATTTTCAACACCTTCGATTAAATGAGCGGGAGTGGCGAAATTGGTAGACGCACTAGATTTAGGTTCTAGCGCCGCAAGGTGTACGAGTTCAAGTCTCGTCTCCCGCACCATTTAAACGACTCGGTTTTGCAGCGGATGGGGTATCGCCAAGCGGTAAGGCACTGGGTTTTGATCCCAGCATTCCCAGGTTCGAATCCTGGTACCCCAGCCATCCTTTTCCTCGAAAAGGTCTAGTGAATTCTATTCCCAATTGGGGTATCGCCAAGCGGTAAGGCACTGGGTTTTGATCCCAGCATTCCCAGGTTCGAATCCTGGTACCCCAGCCATAGAATTGGCTACTAAAATTACGTATTAAAGAGTTTCCTTGAGTTGGCTACGTAGCTCAGTTGGTTAGAGCACATCACTCATAATGATGGGGTCACAGGTTCGAATCCCGTCGTAGCCACCATTTGGGGTATCGCCAAGCGGTAAGGCTCTGGTTTCTGATACCAGCATTCCGAGGTTCGAATCCTCGTACCCCAGCCATATTTCTTAAATCTGTTTTAGACAGGTTTACGCGTTAAAAGACGCAATATAGTAACACCCAAACAATTGGGGTATCGCCAAGCGGTAAGGCTCTGGTTTCTGATACCAGCATTCCGAGGTTCGAATCCTCGTACCCCAGCCAATAAAAAGAGCTCGCTTTTAGCGAGCTTTTTTTCGTCTTGAGTTTCTTCAGCTTTGACTAGCATTTATCAATAATTAAGCCTGATTTTAGGGGGAATCGTAGGGTGGGGCCGTGTATCTCGATCTCATAGGCAGTCAACACATTGCTAGAGGTCTACAACCCCAACGCATACTTCAACGCGCGTTTTTTTAACTCTCCTGAGCGCTCCGCTGCCATCAATCCTAAATTTCGCACCAGCTGCAGCGGCTTAAGCTCATTGCTGAAAGCGCTATAAAACAGATCCATACCAGCCTGCATTAACAAATTATCTGGACGGCGACGGCGTTGATAGCGTTTCAGGATTTCCTCGCTGTGCCAGATTTCACCTTGCTGACGCGCATTGATCACCACATCCAGCAGCGCATCTACGTCGCGATATCCCAGATTAACCCCCTGCCCTGCCAGTGGATTAATGGTGTGCGCCGCATCGCCAAGCAATGCCAAACCATTTTGCACGTAACGGTTCGCATGGCGACGCACCAGAGGGAACGATCCTGCGGCTGTTGCCGTAACATCGCCCAAACGCGCGGGGAACGTCTGTTTGATTTCTTGCGTAAGCTGCGACATAGGTAATGCCATAAGCTGACGGATCCGAGCCGGACTGTCATACCAGACCAGTGAAGCCCAGTTATCCCATAACGGCAGAAAAGCGCGCGGGCCTTGCGGCGTAAACTGCTGCCACGTGACGTCTAAGGGGTCTTCCTGCGTTTGAACGGTTATCAGCATGCAAGATTGGCGATATTGCCAGCCGCGCACGCCTATGCCCGCCTGAGCGCGCACCAAAGAGTTTGCGCCATCGGCACCTAAAACCAGCTTGGTTTCAATTTCACGACCGTCGCTCAATTCCACGTTCCACACGTCTTGGTCTTGTGTGATGATTTTTAATTCAGCAGGAACCATCAGCGAAATATTAGGCATCTGCTCTAAGTGCTGCCAAAGCGCAAGCTGCAACACTTCGTTTTCTAGCATGTAGCCGAGCTCTGGAATACCCAGCTCTTGGGCACTGAAACTGACGCGGGATGCTTCCCACTCCCAGGTTTCTAAACCACGATAGGCCGCACTGCGCATATGACGTACCGTTTTCCATATGCCTAAACTCTCTAGCAGCGCCACCGATGAGGCACTGATAGCCGATATTCGCAAATCAGGTGACTGCGACGCATCGAATGGGCGAGGCGTACGGTTTTCAACAACCGTGACAGTAAAACCGGCCTGTGCCAACCCCAACGCGGCGGCAGCGCCCACCATGCCGCCACCGATAACGACAACATCACTTTTATGCTCGGCCATAGATCCTCCTGCTTATATATTTCGTCATTGTACCGGATTTTACCTTTGATTCCGTCCACAAAGCGTGAGGTTATAGGGTAGTCATGAACTAAGGCAAAGATTACAATAGCCGACCTGCGTATGGGCTTGTTCCGACACCTCTACCTTTTAATATCTATAGCGATTTTCACCCGATGCTTTATCCGCTTTAGATAACAGTGCCGGTCTGTCCGAAATCCACCTGCATAAAGCAATGGCAAATCGATGACACAAAAACTGCATATTAAAACCTGGGGCTGCCAGATGAATGAGTATGACTCATCCAAAATGGCAGATTTACTGGGCAGCACGCACGGTTTCGAACTGACCGAGAATGCCGAAGAGGCAGATGTCTTGCTGCTAAATACCTGCTCTATTCGAGAAAAAGCGCAAGAAAAAGTCTTCCACCAGCTCGGTCGCTGGAAGTTACTCAAAGAAGCGAATCCGAACGTCATTATCGGCGTTGGAGGCTGCGTGGCCTCGCAGGAAGGCAAACTGCTGCGCCAACGCGCCCACTATGTCGACATCGTTTTTGGCCCACAAACGCTGCATCGTTTGCCAGAAATGATTAATAAGGTTCGCGGTAGCAAAAGCCCTATCGTGGACGTGAGCTTCCCTGAAATCGAAAAATTCGACCGGCTTCCCGAGCCGCGTGCCGATGGCCCAAGCGCCTTTGTTTCCATCATGGAAGGCTGTAATAAATACTGTACATACTGCGTGGTGCCTTATACCCGCGGTGAAGAAGTCAGCCGCCCATGCGACGACGTGCTGTTTGAAATCGCTCAGCTTGCCGCCCAAGGCGTGCGCGAAGTCAATCTGCTTGGGCAAAATGTGAATGCCTATCGCGGCCCGTCATTCGACGGCGATATTTGTACTTTCGCCGAGCTGCTGCGCTTGGTTGCCGCCATTGATGGGATTGACCGCATTCGCTTTACCACCAGCCATCCTATTGAATTTACAGACGATATCATCGCCGTGTATGAAGACACACCTGAGCTCGTTAGCTTCCTGCATCTGCCGGTACAAAGCGGCTCAGACCGAGTTCTGAACATGATGAAACGTACCCATACGGTACTTGAATACAAATCCATCATTCGCAAACTGCGTAAAGCGCGACCGGATATTCTCATCAGCTCAGACTTTATCGTCGGCTTCCCAGGTGAAACGCAGGAAGATTTTGAGCAAACCATGAAGCTGATAGCTGACATCAACTTCGACGTAAGCTACAGCTTTGTTTTCTCCCCGCGCCCCGGTACGCCAGCCGCCGACATGGTCGACGACATTTCTGAAGAAGAGAAAAAACAGCGCCTGTATATTTTGCAAGACCGCATCAATCAGCAGGCGCAGAGCTACAGCCGCAAGATGGTTGGCACAGTGCAACGCATTTTGGTGGAAGGGATATCACGCAAAAATGTTATGGAAATCTCAGGCCGCACTGAAAATAACCGCATGGTGAATTTCGAAGGCTCACCGGAGCTGGTCGGCACTTTCGTTGATGTGGAAATAACTGAAGTCAGAACCAACTCGCTGCGCGGCGTGCTAGTACGTACCGAAGATCAGATGGATTTGCGCGTTCATGAGTCACCGGAGTCGGTTATTGCACGCACGCGTAAAGAGGATGCGTTGGGGGTGGGGAGTTATCAGCCTTAGTGCTTGATGCTCTTACATTTCGTAGGTTAATAGGCGAGTTGTGTAAAATTTCGTTCGCCTATTAAGCCAACGCATTTCTATGCAGACACGGCCATCCGCGAACGAATTGGGTGCGCCAGCGCGCGCACCCAATACCCGCGCGCTTTTACCGAGTCGCTTGGCCGACCGGTTTCAGAGCACACATCCTGTGTGCCTTCAACCTGCCACCAGCATCCCTGCTGGCGGCTCTATAATGCATTTCAGTTAACATGAAAAACAAAATGGGTTGAAATTATGCACTTCCTCCCCCATTGAATAATGAGAAATTGCGAAGCGTATTGGCAATTCTGATCACAATAGCCCGCAGATGAAGAATAATGGCGTAATGCCATGTATCATTTACGCTATTAGTTATGGGTATAAGCTCAGAGGAATAGTTTGAACATTATCACTGAAGAACTTGCATTAGAACCGGCGGATAATCAGCGACTAAACAGCCTGTGTGGCCCGTTTGATGACAATATTAAGCAACTACAGCGCCGCTTAGGTATCGAAATCAGCCATCGCGATAACCAGTTCAAACTGGTGGGTAAAGCGGCCTGCGTCAACGCCGCCAAAGATATCCTGCGCCATCTGTATGTTGATACGGCGCCAATGCGCGGCCATATTCCGGATATTATTCCTGAACAAATCCATCTGGCCATTAAAGAAAGTGGCATTTTGGAGCAGGTTTCTGACCATATTCCTGAATACGGTAAGGCCATTAATATCAAAACCAAGCGTGGCGTCATCAAGCCACGCACGCCCAATCAGGCGCAGTACATCGCCAACGTGTTGGATCACGACATTACCTTTGGCGTTGGCCCTGCTGGTACCGGTAAAACCTATCTTGCGGTTGCCGCCGCGGTTGATGCCTTAGAGCGCCAAGAGATCCGCCGTATTTTGCTCACCCGTCCTGCGGTTGAAGCCGGTGAAAAGCTGGGCTTCTTACCCGGTGACCTGAGCCAAAAAGTCGATCCTTACCTGCGTCCCTTGTATGATGCGCTGTTCGAAATGCTCGGCTTTGAGCGCGTAGAAAAGCTGATGGAACGCAACGTCATTGAGGTTGCCCCGCTCGCTTACATGCGCGGACGAACGTTGAATGACGCGTTTATCATTCTGGATGAAAGCCAAAACACCACCATCGAACAGATGAAGATGTTCCTGACGCGCATCGGCTTTAACTCGAAAGCCGTGATTACCGGTGACGTCACCCAGATCGACTTACCGCGCGCTCAGAAGTCGGGATTACGCCATGCGATTGAAGTGCTTTCTTCCGTCGAAGAGATAAGCTTCAACTTCCTGACCAGCGAAGACGTGGTACGCCATCCGGTGGTCGCACAGGTCGTCATAGCCTATGAAGCATGGGAACTGGCAGAGCAAAAGCGCAAAGATGAGCTGGCTGAACAGCGTAAACGCGAAGCCCAAACGTCAGCCTCAGGGCAAGAATCACACTAAGCTGGAAGTATTATGAGCAACACACTATGAGCAATGTAATATTAGATCTGCAAATCGCCTGCGAAAACACGGAGGGGTTGCCCGTCGAGGCCGATTTCCGTCAATGGCTTGAAGCGGTGCTACCTAAGTTTCAAGAAGAAGCGGAAGTCACCATTCGTTTGGTTGATGAAGCAGAGAGTCACGAGCTCAATATGACCTATCGCGGTAAGGATAAACCGACCAACGTGTTATCCTTCCCGTTCGAAGCGCCTCCGGGCATTGAGCTTCCTCTGTTGGGTGATATGATTATCTGCCGGCAGGTAGTTGAAGCAGAAGCAAAAGAACAAGAGATTTCCCTGCTATCGCATTGGGCGCATATGGTTGTTCACGGCAGTCTACATCTGCTAGGGTATGACCACATCATTGATGAAGAAGCAGAAGAAATGGAAGCTTTAGAAGCCGAAATCATGCAGGAACTCGGGTATCCCGATCCCTACGCGGCGGAAAAAGAATCCAATTAAATATTGCGTCATGCGGCCCCTAATCGCGCCGTATGACGTGAATTATTGACCACTTATATGAGTAACCACACACTAACGCCATGAGCGACGACCATTCACAAAACAACGATAGCCCCAGTCCCAAAAAGGGTTTTTTCTCTCTGATTCTCAATCAGCTGTTCCACGGAGAACCTAAAAATCGTGGAGATTTAGTTGAACTGATCCGTGATTCCGAACAAAACGATCTGATCGATCCCGATACCCGTGACATGCTGGAAGGCGTGATGGATATCGCGGAGCAGCGCGTTCGCGACATCATGATCCCACGTAGCCAAATGGTCACCTTGAAACGTAATCAGACGCTGGAAGAGTGTCTAGACGTGATTGTTGATTCTGCCCACTCTCGTTTCCCGGTGATTAGCGAAGATAAAGATCACATCGAAGGGATCCTGATGGCGAAAGATTTGCTGCCGTTTATGCGCAGCGACTCTGAGCCGTTCAGCATCGACAGAGTGCTGCGCGCGGCCGTGGTTGTTCCAGAGAGCAAACGTGTTGACCGTATGCTCAAAGAGTTCCGTTCACAGCGTTATCACATGGCGATCGTTATCGATGAATTCGGTGGCGTTTCTGGCCTGGTCACCATCGAAGATATCCTCGAACTTATCGTGGGTGAAATCGACGATGAATATGACGAAGTTGAAGATCGCGATGTGCGCCAAATCAGCCGCCACATGTACACCGTGCGTGCGCTGACTCAAATTGAAGACTTTAACGAAGCCTTCGGCACTCACTTCAGCGACGAAGAAGTTGATACCGTGGGTGGCTTGGTAATGCAAGCCTTTGGCCATCTCCCGGCACGCGGCGAAACCATTGACATTGATGGTTACCAATTCAAAGTAGCCATGGCCGATAGTCGACGCATTATACAGGTTCATGTCAAAATCCCGGATGAGTCCCCTCAACCGAAATTGGATCTGGAAGATTAATAACAACATGTGTTCATTACTCCAACGCCAGTGGGTTCGCGCCCTGCTGCCGCTTATTTTGGGTGCCGCCGGCACCCTCTCTTTCTCTCCCTATGATTTCTGGCCTGCGGCTCTCGTTTCACTGATTGGGCTGCTTGCCGTTACGCTTAACCGCACCACGAAACAAGCCATCGGTTTGGGTTTTCTGTGGGGAATGGGGTTATTCGGAACGGGAATCAACTGGGTTTACGTCAGTATTGAACAGTTTGGCGGCATGCCAACGCCGGTGAGTATGTCACTGGTCGTGCTGCTGGCCGCCTATCTTGCGCTGTATCCAATGCTTTTTGCCGGCGTGCTCAATCGTTTTTGGCCTAAAGCGAACGTGTGGCGTTTGGTTATTGCGGCTCCGGCGCTTTGGCAATTGACTGAATTCTTGCGCGGCTGGGTATTAACCGGCTTCCCGTGGCTTCAGTTTGGCTATAGCCAGATCAACGGCCCGCTGAAAGGCATCGCGCCGATTGCGGGTATGGACACCATCACCTATTTGCTGATGATTATCAGTGGATTGGTTGTGCTTTCCGTCTGCCTGCGCAAAATTGTCCCCGCGATTGTTGCTCTCGCGCTGCTGTTATTACCTTGGCCGCTGCGCGGCATTCAGTGGTATCAGAACCAAACAGACAAAGCGGTTAACGTGGCAATGGTTCAGGGCAACATTGAGCAATCCATGAAGTGGGATCCAAACGCGCTGATCACCACGCTACAAACCTATCTGGATGAATCACGTCCTTATCTGGGGAAAGCGCCAATTATTATTTGGCCGGAATCCGCAATCCCAGATACCGAGAAGAATCAGAACCAGTTCTTAACCATGCTCGACAGCCTGTTCCGCTCACACCACAGCAGCCTGATTACCGGTATTGTTGATGACCGCATGGGCGAATATGGCCCACGCTACTACAACACCGTGATCGTCTTGGGTGAGAAAGAACCGTACGTTTATCCAAGCAAAAATCGCTACAACAAGCATCATTTGGTTCCCTTTGGCGAATTTGTGCCAATGGAAGATTTGCTGCGCCCTCTGGCACCGTTCTTTAACCTGCCGATGTCAGCCTTTAGCCGTGGAGACTATATCCAGCCGCAGCTCAGCGTGCAGGGATATAACCTAACGGCGGCTATTTGCTATGAAATTGTGCTTGGCGAACAAGTGCGGGCTAACTTCCGTCCAGACACCAACTTCTTGCTCACCGTGTCTAACGACGCGTGGTTTGGTCACTCTATTGGCCCGTGGCAGCATTTCCAAATGGCACGGATGCGTGCGTTAGAGCTTGGCCGCCCACTGCTACGTAGCACCAACAACGGCGTCACGGCCGCGGTTGATGCTTCAGGCAATGTGATTGCTGAAATCCCACAGTTCGAACGCAAAGTGCTTGAAGTTAACGTTGCACCAACGACAGGCATCACGCCTTATGCCCGCTTTGGTTCTATCCCACTATGGGTTATTACCTTTGTTATGGCCGGTCTTGCATTGATTGCTGGGCGTAAACGCCGTTAATCCGGCACACCTCCCCCTTCTCGGGGGAGGTGCTTATCAATTCCCCAAAGCCCCTCCCTACATATGAAGCAGGGTTATTTTCGCGATTGCGAATCATACTCACTGCTGTTAATGTGCCCCCAATTTCCTTAGTCATTAATGAGAAAGTGATGCAGCTAAATCCTGAATTTATCATTGCCGATGAGCAAAAATTACGTGAACACTATGCTCAGCCCAATAAGATGGTGCTGCAGAAGCAAATTGATCACATTGATAGCTACGCCCGCCAGCTGATCGCGTCGTCTTCATTTGTCGTGATTTCAACTATTGGCGAAAAAGGGATGGATTGCTCTCCCAAAGGCGGAGATGCGGGCTTTGTCGTGGTTGAAGATGAAAAGACGCTGTTACTGCCAGACTTACCGGGTAACAACCGTTTAGACGGTATTCGTAACCTGCTGAGTAATCCCACCATCGGACTGCTGTTTTTAATCCCCGGCTGGAGTGAAGCCTTTCGTGTGAATGGCACAGCGCAACTCAGCATCGATCCTGAGTTGTGCCAGCGTTTCAATGTTCAGGAAAATGCAGCCCGTAGCGTACTCGTAATTAACGTTGAAGAAGCCTTTATCCACTGCGGTAGAGCCGTGACCTTTGGGGGCTTATGGGACACCGAACGCCATATTGACCCTACGTCACTGCCTTCTATTATGGAAATTGCTCACGCCCACATCGCGCTATCTCAAGCAGCCTCTCAAGCCTAATATCGCCATGAGCTCCCTAACGGAGCTCAATTTCTGGCACACCTCTTGCAATATCCCCTTCATAACCACCGAAACTCATGCATTGGCGTTAATCGATAAAAACTCTGCACAAACTTGATGCATTAGCTGCATTATTTTTGTGCATCGAGAAAAATATGCCACTAAATGGTGCGGTTTATGTCTCAAAATATAAACATAAAGATATCAATTTGGTTACATTAGGCTATTTTGCTATCAAGTGCAGACGTTTTATGCACGCCAAATAAGAGACAACCAATTTCGACAATGGGTAAACGTGCAGCGGTGCCATCGTTCCGGCACCTACGTGCGAAAAGATAAAAAGCAGTAACAAAAGCTTTATATAACAATTAAATGTGAAACTTGTAGCACAACAATCAAAGGAGTACGCGAATGCAAATGCGCAAACTGGCGTTATCAATGCTGCTAATCGGTATGTCGGGCACCGTGGCTCACGCCGCAGATGAAGCAAAAGCAGCAGATGCCCAGAAAACTGAAGCTTCTGCAGACACATTACAAAAGATTAAAAGCAGCGGCGTTATCGTCGTTGGTCATCGCGAATCTTCTGTACCTTTCTCTTATTATGACAACGCGCAGAAAGTGGTGGGCTATTCCCAAGACTATTCGAATCAAATCGTTGATGCGGTTAAAAAGCAGCTGAACATGCCTGATCTGCAGGTAAAAATGTTGCCTATCACCTCGCAGAACCGAATTCCACTGCTGCAAAACGGAACCTTTGATTTTGAATGTGGTTCCACCACCAACAACGCAGAGCGCCAGCAGCAAGCGGCTTTCTCTAACTCGATCTTCGTTGTCGGGACTCGTCTGCTGGCTAAAAAAGGCGGCGATATTAAAGATTTCAAAGATCTGGCGGGTAAACCAGTCGTTGTAACATCGGGTACCACCTCTGAGATCCTGCTTAATAAACTGAACGAAAAAGACAATATGAAAATGCGCATCATCAGCGCCAAAGATCACGGTGACTCTTTCCGTACTCTGGAAAGTGGTCGCGCAGTGGCCTTTATGATGGATGACGCTTTATTAGCCGGTGAGCGTGCTAAAGCGAAAAAACCCGATCAGTGGGAGATCGTTGGCACACCTCAGTCACATGAAGCCTACGGCTGTATGCTGCGTAAGAATGATCCAGCCTTTAAAAAGCTGATGGATGAAACCATTGCCAAAGCGCAAACCTCCGGCGAAGCCGCTAAATGGTTTGAACGTTGGTTCAACCAGCCAATTCCGCCAAAAAACATGAATATGAACTTTGCTCTTTCTGATGACATGAAAGCGCTGTTCAAAGCCCCTAACGACCAAATCGCTAAATAGACCCTAGTCTCCGCACGATTTAAAAATTAAGGAGACGGAGACAATCGCCATTGTCATTTGAGTTACACAAAGGCGCTAGATTGCTGACAAAACTTTAGGCAGACGGGATTGGGGGAGATCGTTCCCTCCCCCTTTTTCTCGTCGCAGTTGTCTTGTCTCCAATTCAAAAGTGACTGTCATCAATTTTCGTGTGTGCGGTTATCTACCCAGCCTGACATCTGAATAGGTTATTGCCGTATCTCACTTTAGGGAGCTATCTATGTCTATTGACTGGAACTGGGGCATCTTTTTGCAACAGGCACCTTTCGGCAACACGACGTATCTTGGGTGGATCTGGTCTGGTTTTCAGGTCACGGTAGCCCTGTCTATCTGCGCCTGGATCATCGCGTTTTTCGTCGGATCTATTTTCGGCATCCTACGTACCGTTCCTAATCGTTTTCTCTCAAGCCTCGGCATGTGTTACGTCGAGCTTTTTCGCAACGTCCCATTGATTGTGCAATTCTTTACGTGGTATCTGGTGATCCCCGAGTTATTGCCCGCCGATATTGGCATGTGGTTTAAAAGCGAGCTCGATCCCAACATCCAGTTCTTCGTTTCATCGATGCTATGTTTGGGGTTATTCACCGCTGCACGCGTGTGTGAACAGGTTCGCTCAGGCATTCAATCGCTACCACGCGGGCAAAAAAGTGCCGGTTTAGCCATGGGGCTCACGCTGCCGCAAACCTATCGTTATGTCTTGCTGCCTAACGCCTATCGCGTGATCGTTCCGCCAATGACTTCCGAAATGCTTAACTTGGTTAAGAACTCGGCGATTGCATCAACCATTGGTCTGGTCGACATGGCGGCTCAGGCAGGCAAGCTACTCGATTATTCCGCTCATGCCTACGAATCCTTTACCGCTATCACGCTGGCCTACATTGCCATCAACGCGGTGATCATGCTGATCATGCACTTCGTCGAGCGCAAGATTCAGCTACCAGGGAATATGGGGAGCAAATAATGTACGAATTTGATTGGAGTTCTATTGTTCCCAGCCTGCCCTATCTGATGAATGGGATGGTCATTACGCTAAAAATTACGCTCATCGCCGTGGTCTTTGGCATTATCTGGGGCACTGTTTTAGCCGTTATGCGTCTATCGTCGTTCAAACCGATTAGCTGGTTTGCCGCGCTCTACGTCAACCTGTTCCGCTCCGTACCGTTGGTGATGGTTTTACTTTGGTTCTATCTTGTTGTTCCAAGCTTATTACAACAAGTTCTAGGTTTATCACCAAAAAACGATATTCGGCTTATCTCAGCCATGGTAGCGTTTTCTCTATTCGAAGCCGCCTATTACTCAGAAATCATTCGTGCGGGCATCCAAAGCGTATCCAAGGGGCAGTCAGGCGCTTCGCTGGCGTTAGGCATGACCCACTGGCAATCGATGCGTTTGGTGATCCTGCCCCAAGCGTTCCGCGCCATGGTGCCGCTGCTGCTCACTCAGGGAATTGTGCTTTTTCAAGATACTTCACTGGTGTACGTACTCAGCTTGGCCGATTTCTTCCGCACCGCGTCAACCATTGGGGAACGTGATGGAACGCAGGTAGAAATGATTCTGTTTGCCGGTTTTGTCTATTTTATTATCAGCCTAGCCGCTTCGGCGCTGGTTAATTACTTGAAAAAAAGGACTGTTTGATGATTTCCCTGAAAAATGTTTCTAAGTGGTATGGTCACTTTCAGGTGCTGGCAGACTGCTCCACGGAAGTGAAAAAAGGCGAAGTGGTGGTGGTATGTGGCCCTTCAGGTTCAGGTAAATCAACGTTGATAAAAACCGTTAATGGTCTTGAGCCAATTCAAAAAGGCGAGATCACGGTGAACGGAATTCAGGTTAACGACAAGCGCACAGATTTGGCCAAGCTACGCTCGAAAGTGGGCATGGTTTTTCAGCACTTTGAACTGTTTCCACATTTGTCGATTATCGAAAACCTCACGCTGGCACAGGTAAAGGTGCTAGGCCGCGAAAAAGCAGCGGCAAAAAGCAAAGGGTTAAAGCTGCTGGAACGCGTAGGACTTAGCTCCCATGCTGACAAATTCCCTAGCCAGCTCTCTGGTGGACAGCAACAGCGCGTGGCTATTGCACGTGCGCTGTGTATGGATCCTGTCGCTATGTTGTTTGACGAACCGACCTCGGCGCTCGATCCTGAAATGATCAACGAAGTGCTGGATGTTATGGTTGAGCTGGCAAAAGAAGGCATGACCATGATGGTGGTGACGCATGAAATGGGCTTTGCGCGTAAAGTGGCCAACCGAGTGATCTTTATGGATGAAGGTAAAATTGTGGAAGATCGCAATAAAGACGACTTCTTCAATAATCCAGAATCCGATCGCGCCAAAGATTTCCTCGCAAAAATCATTCATTAATGTTTTCGTGCGCAATTCCCACAATCGCGTGGGATTGCGCATTACCTCACGCTTTCCACTCCCTTTTCTATTCCAAATTTCTTCTGCGCGTTAAGCTGGTCACACAATCATTTTCAAACAATCAACTTCAAACAAAAAAGCTCAAACAATAAAACCCGCTGATGACAGGAGTCTTCTTGAATGTCTTTACCTATTATCCTTGATTGCGATCCCGGCCACGATGACGCTATTGCGCTCATCCTTGCCCTTGCCTCACCAGAGCTCGAACTCAAAGCCGTTACCACCTCCGCAGGCAACCAAACGCCAGAGAAAACGCTGCGCAATGCTCTGCGCATTTTAACGCTGCTGCAAAGAAGCGATATTCCGGTGGCCGGCGGCGCAGTAAAACCGCTGATGCGCGAGCTGATCATCGCCGACAACGTGCATGGTGAAAGCGGTTTAGACGGCCCTGAGCTTCCAGAACCCAGCTTCGCACCACAACAATGCAATGCCGTTGAGCTTATCGCCAAAACCCTACGTGAGAGCGCAGAGCCGGTGACGATTGTCGCCACCGGACCACTCACCAATATTGCATTGCTCCTCAGCTCACATGCCGAGTTACAGCCCAAAATTGCGCGCATCGTGATCATGGGCGGTGCAGCAGGGCTCGGCAACTGGACGCCAGCCGCCGAGTTTAATATTTATGTCGATCCTGAAGCCGCTGAAATCGTATTTCAATCAGGGCTACCGATTGTTATGGCTGGACTTGATGTCACTCATCGTGCCCAAATCATGAGTGAAGATATTGAACGCTTCCGTCAGTTGGGTAATCCCGTCGCCGCCGTGGTCGCTGACCTGCTAGATTTCTTCATGGAATATCACAAACAGGAAAAATGGGGATTCCAAGGTGCTCCGCTACACGATCCTTGCACCATCGCATGGTTGATTAAGCCATCGATGTTTACCTGTGTTGAACGCTGGGTCGGCGTTGAAACGCAAGGAAAATACACACAAGGGATGACCGTGGTGGATTACTACAATCTGACCAACAACGCCCCGAATACCACCGTAATGATGGATATTGATCGTCAGGCATTCGTCGATTTACTGGTTGAACGCGTCGGCACCGCCTACGCCAATCTGCGCTAACGGAGGAAAAAACGATGCCAACCCCTATTATTTTTGACTGCGATCCAGGACTTGACGATGCAATCGCACTGGCGATGGCTTTACATTCGCCAGAGCTGGATATCAAAGCCGTCACCACCTCTGCGGGTAATCAAACGCCTGAGAAAACGCTGCATAACGCGCTAGGTTTGCTCACGCTCATGCAGCGTACCGATATTCCTGTAGCAGGCGGCGCGCACCAGCCGCTTATGCGCAAATTAATGATTGCCGACCACGTGCATGGTGAAACCGGAATGGGAACCACCAAGCTCCCAACAGCCACCATTCAGCCTCACCCACTCAATGCCGTTGAGCTGATGGCAAAAATCCTCCGCGAATCAGATACGCCGATAACGCTGGTAGTCACAGGGCCAATGACCAACGCCGCGCTATTGCTATCACAATACTCGGAGCTAAAATCTAAGATTTCACGCATCGTCTTCATGGGCGGCGGCATCGACGGCGGTAACGCCACTCCGGCGGCAGAATTCAATATCATCGTTGACCCCGAAGCCGCTGAAATTGTGTTGCAATCGGGCGTGCCATTAGTGATGGCTGGGTTAAATATGACCCATCAAGCGTTGGTAATGGCGGATGAAGTCGAACAAATTCGCGCAATAAATAATCCAGTAGCGAAGGCCGTGGCCGAGATGCTTGATTTCTATCTACCACTCTATCTTAGCGGACCACGTAAGCTGCCGGGCGCGGCGATGCACGATCCTTGCGTCGTGGCATGGTTACTTAAACCAGAACTATTCACCTCGGCACACTACTGGGTTGGGGTAGAAACACAGGGGAAATACACCACGGGCATGACCGTGGCAGACGTCTATAACCTAACGGGGAATACGCCCAATACCGAAGTATTGCTCAACGTCGATCGAGAAGGGTTTGTAAAACTCTTGATGGAACGGGTTTCACACTACTGATTTTACTCGACCACAGCCTCAATATCGCCCTATTCATAGGGCGTTTTTCCGCAAACACTTAAATTTCCCTTAATTAATTCATAAATCAAACGCCATTTCACAATCCCTCAGCCCGTGGCATAGATAAGCACACTCGGTGTGCATATTACGTACAGGGATAAGTGCGATGGCAGGATTACCCGCAGCGCGTCAAACAGACGAAACTACAATCGGCGGCCCTATCACGCAGGGCTCGTTAGGCGTGTTGATCGGCGCACCCAGCGGCGTGGCCTGTTCGACCTGCCCCAATGGACAAAAAGTCGGTAAGCCCGTCAATCCGACCCTCGGCGCCAAAGTCCTCTCCGCCGAAACCGACGTTGCCTTACCGGCCGCCGTGCCTTTTATCCTGTCCCGCAGCTACAGCAGCTACCAAACCGATACCCCAGCGCCCGTGGGCTTGCTCGGCCCCGGCTGGCAGTTACCCAGCGGTATCAGCCTGCTGGTGACCAAAACCGGCCTTATCCTCAACGATAACGGCGTGCGCAGCCTGCATTTCAACACGCTCGCCGTTGGCGAAGCGCATTTCAGCCGCAGTGAATCCCTGTGGCTGGTGCGCGGCGGCCTGCTGGAGCGTGACAAAA
>NZ_FMIQ01000029.1 GCF_900095695.1 Hafnia alvei | reverse complement strand
CACTGTCTAGCTCGGCAATCATACGGTCAACTAATAATTTATTGATAGGCTCGTTATTGCTTCCATTTTCTAGGATATTGCTAATAAATGCTGAAACTCCTTGCTTGGCAATATCATAGGCATCGTCGCCAGGGGTCAGTCGTGTCTGAGCCATTATTTCATTTAGTAATGAAGGTGAATACTCACGCTCTTCAACGTTGTATCCTTCTAATTCTGTTTCTGATGACATTGGGTTAATTCCTTTTTTACACTCAAAACATTCTCAGAACAAATAACATAATAATGTTATTTAGATTCACCAGCAGCAATAGACATATTTAGCTCGCTTAATAGCTGGTCTCTTAACGATTCATCAGACAATAACGATTGTAAGCGAGAACGAAAGGCTGGAATATTCCCTAATGGCCCCTTTAATGCCACCAGTGCTTCTCTAAGCTCTAAAAGTTTATTTAGCTCTGGAACCTGACGGGCGACACGGTCGGGGGTAAAATCAATCATTGATTCAAAGTTAAGCCGTACGCGTAGGTCGTCTTTAGCATTGTCTTCTAGGCGATTTGGTACATCCATATCTAGCTGTATATCAGCTTCCTTCATTACCGATGAGAAGTTATACTTATCGATAGAGACCGCAGGCCTCTCCTCAATTAAAGCATCTTCTGTTGTCCCTTTTAAATCGCCAATAACAAGCAGATTTAAAGGTAATTCAACTTCATCATGCTGCTCCCCCGTAGATGGAACATACTTTATATTAATTCGTTCCTTGGGAGCGACACTACCTTCTGATTTCTTATTCATATAATAATCCGATTAGTCAATGAGAAAAATAAAACTAAAAACGGATTGCTTCGCTAGCAATCTATGCAATAAGTTTTATAACATTTTTTATTATCTATTATAATTTCTAAAAATTTATTTATTCATTCAATACAATTAAACTAAGTTACATAAATAATTTCATCAAATGAAAAATGAATTAATATTCAAAATACAAATAAATCCAAAAAATATAAATTCACGCCACCACAAATAATATGAAATCAATCATCTTTGATATTCTGACGGTATACATCCATAATCAATTAAACACATGACTATAAATACAATTTACTCATACTAAAATATTGTAGTGAGACATTAGGAGCCGCAATCCACTACACCTAATTTGGCAGCACCAGTGCTTATGTTTAGGCCGTATGACATATGGTGAGCCTAGCCGTGATAACCATGCTTGGACCTCAAACAAAGAGAGCCCCTTGTTCCTACAACAGTAACCCTATGAATCAGGTAATTATTTTTCGACAAGGCAAATATCGGTTCGGGTTGCAATACTGCGGCAAAAACACCATTACCACATTAGATATTCAGATAAAATATGAAGAAATTACAGAGTTAGAAATGACATATCAGGGCAGGCAGGCAGGCAGGCAGGCAGCTTTGAGTGATTCTTGGAGAGAAATAAACCAATTATTATAAAATGTCTAAGTAGGTTATCGCACAGCTTCTACGCCCTGCAATAACCTCTGAGGATACATTAACCAAATAACGCTATCGGCCAATGATGACCAATCACATAGATAATCACCGCGGAGAGGACACCCGCCACGATATCATCCACCATGATACCCATGCCGCCGTGAACATTACGATCGAACCAGCGAATTGGCCACGGCTTCCAGATATCCAGCACACGAAAGACTAGAAAACCGCCTAGCACCCATTGCCAACTATTGACGGGTAGGGCCATCAGCGTTATCCACATGCCAACAAACTCGTCCCACACAATGCTGCCGTGGTCGTGTGTTTTCATATCCTTCGCCGTGCGATGACAGATATAAACCCCGATGCAAATACTAAACATCACGACCAGCGAGTAAAGCTGCCACGGTAGCTGGATCAACAATAGCCAAAACGGGATTGAGGCTATAGACCCCATAGTCCCGGGCATAATCGGGCTCAAACCGCTGCCGAATCCTGTTGCTAGTAAATGCCACGGGTTGCTCATGCGCAGGCGCGCTTTCGCAGCCTGGCTGTCGTACTTGCTAATCTTTGCCAAAATGGTCAAATCCTTGAAGATCTAATTCCACCTGAGCGTTACCACGCCAGAACCGCATACCATCAGCCGCTGGGGCAATTTGTCCAATGCAGGTAAAATCAGCGCCCAACAAGCCTAGTGCAACATCTAACGCACCACGATGCAGCTCAGGAACGGTAAAACATAGCTCGTAATCTTCGCCGCCGGACAACGCCCACCGTAGTGCCTGTTCCGGTGTTGTATTATTCGTTAAGCTTGCTGACATCGGTAAATCGTCTAGGTAGAGATTAGCACCACAATCGCTAGCTTTCAGAATATGCCCCAAGTCTGAGACAACACCATCAGAAATATCAATCGCCGAGCTGGCAAGATCTCTCAATGCTTGTCCTTGTAACACGCGCGGATGGGGTCGCAGATGGCGATGAATTAGCGCATTACGCTCCTCATCATCTTCTACCGAAAGTCGATTCTGTAAAATAGCTAATCCAGCGGCGCTATCTCCTAACGTACCGGTAACATAAATCCAATCACCGATACGGGCGCCGCTGCGCAGTAATGCGCGTCCAGCAGGCACTAGGCCATTGATGGTGTAGGTGATGCTTAACGGGCCGCGGGTGGTGTCACCGCCAATTAGCTGCATACCGTAATAATCAAGCTGCTCGAATAAACTATCGCTAAAACGTGCAAGCCACGGCTCATTGATTTCAGGGAGCGTCAGTGCCAAAGAAACCCATGCAGGATCTGCCCCCATAGCCGCCAAATCGCTCAGGTTTACAGCTAAAGATTTATAGCCTAAATCGGCAGGATCGATATCAGGTAAGAAATGAATGCCAGATACTAGGGTATCGGTGCTGATTGCAATCAGCTGTTTTTCAGAAACGGAAAGCAGAGCACAATCATCACCAATTCCCTGCTGCACATCCCGACGAGCCGTCCGATGACGGTTAAAGTAGCGGGCAATAACATCAAATTCGCCGCATGCCATAACACATTTCCTGAGTGGTTTAATGATACTACTCTTCTATGTTTACCTAATTTTGCCCAACAAAAAGGCCGGAGAACCGGCCTTTTTGGGTGTACGAAATGGCCCGAGGGCTTCCGTCAGGTAAACCTGAACAGCAATCTTATCTTTTAGATTTACGAATTGTTGGAGCAACTTTATCTAGTACGCCGTTAACAAACTTGTGGCTATCTTCAGCGCCAAAAGTTTTTGCGAGCTCAATACCTTCATTAATTGCAACTTTGTAAGGGACGTCTTCGCGCTTGCTCAGTTCAAACAGAGAAATACGCAGAACCGCTCTCTCAACCTGACCCAATTCTTCCAACTGACGCGATAATACTGGCGCCATCAGGCCATCCAAATATTCTGCGTTAGTAGCGACACCAGACAATAGCTCACGGAAGTAGCTAATATCGACATCTTTGACGTCCTGCTCTGACAAGAACTGATACTCAACATCAGCAATGTCGTTTTTGGATATCTGCCAAGAATAAAGTGCTTGAACAGCACATTCACGGGCGCGGCGGCGAGCAGCAGGTTTCACGGAATTCCCCTTACTAAAAATCAGGCTTTAATTGCTTTAAGAACATTGATCATTTCGAGAGCGGTCAGGGCAGCTTCTGCACCTTTATTGCCCGCTTTAGTCCCAGCACGTTCAATGGCTTGTTCGATACTTTCGGTAGTCAGTACGCCAAATGCGACAGGTACAACGCTGTTCATGGCTACACTTGCCAGACCAGAGCTGCATTCTCCTGCAACAAATTCAAAGTGGGCAGTACCGCCACGGATTACGGTTCCCAAAGCGACAACCGCATCATAGCGGTTAGTGTCGGTCAGCGCGCGAACGGCTAATGGCAGTTCGTAGGCGCCCGGAACCCAAACTACAGTGATATTGTCATCAGAAACCTGGCCAATACGTTTCAGGGCGTCAATCGCACCTTCCAGCAAGCTGTCGTTAATGAAATTGTTAAAACGCGCAATAGCGATAGCAACACGAGCCTGTGGAGCAGCAACAACGCCTTCAATCGTTTTCATACAGTTTCCTTAAAATCTTTATGTTCAATACCCCTATCTCTCTTCAGAGCGAATAGGGGGGCGGATTCTACCACATTCTTTCGTCCCCTGCTCAGGTGCATTTCGCTAACTTGGGGCAGGCGATGAGATGAAACAAAAATAAAGCAGTAAAAACAACGTTCAGAGCATGATTAGTACGCGTTACGTAGTACAACACGTAAATCTGAGCCCACAGGCATCACTTCGCTAAATACAAACTGAGGTGCATCCGCCAGTTCAGTCAAACCAGGTAATACGCACAAACCGCGCGCGCTATCGCCCAGCAGTTTTGGCGCAATATAAACAATCAGCTCATCGACTAAGCCAGCCTGTAGCAAAGCTCCGGCCAAGGATGCACCAGCTTCCACCCAAACCGAATTGATCTGCTGCTTGCCCAGTTGCATCATTAACACAACCAGATCCAGCCCTTGGCCGTACTGTGGAATAGAGAGTTGCTTGACACCTTCTGGCCACACTTGTTCATCAGGATGAATTCTTGCCAACAGCGTCTCGCCCAGCTGTGAGACAATTTTATGCGCTGGTGTGACGCGGTTTTGGCTATCAACAATAACGCGTAGCGGTTGGCGAAGATGCTCTTTCGGGTAGGCCTGCTGAGTCGTTACATCTAATTCATCCCAGCGCACGGTAAGTGAGGGATCATCAGCCAGCACCGTGGCGCTGGAGCTCAATATTGCTGAGCTCTGGGCACGGTATCGCTGCACGTCCTGCCGTGCCGCAGCCGACGTGATCCACTGACTTTCGCCAGATGCCATCGCCGTTTTGCCATCTAAAGATGCCGCCATCTTCAGTTGCACAAAAGGGAAACCAGTCCGCATGCGTTTGAGAAAGCCACGGTTGACGGCTTCGGCTTCATTCATCATCAGACCATGACTAACATCGATACCTGCTTGTTGCAGCTTGAATAGACCGCGTCCTGCGACGTTGGGGTTCGGATCCTGCATTGCCGCAACCACTCGGCTGACGCCAGCAGCGATTAACGCATCGGCACAAGGTGGTGTGCGTCCGTGATGGCTGCATGGTTCAAGGGTGACATAGGCCGTTGCGCCGCGGGCTTTCTCCCCTGCCATACGTAACGCATGAACCTCTGCGTGAGGCTCACCGGCGCGTAGGTGATAACCTTCCCCTACAATCTCATTGTTAAGAACGACAACGCAGCCAACATTGGGATTCGGCGTGGTGGTGAAACGCCCACGGCGTGCTAGCTCAAAGGCTCTCGCCATATAAAATTCGTCGCCACGCTGCTGATCTTGCTGCATAAATATCGTCCAAAAATGAAATAAACGCTAAGCTGGTACTCTCAAATACTGAAATAGCCTAGTCTTGTAGTTTCGCGATTTCTTCGCCAAACTCGCGGATGTCTTCAAAGCTACGATATACGGAAGCAAAGCGGATATAGGCAACTTTATCGAGTTTTTTCAGCGCATCCATGACGAGGTTGCCTACCATTTTAGTAGGAACTTCGCGCTCGCCGGTGGCACGTAACTGAGATTTAATATGGCTGATCGCCATTTCAACGTCATCTGAGTTTACAGGGCGTTTTTCTAATGCTTTTAAGATGCCACTGCGTAACTTATCTTCGTTAAACGGTTCTCGAACGTCATTACTTTTGATGACGCGAGGCATCACCAGTTCAGCAACCTCAAAGGTGGTGAAACGTTCGTTACAAACCAGACACTGGCGGCGGCGGCGCACTTGAGTACCATCACCAACCAAACGGGAATCAATAACTTTGGTATCAACGGCGGAACAAAATGGGCAATGCATAGCTCTTCCTGAAAGGCCTGAGATAACGCTAGTGTACCCCGAAGTGACATAACAACAAAAGGAAGTCAGTTTACCAATTATGCGGTAAATAACACATTTCCATCGAACATTGACCAATGAGTGCTATTTAATGCCTTTTCTGCACTATTTGTTGTCTCATTGTTGTCTCAGCGCTAATCGTTCTCAAGTTTCAAGAAACCTGAATAGACAAACTTATTACGCATTATTTCCAGCAAACTATACTTATTGATATCGGAAACAAAGCAATTAGCATGTGACATTCAGAGCAAAGGCGATTAATCTTTTATCTATGTCCATAATAAATCGAGCGATCTATGTCTATATTCCGCCCTTTATTCGTGCTTGCCCCTTTGGCATTGATGCTAACGGCATGCGCTTCTGATCCTAAAACTGAAGCTCTTCAGTCTGAAGTTCAGGAGCTGACACAAAAAGTCCAGAAACTAAGCACTGAAGCTGAGTATCTGGAGCGTCAGAAAGCGATGAACGAAAATAATGAACAGCGTATTTACCTGATCCCTGCGGCTAATAGTGACGCATTAGGGATCACAAGTCTTGGTCAACTACGCATCTTAATCAGCCATCTTGAGCCTGAAGCAGACGGCAGCAAAGCCGTATTGCAGATCAAAACGGCCAATGGTTCGATTTTGCCTAGCTTCACCGGCTCTCTGGAATGGGGTACGTTAAATCAGGCAACGCTGGAACCTGACCAAAGCAGTATCCTGTCGCAAAATATCAGCTTCACGAGCCCTGCTGCACCAACCAATGTCACCAGCATGGAAGTCCGCTTTAGCGATATCTCGCCGGAGTACCTTGGTTTCATCCGCCTCAGTGGCTTAGAACGTCAGTAGTTTTACGCTGACATGCAAGCATAAAAAAACCCCGCCGAGGCGGGGTTTTTTGTCACTCTAACCAACAGTATTTCACGGTTATTACGGCAGAATTGACGGCTGATCCGCCCCTTCTTTTTCTACCTTCTGCTGCAACATGTGTTCACGCTTCATACCAAGTTTCAACGCCAGCGCGGATGCGACATAGATGGAAGAGGCCGTACCGATAGAAACACCGATCAGCATGGTCAGCGAGAAGCCCTTCAGCATCGGCCCACCGAATAAATACAGCATCAGGATAACCATCAACGTGGTGCCTGAAGTGATCAATGTTCGATGTAACGTTTGTGTCAACGACACGTTGAAGATTTCGTAAGGTGTTCCGCGGCGGATCTTGCGGAAATTCTCACGAATACGGTCGGAAACCACGATACTATCGTTAAGTGAGTAGCCGATAACCGACATCAGCGATGCGACGATGGTTAAATCGATCTCAATATGGAACAACGACAATACGCCCAAGGTGATGATCACGTCATGCAGCAATGCAATAACCACCCCAGCAGCTAAACGCCATTCGAACCGAACACCAACGTAGATCAAAATGGCAAGCAGCGCTACCAACAGCGCCATCGCACCGTGCTGTGCCAGATCTTCACCAACGCTCGGCCCGACAAACTCAATACGCTTTACCGTTGCATTCTGGTTGGTGGCCTCGTTAATCACGCCAAGGACTTTGCTGCCTAACGCTTCACCACTCGCTTCGCTGGTAGTCGGAGGCATACGCACAACAATGTCACGGCTGCTACCAAAATTCTGCAACAGCGGATCAACGAAGCCGGCTTTCTGCAAAGCATCACGCATCATGTCCATATCCGCTGGTTTTTCCAGCGAAACTTCGATGACGGTACCACCGGTAAAATCGAGTCCTAAGTTGAACTTATTCACGCCAATAATTGCGATAGAAAGTATCAACAGAAAACCAGAAATACCGAAAGCCCAGTAGTCCCAGCGCATAAAGTCATAGACTCTACGGCCGTAGTTTAATTGCTCAACACTATATTCCTGTGCCACAACGCACTCCTCAGATAGACAGCTTGTTGATGCGCTTGCCGCCGTACAATAGGTTTACGATGGCACGAGTACCGATGATGGCGGTAAACATTGACGTCGCCACACCAATACCGGTCGTGATCGCAAAGCCTTTAATTGCCCCGGTGCCAACGGCATACAGGATGATGACCTTGATAAGCGTCGTAACGTTAGCATCAAAAATGGAGCTGAATGCGCCTTGATAACCTTCGTTGATCGCCTGCTGTACTGAACGCCCGTTACTAAGTTCTTCCTTAATACGTTCGTTTATCAGTACGTTAGCATCTACTGCTACTGCAAGGGTTAACACAATCCCCGCAATACCCGGCATGGTCAGAGTCGCCCCCGGCAGCAGAGACATAATCCCAACGATTAGCACGAGGTTAGCCAGCAACGCAGAGGTCGCTATCAGACCAAATTTCTTATAGAAGAACAGCATGAACAGGATCGAGATAACCAAACCAGCCAAGCACGCTTCCAGACCTTGGGTAATATTCTCAGCGCCTAGAGTCGGGCCGATAGTGCGTTCTTCAACGATCTGAATTGGCGCAATCAACGCACCCGCGCGCAGCAGCAACGAAAGCTGACGTGCTTCATTCGGGTTATCGATACCGGTGATACGGAAGCTATTCCCCAAACGAGACTGAATAGTCGCAACGTTAATCACTTCTTCTTGCTTAGCCAGAATTGATTTGCCGCCCGCATCTTTCTTACCGCTGTCTTTATACTCAACGAACAGAGTTGCCATCGGTTTACCGATGTTATCCTTCGTAAAGTTAGACATCGCGCTACCACCGGCGCTGTCGAGCGAGATATTAACCTGAGGGCGGTTAAACTCGTCTTGGCTCGAGGTAGAATCGGTAATATGATCGCCGGTCAGGATAACGCGCTTATACATCACGATCGGACGCCCATCACGTGTGTACTTCACTTCGGAATCACCCGGCACACGCCCACTAGCAGCAGCAGTGCTGTCAGCATTCGAGTTTACCAAACGGAATTCCAAGGTCGCGGTTGCACCCAGAATCTCTTTTGCACGTGCAGTATCTTGAATACCCGGCAGCTCAACCACGATGCGATCTGCACCTTGACGCTGAACGAGCGGTTCGGCAACACCCAACTGGTTGACGCGGTTACGCAAGATATTGATGTTCTGCTGAACAGCATATTCGCGAGCTTCTTGCAGACGCTGATCGGTCATTACTGCTTTCAGACCATTATCGCCAACCTTGCTAAAGACTAGATTATTAAGGTAACGAGGCGAAAGATAGCTGCTCGCTTTATCACGAGTCGCTGCATCACGGAATGTAATCAGGACGCCATTGGAGGAACCGTCAGTTTTACGGATTGTTGAATATGGAATGCCCTTTTCACGCAAATCACTGCGCAGCATATCCATACTTTGCTCTTGCAGTTTGCTCAGAGCCGTTTCCATATCAACCTGCATCAGGAAGTGCACACCACCGCGCAGATCCAGACCTAACTTCATCGGTTCCGCGCCAATGGCTTCAAGCCACATCGGCGTTGCCGGAGCAAGGTTCAATGCAATAACGTATTTGTCGCCCAGCATATCCATCAGCACTTCACGTGCACGGAGCTGAACGTCAGTATCTTTGAAGCGTGCCAAAATGGCACCATTTTCCAGCGCAATAGACTTGCTGGCGATGTGCTGTTTTTCAAGCTCATCACGGACTTGGACCAGTGTTGTTTCACTGGCGGCGACACCGCGCGCGCCAGTGATCTGAACAGCCGGATCCTCGCCATAAAGGTTAGGAAGTGCGTAAAGCAGACCAACGGCAAGCGCCACGATCAGCATGATGTACTTCCACAAAGGATAACGGTTTAACACGGCAGTTCCCTTAGGGAAAATCAAAAAATTACAGCGCTTTCATCGTACCTTTCGGCAGAACAGCGGTCACGAAATCACGTTTGATGATAACTTCGGTGGTATCGTTCAGAGCAATGGCAATGTAACCCGTCTCAGCAACTTTCGTTACGCGACCGATCAAACCGCCGTTGGTCAGAACTTCATCACCCTTGCTGATGGCATCCATCAGTTTTTTATGTTCTTTCGCACGTTTCTGCTGTGGACGCAGGATCATGAAATAGAAAATCAGGCCGAACACTACCAGCATGATAACCAAAGAGTACGGGCTGCCCTGAGCCGGTGCCCCAGCAGATGCCACAGCGTCGGAAATGAATAAACTCATCTAAATATCCCTCATTATTAACTACAGATTGAATGCAACTACAAACAGCCAGAAACAAGCCATTCTAAAAGCCGGCAGGTATCGCTCCTGCCGGCCTAAATTTATTTGGCGCCCACTGGCGGAACAGGTTTACCCTGTCGACCATAAAAATCGGCCACGAACTCGTCTAATTTACCGTCTTCAATGGCCTGACGTAAACCAGCCATCAAACGCTGATAATAGCGCAAGTTGTGGATCGTGTTTAAGCGAGCACCAAGAATTTCATTACAACGGTCAAGGTGATGCAAATAAGCACGGCTATAGTTGCGGCAGGTATAGCAATCACACTCTGCATCCAGCGTTGTGACGTCATCTTTATATTGGGCGTTACGGATTTTTACAATACCGTTGGTCACAAACAAATGACCATTACGCGCATTTCGAGTTGGCATCACGCAATCGAACATGTCGATTCCACGGCGTACACCTTCCACCAAATCTTCCGGTTTACCTACGCCCATCAGGTAGCGAGGCTTATCCTCAGGAATTTGCGGACAAACATGTTCCAGAATACGGTGCATGTCTTCCTTTGGCTCGCCCACGGCCAAGCCGCCCACAGCGTAACCATCAAAGCCGATATCTACCAGCCCTTTTAGTGATACATCTCGTAAATCTTCGTAAACACCGCCCTGAATAATCCCGAACAGAGAGTTTTTATTGCCCAGTTCATCAAAGCGCTGACGGCTGCGTTTTGCCCAGCGCAGAGACATCTCCATAGAGCTCTTGGCGTAATCCCAATCAGCAGGGTACGGCGTACACTCATCAAAGATCATGACGATATCAGAACCCAGATCGTACTGAATTTCCATCGATTTTTCAGGACTTAAGAAAATCGGTGAGCCGTTGATCGGGTGGCGGAAATGGACACCTTCCTCTTTGATCTTACGCATTTTGCCTAGGCTAAAGACCTGAAAACCACCGGAATCGGTCAGAATAGGACCTTTCCACTGCATGAAGTCATGCAAATCGCCGTGTAGTTTCATAATTTCCTGTCCTGGACGTAGCCAAAGGTGGAAAGTATTACCCAGCAAGATTTGTGCGCCGGTTTCTTTCACCTCTTCTGGCGTCATTCCTTTAACGGTACCGTAGGTCCCAACAGGCATAAACGCAGGTGTTTCAACCACGCCACGATCGAAAATCAAACGACCGCGACGAGCACGGCCATCTGTAGTATCTAATTCGTACTTCACTCAAAACCTCCAGCATCAGAAAAACAGTCTGATGTTGCATTCCTAATGGAAAGAAGCCCTATTCAACATACCCGTCAGAGCGGGAAGCTAAACATTTTATGGGCAAAAATTGGCCCGTATGCTGCGTCTTATCAACAGCTCTACGGGCCACGAAATCACTCAGCAGAGATTTTTTCTTGCTCTGCTAGCTCGCTACGGGTAATAAACATGGCATCCCCATAGCTAAAGAAACGATATTCCTTCGCCACCGCTTCGTGGTACGCATGCATAGTATTTTGATAACCCGCAAAAGCAGACACCAACATGATCAGCGTGGATTCAGGCAAATGGAAGTTGGTTATCAGAGCATCAATCACCTGATAGTGATAGCCCGGATAGATAAAGATTTGCGTGTCATCAAAAAATGGCGTGATGAGTGCATCTTTTGCCGCCGCTGCCGCGCTTTCGATCGATCGAACGGACGTTGTTCCTACCGCAATAACGCGATTGCCACGCGCCTTACATGCCAGCACAGCATCAACCACATCCTGTGGCACTTCGGCATATTCGGAATGCATGGTGTGATTTTCGATGGTATCAACACGCACTGGCTGGAACGTCCCCGCGCCAACATGCAGTGTCACAAAGGCCATCTCAACGCCTTTGGCGCGTAGTTTTTCTAGCAACGGCTCATCAAAGTGCAGACCCGCAGTCGGTGCAGCTACGGCACCAGGACGGGAACTATAGACAGTTTGATACAGTTCACGGTCGGCATCTTCGTCAGGACGGTCGATATAAGGTGGTAATGGCATATGACCCGCTGCATTTAGGATCGTCAGCACATCACGACCGTCGTCAAAGCGCAGTTCAAATAACGTGTCATGACGTGCAACCATGGTGGCACGAATATCTTCGTTATCCCCCAGCAGCAGCTCAGCCCCAGGTTTAGGCGACTTCGAAGCGCGCACATGTGCCAATACTCGGGTATCGTCCAGCACACGCTCAACCAACACTTCTAGTTTACCGCCACTGGCTTTGCGGCCAAACAGACGAGCAGGAATAACGCGGGTATTATTGAAAATCAGCAGGTCGCCTGCTTCAATTTTATCCAGAACATCAGTGAAAACGCCGTGCTCTAATTTTCCCGTTGGCCCGTCTAGCGATAACAAACGGCACGCGCTACGCTCTGCTTGTGGATAGCGAGCAATAAGGTTATCGGGAAGTTCAAACGAAAAATCAGAAACACGCATGGTTAGTATTCACTCTATATATAGCAGACGTAGGAGCACGCAAAAAACAGGCCGCTTAGTCTAGAGCCGCAAGCGTTCGGCTGCAACTGTTAAGCGGTTAAGGATGTTATTAGTCTTTATTAATAGGAATCCTTACCCACATAAAAAACATGGATTAAACATCTTCATTCTCATTTATAATGGTTAGATGAATTTTCTCGCACACCTTCATCTTGCCTCACTGGCCAACAGCTCGCTGTATGGCAATATTTTGGCCGATTTTGTCCGCGGTAACCCACAGGGAAATTACTCAGAAAAGGTTATCGACGGCATATTCATGCATCGCAGAGTTGATGTGATGATCGACCGCCTCCCGCAAGTTTTAGAGGCGAAACGCTTTTTCCGCGAAGAATTTCGCCGCGTTGCGCCCATCACGCTTGATGTCGTATGGGATCATTTTCTCGCCCTGCACTGGCAAGAATTGGAGCCAGACATCTCTCTCCATTCTTTCGTTAACCGTGCTCAAATTGAAATTGTGCCGATGCTGCCAAATTCTCCAGAGCGCTTTCAGAACCTCAATGCCTATATGTGGCAAGAGCGCTGGCTAGAACGCTACGCTGAACTGCCATTTATTGCCAAAGTGTTACAAGGTATGGCAAATCGCAGGCCGAAACTCGGTGCGCTGGCGGGATCTTTTAACGATATCGAAAATAACTACACCCTTCTTGAGCAAACATTTTGGCAGTTTTATCCACAAATGATCGCCCGAGCAAAGGCAAAGACCCTATAAACACTGACGCTGTTAACAGTTAGTGCGTTTCCCTATTGCCCTTTTTTACAAAAGCGCTATGTTATATACCAATCTTTACTTTTACCCTTTTGCATTATTGATAGGTAAAAGCTATCTTATCAATCGGCGCTTTACGCTTTATTCACCAACGTTTAATACGTATAGTGACTCCCGACCTAAGAATTTAATCATCCATCCAACATACAATTAACAGGAGTTAATATGGTCCTGGTTACTCGTCAAGCCCCTGACTTTACTGCCGCTGCCGTACTGGGCAACGGTGAAATCGTTGAAAACTTCAACTTCAAAGAATTTACTAAAGGCAAGCCAGCGGTTGTCTTCTTCTGGCCAATGGACTTCACTTTCGTATGTCCTTCTGAGCTGATTGCTTTTGATCATCGTTACAAAGAATTCAAATCCCGTGGCGTTGAAGTTGTTGGCGTTTCAATGGACTCTGAATTCGTTCATAACGCATGGCGTAAAACCCCTGTCGACAATGGCGGCATCGGTGAAGTTCAGTATCCACTGGTTGCTGACATCAAACACGAAATCATGCAGGCATACGGCATCGAACACCCAGAAGCTGGCGTTGCGCTGCGCGGTTCATTCCTGATCGACAAAGAAGGTGTGGTTCGCCACCAGGTTGTTAACGACCTGCCTCTGGGCCGTAACATCGATGAAATGCTGCGTATGGTTGATGCGCTGCAGTTCCACGAAGAGCACGGTGATGTTTGCCCAGCTCAGTGGGAAAAAGGCCAAGAAGGTATGGGCGCGTCTCCAGACGGCGTCGCTAAATACCTGTCTGAAAACGCTGCTAAACTGTAATTCAGTTAGCAATGTGAGAAAAGCGGCCAATTGGCCGCTTTTTTATTAGCTAAAGGATGTATTAGGCAGCAGACCACTGCCAGACAGTTGCACTTTCGGTAGGTAAAGTCAGTTCGATATAGTCAGCCTCTTGAGCCAATTTCCCCTCGCCGTCGAATTTTTCCCAACTGCCCGTCGGAATTATTGGCGAATTAGACAAAACACAGTGTCCTTCGCCATCTCGTTGCAGCGCAATGAGCAGCGTTTCATCTTCATACTGACGAACAAATACCAGCGTATTGGCGCGAGCATGTACCACCATGCATCCGCCTCGCCGTAATGCGTTACTGTGGTGTCTTAAGGTCGTGATCTGTTTAGTTAACGCCAATAAATCACCGTCCCAGCGTGACTCATCCCAAGGGAATGTTTTACGGCAAAACGGATCGTTGCCCCCATCAAGACCAATTTCATCACCGTAATATAAACATGGCACGCCAATCCAGGTGAAGAGCCAAACTAGCGCCATGCGCATACGCTGTGGTTTATCGGCCAATAAAGTTAAAAAGCGCGCGGTGTCATGACTATCCAGTTGATTGAACATAGCCAACTGCTGAGTATGCGATAAGCCTGCCCGGTAGCCTTCCATCCACTCGGCACACTGCTGAGCATCAAGCTGGATCGGCTGATAAGCCACATCAACCCCGGCTAAAAACGAACGCACTGGCAGCGCAAAACCCATATAGTTCATCGCGCCATCTTCCACACCAGCCTGCAGCCAACGCCGCGCATCACCAAAGTGCTCACCAAATACATAAGCGTGAGGATTTTCATTTTTTACCGCACGATACATCCCCGCAAGGTGATGCAAGTTACCCCGTGCAGTCCCTCCTTCCCCCAGCATATGCACCACATCAAGCCTCCAGCCATCAATGTGGTAAGGCTCTCTCAACCAGTGCCGCAGTACGCTATCGTCCGCCTGATAAACGCTGTCCACCACGGCCTGACTCGAGAAGTCAAGCTTGGGTAACGTTGAGTTTCCTTTCCAATCAAGCACTCGTCCGTCAGCGGTAAAAGTGAAACGTGTACGATGAGGAGAGGCAAGATCGTAAAATGCCCCACCCGTACGTTGCTGATAACGATCAAACCACGGATGGGTATCTCCCGTGTGGTTAAAGACGCCGTCAAGGATCAGACGCATACCCAACTTTTGCGTTGCCTCACGCAGGCGTACCAACGCGTCATTACCGCCAAGATAGGGATCGACCTGATAATAATCTTCAGTGTCATATTTGTGGTTGCTAGGAGCGGTAAAGATCGGATTGAGATACAGAGCTGTAACACCAATCTCCTGCAGATAAGGTAAACGTTCGACAATTCCGTCTAAATCACCGCCGTAAAAAGTGGAAGAGGCATTTTCCTCCGTCAAAGGATCGTCCCAGTCTTTGCGAATTACCTTGCGCTGCACAGCATGGTGATAATAACTGTCATTTTCCACCGAATGATCCTGTCCGCTCGCGGCGAAACGATCGGGGAAGATCTGATAAAAAACTTGATCGGCAACCCACTCCGGCGACTGCGTAGGGATCTCTACCGCAAATTGCTCCATCTGCGCTGGAGGAACGACACTGAAGCCCTGCGGCCCAAACCACTGCTGCCGATCGTCCCACAAAAATTTAAAGCAGTAGCGGCGTACGGCTTCACCGGCCAGCAGCGTGAGATCGGCCTGATAACAGATAAAATGCCCCTGTTTTTCTGGCTGCATCGTCAGCAGCCACTCTTCATTATCGGGCTCGCATCTCAACATAACCCGCTGCGGCAGTTCATCGTCTCCCTGCACCCAAAGACGGATCTCAAGATGCTCCGCGTGATAACGTACATACGGTGGTACCGGTAAATGCCAGGCAAACAACATAAGATTATCCCCCACGAATGATTAACGCAGAGCATGCCACGTTGCGATTAGGCCGCACTCCTCTATAACCACTTTTTATAGGGATGAGCGAGGGGGAGGATAGCGATGATTATGTTTATATTGGTGCTTTGCTTCGCTTCTGGTTGACTGAAAACGCCAAGTCGTTAGCCTATGTCAGGTTATTGCGTCAAAATATTTGAAAGAAAAGGGAAGCTCAATGCACAACACACTGAAACGATGGCTAGAACAGTATGGAATCGAGTTCACACATGTGACTTCGCTCATTCTTGTTATTGGCCTCATTATGGTGACTGCGGTCATCATTCATCTGCTTTTGCATCGGGTGCTACTTTCTCGCTTAGAAAAGCGCGGTCAGCACAGCAAAATGCTATGGCTGAAAGTGATTACCCAGCATAAGCTTTTTCATCGCGTAGCCTTTACGTTACAAGGCGTTATCGTCAATATCCAAGCGGTATTCTGGCTACATCCCGGCACTGACGCGGGCGATGCCCTGATTATCTGCGCACAAATGTGGGTAATGCTGTACGCGCTACTTTCATTCTTTTCGCTGTTGGATACGCTACTCGATCTCACGCGCAGTATGTCTATCGCAGAGCAACTGCCTTTGCGAGGTATATTCCAAAGCCTAAAATTGGTTGCGGCAATCATCATCGGCATTTTGATGATTTCGCTTCTGATAGGCCAGTCGCCGCTGCTATTAATTAGCGGTTTGGGGGCCATGGCTGCGGTGCTAATGTTAGTGTTTAAAGACCCAATCTTAGGTTTGGTTGCCGGTATTCAGCTCTCTGCAAACAACATGCTTAAGCTGGGTGACTGGCTGGAAATGGCTAAATATGGTGCGAACGGTACCGTTGTTGATGTTGGTCTGACGACGGTCAAAGTACGCAACTTTGATAACACCATCACCATGATCCCAACCTATGCGCTGGTGTCTGATTCTTTTATCAACTGGCGTGCTATGTCAGAATCCGGTGGGCGTCGAATCAAACGCAGTTTGAATATTGATACCACCAGCGTTCACTTTATGTCAGATGAAGAGCATCAACGGCTGATGAAAAGCGCGTTGTTGGCACCTTATATCGATGCCAAAACCCAAGAGATCAAGACCTATAACAATGGGTTGCATGCCGATCTCAGCTCACCGCTAAATGGTCGGCGGATGACAAATTTGGGTACCTTTCGCGCCTATCTAATTGCCTATCTCAATGCGCATCCGCAGATCCGTAAAGACATGACTCTCATGGTTCGGCAGCTTGCGCCAACGTCTGACGGTTTGCCTCTGGAAATCTATGCTTTCACCAATACAACGGTGTGGGCTCAGTATGAAAGCATTCAGGCCGATATTTTTGATCACACTTTCGCGATTATTTCCGAGTTCGGACTGCGTGTGCATCAAACCCCAACAGGTAACGATATGCGGGCAATAGGCCACACACAGCTAAACTAAGGCCCACACATCCCTTACCTTCAGCTGACATTTCCTCACATAATTGTTTCTGAAGGTAAGGAAGCGATGTCAAACATGGCCAAAAATGTCCACCCCCTTCCCTTATAATCAAAACCTGTTATCAATAGCACTCCTTTTATTCACATCAACGGAGGGGAAATTGTTCAGTACACTTTGCCTTAGTAAACTAAGGGCACACCTGATGCCATTTTTGTCTGCGCTGATCCTGATGACCAGTCTGCACTCTGCCGATGTCGATATCAGTAAACTTGCCAGTCAAAATAACCAAAGCTATTCTCAACTCACTAGCGATTTACATGACGTTCGTGAAGCGCTAATTCTCAGCGTACGTGAGTCTCGGCGAGAAGAGCAAGATGAAGAGCACCATGAGGTCACTGCACCAACTGCAAACGCCCAATCAGGTAGAAATCTACGATTAGGTTGATAAGGCCTCTACACGTCTAACCCCCATAAAAAAACGGAGCCATTTGGCTCCGTTCTCATTTCATCAAGGTTCTGGCTTAATCTGAGATCTGTTTCTTTTTGTCCTGCGATGCAACTTTGGCTGACTTCTTCACTAGGCAATAGCCTGCCAGCAACACCACAACCCAAACCAATCCAGCATAAAGCGACACTCGGGTATCTGGGAAATAGCCAATCAGGCCAATAATAAACACCAGGAAAATAATACCGATGACCGAGGTAAATATTCCCCCACGTAATGGGAATTCCAGTGCTTTAACTTGTTCAGCGCTTAAGCTGCGGCGGAATGCAATCTGAGAGAAAAGGATCATGATCCACACCCAAACAGTAGCAAACGTTGCCAGCGAAGCAATCACCAAGAAAACATTTTCAGGCATGATGTAGTTTAGATACACCGCGATCAGCAAGGCTAAAACCATCACCAATACCGTTACCCACGGGATGCCACGGCGAGAAACCTTAGAGAAAATCTTCGGCGCATGCCCCTGCTGAGCCATACCATGCAGCATTCGGCCCACACCAAACACATCGCTGTTAATCGCGGACAACGATGCCGTAATCACCACGAAGTTCAAAATCCCAGCAGCTACGGTAATCCCTAAATGCTGGAACGTCAGCACAAACGGACTCCCCTGCGTGCCGACCTGATTCCATGGATAGATCGACATAATTACGAACAACGTACCAACATAAAACACGAGAATTCGCAGCGGTACCGAGTTGATAGCTTTAGGAATCGACACTTTTGGATTTTCAGCTTCACCCGCCGTGATGCCGATAATTTCGATCCCACCGTAGGCAAACATCACCAACTGCAGCGAGAAAATCATGCCAACGAAGCCGTTACTGAAGAACCCGCCGTTGCTCCACAAATTGTGGATCCCCGTCGGCTGGCCGCCGTTTCCAATGCCCCAGAAGATGATACCAATGCCCGCGACAATCATGATGATGATAGTGGCAACTTTGAAGAAGGAGAACCAAAACTCAAGCTCGCCAAACACCTTCACGCTCATCAAATTAACCGCACCGATGATCAGTACGACGCTGAGTACCCAGATCCAATGCGGAACCGCGGGAAACCAGACACTCATATAGATGCCAAACGCGGTAACATCTGCAATCGCGACAATCAGGATTTCAAAGCAATATGTCCATCCAGTGATATAACCCGCCATTGGCCCTAGATAATCCTGCGCATAGCGAGAAAAAGAGCTGGCCTGAGGATTATTGACCGACATCTCACCGAGCGCACGCATGATAATAAAAGCGACAACGCCGCCTATCAAATAAGCCAGTAAAACACTCGGACCCGCCATTTTTATGGCATCAGCAGAGCCATAAAACAGTCCAGTACCAATGGCCGAGCCTAACGCCATAAAGCGAATGTGACGCGTATTAAGCCCACGTTTCAGCTGGTTGGGTTGTTGTTGCATACAAAAATTACCCGTTAGTACCTGTCAAAAAAAACACGGGCGCTATACGCCCGTGCTGCAAATTAACTCATATTTTTTGATTATAAATGCACAGAGTTCTGAATACACTATCTAAATATGTAATGAGTTCCGTCTGGAGTAATCTTTAGTTATGCACCGCAACGTTACGCGCGCCCATGGTGCGGTCATAAATGCCCATCACAACCAGAACCGCTAATGACGGTGGTAACCATGCTAACCCTTGACCTGCCAGCGGCAAATGCTCCGTCCATGCTGGCATATGGGATGACAACGCAGAGCTTTTCAGCGCATCCAAGATGCCAAATACCAAGCTAATAACCATTACCGGCGAAAATACGCGCGGAGCGGAATTCCACCAGCGCAGAGTGAAGCTCAACACCACCAGCACAATGCACGGCGGATAAATCGCGGTCAGAACTGGAATGGAGATTTGAATCAAATGGCTCAGGCCCAGATTCGATACCACCATAGAGAACAGACCCAGAATAAATACCAGCGTACGGTAGCTGAATGGCAAGTACTGAGCGAAGAATTCGGCACACGCACAGGTCAGGCCTACGGCCGTTACCATACAGGCAATAAAGATCAGCGCGGCTAAGAACAAGCTACCGACACCACCAAAGGTATGCTGAACATAAGCGTGTAAAATAACCGCCCCATTTTGAGCATCTGGCACCAACTCACCGCTGCTCGAACCCAGTTTGAACAGGCTCAGATAAACCAGCGTTAAGCCAATACCTGCGATTAACCCTGCCCAAATAGTGTAACGCGTCAGCAAACGGGTATCGCTTACACCGCGGGAACGAGCCGCGTTAACGATAACAATACCAAACACCATCGCACCAAGCGTATCCATTGTCAGATAGCCATTAACGAACCCGCTGGAGAACGGTACCTGTTGATAAATTTCAATCGCGGGAACATGAGAACCTGCTGGCCACAGAACAGCGGCGATCCCCAGAACGGCCAGCGCAACGATTTTCAACGGCGCTAAAATATGACCAACGGTATCCAGCAATTTGCCCGGATACAGAGAAATAGCAACGACCAAGGCAAAGTAAACTACGCTATAAATCAGCAATGGGGCTGCGCCGTCGCCGGTTAGAGGCGCGATACCGAGTTCAAAAGAAACGGTTGCCGTACGCGGAGTCGCAAACAATGGCCCTACGGCTAGGTAGCAGACGGTTGCCAGCAGCAAACCCGCCTTACGGCCAATTGGCGTGCTCAGCGCATCGATACCGCCACCGACTTTCGCCAAAGCGACGACGGTGATAACAGGCAAACCTACTGCGGTGATAAGAAAACCGATAGCCGCAATCCAGACATGCTCGCCAGACTGCAACCCTACCATCGGAGGGAATATGATATTGCCTGCACCGACAAACAGCGCGAAGGTCATGAATCCTAATGCCAGGATATCTTTAGAAGTTAAACGATGAGTCATAATGAGATGTCGTGCTGCCTTATAACAGTTTAAAGAGTTTCAATCGAATAATGAGCCGCGGAGAAATATCCTTACAGATGAGAGATATGCCGACAGAAGAAAATAGCGTTATAGGACGATCGCCTTTTTCTTCATAACTTCATAATTCACACCAACACATAAACGCCGCTCTGTCTTGATTTCATAACCCTGACTTCCCCTGAGAGAAGCCATTGGTGTGGGTTACACCACCCGACAGATGATTACTGTATAAGTTATTAGCTGGCGTTATATGGCGACTACACCGACAAGTAAACACGTTCTGGCAGGTAAAAGACAAGAGCTAAATTCACTTGCGGAATCATCATCCAGAGAAAGTTGGCAGACCAGTTAATGATTTGGCATTTTAAGAGTATCACCATACATAAATTGCCCCTTAGGGTGGTATTCTCTGCGGATGATTGTTCAATAAATAACCCACGCATAGAATTTTACACTGCGAGAGACCATGGCAAAAAAATAATGTATATCGCTATCAAATGGTAAAAATGAACAAATAAAATATATAAAAATCAATTTGTTAATTAACAATGAAAAAGAAATAGCCGCCAGAAAACACTGGCGGCCATAAAACGCAGATTTCGTTAACTTCTGGTTTAACTTAGAGAGAAGCGAGAGATTGCGGCTTTCCTAGCAGATAACCCTGAATATAATCAACACCCAGTGCTTTTAACTGAAACTTCTGTGCTTCATCTTCGACGTACTCAGCAACCACTAAAAGCTTTTTCAAGCGCGCAATCTGACACATCGCAGAGACAATCTGCTGATCGATCGGGCTATCGATCAATTCACGAACAAAGCTGCCATCAATTTTTAAGATATCAGCTTCAATATTCTTCAGGCGATCGTAACTGGCAAAACCAGTGCCAAAATCATCGATAGCAATTCGGCATCCCATCTGTCGGAGCTGTGACAGTGTTTTTGCCGTGAGCTCTTTAGACTGCGTAATATTACTTTCTGTTATTTCGAGAATGATCTGGTAGGCCTCAACCTGATACTTGGCCAACAAGCGGGAGATATCCTGTACCAGCGTAGGTCTAGCCAGCGTTGACGGAGTCAGATTGATCGAGAAACATGCAGCAGGAAAGCGCTCACGGTTTAAATTAATAAACTCCAGTACATGAACAAGTACCCATAAGTCGACATCGTAATTCAGACCAAATTCAGCGACAACAGGGAAGAAGTCGTTAGGCATGATGATATTGCCATCTTCATCATGCAGGCGAAGCAAAATTTCGTGATAACGATCGCCTCGAAACCCTTCAATAGGCTGAGCCATCAGCATAAACCGATCTTTATCCAATCCTTGCTGGATATGATGCAGCATCGCCACTTTGCTATGAATACCCTGCTGCAAGCTCTGAGCATTGAGGTGGGTGGATTCCGCATTCCCTGTAAGTAGCGAACGCTCTGCCATAGAGCTCAACTCGCCAATAACGCTATAAATATGAACCAGCGGCTGGCGAACCGTGCAATAGCCGATTCCATAGTGCAAACGTAGTGGTAAGCCGTTCCACAGTAAGCGGAATAGCTTCATCGCATCATTAAGGCGTTTAATCGTTTCGGGCGCATTTCGATTATTAAGGCGCAAGACAAGATCGTAACTCGGTAACTGATACACATCTTCGTCAGCCGCCAACACTTTTTTGATCATGCAGGCTAACCGTTGCTTATATTCAAGCTTAAGCTGCATGCCATACGTGCGGCAAAGCGTATCGAGATTCGCAATACGTAGGAAACAAACAACCGAACGCTCATGCTGCTGCAAGTCATATTGTAGGCAACGAAGGTTCGGCAGTTGAATGACGGGATCGATCATTGATGCCCGCTGGGTCTTTTCATAAAGACGACGTTGGCGTGTATTCACTGCCGCCATCAGAATAATCGTCAGCGTAAACATCACCATCATCGACATAATCAACGCAAGGCTATGAACCAAATTATCCCATTGTACAAAACCGTCATAGTTTAGGAGTAACGTGATCACCGATGCTGACCACACCAAGCTGGTGAGCTGATATCCATAGCGCATCGCACCAAAAAGCATTAATGGCAGCAACAGCGTTAACGTGTAGTCAGTATAAAAAATACTGCTATCGTCAGTGGCAGGAATAACCAACACGGTTATCATCGCTACGAGCAGCAACAGCCAGATCTGAATTTCCCATGCCGTGACACCTTGCGCGATTTCCTTACGGCAACGATTTACAATGACGCTAAGAAAACGCGGCTTAAGAACAACACGCAGCAGGTAATAACACGCAGGTACACCCGCGAGACAGGCGAGTACCAATGCTTGGTAGCCAATCAGTGTTCTAATAGAAAAAGGTGCCGATGCGGCCATTTTTTCAACGGGTTCGAAAATGCCCAGAGCAACAATTATCTGAATCAACATCAGGAAGACGAGCGGCAATACGACAACCATCCAAAACAGCCGCGGCAACATGGTTTGCATTCGGCCAAAGCCACATGACCAACGCCGCCCTACATGCTTCAGAAAGCCATACCAGCTAATACCAAGCGAAAGCACTAGCGCAGTGGCAACAAGTGCCCCCGGTAAATAACCTATCTTATAGATATAAAGACCAAAGGAGACAACGGCTAGCGCTGGCATCACGCGCCAGCTAAAAATCATTAATAGCGAAAGTGAAACCGCCATTGGTAAGAATAAAAGATAAACGACACCATCACTCGTGACGAGATGAGGAGATACAAAAAGGCTGAAAGGTAATAATACGAGAGCAAAAAGCAGGGGAGTCCCCCACCAATAATTCAAACGATGCAGTAAATATTGTAATTGGCTCATGGATTAGACTTCAACAGGTCCCGAGGTCACTCCTTGCTACATGTTCTAACACGGTCATAAAGCAACTTATAAAATAGAAACCGTTGAAAAAACAATGATAATTAAAAGTGGCTTCCTAATCACTCTTTTGAACTCAACCTTTGGAGTTCAGAACGTCAACCCAAGCCCATTGTAATGAAATACATCTGAGAGCGGCCTGAAATATTATGTAACGGCGCATTCTACCTTTTGATAATGATCAAAAAACACTAAATTCAATCATAAATTATGCTTAATCCAGATTTATCCTGTAAGTCACTCTCAGCATACATGACACAAAAAGATTAAATAATGAACCAATGTTAAACCATCATTTAAAAAGCAACTAAAATGCTAGACGTTGTCAGCGTCGAAAATTACCCTATTAAACGTTAAGCAGTGTGATGAGGTAACTCATTCATAGTATGAAATATTTTTATCACACGGTATCCTATGATTGACGCCCGAGCCCGACTATGCCTAAATCAGAGACTGATATCTCTAAAACGAGATGATTAGATAGTGATGAATATTCATAAATTAAAACGACGTACTAACGTCCACATGACCAAAATTGTATTGCTAATCAGCTTCTTTATTTTGATTGGCCGCTTAGTTTATGCCTCCTTTGGTGCGATATCCCATCATCAGGAAAAAAAAGAAAATACAACGCCTGCGCCTACTGAAAAATCTCAGCCTTTACAGATGAATACCCCAGAAACGTCGTCAGTGGATAAAAAAGGGGCACAACCCTAGTCTGACGACTACTATCTAAGAGCTCAATTCCCGCCTGCTGCTTAATAATTAATAAAAAAGGAATGATTTTTCCAATGCCCGTCATTGCAAAAAATAGCGTCAAACAACGCGCAGAAGATCGCTTCCGTATCCTCCAGTTACTACTCAATAATAAATCGTTATCTGAAGGGATACTCGGTAAGCTTGAAGACCCCTCGCAGCTCAACAATCCCGAACTTCTCGACCAGACCGCAGAAATAAAATCGCTAGTAAATAAACTCCCTGCGCCAGACTTGGCGGATACACTAGAAGCACTTCCTGCAGAAGAAAGACACGCATTATGGCGTTTGGTTGGAAAAGAAAAACGCGGTAAAACGCTGGTTGAAGCCTCTGAAAGCGTCTGGGACAGCCTGATCGACGAGATGAGTGACAAAGAGTTACTCAAAGCCCTGCAATCACTAGATATTGATGAACAGGTTTATCTCGGACAATACCTCCCACGCAATTTGATGGGACGCCTACTTACGTCCATGGAACCAGAGCAACGCGCACAGGTTCGAGAGGTCATCCGCTATGGTAAGCATACCGTTGGCGCGATTATGGACTTCGAAATCATTGCCGTGCGCCCTGATATTTCTCTCGCTACCGTGCAGCGTTTTTTACGCATGCGCGGAACCATTCCGCTCAATACTGACAAACTGTTTGTCACTGACCGCACTAACCGTCTGCTTGGCGAGCTCTCTCTAACCACGGTCTTGCTGAATAAACCAGAGGCGCTGGTTGGTGATGTCATGGACAAAGACCCTGCAACTTTTGATCCCGAAGATAATGACGAAGATGCAGCGCGTACCTTTGAACGAGATGACCTACTCAGCGCTGCCGTGATTGATGGCAAAGGCAAGCTAATGGGACGCCTAACCATCGAAGACATCGTCGACGTCGTTTATGAAGAGAGTGATACCGATTTACGTCGTATGGGCGGTTTAAGCGCCGAAGAAGATGTTTTCGCTCCCGTAACAAAGGCGGTCAAAACCCGTTGGGCATGGTTGGCCATTAACCTGTGCACGGCGTTCGTGGCTTCACGCGTTATCGGCTTATTTGAGCACACTATTTCGCAGTTGGTGGCGCTTGCGGCGTTGATGCCTATTGTGGCAGGAATCGGCGGTAACACAGGAAACCAAACTATCACCATGATAGTTCGGGCCTTGGCCTTGCAGCACATCCAGGCCGGGAATGTCTCATTCTTATTATTACGCGAACTGGGCGTGGCGCTGATTAACGGCGTGGTCTGGGGCGGCATTATGGGCGTCGTCACTTTTTTGCTTTACCACAATGCAGCTATGGGTGGCGTCATGACGTTGGCAATGGTGCTAAATTTGCTGATGGCCGCGTTAATGGGCGTCATTATCCCGATGACTATGATGCGTTTTGGCCGTGATCCTGCCGTGGGTTCCAGCGTACTTATCACCGCGATCACAGATACCGGCGGTTTTTTTATTTTCCTCGGTTTGGCAACGCTATTTCTGCTTTAACACCTCGCTAACTTTCAAGCTAGCGCACAGATTCTTTCGTTGTCTTGTGCGCTACAGCTAAACACCTCACAAGAGATAAACCAGAATTCATTTGCTATGCTAATTAATGTTGCACATGATGACATTTAGACTAATATTCGTGAAAATGCTAACGCAATAAATATCAGATAAATTAACGTATTGAACGTGTCACGTACACGTCATTAAGGCAGGGGTATGGATGTTAGTTTAGATGTTGGCGATGAAAAAAAGCCCTATTTTATTGTGACGCTTACCGTTTTCGCCGGTCTGATTTATCTGCTTGCCTGCTTCTGCATCACACTCACTCAGCACGACACCAACCTAGCCTCTTTGTGGTTCCCTACGGCGGCAACTATTGCCTTTTTATTCCATCATAAAAAGCATCAATGGCCTTTTATATTGCTCGCCGCTCAGTTAGCCACCATGGCAGCTAATTGGACATTTTTCCCTATCAGCCTCTTCTCGGTTCAACTCGCTTTGATCAATCAAGTTCAGGCGGTGGTATGCACCTTGCTGTTGAGCCGATTCCTAAATCATAAATCGCCAATTAACGGGCTCTATACTTGGCTCAGATTTGTTATTTGCAGCGTTATACTCGCACCGTTATTTAGTGCAACGTTAGCCGCAACCATTGTTTCACTGCATGGACTTGCGCCATTCAACCAAATTTTTGGTGTCTGGTTTATGTCAGAATCGATCAGTGTGATGGCGCTAACACCGGTTGGACTTCTCTATTATCGCGGCTTTTGGCGTAAGAGTCTTAATGAGCGAACGCTGACAGAAAGCATCATGATCATTGCGATTGCGATGGTTTCTTGTTTTTACGCCATGCAGTATCTGCCCTTCCCCTTCACTTTCGCCATCATTCCTATGCTTTGGGCCGCCATTCGCCTGCCGCTGCTACAGGCGTTTACCAGTTTTTTATGTGTCATAGTCCTGCTGGCGATCATGATGGCCTATCACGTGGTAGATATACGTTCAGCCTACCCTTCCGTGAATGATGTGCTGGTTTATACCCCGCTTCTGCTGGTGCTGTTGCCCGTTAACTCGGTTGCGGTACTGATGCACGCATTCCGCCTAGAGCGCGACCACATCGAAGAAAGCGAAACCCGTTTTCGCAACGTGATCGAATTTTCAGCTATCGGTACCGCATTGGTTGGCCTTGATGGCCGCTGGATTCAGGTAAACCCTGCGCTTTGCCAGATGCTGGGCTATCCTGCGCGCACGCTAACCGACATGACATTTCAAGACATCACGCACCGCGACGATTTAGAGTCCGACCTCCATCAACTAAATGCGTTAGTGGAAGGAAAGATTAGCAGCTACAGCATGGAAAAACGCTACTTACACAGTTCGGGTACCAGTATTTGGACCCTGCTCAGCGTTTCCTTAATTCGCGATCCTCAAGGTGAACCGCTGTATTTCGTATCGCAAATAAAAGACATCAGCGAAATAAAGAATAACGAAAGATACAAACAACAGCTTTTAGACAAACTGCATGAAGAAAAAGAGCGTCTGCATATCACGCTGACGTCGATCGGCGACGCGGTGATCAGTACCAATAGCCTGATGCGGGTGACGTTCATGAACCCCGTTGCAGAAAAGATGACCGGTTGGACACAACAGGAAGCGCTCGGTTTACCCATCGACAATATCGTGCATTTGTATGACGGTATTGATGGTGACAGCGTTTACCCGCTGCGTACTGATGAAAGCAGTCATGCCAGACGAGCCGAAGATCGCTTGATCCTAAAAAACTTACAAGGCACGCATTTCGATGTACAAAGCAGAGTTTCCGAGCTCACCACGATCAACGGGAACGTAATGGGCTATGTGCTGGTATTCCAAGATGTCAGCGAATCTCGAGAATTGCTACGCAAGCTCTCTTATAGCGCATTGCATGATCCACTGACCGGGCTACCGAACCGAGTTAGCTTTGAACAGGCTCTGAAACGAGCCCTCCGTCAGGCCGTGGAGGAAGAACGCTCCCACGCGCTGATATTCCTCGATCTAGACCGATTTAAGGCCGTTAACGACAGCGCCGGCCATGCCGCTGGCGATGCCCTATTGCAAAAAATCAGCCAACTTATGCATTCAAATATCCGCACTCAGGATATGTTAGCCCGCCTAGGCGGCGATGAATTTGCTTTCATTCTTATCGATTGCGAAGCAAGCAAAGCTAAAGAAATCATTGCACATATCATTCATCAGATAAATGACTACCTCTTTGTATGGGAAGGAAAACTTCATCGCGTTGGCGCCAGTGCAGGCATGACGCTTATCAACGTAGGCAACGCCCTGGCCGTTGATCTGATGAATCAGGCCGACATAGCGTGTTACACAGCGAAGCACAGCGGACGTGGCAAATTAATGAGCTATGAGCCCAAACACAAGCAGCACTTAAACTATGGTAAAGGGTTACTTAGCGCTGAAGATATTGATGATATTTTGACAGAAAACCGCATCAACATTCAGGCTCAGGGCATTGCGCCGCCCAAAACACCTCAGTCTATCGCGTTTTATAACCTCGATCTCATCCCTCATAACGCCGTAGGGGTAAATATTTTACCTGAGCTATTTCAGGAATCTTGCTTCCAAAATCATCGCCGTGAAGAGGTCGACCGTTGGTTGCTACGTGAAGTGCTAGAAAACCAAGCGCATGCTTTGAAAGACAAAGGTATTAGCATCGCTATTCCTATTGCCACCGGTAGTCTATGCAACTCAGCATTTATCGATCGCATGTTTGAGATGATTCAAGCCTCGCCGCTTCCGCCTTCACGATTAATGCTTCGAGTGCCTGAAAGCGCTCTTAACGAAGATTACGCACAAGCGCAGCCTGTGCTTAATAAACTCACAGATCTAGGCTGTCGTTTGATCTTTGAAGACTTTGGCCGCAACCTCAGCGTGATTGAACGTTTGCAGTCAGTCAAAATCGAATATGTCATGATCACGCCAACGCTTATCACCAACGTACATTGCAATCAAATGGACGAAGTGCTGGTTTCGATCATCCATGGAAATGCATGGCGTCACGGCGCGCAGACTATCGCAGGACCCGCCGACATACAGGCTTCCCTGCTGACTCTCGACAGCATCAAAATCGATTTAGCCTTTGGCAATATGATTCAAGAAGTTAAACCGCTTTCATCCGTTCTACAGGACGGATATTTCGGCATTAACTAGAGCGGAATATCGGCACCCTCTCGCTTCAAAAGCCAGGCTTTCCTATCGATGCCGCCCGCGTAGCCGGTTAATTTCCCTGAGGAGCCAATGACTCGATGACACGGGATCACGACCGACCACGGGTTATGTCCGATTGCTTGAGCAACGGCCCGCACGCCTTTAGGATTACCGACTTTCAACGCCACGGCCATGTAGGTACAGGTTTCACCGCAGGGAATTTCGCTTAATGCTTGCCATACAGCCTGCTGGAATGGCGTGCCACGCGCCGCCAACGGGAAGTCAAAGCCATCGCTGTCGCCGGAGAAATAAGGCTGTAGCTGCTGACGTGCACGCTCAAGTACAGGGTGATGATTGAGCTCCCGATGCTGACTAAAATCAGGCAGATATTTTTGCCCATCAAAATAGACGCCGTGCACACTGTTATCATCAAACAAAATAAACATCTGGCCCTGAGGCGTTTTAAACTGACTGTAATTCATCATAATGTCTCCATTGTCCAAGCGTCGTTATGCCAAAGATGCAAATTGGCATAGGCACGCCATGGCCGCCATCGTTCGGCATATTTCACAATTTTACTCGGCGTCATCTGCGGGAAACGCTGTTTAATCAGATAATCGCCCTGTAAGAATGCATCTGGCCAACTCCACGCGCGCATCGCAATATAGGTAGCGGTCCAACTGCCGATCCCTTGAATAGCGGTGATAGCCGCAATACTCCCTTCAATATCCAGAACATCTTCTAGGATAAGACGCCCTTCACTCACCTCCTGCGCCAAACGCACAATGCTGGCGGCGCGTTTAAGTGGTATTCCGATAATTTTGAGCTCTTCCGCTGACAGCACAGCCAACCGATTAGCATCGGGGAATATGGCATTCAAACCCTCTAACGGCGTATCTACAAACTCCCCCCAACGCTCAGCAATCGCCGAGGCAAATTTCGCCGCCATTTTTACGCTAACCACCTGCCCTAAAATAGCCCGTACCGACTGTTCAAACGCATTCATGCATCCCGGCAAACGTAATCCTGGATTGTGCAAGGCGAGCTCACCTAAGCCTTCAGCGATGGCCTGCGGATCAGCATCTAAATCTAACAATTGGCGAACTCGGCGCAGCACTTCTGGCGCATGCGCCGTTAAAGAGCTCGAAATCTGCACCTTGACTCGGCATCGCTGAGCATCGGGGCGCAAAGCAATCCATCCCGAATCCTGCCCCACGCGTAACGTGCGCTGATATTCACCCTCGTCCGTCACGTTATCCACACCGGCCACGCAGCGCGCCTGCAGGAACCCTAGCATCCAGCCCCAATCATAGGGAGGACGATAGCTAACCGAAAGCATGAGTCCTTCTTCTTGCTTCGTCTTATTGGCACGCAAAGAACTGGGCGTCATTCGATACCTCGCACTGAATAACTCATTAAAGCGTCGCAAACTACCAAAGCCCGCGCTGAACGCCACTTCCTCTAACGGCAGATGGCTATCCATCAAAAGCCGTTTGGCCTGCAGTAAGCGATAAGATTGCGCATACTCAATCGGTGAAGCACCAAAATGCTCGGCGAAAACCCGTCGTAGCTGGCGATCCGAAATACCTAAACGCGTCGCCAGTGCCTCACAGCTATTCTGCGTTAAATAGCCCTGCTCGATTAGCTGAACCGCAACCTGTATATAACGATTAGAGAGATCGACAATGGATAAGCCGGGAGCGAGCTCTGGGCGGCACTTTAAGCATGGGCGATAACCATCGCGCTCAGCCGCCGCTGCGCTAGGATAAAAATGACAGTTCTCTGCTTTTGGCGTGCGCGCTCCGCAAACCGTACGACAATATATTTTTGTTGATGACACTCCGACAAAAATACGCCCATCAAATTTGGGATCGCGTGCTTTTAATGCGGCATACCAGATTTCATGATTACCGTTCATATTACCCCCCGCTTATTCTGTACACAGCTTATCCTTAATTATCCGTTCTGACTCGCGGAAATCGGACATTGATATCACCATAAGATCGCCACCACCGCATGCCTAAACAGGAATGACGGGAGGAGTTCATTGATGAAAACGGCACAATAGAGTAAAGTCGCCGCCCTTCATGGCATGGGGAACGCAGGAGAACATATGTTTATTGGATTTGATTACGGTACCGCAAACTGCTCCGTCGCAGTCATGCAAGGTGACCAACCTGAATTACTACCGCTTGAGCAGGACTCTCCGTATCTGCCCTCAATGTTGTGTGCGCCTACGCGTGAAGCCGTAAGCGAATGCTTACATCGCCATTGGCAAGTGCCAACCGGCAGCGATGAAAACCAACAATTATTGCGCCGTGCGATAAATTTTAATCGGGAAGAAGATATTCCCGTCACCGCAGATAGCCTACAGTTTGGCCTAAAGGCGCTCAGCCTGTATGTAGAAGACCCAGAAGAGGTTTACTTCGTCAAATCACCGAAGTCATTCTTGGGTGCCAACGGCTTGAAACCTCAGCAAATCGCAATGTTTGAGGATTTGGTGTGCGCCATGATGTTCCACATCAAACGTCAGGCGGAGAGCACGCTGAATCAATCAATTACCCAAGCGGTTATTGGGCGTCCGGTGAACTTTCAAGGCACCGGCGGCGAAGAGGCCAACGCACAGGCACAAGGTATTCTTGACCGTGCTGCCCATCGCGCAGGTTTTCAGGATGTGACTTTCCAATTTGAGCCCGTTGCTGCTGGGCTTGATTTTGAAGCAACGCTGAACGAAGAGAAAAAAGTGCTGGTCGTTGATATCGGAGGGGGTACAACCGACTGCTCCGTCCTGCTGATGGGCCCGCAGTGGCGCGATCGCACCGATCGTCATGAAAGCCTGCTGGGCCACAGCGGCTGCCGCGTGGGCGGTAACGACTTGGATATCATGCTGGCCTTTAAACAGCTCATGCCGCTGTTGGGCGCGGGTGGCGTCACCGAAAAAGGCACCGCGCTACCTGCCTTACCTTATTGGAATGCGGTCGCCACCAACGACGTTCCCGCACAAAGCGACTTTTACAGCACGGCGAATGGCCGCATGTTACGTGATTTAATCCGTGATGCCGCTGAACCTAGCAAGGTTGAACTTCTGCTGAAAGTTTATCAGCAGCGCCTAAGCTATCGCTTAGTGCGTAGCGCAGAAGAGAGCAAAATTGCGCTTTCTCAGCAAGATAGCATCAGCACAACGCTGGATTTCATTGCCAATGGCCTAGTTCAGCACCTCAACGTTCATGAATTAGCCGAAGCCATCACTCAGCCTCTAGAGCGCATTCAAGAGCAGGTCAGCAGTGCCTTAACCGTCAGCAACATCACGCCTGAGGTCATCTATCTGACCGGAGGAAGTGCTCGCTCACCTCTGATTCGTGATGCGCTGGCGCGACAGCTGCCGGGGATCCCAATCGTCGGTGGCAACGACTTTGGTTCGGTAACCGCCGGTTTGGCACGCTGGGCGCAGCGTATTTATCGCTAAATGTAAGTAAATGCCAACTTACCAATGAAGTGTGGCACCTATTGAACATCATCTGTAGGTGCCACGTTTTTTGTCTGCTGTGCGGCGGCATCAAGACGTTCCGTCAGCCTGCGAATTGCTTCTGTGAGTGCCTGAATCTCTTTTTCTTTCAGCAGATCGATTTTTTCGTGCAACAACTCAATTTCCAGCTCCGCTTTCACGTTAATCTCAAAATCATTTTCCGCCCTTTTTCTATCCATATCACTTTGCCGCGTTTGGCTCATCATAATGGCTGGTGCCGTATAGGCCGCCTGAAATGAAAGCAGCAAATTCAACAGGATAAATGGATAGGGATCCCACGCATTATGGCCAAACCATGCATTACCAACCATCCAGCATGCTAGCAAAATGCTTTGGATGATGATAAACCGCCACGAACCAATCACGCTGGTAACGCCATCCGCCATCCGCTGACCTAGCGTTAAAGCCGGTACCGAAGTGCCGGTAACATTCGTGGCCTTTTTCTGATTCAGGAACTTTTCTCGACGTAAACGACGCGATTCACGCAGCTTTTGTAGTAATGAGTTATCGTTAATATTCATGGAGTTTCTCTGCAACAAACATCAGTAGCTTTCATCGTGGGGCAATTAAACCGATGACAGGATACTCCCACTTTGGCAACGACATTCGAATTCGTCAAACATGCCCCGGCAAAGTCGATAAAAAAAAGCAAATCAGATATCTATTCTCATTTGCGATACATGATTCAACTCACGAATTAAGATTGAAATTTAGTACTTCAGTGAACGATTAAGGCCAAAATCGGTTGTGAATTTGTTAGCTTTTTGGGCATGTTTTTTGCCGGAGCTAAATAAAACGAAAAAATAGCACGAAAAGCAAAAAAGAAAGGCCTCAAGTACGCTTACACATCTTGTCAGATTGTCCCCCTTGGGGCAAAATACGCGCCCTGCAAATGGCCGATGTATAAAATGACATCGGTTATTTTTTTGCATCAGGTAATGAGTTTTATAACTGAGGCCGGCTTAAAACCGGACATGATAATCGCTATTTAGCGGCACATTTAGCCGCGCTACTACTGAGGAAACTTAGATGGGGCAATCATTCGCTTTCGCGCCGGGATTCACTGGCATGCGCTGCAGCAGCAGCGACTACGGGGCTGGAGCTTCTTTCTCCGCTCGCGCTTCTTTTACATCTCCCCTGTCCGAATATTATTCAATTATTAGTAGTCTCTTCACACGAAGTTTTCCTGTGATCTCTCCGCTTTGCGCAACATCGAACCAAAAAGTCGAGAGCATGGGAGGACTGCGTCATGGCGATTAATACCTCACCTCAAAAACGTGTCGAACTCCGTAAAACATTGACGCTTGTACAAGTCGTCATGATGGGGTTGGCCTATCTGCAGCCGATGACCATTTTTGATACCTTTGGTATCGTTAGCGGTCTCACTGATGGCCACGTTGCCACATCTTATGCTATTGCACTGATTGCAGTGTTGTTCACTGCGGTTAGTTACGGAAAGCTGGTTAAACGCTTCCCGTCAGCTGGCTCAGCCTATACCTACGCGCAGAAGGCGATTAGCCCGCACGTTGGTTTTATGGTGGGTTGGTCTTCTCTACTTGATTATCTGTTTATGCCGATGATCAACATTTTGCTGGCTAAAATTTACCTTGAAGCAATTTTCCCAGGCGTACCGTCTTGGATTTTTGTGGGTGGTTTAGTCACGCTGATGACCCTATTTAACCTACGAGGCATTAACCTCGTTGCAAACTTGAACTCCATCATTGTGGTGATTCAGGTTGCTATCATGATTATCTTCTTGGGTCTGGTTATCCACGGTATTTACGGTGGTGAAGGTGCCGGTACGCTGATCAGCAGCCGTCCATTTATCTCTGAAAATGCGCATGTGGTGCCAATGATAACCGGGGCGACGATACTCTGCTTCTCGTTCTTAGGCTTTGATGGTATCAGTTCATTGTCTGAAGAAACGCCAGATGCAGGGCGCGTTATCCCGAAAGCAATTTTCCTGACAGCGCTGATTGGCGGTGTGATCTTTATCGTGGTGTCGTACTTCTTACAGTTGTACTTCCCAGATATCTCACGCTTCGCGAACCCAGATGCATCACAGCCAGAAATCATGCTGTTTGTAGCAGGCAAGTTCTTCCAGTCCATCATTCTGGTGTTCTCCTGCGTCACGGTACTGGCTTCAGGTATGGCCGCACACGCCGGTGTTTCTCGCCTGATGTACGTTATGGGCCGTGATGGCGTGTTCCCTGAGCGCCTGTTCGGATACATCCACCCGAAATGGCGTACTCCTGCGTTCAACGTGCTGTTGGTCGGTTGCATTGCCTTGTCAGCGGTATCATTTGATCTGGTGACAGCCACAGCGCTAATTAACTTTGGTGCTCTGGTGGCGTTTACTTTCGTGAACCTGTCAGTTATCTCTCAGTTCTACATTCGTGAAAAACGTAATCGTACGCTGAAAGACAACATCAACTATCTGCTGCTGCCGGTATTAGGCGCTGCAACCGTTGGTGTGCTGTGGGTAAACTTGGAAGAGAGCTCTATGACGTTAGGTCTGATTTGGGGCGCTATCGGTCTGGGTTACTTAACCTTCCTGACTCGCCGCTTCCGTCAACCGCCTCCGCAGTATGACGCTGAAATCGCTCAGTAAAAACTCAACCTGATAAACTAAAAAGCCCGTTCACTGAACGGGCTTTTTTATATTTATTAGCCAATCGACAAACGCGCCTAAAGCCGTCTGCACATGCGCGCATTCTCAAGCTGCTGTCCGCCGACCTCAACGTTTTGGCAATAAACAATCTCAAAACCATAACGCGTGAAGAAAGGCTGGGCAGTAAGGCTTACATAAGCATAAATTTCAGGAAGGCTACGCAGCTGCGCTCGTTGCAGTATTTCATCCATCATCGCTCGAGCGATGCCCTGATGCGCAAATGAAGCTGATACATAGAAATGATCGATTAATCCATCAGGCTGCAAATCGAAATAGCCGGCGATCTCTCCGTCAACTAAGGCTACGGTCGGTTGAATACGCTCAAGTACGTCCAGCCAATAATTAGGATCCGCACTAGCCTCAATCCATGCCGTTCGCTGAGCGAGATTATATTCACCCACGGTGAGTTGAGAAACCGCAGACTCATACACTAGCCGCAAAGCAAGCGCATCAGAATGATCAAACAGGCGAAATTGAATCTGCGGCATAAGACTAGGCCTTGGTAGCCAGCATAACGCTGGAGGCTTTAATCAATGCAATTACGCGACTGCCGGCGCTTAGCGCCATTTCCTCTGCGCTTTCATTGGTAACAACGGAAGTGAGTTCAATCCCCTGATCGGTTTTCACATGCACCGTTGAGTTCACAGCCCCCTTAAGAAAGGCACTCACTTCACCGGCGAATTGATTACGGGCAGAAAATACTAAACCACAATCCTCTGAAGCCAAAATAACCCAAGGCGCCTTGATTAACGCGACAGCGTCTTTGCCTTTGCTTAACCCCATGGCTTGTTTGCTCGCGTGAGTGACGACCGCCACAATTTTCGAGCCGCCGTTTAAGGTCAATTCAACCTCGTCATTGACGGCTCCATCCGCGACAGCTGAAATGACGCCACTAAATTGGTTACGTGCTGAAACAGACATTTTGCTCTCCTTGATTAAACAAACTGTATTGAGGACACAATGATGCAGACTCTAAACAACTCACGTAACATCAAGGAGATAATTCAGGTTAGTAAGACGAACTCACATTGATGTTGCTTGAAATTCACGAATCTAGACCGACCCTTAATACTAACAGAAGTTAATCGCAGCAACAGAGACCAACCCGATCTATTCAGCCAGCCACTTCAGCACCAAAGAAGACTTCGTCTGCGCGACGTGAACGTTCATAACCAGAGTAATAATATTCCTGCAAACCACGATCTTCGCTGCCGTGGAAAAAATCAGCAATGGCATCACGTTCTAGTCCGTAATCGCGCGCCAACTCCCCCGCTCGGCAGGCAGCCATATAACGATTTTCAACCCGTTTGCCAAAGCTGTGTGCAAATCCACAAACGAAACCACGCCGATAGTCGAAGCAGTGCTGGCTCATCTCATTGGCCGATTTAGGTTCATAAGCCCTTACGCCGTCCATCACACCTTCGCCAAAATGATTTTTCACATCATCCTCCACGACTCATTCACCATGAGAGATAACCTCAATAAATTGCTATCGTTGAGCAAATAGCAATCGTTATATAAATTATTATATAACGATTATATCAATGAAAGGTATACCCTTCGCGAGGTAGGCTAAAGACAAGTCTGAGAATCGAATGAGGGTCAATTCAAGTGTATGACGATCATCGTTCAACCGAGTATAATCACGTGCTTGATTCGAGAACCGCATCATAACGCTATTCTGTAATCACGAAATTCTGTTATTACTCAATTTTGTCACGACTACATAGGGGAAGAAAATGGCTGATGAGTTTGACAACGCCAGTGCACTGGAAGAATTAGAGCGTGACCTCGCTCTTGCTAACCGCCAAAAGACGCAGATGCCATTTACCGGTATGTGTTATAACTGCCACGAAAAAATTGAAAGTGGCAACTTTTGCGACAAAGACTGCTGTGAAGATTGGCAGAAAGCGCAATGGGCTAAATCACAGCGCCAACGTTAATTTTTGATTTTAATATCAATAATATAACGTCACAGTTTTAGTAAACTAACGGGAAGGTCAGAGATGTCATCAACGCCAGCCGAAGTGTGTTATCACGTCAATAAACCGATCACTGTGGCACAGTTTTCACAATTGTTGTCTGAAACAACGCTAGGCCCTCGACGCCCGCTAGATAACCCTGAATGTTTGGCTGGAATGTTAGAACATGCAGATATCTTAGTCACTGCATGGGCTGGTGAGCGCCTGATTGGCATCGCTCGTTCGGTGACAGATTTCAACTACTGCTGCTATTTATCCGATCTGGCGGTATCAGAGTCGGTGCAAAAAAGCGGTGTAGGTAAGGCATTAATACAGATGACGTGTCGCCAGCTGAAACCCAACTGCAAAGTTATTCTGCTGGCAGCACCGCTCGCACAGGAATATTACCCACGTTTGGGCTTTGATCAACACCCAAGCGCGTGGACCTGCACCGCCGAGAGTCTTATCTAATTTCCCACTAAACCCTATTTCAATCACAAATTCATCATAAACATCTGTTCTATGAATGGTTTGTGATTGAAAACTGATCGTGCTCAATACTCGGTTTTTCCTGATTGTTAATCTATTATTTCGGATATTAAATTGATTGACGCTTATGGAAAAGCATGATGCTTGAGCAATACCTAAATATTTTTTTCGCGCTGTCTTTGTCGAAAACATGGCCCTAAATTTCTTCTTAGGCATGTGTACGTTTTTGGCTGTCTCAAAAAAAATCGAAACGGCATTTGGGCTTGGGCTCACCGTTACCGTATTATTAGCCGTTGCTACACCGTTAAATAATCTCATCTATAACTATCTACTCAAAGACGGCGCTTTAATTGAAGGCCTTGATTTAAGCTTCCTCGACTTTATTACCTTTATCGGCGTTCTTGCCGCACTGGTGCAAATATTAGAAATGATATTGGATCGCTTCTTACCTGCACTACACCATTCGCTGGGTGTGTTTCTACCGCTTTTAACCATTCACTGCGCAATATTTGGTGCAACCATATTTATGGTTCAGCGCGAATATAACTTCACCGAGTCATTTGTATATGGCACGGGATGTGGGCTTGGCTGGCTACTTGCGATTGTCGCGATGGCGGGTCTGCGGGAAAAAATGAAGTACTCAAATATACCCGAAGGAATGCGTGGATTAGGTGCAGTATTTTGCACGGCAGGTTTAATGTCACTTGGGTTTATGTCATTTGCCGGCATCAATCTTTAAACAGCCTAGAAACTCAATTAGCCATAAGTGCGAAATGATGCATCCATTGTCTATAAATGCATCATTTGTATGATTTATCCAACGTAACGTGAACAGCGTCACAATGAAACACCGTTTTGAAGTATAAAAAGGATCCATACCGATTCATATTTCAAGGCAAATCTCATGACTACGACTGTAAAAAATTATATCTCAGACAATAAATCAACTATCGATACGCTTGTTTTACGCTTTTGCTGGGGCGTAGCCGCGCTCGGTGTTATCGCCTGCGTTTTGCTAACTAAAATGTATTGGTAAATGAATTCCTAGATTTACTCTTAGCCAAAAAAATCCCCAACTGAGATAACGCCGTTCGTTTAAGAGATCGAGATACACGGGGCTAGCACACCGCGGGGCGCTCCGGCAGCTAAAGCTGCTACGACCCCATCGGTGTACTTCCCCTAAAATCACGCTTAAGTGAATGGTGTTACCAACTGAGGGGATTTTTTTAGCTGCGTTAAGCTAACAATATTTTCTGTAACTCGTTTAACGAGCTCACTTGATAGCTTGGCGAAATACCGTCTGGCAAAGCCGCACCGGTCGTATTTAGCCAGCAGGTATCGATGCCTGCATTGATACCGCCCAAGATATCTGAGTGAGGGTTATCACCCACCATTAAAATGCGCTCTTTGGGCGGATGATTCATCTGTGAGAACGCATATTCAAAGATCCCAACGTCTGGTTTAGCAATCCCAACTTGCTCAGAAATCACCAACGTAGAAAATGCATCCTTCATCCCTGTTCGTTCCAAACGCACCGTTTGCAGCTGAGTAAAACCATTGGTAATAATACCCATATTGGCCTTACCGCTCAGCGCATTCACTAACTCTCTGGCTCCAGGTAGCACATCGCATATATCAGCCATCGCCTGCAGAAAGGCGTTATTGATTTGGCAAGCGGTCACTCCTAAGCGTTGAGCCCAAAGCTCGAAACGCGTGATCTGTAGCTGTTGTGCGTTGATTCGGCCATCTTGATAATCCACCCACAGTGGCTGGTTAACCGCCTGATACTCTGCGTAATCCTGATCGGTAAAATCAACGTTAAAACGAGAGAACATCAGCTTTAAACCTTGAAAAGCATCAAAACGGAATAACGTCTCATCAGCATCAAAAAGAACCCAACTGTACTTCATGGTACTCGCCTCTCTCGTCATTTTTCTTTTCGCTCACTAAGCACTGAAATTATCAGACTTAAAAATTCGGGGCTTAGAATAGCGCAAACCCCGAACATTCGCTTAAGAAATGGTTCGGGGTTTAGTATTTAATTAAAATAATTTATGAGCTAATTAGGCGTAGAGAGAAGTGTCTCCAACAGGCCGTGTTTTAAATCGGCGATGCAGCCATAAATATTGTTCTGGCGCGCGCAAAATTTCTTTCTCAATCACGCTATTAATAAATTCAGCGGCTGCCTGTTCATTATCGTAAGGATAATCTTTCAGGCCGGGCTGAATAATAAGGTGATAGCCGCTGCCGTCTGGCTTACGGATCAACACCGTTGTCAGTAGAACAGGCTTAGCCAGTTTAGCGATAGTAAAGGTGCCGTTTGTGGTAGCCGCTTTTTTAACTGCAAAGAATGGAGCAAACGAACTTCCCTTCGGCCCAAAATCTTGGTCTGGGGCAAACCACACAGCCTCACCGGCTTTAAGCGCATGCACCATACCACGCAGATTACGACGATCAATCATCGCTTTATTCGAACGAGAACGTCCACGGGTTTGAACATACTCCATCACTTTATTGTTGTGTTTGCGATACATTGCCATCATAGGGCGACAAAGCCCCATTACGCGTCCGCCCAACTCAAGCGACATAAAGTGTACGCCAATCACCATCACGCCACGGTTTTCCGCTAAGGCTGCATTAAGGTTCTCAATTCCGCTCACATCAAACCACTTCTTGATGCGCGCATCAGACCAAAACCACGCCATTCCGGTTTCTAGCAGCCCGATGCCTAAAGACGTAAAATTATCCGTCACGCGAGCGTCTAGCTCTTCAGGTAACAGTTCAGGGAAGCACAGTTCGAGATTACGTCGTGCAATCGTAACACGGCGTTTTAGGAAACGTTTGGAGATACGCCCCATCGCTCCGCCAAGACGGCGAATGATAGGGTAAGGTAGTTGAACTAATAAATATAACAAACCTAGCCCAAACCACAGCGGCCAATGGCGCGGGTGCAGCAAGCTTGTTGAAAAACCAGAGTGTTTCACAATAGACCTTCTTTCTTTATACATAGCAGTTTGCGTATCGCATAAAGAAGAATTTATCTATAGCGGTACATATAGTGTTTGACTCACTGCATTTGATTAAGTTGCAGCAAAAATAAAACTTAATAAATTTTATTTTATTCGCACAGCAGATTTATCTTATCTGTCTTAATTTTCAGAATGATACTAGATTTACAAATATTAACGTTGAGAATACACAACCAGACAAAATAAAACGGGTCCTGAATAAACAGGACCCGTTTTAATTAAATGATTACCGGTTTAGCAACTTAGGATTACCCAAATTTGCAAACTCTGGTGGTCACTTAAAAGCAATATTACAGAGCTACAACGTTAGCTGCTGAAGGACCTTTCTGGCCATTTTCAACAGTGAACTCAACACGCTGGCCTTCGTCCAGAGTTTTGAATGCGGTGCTCTGGATTGCAGAGAAGTGAACGAAGATGTCTTTGCTGCCGTTGTCTGGAGTGATGAAGCCGAAACCTTTACCAGCGTCAAACCATTTTACTAAGCCAGTCATTTTATCAGACATGATATTTCCTAATATATTTAAAGTAGAGTCGCCGCTCTCGGGCGAAAAAGGTCTGTTCTATCAGAGGACGTACGGGAGCACTAAAGAAGGAAATTCATGAGCGAAGTGATACACATCGCTAAACAAAGAACTGCTTTACTAAAATGTCTTTCATACTGGTTCTGCATTACAAACCGAGAGCATTAACGCATGTTTGGTAGTTTTACGCAAGCACTATCACAAGAATTTTCTCAAAAGAAAAAAAAGACAATAAAATCAACGAAACAAAACCACATTTTTCCTTGAAAAATAATCATACCCATAGAAATAATTTCTGGCGTGAGTATGTATCGAAAAAATAATTCGACCTGTACGCAAGATCGTTAACAATCACAATTAGCGGTTTATGATAAGCAAATATGCACGCGGGGATCTTCAACGTGCATTCATGGAGAACTTATTTTAAGAGCAAAAATGACTTTAATAATACGATTCAATCATCGCTATATTTTCTTGGTTAAGCATTTTCTTATCCGAACGCATTATGCCCAGAGATATATCAAACAAACACAGCATAAATGGAAGTTCGTAAAGTTCCTCAAGTAAATCCTGGTAATGGCTATCTCTAATAAATAGAGGTGCTAATAATCTATGATGCTCAATCGTATCTGAAATAAGAAAACACACTACCATCAACAATACAGTCCATAATGGAATACTTTGATGTTTTATTCTTTCGGCAATTTCTTTTCGTAATGCAGGTAATAATAGCATCAGCAATAAAGTGCCAATTAAAATGACGGAAATTATTCTAAAATAAATTTTAGGTGTCTCTGGGAAAAAATCCCTACCCCAGCTAATGCCTCGGCCAAACAGCACTACCCACCACACCGTAGCCCAGCACCAGAAGGCTTTTTGCCGTGGAGCAAGCGTTAAAGGTTTCATATAAAACCATGTAAAGAACGCTCCAAAAAGTAACCACGCTGATTGCACATCTTCAATAACCTGCACCACCACACCATGAGCTAGGGGAAGTTTAAACACAGCAAGGAAAGGAAATGTAACAGCAATGATAGCGAGAACTGCCGTAGCAGGTGAAAGTGTTTTATTTATATTCATAGGAATATTCATAGCATTTTAAGATCTATTTATTCTGCAGTCCTATCAATTTAACAATGCTTTGTCAGTGACATTTTTCAATTTGTGCTTAGGTGTAAATATTAACCTATAAACATTACCATTATTTATCGCAATATAAATTCAGCACAAATTGCTCATCTAAAATACATCGAATAAACAATTAGCTGTGCCAATACAGATGGTATTTTAGACATGGGAATAAAAATACGCACTTTATGTATAGAATATAATAAGTTTTTAAACGCAAAAAAATATAGGCATGTCAGCCTATTTTTCACTCTCGCCTTGGCACAAGGCCGCATCACCTAATGCAATTAATTCATCCAGTAAGCTGGTTAGCTGAACCATCTTTTCCGTTGAAAAAGCCCGTTCAATCGCCTGATATCCCTCTTCAACCTGCGAGCGTGCTTTCTCATAAAGGTTTTTACCTTCAGGAGTGAGTGAAACATACAGCTTACGCTGATCGCTTATCGGCTTTAAACGCAGGATAAGACCATCTCTTTCCATGCGCGTCAAAATACCGGTCAAGCTCGGACGCACAATGCAGGTTTTGCAAGAAAGCTCATGAAAATCAATGGAATTATCAACGGCTAATACTCGAATAATGCGCCATTGCTGCTCCGTGAGGTTATGGCTTTTCAAAATGGGGCGGAAAAAACCCATCGCGGTTTCCCGCGCCTGTAGAAGGGCAATAGTCAAAGATTCATGCATAGATTCACACTCTTAAGAAAAGCCAACCAAGAATAAAGCTTGGTACATTTTAGGCATTCTACATGGACTTATCATGAGATCAAATTGAAACTCATTAATAACTAAATAATTATTTATTCAGAAAATATTTGTTTCAGTTAAGTTTCAAATAAACAAGCTTAAAAACACATATGAAACATAACAAAATGATTTAAAAGAAAATAATTTATTTAAATGTAAAAACATTGTTACTAAGATCACACTTCAGGCTGATTTTATTGCCTAAATGTTAAACAAGGATTAAAACATGATCATTAACATATTAATAAAAACCATTTCTCGTACCGATACGACCATTTTCAAAGGAGTCGTTCATGAAAGGCACCATCTTTGCCGTTGCGCTCAATCACCGTAGCCAGACAGAAGCTTGGCTTGATGCATTTCAGCAACCGCCTTATCAAACACCGCCCAAAACCCCAGTTTGGTTTATCAAACCTCGCAATACCGTTATCCACGGCGGCGATACAATTCCTGTTCCTCAGGGTGAAAGGGTACAAAGCGGAGCCACTATTGCGCTGATCGTTGGAAAAACCGCCCGAAAAGTCTCCACCACCGATGCCGCAGATTACATTGCGGGCTATGCGCTGGCTAACGATGTGAGTTTGCCGGAAGAGTCCTTTTATCGCCCAGCCATCAAAGCCAAATGCCGCGACGGCTTCTGCCCGTTAGGCGAATTAGCCCCGCTAGCCCATGTCGATGCTGTAGATATCATCACCGAAATCAATGGGAAAGAAGCCAACCGCTGGACAACCAAAGACCTGAACCGCAGTGCCGCAGAGCTCCTCAGTGCCCTGAGCGACTTCGCCACTCTACAACCGGGGGATGTCATTTTATTAGGAACTCCCCAGCAACGCGTTGATATCCAGCCTGGCGACAGCATCACCATTAAAGCGGCAGGCCTGCCAACACTTGAAAACAGCGTACGCCTACAGCTCAAAAGGACGGGAGAAACCGTATGAAACACGCTCGCATTCGCCATCAAGGGCAAGATTTTAACGTCACTATCGACGAGCAGCACCGTGCCTGTTTGCCTAACGGCAGCAAAATTTTGACTGATGACGTGCAATGGTTGCCCCCCGTTGAAGGCACGCTATTCGCGTTAGGCCTGAACTATGCCGATCACGCCGCCGAGCTGGCCTTTAAAGCCCCAGAAGAGCCCCTTATTTTTATCAAGGCACCGAACTCTTTAACCGGCCACCAGCAAATATCGGTTCGCCCCGATAACATTGAGTACATGCACTACGAAGCCGAACTTGTGGTAGTCATTGGCAAGCCTACATTTCAGGTCACGCCGGATGAAGCCATGGACTACGTTGGCGGTTATACCGTGTGTAACGATTACGCTATTCGTGATTATTTAGAAAATTACTACCGCCCTAACCTGCGCGTAAAAAGCCGCGACACGCTAACGCCGATCGGCCCTTGGATCGTTGATAAAACAGACATTCCCGACCCACATAATTTAACGCTCAGCACCTATGTAAACGGTGAGCTACGCCAGCGCGGTACCACCGCTGACCTTGTTTTCGATATCCCATTCCTAATCGCTTATTTAAGTGAATTTATGACGTTACAACCGGGCGACATGATCGCTACCGGCACGCCAAAAGGTCTGTCAGATGTGGTGCCGGGCGATGAAGTTATCGTTGAGGTTGAAGGCGTTGGACGCCTGATGAACCGCATTATTAGCCAAGCCGAATATGAGGAAAGCCTGCGATGAAAAAAATAAATCATTGGATCAACGGTAAAAACGTTGCCAGCAAACAGTATTTTGAAACCACTAATCCGGCTAATGGCGAAGTATTAGCGGAAGTCGCCTCTGGCAGCGAAGACGAAATCAATCTTGCCGTGGCTGCCGCGAAAGAGGCATTCCCTAAATGGGCCAATCTGCCGATGAAAGAACGTGCGCGTTTAATGCGTCGTTTAGGTGAGTTGATTGACGAAAATGTCCCAGAAATTGCGGCAATGGAAACAGCGGATACCGGTCTGCCAATTCATCAAACGAAAAATGTGCTGATCCCGCGTGCTTCGCATAACTTTGAGTTTTTCTCTGAAATTTGTCAGCAGATGAACGGCAAAACCTATCCCGTCGACGACAAAATGCTCAATTACACCCTCGTACAACCCGTCGGTGTTTGCGCGCTCGTTTCGCCGTGGAACGTCCCGTTTATGACCGCAACATGGAAAGTCGCGCCCTGCTTAGCACTTGGCAATACTGCGGTGTTGAAAATGTCCGAGCTTTCCCCCCTGACCGCCGATCGCCTAGGCGAATTAGCGCTTGAGGCTGGAATTCCTGCGGGCGTGCTAAACGTGGTTCAAGGGTATGGCGCTACGGCGGGCGATGCGTTGGTTCGCCATCACGACGTACGCGCAATCTCTTTCACCGGCGGTACCGCGACCGGTCGCAACATCATGAAAAATGCGGGCTTGAAGAAATACTCTATGGAGCTCGGCGGCAAATCACCGGTGCTGATTTTTGAAGATGCCGATATCGAACGCGCCTTGGATGCGGCTTTATTCACCATCTTCTCCATTAACGGCGAACGCTGCACCGCGGGCTCACGCATTTTCATTCAGCAAAGCATCTATCCCGAATTTATTAAACGTTTTGCCGAACGCGCTAACCGCCTACGCGTTGGCGATCCACAAGATCCCAATACTCAGGTTGGCGCGCTCATCAGCCGCCAGCATTGGGAAAAAGTCTCCGGCTATATCCGCTTAGGCATTGAAGAAGGCGCCACGCTGCTTGCCGGCGGCCCAGATAAGCCGAGCGATCTACCCGCCTCGCTTAAAAATGGCAATTTCTTACGCCCAACCGTACTGGCTGATGTCGATAACCGTATGCGCGTGGCACAGGAAGAAATATTTGGCCCCGTGGCCTGCCTGATGCCCTTCAAAGATGAAGCCGAAGGCCTGCGTTTGGCCAACGACGTGGAATACGGATTGGCCTCCTACATCTGGACACAGGACGTCAGCAAAGTGCTGCGACTGGCGCGCAGCATCGAAGCCGGCATGGTGTTTGTTAACACGCAGAACGTACGCGATCTGCGCCAACCGTTTGGCGGCGTCAAAGCCTCGGGTACCGGACGCGAAGGCGGGGAATACAGCTTTGAAGTCTTTGCTGAAATGAAGAACGTCTGTATCTCGATGGGCGATCACCCCATCCCTAAATGGGGCGTCTAGCACCAATTCCCCAGCGCTCACGCTGGGGCCTCCGCAATGTATTAAAACGAGAAGCGAGGAAATATGGGAAAGTTAGCCTTAGCGGCCAAAATCACGCATGTTCCATCCATGTATCTGTCTGAGTTACCGGGTAAAAATCACGGTTGTCGTCAAGCCGCCATTGATGGACATAAAGAGATTGGCAAGCGCTGTCGTGAAATGGGCGTAGACACCATTATCGTGTTCGACACCCACTGGCTCGTGAACAGCGCCTATCACATTAACTGCGCAGATCATTTTGCCGGCACTTATACCAGCCATGAACTGCCGCATTTCATTCGTGATATGGCCTATGAATACAACGGTAATCCCGAACTCGGGCAGCTTATCGCCAAAGAAGCCTGCGCGCTGGGCGTTCGCGCTCAGGCTCACAATATCCCTAGCCTATCGCTCGAATACGGCACGCTGGTTCCAATGCGTTATATGAACAGCGACCAACACTTCAAAGTGATCTCCATCTCAGCGTTTTGTACCGTTCACGCCTTTGAAGACAGCCGCAAGCTAGGTGAGGCCATTCTGAAAGCGATCGAACAATACGATGGCACCGTAGCGGTTCTCGCCAGCGGCTCACTTTCCCATCGTTTCATTGACGATCAGCGCGCCGAACAAGGCATGAACAGCTACACCCGTGAATTCGATCACCAAATGGATGAACGCGTGGTCAAGTTATGGCGTGAAGGAAAATTCAAAGAGTTCTGCGACATGCTGCCGGAATATGCCGACTACTGCTACGGCGAAGGCAACATGCACGACACCGTTATGCTGCTCGGCATGCTCGGTTGGGACAAATACGACGGCAAAGTGGAGTTTATTACCGATCTCTTTGCCAGTTCGGGAACCGGGCAGGTCAACGCCGTTTTCCCCCTGCCAGAACACGCTTGAGGCCACGCCATGCCACATTTCTACGCTGAATGCACCGACAACATCCGTGAACAGGCTGACCTCCCCGCGTTATTTGCCAAGGTTAACGCCGCGCTTGCCGCCACCGGTATTTTCCCTATCGGCGGGATCCGCAGCCGCGCCATCTGGCTAGACACATGGCAAATGGCAGACGGAAAGCACGACTATGCCTTCGTGCACATGACGCTAAAGATTGGCTCAGGACGCAGTTTAGAAAGCCGCCAGCAGGTCGGTGAAATGCTGTTTGAACTGATCAAAACGCACTTCGCCACGCTGATGGCAAGCCGCTATCTGGCGCTCTCTTTCGAAATTGAAGAGCTCCACCCGCAGCTTAATTACAAACAAAACAACGTGCATGCCCTGTTCAAGTCTTAGCGAAAAAATCGCCCTCTCGCATGCAACGAGAGGGAAAGCGTCAGCGGCCAACATCATAAAAATAACAAGGATCCATCATGACATCGCCTTTCACCACCCACGCATCGCGTGGGCTACTTCGCCATCAGGCTTACATTAATGGCCACTGGCAAAGCGCCACCGATGGCCGCACTTTTGCGGTCACCAATCCGGCAAACGGCGAGACCATTGCCGAAGTCAGCGATCTATCCGCGCATGAAACTGAAGCCGCCATTCGTGCAGCCGCCGACGCACTGCCAGCATGGCGCAAGCAAACGGCAAAACAACGCAGCCAAACGCTGCAACGCTGGTTTCAGTTGATTATGCAAAATCAGGCCGAACTGGCCGAATTACTCAGCTTAGAGCAGGGTAAGCCACAGTCCGAGGCGATGGGCGAAATTGCCTACGGTGCTAGCTTTATCGAATGGTTTGCCGAAGAGGGGAAACGCGTTTATGGCGAAACCATTCCTTCCCCCTTACCCGGTCGGCGCATCAGCACCATCAAGCAGCCCGTCGGCGTCGTTGCCGCTATTACGCCGTGGAATTTCCCCAACGCCATGATTACCCGCAAAGTTGCGCCAGCGCTGGCCGCTGGTTGCACCGTGGTATTAAAACCCGCGCCGGAAACGCCGCTCTCGGCGCTGGCCCTTGCCGCTCTGGCACACGAAGCAGGGATCCCTGCCGGTGTGTTTAACATCGTCACCGGCACCGATGCGGCGGCGATTGGCAACGTATTAACGCAAAGCTCAATCGTACGGAAGCTCTCATTTACCGGCTCCACGCGCATTGGAAAGCTGCTGATGCAGCAAAGCGCCGCCACGGTGAAAAAGCTCTCGCTAGAGCTCGGAGGCAACGCGCCGTTCATCGTTTTTGACGACGCAGATCTTGATGCGGCTGTCCAAGGCGCATTGGCTGCTAAATTTCGCAACAGCGGGCAAACCTGCGTGTGCGCCAACCGCATTCTAGTGCAAGACGGCATCTACGATGAATTTGCCCAGCGTTTAACCCGCGCCGTTAGCGAACTGCGCGTTGGCCCTGCGATTGAACCCGCTTCCCAACAAGGCCCTTTAATTAATCAAGCGGCGATTGAAAAGGTACAGGCACACATCAGCGACGCGGTTTCACTCGGTGCACACATTCTTACCGGCGGAGAAAAACACGCGCTGGGTGGGCTCTTTTTCCAGCCCACCGTCATGAGCCATGTCACTGAATCCATGCGCATTGCGCATGAAGAAACCTTCGGTCCGGTGGCTCCCCTCTTTCGTTTTCGTGACGAAGCCGAAGCCATTCGCTTGGCGAATCAAACTGAATCAGGCCTCACCGCCTACTTCTACTCACGCGATATTGGCCGTATTTATCGCGTGGCCGAAGCGCTAGAAAGCGGAATGGTTGGCATCAATGAAGGGCTGATTTCAAACGAAGTCGCGCCGTTTGGCGGGATTAAGCAATCGGGTTTGGGGCGTGAAGGTTCGCGCTACGGAATCGAAGATTATCTGGAAGTGAAATATCTCTGCTTTGGCGGAATTGAGAACAACTGAGGTGCCTATGACGGCAAATAACGCAATGTTAACGAAAGAAACAATAAGCCAGATCGCCCACCGCTTGCATCAGGCTGAGCAAAGCCGTGAGCAGATCCGCCAGATATCACTCGATCACCCGCAGATCACCATTGATGACGCCTACGCGATCCAGCGTCAGTGGGTCGATCTCAAAATCAACGCAGGCCGCGTACTCAAAGGCCACAAGATAGGTTTAACGTCAAAAGCCATGCAGGCCAGCTCGCAGATCAGCGAACCCGATTACGGCGCACTGCTTGATGACATGTTTTTTCAAGACGGAAGCGACATTCCCATCGATAAATTTATCGTGCCGCGCATTGAGGTCGAGCTGGCCTTCGTTCTGGCGAAGCCTTTACGTGGGCCAAACTGCACGCTGTTTGATGTGTATAACGCAACGGATTACGTGATCCCCGCGCTTGAGCTCATTGACGCCCGCTGCCACAACATCGACCCAGATAGCCAACGCCCACGCAAAGTGTTCGACACCATTTCGGATAACGCCGCCAACGCGGGCGTGATTTTAGGTGGTCGTCCCATCAAACCCGATGCATTAGATCTGCGCTGGATCAGCGCGCTGATGTATCGCAACGGCGTGATTGAAGAATCGGGCGTTGCTGCCGCCGTGCTCAATCATCCGGCCAACGGCGTCGCATGGTTAGCCAATAAGCTTGCCGCTCACGATGTGCAGCTAGAAGCCGGGCAAATCATTCTCGGTGGCTCATTTACCCGCCCTGTGCCTGCCCGACGCGGCGACACCTTCCACGTGGATTACGGCAACATGGGCTGCATTAGCTGCCGCTTTGTATAAGGAAAACCTCATGTCCTCGACCCTACATAACAGCTTTAAGCAGGCCCTCAAAGAAGGGCGCCCACAGATTGGCTTATGGCTTGGTCTGTGCAGCAGCTACAGCGCAGAACTTTTAGCCGGTGCCGGTTTTGACTGGCTACTGATCGACGGAGAGCACGCGCCTAATAACATACAAACCGTGCTTACCCAGCTACAGGCTATTGCACCTTATCCTAGCCAACCTGTGGTACGCCCTTCATGGAATGACGCGGTACAAATTAAACAGCTGCTCGACATTGGCGCACAAACCTTGCTGATCCCGATGATACAAAATGCCGACGAAGCGCTGGCTGCGGTACGCGCCACCCGCTATCCGCCGCAGGGGATCCGCGGCGTTGGCAGCGCGCTAGCGCGCGCATCACGTTGGAATCGTATTCCTGACTACCTACAGCAGGCGAATGAACAGATGTGCGTTTTGGTGCAAATCGAAACCCGTGAAGCCCTACGCAACCTGCCACATATTCTGGATATTGAAGGCATCGACGGCGTATTCATCGGCCCTGCCGATCTAAGCGCCGATATGGGATATGCGGGCAATCCTCAACACCCAGAGGTCAAAAGCGCGATTGAAAACGCGATTTTGCAGATTAAAGCCGCAGGCAAAGCGCCGGGGATCTTGATGGCGTCGCCAGAGGTTGCCGATCGCTATCTCCAGCTCGGCGCGTTGTTTGTTGCCGTTGGCGTTGATACCACCCTGCTAGCCCGCGCGGCTGAAAATCTGGCGGCACGTTTTGGCAAGAGCAACGAGCCACCGACCTCCGCTGGCGTTTACTGAGTTCATTCTGAGGGGAAAGGCAAATGAGCGATTCAACATCAGCGGTATCTAACGAGGCCGAGCCAGCCCATCGGCATAAAAACCTTACAGAACCGCAGCAGCGGGTTATCAACAAACTCTTCCGCCGTCTGATCGTATTTTTATTCGTACTGTTTGTATTTTCATTTCTCGATCGTATCAATATCGGTTTTGCCGGTTTAACGATGGGAAAAGATCTCGGCCTTAGCGCCACCATGTTTGGGCTAGCGACCACGCTGTTCTATGCCACCTATGTGATTTTCGGCATCCCCAGCAACATTATGCTGGGCATCGTCGGCGCACGTCGTTGGATCGCGACGATCATGGTGCTGTGGGGGCTGGCGTCAACGGCAACCATGTTCGCCACCGGGCCGCACAGTTTATATGTGCTGCGTATGATCGTCGGCATTACCGAAGCGGGCTTCCTGCCTGGCATCTTGGTTTACCTCACCTACTGGTTCCCCGCCTATTTCCGCGCCAGAGCCAATGCGCTGTTTATGATAGCTATGCCTGTGACCACCGCGCTCGGCTCGCTGGTTTCCGGCTATATTTTGTCACTCGACGGCATTCTGAGCCTCAAAGGCTGGCAATGGCTATTCCTGCTGGAGGGTTTCCCCTCGGTGCTATTAGGCATCATCGTTTGGTACTACCTTGACGATAAGCCGTCGAAAGCCAAATGGTTAACTCAGGAAGATAAAGACTGCCTGCAAGAGATGATGGACAGTGATAATTTGCAGCTGGTTCAGCCTGAAGGAGCGCTTAGCCACAATGCCCTACAGCGGCCAAGCATGTGGCGTGAAATTTTCACCCCGATCGTGCTGATGTACACGCTGGCCTACTTCTGTCTCACCAATACGCTGAGTGCCATTAGCATCTGGACTCCCCAGATCATGCAGAGTTTTAACCAATCGAGCAGCAATATCACGATTGGTTTACTCGCCGCTATTCCGCAGTTTTGCACCATCGCGGGAATGATTTGGTGGAGCAAACACTCCGACCGCATGCAGGAACGAAAACACCATACCGCGCTGCCGTTTTTGTTCGCCGCCGTCGGTTGGCTACTGGCTTCAGCCACCGATCACAACATGATCCAGCTATTGGGGATCATCATGGCCTCCACGGGCTCATTTAGTGCGATGGCGATTTTTTGGACAACGCCTGACCAGTCGATCAGCCTGCGAGCCAGAGCCGTTGGGATCGCGGTGATCAATGCCACTGGCAACATTGGCTCAGCGGTGAGCCCGCTGCTGATTGGCTGGCTTAAAGATCAAACCGGAAACTTCAACTCGGGACTCTACTTTGTCGCAGGGCTGCTGATTGTGGGCGCGATCATTATCTGGCTGATCCCGATGAAAGGCTCGCGACCACGGGCAACGCCATAAGATATCCCCCCTTCTAACCTCCCCTTTTCCGTTCTGAATAAGGGGAGAGGGGCTGACCGAGACACGTGATTAAAATAAGTCTCCGTAATACTCCCTCCCCTGCGAAGGGGAGGGTCGGGGTGGGGTTCTATAGGTCAGCATCACCGCCATTAAGGAATAGCCATGAGCCAAATAACCAACATCGACATCAGCAAAGACTACGACGAAACGCAGGGATCTGATGATGTGCATTACCAATCATTCGCCCGCATGGCAGCCTTCTTTGGGCGGGATATGAAGCCACACCGCCATGACAGTTTTTTCCAAATGCACTTTCTGAATACTGGCCAAATTGAGCTACAGCTCGACGACCACCGCTATTCGGTGCAGGCACCGCTGTTTGTTCTCACGCCGCCCTCGGTGCCACACGCATTTTTCACCGAGCCAGACAGCGACGGTCATGTGCTAACCGTTCGCCAAGAACTGATTTGGCCGCTGCTGGAGGTGCTCTATCCCGGCAAACGCGATGCTTTCGATCTGCCAGGTATTTGCCTATCACTGGCTGATAAACCTCAGGAATTAGCGGCGTTAGACCACTACTGGGCACTGATTGCCCGCGAGTCCACCAGCGAGCTGGGAGGACGCGAGCATACGCTAGTACTTTTGGCACAGGCGGTGTTCACCCTACTGTTACGCAATGTTCCGCTCGACGAACAATCCTCCAGCGGAATGCGCGGAGAAATGCGTGTTTTCCAGCGTCTTAATCAGCTTATCGACGAGAATTTCCGTCTACATTGGTCAGTGCCGGAATATGCCAATAAGCTCGGGATTACGGAGTCGAGGCTGACAGACATCTGCCGACGTTTCGCCAACCGCCCCCCTAAACGCTTAATTTTCGACCGCCAGCTACGTGAGGCCAAGCGCCTGCTGCTGTTTAGCGACAGCGCCGTAAGTGAAATTGCTTATCAGCTTGGATTCAAAGATCCCGCCTATTTTGCCCGTTTTTTTAATCGGTTAGTGGGCTGTTCACCCAGCGCCTACCGTGCCGAACAGATCGCCGTTTCACACTGATCCAGTACAAAATTCGTGCTGGATCACATTCTTCCAACAAACCGCCACTCTCGCCTGAAAAGTACCAGTGATTACCTCAAAAGTATCTTCCTGAAACCCTGTTTAAACGCTTCAATTAAGAAACAAAAACAAAACAATAAATTAACAAACAGCCAGTGAACGCCTTTCAGAAGGTCGTTCTTGGATTCTGACCCTACTGTGAGGTAAACATGAAACCTGAAGATTTCCGTGCCGACGCCAAACGCCCGTTAACCGGTGAAGAGTACCTAAAAAGCCTGCAAGATGGCCGTGAGATCTACATCTACGGCGAGCGAGTCAAAGATGTCACCACTCATCCGGCATTTCGCAACGCCGCGGCATCGGTAGGTCAACTGTATGACGCCCTACACAAGCCCGAGATGCAGGACAAACTGTGCTGGGGAACCGATACCGGCAGCGGCGGCTATACCCACAAATTCTTCCGCTTCGCGAAAAGCAGCGACGATCTACGCCAGCAGCGCGATGCTATCGCCGAATGGTCACGCTTGAGCTATGGCTGGATGGGACGGACACCCGATTACAAAGCCGCATTCGGCAGCGCATTAGGCGCAAATCCTGCATTTTATGGACAGTTCGAAGACAACGCCCGCCATTGGTACAAACGCATTCAGGAAACGGGGCTCTATTTCAACCATGCCATCGTCAACCCGCCTATCGATCGCCACAAACCCGCTGACGAAGTGAAAGACGTTTACATCAAACTCGAAAAAGAAACTGATGCTGGCATTATCGTTAGCGGTGCCAAAGTGGTAGCGACCAACTCGGCGCTCACTCACTACAACATGATCGGTTTTGGTTCTGCTCAGGTCATGGGCGAAAACCCAGATTTCGCGCTGATGTTTGTCGCACCTATGGACGCCGACGGCGTCAAACTCATTTCACGCGCCTCTTACGAAATGGTGGCAGGTGCCACCGGCTCCCCTTACGACTATCCGCTCTCCAGCCGCTTCGATGAAAATGACGCGATTCTGGTGATGGATAAGGTCCTGATCCCATGGGAAAACGTGCTTATCTATCGTGATTTCGACCGCTGTCGCCGCTGGACAATGGAGGGGGGATTTGCCCGCATGTATCCCCTTCAAGCCTGTGTGCGTTTGGCGGTTAAACTCGATTTCATCACCGCATTGTTGAAAAAAAGTCTGGAATGTACCGGAACCTCTGAGTTCCGTGGCGTACAGGCCGATCTCGGTGAAGTTGTCGCGTGGCGCAATATGTTTTGGGCGCTGAGCGATTCGATGTGTTCAGAAGCCACTCCGTGGGTGAACGGCGCTTATTTACCCGATCACGCCGCGCTACAAACCTACCGCGTCATGGCTCCAATGGCCTATGCCAAAATCAAAAACATTATCGAGCGCAACGTCACCAGCGGCCTGATTTATCTGCCGTCCAGCGCGCGCGATCTCAACAATCCAGAGATAGATAAATACCTCGCCCGCTATGTACGCGGCTCAAACGGTATGGATCACGTTGAGCGCATCAAGATTTTAAAACTGATGTGGGACGCCATCGGCAGTGAGTTCGGCGGTCGTCATGAGCTTTATGAAATCAACTACTCAGGCAGCCAAGATGAAATCCGTCTGCAATGTCTGCGTCAGGCACAAAGCTCCGGCAATATGGATCGCATGATGGCCATGGTTGATCGCTGTCTGTCGGAATATGACCAGCACGGTTGGACCGTTCCACACCTGCACAATAACAACGATATTAATATGTTAGACAAGCTGCTGAAATAATCAGTAGCGGGAGGCCAGTATGTCTTTAGAAAATGAACACCGTCTACGTTTTCGCGATGCCATGTCCAGTCTGTCGGCCGCGGTCAACATCGTAACCACCGATGGCCCTGCGGGTCGCTGTGGGATCACCGCCACCGCCGTCTGCTCAGTAACAGATACACCACCATCGCTGATGGTATGCATCAACAGTAACAGCGCGATGAACCCTGTGTTTCAGGAGAACGGAAAACTCTGCGTCAACGTGCTTAGCCATGAGCAAGAACTGATGGCGCGACATTTTGCGGGGATGACGGGCACCAGCATGGAAGAACGCTTTAGCTGGGATATCTGGACCAAAGGCATTCTCGGCCAACCGATGCTGCGCGGAACCCTAGCCAGTCTCGAAGGCGAAATTGAGCAGGTACAAACTATCGGTACACATCTGGTGTATTTGGTGCAGATCAAACAGATCACGCTGAGTGAAGCGGGTCATGGGCTGATTTACTTCAAGCGCCATTTTCATCCGGTGATGCTCGAGGCCGTCGCAGTATAAAATTGCCATAGGCTCGCTGTATATCAGGCCAAGCAACATCGCGTTTGCTTGGCCATTTTTATCCAGTTACTTAAGCGCTTTATTTACCCGCTTCGGCTTGGTCGACAGCCAACAAATAATCGCTCCGGCGGTGACTGCGCAAACACCTAACCAGAAAGTGGGCGGCAGCAAAGAAGATAAAATCAGCGACGCAAATAACGCCGAAAGGATAGGCGTAAAATAGGAAAGCGTGGCCAACAGATTAATATCCCCTCGAATCATACCGATATTCCACGCCGCATAGCCAAAGCCCATCGCAGCACCGGCCATGGCAATATAAAATGCGCTATGCAAAGAAATAGTAAAACTCTCAGCCCCGCCTAATAACCATTTAATCCACAAACAGACGGCGGTAAGTGCGAAGAACAGCGCCGCTGCATTTTGTCCGTTGGCGTATTTGTTGGTCACAACGCAATACACCGCCCACAGGATAGCGCCAACAAACGCCAAGACATAGCTAACCGGATGAGCAACGATATTCTCCGCCATGCCAGAAAGTGAGGCTAATGAACCGCCGCTTATTACCACCGTGACGCCTAATAACGACAGAAACACGCCCAACAATAAACTGATTTTTAACCGACCACCGCTACACAAAAAAGAGAGCAACACGGTAAAACTCGGCCATAAATAGTTAATGACTGAAACTTCAATCGACTGGGCTCGCGTGGTGGCATAACCCAACGCCAAAGAGAGGCAAACTTCATAGCTAGCAAACAAAGCCCCACCGGCCAACAAATAAACCGGCTTAAAAGCCCGCAGCTTGGGAGAACCCAGCAGAATAAAGAGAAATACAGAACCCGCAGTATAAATTAACGCGGCACCTGCCACTGGCCCAACACCTTCGCTAACGTTACGAATCAGGCCAACGATGGTGCTCCAAAGCAAGATGGCCAAGATGCCACAGGCATTTGCTTTTGTTCTGCTACTGCTATCCATGCTGCCTCGCAGTGAATAAAAGAGAAAAAAATTTGGCCCAAAAAGATAGCGCTGATTGGGCGGCTCAAGTTAAGCATTCTCACGTATTCAGATAGATAAATCCAACAACATCATCATGGATATTATCCAGATAGCCATAAACAGCGCTGCGCTGGCAAACATAAAATCAGATGATTTATCATCTAACTTCATTCTAAAAAAGTATTTAGCACAATATGTTAAATACAATAATTTGCGTTAGACCTAACCACGAACCACCGAAAAACAATATCCACATAGCTAATTAAATTTAAAACAACAGGCAAAATAGCCAGAATCATTAATTAACCTAAATTTATTCTTAATTCTAAAAATAATTACTCACCTAATCAAATGAGAATGATAATGAGTATCATTTGATCTAAATCTTTGCTAGCATCCTGTCCGCAACAAATGCAGTTAAATCCAACGAAAAAAATAAAATGGAGGCTCCGCATGGCATTAGCGGAAAACTTTTTGGCACAGTTCACCCTTTTGAACGGCAAGTTCAACAGGATGCTAAAACCATCTCTGGCACTATTACTCAGTTTCGGTATAGCCCAATACGCAAGTGCTGAACCACTCATTAACGAGCAGGGAAATACGGTTCAAAACGTCTCTACCGGTGGAATTTCATCGCTGGATCTTTCTATTTTCGGCATGTATCAGCAGGCTGATATTGTGGTGAAAAGCGTGATGATTGGATTAATCGTTATATCCGTTATCACATGGACCATCTTATTTGCCAAAAGCATTGCGCTGCTGCGCGCTAAACAGCAATTACGCCGCGAATATCGCTTACTGTTTCCATCTAATTCTTTATCCACGGCCTGTGAATTATCGCAGTCCTTCGCCGAGAACAGCATAAGCGCCGCCCTATTACGCGATGCTCAAGATGAAAAACAGCTTTCAACCCACGCAGCCGATCTTAACGGTATTAAAGACCGAACTAATTTCCGCCTCGATCGGCGCGTTGCGGCCTATGGTCGCCAGCTTGCCAAAGGCAACGGCTATCTCGCTACTATTGGTGCAGTGGCACCGTTTATCGGCTTATTCGGCACCGTTTGGGGCATCATGAATAGCTTTATTGGCATTGCACATTCGCAAACGACCAATCTGGCCGTCGTTGCGCCAGGCATCGCCGAAGCGCTACTGGCTACCGCCATGGGGCTGATTGCCGCGATCCCCGCCGTGGTGATTTACAACCTGTTCAGCCGCATGATTAACGAACATCGCGCACAGGTGGGAGACGCAGCCGCGCAAATTCTGTTGCTGCTGAGCCGCGATCTTGACCTCAACGCCCCCCAACAGCAGGTGGGATAGCGGTATGGCTCTGCACATTCATGATTATTCCGCTGGCGAATCCGCTGAAAGCCGTGAGCTTCACGACATCAACGTCACGCCTTTCATCGACGTTATGCTGGTCTTGCTGATTATCTTTATGGTCGCAGCCCCACTGGCTACCGTCGATATTCGCGTGAACTTACCGGCATCCTCGGCACAGCCGCAGCCACGCCCGGATAAGCCGGTCTATCTGACCATTAAAGCAGATAAACAGCTTTATCTCGGTGATGCGCTAACCACCCGCGATCGGCTCAGCGAGCAGCTCAGCGAGCAAACCAAAGCAGACAAAGACACCACCATTTTTCTGCAAGCAGACAAAGCGGTGGACTACGCCACGTTAATGGCGGTGATGGATACGCTGCGCACGGCGGGTTATCTCAAGGTGGGATTAGTCAGTATGGAATCGGTCGCGCCTTAACCTGCGTTGAGCTACCCCTACTCGTTATTAAACATTTTATGATATAGCGGCCAAACGGCCGCCTTTAGGCCAAAGACATGAGCACACTATTTAGCCTTAAGTCTCTGATTATATTAGCCACATTAGCACTCAGTGCATGCAGCCAACCAACATTGACTCGACCATCACGCGCATCCGCGCTAAACGATGTAAACACCTTGGGCACCATCATCGATTTGCACAACGGTGAAACCCTAACCAGCCAGGAGTTACTCACGCGTATCGCGCCGCAGCCACGGCTAATCGTCGGAGAAAAACACGATAACGCGCAGCATCACCTGATTGAAATGTGGTTGATCAAAAATCTCCCGCAGCAGCGCCCACAGGGCAGCGTACTGCTAGAAATGCTGACCATCGATCAACAGCCGCGCGTCGATCAGCTCAAAAAATGGTTAAAAGACGATCCGATGGTGCGCGAAGGCCGTATTCAGACATTGCTAAACTGGCAACAAGGCTGGCCGTGGGAGATGTATCACGGCGTAGTGATGCAAACCCTGCGTGCCCCCTACCCTCTGCTGGTGGCGAATCTCTCCCGCGAACAGGTGCAGTCTTTATACAAAAACCCACGGCTTCCCGCTGGAAAAATCTCCACCGCGCCACAGGTACAAAACGCGATTCGTGAAACCATCGTCACGATGCATGATGGGAAAATCGAACCGGCACAGTTAAAAGCGATGATCGCCATTCAACAGCAGCGCGATCGATTTATGGCGCAGCAGCTACTTGCAGCCCCTGCGCCGGCCATGCTGATCGCCGGTGGCTACCACGCGGCGAAAACCATGGGCGTTCCACTGCATATGCAAGATCTCGCTCCTTCATCGCGCCCGATCGTTTTAATGCTGGCTGAGACGGGTATGAATATTACCTTGGCGCAGGCCGATTACGTTTGGTACGTCCCTCAGCCAAAACCTGAGCTGTAAGTCAAAACACTATGGATATTCTCTATCACACACAGCCCAAATGGGGCCGCTGGTTTATCTTCGCGCTGGCGGTTCATGGCACATGTCTAGCGGCACTGGTTTGGCGTTCGTCTGACGCTAAACCGCCCTATGAGCCCCCTCCAGCGGTGATGCTGCAATGGGCTGAAACTATCCAAGCGCCTGCTTCACCCACGCCGTTGCCGATTGGCATTGCTCAACAGCAGTCAGCGGCGGCAGAGGAAAAACAACAGGTTAAGGATAAAGCGCAGCCAAAGATGGTGGTAGCCAAACAAGCCGTCATTGAGGTGGCGAAGCAGAAGAAGTCGGCTGACGGAGAGAAGAAAAAACCTCGCCCGATAAATAAGATTAAAGATCAAACCAGCGATGCCAGCCATGCCGCCATAGCCAGCAATGCAGCACCTCAGGCAAATACGCTATCGGCAAACATTGCGGCACCGTTCAACAGCGATGCCACCAAGCGTAATAGCGAGAAAGTATCGTGGGAAAGCTTGGTTAAGGGTCATCTAAACCGATACAAAAAGTATCCCCTTGATGCCCGTCGACGCGCCCGTACGGGCCTCGCCGTGGTGACGTTCACCGTGAATGCGGCAGGTTTCGTGCAGGGTAATCAGCTTTATACCTCATCCGGCACCATTTCGTTGGATCGCGAGGCGGTGGAGGTTTTAGAGCGCGCCCAACCGCTGCCAAAACCACCGACGGAAATATTAAACGGCGGGCTTTATAGCGTAAAAATGCCGATCAACTTTGATTTAGCAGAATTAAAACAGCAGTAAGTTAACCCAGCTTGTGCTGAAAAAATCTCACTTATCTTCATGCTGGAATTTTCTGGCAGGGCCAGCTATTCGCCCAAAGAACCAAAAGGACGCACCATGCGTGAATTGTGGCAAAAATTTTTGTTATTAATGACGCTCACGGCGATGTGCTCTTGGCACCTATCTGCCGCTGAATTATTTTCTCCTGAGCCATTGGCTGCCAAACTACAGCCGCCTCGGGCGCAGAAAATCCCCAAAACGCTCATCGAACATGGCGATCGGCGTATCGACAACTATTTTTGGCTACGTGATGAAAGCCGTGCCAATCCGAAAGTTTTGCGCTATTTGCAAGATGAAAACCACTACGCCAACGCGGCATTAAAACCGTATTCCGCGCAGTACCAAGCCTTATATCGCGAGATGGTTGAGCGCATGAGCCCTGAAGATCGCTCAGTGCCTTACCAACGTAACGGCTACCGCTATCAAGACGTCTATCTGCTCGGTAAAAACTTTGCCGTGGCTCAGCGCCAACCGCTGGCGGGCAGCACCGTGTGGCAAACGCTGATTGATGGAAATCTACGTGCAACAGGCCAAGCTTACTATCGCTTAGGCAGTCTGGCGATCAGCCAAGATAACCAGATGATGGCCGTTGCCGAAGACACCCAAGGCCGACGCCAATACCGTATTTCTCTACGGAATTTAAACAACGGACAGTGGCTTACCGAGGTTATCGAAAACACATCAGGCAATATGTTGTGGTCAAACGATGGACGCACCCTATTTTATGTCCGCAATCATCCACAAACGCTGGTGCCGTATCAGGTCTATCGCCACCGCATTGGCACACCGCGGGTACAAGACCAACTGGTTTATCAAGAAAATGACGGCGCGTTTTATCTTAGCCTGTCACGCACGGCATCTGACCGCTATTTACTGATAACCCTAAGCGCCAACACGTCGTCTGAAGTGCGTTTATTAGATGCTGACCAAGCGGATGCGCCGCCCGTATTATTTACCGCACGCCAGCCAAACGTTGAATATTATCTGGATCACTTCAACGGCACGTTTTATCTGCGCTCCAACCCTGAAAATGCCAATTTTGGTTTATACCAAACCAACGCTATTGGTCATTCATGGCAGCCTTTAGTTGCCCCACAGCCCAATAAAATGATCGAAGGTTTTACCTTATTCAAAGACTGGCTGGTGGTTGCTGAACGCAGTGATGGCCTGAGCCAGATACGCAAAATCAACTGGAAATCTCACGCTGAAGACACATTACCCTTCGACGATGCCAGCTATATGGCATGGTTAGGCTATAACCCTGAGCCGCAGTCCGATCGTTTACGCTACGGTTATTCGTCGATGACGACGCCAACCAGCACCTACGAATGGGATTTATCCAGCGGCAAACGCACGCTGCTTAAGCGTCAGGAAGTTAAAAACACGCAGCCACAGGACTATCACAGCGAACGAATTTGGATCACCGCACGCGACGGCGTGAAAGTACCGGTATCCTTGGTTTACAACAAAAAAATGTTCAAGGCCAAGCAAAGCCCGTTACTGGTTTATGGCTACGGCGCCTACGGTATGAGCATGGATCCCGCCTTCAGCGCCAATCGCCTTAGCCTACTGGATCGCGGTTTCGTCTTCGCCATGATCCACGTCCGCGGCGGCGGCGAGCTCGGTCAGCAATGGTATCAACAGGGAAAACTGGCGAATAAGCCCAACAGTTTCAATGACTTTATCGATGCAACACGCGGTTTGGTTGAACGCGGTTTTGGTCAGCCCGGTCGGATGTATGCCATGGGCGGCAGCGCCGGAGGGTTATTGGTTGGCGCGGTCATGAACCAACAGCCGGAGCTGTTTAACGCCATTGTTGCGCAGGTTCCTTTTGTCGACGTCGTCACCACCATGCTCGATGACACCCTCCCCCTCACGCTCGGTGAATATGACGAGTGGGGAAACCCACATCGGCTGGCAGATTATCAGCAAATGAAGGCCTACAGCCCCTACGACAATATAAAGCCTATGCGCTATCCCAACTTATTAGTGACCACCGGCCTAAACGATTCGCAGGTGCAATATTGGGAGCCGGCAAAATGGGTAGCCAAACTGCGAGAAAATCAATTAGGAACCGGAAAACTATTATTACTCACCGATATGCAGGCCGGACACGGCGGTAAATCAGGCCGGCTCAAACGAGTAGAAAATACTGCGCTGGAATATAACTTTATTCTGGCCGTAGATAATCAACGCTGAACCAACCGAGTAAAGAAAATAAAAATAGACTGATAATACCTTTAAGGGAACATATGAAACTCAATAAAATAGCCGGCGTGATCGGCTCGGGCATGCTATTGCTCAGTGCAGGCAGTTATGCACAACAAGCCAGTGAAGAAAGCAGCGGAGATAAAAAAGGCTCGGCGGTATTTTCTCCACTCCATGTCTCGGCCGGTAAAATAACCAGCGAGCAAGAAGCCTTGGAAAAAACCGGTGCCGTCAGCTCACGAGATACTAATAAAAATTTAGAATCTCTCGACGCGACGTTACGCAGTATGCCCGGAACCTATACCCAAATCGATCCCGGCCAAGGCTCGGTTAGCGTGAATATCCGTGGAATGAGTGGTTTTGGCCGCGTAAACACCATGGTCGATGGCATTACGCAAAGCTTTTACGGCACCTCGACCTCCGGCACCGCCGTGCACGGTTCTACCAACAGTCAGGCTGGCGTGCTTATCGACCCTAACTTCCTCGTTGGCGTTGACGTGACTCGCGGCGACAGCAGCGGTTCCTCAGGGGTAAACGCCCTAGCGGGCAGTGCCAATCTGCGCACGATTGGCGTTGATGACGTGGTGTTTGCTGGAAATCCTTTCGGCGTGCGCTCACGCTTTTCCGTCGGTAGCAACGGCATTGGGCGCAGCGGAATGATTGCCGCCGCGGGTAAAACCGATGCATTCACAGACACCGGCAGTTTTGGTGCCATGGTTGCAATCAGCGGCAGCTCGGTCTATTCCAACTTTAACAACGGCGACGGAATTAATAGCGAAGAGTTCGGCTACGACGAATTTATGAAGCAAAATCCAAAGTCACAGCTGTATAAAATGGATATCAAACCGAATGAATTTAATAGCTTTGAACTCTCCGCCAGAACGTATCAAAATAAGTTTTCACGCCGTGATATCACCAGCGACGATTATTACATCAAATATCACTACACGCCGTTCTCTGAGTTAATTGATTTCAATATCACGGCCAGTACCAGCCGCAGCGACCAAAAATATCAAGACGGATCGTTGTACACGTTTTATAGCACGTCAGCGCGTAACCGTTCTAATGCGCTAGATGTGAATAACACCAGCCGCTTCACGCTCGGTAATAACGATCTAGCTTTTACCATCGGTAGCAAACTGATGCGTACCCGCTATGACAAACTGATCCAGTCCAACGCGGGCGATCCACAGTCTTCACAAGAATCAATTGAAAACAATCCTTTTGCCCCATCGGGCGATCAGGATATTTCAGCGCTGTATACCGGGCTTGAAGTAAAACGTGGGATCTATCAGGCTAATTTTAATCTTAACTACACCCAGAATAAGATCAGTGGTTTTAAACCCGCCTGCGATCCACGAGTGATCTGCGTTCCACAGGGGGAATACAACGTTGATCAAAAAGAGAGTGGTTATAATCCTTCCGTAGAGCTCTCTGCGCAGGTAACGCCGTGGCTCCAGCCGTTCGTCAGCTACAGCAAATCGATGCGTGCACCCAATATTCAGGAGATGTTTTTCTCTAACTCCGGCGGCGCGTCAATGAACCCATTCTTAAAACCAGAAAGTGCCGAAACCTATCAGGCCGGTTTTAATATTAAAGCGCACAGCCTATTGATTGATGAAGATTTGCTGCGCTTAAAAGCCTTGGTCTATCGTAGCAAGATTAAAAACTACATATTCAGTGAGTCATATCTGGTCTGCACCAACGGACGTAAATGTAATATGACCGAAGTTAACGGCAATGACTGGGCTGACGTTAGCGACTACACCGACAATATGTATATCTACGTGAACTCCAACTCATTGGTGCGTGCTCACGGTTTTGAATTAGAAATGGATTACGACGCGGGCTACGCATTTGCGCGTTTGGCTTATAGTCAGCAACACACCGACCAACCAACGTCAATTGCCAGCACCTATTTTGGCGCAGGGGATATCACCGAGCTGCCAAAAAAATATATGACGCTCGATACCGGGGTCAGGTTCCTAGACAATTCATTAACCGTGGGTAGCATTATTAAATACACCGGAAAATCACGTCGCCTATCGCCTAACTTTGATTTTGACGAGAAAACCGGTGCGGTGGTGAAGGAAGATCTCCCACAGATCCCAACCATCATCGACCTCTATAGCACCTATGAGATCAACCGCAACGTGATGCTCAAACTCAGCGTGCAAAACCTGATGAATAAAAACTATTCTGAGGCATTGAACAAACTGAATATGATGCCAATGCAGGGTGATGACAGCACCGCGGCCAATACGGCACGTGGAAGAACTTATATTTTTGGTGGGGAAATTCGCTTCTGATCACCACGCCGTCATGTTGAATATTTCGGCATGACGGCATTAATTTCACCCTACAACTCTCTCAGCCATTACGAAGGCTGCAGCACAATTACCGCCATACCTATCAACGCAACGCAGGCACCAACCATATCCCAGCGGGTTAATTCAACGCCGTCAACAAAGCGCAGCCAAAGCAACGCAACGCCAATGTATACCCCACCGTAGGCCGCATAGGTTCGGCCCGCAGCAGTGGGATGTAATGTCAGTAACCAAGCAAAAATAACCAAACTCAACGCAGCCGGCAGCAAGAACCATAGCGGTTTATGTTGCTTCAAAACCAAATAAGGCAGATAACACCCAACGATCTCAGCGATTGCTGTCAGGCTAAATAATAAGAATGTTTTAACAATTAACATCAGGTTTTTTTTACCTAAAAGTCATGATACGCATGGCAATTAACCCATTTTGCCTTGAAAAATATATTCGATCCACGTCTCATCTATTTATCCCAACTGATTAGCCTCACTATTACAAAGGCCTTTAAAACGTCAATTCGAAACAGGTATGCATTTTGTGGCTATTTGTACCTATTTTTCGCAACGTGTTTCTTTTCGCCAAGGCCATTGCTATAACGTCATCACTGGAAGTGAATTTATTATAACAAATACCCCCTATTAATAATAAAGGAACAGCTATGTCTAGAATACGGCAACGTACTCTGGAGAGTATGCAAAAATTCTCTAGGGCGATGATCGGTGCAGTGCTGTTTTTGCCAGTAATAGGTTTAATTCTGGCATTAAGTTCAATTTTAACTAACCCAACGCTTATTTCTGAAACCAGCTTTCTTCATCAACTTGGTCAGCTATTAGGAGACACCTTCTGGCCGCTGTTTGGTAATTTAGGCTTACTCTTTTGCGTCGGTATTAGCTATGGGTTAGCCAAGGACAAAAAAACGGAAGTCGCCTTAGTTTCCGTTATGTGCTTCATTATGTTTTTAGGTGCCAATCACTCTTGGTTGGAATATACCCACGGCATTGCCAATAAAATAAACGGTGAATATTACGGAACAGGACAAACTCAAATATTAGGGTTTGTGGTTGTCGATATGGGGATATTCCTCGGTATTATTCTCGGTTGCACCATTGCATGGGTACACAATAAAGTCTCACAAATAGAACTCCCTGGCGCGCTATCTATGTACGGAGGCGCGAAGCTAACGCTTATCGCCATGAGTCCGGTCGTTATTGTCTACGCCATAGCTTTCACCTGGTTCTGGCCATTTATGACCCACGGTATTGCGGCGTTAACTGGCTTTATGAAAAACGCAGGCGTTGCTGGCGTATTTGTTTATGGTTTCTTCGAGAAATTCTTAATTCCTACCGGCCTACACCATTTCGTCTGGTCGCCATTCCAACTTACACAAATCGGCGGTTCACTGACGGTTGATGGGCAGACGGTTTCAGGCACTCAGGCTATCTTCCTCGCCTATATGCGCCATCCCGATTTAACACCGGTGATGAACGATGCTCTGCGTTTCTCTCAGCAAGGTATGACGACTATTTTCGGCCTGTCTGGCGCTGCGCTGGCGTTTTATCACACCGCCAAGCCAGAAAAGAAAATGCTCGCGAAAGCCGTTTTATTACCGGCCATTATTACCTCAATTCTGACCGGAATTACTGAACCTATTGAATTTACATTCCTGTTTATCTCACCGCTTCTGTGGGTTATTCACGCCACATTGACCGCAGCATCACAGGCTATTTGCGATCTGCTACAGGTGAGACCATGGGGAGCATCCGGCTTAATTGAGTTTTTAGCCTATAACCTACCGCTCCCCGTTTCATTGACACGCTGGCCACTTTATATCGTGATTGGCATCGGACAGTTTATTGCTTATTACGTAATATTCCGCACCGTGGTAGTCAAATTAAGGCTTAAAACACCAGGCCGCGAAGATGATGATGAAGTAAAGCTATATAACAAAAAAGATTATCAGGAAAAGGTGCAGCAAGAAAAGAATAACACCGGCTCACAGGTTGATGAAATCATTAAAGGGCTCGGTGGAAAACATAACATTATTTCTGTCGATAATTGCTTTACCCGTTTACGCGTCGCTATTCATGATTTAACTATCGTCGATGACGCTGCTTTAAAAGCAACCGGTGCTAACGGCGTGGTGCGTAATAGCAATGAAGTGCAAGTTATTTACGGTGTCAAGGTTGGACAAGTACGTTCAAAAGTTGATACCTGGCTGGCTAATAATTAAATTGGGAGTACATATGAAACTAACAGTATTAGGTGGCGGCGGCGTACGTTCCGCATTTCTAGCGAAATCTCTGGCTTACAATGCTCACCGCATCGGATTAAAGAAGGTGGTTTTTCTAGATAACTCCGCTCAGAACCTGACCATCTTTGGCGAAATTGCGCGTTATATATTTAACACGATTCGCCCTGATATTGAATTTAGCTTAACCACCGAGCCCGTATCGGCCTTACAAGATGCCAACTATGTGATTACCACCCTGCGCGTCGGCGGCGATGAAAGCCGCATTCATGACGAACGTATTGCGCTGGACCATAATACCTTGGGGCAAGAAACCACCGGTGCAGGTGGTTTTGCCATGGCCATGCGCTCTATTCCAGCCATTTTGGACTACTGTAAATTAATCGAAGAACATGCGGCACCCGACGCCATCTTATTTAATTTTACCAATCCATCAGGTTTAGTCACCGAAGCGATTATCAAATCTGGTTTTAAACGCCGCGTTTACGGCATCTGCGATGCGCCCTCAGAGTTGATTCGTGAACTACCTGAGATTCTTAACTGCGATGAAAGTGAATTGCAGGTTGAGTGCTATGGACTTAATCACTTCTCTTGGTTCACCCATTTTACCGTGCGCGGAGAGGATGTGACCGAACAGTTAGTTAATTCACCTGAGCTATATAAGAAAACGGCCATGCAATATTTCTCGCCAGAATTAGTCCGTCTGTGCGACAACCAACTGCTCAATGAATACTTATATTATTACTACTATAAAGAAGAAGCGCTGAAAGCAATTCAAGATTCAGGTGAAACACGAGGCGAACAAATCGCCCGTATTAACCATGATATGCGTGAGGAGCTTAGCCGTATCAACGTTAAAGAAAATCCGGCAACGGCATTTGATATTTGGATGAAGCACTATCTGCGTCGTGAAAATAGCTACATGCAAAATGAATCTCAGCAGGAAAAATTCCACACCAGGGAACCTTTAACGCTGCAGCAATTCATCGAAGAGCCCGACAGCGGCGGCTACGCGGGCGTTGCTTTAGATATTCTAGAAGCCGTAAACAGCAATACCACTAAGCGTATTGTGGTATCACTTTCCAACAACGATACGCTGGATTTTCTGCATCCCGACGATGTCATTGAAATCAGCTGCGACCTGAGCAAAGAGGGATTAAAACCGGTTAAGCCGATCCATGTACCCGAAGCGCAGAAAAATATGATTTCCTGCGTGAAAGAGTATGAGCGTCTCGCTGTGCAGGCGATTTTAGCTCAGGACAGAACCCTCGCGGTTAAGGCATTGATGGCACATCCGTTAGTCGGATCGTGGTCATTGGCTGAAAAGCTGGTTTCTGCTTATTTGCAGGGCTCACAGTTTAGAAACTGGCACTAGATCCCAGCATTGAAATTCTGGGGCGTCGCAGGCTAATACTGTTTATTTAAAAAATAGAGATACACGGGTCTACCACACCGCGGGGCACTCCGGCGGCTTACGCCGCTACGACCCCATCGGTGTGCTCCCTAAAATCGAGCTTTAGTAATCCGTATTATCGTCGCAGGACGCCCTTGGATTATTTCTTCTGCATAAACCACAGTTTCAGAAGATGTTCGAACCCGAGAATGCAGTAGCCAAAGAACGGATTGGACCAATAAATATCATCATCATATTTTTGTGGATCGTGAATAATAAATGACAGGTCCGCGGCCTGTGCTAACGGGCTCTGATGATCGCCGGTAAAGCAAACAAGGTTGATATTTTTATTCTCTAATGCCTTTACCCAGCTTAATGCAGATGAACTCCGGCCCGATTTAGATATCAGCCATATCGAATCAAACTTATTAGCATTTTTTTGTTCCAGTATTTCATAGTCTGGCCATAGCGCTAAGCTAGCGTTGACACCGGTTACTAAAAACTTGTTATAAATATACTGAGCAATAAGCTGCGAAAAACCGCTGCCGTGGATCAGAATCCGCTCGTTTTGCAGCCTTTCTAATAGAACATCCACTTTTTCTGGTGGTTGAATATTCATGAAATCAACATCGTTAGTAACATCCAGCTTTGGTAGCGTAATGTTAAACTTAATAAAGTAGACCATCTCCAGCCAGCCACTAAACTCAAGCTTTTTGGCTAAGCGAACCAAAGATGAAGGATTACTACAGCACTTCTCAGCTACGCTGCGAATTCCTTGCTGAATACATAATTCAGGATTGGCCTGTATATATTGCAGAACACCAACTTCAGTATTATTCAGTTTAATATTACGAAATAGATTTTGAATATCCATGATAAACCCCTGTTAAGCAAACTTGAGATTAGCACAGACATTTATTAATAACTGAGTAATCAGTCAAAATTATTTTACTTAGCAATGGAAAATAGGGATATGAAAACACATCTTACGGCTGTAGGAGCAACGTTTTTTTTATGGGGATTAATAACCGCGTTCAACAGCACATTAATTTTATTTTTTTATCATTACTTCCAACTTTCATGGCCGCAGGCGATGCTGGTGAATGTTCTATTTTATATTGCTCCATTTTTGACTTGCCTACCCTGCTCTAAGCTTATCGCGCTCTTCGGTTACCGCACGATCTTACGCAGCGCCTTGCTTCTCACGATGTGCGGCTGTGGGCTATTAAGCTTAGCGCTTGGCTATTATTCGATTATCAGTGCCCTATTTGCTGTATTCGTGATTGCAACGGGTGTGGCCGCCATGCAGGTTGTTGCTAATCCTTATCTCACATTGCTCAGTCAGGAACATAAACGCGTGGGTAATCTCACCTTAGCCTCTGCGGTAAACTCATTAGGTACAACGCTAGCACCACTTCTGATTGCCTTAGCATTACAAGCATCGCCTATTGATTATGTTAATCATAACGAGCCGATTAAATGGATTTGGCTTGTCTTAGCCCTCTTTTCTGCAGGGCTATTTACAATAACTATCTTAATCAAACTGCCTGAAATCACCCAGCATAAAAAAACAACAAAATGCCCATCATCACTATGGAGTAATACTAAGTTTATTTACTCTGTAGCGGCGATATTCACCTATGTTGGCGTGGAGGTATCATTAGGAACTAACACTATCAATTACTTATCGACCATTGGCAAATGGAACACAGAAACCGCGATATCATTAATTTCCCTGTACTGGGGCGGAGCATTAATAGGGCGTTTTATCTTCGGACTATTTGCTCATCGAATTAACGTAAAGATAGCATTTTTGTCTGTTACTCTGATTTCTGCGGTCCTCATATTGTTGTCTATTTTGTTAAACAACGCTGTCGGCGGCTACTTATTGCTGCTGATAGGTTTTGCTAACTCGATTATGTACCCTATTATTTTTAGTCAAAGCATGGCAACGGTGCCTCACATGGCAAATTTGGCGGCCGGCGTATTAATTATGGCAGGGATTGGAGGCGCGATTATTCCTTATATTCAAGCGCTGATGATTAATATCCTGACATTACGTTTCAGTTTTTTGCTGCCATTAGCACTTTATATATTACTGGCATGCTGGGGAAGCAAGCATCTCAAACCAGTTGCATCGCCTACTTCTGTTTTAGAATAAATAGTAGAAATGGATTTTAGCCACAGGATAAAACCTGTGGCTAAAATAATAGCTATCAGAAATCAGCTTTAAGCACTACACGGTAGCGAGCTTTACCTTCTCGCACATGTTTCAGCGCTTGGTTGATTTGCGACATTGGGTATAGCTCGGTCGTTGGCGCGACTTTAGTTCGCGCAGCAAACTTCATAAGTTTACGCAGCTCATTTGGTGAACCCGTAGCCGAACCCGAAATGCTCCGATCGCCGCCGATAAGCGTGAACGCAGGCACTTCTAGTGGCTTCATTACGGCCCCCACCGTATGGAAATGTCCACCATAGGTTAACGCTTCAAAGTACGGCAGCCAGTCTAGCGACACATTGACGGTATTGATGATCAAATCAAACTGTTTTGCCAACGCGGTTAGCGCCTGAGGATCGCGACTATTGACCACACGATTGGCCCCCATGGCTAAAACTTCCTGCTCTTTCGCCGGGTTAGAACTGAATGCGGTCACTTCACAACCCATTGCATGGAGCAATTTAATCGCAATATGGCCTAAGCCGCCAATGCCAATTACACCAACCCTACTGGTTGCAGTAATATGATGCATCAGTAACGGTTTAAACACCGTAATGCCACCGCATAGCATCGGCCCAGCCGTTGCCATATCGATATCATCCGGCAGCGGAATAGCCCACTGCCAGTTGCAGCGCAGCTTATCGGCAAAACCACCTTTGTTCATGATAGTAGGCACGCTACCATTCTGGCAGTTAATTTGGTTGCCGCTAATACACGCATCGCAATGCTGGCAACTATTTGCCGTCCAGCCCACGCCTACTCGCTGGCCGATCTTCAGACCTTTATTTTTTGCGGCATCACCCAACGCATGGATATGCCCCACCACTTCATGGCCCGCAATCAGAGGATAGTCAGAGAATCCCCACTCGTTGTCTATCATCGACAGATCCGAATGACAGATACCGCAGTATTCGACTTTAACCTCAACGTCGTCTGGCTGTAGTGCACCAGCGTCATACTCATAAAGTTCCAGATCTGCCCCAGGTTTCAGTGCAGCATAGCTTTTGATTTTTGACATGTTGATGACCTCTGAGAAAGTACCGACTACAGAGTACGCCACCTAGTAAAAAACCGATAGCTGCGCTGCAATATACGACCAAGGCATGATAGATACTGAAGTTAGGCACAGGCTAAAACAGTGAAATAGTCAATAATATCAAGAGGAATCTTGTGATTATCCCATCAAGCCGTTGTCAGCGTTTTTAAAAACGTTACTCATAAGGACTAATTTTTACTGCTAATAACTTTTTTACGCCATTTTCCTGGCGTTATATGAAACCGTCTTATAAATGCCCGATTAAATGTTTGCTGGGAGTCATAGCCATATTTGATCGCGATATCACATATCGAGTTGTTGGCATCTTTAAGCTCCATTGCTGCCAATTCAATTTTTTTCTCTCGTACATGTACAGCAATAGTTTGACCTGTGTTTTCAAGAAATAATCGCTGAAAATACCGTGAAGAGTAGCCAGACTTCTTCGCAACATCTTTAGTTTTAAGTCGTTTTTCAATATTATCATCAATCCAGCGTAGTACGCCTTCTATAAGTTCATTTTTAGAGTGCACAGCTTCCCCCAAGACAATTAAATTATTCAACTGTGAAATAAGAAACTAGCAAACCTATCATTCAACAAGGAGCAGGATAGGTGAATTTAAAATTCGCGCTGGTTTAAATAAAAAACAAAATAAAGAAAAATTCATTTATTTTGCGTAATAAATTATGCTCATCAAAACAATCAAATTTACTTGATCCATATCAATAATATCTAACAACCAGAAATAAATATAATAATTCGATTATCCGAACATTAATTAACTTAAATTTCGAAAAGTCGAATCACTCAAGATAATAGATATATCATTAGAGCAATAATTTATAGTTACGTACGAATAAATTATTGACATAAAAAAGCACAGTGATACCTTGACCACAAAACACTAGCACATGAAATCATCAGACATGAATTTTACAGCACTAAAGCCATCCATATACAAATCTATTAATCATGAGATTCATTATGCAATGAGTTTTATTGGTGGAGGAATGGAAATAATTAGCTTTAAATATCTGTACAAAGCGCTTATTGGCTATATGACATCGAATATGATCTTCGGAATTAACTCGCTGGCTGAAGGCGATTTCAACTTTTCTTCCTTCTACCACATTCTCATTATTGTCATATGGATGTTGCTCGGCGCAGGCCATCAGATAATCGCTAACAAATACAACTTCCATGCAAAAAGCGCTATGCATGGATATGCGATAGCAATGACGACAAGCACGTTCATTCTTCTTTTGTTTATATTGATTGGGCAATACATGTTTAGGCATGACCTTCTTGCTGATAGCCCGACACTATCAGTGATGCCACTCGTTACTATTGGATTGCTTTTTATGTATATACAAAACTTTATCATTAGGAATGGTGGAACGGCTTATCCAACAACAACATCCGTTGTCACTACCGTTTATGTACTCATGATAACGCGCCTTGCCGGTTCATTTAATCGCAATAAAACCGCGCTAGAGCGACGAGCCTCATTAAGCGAAGGTACTCACTATGTTATGGTTCTCATTCATTTTTTTGCAGGGGCCTATATCACAATAAAATTAAGTGAATATTATCAATTCGACAGTTTATATCTTGTTTTCTTTGTATTGCTACTTTTAACGTTTAAGGTTTGGAGAGAACATTCTATATTGAAGAATCAATTCGGAAAAAACGTTGCGTCATAAAAACATCATAATAAATAAACATAACAGACTGATTATGCAAACCAGTCTGTTACATAGCAAATTAGCATAATACTTGTTACCTAAAAAATCACATTACACAAAAAAGCAAATACAACTAACAAGGACTATCCTAACAAAAACGCTATAATCACCGTTATTTTAAAGAATACTTCTTAATCTTATCAGAAAGTGTGCTTTTAGGTATTTTCAATGCTTCCGCTGTTTTAGTTAAACTTCCGCCTTGACGGCTTATTTCAAGAATAATTAAGCTTCTCTCAAAATGCTCTACCATATGAATGAGAGATGTAGCGTTATTGCCCAGCACCATGCTATTTTCGTCCCTGATGCCAAGAACAAACCGCTCTGCATAATTTCGCAGCTCACGAATATTTCCAGGCCACTGACCAGCCATTAGCTCATGGAGCAATGCGGCCTTAATTTCAGGTGCTGGTCGACCAAAACATGTTGATGCTTGAGTAACAAAAAGATCGAAAAGTAGTGGGATATCCTCAATACGCTCTCGTAATGCTGGTAAATTGAGGTTGATAACGCTGAGTCGAAAATGAAGGTCGGGGCGAAAAAGGTTATTTTTGCTAAGTTCGACTAAGTTAGTTTTGCTTGCACTTATAATACGAATATCGACGGGGATAGTTTTATTTGATCCTAGCCTCTCAAAACGTCGCTCCTGTAAAACTCGTAAAAACTTAACCTGCATACTGAAAGGCATGCTCTCCACTTCATCAAGAAACAACGTCCCTTGATCTGCGTATTCTAGCTTTCCAATCCGCCTCTCCGTTGCACCAAGAAAGGCACCTGACTCATGGCCAAAAATCTCACTATCAAACAATGATTCAGGTAGTCCACCACAATTAAGTGCGACGAAAGGGCCTGACCTCCCACTAAGATCGTGGATACAACGCGCGGCAAGCTCCTTACCAGACCCTGTTTCACCATAAATCAAAATATTTGTTGGCGTCATGGCAATATCTTTAATCGTCTCTCGAACCTCAGATATAGCCGATGAATTCCCAATAAGACGTGTCTCAAGCGCACTTGCATCAGCAAGCTTTCGGCGCAATTGATAGTTTTCATGTATAAGACGACGTTTATCAAGAGCACGATGTACTATATTGAGTAATTGCCGAGGACTGAAAGGCTTCTGCAAAAAATCATAAGCCCCATTGTGCATAGCCTCTACCGCAGTTTCCACATCACCATGACCAGTAATAATGATGATAGGAACCTCTGGAGCTGTAGCATTAAACTCTTTCTGGAATTCAAAACCACTCATTCCGGGTAGTTTCATGTCCGTTACAATAATACCGTGTTGCTTTAGCGCTGGCAGTAAGAAACGGGCCTCTTCGACAGAACCAACTCCAATTGCCCGTTTATTATCTAATTTAAGCGCCTGAACACAGGCAAGTTGAATATCTTTGTCATCCTCAATAACTAAAACGTCAATATCAGTCATCAATGTTCTCCAATTTACAATTTTTATCTAATGGTAGGCGAAGCACAAAACGTGCGCCATTTTCGACATTAACTGCTGATAATGAGCCTCTAAATGATTTAATAATATCAGCAGAAATAGCAAGACCTAGCCCTAAACCATGTGAGGTTTTTGTTGTAAAAAAAGGATCGAATATATGTTCGATCACATCTAGTGCGATGCCTGGGCCATTATCCTCTATTTCAACTACAGCAAAATCATCATCTTGATACCACTTTGCTGTTATACGTCCTAACGCATTTCCGTTCGACACAACATCAAGCGCATTACTGATTAAATTGACCAGCACCTGCTCAAGCCTAATATTATTACATAAGCAATAGACTTCACTTGGTGGAGGAATGCGAGTAAAAGTGAAATTGTTTGTTTTAAATCGGTGGCTTAGTAATAACATCGCGTTGTCTATGCTGATTTTTAAAGACACTGAGTTTACAGAGTCATCGCCAACCCTTGAGAAAGTGCGCAACTGGTTACTTAACTGACCTATAAAATCAACTAATCGACCAATTCGCTCTAAATTCGCTTTCGCCTCATCCCAGTCCCCCACCTCGATAAAACGCATAGCATTCGCCGATATCATACTAATTGCCGCTAATGGCTGATTAATTTCATGGGCAAGCCCAGCAGAAAGTTGACCAATAGCCGCAAGTTTTTCGTTATGAAGCAACTCTTTTTGCATACTTCGGAGTATATTTTCACTGTTAATTCTTTCTTTTATTTCAACTTCTAAATTTCTTGTTTTTTTGTCAAGTTCATAGGTTCTAACCATTACAAGATTCTCAAGCGTTCTATTTGCCTTTTGTAAAGCTTGTTGATTCTCTAGTTTAAGCCAAAGAATTTGATTCCGTTGAGTAATCATCCGCAAGGATATTGTGCAAAGGGCAAATAAAGCGATAATCATTCCAATCATAGGCCACAGTGTATGAAAAATAGTGCCTATTGGTAAAAGTCGCACTAGTATCATATTAATGCCTTTAATATAAATTTCACTTTTTATATAATAGGAACCAGAAACATTAACAATGCCTAAGCCACCCGCATTTTTTATGATTGTCCGATAATCGAGCTTTGGAATAAAATCGACACGATATTTATTTTCTTCTGATATTTGTTGGCGCTGTGAATAATTTAAAGGTTCTAGTGAGTGATAAAACCAGCTCGAATTGCTAGAGCTCGCAATAACATTATGCTGATCTAAGAGAATTGTCTCTCCGCTTCCATTTCTCGCATTGATAAGCGCATCAAGATTTACCTTAACCGAAATTGCGCCTATCTTTACACCATTCCAAATAACTGAATTTACTAAGAAATAGCCAGGGATCGAGTTTGAAACTCCAACGCCAAAGTACCCAATTGTCTTTTTTGAATCAGAATTTACAAAATAAGGTCTATGTGACACATTAAAGCCAATAGCACTATCACATCGACTAAAATCACTTGAGGAAACAATAACCCCGTCATTATCCATAATATAGATCGAGAGAGCACTTGTACGTGCTTGAATAGACATTAAATACTGATTCATTTCCTTAGCTTGCTTGCAGTCGTTTTTTTGTCTTAGAAAACTGACGATATTGTCATCATGAGATAATGAATATGGCATAAATTCGTAACGCTTTATACTAAGATTTAGCGCCAACCCCATATCATTAAGTTGTTGTCGCAAAAGCTTTTTCTGGTTTTTTACTTCATTTATTATGATATAGCAGCCAGATATCAACACCGCGGAAAATATAATAATTATTAAAATAAATTGCTGTCGCTTAGGATCAGGCAAAATCCGTCGGTGCTGCTGTGGCATTTTATTTATCTCATAGGGTCATACATGCTTAATAGCATGAATTTAAAACAAAAAACGACTTTTACGATAATACCACACAAAGGGTAAACGAAATATTAACGGAGCTTTGGTAATTTCATCTCAAGCAAGTATGTGCATTTTCAGCGTAGATAAGTTAAAAAAACAAATATCATTTAAAAAAATAAATAATCAAACAATTCGAATATTCGGAAACAATAAAAAGCATTATTTCGGATTACCGGAGAAGTTATTTTAATATAGCAACTAATATTAAATAACCCGAAGTAAAATTGATTTAGATCACAAGAAAAAACAAATATCACTAGATATACTCAGCGCCATTGAAGAGTAGTGAACTGATTCTTCAATGTGTCTTTATAAAAATTATTCGTAGAGATGATAATTTTTTATTTATAACTGCGTTCTCTTTTAAAGAGGGTTGTCGTGTGTCTTTAATTCATTCAATTTTTCAAATGTCTCCGGAGATAGCGCTATTTCTTTCTCTAGCTATTGGTACATGGATAGGGAAATTCAAATTCGGTAAATTTCAGCTTGGTGGTGTTGCCGGAGCACTTGTTATCTCTGTTGCTTTAAGTCAATTCGGTGTAACCATTGATGACGGCATTAAAGCTGTTCTTTTTGCTCTATTTATTTATGCAGTTGGCTTTGAAAGTGGGCCTCAGTTCTTTAAATCTCTAGGTTTGAAGTCGATAAGAGAAATCATACTTGCTATTGTCATGGCCGTGAGCGGACTCCTCACCGTTATCATTCTTGCAAGAATGTATGATCTGGATAAGGGAACAGCAGCAGGTATTGCAGCCGGGGCGCTGACTCAATCAGCTATTATCGGGACGGCTAGCTCGGCCATCGAAAAGCTAGGCCTTTCACCTGAATTATCCCAGCATTTACAGGCCAATGTTGCTATCGGATATGCTGTCACCTACATATTTGGCTCGTTGGGCGCAATTATTATATGCGTAAACATTCTTCCATGGTTTATGCGTCGAGGTTTACGTGAGGATGCCATTAAGGCAGAGGCAACGCTATTAAATGGCGCTAGAAATTATGGATTTGGCGAAGCACCTGCACTTCCTAATATTGTAGGCCGAGTCTTCAAAGTTACATCAGCGGTAGGGATGTCAATTTCTCAACTAGAGAAATCCGCTACTGAAGGAAAGATTACCGTTGAAAGACTTAAGCGCTCAGGCGTTATCATTGGCTTAAGCGGTGAAACGATTCTAGAGCAGGGCGATATTATTCTCGTTGTTGGTCGCCGCAGTAGCGTAGTGCAGCTGGATGAAATAGTCGGCCCTGAAACTAAAGATAATGATGGGATGGAAGTCGTTATTTCCACCCGAGACATCATTATTACCAATAAAGCGTATACGAACAAAAAGATTGCATACATTTCCAGCACAGCCACTCAGGAGCTGCGCCATGGTATTTATTTCTTGCACCTCAAACGCGGAGAAGGATCACTTCCTTTAGTTGGTGAAACACTCATCAAGTCTGGTGATGTTGTCACCGTTTACGGCGTTAATGAAGATATCCAGCGCTTTGCAAAAGAAGTTGGCCCAGTAATCAGCGTTAGTGAAAAATCAGATCTTCTATTCCATGGAATTGGGATTGCAGCTGGCCTGCTGATTGGTCTTGCCGTTGTTCATATTGGCTCTATCCCTCTCACATTAGGAGCAGGTGGTGGCGCACTATTTTCTGGGCTTATTTTTGGTTGGTACCGATCACGCCATATGGTGATGGGAAATATGCCTACACCAGCATCAACGTTGTTAAAAGACTTAGGACTTGCTGGATTTGTTGCTGTAGTAGGGCTTCAGTCAGGGCAGCAAGCTATTAGCACTATTGCCCAAAGTGGAATATCCATATTTATGATCGGTGTCGCAGTCACCATCATCCCACTATTAATTACCATGCTTGTTGGCCGATATATTTTACATTATGACAATACAGCGATATTTGCAGGAGCTCTATCTGGAACAAGAAGTGCCAATCCTGCTTTTGGCGAGGTGTTAGAAAAATCAGGTAATTCTGTACCAACCGTTTCTTTTGCTATCACATACGCGCTTGCAAATGTATTCCTTACATTGCTTGGGCCATTAGTTGTTGCTTTTGTTTAACCATTAATAGAGATAATTATGACTGACTTTAAAGAACTTGCTCAACTTAGTCCATTTGAATTAAAAGATGAACTGATTAAACATGCCTCAGGTAATAAAAATAAAACAATGTTGAATGCAGGGCGTGGCAATCCAAACTTTTTGGCTACACTACCACGCCTCGCGTTCTTCCAATTAGGGCTGTTTGCTTGTAGTGAATCTGAATTATCGTATTCATATATGAAGCAAGATATCGGTGGTATTCCAGATAATGAAGGTATGCTGGAACGCTTCGAGCGCTTCATCAGTGATAATTCACAACTGCCTGAAATTTCCTTCCTGCGCAATTCATTTAGCTATGTAAAAGATCAGCTAGGCCTTTCTGGAAAAGATTTCATCCAAGAAATGGTTGAAGGTATTCTTGGATGTAATTATCCGGTTCCTTCTCGCATGCTGACTATCAGTGAGCAAATTGTTCGCCATTATTTATTGCGCGAAATGTCCGGCAGCGATGCATCTACCGATGACATTGAAGTTTTCGCTGTTGAAGGCGGGACTGCGGCGATGGCATATATCTTTGATACGTTGAAAGAAAACCACTTGCTTTCAAAGGGTAATAAAGTAGCAATCGGCATGCCGGTGTTTACACCTTACATCGAGATCCCACAGTTAGAAGAGTATGGACTGGAGATCGTGCCAATTAATGCTGAGCCAGAAAACAACTGGCAGTACAGTGATGAAGAACTTGATAAACTGAAAGATCCAGATATTAAAATCTTCTTCTGTATTAACCCAAGTAACCCTGCTTCGGTTAAATTAGATGACCGTTGCCTACAGAAAATTAGCTCTATTGTCAGCAATGAGCGAAAAGATCTGATTATTTTAACCGACGATGTTTACGGTACATTTGCAGATGATTTCAAGTCATTATTTGCGGTATGCCCTTATAACACCATTCTGGTTTACTCATTCTCGAAATACTTTGGTGCAACAGGATGGCGCTTAGGAGCTATCGCGACACATAAAAATAATGTCCTTGATGATAAGCTCTCCGCTATGCCTAAAGACATTAAAGAAGAGCTACATAAACGTTACTCATCAATTATTACCAATGTAGAAGATCTGCATTTCATCGATCGCCTTGTTGCTGATAGTCGTGCTGTAGCGTTAAATCATACTGCAGGCTTGTCGTTGCCACAGCAGATTCAGATGGTTATGTTTAGCCTATTTGCTCTAATGGATGAGAACGATCAATACAAACAGATCCTCAAGAAAGTGATCCGCCAGCGCCAATGTGCACTTTACCGCGAGCTAGGCGTTGAAGTTCCTCAGGATGGTCAGTCTGTTGATTATTATACGCTGCTGGATTTAGAGTCGATTGCCACTCAGCTTTATAACGCTGATTTTGCCCAGTGGCTTCGTAAAAACTTCTCGCATAATGAACTTCTTTTCCGCATCGCGACAGAAACGGGGATCATTTTGCTGCCAGGTAAAGGATTTGGTAGCCAGCACCCATCCGCTAGGGCATCTCTGGCGAATCTGAATGAATATCAATATGCTCAGATAGGCCGGATGCTGCGTGAAATGGCCAAGGAATATTATAATAAGTATCTCGCAATTAGCTGATACTTTGTATAAATTCAAATTAATAAAGCATCTCCACTGGAGGTGCTTTTTTTTTGTTCTTAAATTAAATTCCCATAAAAAGAATCCACGTGATATGGATTCTTTTTACTTTAATGTTTATCCGATACGTTTACCTGTGTCATCCACAACCTTCTCCCCGTCCTCTTTGATAAAAGTGCCTTTCTGTACCTCAGGAAGAATATCCAGAACCACTTCTGAAGGACGACACAGCCGAGTACCCAACGGCGTTACCACAATTGGACGATTAATTAGAATCGGATGCTGCAGCATAAAGTCGAATAACTGATCGTCGGTAAAACGCTCTTCGGCAAGACCTAATGTGTCATAGGGCTCAACGTTTTTACGTAGCAAAGCTCGCACTGAAATGCCCATATCTGCAATAAGTTTAGCCAGCTCATCGCGTGAAGGTGGGTTCTCAAGATAGTGAATAATAGTCGGCTCAGCACCGCTGTTACGGATCATCTCCAGCGTGTTACGCGACGTGCCACAGGCCGGATTGTGATAAATCGTAATATTGCTCATGTCAGTATCTCATCACAAAGTCAAAGAGAGGCGTAGCGCCAGCGCGGCCAGCGTTACAAACAACACAGGTAGAGTCATGATAATCCCGGTGCGGAAATAGTATCCCCATGTGATGGTCATGTTCTTCTGTGAAAGTACGTGTAGCCACAGCAGCGTTGCTAGGCTGCCAATCGGGGTGATTTTAGGCCCTAAATCGCAACCAATCACGTTGGCATAAATCATCGCCTCTTTGATCACACCGGACGCAGTGCTGCCATCAATAGAGAGAGCACCAACCAGCACCGTCGGCATGTTGTTCATGATGGAAGAGAGGAAAGCCGTCAGGAATCCTGTGCCAAACGTCGCGGCCCAAAGGCCTTTATCAGCCAGCACATTCAACACACCGGAGAGGTATTCCGTTAATCCAGCGTTGCGCAAGCCGTAAACCACCAGATACATCCCGAGCGAAAAAATCACAATCTGCCAAGGCGCACCGCGCAGAACTTTGCCCGTGTTAATGGCTCGGCCTCGTTTCGCCACCACAAACAAAACAACGGCGCCAACCGCCGCAATGGCGCTAACTGGGATCCCGAGCGGTTCAAGCACAAAAAAGCCGACCAGCAGCAAGATTAAAACTACCCAGCCAGTCCTAAACGTTGCCGGATCTTTAATTGCTTTGTTGGGTTCGTTGAGGCGCTTTAGATCATAGGTTGGTGGGATATCTTTGCGGAAGAACCAATGCAGCATCACCAGCGTGGCCGTAATCGCGGCAATATCCACCGGCACCATTACCGACGCATATTCAGTGAATCCCAGATGGAAGAAATCCGCCGAAACGATATTCACCAGGTTCGACACAATAAGCGGCAGGCTGGCGGTGTCGGCAATAAACCCCGCGGCCATCACGAATGCCAGCGTGGTACTTTTACTGAAACCAAGCGCCAACAGCATGGCGATCACAATCGGCGTTAAAATAAGCGCTGCGCCATCGTTGGCGAACAGCGCCGCGACGGCAGCGCCCAGCAAAACAATATAGGTAAACAGCAAACGGCCACGACCGTTGCCCCAGCGAGAAACGTGCAGCGCCGCCCATTCGAAAAAGCCGGATTCATCTAAGAGCAAGCTAATGATGATAACGGCAATAAACGTTGCCGTAGCGTTCCAGACGATATTCCACACCACAGGAATATCACCTAAATGCACCACGCCAGAAATCAATGCCAGTACCGCGCCCAGCGTAGCGCTCCAACCGATCCCTAATCCCTTCGGCTGCCAGATAACCAAAACGATGGTCAGGACAAAAATAGCGCCTGCCAGTAACATAAAATATCTCCCCAGAATTCACATTCATTAAAACATATATGTTTAGATAAATTTTTTAGATACAGACAGCTTTGCCGCTGCTTGAACAGTTAGCCTCGGACAACTTGCGAGCAAGAGCTTTAATATCGTCCTGTTGGCTTAGCCAAGCCTGCTCAATAACCTGTGCCGCCCAAGAAGGCATATGTGGAGATAGACGATAGTAAACCCACTTCCCCTGCTTGCGATCCAGTAACAGCCCACTTTCTCGTAACATCGCCAGATGACGAGAGATTTTTGGCTGTGACTGTTCTAGCGCGGTACACAGATCGCACACGCACAGTTCTCCCATCTCTCGCAGCAATAGCACGATACCCAGACGAGTTTCATCAGATAAATTTTTGAAGAGTTGTAGGCTAGCTAGCGGCATCGTTCCTCCTGAATATTTGAAAGCAGGATACTCTTCAGGTTGATAAAATCAATGATACATTCGTTAAAGCATATGTTTGTTAGCCGAGATTAGGTGGGGTGACAAATTATTTTGGTGGGGTTTAACGGCCGGATCTTTTGCGGCCCGGAGCCAATATGCTAGCAGAGCCGTGATTAAAAGTAAGATTTGGAAGATGAGTGTTTTTTACGGAGCTACAAGCAAATGGCGGACATTGTACTTGTAGCAAAATGGTGGAGCTCCTCGCTTTATTAAGAACTTTAAACACCCCCCAACTTTAACAAACGGATTTCCATGGCTACGAGGCTTTTTGATTAGTTTGCCAACATATTTATCTCTTATTTCTTTAGCTGCGATCCTTCCTACAAACTCAGAGCGATTAGTATCACTGTTGATAGTTAAATCACGAGTAAAATACTGCAGAGAACCCGCTTTCAACCAGCACTGTATTTCGTAGACTTCCATAATAAGACCGCCATAAGTTGCGTAAGCATATTTAAGACTTTCGTCTTTAGGAATTCTCGATA
>NZ_FMIQ01000042.1 GCF_900095695.1 Hafnia alvei | reverse complement strand
GACGCTACGCGACAACCGCCTCAGCGAAGAACAGCATGCGTGGCTCAATCAGGTTCAGCTCAGCCCGGAATATCTGGCCACCCTGCTCGACCCGCTGCCGGATACGCCCTACGCCGCCCAACTGTACGACTGCAACCACCTCGGCACACCGCAACAGCTCATCAACCTCAACGGCGATATCGACTGGTCCATCACGCTGGACGCCTGGGGCAATGCGCTAAGCGAAGAAAATCCGCATCAGCTGCACCAACCAATCAGAATGCAGGGGCAGCAATACGATGAAGAATCCGGCCTGCACTACAACCGCCACCGGTATTACGACCCGACGATAGGCCGGTATATTACTCAGGATCCGATTGGGTTGAGGGGGGGATGGAATTTTTATGCGTATCCGCTGAACCCAGTGCATGGTATTGATCCATTGGGGTTGGAACTAACTACAGAACAGCAAAATGCAATTCAATCCGCAGCTGAAGATTGGTCAAAATCTAATGTTCCATATCGCTCTGGTGGCACTACAAAAACAGGAGCTGATTGTTCAGGTGCAATTTCATCAATATATAAACAAGCAGGTATAGATATAGGTCGATTAACTAGCGGTCAATTTACTCACGATCCTCGCTTTATTCCCGTTAATGGGGAACCTACTTTAGGTGACGTCGGGCATTATCCCGGGCATGTTGTATTATATGGTGGAAGCGCTACTGGAGTAAAAGGGAGAGATGTATGGAGCGCTTCTCATACCGGAGGCCCAGTATTTAGAGCAAGCGATAAAAAATGGTTTGGAACACCTACTTGGTATCGATATTCAGCAGGAACAGGAACAGGAACAGGAACAGGAACAGGAACAGGAACAGGAACAGGAACAGGAACAAAGTTAACATGTGGTTCATATGGAATACGTGATAAAAATGGGCAATGTAATGAACTTTTTTGAATGGGTTGTAATAAAAGATATCATGAAAATATTAAGATGAGGAATGCATGATTAAATTTATATTATTATCTTTATCATTATGTAACTGTGCATATGCAAACTCACCATGCACTCAAATGATTAAAAGTTTAAATATAACGCAAAAAAAACAATTGGAAATAGATATTTCCAGACAAGCACACATAGAAAAAGCGAACATACTTAGAGTATTTAAAGATAAAGACTGGCTAATTATGTATGCCGACACATATGTTTCAGATGAAACGTTTTTTTTCTATCATGAAGATATATACAATAAGAAAACCCTCATCACAGAATGGAGCGGTGGAGCAATCCCTGCGGAAGAGGGTGATATACAAAATTGGGTTAAAATAAATGCAAAGGGAATTCCTGATAAATTAACAAAATGCTTTTCATGGTATGCCACTTTCGGTCGAAATTAATTAATACAATGAGGAATCCGGCCTGCACTACAACCGCCATCGCTATTACGATCCGACAATAGGGCGGTATATTACTCAGGATCCGATTGGGTTGAGGGGGGAGTGAACGCGTATGTGTACCCGTTAAATCCGGTATTGGCTATAGACCCTCAAGGGTTAAATAACGTAGATGTCATTGTGAATAATAATGGGATCGGCCATGTAGGTTTGCATATGGGAACAGGTGATGACGAGCTATTATATGATCCAGGCGGTTCTTTTGTTACCCCACGAGGAATACCTTCAGGGAGTGGGGGTACCTTCAGTGGAAGTGATGCTAATTTGAATGATTTTTTAAAATACCAGTATGCCTATGGCCCTGACGTCAGAGTATATAGTTTTGAAATAACTCCAGATGAAGATAAAAAGATTAGAGATAATATAGATGAACAGGGTGGATGCTCACCATTATATTGTGCATTGTGTTCCAGTAATGTTTTAAATGGTATTGGTCCTTTTAAAACCTTGGGGACGATACGTACGCCTTGGGGGATGAATGATGCTATGAAAAAAATCCTTTACCCCACACCTAACTTGCCATTCGGCTCATGGCTCATATCGCCAGCATTCTAGAGGCATTAACTATGAGATCAATCTATTTATTATTCCCTTTCGCAATAATTAGCCATTTTTTTATTGCCAAGGAGTATACTTTTAGAATACTACATCAATATACTTACGATTACTTATTAATATTTTACATATCATTGATGTTTTTTTCTTTTGCATATTTTTTTAAAAAAACCATCTTATGGGATATTGCGATTTACATTATCGCTCCTTACATTTCATCGATAATAAGTTTTATATATATATCTATGAGGGTTTCACCACAAGTTGTTATAGATAATTTTTTAGGGAGTATAATCATAGGCTTATTCTTACCATACATTGCATTATATGCTTGGGTTTTATCTATAATATTAATTGCAGGTAGATTTTTTTTACACTACACCAAGAAAATCACTAAAAAATGTTAACTACCTTGTGTAGTGTGAAGTATAAGTCCATAAAATAGTTAAATAATGAAAATTGAGTAAATTCGTATAAAACATGCTATTTGCAATAAATTTTTAATTAAAACTAACTCATATATTATAATTATTCTCTTCTAAGGACTTGTCAAAGTATAATACGCATGTCGGTTTGGCTGTGGTTTAAGCTTGTACACCTATCCGCTAAACACAGTCACAAATATAGACCCATTAGGACTGACAGTAATTTTTAATGGTAATGAGGAACAAAAAAAAGCGATGAAAGACGCATATGAATCTGTAAGAAAAACAAGACATGGAAAGGACATGATAGATAAACTGGAATCATCGAACCATACCTATATATTTAGAGATCCAAGAAAAGGTATGGAACATACGTGTTACGACCCTACTGAGTTTATTTTTTACATTGAGAAAGACTCAGACCATACCTCATGTCAATCTCAAGGAAAAGATAAAGCATGTAAAATGACACCAACTCCATTAAGCGTAGTTATTGCTCATGAAATAGGGCATGCAATGGGAGAAAAAGACGATGGCCCAGGCCATATGAATAATGTCAAAACGTATGAGAACCCTGTTAGAAAAGAAATGGGAATTCCAGACAGGATGAAGTATTGATGAAAATAGTACTAATATTTCTCTTCTATATTTACGCATCATATTGTGATGCGGTCATGTTTTATTACCGTATTCCATTTAGAATTCAAACATACACACCAATCACAATGGAAGTAATTAAGGAGCTTGCAACAAAAAATGGAATGCAAAAAACATCATTAAAAAACAGTGAGAAGATATCATTCATACTAAGAAACCATAAAGGTAACTGTTCTTTTTTTGACAAAAAAAACATTCGGATATACATCGAAAATGACAATCATGAGTACTTTATAGATAACAACGGAATGTTTACCTTTAAATACAAAAAAAATATTGGTGTTCAGAAAATAAAATCAATGAAAATGCAATAGTTAATTTATTAAACGAAGGAAATATAGATAGATGGATGAGTAATGATTGATGTGGGAAATCAAAAATCCAGCGCACATTTTATGCAGATAAAAATAACATCATACAATAAATTTTAAGCCCTCCCAAAAATGGAGACATAAGCTAATGAAAGAGTCAGCTATTATTTTTTTAGCATTATTACTATCCTTAAATGTATGCTCAAGCGAAAAAGAAATAATCTCATTAGAAAAAACACCTCCAAAGCTGATTAACAATAAAAAAATGGCCTCAGATGTAGCTGAGGTTTATATTAAAAACATATACGGGAAAGATGTTGCAGAAAATGAAAAGCCATATTTAATAAAAGATGAAAATGAGTACTGGGTTGTATCTGGAAGTTTACAGAAAAACATTGCAGGAGGTGTGTTCACAATAAAAATAAGAAAAGATACTGGAGCGATTGATACTTTCACTCATGGCGAGTAGGAGCTATAGAGATCTACTCCCCCCAATCCGTGATCTACCCCACAGTTTTATCGCCATGAATGCTCATTCCGGAACCCCGCTCTCGCTTTGCTTCTTTCTTTATAGAAACCGGTTTCAAAAACCTATCCAATGTGGCTCTGCAAGTCGTCTTTTTGGCTCATGGGAGCTGCAAAACAACGAAAGCAGCCCTGATGCAAGGGCGAGCAAACGGGCCAATGAACTGGCGAGAAATTCATAATAGGAGCATTTATGACACATTCATTTCCAACAGGATTTTGGTGGGGTAGCGCCAGTTCGGCACCGCAAACGGAAGGTAATACGCTTGGCGGCGGTAAAAGCGCTACCGTGTGGGATCACTGGTTTACCGAGCAGCCAAACCGTTTTCATCAAAACGTTGGTCCACAGGATACATCAACGTTTTACCAGCATTGGCGCGAGGATATCGCGCTGTTAAAACGCGTCGGACACAATAGCTTTCGCACCTCGATTTCATGGGCTCGTCTCATTCCCGAAGGTCGTGGGGCAGTCAATCCTGAAGCTGTCGCATTTTATAATCAGGTCATTGATGAAATGCTCGCTCAGGGCATTACGCCTTTTATCAACCTTTTCCATTTTGATATGCCCATGGCGATGCAGCAGATCGGCGGATGGGAAAATCGCGAAGTTGCAGACGCCTACGCGGAGTATGCCGATACCTGTTTCCGCCTGTTTGGTGACCGCGTTAAACACTGGTTTACCTTCAATGAGCCGGTCGTTCCGGTGGAAGGCGGTTATCTGTATGACTTCCACTACCCTAACGTGGTGGATTTCAAACGTGCGGCCACCGTGGCCTACCACACCATGATCGCGCACGCCCAGGCGGTGCAACGTTATCGCCAGCTGGATCAGGGCGGTGACATCGGCATCATTCTCAATCTCACGCCGTCATACCCTCACTCTGAAAATCCTGCTGACGTCAAAGCGGCTAACATTGCCGATCTGATGTTTAATCGCAGCTTCCTAGACCCAGCGCTCTTAGGTAAATATCCTGATGAGTTAGTGGCTTTGCTGAAATCTCATCATCAGCTACCGGAGTGCCGCAGCGGTGACCGTGAGCTATTGGCTCAAGGCGTGGTCTCACTTTTAGGCATCAATTACTATCAGCCACGCCGTATTAAATGCCGCGACAGCCTAGTCAATCCTGATAGTCCATTTATGCCTGAATGGTTCTTTGAAAACTATGAAATGCCAGGCCGTAAAATGAACCCTCATCGTGGATGGGAAATTTATGAGAAAGGTATTTACGACATTCTGACCAATCTACGTACTGAATACGGCAATCCGCGCTGCTTTATTTCTGAAAATGGCATGGGCGTGGAGAATGAGCAGCGATTTATCGAGAATGGACAAGTCCAAGACGACTATCGCATTGAATTTGTGCGTGAACATCTGCAATGGGTGCATAAAGCGATTCAGGAAGGCAGCCAATGTTTGGGCTATCACATGTGGACATTTATTGATAACTGGTCTTGGTGTAACGCTTACAAAAACCGCTACGGCTTTATTCAGCTCGATCTCGCAACCCAAACCCGAAGCGTGAAAAAGAGTGGTGAATGGTTTGCGCAGGTTTCGCACGCGAATGGTTTTTAATGTGATTCTTCGGTAATTCACTGACATTGTTCATTGAAATCGCAGCTAAACGGCTGCGATTTCAGTCCACATTTGTTTTATGCGCCACATTGTTTTTTTGCTAAACTGTGTGCATTCGCCCGAACATTAGTTATTTCATTGAAAATGAAGAAAAAACGCCCTGTACTTCAAGATGTCGCAGATAAAGTTGGAGTGACGAAAATGACGGTTAGCCGTTATTTGCGCAACCCATCACAGGTATCTGCTGCACTTCAAACGAAAATTGCAGTGGCGCTGGACGAACTGGGCTACATCCCTAACCGCGCACCGGATATTCTTTCCAACTCTACCAGCCGCGCCATTGGCGTACTGCTTCCTTCTCTGACCAACCAAGTTTTCGCCGATGTAATTCGCGGAATCGAAAGCGTCACCGACGCACATGGTTATCAAACCATGCTGGCGCATTACGGTTATCGGCCAGAAAAAGAAGAAGAACGTTTGCTTTCCTTGCTCTCGTATAACGTTGATGGGCTGATCCTGTCTGAAAGAAACCACACCGCGCGCACGCGTAAAATGATCGAAGTATCAGGTGTACCGGTCGTCGAAATGATGGACTGCATTACGCCGTGTATTGATACCGCGGTGGGATTCGACAACTTTGAAGCTGCTCGGCAGATGACTCAGGCCATTATCGATCGTGGCCATCGCAAAGTTGTTTATTTTGGTGCTCGTCAGGATGAGCGTACCGTCATCAAACAGCAGGGTTATGAGACGGCGATGCATCATGCCGGCCTGCAGCCACGTAGCGTTATGATACCGCGCGGCTCTTCTTATTCAGTGGGTAGTGAACTGCTGCGCGAGGCGTTAGATCGCTATCCTGATATGGACAGTATTTTCTGTACCAACGATGACTTAGCGGCTGGTGCGGCTTTCGAGTGCCAACGTTTAGGTCTACGTATTCCTCAAGATATGGCGATTGCCGGATTCCACGGCCACGATATCGGTCAGGTAATGACGCCTAAATTAGCCAGCGTACTGACACCGCGTGAGCGGATGGGTCAAATCGCGGCCGAACGGATGTTGTCTCGTCTACGTGGTGAAACCATTTCCTCTCAGATGGTCGATGTCGGCTTCACCTTACTTTATGGTGGCAGCATCTAATTACCCTGCAATCCCCCCCCTCATAATAGTTAATTCCCGTTAGTAACTGAGAGTAACCTCACAGTTATTGAAGCTACTTTGCCACAAATCTTGCTAATTATTATCGCTGCTCAGACAATGTTACCCATAACAAGTTACCAGTAACATTGCATTTAGTGGATGGAAAACCGTCCCCTCTCTGGAGTAGAAATGAGCGATAAAAAACCACAACACCACGTTTTTATTCTGATGGGCGTATCTGGCAGCGGTAAATCTGCTGTAGCAACCTCTGTAGCCCAACAGCTCGGCGCAGGTTTTCTGGATGGCGACTTCTTGCACACACGCGCCAATATCAAAAAAATGTCTGAAGGCCACGCGCTGAATGACGAAGACCGAACTCCATGGCTGAAAGCGGTTAATGACGCCATTTTCGCTATGCAGCGGACCAACGACGTCTCTTTGATCGTTTGCTCTGCGCTTAAAAAGCGTTACCGCGACATGCTGCGCGACGGTAATAAAAACGTTTCCTTTATTTACCTGAAAGGCAATTTCGATCTTATTGAAAGCCGTCTGCTGGCACGTAAGGGCCACTTCTTTAAACCTCAGATGCTTGTTTCTCAATTTGAAGCGTTAGAAGAACCTACCAGCGTTGAGCAGGACGTTCACGCTGTCGACATCAGCCTCCCTCTGGACGGCGTTGTTGAAAACACAATTAAAACCATTAAATCTGTGATTTCTCAGGGGTCATAATGAGTACTTTTACTCTCGTATTTACCGCCGTAGGCTCGGTCCTACTGCTGCTGTTTTTAGTGATGAAAGCCCGTATGCATGCCTTCGTTGCTCTGATGCTGGTTTCTATCGGCGCGGGCATTTTTTCCGGCATGCCGCTAGATGATATTGCCAAAACCATGGAAAAAGGCATGGGAGGCACATTAGGCTTCCTCGCCATCGTGGTTGCGTTGGGTGCCATGTTTGGCAAAATCCTGCATGAAACCGGCGCGTTAGATCAGATAGCCGCTAAGTTGCTAGATAGCTTTGGTGAAAAACGAGCGCACTATGCGCTGGGTATCGCCGGTCTAGTCTGTGCACTGCCGCTGTTCTTCGACGTAGCTATCGTATTGTTGATTGGCGTGGTGTTCGCCGTTGCCCGTCGTACAAATGGCAACGTTGTTAAACTGGCTATCCCACTGTTTGCCGGTGTTGCTGGCGCAGCGGCATTCTTGCTGCCGGGGCCAACACCGATGCTGCTGGCTTCCCAGATGGGCGCTGACTATGGCTGGATGATCCTAATTGGTCTGTGCGCAGCGATTCCAGGGATGATTTTAGCGGGCCCTCTGTTTGGTAACTTCATCAGCAAACACGTGACGCTGGCTCTGCCTGAAGATATCCAAGAGCCAAGCTTGGATAAGAGCAAACTGCCTTCTTTTGGTTTTAGTCTGGCGCTGGTTCTGTTCCCGCTGGTTCTAGTTGGAATGAAAACCATCGGTGCACGCTTTGTTGAAACCGGCACTGAACTGCATAAATGGCTGGAATTTATCGGTCACCCATTCACGGCAATTCTAATCGCCTGTCTGGTGGCGATTTATGGTCTGGCGATCCGTCGCGGCATGAGCAAAGAGAAAGTGATGGAAGTGTGTTCTGCGGCAATCCAGCCTGCGGGTATCATTCTTCTGGTTACTGGTGCCGGTGGCGTATTTAAACAGATTCTGGTGGATTCCGGCGTTGGTCCTGCATTAGGTAATTCTCTGATTGGCGCAGGTCTGCCAATTGCGGTTGCCTGTTTCGTTCTCGCCGCTGCGGTGCGCGTGATTCAAGGTTCTGCTACCGTTGCCTGTTTAACCACCGTAGGTTTGGTTCTGCCGGTTATTGGCGAGCTGGGCTACAACGGCGCACAGATGGCGGCGCTTTCCATCTGTATCGCGGGGGGTTCTATCGTACTGAGCCACGTCAACGACTCCGGCTTCTGGCTATTCGGTAAATTTACCGGCGCAACCGAAGCACAAACCCTGAAAACCTGGTCCGTGATGGAAACCATCTTAGGCACCACGGGCGCAGTGGTTGGTATGATCTTCTTCGCGGTGATGTAATTTTTACGAATACAAAAAAGGCGGCCTAATTAATCATTAGCCCGCCTTTTTTTATGTTCACTGAAGATAATTACGAACGAGAGAAAATCAGGTGCAAACCGAAGCCGATAAACAAGACGCCTGCGACGCCATCAATCCACTTGGCTAAACGCTGATAACCACGGCGCATCACCGGCAGCGCAAATACCGATGCCACAATGCTGAACCAAACAAAGGTTTCAGCCACAATCATCACGAACAGGCCAACGCGCTCTGGCGTACTCACATTGTCGCCGACGAACAGTGAAAACACCGAACCGAAATAAATCACCGCTTTTGGGTTCGACAGGTTAGTGAGAAAACCGCGCAGGAACGTTTTTCCACGCGCTGGCAGCGTGATACTTACCTCTTCGCCGCTGTCTAACTGGCCTTTTGCACGCGCAGACTTAAGGAGCTGATAGCCCATCCACGTCAGATATAAACCACCGCCCACGGTGATAATGCTATGCAGCCATGCCATTTTCATCAGCAGCAGATGGAGCCCCATCAGCGCAACTGCTGCCCAAATAACGATACCCAGTGTAATTCCCACTACGCCCTGCATTGCTTCAGAACGAGAACGGCTGACCGCCGTTTGGGAAACAAAAAAGAAATCAGGTCCGGGAGCCATTAAAGCCACCAGATGAACCAATGCCACCGTCAAAAACAACATCATCGGAGTTAACTCTTATAATTAGGGGGGAAATTCATGCTACCACTAAGTCTGTGAATAATTAAGGGAGCGATCACACCGGCAGCATTAAACGAAAACAAGCACCTTGCTCATTTTCATTAACCAACATGATATCGCCACCGTGCAGCTGCAACATTCGTTTCACAATCATCAACCCCAATCCTCCCGCGGACTGGCGGCGCACGCCTGAGAGCAACGATGGACGCTCAAACAGCCCCGCTTTCAGCTCCTCTGGAATACCTACGCCGCTGTCGGTCAGTTGAACCCAAATTTGCCCTGCCTGATACCAAAGTCTCACCGCAATATTTCCCCCCTGCGGCGTATGGCGGATTGCATTATCCAATAGGTTGGTTAGCACGCGCTCCATCATATAAATATCGGCGTTGACCAGCGGTAAACCTTTGGCAATATCCGCAGTCAGTTTAATTTGGCGAGTTTCTGCCGCGAGCTCAAACTTCTGAAAAACATCCTGTAAAAGCTCGCTGAACGACATGCGTTCTTTCTGCGGTTTAACCGCACCATATTCCAAACGAGCTAGCTCAAATAACTCTTGCGCTAGTCGCCCAACTTTAAGGCTTTGCGCCAAGGCGATATCCAGATAACGCTTGCGATCCACTTCGCTTAGACTTGCCGACTTCACCGATAGCGTCTCGAGATAGCCATGCAAAGAGGTCAACGGCGTGCGCAAATCATGTGAAATATTGGCAATAAATTCACGCCGTTGTTGATCCTGTTCTGCCAAGGTTTTCCACTGCTCGGCAATGCGCCTAGCCATCAAAACAAATGCACGTCTAAGCTGAGTCACTTCATCACTTTTTACATCAGCATCGGGTACGCTCAGCGCCATGACACGAGCGTAATCCAGCCCTTCCTGCTCCAGTTTACTCACCTGACGAGTGAGCTGGCGCACAGGTTTCGTTACCCAGCGGAACGCCAGCCAGCCGGCCAGTGAACCAAACAGCACAATCAATCCCATCGACCCTACGACGGTCCATACCGTCGAGCCAATGCGGGCATCATCCGTTAACCGAGCGTAATCCTCTCCCAGCAAAACAACGTACAAATAGCCTTCGGTTTTTCCCTCAACCTGTAGCGGTGCAACGCTAAAGACCTTTCGACCGTCGACACTACGCGGATCGTCGCCGTAAACCGGCATGCTTTGCCCCTGCATTAGCGCATTGATGGGTTGAAGACTCACATCACGACGTTTAATTCGCCCTTCTGGCGCAGCATCACCAATAATATGCCCCTGCTTATCAAGCAGATAAACTTCCACGCTCGGATTCACCGACATCAGCTGATCAAACAGCTTTTTTACCGAGGCAGGATTGAGTCCCTGCTCACCGAGCAACCGGTTATTCTCCGTAATATGCTGAGCAAGATTGACGGACAAACGTTGAATAACCTGCTGGCTATATTGCGTATTACTGCGTACCTGAAGCCAACCCGATACCGCGCAGCAAGCGACCAGCAACAGCGCAAACACCAACGTTAAACGCTGGGATAAACTCAATCGATTCATTTAATTTCCCATGCTCGACGCCGTAAATTTATAGCCAGAGCCCCAAACGGTCAGAATATGCTGCGGCTCGGAAGGATCGGCTTCAATTTTTATACGTAGCCGATTGATATGGGTGTTAACTGTATGTTCGTAGCCATCGTGCTGGTAGCCCCACACCTGATCGAGAAGCTGCAAACGAGAAAAAACTTTGTCGGGATTTTTAGCGAAAAAATACAGCAAATCAAACTCACGCGGCGTGAGATCGACAGGTTGTTGATCCTTCCAAACCGCTCGCGCAATAGGATCGATGACCAGATCCGCAATGTCCAAACGCCCTGCATCCATCTGCAAATTACGGCTCATCGCTTCCTGACGGCGAAACAGCGCTTTAACGCGTGCTGCCAGCTCAATCATCGAAAACGGTTTGGCTAAATAGTCATCGGCACCTAGCTCTAATCCCAGAACCCGGTGCACTTCACTGGAGCGGGCGCTAATCATAATAATCGGCGTATAACGCGTCATGCTGCGCGCGCGACGGCAGATATCAAGCCCATCAATACCCGGCAACATCAGATCTAAAATCAGCGCATCCCAACCGCCCTGCTCCAGCATCGCCATACCGACAATGCCATCAGCCGCGTGCTCTATGTGGTAGCCCTCATCACGCAGATGCAGCGCCAGTAAATCGGCAATATGCGCGTCATCTTCTACAATTAGAATTCGCTTCATTCCTTCCATCGCGTTCCGGCTCCACGTGCATTTTTATAATTAGTCTACACAGGGTTTGCGCCCTGAGTTATCACAAATAATTTATAACTCTGTGAGGCTTTGCTGAACAAGTGAACGCAATACTGGCCCTGACCCCATTTTCCATAAGGATCTGACCATGAGAAAAATTATTACGGTTGTTATGTGTAGCACTTTACTGATGGGCAGCGGATTCTCTTTCGCTGCTGATACAACAAGTACATCCGGCGATGGTATGCAGCAAGAGCCACATAAAATGGATCATATGAGTAAAAAACCGCAGGAAATGAAAAAACAGCACTTGGACGCGATGCAAAAAGGCGAAGCGCCTAAACAAGATGAAATGAGCAAAGATCAGATGGATAAGAAACCCATGAAGCAAGGCGATACGCTGAAGAAAACGAGTTCAGGGTATTAATTTACGACTAGGTAATATTGGCTCCCTAGCCAGCTTCCCCCTTAGCAGAGGAAGGGCCATTCGAGCTTATTCGGGACCCACTGCACAGTTCCCTCTCCTGCGAAGGAGAGGGTTAGACTGAGGTTATTTACATGCAGAATTATTTTAGCGGCGTGTAAATATCAAAACGGTGATTTTTGGTGGTGGTGGCCGCATGAGCCGGCACATCGGCCAACGGCGGAGCATAATCAGGACGTTTTACCACGATACGTTTCGTCGCCAGTGCGCGAGCGGGTGCTAGTAATGCATCGGCATCCAAATCAGCGCCCACCAATGACTGGAACACCCGCATCTCTTTCTTCACTAGCGCACTTTTCTGTTTGTGCGGATACATCGGATCGAGATACACCACTTCTGGCGCAGGGCTAAGATCTTTCAACGCATCAATACTGGAGGCATGCAGCAGGGTCAGGCGTTCTTGCAGCCAGCCGCCGATTTCAGGATCTGCATAGCCACGCTGCAAACCATCATCAAGCAATGCCGCCACCACGGGATGGCGCTCCAGCATGCGCACATGACACCCTACCGACGCCAACACGTAGGCATCGCGCCCTAATCCTGCGGTCGCATCCACAACGCTCGGCACATAGCTGCCTTTAATACCCACGGCTTTTGCCACCGCTTCACCACGGCCGCCGCCAAACTTGCGGCGATGCGCCATCGCACCGGCCACAAAATCGACAAAAATAGCGCCCAGCTTGGGTTCATCCAACTTGCGCAGTTCTAAATGCTCAGGCGTTAATACCAACGCCATTATCGCGTCAGGATCGTGAACCAATCCCCAGCGCTCGGCTAAATGAGATAAGGCGCCGCTATCGGCGCCCTCTTCTAACAATAACTGAATACTCAACGCATTAGCCCTTGATGCCGTAGTGACGCAGCATGGCATCAATTTTCGGCTCACGGCCACGGAAGTTTTTGAACAGGTTCATTGGCTCATCGGAACCACCCTGCGACAGGATGTTATCCAAGAACGCACGGCCGGTATCTACGTTGAAAATACCCTCTTCCTCGAAGCGAGAGAACGCATCAGCAGACAGCAGCTCTGCCCACAGATAGCTGTAGTAACCCGCTGCGTAGCCACCAGCAAAGATATGGCTGAACGCATGTGGGAAACGGCCCCAGCTTGGTGACGGCATCACCGCTACTAGCGCTTTAACTTCTTTCAAAGTATCGAGAATACGAGCGCCTTGTGCAGGGTCGAACTCAGCATGCAGACGGAAATCAAACATCCCAAATTCTAGCTGACGCAGGATAAATAGCGCGGCCTGATAGTTTTTCGCCGCCAACATTTTATCCAGCATTTCCTGAGGAAGCGGCTCATTGGTCTGGTAATGACCCGAGATAAAGGCCAGCGCTTCCGGCTCCCAGCACCAGTTTTCCATAAACTGACTTGGCAACTCGACGGCATCCCATGGCACACCGTTGATCCCTGAAACGCCTGCGGTTTCAATCGCGGTCAGCATATGATGCAAGCCGTGACCGAACTCATGGAACAGCGTGGTCACTTCGTTATGCGTAAACAACGCAGGCTTATCACCGATTGGACGGTTAAAGTTACAGGTCAAATAGGCAACCGGCTTCTGTAGGCTACCATCGGCACGACGTAGACGGCCTACACAGTCGTCCATCCAGGCACCGCCTCGCTTATGCTCACGGGCATAAAGGTCGAGATAGAAACTACCACGCAGCTCACCGGTCGCATCATAAAGCTCGAAGAAACGAACCTCTGGATTCCATACGTCAATATCATGACGCTCTTTAGCCGTGATACCGTAAATACGTTTCACCACCTCAAACAAACCGCTCAATACGCGCTGTTCAGGGAAATAAGGGCGCAGCTGTTCATCGCTGATAGAGTACAGATGTTGTTTCTGTTTTTCGCTGTAGTAGGTGATATCCCACGCTTCCAGCTCGGTAACGTCAAAGTGCTGACGCGTAAACTCACGCAGTTCAGCCAGCTCTTGCGCGCCTTGAGGACGAGCTCGCTCGGCTAAGTCATTCAGAAATGCCAGAACCTGCTGTGGGTTTTCCGCCATTTTGGTTGCCAATGACTTATCAGCATAGGATTTAAAACCAAGCAGCTGAGCCAATTCGTGACGCAGTTGCAGAGTTTCAGCCATGATTTCGCTGTTATCCCACTGACCTGCGTTTGGCCCCTGATCGGATGCGCGAGTGGTAAACGCCTGATACATCTCATGGCGCAGCTCGCGGTTGTCGGCATAGGTCATCACCGGCAGGTAGCTCGGGATATCTAGCGTTAACAGCCAGCCCTCTTTTTCTTTGGATTCAGCCAGCGCCTTCGCAGCCGCTAATGCACTTTCAGGCAGACCAGAAAGCTCTTTTTCATCGGTAATGAGCTTGCTCCAGCCCATGGTCGCATCCAATACGTTGTTACTGAATGCAGAACCCAATTCGGACAGACGCGCCATAATTTCACCATAGCGCTGCTGTTTTTCTTTCGGCAAACCAATACCAGACAGTTCGAAATCACGCAGTGAATTTTCTACCGCTTTCTTCTGCGGTTTAGTCAACGAAGCAAAACCCGCGCCGTCTTTCAGGCTGCGGTAGGCCTGATACAACCCTTCATGCTGACCTACCCAAGTGCCGTATTCAGACAACAGCGGCAGGCACTGTTCGTAAGCTTCACGCAGCTCAGGGCTGTTTTGCACTGAATTCAAATGGCTGACCGGAGAAAAAATACGGCTCAGACGATCGTCAACCTCAGCCAGCGGCTGGCACAGATTATCCCACGTAAATGGCGCATCTTGCGCGACCACGCGCTCCACTTCGGCACGACAATCTGCCAATGCGTTTTTCACCGCAGGAACGATGTCCTCAGGTTTGATTTTAGAGAATGGTGGCAGTTCGAACGGCGTCAGTAACGGATTGGTCATAAGAAAGCGTCCTATATAGTTTTGCCATTAACAACAAAGGTTAACGGTCTTGGCCGCATCAGTGCGGCATATAAATCGACTTAGCCAGCCCCCCAATGCGTCGGGCAACCGGCATAAAAGCGCTGTTTAGATCTAAGATGAGGTTAAGTGTAGCGAAAATCAATGGCTGGCGGGTTCAATCGCTTTGATAGGAGGCACCACAAGCAAAAATACATCTAGCGGCAAGAAATCTGCTCCATAACATTATTATCGTAAGTAATGGCAAAACCCGCAGGATAAGGGCTGGGTTGCTGCATTTTAAATGCTAATTGTTGGTGGGGGGACAATTGCCAAGACAGGTATTTTTCACTGATAAAATACCCGTCACTATTACCTAATAAATCAACTAACTGTGAGGCGTTCTTTGTGCATAAGTCGCTCTCAACAGCCAATCGCCACACCATTTCAAGTCGGTGCTCAGACAGCTTCCAGCGCTGCTGATCAAATGGGCTTGAGCCGTAGTGTTTAAGCTGTTCTAAGCTATTAGAATCCTTACAACTACACAACGTGAGTACGAGAGCTATGATACTAAAAATGTACAAGTCTCCCTCCTTGGGCAGCTTTTAAGCATAGTTCTGCAAGCTCATGATTTGGTCTTTGTGTTTGTCCAATATCCGCACCAACATAGTTATTTGCCATGTCCATACGCTTTTCTTCTCTGGGGTTATTAGGAAAACGCTCATGCGCGTTGAGATAATCCAGCGCGTCGTAATACCCTAAATCCCTCGATAACAAAGCAGCAAAATAGCAATGCCTAAATGCATCAGACATATCATTATGACCATTGTGACCAAATATCTGGATAGTTTTTTGCGTCGCCTCATCTGCCGAGAAGCGTATTACCGGGGCGCTGTAAGGGTTACTCGCCACAAATAACTTTTCCGACTCACTCAACATATCAAACTGCTGCAATAACCCCATTGTAAATCCCTTGTGCAAAACATTCCTTGTCACACAATTATCTGCTTTAAGGATTCGCTCATCCCTTATCTGTATCACAAAACCAATATGCGATAATCCATAAAGTCTTTCATCGCCATACCGTTTATACTTAACCGTCACCTGCTGACATGCCGCGATGCCCGCAGCCCAAAAGAGCAGACTCGCTGTGCCTTGTCACGGTCTTAATTTACCTATCCTAATGATTTTGTTTTAGTTATTAGAATATACGAAAGTTTAAACTCACTATGCTTAGTTATCGCCACAGTTTTCACGCCGGCAATCACGCCGATGTCCTCAAACACACCGTTCAGAGTTTGATTATTGAATCGCTGAAAGAAAAGGATAAGCCTTTCCTTTATCTGGACACGCATTCCGGCGCGGGGCGTTATCAGCTCAGTGGTGAGCATGCAGAAAAAACCGGTGAATACCTCGAAGGTATCGCGCGTATTTGGCAGCGCGACGATGTTCCTGCCGAGCTTGAAGCCTACCTGAGCGCGGTAAAACACTTTAACCGTGGCGAACAACTGCGTTACTACCCAGGTTCGCCATTGATTGCTCGCCAGCTGCTGCGCGACTTCGACAAAATCCATCTGACCGAGCTGCACCCAACGGATTTCCCGCTGCTGCGCAATGAATTCTCTAAAGATAAACGCGCAAAAGTGATGAAAGCCGATGGCTACCAGCAGCTCAAATCACAGCTTCCACCGTTGTCACGCCGTGGCTTCGTGTTGATCGATCCGCCGTATGAGATGAAAACCGATTATCAAGACGTGGTGAAAGGCATTCAGGAAGGCTATAAGCGTTTTGCCACCGGCGTCTATGCGCTGTGGTATCCCGTAGTGCTGCGTCAACAAATCAAACGCATGACTCGCGATCTGCAAGACACCGGTATTCGTCGCATTTTACAAATCGAATTAGCGGTTCGCCCAGACAGCGATCAGCGCGGTATGACCGCTTCCGGTATGATTGTAATTAATCCGCCGTGGAAGCTAGAACAACAGATGCGCGACATTTTACCTTGGCTGCATAAAGTGCTGGTGCCTGAAGGTACAGGTCATGCCAAAGTTGAATGGATTGTGCCGGAATAATTGAAGTCATTGCTGTCTGTCTCCCTTAGCAATATACATTAAGGGAGACAGAATTTAGCGCATAAAACTACTCATCATCACCATCAACGTGCTCTCGGATCAGCGTCATAAACGGCGCACCAAAGCGATCCAGTTTACGCTGCCCCACGCCGTTAATGCTCAGCAATTCGCTAGCGCGAATCGGCATCTGCTCTGACATTTCTAGCAACGTTGCATCGTTAAATACCACGTATGGCGGGATATTCTCTTCGTCAGCAATCGCTTTGCGCAGCTTACGCAGCTTGGCAAACAGCTTGCGGTCATAGTTTCCACCGTAGTTTTTGCTGGCATGGTTACTGCTGCTGCGTGATTTGAGATTGATGACGCGTGGAACGGCCAACTGAAGCGGAACTTCGCCGCGTAAAACCGGACGCGCCGATTCAGTCAACTGCAGCGCGGAATGCATCGCAATATTTTGCGTCACTAAGCCCAAATGAATAAGCTGGCGCAATACGCTGACCCAGTGTTCGGTCGTATGGTCGCGCCCCAGTCCATAGACTTTGAGCTTGTCGTGACCAAACTCTCGAATACGGGTGTTATTCGACCCGCGCAGGATTTCAACGACATAGCCGATACCAAATCGCTGACCCACGCGAGCAATCGCGGACAGCGCCTTTTGCGCATCTTCTAGCCCATCGTAGCGTTTCGGCGGATCGAGACAAATATCGCAGTTGCCACAGGATTCTTGCCGTCCTTCACCAAAGTAATTCAGCAACACTAAACGACGGCAGGTTTGCGCCTCAGCAAAAGCGTTCATTGCGTTTAGCTTATGCCGTTCAATTTCTTTCTGCTGCCCTTCAGGTTTCTCTTCTAAACAACGGCGTAGCCAAGCCATATCGGCAGGGTCATAAAGCAGAACGGCTTCAGCGGGTAAACCATCGCGTCCAGCGCGACCGGTTTCCTGATAGTAAGCTTCAATATTACGTGGAATATCAAAGTGCACCACAAAACGCACGTTGGGCTTGTTAATGCCCATGCCGAACGCAACCGTTGCCACCACAATCTGCAGATCGTCGCGTTGAAATGCTTCCTGCACCGAAGAACGATGTTCGTGATCGAGCCCTGCGTGATAAGCCCCAACGCTAAAGCCTCGGCTTTGTAAACGCGCCGTGGTGTCTTCGACTTTGGCTCGGCTGTTACAGTAAATAATGCCCGATTTGCCGCGCTGTTCCTGTACGAAACGAATCAGTTGATCCAGCGGTTTAAATTTTTCGATCAGTGTGTAGCGGATGTTTGGGCGGTCAAAACTGCTAACCTGAACCAACGGATCGTTTAACGACAGCAAACGCTCAATGTCATTACGCGTGGCATCATCGGCGGTAGCCGTGAGCGCAATAACCGGAATCTCAGGGAAACGCTGCTTAATCAGACCTAATGCGCTGTATTCAGGACGGAAATCATGGCCCCACTGTGAAATACAGTGGGCTTCATCTACCGCCAATAATGCAGGTCGCCAGTGCGGAAGCTGATCGAGGAAGTTATCCATCATCAATCGTTCTGGCGCAATATAGAGAAGCTTTATCGCCCCACTGCGACAGCCAGCGTATACCTCTTGCTGCTGCTCACGGTTCTGCGTGGAGTTCAGACAGGCCGCGCTAACGCCGTTCGCCTGTAGCTGATCGACCTGATCTTTCATCAAGGAAATCAACGGAGAAACCACCAGCGTTAAGCCATCCATCACCAACGCAGGAATTTGATAACACAGAGACTTGCCGCCTCCGGTAGGCATCACAACCAGACAATCCCGTCCCGCGATCGCAGCATTGATGATAGTTTGCTGTCCAGGACGGAACTGCTGATACCCAAAAGTATCGCGCAAAACCTGTTCTGCCAGCATTTCTGCATTGATTACGGCTGCCGTTGCCACGCTGCTCCTCAACCAAAGGGGTGATAAATTAAGACCGGCGCTATTTTAGGCGTATGCACCGGTTTTGTCGTTAGCGGATATGCGTTGCGCGCAAATTACATGAAATCGTTGAGCATGATACCCACGCCAAAACGGGTTTGATTGAAGTTGTAATCAATCATTGATTCACCGTAGCCGCTGTATAACTGAGTGTAGAAGCGCAACGTTTTCGTCATCGGATAGCTCCATCCCAGCTCACCACCGCCGTAACCGGTGTTCCAGTTATAGTGCCCTTTGGCCGTAAAGACGCTTTCTCCCCACTCATAGCCCACCTGCGCTTCGTAGTAACCCATATATTTGGTGATATCAGGGTTATCATCTTTGCTGCTGCTTTCGGGAATGCGATACCACGGCTTAATCTGCGCTTGGAAGTTACCGTTTTGCGCCATCAAACGCGCATAAACACGGTTCCAGCTGCGCGACGTTGGATCAGAGCGTCCGTTAGACTGATGATTAAAGCCGGTTTCTATGTCGCGAAGCGTCCAATCACCCAGCTGATAATCCGTTGCCCAGCCAACAAAAAGCTGTGGCTCATAGTTGGTTTCACGGAACGGAGAGGATGCGCTACGGTTGAAAGCCTGCCACCACGCGCGCTGCGTATAAGACATCCCCAACACCGAGTTATCGCCTGCAATTCCACGGATGATAGGGAACGCTAGGCTGAGCTGGAATTTAACTTCGTCTTTGCGTGCGTCATCGGCCCAAGAATAAGATTGAATGGCTTCTTTGTTTACATCGCTGGTTTCAGTGTAAAGCAGGTAATTCGTATCGTAAGGATAGAGCGTAAATGGGTTATCGTGTTCAACCAACATGTTCGCGATGATGCTGCCTTTCACCTGTGGCTTATCATGAACCTGCTTTATCGTTGCCTCTTCAGCCTGAACCGCAGCAGGAACCGCCAGCAGTCCCGCTAACATCATCCATCCCTTACGCATCGTTATTACCCCTAATAGTTACGCCATCAATGATTCAAAGGCGACATTCTACACGTTAGGGACTCGGCAGGAACGTTCATCATTCTTATTGGTGCTGGAACCAAACAATAATTAAGCATAATATCAACATAAAATTAACAATAATATTAACTTTCCACCTGCAAGAAGAAGGACAGAACCATGTCAGCCACGCTCCTCACGCGCGAATCTGCTAGCGCTCTCATTAGTGAAATCTTTGTTTACCACATGCCATTTAATCGAGCCTTAGGGCTAGAACTGCAGCGTTTTGAGGCTGACTATGCCGAACTAGTTTTTGATTCCAAAGAAATGCTGGTCGGCAACGCCCATCAGAAAATTTTGCACGGCGGCGTTATCGCATCGGTATTAGATGTTTGCGCAGGCCTGGTGTGCGTGGGGTCAGCCCTATTGCGCCATGACGAAATCACACAAGAAGAGTTGCTGGCAAGGCTGTCTAAAATGGGCACAATCGACATGCGAGTGGACTATCTACGCCCTGGGCGTGGTGAGCGGTTCGTGGCTAGCGGTAGCCTGTTAAGAGCGGGTAATAAAGTCGCGGTTGCGCGCGTTGAACTTCATAATGAATCCAACCTACATATTGCTTCAGCCACCGCCACGTATATGGTCGGCTAGGTAGCATTTTTTACCAGATTTCTATGAAATCTTGGGATAAGTTAGGCTTAATTGAATCATCTCTGTTACTACTATGAAACATTCCAGAAAAATACAGTAGACTCAGCGCCTATTCATTTTTTCGGAAGTGTTTCATGGATTCGCAACAAACTCGCCAAGGTATCTTGTTTGCTCTGGCCGCCTATTTCATCTGGGGTATCGCCCCCGCCTACTTTAAGCTGATTCAGCAGGTTCCACCCACCGAGATCCTGACCCACCGCGTGATCTGGTCATTCTTCTTTATGCTGATTTTGCTTTCGCTGACTAAAAATTGGTCTAAAGTGCGTGCGCTGGGCAAAACTCCCGGCAAGATTGGCCTGCTCGCGCTAAGCGCTTGTTTGATTGGCGGAAACTGGTTGCTGTTTATCTGGGCGGTGAATAATCACCATATGCTGGAGGCCAGCCTCGGATATTTCATCAACCCATTGGTTAACGTGTTGCTCGGCGTGGTTTTCCTCGGTGAACGCTTCCGACGGATGCAGTGGATTGCGCTGGCGCTGGCGGTCTGCGGTGTACTGATTCAGCTATGGAAATTTGGCTCGGTGCCCGTGATCTCGCTTGGGCTCGCCTTTAGTTTTGCATTTTACGGGCTGATTCGTAAGAAAATCGCGGTAGATGCTCAAACCGGTATGCTAATTGAAACCTTATGGTTGCTACCGATTGCGTCTATTTACCTGTTTGGCATTGCCGACAGTGCAACCAGCCATTTGAGTGCGAATCCAATGTCGCTCAACCTGCTGTTAGTAGCCGCTGGGATCGTAACCACTATTCCGTTGCTGTTCTTTACAGCCGCTGCAACGCGCCTACGCCTTTCTACGCTGGGATTCTTCCAATACCTTGGCCCAACGTTGATGTTTATTCTGGCGATTACCTTCTACAACGAGCAAATGACGCAGGATAAACTGGTGGCGTTCGGTTTTATTTGGGTGGCACTGCTGTTGTTTATTATGGATGCGCTGTATACGCAGAGAAAATTGCGCAGCTAAAGCAGACTTTCCTCCCCAGCGATGGGGAGGAAAAGAAGAGACAGATTAAAGCCAGTTTTTGCGCTTGAAGTATAAATACGGCGCAAGCCCCGCCAAAATCATCAAACCAATCGCCCCCGGATAACCGAACGACCATTTCAGCTCAGGCATGAACTCAAAGTTCATCCCGTAGCTTGATGCCACCAGCGTTGGCGGCAGGAACACCACCGATACCACCGAGAAGATCTTGATGATGCGGTTCTGTTCAATGTTGATAAAGCCCATTGCCGCCTGCATCAGGAAGTTAACTTTCTGGAACAGCGATTCATTGTGTGGCAGCAGGGATTCGATATCTCGCAGAACTTCGCGCGCCTGCTCCAACTGGCTGGCCGGTAAACGCGCCTTACGTACCAAGAAATTCAGCGCTCGCTGGGTATCCATCAAACACAGGCGAACTTTCCAACCGATATCTTCCAGTTCGGCCAGCGTCGAAAGAGCTTCATCATATTCGTCGCCCTGATGGCCTTCCATAATCACGCGGCTAAGCTTTTCCAGATCGCTGTAGATGTTTTCGATTTCATCTGCCAGCTGTTCGATTTTGGTTTCGAACAGATCGAGTAATAGCTCGTAAGCATTCCCATCAACCAACATCTGATTACGGGCACGCATACGATACAGGCGAAACGCCGGTAGTTCGCGCTCGCGCAGCGTATACAGGCGACCATCACGGATGGTAAATGCCACGGTGGAGTTACCGGCGTGATCTTCTGCATCTTCATAATAGAAGAAGGAGTGAATATGCAGGCCGTCTTCATCTTCAAAGAAACGTGCTGATGCTTCGATATCGTCCAGTTCTGGGCGAGTTGCCAGACTTTGACCTAGCTCATCTTGAACTCGTTGACGCTCATCTTCTTCAGGTTCGACTAAGTCGACCCATAGAGATGAAGTCAGATCTTCCGTGTCATCCAGCTCCAGACGGGATAAGCGGCTGTTGTCTAATCTAAATGCACTTAGCATGCTTTTAAACTCCGTTGCGGTGACATTAAGGATCACGCATGGAGCACAGGAAACAAACGAGGGGTAACGTCACCTAGCTGTTTCAGACCATATCAGATCTGACTCATAGCGACGTATAGAGGTCGCTGACAACCACGAAGGCTATCAGCATAAGTGGATAGCCTTAGAAGTTGTACCCGCTAACGGGTTCATTGAGCCAGTATCTACTGGGTGTGTCCAAGGCGTATGTCCTCACAGATAATAGTGCGCGCATGTTACGCCGATACGAAAAAGCCTGTCAACTGGCGTTGTGACTAATTCCAGAACATTATTCACTCAGGATGTTTTATACCAAAACATTTATGGGTTTTGCTTTCAGCAACCCTGCTGCAATCGCAAATGTAAGGTAAAAATCATATCGCTAGCTTGGCCCATCTATTACCTTATAGCAATGCATTCACCGATTAGACTTCACTATTCCTAAAATCAGGCACACCCTATGAAACAAATCACGTTTGATGATCTGAAACAACAGAGCGCCGCTGCGGCCAGCGCACCTCGTTTACGCGCTCACCGCAATTTTCACCCAGAATTGAGCGATCCGGTGCAGCGTCTTGCCATCGCGATGGAGCCTGGGACCTACATCCGGCCACATCGCCATCCGCATACTTTCGAGCTTTTGCTGCCGCTGAGCGGCCGCTTTGTGGTGCTGAATTTTGACGAACAAGGCGTGGTAACTCGTCGCGTAGTGTTGGGCGAGGAGTGCGTGGCTTTGGAGATGGATGCCGGAACTTGGCATTCGGTACTGTCACTGGATAACGGCGGCGTGATTTTTGAAGTTAAACACGGTGGCTACCAGCCCGTAACCGAGCAGGATTCAGCGCCTTGGGCACCCGCAGAGGGCGCGGCTGGCACTCAGGAACTGATGGCGTGGTATTCGCAGGCGCAGGTTGGGGATAAATATTCGTTGGCCGAATAAGTCCTAAACTCTCCCCCTGCAAAGGGGGAGATTGGAAAGGGATATTAAACCGGAATTACATCGCCTCTAACTTGGCATAGGCCGCAACCAGCCACTTAATGCCTTCGCCCTGAAACGCAATCTGTAAGCGACTATGCTCACCGCTGCCTTCCAGATTGATCACCGTACCTTCACCAAACGTGGCGTGTTTAACCCGCTGACCAAGTTTGAAACCGCTGTCATTGGCGCTGATTGGGGTTCCCATGCTGGCGTGTTTAACGGGGCGAGTAACGCTTGCCCGCAGGCGCACCTCTTCTACGCACTCTTCTGGCAATTCACCAATAAAGCGAGATGGGCGGTGATAAACCTCTTTGCCATACAGACGGCGACTTTCCGCATAGGTGATCGTCAGTTTTCGCATCGCTCGCGTCACCCCAACGTAGGCCAAGCGGCGTTCTTCTTCCAAACGACCGCCTTCATCCAGCGACATTTGGCTTGGGAACATCCCCTCTTCCATCCCCACGATAAACACCTGCGGGAATTCCAGACCTTTCGCCGAGTGCAGCGTCATGAGCTGAACCGCATCTTGATAAGCGTCGGCTTGCCCTTCACCGGCTTCAAGCGCCGCATGTGACAGGAATGCCTGCAACGGCAGCAAGTCTTCGTCTTCATCCTCATAGCTGTACTGACGCGTAGCGGTCACCAGTTCCTCTAAGTTCTCAATACGCGTTTGGCCTTTTTCGCCCTTTTCTTGCTCATACATCTGACGCAGGCCAGAATCACGCACCACGCGGTCTGTCTGTACATGCAGCGGCATATCGGCCGTATCACTGGCTAAGGCATCAATCAGTTCGATAAAGCGCTGCAATGCGCCTGAGGCTCGCCCTGCAAACACTTTTTCTTGGATCAGTTCGTGTGTGGCCTGCCATAGCGTCAGTTGACGATCGCGTGCAGCTTGGCGAATAACGTCCAGCGTACGATCGCCAATGCCGCGCGTTGGCGTGTTAACCACTCGCTCATACGCCGCATCATCATTACGGTTAGAAATCAGGCGTAAATAAGCCAACGCATCTTTAATTTCCTGACGTTCGAAGAATCGTTGCCCGCCGTAAATGCGGTATGGCATCGCCACCTGTAACAGCGCCTCTTCCAATACACGTGATTGGGCGTTGCTACGATAAAGAATGGCGCAGTCGTTAAGAGAGCCGCCGTTGTCCTGCCACGCTTTAATGCGATTCACCACAAACCGTGATTCATCCAATTCATTAAACGCGCAGTAGAGCGAAATTTTTTCGCCGTCGCCGTCTTCGGTCCACAGCTTTTTACCCAAGCGCCCATCGTTATTTTCAATTAAGGCGTTCGCGGCTTTCAGTATATTGCTGGTCGAGCGGTAGTTTTGCTCTAAGCGGATGGTCTCGGCACCGGGGAAATCATCCAGAAAACGTTGGATATTCTCAACCTGAGCGCCACGCCAGCCATAGATCGACTGATCGTCATCGCCAACAATCATCACTTTGCCGCTATTGCCCGCCAGCATCTGGATCCATGCGTACTGGATACGGTTGGTATCTTGGAATTCGTCTACCAGAATATTGGTGAAACGTTCGCGATAGTGATTGAGGATTTGAGGTTTATTGAGCCATAGCTCGTGCGCACGCAATAGCAGCTCGGCAAAATCCACCAGCCCCGCACGATCGCAGGCTTCTTGATAGGCCTGATAGACGCGCAGCCATGTCTGTTCTACCGGATTTCCGTAGCTTTCAATGTGCTGAGGGCGCAGACCATCATCTTTTTTGTTGTTGATGTACCACATGCCTTGACGCGGCGGCCACTGCTTCTCATCCAGATTCAAGGCCTTAACGATACGTTTAAGCAAACGTAGCTGGTCATCGCTATCAAGGATTTGGAAATCCTGCGGCAAATTTGCATCTAGATGATGGGCGCGCAGCAGGCGGTGCGCTAAACCGTGGAAAGTACCGGTCCACATGCCGCCTTGGCTGGTGCCAATCAAATGTTCGATACGGTGGCGCATTTCCGCCGCGGCTTTGTTGGTAAAGGTGACGGCCATAATAGAAAACGGCGAACAGTTTTCTACCGACAGCAGCCACGCGATGCGATGCACCAATACGCGCGTCTTGCCGCTTCCGGCTCCAGCCAGCACCAGAAGATTACTGCGTGGCGCAGCAACGGCTTCGCGTTGTTTATCGTTAAGGCTGTTGAGCAGATCGGAAACGTCCATAGGCACCGTTTTAAAATGGGGAAACAGACGCGTCGCTAAACGCAATACGTCTTTTTCACTGGGAATTTATACAGATTATTGGAGATTATATCAGCGCGGTGAGCGAATCCAACCGTGAAATCTCAACGTGAGGTAACAAACGGCTATCTGAAGCGGTTGTTAGGCTGCGCGCACGGTCGTTGATCCAGCAGGCTTGCATGCCGCAGCGCACGGCTCCAGCCACATCGGTGGTGAGGTCATCGCCCACATGCAGAATATTTCCCATGGGAACGTTTAAACGCTGCTGAGCAGCACGATACATGTCGTTGTAAGGTTTCGCACGTCCATCAGGGCCTGAGCGTAATATAAACGCAAAATAGTCTGCTAAACCAAATAGGCTCGGATCCGCATTACCGTTGGTAATTGCCGCCAACGGCGCTTTTTCCGCTAACGCTTGCAGCGTCGTATGCGTTGATTCCGGCACGGTGATTTGGCTACGCCAGTAGGCAAAGTTTTCCATCGCAGAATCTGCGCCAGCGCTGGCTTGGGCGTGGTTAAAACCGTTTCGCGTTAGCGCCAGATGCACAGCCTGCCAGCGCCAAGCGGTGACGTCGTGATAAATTTCAGGATTTTCAGCCCGCAATTCAGCGCGCAAACGTTGCCAGTCGACGCTTTGCCAATCGCGCAGCGGTTCAAAGTTTTGCTGTAAAAACGCCAGAGACTCCCGCTCGGTACGCATAATCACGGGGTGATTATCATAAAGCGTATCGTCCAGATCGAAGGTAAAAGCCCCGATCGCGTTGAGCGGGCGATAGAAATGAAGCGTCGAGCACATCAGGATTTTCCTCGTTTCGCGCGTGGATGCGCTGCATCATACACCTTCGCCAAATGTTGGAAATCGAGGTGGGTATAGATTTGGGTGGTGGTCAGATTCGCATGACCCAGCAGTTCTTGCACTGCGCGCAGATCGCCACTGGATTCAAGCATGTGCGTCGCAAAAGAGTGACGGAGTTTATGCGGGTTAATATGGCTGGTGACGCCTTGTTTAACGCCCCATTCAGCAAAGCGCTTTTGCACGCTTCGCACAGAAATACGCTTACCCAGCTTAGACACAAAAACGGCGTCATCCACCGGATCGTAAATCTCACGCAGTTGCAGCCACTGTTCCAGCCAATGAATGGCAGTACGTCCAATCGGCAGCTTTCGCTCTTTGCTCCCCTTCCCCATCACCCACACTTCGCCCGAAGCCATATTCATGTGGCGACAGTCTAACCCTACCAATTCGGAAAGACGCAGACCCGCGCCATACATCACTTCCAGCATGGTGCGATCGCGTACGGCAAGGGGATCGCTCGCATCAATATCGAGCAAACGGTTTACGTCATCAACGTCGAGATTTTTGGGTAAGTGACGAGCCTGTTTAGGTGCGCTAATGCCTTTCGCCGGATTAACCGACATCACACCTTGGCTCACCTGCCAGTCAATAAAGCTGCGTAGCGCCGACAAACGCAGGGCAAGGCTTGCAGCCTCAAGGCCTTTTCGCTTGCTACGCGCGATAATCATGCGCACTTGAGTTGCATCGAGTTGCCGCCAATCGCGTAAACCAGCAGGGGCAACAATCTCAATGATGGCCGTCAGTTGATGATGATAGCTTTCGATGGTGTGCGGGCTAAGCTGGCGCTCAACGCGCAAAAAGCGCAGGAATGCCTCAACCGGCAGTTCCAGCGCCTGAGTATCGCTGCTCATTGACGTTCAATCCAGCGGCTGATTAGCCCCGGCATCAGCAATGCGAGCTGATCAAGCAACACGGTGCCTTGGCCCTGCTGGTAGTGATGGCTATCGCGACTGCTGAAGATAATCAGGCCTAAGTCACCAAACTCACCCAGCAGAGAAAGCGCGACTGAACCAACCATTTTCGCCTGAGGCAAAACCAACAGTAGCTCGGGGCCATTCAGGGTGCCGAGATAGTGATTTTGGTTCCCCAAACGCTGAATTCGCATCATTTCAAATTCATTGCGCGATAAAGCTAAATGCGCAAAGTCAGAAGGCGCATTTAGATACCATTTGTCGCTAAACAAACGAATATTGGCACCGGCTAACCCAAGAGAGCGTGCCCAGCGGTTAAACCGTTGGAGGAAATCGGCAAGGCTTTCTGCGCCTGCAAGATGCCCTTGGAGCTCAAGTAGGCGATTAAACAGAACTTCATTGGCGCTGGCCTGTTCCATCAGCAGCGTGATCTCTTCTTCCAAATTGAAGATGTGCTGACGTTGTCGGTTCAGTTGCCATTCAACTAATGAAACAGCACCACGCACCGGATGAGGGATCTGCATCTGCTCAACATTGCGTGCATTACGAATGAAGAAGTCAGGGTTCTGTCGCAGATACTCCATCACCTGCGCGTCACTTAGCGCCAGATTATCCAATACCCGATCTTCGATGTCGCTCATAGTTGTCTATCGCTCACTCATAAACGTATGAATTACAGGTGTATAAACCCATCATAAACGTGGGTCGCGGGGCCCGTCATAAACAGTGGGTTATCAGGCCCTTTCCAGCGAATTTGCAAACGTCCGCCGGGAAGATCAACCTGAACGTTTTCATCCAGCAAGCCTTGCTGGATACCCACGGCAACCGCCGCACAAGCGCCGCTGCCGCAGGCCTGAGTTTCACCTGCACCGCGTTCATACACCCGTAGTTTGATCTGATTACGGTTAATGACCTGCATGAAACCCACGTTAACGCGTTCAGGGAAGCGTTCATGGCTTTCAAGTATCGGGCCGATGGTTTCCACCAGCGCCGTTTCAACGTCATCAACCTGAAGCACGCAGTGGGGATTCCCCATCGATACCGCGCCGCACAGGATAGTATGTTCAGACGCGCGCATGATATAGGTCTTTTCCGCTTTCACGGCTTTGAATGGGATCTTAGACGGCTCGAAAATCGGCTCGCCCATATTCACCGTGACCAATTCGTCATCGCTGACCTTGAGCACCATCCGGCCATTTTGCGTGCTCACGCGAATTTCACGTTTATTGGTTAGCCCTTTCAAACGTACGAAACGAGCAAAACAGCGCGCACCGTTGCCACACTGCGCAACTTCGCTCCCATCGGCGTTGAAAATACGATAGTGAAAATCTAAATCAGGATCGTAGGGCGGTTCAACGATCAGCATCTGATCAAAACCTACGCCGTTATGTCGATCGGATAGACGGCGGATAAGCTCCGGCGAGAAGTATACGTTTTGTGTAACAGCATCAACGACCATGAAATCGTTGCCTAAACCGTGCATTTTAGAGAACTGCATAACTACCTCTCACCCTACGCCTTAACTTCCGTGGTCACCGAACTAACATCCTGACAGTTCTCGCTATCGTGGATTATTGGCCTTGCTCTACACCGGCGACATTAGACGGTGTATTCGCGCCCTGATTTGCAGCAGGCGCGTTAGTTTGTGTGTCTGGCTGGCTCTTCGACGCCGCAGGGGCATCAGCCGGAGGAAAGTATAAAGGCCCTTTCAAACCGCAACCAGCAAGGCCGAATAGGGAAACAGCCACCAAGGCCCAACGAAATTGTTTTTTCATGGTCATTACCATTTATTGTATTAATGCGTGTGAATCCTACCTATAAGCTCTCTATAATCGCAGTTGGACCCTGAAAAGCAATAGGAAATGATTATGAACGATACCGAGTTTCACCAGTTAGCAGATAAGCTGATGTTAAACATCGAAGAGGCCATTGACGCTTATGAAGGTGATGCCGACATCGACTATGAAACCAATGGCGGAGTGATGACGCTGACCTTCGAAAATGGCAGCAAAATCGTGATCAACCGTCAGGAGCCCTTGCATCAGGTATGGCTCGCCACGAAAGCTGGCGGTTACCACTTCAGCCTGCGTGATGATAGCTGGATTTGCGATCGCAGCGGAGAAGAGTTTTATGCTTTGCTGTCAACCGCATGCAGAGCGCAGTCTGGCGAAGAAGATGTGGTAATTTCGGCATAAGCCGAAACGCGAACGGTATCAGCGCCCACTCCAACTCTCCGCTGAATAGGGAAGAATTGGAGTGGTGCTGTACTTAAGATTAATGCAGCTGGAACTGTTGCTTAAGCGGCGTACCGTCGTTGTCGTCATTGACGTTACACTGTGGCAATACGTTGGTACGGAACGGCATCACCTGAGAACGGCCATCGGCGTTGACGATCTGATAGAACTGCGGCAGGTTAAAGTTGATAAAGCTTGAACCGTAGGTGAAGCGGTCATGCGATGACGAATAGAAACGGCTAACGTCACGCACCAGCTCCTCTTTGCTGCCTTCGCAGTGGTGATAAACTTCCACACGGTTGGTTTCATCCAGAATGTAGATGTTAAACCCGTCGTTATCCCCATCTTCAAAGAAGAATTGGATTATCCCTTCGCTGGCATAACCATCAACCACGGCAGGCAGATGTACCTGCTCGGTTTCCACCTGAATAGAAAGCCCATGCAGCTTGTTATTAGAAATAGCGCCATAGAATTCAACCGCATTTTCCAATTTCTGCACCGATACGCTCAGACGTTCAAAGAACAATCCCCACGTTTGCCCCGCGACGCGTACGGCTTTAAAGCGCCCCGGCTCTAAACGTGTGCTAGATAAGCGCAGGTCAATACATTCAGAAACCAGCTGTTGTAGACGGGTACGGATTAGCCCGCGCAAATGCTGGCTGTAGCACAAGACTTCAACGGATTCCGGCGGGGCGGCATCCTGATGCATTTTGCCTAAGATGGTTTTCAGCGCTTCTAATACCGCCTGTTCACCGCTGAAATGCAGGGTACGCACTTCATTCCACGAGTTGCGGTACAGCAGGTCGATACTGCCAACTAAGCATTGCTGCTGCTGACCAAAACTAAAGACATCCAGTTTACGGAAATCAAAATGCACCACCTGATTGCGGAAAGCGGCCGTTGGATCATTTTCCAAGTTGACGATAATCGCCAAATGGCGGATCTCACACGGGCTGTATAAGGCCTTCGGCGATGGCGCAGGCAAGCGAATAGGGAAATGCTGCGATACATCATGCACCAAGCTCTGAAGCTTATTGATATCGCACAGGTTATTGTTGCTCTTGATGTGTAGCTTGGTATCAGCCGTCAACAATCCGTTAAAATAGGCCCACGCCACTAATTTGTTTAAGTAGCGGTTATATTCCAACGGCTGATGGCTAATGATGGTATCGATAGTCGGCGCTTGGTTATACAAGTACCAGCCGGTGCGGTTAGCACGGCCAATCGGCACATGAATAAACGTTAAGTTCTTTTCTGACAAATCCGGCGAAATTTGCGGGTTTACCAGCGTCACTTTACCCGGCAACGCTTCAAACGCAGCGTAAAGCTTACGGGTCAATACCCCGATATCTTGCGGGCTAGCGCTAACGCTTAGGTTATTACGGCGTGCGAAGCGAATGAGGTTGCGGTAGCTCTGCATCATCGCGTCTAACAACTCATTATGCGCTTCACGCACGCGTTCAATTTTCCAATTGGCGCGGTCATCAAGCACTTCGATACGCTCTTGACTCCAGCCCCAAGACTCAACCAGTTGGCTTAAAATCTCACGACGCCAGCCGACGCAGGCTCGGCTGCGCGATAGCTTTTCACACACTTTGAGATAGAAGCAACGACGAGCCAGATCGAGACGCGCAGTATCATTGATTTGCTCAAGATAGTGCGTCACACGTTCCAGCATCATGCAGTAAGGATCGAGCCCGAAGGAAACAATTTCACCTTTATGTAAACGTTGTTTGATGGTGATCGCCAGCAGTTCAGCGTTGGGATATTCCCATGAGTAAGCTTCCAGCAACAACGTTTTCAGTACCGCTTTGTACGGCGAATCGATGCTTTTATAGAGTTGCCACAGGCTAGCGCCGAAGTATTCTTCAGCAGACAGCGAGCTTAGACCGCCAAGATCGAGCCATTCGTTTGGGGTAAGCGCGCCCTGCGAGTACAACGACATCACATATTCGTCGTAATGCGCTTCCTCTTCGCTTGGCACCATATTCCACAGAATACGTTTGCCGGCTAGGCGTACCGCGGTGCGATAGAATTCATCAAGCAACAGGATATGCTGGGTAGACCCACAGTCTTCCCCACCCAGACTGCCGCTTTCGTTATGACGAAAACGGTTTTCATCGATAAGGAAGAAGCTCACTTCAACGCCCAGCGACGCAGCCCATTTCTCCAGCTGTGTACATTTTTGCTGTAACCGATTGCGCTCTTCGCCATCTAACCAAGATTGGTGGCAAACCCAAATATCCAGATCCGAACTACAGCTTTGCCCAATAGAAGAGGTGCTTCCCATTGAGTAAACGCCAGTGATCGGCAATTGGCCTGGGTGATCTGCCGCGATGGAGCCCGGAGAACGAAGATCGATTTCATGTAAGTAGGTTTGCTGATTTTCATCAGGCGTGTAGAAACAAATGCCATGGGGAACGTTACCATCAAGGTAACCCGGCATCAGCGGATGGTGGTAATGCAATAGGGTTGGCAGCAGACTGTAAACCTGTTGAAAGGCCGGCCCCATGGCCGCTAAAGCGCGATCAACTCGAAGTTGATTTATCGCATCCAGTCTCTGTTTCAGTGTCTCGATGTAGAGGTACAAGACGTTTCGCCTGATTATTCCAGTGTCTGAGAGAAGCCTGTTTCCGAACCTTACCGTTTTTCTGGTAAGAAATGTTTTAATAAGAAATTGCTGGAAACGTGATCAATCTAACACCTTGCTGGTTGACCGTAAAGTATGTAAAGCCACACACTTATTGTAGCGCCTTTCTTGTCTTTGATCTTACCGACTATTTCATCCATTCTCCTTCCTGATTATTTTCCCGCCAAACAGCCATTAGGTTCCAGCGCTGCACGTTTGCGAACAAAATGATAGGATGAAGCATAGGATAAAAATGGATATTCACATGCTAGAAATAACCCCTCAGCCAAACCAGATCCTCCGTATCGCCACCCGACAAAGCCCGTTGGCGTTATGGCAAGCCTATTATGTGCGCGATCATCTGCAGGCCCATTGGCCGGATTTGACCGTGGAGCTGGTGCCTATGGTGACGCGTGGTGACGTTTTATTAGACACTCCGCTGGCAAAAGTTGGTGGCAAAGGTTTGTTCGTCAAGGAGTTGGAACTTGCTTTGCTCGATGGACGCGCCGATATTGCCGTTCACTCAATGAAAGATGTGCCGGTCGCTTTTCCTGAAGGTTTAGGGCTGGTGACTATCTGTGAGCGCGAAGATCCACGCGATGCTTTTGTGTCACCGAAGTATGCTCGACTTGAAGACCTGCCTGAAGGCAGCGTCGTGGGCACATCAAGCCTGCGCCGCCAGTGCCAGCTTAGAGAGATCCGCCCAGACCTTATCGTTCGCGATCTTCGCGGTAACGTGGGGACTCGATTAGCCAAGCTGGATAACGGTGACTACGATGCCATTATTCTGGCCGCTGCCGGTTTAAAACGCTTAGAGCTTGAAGAGCGTATCCGCTATGCATTACCACCAGAACAATCCTTGCCAGCCGTAGGCCAAGGCGCCGTCGGGATCGAATGTCGATTGGACGATGCAAAAACCCAAGCTTTGCTCGCACCGTTAAACGATAGCGATACCGCAACTCGAGTTATCGCCGAACGCGCCATGAACACGCGTTTAGAAGGTGGCTGCCAGGTTCCTATCGGCAGCTATTCAGAGCTTAATGGCGACGAAATATGGCTACGAGCGTTGGTGGGCAAGCCTGACGGTACTTTGATTATTCGAGGCGAACGCCGTGGGCCGCGCGCTCAGGCGGCTGAATTAGGTGTTTCTCTAGCAGAAGAACTGTTAGAGCGCGGCGCGCGTGAGATTTTAGACGACGTGTATCAAGGACAAACGCCACGATGAGCATCTTGGTAACTCGCCCATCACCTGCGGGTGAGGAATTAGTCAGTAGACTACGAACCCTAGGGCGAGCGGCCTATCATGTTCCATTAATCGACTTCACGCCGGGAACTGGCCTCGCTGCGCTACCAGATCTTCTGGCACAGCTTCAGCAAGGCGATTTAGTTTTTGTTCTATCGCAGCACGCAGTACGCTATGCGCATCCGTATCTACAACGATCCGCGATAGCATGGCCGCGCGAACTCCACTATTTTGCCATTGGCCGCCCAACCGCGCTGCGTTTACATACAGCAACAGGCTTACCGGTTGCTTACCCTCAGCCTCCCGAAACGTCTGAATCTTTGCTAATGCTGCCAGCACTGAGAGATATCGCAGGCAAGCAGGCATTAATTCTACGCGGCAACGGTGGACGAGAGCTGTTGGCAGAAACATTGACCCAACGCGGCGTGAGCGTAACACTGTCAGAATGCTACCAACGCTGTGCTATCCACTATAATGGTGCAGAGCAAAGCGCTCATTGGCAACGACAGGGCATTTCAACACTGGTCGTGACAAGTGGCGAAATGCTGCAACAACTGTATGATTTAGTTCCTGATTACGATCGGCAAATGTGGTTACTGCATTGCCGCTTGATTGTGGTTAGCGAACGGTTGGCTACCCTCGCCCAGGAATTGGGCTGGAAAGACATTCAGGTAGCTGAAAGTGCTGATAATGACGCGCTGATCCGCGCGCTACAATAACTGACTATGGGAAGTGCCAAGATGACGGAACCGACAACCCCACCTGAAAAGGTTGAGGAAACGAACACCGCGACTGAACACGAGATCCAGCCAGCATCCAATCTCAATAACAATACTTCTGGTGAGCAGGTCGCTAAAACTGTGAAAAAAGAATCCGCAAAAGGGCCAGTGCTCGGTGCTATCGCTATCGTTATAGCGATAGCACTTGGTGCAGGCTTGTATTATCACGGCCAACAGCAAGCTCTGGCTCAACAAGCTGAAAACAATGAACTCAGCGACCAGCTGACCGCATTGCATACCGAACAGGCTCAGGAAAAACTGCGCATTAATGCGTTGATCAACCAGCAAAACAAAGCGCTTAGCGTGACCGATCAGTTGCAAACCTCACAGTCGCAGCAGCTAAAAGAGCTTGAAGCGAAAGTAGCCGCCATTTCCGGCAGTGATGCGAAAAACTGGCTGCTGGCTCAGGCTGACTTCCTCGTCAAGCTTGCGGGTCGCAAACTGTGGAGCGATCAGGATGTGACGACCGCAGGCGCATTGTTGAAAAGCGCAGATGAAAGTTTGGCTGAAATGAATGACCCAAGTCTGATTGACGTTCGCCGTGCCATTACCGAAGACATTGCCTCGCTGGCCAGCGTCAGTCAAATTGACTTCGACGGCATTATTCTCAAGCTGAATCAGCTATCTAACCAAGTTGACGATCTGCGTTTAGCGGATAACAACACCGACGAAGCGCCGATGGATGAAGACAATGGTGAAGTATCAAGCTCATTGACCGAATGGCGACAGAATCTGGTGAAAAGCTGGCATAACTTTATGTCGGAATTCATTACCGTACGCCGTCGTGACAGCAGTGCAGAACCTTTGCTGGCCCCAAATCAAGACGTCTATCTACGCGAAAATATTCGTTCTCGCCTTCTGGTTGCCGCACAGGCTGTTCCTCGTCATCAAAACGAGGTTTATCAACAGTCGCTTGAAACTGTCTCAACGTGGGTTCGTGCCTACTTCGACATGAACGATCCGACAACCAAAGCTTTCCTAAGCCAGTTGGATGAACTCAGCCAGCAGTCCATCAATATGGATGTTCCTACCGAGCTGAAAAGCCAGCCGTTGTTGGAAAAACTGATGCAAACCCGCGTGCGTAATTTGATGGCAACACCTTCAGTGCCAGCCGCTGCACCCGCAACGCAGGGGGAATAGACATGCTTAAAGTCTTATTGCTGTTTATTATCCTGATCGCTGGGATCGTCCTTGGGCCGATGTTTGCTGGTCATCAAGGCTATGTCCTCATTCAAACGGATACCTACAACATTGAAACCAGCGTGACATCGTTGGTGATCATGCTGATCCTACTGATCGTGGTTCTCTTCGCGATTGAATGGGTGCTACGCCGCGTATTCCGTACAGGTGCCCGCACTCGTGGTTGGTTCGTTGGCCGCAAGCGTACTCGCGCTCGCAAGCAAACACGTGAAGGCTTAATGAAGTTAGCCGAAGGTGATTACACTCAGGTTGAAAAACTACTTTCACGCAATGCCGACCACGCAGAGCAACCTGTCGTTAACTATTTGCTAGCCGCAGAAGCCGCGCAGCAACGCGGCGACGATCTACGTGTAAACCAGTATTTGGAACGTGCGTCAGAAGTTGCCGATAGCAACCAACTTCCAGTGGATATTACCCGTGTACGTATTCAATTGGCGCGTGGTGAAAATCATGCCGCACGTCACGGCGTGGATGCACTGCTTAACGTGGCTCCGCGCCACCCTGAGGTTCTTCGCTTAGCTGAACAGGCGTATGTGAAAACGCAGGCATATCAGTCATTGCTTGAGATCCTGCCGAGCTTGGCGAAAGCCAACGTGTATAACGACGAAGAGATCCAAAAGCTGCAACTTCAAGCTTACATTGGCCTGATGAACGAACGTATGGCCAACGGCGGTAGCCTCGAGCTGAAGAGTTGGTGGAATGACCAGAGTCGCAAAACTCGTCATGAAACAGCGCTGCAGGTGGCCATGATTGAGCATCTCATTGAATGCAACGATCACGATACCGCTCAGCAGATTTTGGTAGACGGCTTGAAACGTAAATTTGACGAACGTTTAGTACTGCTGATGCCGAAACTGAAATCAGGTAATCCTGAACAGTTGGAAAAACTGTTGAATCAGCAAATTAAGCAGCATGGCGCAAGCGCTCTGCTCAATAGCACCTTGGGACAACTCTTGATGCGCCATGGTGAATGGCAGCAGGCAAGCGATGCGTTTCGTGCCGCGCTGAAGCAGCGCCCTGATGCCTATGACTATGCATGGCTGGCTGACGCACTTGATAAATTGCACCGTCCAGAAGAAGCGGCACAGATGCGACGTGACGGCTTGTTATTGACGCTCAAGCAAGAGCAGCCTGCAAATCCATCCTAAGAATTACTTCACTTCTTGAAAGCCCGCTATGCGGGCTTTTTTATTGCCATTTTTCGGCAAAAAAACACCTGCCAAAAGGCAAGTGTCTAAAAGGACAATCAGATCTTAGGACAACTGATTGGTGTCTCACTCAACGTTACGCCCGTAGCTTGATGAAGGGTCAAAACCACTATCATCAGAATCGGACAATAGACACCGTAAATTGGCTCTGCGTCATTCGGAGGTTTATGAAGCTTTCGCAAACATAAGGAGGTGAATGAGCATCTACAGGTTAGTTAATGCACATGGCATGCCAAGTTTTGGTTAAATGGAATTTAAACCGTCTTTTTCCACTATCCGCTAAGCCTGAAGCTTTATGCAGTACAGAGTTTTTGTAGTTGTTAGAGATTTTCAGCTGATTGAAAGCCCATATCATGATTCTAAGTAGTAGAACTCATTTTAAGTTCATAAACTGTCGCTTAAAAAACGACATTGTTTCCGTGATTATTATTTATTCAATAAAATTAATAAGTTATAAGTCTCAATTCAGAGACATCACAGATAGCCTTTGTCGTGAATAGCCAACGAGTTAAAAAATAGTTTTTTAAATCAACATGATAATAAATAGAGGTATCACAGAGAGGTTCATGGGAAATGAAGCGAAAAAAGAAGAGGAATTTTAGACGAAAAAAAACCCCGCATTGCGGGGTCTTTCTCAAGAGTGGTCGGCGAGAGAGGATTCGAACCTCCGACCCACTGGTCCCAAACCAGTTGCGCTACCAAGCTGCGCTACTCGCCGATACAATTCTTTCACCAATAATGCTAATTTCACATTATGGTTTTCTAGCTGTGTGAAAAAGATTTCTTTGTGAAAAATCATTTTCATAAATTGGTCGGCGAGAGAGGATTCGAACCTCCGACCCACTGGTCCCAAACCAGTTGCGCTACCAAGCTGCGCTACTCGCCGATAACTCTTTAAACTACCAAGAGTTCGTACTGCTAAATGACCTCAGTCATTTTACTACTCACAGATTTACCAATTCTAGATTGGTTG
>NZ_FMIQ01000021.1 GCF_900095695.1 Hafnia alvei | reverse complement strand
CAGCAGAGTGATTGTCGCCAACAATCACAATGTGCTGCCTGCAGTTCGGTTTTCTAACCCGGTGTAAACACATTATCAATGCAAAGATTAATACATAAATATTACATACAAACAGGATTATTTGTTTTTTTGGTTGGATTTATCTTCATCCTGATAAAGAAGTGAACTTTTCCATTGCGTAAATAAGTTGATGATCAGAAAAAGGGCGGAGCCGTGCGCCAGCACAATGAGCTTTAGCTCATAGGATAAATATCCTTTCAAAATAATATAAAAACATCAGGAGTGTTATTTTTTATGCACAAGTTAAATTTTATTTTCAGGGTGGAAATAGTTTATTAAAAAGATAGAGAAAAAAGGGAAAATAAAATGAACAACATTAAGGTTATTACGCTTTTTCATACTAATGAATAAACTTCATTTATGACCTGCCTGATAAAAGATATAGAAGAAAATGAAACTGGAATAAATCTCATCTTTGATAATGACAGTAATATCATGGTTAAAGATTATGGTTTTTATTTCTTGTCTGAGTCAGTAAGTGCTTGCGATGAAGAGCGAATAGTTAATATTTACAGAAAGTTAATTACAGAAATAAGTCAAATGGATGAGGAAACGATAAGAACATTGATGTTATGAGCTAAATTGTATGAGCGAAATATTTCCTACACCGATAAGCCGACACGACCATTATTGGTCTCTGACAAAACAAAAGCATCCGCAAAGATTTATCACGCCAGCTCCGAAAGCCTTCGATGATGCCTGATTTTGCTAGTAATAGCAGCGACAATGTTTAGCCCCTACCTACCCATTTACTTCAACGTTATATGCCCATTATCCCTTGTATTTCACCTGCTAAATTGATCGATTTAACAGATCGATAAATTTATATTGATAGCTTTTAACGATTGAAAATGAATTATTGATCGGTTTTATAATTGATTTAATCGATCGATTTTGTGCTTATGATAGGTAAAAACTATCATTGATTTGTTTTTGAGCGTTACAAACGATATGACGAACAGCAAAAATAATTGAATGCTATCAATTGATTAAACAGCTTATATAGCCCTGTGAAGGTCACTCGCGGGTAGGGCTGTCTTTGACGCAACTTTTACTTTATGGGGATAGGTATGAAAGTAAGGAAGATGATACCGCTGCTTTTATCTGCTGCTGTTCTGTCTGGATGCCAACAGCTTAACGATGGCGTGAATAGTGTTAACGGTGCGATTAACTCTTCATTGTCGTCATTGAACAGTGCAGTCGATAAAACACTGGGTGTTTCAGGTTCAACTCAAAGCTCTGGCCCGGCATCCTCAGTTGCGGGTCTTGGTCCTGTCTGCAAAGACTATGAAGAAAATGCAATGGCAGCAGAGAAGAGCTGGACGGGTAAACGGATCTCAATTGCTAATGCCACTGTTCTTGAAGTCACTAAAGGCAGGAGTGCCAGCGATATGATGACAGGTATGGAAAAAGCAGCTCATGCAAATTATTACCTGCTCTTCAAAACATCAGATACCAGCTACTGCGGCGGTATGGTGTGGATCAAGTATTACTCAGGCCTTGATGATGCTGTGCTTACCTACAAGAAAAGCCAGAAGGTCAGCATTACCGGGACTATCAACAATTTCGAAGTTCGTGGTTTCACTACAGTAAACAATGCCGATATGCCAGTTCGTCTCGTTGTCCTCAAAGACGGCACCATCAGCCATTAATTAAGGATTAAGAAATGGAAAACAATACGATTAAATGCCCATACTGCTTTAAGGAAAGCCAGAGTGGCGTTCACGTTTGCACGGGATGCCAAGCTTCAGTGCTGTATGGCACATTTCCGGGCTGGTATGCTTTTATAGTTATATTCCTGTCCTTCGGCCTGTCAGCTATGATTGGTATGGGATCGGGAATGGCAGGGGCAACTATTAGTTTACCAATAATAGCTGCTGTAGGGTTTGCAGCTGGTAAGGCAATTTTCTCTGATAATGTTGTTTTTAGGCGAAGAATGTAGCTATAAGTAATAAATAAACCACGTTATTGTATTTAAACTACACTCGTGGTTTATTTTATATTTTAAGAAATATCATAGAGTAAAATTATTATTGATTTTTAAGCTATTATTTGTTTTACACAAACAATAGTAGCATGATCCCACCAAGGGTTTTCATTTACATGAGTATACAGAATTGAAAACCCTGAGGTGATTATTTCTTCTTTGAGAAAATCTAATGGCTTTAGCGTACGCCATGGCTGATTGTTTTGATACAGTTGATAGTTCTCATAGTTATAGTTGTTAATATCTTCTTGCTGCTTAGGCAGACCACACATAGTGGATATTATTAAACTCCCATCTGGTTTAATCAGACGTTTTATTTCTGCGAAGCAATTTAATCTGTCTCCGCCATTGATACAATGCAAGCAACTTCCGTCAAAAAAAATATCGAAGCTTTCAGAGGTAAAATGAGAAATGTTGGAAATATTATCGACATGAAAATGACCTTTCAGGTTTAATGACAAAAAACGTTCATTAGCCCATTTTATTGCTGTTGGTGATATATCAACGCCATAAACATCGTAGCCTTGTTGCGCCATCAATTGCGAAGACATCGCTGCATTGCCACAACCAAGTTCAAGAAATTTTGCAGGTGGTGCCGGCAAAAGATTTTCTTTGTTGAGCATATCAAAAATATGATTCAGTTGCTCCCACGCTCTTGCGTATCCTTCACCTGTCCATGCATCAAGATTTTGCTGGCGCAATATTTGGTATTTTTTTTCATACATATCATCATTGTTCATATTTGAATATCCTCGTTTTAGTTCCATGATTATTAATGGACATATATTCGCCACATCAAAATTGATCAACCGTCATCGTCTAATCTTGGCGGCCTCATTTTCGGAAACCTGTTCGTATTTTTATATCTTGGGTATATGGATGGGTCAATAACTATACTTTTATTAGCATCATGTGGCTCCGGTTTAGGACGGCTTGGAAAACGAGTGATATCCTCTTTTGTTGGTTTGTAGTCATCAGCGTTAAATCTGGCACGTCTCTCAAACTCAGCACGTGGCACATAGATACTCTGCACTTCATCAAACACGTAGTTTTCAGCAATGCGTTTATCGTGTTCAGTATCATTACGAACCACAACCGGTTTCTTCTTGACCCAGATAAATTTTTCTTTGAAAAAATCTATGACTAATGCTGTAAAACGTCTAAAGATACCATCATGGCGGGGTTTAACTTGCTTCCTCTTACTTTTGACTGGAGCGCGTTTAATCGCTCCGGCTTTTACAGAGGATGGGGTTTTCAATTTAGTGCGTGTATGAGGTGCAGGGACAACCAGAACAGGCGTTTGGTATTCCGATGAACCTGACTGAGAATCCGTATTAGGCAATATTATTTCAATAGGTTCAGGAAGCTCCGATACTGTGAAGTTCCTGAGGTCAACAACGATCTGAAGATCCAAATCTTTGAAAGCATAGTATGTGGTCAGTGCTTCCTGTTTTATCTCATCACGAACAGCCTGTTCAGCAGCTCGTTGTTTCTGAGCCTCCTCACTGTTCCACTTAGCACGATGAATACGCTGCATGGGTGGACGGCTGGTTAACGTCGCCTTGGCAAGCCATAACGCTTTTTCTTCAATATCCACGGTAGTTGCAGCGCTTTCGATTGCTTCAGTGTGTTGAGCATCGATAGAACGGTGATCAATACGTTCTGACGCTCCTGAAGCTTCAAGGTAGCTGTTAGTGTGTGCAGACCACGCTTCACGCCAGAGTAATACATTTTTCTTATCGTTCCAGTTTCTTTCTTTTTTGGTAAAGCCCGTAGCCGTGATTGGTTTTAAAGTCAACATAACGTGAGCGTGTGGATTTTTACCGTCGAGGTCGTGGAAAGCGATATCAGCAATCATGCCCTTATCAACGAAATTTTTCTGGCAGTATTCTACAACCAATTTTACCTTGTCTGCATTGTTAAGCTCACAGGGAATAGCAACATCAAAATAACGGGCTGTTTGACCATCTTTTTGACGCTCAACTCTTTCTACTTCATTCCATAAGGTTGTAGAGCTTTCAATAATATGAGATGGCGCAGAAGCAGGAGCTAATATCTGATGATGGCATAAATCTGTTCTGTGGCTAAAATCGTATGTATTACCTGTACGATCATCTGTTATTTTGCAACGCGCATGATAGGCAGCTTTCCTACAGGAAGACATACCCTCAGAACGTTTCACAATTTTAAACTCCAGATGAAATATCGCCATAAAATACAAACCTCAAATATAACTATGTTGCTATTAGTTTTTCGTGAGAAAAACTCTTGTGTGACGTTGACCTTTCTTTTAGCCTGCGGCAGGCAACTGTCGGTAGACCCCACACGCTCACGAAGTGAGTGTATAAGTGGGCATTGTTTTTTCTAACAATATAAAAACCGCTTACTTAATTAATACAAAATATATTAATAACTGTAAAATTATGAAAGAACAAAACGCCTAATTAAGCGGCGCTATCTGGATGAAGGGGCGAAGTATTCCGGGATAGCATATATGCTATTTTTGTTATTCGATGGTTTTAGTAGACGCGTGAAATTAAAATAACAAGCATACAAAAATAAGTAACGTGGAGAGTATCAGGTAAAATAGTTAGTGGTTGCAATCATATAGTGTTGTTATATTTCATTTTTCTTGATTGGCAGCAGAGAAGACTAGAGGCTATTGGTTAGCTATCATTAAGTTAACACCTATTTTAAGCAATAATGTGGATGAGCTTGTAGTTTGTAAAATAAAATAGGAATGCCTATTGTTATTATTCAAAAGTATGTTAAGGAATAATAAGTTATAATTAAAGGAGGTGTTATGTATAAAAATAATGACGAAGCTATCGACTGAGAAGTAAAAAGACTTCTCGATGATGGGATCTACACTGATACAGAACAAGCCTATTTAGCAGCGGAAAAAATAGTAAGCCAGATTAGGGAACAAGCAAAGCAACGCCAGATTAAGCAACAGTTTAAATTCCGTATTAAGTCAATCAAGAAACAACTGAGCCGTGGTTATGACTATGCTGATATCCCTTATTCAAAAACAAATAAATATTAGGGAGAAAAGTCATGACAATAAAAAACATCAAACAACAAATTGCTTCAGATCAGGAGCGTTTATACTTCTTGGAAGCTAAAAAGAAACATCAAACAAAAAAAGAAAATACTCGACAGAAAATTATTTTCGGTGCAGAGGTTGCCAAAGTATTAGGATGTGATATTAGTGCAGTTGATAAGGCTCTGGTCTTTGGGATTTTGCTGGAGCTACCTAAGCTTGATGAAAGCGATATTCAATTATGCCGAGCGCAGGGGCAAGTATATATCGATAATGTTATAATTAAGCCAACGCAGTAAATTTCCTTTTCTCATCCAAACGGTGAATCAACCTAAAACTTGTTTTTAGGTTGGTGAGCTGTTGAGTTAGTTTAATAGTAGGGTATAGGTATTTTAATATGCTCGATAAATAACCCCATTTATAGGGTTTCATTTATCATTTAGTACATGTATTTTTTATTACATATAATGAGAAATGATATCTTTGCTAAAAACAAAAGGGCCGTAAGGCCCTTTTGTTTTCTATTCAATCCATCAGAGGGGACAGTAATTTATCTAAATCTTCATCATCTTTTATCATCCAACGACAAAAGGCTGAGTAAGGATAGGTTTTTTTTATCATAACTTTAATTTTATTGAACGCGTTTTCTTTTTCTTCATCGGTTGAGTCTTCGCTATAATATGCAATCATATGCTGTGTAAGTTTGTGTGTTGTCTGGACAACTTGTGCTCGAAGAGATCGGGCTGTAAGTCTTTTATTCATTGTATTATCATTATTGTAAATTTCATCTAGCAATTGGGCTGTTTCAATAGTCTTATCATCATAGAATTGAGGTGTAATAATAAAGTTTTTAGCTTTAGGAGAAAATCCGGGTATTAATTTCACTCTATCCCAGACACTTCCTGAACAACAATCAAGAAGATTATCATATTTTGTTAGTTTGATGTTGTTGCAGCGTGAGCATACTAAATATAAATTATCCCATGAGAATTTTTTTCTTAAATCCCCCATGTGAGGATCAAAATGCTCAATATTTATATCTAAAGGTTTCTTAGTTTCACATAAATAACATTTTTCATGGAAGCATTCTTGTAGTGCCGAATGAACGTCATCGCCATCATATTTTTTCTGGGCCAATAATGAATTAGGTGCAGGCCTTGTTCTCATTACATTGAACATGATTATTTCCTACTGACTAATATTTTTTTTAGTTTTAATCAATTTCAACTGTGCTGCATCAAGGAAGGCTTGAGTATCTGAGCTCATATTTTCCTTTTCAGAGGATAAAGAAGATATGATTTTTTCTAGTTCATCAATATTATCTGATGTTATATTTTTAGCCAAATTTTCGATGCGAGTAAGTTTATCTGTTAGCGCATGGGAATCTGGTAAAACACCGAATATTTCTTCCATGACTACACCATATGAGTAAGATGACACGTCTATTATCTGTTCATTGGCTGTGAGGTCATAAATAACTGAGTTAGTAACGGACGTGACTACAAAGGGAGAATGAGTTGTTACGATAAATTGAATTTTTGGAAATGATTTAATGAAAAAACGCAATATCTGTTTTTGTAGAGACACATGTAAATGAGCATCAATTTCATCAATAAATATAATTCCTTGTATGTTATCAGGTGAAACTCCCCACATCTCGACCCTCATAATCAGATCAGTATAAATACTTAAGATCGATGAGTATCCTGCTGACAGTGTTTGGAATGTATATTTATCTTTCCCTTCTTGATGTAGATAAAATTTTTCATCTTTTGTATCAAACTCCAAAATTAGATTTGAATCTTCAAATAATGATTGCAAATCTGTTTGGATTTTATCGAACCAGTCTTTGATTCGATTTGCTTCGACTTCATTTTTATCAAAGGCTATTGCATAACTTTGATTTTTTTTCAAACTTAGCAAGTAACTTTCAAAAAATTGGCTCCCATCTTTGTCATTAGCAAAATGCCTATTTTCTTCAACAAGCACTGAGTGTTTTGGTGCTTGATTTGGCGATGAGATCGCCGATTGTCTTGTCGCGCTATGAAACCTAAGCAAAGACCGAGTGTCTTTGTTATCAATAGAATTTATATCGATTTTAAAATCATTGATTTCTTTTAGTCGGGCTTTATTTTTTTTCCAACTCACTGCTGTAATAATTATAGCTTCCGGCATCTCTACCAATATTATTTAATTCATGTTCATGTCTGTTAATTTGATTTGTTAAAAATTGAACGTTATTGTTGTTTGGGTCATCTATTCCTTTCTTTAGGTAGTTATAAATGGCTGTTATAAAACTTGTTTTGCCACAACCATTACCTCCCGTAATAATTAGGCTCATTCCATCTAACTTAATGTCAACTCTTTTTCTTGAATATGGAATTGGAATATTTATCTTGGAAATGCTACAAAGCATAAAATGCCCCTTAAAAGGTTAATGTAAATAGCTCAGTATCTTATTTATAACTTTATCACTGTACAGGTAAATTGAAACCTTATACTTTTGATGAACTTACATCCGACTTCTTGGCTTGATGTAATGAATAAACGATTTACATTTTTCAACGCAACTGGAGTGCTGTTCTCAAGCCACCATTGCTTTAAATTTTTTTGCCTGAACATAATCTCCCCACCACTGCATTAGCGTTGCTCTTTCCGCCAGATACTCAGCTCGGTTGTATGCCGCAACAATCTCATCCCTTTTGGAGTGAGCAAGAGCAGCTTCAAGAACGTCTGTTCTGAACTTACCGCATTCCTCAGCTGCTGTCCTTGCTATAGATCGCATACCGTGGGCAACCAGTTCACCGCCAAGCCCCATACGGATTAGTGCTGTATTAGCAGTTTGCTCATGCATATGGGTCAGTGGCGTTTTTATGCTGGGGAACACCCATTCACGATGACTGCTGATAGGCTGCATATTTTCGAGTATACGGAGTGCTTCTTTGCTGAGAGGCACTTTATGCGGACGTTTCATCTTCATAAATTCAGGTGGGATGTTCCAGATTTTGTTCTCTATATCGATATCTGCCCACCGAGTCCGTACAGCTTCCCCCGGACGGACCCACGTCAACAATTGCCACTCAATTAGCATACGGGTTTCCAGACGGACTGAGGCATTAGCTAGAGCAGCCATAAATCTTGGCAACTCGTTGGGGGGAAGGGCTGGCATGTTTTGTTTTTTGGGTTTGCTGAAGCGCTGGCCAAGGTTATCAGCAGGATTGAACTCAATGAGTTCTTCTGTCGCAGCGTAACGGAAAATTTCGTTCAGGCGGGAAATGATACGGCGTAAGGTTTCGAGAACACCACGTTGCTCAATGGGATCAAGATGCTGCTTCAATAGTTTAGGACGGATCTCTTTTATTGGAACATTTCCAAGACCGGGGAAGATATTTCGTTCAAGACTACGCCAGATGTCAACTGCGTGGTCTTTAGATATACCGGAAGTCTTAATCTTCTCATCCAACCACTTCCGAGCAACTGCTTGGAGCGTGTGTTCGGTAGCATCTTTTAGAGCATTAGCTTTATCTGTGTTGTGGATCTGAGGGTCAGTGCCATTAGCAAGCAAGGATAGATATTCATCACGTAAAGCTCTTGCTCTTGCTAACGTGAGGTGCGGGTAGGTCCCAAGGCTCATCTTCGTGCGTTTTTTAGTTACTGGCACTGCATATCTGAAATACCAATTTTTCTTCCCCCCTTTTGAGAGTGGGGCTATTCGTAGCATTAGGCCATCGCCATCGAATAGATTGATTTCTTTGTCTGCAGGTTTTGTGTTTTTGATTTCAGTATCAGTGAGTTTCTTAGCGAGTTTTGCCATTTTGGGACCCTCAGTTTTTGGACCCTTTGCAATGGGTCCCAAAAAGGGTGCCATAAGTAGTGGCTCTCAGCAATTCCCAGTAGACTATTCTAGACACAAAAAAGCCCGCAGAGCTTGTGCTGTGCGGGCTTTCAGGACTTCAGTAGACGACTCTGGTAATCATCACTAAAGAATTTTGGTGGAGCTGGGGGGATTTGAACCCCCGTCCGAAATTACTACACCGTCGGCACTACATGCTTAGTCTAGTCTTTACATTCGCCTACCAGCTGCGGACAGACACGCTACTAATAAACTAGCTTGATTAGATTTAATGCTTCAACCCCAAGCAAGGTATCCACACGATCTCTTTTGGTTTTGACCTCTCTTGATCCCCGTCCTAAGAGCGGAGGCTAGGGAGAGAGGGCTCTGAGCAGGTTATTAAGCTGCTAGTGCGTAGTTTTCGTCGTTTGCGACTATTTTTTTGCGGCTTTTTACGAGGCAAACCGCCCCTCGGCATGCTCCTTGGGCTTCGCAAATCCCGTCGAATCCAGAATCAGCCCCAAGTACTATCGTGCATTGTATCAGAAAATATATCCGTAAAGCCAGTAGCTTAGCGGTTTGAGTTCTTCATAATACGTGCTTTGTCTAATTTCCACTCACGATCTTTAATATCATCGCGTTTGTCGTGCTCTTTTTTACCTTTTGCGAGCCCAATTTTGACTTTGGACCAAGCATTTTTCCAGTAAAGAGACAGCGCGACAACGGTAAAACCATCTCGGCTAACTTTTCCGAATAGTGTTTCTAGCTCACGCTTTTTCAGTAGCAGTTTGCGGGTACGTGTTGGGTCGCATACCACGTGCGTAGACGCCACATTAAGCGGCTGAATAGTCGCGCCAAAGAGGTATGCTTCGCCATCGCGGAAAGTTACGTAGCTATCGGCAATATTTGCTTTACCTGCTCGCAGCGACTTAACTTCCCAACCTTGCAGCGCTAACCCCGCCTCGATCTCTTCTTCAATGAAGTATTCGTGGCGAGCGCGTTTGTTCATAGCAATCGTTGCTGAACCGGGTTTGTGTGCTTTTTTCTTTGTCATAGTGCTGCCATTATACTGAACCAGTCATGGGATGAACATCCTTTCACCCTAAGCTGTCGTTGTTTTTTAATACATTAGCCCAGTGTGCTTAACGTGTTTCTCTCTGTCCACAGATAAATGGTATTATTTGTGCGTTTTATGTTACTCAGGAATTGATATGCCACAGATTAGCCGTTCTGCGTTGGTGCCTTTTAGTGCCAAGCAAATGTACCAATTGGTCAACGATGTCTCTGCCTATCCGGCGTTTTTACCCGGCTGCGTGGGAAGTCGAGTTTTAGAATCAGGGCCAAATTCGATGACAGCTGCTGTTGATGTCTCAAAAGCAGGGATAAGCAAAACTTTTACGACTCATAATACGTTGGCTGATAGCAGCAGTATTAAAATGCAACTTGTGGATGGACCATTTCGTAAGTTACTGGGTGGCTGGCATTTTATCCCATTAAGCGATGATGCGTGCAAGGTTGAGCTGCATCTCGATTTTGAGTTTACTAATAAGCTGGTTGAACTGGCGTTTGGTAAAGTATTTAAAGAACTTGCGGGGAATATGGTTCAGGCTTTTACTTCACGAGCAAAAGAGGTCTACAGTGCCTGATATCAATGTAGAGGTGGTGTATGCCTTGCCTGAGCGCCAATATCTTCGTCGCATTAAATTATCTGAAGGGGCAAATGTTGAGCAGGCGATTCAACAATCTGGCTTGTTAGCATTGCGTACTGAAATTGACCTAACGAAAAACAAGGTTGGGATTTACAGCCGCACGGTCAAATTATCAGACAAAGTGCATGAGGGGGAGAGGGTGGAAATCTATCGCCCATTGCTTGCGGACCCAAAAGAGCTACGTCGCTTACGCGCTGAGCGAGCAAAAAAATAAGGCGTGGTAGGCGCCTTATTTTTTAGTTTTTTTACACCGGCCGTATTCACGGCGTCGATCAGTCTTCTTTGCTTTCAGGAAGCTTCTTGGTGTTTTCAATTCCCGTCAGAAGACCACTTCCATCAAAGGTTAGGGTCAGTGTCTCTTGAGACACGGCCTCATGGCCTGGCTGTTGGCGGAACACGTAGAACCATGTGCTGGTTCCAAACGGATCTTGCAGCATTGGTGTACCTAGCGTGTAGGCGACTTGTTGCTGCGTCATCCCTCTGTGAATTTTGGCTACGTCAGCAGCAGTCAGGTAGTTTCCCTGATTGATGTCAGGACGGTATACCACTTTTTCAAAGGTTGAACAGCCTGCGGTTAGCGTAACCATAACCACAGCAGCGGCAGTCAGCATTTTACAACGCATAGTAATCTCATTCCTTTTGGACATAGGTTGCCGATGATAATCGACCTTGCAACAGTTGGAAACCTCAACAGACTCCAATATGACCTCAGGAATCAAAAAAAGTTGATGTTTTTTATGCGGCAAGCAGCTCTTTTGCATTTGCCAGCGTATTGCGCGTGACTTCACTTCCCCCTAACAGCCGCGCCAGCTCTTGCAAACGCGCTTTTTTGTCCAGTGATTGCATGGTTGTTTCAGTTTCAGAGCCATCGGTGTGTTTACTGACATAAAAATGCTGGTGTCCGTACCCGGCGACCTGAGGTAAATGGGTGACACACATGACCTGTGTTGACTCACCAAGCTGGCGTAGCATTTTTCCGACGATAGCTGCGGTCGGCCCACTGATCCCCACGTCCACTTCGTCAAAGATAAGTGCGGGGGTATCCATTTTCTGGGCGGTGATGACTTGAATAGCTAGCGCAATACGCGAGAGCTCACCACCAGAGGCAACTTTAGCTAACGCTTGGAGTGGCTGTCCTGGGTTAGTGGTTACGCTAAATTCAATGCGGTCTGCCCCATCTGCTGTTAGTGCTTCAGGCATGAAGTTAACGTCAATCGCGAACTGACCATGAGGCATGGATAGCTCGTGCATACTGTGTGTAATGAGCTGAGAAAGCTCTTGAGCGAAACTCACTCTTTGTTGATGCAACTGTTGTGCGAGCGAAAGCGCGTACTCATGATGCTTGTGTACGTTTTCAGCCAGCTGTTCTTGATCACTCTCCTGCTGGCTGAGTGACTGCTGCTCGTCCAAAAGCTGCTGATAAAACTGAGGCAGTTCTTCCGGCGTAACATGATGTTTACGTGCTAGCGCAATTTGGCGAGATATCCGCTGTTCTAATTCATAAAGCCGAGCAGGATCCATATCAATGGTATCGCCGTAATGGCGTAGTTCATTGCTGGCTTCTGATATTTGAATTGAAGCTTCTTCCAGCATATCTAGCAGAGGTGAAAACTGGCTGTCGTAGCTAATCAGCTCAGACACGTTTTGTTTTGCGCTGTGCAGCAGGCTGAGAATATTGCCGTCGTCGGCGTCAGACAGCATGTTTAATGCGCGCTGGCTGATGGTTAGAAGCTGGCCGCTATTGGCTTGGCGCTTATACTCTTCATCGATCTGCTCATACTCTCCGGGCTGGGGAGCAAACTCATTGAGTTCTTTTAGCTGATATTGCAGTAGCTGTTTGCGCGATTCACGCTCGGCAACCTGCTTTTGATGGTGAGCCAGCAGGCGGCAGCTGTGATGCCATTGGCGATAGGCGGCTTGCATTTCTGCTAATAGCTCAGATTGGTTGCTATAGGCATCTAACAGCTGTTTTTGGTGCTCGGACTTGAGCAGTAACTGATGCGCATGCTGGCCATGAATCTGAATCAGATGTTGGCCGAGTTCCCGTAGCTGTGAAAGAGGAACTGCGGTGCCATTGATAAATCCGCGAGAGCGTCCGTCGGCGCTGATAACGCGTCGTAGCAGGCACTCATTGCTGTCATCTAACTGATTTTGCTCAAGCCACTGCCGTGCTGACGGCGTGTCAGCCAGAGAGAAACGTGCGCAGATATCGGCTCTAGGTGTATTTAAACGCACCATAGCGGCCTCTGAGCGCCCTCCAAGGCATAAACCTAGCGCATCAATAGCAATTGATTTACCTGCGCCTGTTTCGCCGGTGATGGCGGTCATTCCACGCTGGAAGTCAATTTCAAGTTCACGAACAATAGCAAAGTTAGAAATGGTCAGCTGCGTCAGCATTCGAAATTCCCCTGTACGGAATCACATAACTGTATTTAACTACAGTATAAACTGGTTTTTTATACAGTAAAGTAGCTAACGCAAAAAATTATTCCCTTCAGAAAAGTTTTTTCGACCATCCTAACTTCGTGCTTAATGTATTGAAATAGTTGTAATCTTTGGGATGAATAAGATTGAGGTGAAATTGGCTTCGCTGAATCATGACTTCTTCACCTTGCTGGATCGGCAGCGCGATCTGGCTGTCACAGCTGATTTCCAAGTCGTTGCTGAAATGGCTAAACCGCAGATGAATTTTGCTGTTGCTATCAATAACCAGCGGGCGAGCTGAAAGGGTATGCGGGAACATAGGAACCAGCGCAATGGCATCCAGCGTTGGCGTGAGAATAGGCCCTCCAGCAGACAATGAATACGCGGTAGAGCCCGTCGGTGTGGAGATAATCAGTCCATCGGAACGCTGAGAGAACGCAAAGTTTTCATTGATATAAACTTCAAATTCAATCATATGAGCGACTTTACCTGGATGTAAAACCACTTCATTGATGGCGGTGCTCATGCGTCTTTGCTGTTGCTCGCGGCAAACTTGCACTTCAAGCAAAAAGCGTTGTTCACTAAAATATTCACCGTCGAGAACGTCTGAGAGCTGTTGTTTGGCATTGTCGGGATCTAAGTCGGTAAGAAAACCAAGATTTCCACGGTTCACGCCAATCACTTTGATATCGTAACGTGCCAGAATGCGGGCTGCCCCAAGCATATTGCCATCGCCGCCGACTACGACGGCGAGATCGGCTTTTTGGCCTATATCCGCCAAGCTGCCTGTTTCGGCGTTTTCCAGTTTTAGATCGTGCGCAATTTGATGCTCGACGATCACCGGATAGCCTTTGCTGACAAGCCAGTGAAATAGCATTTCGTGCGTGGCCAGCGCGGCAGGATGACGCGGGTGACCGACCAGACCGATACATTCAAATTTTTTATTCATACGGTGGTTTTCCTACCGAGCGCAATTTAATGGCTCTCATTATGCGCGGTTCTCTTGAATCGCCAGCTTTCATCCCCATAATAAGCCAAGTAGCGAGATTAATGCCAAACCGCGGAGAATTTCATGAGTAGTAAAGAACAGAACATGTCGAATGAGCAAGCCTCACAAGAAATGGAAAACGGACAAGAGCAGCACCAACAGGCTCAGGTCGATGCGGCGGACGTCGTTGATACGCGCGATGAGCGTATTGCCGAATTAGAAGCTCAGTTGCAGGAAGCCGCTCAGCGTGAGCGTGATTCTGTGATGCGTGCTCGTGCAGAAGCGGATAATATTCGCCGTCGTGCTGAGCAAGACGTTGAAAAAGCGCATAAGTTCGCTTTAGAAAAGTTCTCTAACGAACTGCTGCCAGTGATTGATAATCTGGAGCGTGCGCTGGATCTGGCTGATAAATCTAACCCAGAACTGACCTCTATGATTGAAGGTATCGAATTAACGCTGAAATCCATGCTGGATGTGGTGCGTAAATTCGGCGTAGAGCAGGTGGGTGAAGTGAACGTTCCGTTTAATCCAGAAGTGCATCAGGCGATGACGCTAATGGAGTCTGAACAACACGAGCCTAACCACGTCATGATGGTTATGCAGAAAGGCTATACCTTGAACGGTCGTTTGATTCGTCCAGCGATGGTTGCGGTATCTAAAGCGAAAGCGTGATCCTGACGTCTTTTCCGAAAATAAAAAACCAGTCGATTGACTGGTTTTTTTTCGCCTGAAACTTACTCTTCGCTGCCGTTCTCCGGCAAACGTGGCTGCCAATCAATGGGAGCTAAACCTTGTTCAATCAACAACTGATTGGTTTGTGAGAAGTGGTGGCAGCCTAAAAAGCCGCGATGGGCTGAAAGCGGTGAAGGGTGCGGAGCTTTTAAAACTCGGTGGCGCTGGGTATCAATAATGCTGCCTTTCTTTTGCGCGTGCGCTCCCCATAGCAGGAAGACAATGCCTGAGCGATGTTCATTGAGCGCAGCGACTACTTTGTCGGTGAAGGTTTCCCAGCCTAGCTTGGCGTGTGAATGTGCTTGGCCGCGTTCAACGGTTAATACCGTGTTAAGCAATAAAACCCCTTGTTCAGCCCAGCTTTTTAGATAGCCGTGCTGAGGAATTTCAAAACCTTCGATATCGGTTTTGAGCTCTTTATACATATTCATTAGCGAAGGCGGCGCAGGGATGCCAGGACGCACCGAGAAGGAGAGACCGTGAGCCTGATTGGGGCCGTGATAGGGGTCTTGGCCTAAGATCACGACTTTAACATCGTTAAGTTCCGTGAAACGGAAGGCATTAAACACGTCTTTCTGCGGTGGATAAATGGTCTTACCGGCTTGGCGCTCTGCGGCGACAAAAGCGAGCGTGTCGTGAAAGTAGGGTTTTTTTTTCTCGGCACCGATGACATCGTGCCAGTTTTGTGGAGAAGTCATCTGCACTTCCTCTTTGTTTATACGGAAATTATTTTGTCGTAGCTTACCGTTTCAGGTGATGAATTTAAACCGTGATGAAAATTTAGCCATTTTAGAAAACAGTCAAAAGTGGTGTTTTTTTGTGCGCAAATTAAATTATTTTTGAAAATTTACAAAAATAGAAAAAGCATCTTGAGATGGTTAAATTTGATGTAAAACATAAATTTGCCCCAATTGGTAAAATTGACACCCTTAAAAAATTGATTTAAATCAAAGAAAACCCCACTCTATACTGGTATATAAAACATCAAGACAACATTGGTTTTACCAAATGGCCGAAGTTAAGGCCGTAAACTAAGAAATTAATCCAAGATTTTTTTGCTCTATTGACGGAGGCAACAAATGATTCAAGGTATTCAGATCACTAAAGCTGATAATGCAGACCTGATGAACTCTTTCTGGCTGCTCGATACAGATAAAAACGAAGCACGTTGTGTATGTGCAAAAGCAGGCTACGCAGAAGACCAGATCGTTGCAGTAAGCGAACTGGGCAAAATTGAATATCGCGAAGTACCTTTGGATATCAAACCAACGGTACGTGTGGAAGGCGGTCAGCATCTGAACGTTAACGTTCTGCGCCGTGAAACTCTGGAAGATGCTGTTAAGCACCCAGAAAAATATCCACAGCTGACTATTCGTGTGTCTGGCTATGCAGTGCGTTTCAACTCACTGACTCCAGAACAGCAGCGTGATGTTATTGCTCGTACCTTTACCGAAAGCCTGTAATTTTTAGGCTAAAGGCATAAAGAAATAGCAAAAAGGAGCCGAAAGGCTCCTTTTTTACGTCTGATAGCGCAGAGATCTTTGCTTAGCGGTGCAAAATATCATCATGAGTAGCAATCTTATAATTGGTTTTATTATCATTCCATTTCATGATGTTAGAGTTGGATAGCGCTAAGTAAGCTAAGCGGATAAAACGCAAAATGAAAATATCATGATGTGGTGCTCTTTTTTAGATGAGCGTGATGTTCCCAAAGCTTAGAACGAAAAAAAACCGCCGATAAAGGCGGTTTCTGTGTTTGGGTGCTGATTTATTCTTCGGTCTTGGTCGACTGTTCAACTTCTTTCGACTTACGGCGTTTCCCGACATTTTTGCTGTCGCGATGGCGCACTTTTACCTTTTTATCTTTCTTCTCTTCAGCCTTTTTCTCTTGGCGTTTGATCAGCGTCTTTTTAGACGGCTTACCTTTGTTCTTTTCGCTAGGTATTTTGGTTGTCGGACGAAGCTCGTCAACCACGCGCGACTTAATCTGCTCTTCAACATAGCGGCCAATTTTGCCCAGCAGCAAATGGTCGTGTGCTTCAACTAGAGAAATCGCAATGCCTTTGCGACCAGCACGGCCAGTACGGCCAATGCGGTGCAGATAGGTATCTGCGGTGCGCGGCATGTCAAAGTTGAACACATGGCTGATATCTGGAATATCCAAACCACGTGCTGCGACATCGGTAGCAACTAGAACGTTTACGCGACCATCGAGCATACGCTTCATGGCTTCGTTACGTTTGGCCTGTACCATTTCACCTTCTAGGTAGCAGGAGTTGATGCCCGCTTCGCGCAGCCAGCTTACCAGCTCATGAACACGTTCACGCTTGCGCACGAAGATCACGGATTTGGTCACTTCAGGCTCTTTCAGCAGATGACATAGCAGCTTGGTTTTATGCTCAAGAGTATCGGCGCGATAGTACCATTGCTGGATCTTTTTACGTTCGCGGCGCGATGGGTCGGCTTCAATTTCAACCGGCTCCTGCAACAGACGTTCAGAGAACTCTTTAATCGCATCGCCTTCCAGCGTTGCCGAGAACAGCATGGTTTGTTTGCGCCAGCGAGTTTCTGCCGCGATAGTTTCGATATCTTGCGCAAAGCCCATGTCTAGCATGCGGTCTGCTTCATCAAGGATCAGGGTTTCAACCGCGCGACAATCGAAGTTTTCTTCTTTGATGTATTGCAGCAGACGGCCTGTGGTTGCTACCACAATGTCCTGATTTTCGCTGAATACTTCAGCGTGGTTCATATAGGCAACGCCACCGGTGATGGTTGCGATATCTAAGTTTGTGTGTTTAGCCAATTCAATGGCTTGCTCGGCAACCTGCATTGCCAGTTCACGCGTTGGGGTCAACACCAAAATACGCGGTGGGCCGGATTTCTTGCGCGGGAAGTCGAGCAGGTGCTGCAACACTGGCAGCAAATAGGCGACGGTTTTCCCGGTTCCGGTAGGCGCAGAGCCCAGAACGTCGCGACCGTCCATTGCCGGAGGAATGGCGGCAGCTTGGATAGCTGTCGGGCGGTCATAGCCTTTATCGCGCAATGCGTCGAGTAGGCGTTCATCGAGTTCGAGTTCGGAAAAATTGCTTGCTGTCATGGTCTACCTCTACTTGGGGCGCCGATTATAGACGGGTTGGAGCAGATGTTCACCCATTAAAGCGGGGGAAATAGCATGTTTGCTCTGATCCAACCTTGGCGAATTTATGCGGATATTTTATGCTATGTGGCCAAAAATAAGGAGCTACCGTGGTTCAATGCCCATCAGAATCAGCGCCATTACGTCGTAACGGATTCACATTTAAGCAATTTTTTGTTGCTCACGATCGCTGTGAGATGAAGGTTGGTACTGACAGTATTTTGCTGGGCGCATGGACAGATGTCAGCGATATCAACGGAAAGATACTGGATATCGGCAGCGGTAGCGGCCTTTTAGCGTTAATGTTGGCGCAGCGTACCACAGATTCAGTACGAATTGATGCAGTTGAGCTCGATGATAACGCTGCTCCGCAGGCGGCGGAAAACTTCTCGCAGTCGCCATGGGCCAGCAGAATGCAACTGCATCACTGCGCACTGCAGTCTTTTGCTGCACAGACGGCCTCACGTTATGACTTGATTGTTACCAACCCTCCTTATTATCAGCCTGGCGTCGAGTGTCGCAACGAGAGTCGGGGCACAGCTCGCTATACTTCTGAGCTTAGTCATCAAACGTTGCTCAAACATGCGCATGCGTTAGCATCTGATAAGGGAAAAATGGCGGTGGTTTTGCCTTGCGATATCAGCGTTGATTTTATTCAACTGGCGGCACGCGAAGGATGGTTTTTATTGCAGCATATGGAAGTTGCGGAGTTTGCTAATAGAGCGCCACATCGTGCCCTGATGCTATTTGGCGTGGAGCCAGCGTCAACGCAGTCAGACCGATTGGTTATTCGTGATGAGAGCAATGCTTACTCGGACGATTTCCGCCAATTAACTAAAGCGTTTTATCTTTTTTTCTGAGGGTTAGGACATGAAAAAGGCCCAATAGGGGTAATGCAGATCGTTTATGAGATCGAGATACACGGGGCTAGCACACCGCGGGGCGCTCCGGCAGCTAAAGCTGCTACGACCCCATCGGTGTACTTTCCCTAAAATCATGCTTAAGTTACCAGCATTACCCAATAGGGCTTTTTTAGTTTCTACGGCATTGCCGCTAACGTTGATGATTCTCTAAGGCTGTAAAATCGTTGGCTGAGAGTTCTCTAAAAGGTCTGGATAATCCAGCGTGTAATGCAGGCCGCGGCTTTCTTTGCGTTCCATGGCGCAGCGTACAATGAGCTCAGCAACCTGCACTAAGTTTCTCAGTTCTAACAAATTGTTTGAGATGCGGAAATTGGCGTAATACTCGTCGATTTCCTGTTGAAGCATTTGGATGCGGCGCAGCGCGCGTTCCAAGCGTTTGGTGGTTCGCACAATGCCTACGTAATCCCACATAAACAAACGCAGTTCGTGCCAGTTATGTTGGATCACTACGCGTTCATCTGAGTTGTAAACCCGGCTATCATCCCATTCGGGTAGACGCGGTGCGAGGCTGGTTTGCGGTAGGCGTTGCAGAATATCCTGCGATGCCGACCAAGCATATACCACGCATTCTAACAGTGAGTTAGACGCCATTCGGTTGGCACCGTGCAGGCCGGTATAGCTGACTTCGCCAATGGCATATAACCCTTCTAAATCAGTTCTTCCTTGATGATCAACCATTACGCCGCCGCAGGTATAGTGCGCGGCAGGCACAATCGGGATCGGCTCTTTGGTGAGGTCTAAACCTAAATCCATCAGTTTTTCATAGATCATAGGGAAGTGCTGCGTGATGAAGTCTGCCGGTTTATGACTAATATCCAAATACATGCAGTCTGCGCCAAGACGCTTCATTTCGTGGTCAATGGCGCGAGCAACGATATCACGCGGCGCAAGTTCGCCGCGTTCGTCAAAGTCTGGCATAAACCGTGAGCCGTCAGGGCGTTTGAGGAATGCGCCTTCGCCACGCAAGGCCTCGGTTAATAGAAAGTTTCTCGCCTGCGGGTGGTACAAACAGGTGGGGTGGAATTGGTTAAATTCTAAGTTGGCAATACGACAACCGGCGCGCCATGCCATAGCAATGCCGTCTCCTGAAGAGATATCAGGGTTGGTGGTGTATTGATAGACTTTTGCAGCACCGCCGGTAGCTAATACCACTGTGCGAGCGCGCAGAGTTTCAACGCGTTCGAGTTCACGGTTCCAGACATAGGCACCTACCACGCGTTGGGTACCCGGTAAGCCGATTTTTTTTGATGTAATTAGATCGACGGCGTTGTATCGCTCGCAAACGCGGATGTTAGGATGCGCATTTGCTTTCTGTACTAAAGTGGTCTCTACTTCTTTACCCGTTGCATCTGCGCTATGCAGGATACGGCGATGGCTATGACCGCCTTCGCGAGTTAGATGGTAACGAGATTCGCCAGCGGGGCTCATTTCAGTATCAAACAGCACGCCCTGGTCGATGAGCCACTGCACGCAATCCTTTGCGTTACGAGCAATAAATTCAACCGCTGAGGGATCACACAGCCCAGCACCCGCGATCAGGGTATCCTGCACGTGCGATTCGATGCTGTCGGTTTCATCAAAGACTGCGGCGATACCGCCTTGGGCATAGAACGTGGCCCCCTCATTAAAGGGACCTTTGCTTAAAACGGTCACTTTGCAGTGATCGGCAAGACGTAAGGCGAGTGAAAGTCCGGCAGCTCCGCTACCGATAATCAATACATCGTTAAAATGCTCTGAATTTGATTGCATAGGTTGTGGTGTGTGCAGCTGAAAAGTGAAAATCATGTTAGCCTATGCCAACGTGTAAATGCACGGTTAATGAACAACGAATATAAAAACAGCATCGTACGGAACTTTTTAGTACGTATGAACTCTAAGCTAGTGCTTGCTCAGGATCGATTGAGACAACTGGCAGTACTATTTTTTCATGCGTGGAGAGAGATTTGAGGAGAGATTACCTCGGATGAGCGAGCAGTTAACGGATCAGGTGCTGGTCGAGCGAGTCCAGAAAGGAGATAAGAAGGCTTTTAACTTACTGGTAGTTCGCTATCAGCATAAAGTTGCGAGTCTCGTATCCCGCTACGTTCCATCAGGCGATGTTCCTGATGTCGTGCAGGAATCGTTCATCAAAGCTTATCGTGCGTTGGAGTCTTTCCGCGGCGAGAGTGCTTTTTACACCTGGCTTTATCGTATTGCTGTAAACACAGCAAAAAATTACCTGGTTGCTCAGGGGAGACGTCCGCCATCAAGCGATGTTGATGCCAGTGAGGCAGAAAACTTCGAAAGTGCGGGTGCATTGAAAGAAATTTCGAACCCTGAGAACTTAATGTTGTCAGATGAACTGAAGCAGATTGTTTTCCGAACCATAGAGTCTCTTCCTGAGGATTTGCGTATGGCAATCACCCTTAGAGAATTGGATGGTTTAAGCTACGAAGAGATAGCCGCCATCATGGATTGTCCGGTTGGAACGGTACGTTCTCGTATTTTCCGGGCGAGGGAAGCGATCGATAATAAAGTTCAACCGCTGATACAGCGTTAATTATGCGGGCACAGGAAGGGTATTTAGGCATGCAGAAAGAACAACTTTCGGCTCTGATGGATGGTGAAGTGCTGGACAGTGAACTGCTTGGTTCACTGGGTAAAGACGATGCGCTTCAACAAACGTGGAAGAGCTATCACCTGATACGTGACACCCTGCGCGGTGACGTGAGCGACGCTATTGATTTTGATATCTCCGATCGTATTGCCGCGGCGCTTGATGATGAACCAGTTCGCTTGGTTCCCAATGCAATTCCCGAATCCCAGCCTCAACCACATAGCTGGAAAAATATGCCGTTTTGGAACAAGGTTCGTCCTTGGGCCAGTCAAATCACCCAAATCGGTATTGCGGCCTGCGTTTCTCTCGCGGTGCTGGTGGGTGTGCAGCAGTATAATCAGCCAGTCGGTGGCGTAAGTGATTCGGATGCTCCTGCATTCAACACGTTACCTATGGGCGGCCAAGCTTCTCCAGTAAGTTTTGGTGTTCCTAATGAGAGCAGCAACGCCAATGGACAGCAGCAGGTTCAGCAGCAGCGTAAACGCATTAATGCGATTTTGCAGGATTATGAACTGCAACGCCGCCTGCATACCGAACAGTTGCAAATGGACAATGGTAATACTCAGGCGTCAGTTCAGGTGCCAGGAACTCTGTCATTAGGAACTCAGCAGCAGTAATGAAGCAACTTTGGTTCGCCATCAGCGTATTCGCTGGTAGCCTATTTGTTTCTAATATCGCCTCAGCGCAAGATTCGTCTGAGGCGATGTTGCAACAAATGAATGGCGCCAGTCAGTCACTCAATTATGAGTTAGCGTATATCAATATCACCAAGCAGGGGATTGAGTCGTTACGCTATCGTCATGCCATTTCTAATAATCAGTTGTTATCTCAGCTCTTGCAGATGGATGGCCCGCGCCGTGAGGTATTACTGCGTGGCAATGAAATCAGTTATTTTGAGCCCGGGCTTGAGCCATTTACGCTCAACGGCGATCACATTGTTGATGCGTTGCCATCGATAATTTTCTCCGATATTAAACAACTGAGTCAGTATTATAACTTTATCTCCGTCGGTAGAACCCGCGTAGCCGATCGCCCATGTGAGGTGATCCGCATCGTATCGCGTGATGGTTTGCGCTTTAGCTATATCGTATGGATTGACGAAAGTTCGAAATTGCCTTTGCGAGTCGATCTATTAGATCGTGATGGCGAAACGTTAGAACAATTCCGTGTGATCTCCTTTACGGTTGGCGATCAGGTTAGCGCTGCGATGGCGAGCCTAGCTCAGCTCACGCTACCACCGTTGCTGAAATTACCTGCAACGGATAAGGTTAACTTCAACTGGCAAACGTCTTGGCTCCCGCAGGGTTTCAAAGAGGTTTCACGCAGTCGTCGTACTTTGCCTTCACTCTCTGAGCCTGTAGAGTCACGCTTGTATAGCGATGGGTTGTTTAGTTTCTCTGTCAATATCAGCAGCGCCGCTGCTGGTGCTGCGGTGAGTGAGCAATTCTTGCGCCAAGGGCGTCGTACCATTCACACCGAAACGCGCAACAATACTGATATTACCGTCGTCGGAGAATTACCACCGTCAACGGCTAAACGTGTTGCAAACAGCATTACGCTCAATGGTCGTAAATCATGATGCGTGAATGGGCAACGGTGGCATCCTGGCAACAGGGTATCGCTACGCTAAACTGTGAGCAGCGCTCTGGCTGCGGTTCTTGCGGGGCGAAAAACACCTGCGGTACGGCGGTGTTGAATAAAATCAATCCTCAGTCGCAGCATCAGCTTCAGGTTGAAATTGCTCAACCGTTAGAACCAGGACAAAAAGTTGAGATTGGTATTACTGAAGCCAATCTGCTGCGTTCTGCGGTGTTAGTCTATCTCACGCCATTGCTCGGCCTTATCGTTGGCGGTGGCGTGGGGCAGTCATTTATGCATTCTGATGCATGGGCTGCGTTAGGCGCATTGGTTGGCGCTGGTGCTGGTTTCATGTTTGCGCGATTTAAGGCGAAAAAACTAAGTGACCGGCAAGATTATCAGCCGATCGTTTTGCAGGTAGGTTTGCCTCCATCCATGATCCGCACCCCCACGAATATCTAGGTTTTACTGGGTTCGATGTGTAGAATGCATCGAATCTGGCAAAATACCGCCAAACGTTAAACCATCGCTTTGAACCCATCAGTGTGTCCTTAGGCGAGTAATCTAGAAATCATCAGGCAAAATATCTTAATAATGAAGCGTATACGAAATTTCTCCATTATCGCACATATTGACCACGGTAAGTCGACACTGTCTGACCGTATTATTCAGATTTGTGGCGGTTTGACTGACCGTGAAATGGCAGCGCAAGTTCTGGATTCTATGGATCTGGAGCGTGAGCGTGGCATCACTATTAAAGCGCAGAGCGTAACGCTCGACTATAAAGCACTGGATGGGGAAACTTATCAGCTGAACTTCATCGATACTCCAGGACACGTTGACTTCTCTTATGAGGTTTCTCGTTCTCTGGCGGCGTGTGAAGGTGCATTGCTGGTGGTGGACGCAGGCCAAGGCGTTGAAGCTCAGACACTGGCGAACTGCTATACAGCCATGGAAATGGATCTGGAAGTTGTTCCTGTACTGAACAAAATTGACCTGCCAGCGGCCGATCCCGACCGGGCTGCTCAGGAGATTGAAGATATCGTAGGTATCGACGCGATGGATGCTGTGCGCTGCTCAGCAAAAACCGGCGTTGGTGTTCCTGAAGTGCTTGAACGCCTAGTTCGCGATATCCCTGCACCGGAAGGTGACCCAGAAGGCCCATTACAGGCGCTGATTATCGACTCATGGTTCGATAACTATCTGGGCGTGGTTTCTTTGATTCGTATTAAAAACGGCTCGCTGCGTAAAGGCGAGAAAGTGAAGGTGATGAGTACCGGTCAGGCCTATAACGCTGACCGTCTTGGCATCTTCACGCCGAAGCAGATCGACCGCGACGTACTAAACTGCGGCGAAGTAGGCTGGTTGGTGTGTGCGATTAAAGACATCCACGGCGCACCCGTAGGCGATACCTTGACGCTGGCGCGTAACCCAGCTGAAAAATCTCTGCCGGGCTTCAAAAAAGTAAAACCTCAGGTTTATGCAGGTCTGTTCCCTGTAAGCTCTGATGACTACGAAGCTTTCCGTGATGCGCTGGGCAAATTAAGCCTGAACGATGCGTCCCTGTTCTACGAGCCAGAAACATCAACCGCGCTGGGCTTCGGCTTCCGCTGTGGTTTCTTGGGCTTATTGCACATGGAGATCATTCAGGAGCGTCTGGAACGTGAATACGATCTAGACTTGATCACAACGGCACCGACGGTTGTGTATCAGATCCAAACGACCAGTGGTGAAGAGATCTTCGTTGATAGCCCGTCTAAGCTGCCGCCAATCAACAATATCGAAGAGCTGCGTGAGCCGATCGCTGAATGTCATATGCTGTTACCACAAGAGTACCTTGGTAACGTTATTACGCTTTGTATTGAGAAGCGTGGTGTTCAGACTAATATGGTTTATCACGGCAATCAGGTTGCGCTCACCTATGAAATACCGATGGCAGAAGTGGTGCTCGATTTCTTCGACCGCCTCAAGTCTACATCGCGTGGTTATGCGTCGCTGGACTACAGCTTCAAGCGTTTCCAGCCGTCTGACATGGTTCGTGTTGATGTGTTAATCAACAACGAACGTGTGGATGCGTTAGCACTGATCACTCATCGCGACAACGCGCAGTATCGTGGTCGTGAACTGGTTGAAAAAATGAAAGAACTGATCCCGCGCCAGCAGTTTGATATTGCGATTCAAGCGGCTATTGGGAATCAGATCATTGCACGTGCAACGGTTAAGCAACTGCGTAAAAACGTTCTTGCTAAGTGTTACGGCGGCGACGTCAGCCGTAAGAAAAAGCTGCTGCAGAAGCAGAAAGACGGTAAGAAACGTATGAAGCAGGTCGGTAACGTCGAACTGCCGCAGGAAGCCTTCTTGGCCATTCTGCATGTAGGTAAAGACTAAAGTTCTATGATGAGCGGCACCGATTGAGGTGCCGTTATCATTGAGAGGCTTATGCCCAAATAGATTTCAACGCAGTTAAGTTTGAAGTCTCGGGGTTATTTAAGGAGTTATTGGCATGGCCAATATGTTCGCTCTAATTCTGGTGATTGCAACGTTGGTTACCGGGGTGATTTGGTGTATCGACCGTTTCAAGTTGGCTCCGGCGCGTCGGGCCAAGATCGCGGCGATTAACGCCCAAACGGTTGACGGTTTAGATAAACAGACCGCTAAAGAGGCTGTGAAAACGTCAGGTTGGATTGAAACCTGTGTTTCCGTTTTCCCTGTTTTAGCGCTGGTTCTGATTATCCGCTCATTTATATATGAGCCTTTCCAGATCCCATCAGGTTCAATGATGCCGACGCTGTTGATCGGCGATTTCATTCTGGTAGAAAAGTTTGCCTATGGAATTAAAGAACCTGTAGCGCAGCACACGATTATTCCAACCGGACATCCTAAACGCGGCGATATCGTGGTATTTAAATATCCACTGGATCCACGTTTGGACTATATCAAGCGTGCTATCGGCTTGCCGGGCGATAAAGTGACTTACGATCCATACAGTAAAGAAGTCACGGTTTACCCTGCCTGCCAAACAGGGCAGAACTGCGACAAGTTATTGCCCATTACCTACAGCGCGGCTGAGCCAAGCGAATGGGTACAGACCTTTGGCCAAATGGGTAATGGCGAGGCCAGCAGTGGCTTCTTCCAAATCCCGTTGGATCAAAACGTGGATGATGGATACCGCATGAGCGAGCGAAAAGAAACGCTGGGTACCGTTACTCATCGTATTATGACAGTGCCTCAGGCGCAGGACATAATGTCACGTTACTACCGTCAGCCGGGCCAGCCACAGGGCGTTTGGGTAGTACCTGAAGGTCATTACTTCATGATGGGCGACAACCGCGATAACAGCGCCGATAGCCGTTATTGGGGCTTTGTTCCTGAGCAGAACCTCGTTGGTAAAGCGACGGCAATCTGGATGAGCTTTGAAAAACAGGAAGGTCAGTGGCCAACCGGTGTTCGCCTGAGTCGTATTGGTGGAATTCACTAATTTCCTGCTTATCATTCACGCTGTGGGTATCTTCCTACAGCGTGAAATCAGCGTGACGTTTTAACCAGCATTAAAATATGCGCCTAAACTTATTTCCGTTGCATTAATAGCTAGGCAACTTCAGCGAATAAGGCATATTACCGCAGCATTATATTTTCAGTCGTTGTAGAATACCCCTTCGAGCGATAAAAAGTTGGCTTCCGATCTGGAAGCCACTGCAAACGAAACAGCTTTGGATTGGCTAACGGCAAGCAGGCCTGTTCCGTATGCTGCGGTTTTTGACGCATTCTAGATCTATTTGGTATCTCATGAATCCCATCGTAACTAACCGGCTTCAAAAGAAGCTGGGCTATACTTTTCAACAGCAGGAGCTGTTATTGCAGGCATTGACTCATCGCAGTGCCAGCAGCAAACACAATGAACGTCTTGAGTTTCTGGGCGACTCAATTCTTAGTTTCGTTATTGCCAATGCGCTGTATCACCGCTTCCCGCGGGTTGATGAGGGCGACATGAGCCGCATGCGTGCTACTTTAGTACGTGGGAATACGCTGGCAGAAATGGCACGAGAATTTGATTTGGGGGAGTGCCTGCGTCTTGGGCCGGGTGAGCTAAAAAGTGGTGGTTTCCGCCGCGAATCTATTTTAGCTGACACCGTAGAAGCGTTAATTGGCGGCATTTTCCTGGATAGTGATATCCAAACGATTGAACGACTGATCCTTGATTGGTACCGCTCACGCTTGGACGAGATTAGTCCAGGTGATAAGCAAAAAGACCCGAAAACGCGTCTGCAAGAGTTCTTGCAGGGACGCCATCTGCCGCTGCCATCTTATTTGGTGGTGCAGGTTCGCGGTGAAGCACACGATCAAGAATTTACTATTCACTGTCAGGTCAGCGGCCTGAGCGAACCGGTTATCGGTGTTGGCTCAAGTCGTCGCAAGGCCGAGCAGGCAGCGGCTGAACAAGCGCTGAAACAGCTGGAGCTTGAATGAGCGAAGAAACAACTTATTGCGGATTTATTGCCATCGTTGGACGTCCTAACGTTGGCAAATCGACATTGCTGAACCAACTGCTGGGGCAGAAGATTTCGATCACCTCGCGTAAGCCACAAACGACCCGCCACCGCATCATGGGTATTCACACGGAAGGGCCATATCAGGCCATCTACGTGGACACCCCCGGGTTGCATATTGAAGAAAAACGCGCCATCAACCGTTTGATGAACCGCGCAGCCAGCAGCTCAATCGGTGACGTTGAGCTGGTGATTTTCGTTGTTGAAGGGACGCACTGGACCGCCGATGACGAAATGGTCGTGAATAAACTGCGTGATTTGAAAGCGCCGGTTATCTTAGCGATCAACAAAGTCGATAACGTTCAGGATAAAGCGGCTTTGCTGCCTCATATCCAGTTCCTCAGCGAACAGATGAACTTTATGGACGTGGTTCCAATCTCTGCTGAGAAGGGAACGAACGTAGATACCATCGCCAGCATTGTGCGTAAAAAACTGCCGGAAGCGATCCACCACTTCCCAGAAGAGTACATTACTGACCGCTCACAGCGCTTTATGGCGTCTGAAATCATCCGCGAAAAACTGATGCGTTTCTTGGGCGAAGAGCTGCCGTATTCCGTTACCGTTGAAATTGAACGCTTCGTTTCTAACGAACGCGGTGGTTACGACATTAACGGTCTGATTCTGGTTGAGCGTGAAGGCCAGAAGAAGATGGTTATCGGTAATAAAGGCTCAAAAATCAAGACGATTGGCATTGAAGCTCGCCAAGACATGGAAGCCATGTTTGAAGCTAAAGTCCATCTTGAGCTGTGGGTTAAGGTTAAATCCGGTTGGGCAGACGACGAACGTGCGCTGCGTAGCTTGGGTTATGGTGAAGATCTCTAAGAGATCGCGCCTATGGAAGGTTGGCAACGCGCATTTGTGTTACATGGGCGTCCCTACAGTGAAACCAGTCTCCTGTTAGACCTATTTACTGAAGGGCACGGACGTGTTCGTCTGTTGGCGAAAGGCGCACGTAGCAAACGCTCAAGCCTCAAAGGCGCGTTACAACCTTTTACGCCGCTGCTGGTTCGTTGGGGCGGGAAAGGGGAAGTCAAAACCCTACGTAATGCTGAGCCTGTTTCGTTAGGGCTACCGCTGACGGGCATTTCGCTCTATAGCGGTTTATATGTCAATGAGCTGGTTTCCCGCGTGCTTGAGCAGGAAACCAACTACTCTTCGTTATTCTTCGATTACCTAAACTGTTTACAAAACTTGGCGGCAACCGTTGGTTCTCCTGAGCATACGCTGCGTGAATTCGAGCTCGCTTTGCTGGGTAATCTTGGTTATGGCATCGATTTTCTGCACTGCGCTGGCAGCGGCGAACCGGTCTCTGATGAGATGACCTATCGCTACCGTGAAGAGAAAGGGTTTATCGCCAGCTTGCTGGTCGATCAGCTCAGCTTTACCGGCCGTGATTTAAAAGCGTTGGCCGAACGTAGATTCCCTGATCCACTCACGCTGCGTGCGGCTAAACGTTTTACGCGTATGGCGCTGAAACCCTATTTAGGCGGAAAACCGCTAAAAAGCCGTGAACTGTTTCGCCAATTTGTTGGAAAACGCCCTGTTAAACCGGCTTCAGCTTAAAATTTCACTGTCCCCTACATCGCCATAATTCTGTCTGACCCTATCCCGCTAAGTTCGGTGTACACTGATGCGAACTAAGCCTTATTTTGTCTGTAATCTCTGACTTAAACGTTTTCTTAAGAGGATTTGTCATGGCTGATTTACTGTTGGGCGTCAACATCGATCATATCGCAACCCTGCGCAATGCGCGTGGCACCCAGTATCCAGACCCTGTTCAAGCGGCTTTTATTGCTGAGCAAGCAGGGGCCGATGGGATCACCGTGCATCTGCGCGAAGATCGCCGTCACATTACCGATCGCGATGTGCGTTTGCTGCGCCAAACTATTCAGACGCGGATGAATCTGGAAATGGCGGTTACCGATGAGATGATCGATATTGCCTGTGAATTGAAGCCGCATTTTTGTTGCTTGGTGCCTGAAAAACGCCAAGAAGTGACGACTGAAGGCGGGCTAGACGTTGCGGGTCAGTTGGATAAAATGACCGTCGCCGTGGAGCGTCTAACTCAGGCGGGTATTTTGGTATCGCTGTTTATCGATCCCGACCAGCGCCAAATTGAAGCCGCAGTGAGCGTTGGCGCGCCCTATATTGAAATTCACACCGGTGCTTATGCCGATGCAGAATGCGAACTAAAGCGTCAGGCAGAATTTGAGCGCATTGCCCAAGCCGCGCGTTTTGCCAACGAACGAGGCTTAAAAGTGAATGCGGGCCACGGTTTGACCTATCATAACGTCCTACCGATTGCTGCATTACCTGAAATGCATGAGCTGAATATCGGCCACAGTATTATTGGTCGAGCGGTGATGAGTGGTTTGCCTGAGGCCGTGAGTGCGATGAAACAGCTGATGTTGGAAGCGCGTCGCTAATGGCTGTTTTAGGTTTGGGCACCGATATTGTCGAAATTTCTCGCATTGAGGCTGTGGTCGAGCGCAGTGGCGATCAAATGGCGAAACGCGTATTGGCGCCCGCTGAATGGGAGCAATACTGCGCTCATCAGCAGAAAGTTCGTTATTTAGCCAAGCGTTTTGCGGTTAAAGAGGCTGCCGCTAAGGCATTTGGCACCGGTATTCGTAACGGGCTGGCCTTTGCTCAGTTTGAGGTTTACAACGATACGCTGGGCAAACCGATACTGCGTTTACACGGGCGTGCCGCCGAACTGGCGCAGGAAATGGGGATTACGTCTATTCACGTTTCTTTAGCTGATGAACGCCGCTACGCCTGCGCAACCGTGATTGTTGAAGGGTAATTGTTGAAGGGTAATTGTTGCTGAAGAGCTGAGGAATAGCTATTTAGTCGCTAGCGCTCAATCATCGTTCTACGAGTGATTGAGCGCCCAACAACGCTAGCCGTTCAGTTTCTCCTGAGCGGCTTTCTCCACGTTTTCAATTTCGTCGAGTAACTCCATCCACTCCGGCTCTAAATCACCCACCGCAATATCATGACGCAGCTGTTGTTCGATATAACGGCAAAGGCGTTTCAAACGTGGAAGACCGCTGTAACTGCAGCTACCGTGCAGTTTGTGGATAATATCTACTATCGCCGGATCCTGATTGCCTTCGAGCGCCGCTTCCACCTGTGTTTTGACCTGTGGAAGGAACTCCAGCAGCATCTGCAATAAATCCCGTGCCAGATCTTCTTTATTCGCCGCCTGTCGCAGTGCCATATCCCAATCTAGCGTTACATCGCTATCGGCTTCGACTGATACCGTGGCGGTATGTGGCTCTTGCCCGTTAGGATCGCGATAGTAACGCGCTAGCAGCTGGCGCAGCATATTTTCATCGATGGGTTTTGCCAGATAGTCATCCATTCCTGCGCGGAGTAGGCGCTCACGTTCACCGTTAATCGCATGTGCCGTTACGGCGATAATCGGCGTATCAATATAGCGCGGTATTTTGCGGATTAATTCACTGGTACGAATGCCATCCATTTCAGGCATTTGAATATCCATCAGGATGATGTCTAAACGATGCTCTTTAGCTTGAGCAATCGCTTCTTCACCGCTATTGCACAGAATAATTTGTTCGACCAGCTCACCTAACAGCGCCCCAATCAGCTTAAGGTTGGCCGGGTTATCATCAACCGCCATGACGTTCAGCGGCAGACGTTCAACCTTCTGCTCAATCACTACCGGCGCACGTTTCGGCAGGCTATTATCCAGCAAAATAGGCAGCAGGCGATTACTGGTTAGCGGTTTCGCTAAACAACTGCGTACTCCTTCTTCTTTCAATTCATCACTATAGAGCAGCTTGTGGCTCGGCATCGCAAGGATCACGCGGTTGGCTAATGACAACGCGGTTTTCAGCTTATCGCGACCCTGTTCATCATCATAGGTGAAGTTAACCGGCAGCCCCACCAGTAGGATATCGTAGTGAGAGTCAGGAATAACCTGTGCCAGAAGCGGGCTGTAGCTCACCTCCAGCGGCGTCGCCTGAAGTAAGTCCAAGGTACATTGCGCGGCAACCGGATTTGACTCGACATAAAGCAGTTTTTGCCCGGCCAATCTCTGCATCGGGAAGTGACTTGCCGGCGCGTTATGGTTGAGTTCTAACTGAATGTGGAACCAGAATGTAGAGCCTTTGTTCGGCTGGCTATGGAAACTAATATCCCCACCCATTTCATTCACCAGTTTCTGGGTGATAACTAAGCCCAATCCGGTGCCGCCATGGCGGCGAGAAATACTGGCATCTGCCTGACGGAATGCTTGGAACAGCTGTGATTGCTGGCGTTCTGAGATACCAATACCGGTATCGTGCACCAATACTTCAAGCTCCACCTGATGTGGGGTGGCGCTGCGTAGCTCAATGCGAATATCGATATTCCCTTTCTCGGTAAATTTAATCGCATTGCCTAATAGGTTAGTAAGGACTTGCTGTATGCGCATCGGGTCGCCGATCACATGTTCGGGAACATCGTTACGAATATTAAGGGTAAGCTCAATGCCTTTTTCGTGTGCGCTAGGAGCAAGCAGAACGGTAACTTCGTCGATGGTTTCACGCAGCAGGAAAGGAATATGTTCCAGCACCAGTTTACCGGCTTCAAGCTTCGAGAAATCAAGCACATCATTGATGATGGTCAGTAGATTATTCGCAGAACGCTCAATGGTTTGCAGGTAATCACTTTGGGTCGCATTGAGCGGGGTTTTCAGAACTTGTCGGGTAAAGCCGATAACCCCATTGAGCGGTGTACGCAGCTCATGCGACATATTGGCCAAAAACTCGGATTTAATTCGCGCGGCTTCCTGAGCGCGTTTTTTAGCTAAATCTAATTCTACGTTTTGAATTTCCATCTGCTCGAGCGTTTCACGCAGGTCAGAGGTGGCCTGATCGATATTTTGCTGCATCTCTTCGTGGTAGGCCGTCAGAGACATCGCCATCGAATTAATACCGTTTTTGAGCATATCCAGCTCACCCAGCATATGGCCTTCTACGCGACTGTCGAGCTGCCCCCGACGAATGCGGTCAACGGTGTTAACCATGTTACGGATAGGCCCTGTGACATCGCGCATCAGCCGGTAGGCAAACAGCAAGGCAATACACATACAGATAATCAGCAGCAACGTAGCAACAAATACTTCTTTGTATTGCTGTAAGCGCACTGAACGCAGATCCAATTCAACCGCGATATAGCCAAGGTGCGGGTTTTCGGCGCTGGTGGAGTCGATAAATCTGTCTTCCGAGATGATCGGTGTGCGCAGGATTAACGAATCCCCATGCTTGGAAAGCATCAGGTCGTTAGGCATAGGCACCCCTTTGGGGAGCTGTAGCAGCGAATAGTTATGGTGATAGTTTGAGGTAACGAACAGATCGTTGTTATCGTCGAAAACGGCGATGGAGCGCACAATATCGGAATGACGGCGATGCAGAAGGCCAATCAGCTGTCGCACCGCTTCACGACTGCGGAAGGTCATACCGTATTCGCTCGCCACGGCAAGCGGCTCAATGATACTGGCACCGGAATCCACCAATTGTGCTTGTAACTCATTGTATCTATGAACAACAAAGAAGGTGCTGAGCAGCAAACCAATCAATAAAGTGGGGGCTAAAATCAGTACCATCATGCGCGCACGCAGGCTGTATTTGGTCATGTGGGTCCAATGTGGGAGAATTGGTGGCAGATATCATTATTAGCGAAAGCTAAAACCAACGACAAATCGATAAAACATGGCTCAATTTTACTCTCCGGGACGCCGTGTGGCGACCCGACAAACCATAACTGTGACGGCAACCGACCTTGATCCCTTTGGCCAAGGAGTTGCACGCCACAATGGTAAAGCTATCTTTATTTCCGGCCTATTGCCAGATGAGCAAGCCGAAGTCACTTTAACCGAAGAAAAAAAGCAGTTTGCTCGCGCCAAAGTGAAGCGTTTACTCACTCGCAGCCCAGAGCGCGTAGCGCCGCGCTGCCCGCATTTTGGTGTCTGTGGCGGCTGCCAGCAGCAGCATGCCAGCGAGGCCCTACAACAGCGAAGTAAATCGGCTTCTCTTCAACGCCTGATTAACCGCGAAACGGGTTTGGATATCATACCAGAATCCGTTATTAGCGGGCCAGAATACGGCTATCGTCGGCGTGCGCGTTTAGGATTGCAATTCCTGCCTAAACAACAGCAGCTGGTGATGGGGTTTCGCAAGTCAGGTTCTAATGATTTAGTGCCTGTTAAAGCATGCCCTGTATTAGCACCTGCGCTGGCATCGCTTTTGCAACCGCTGCATGAGTGTTTGGCCGGGATGAAGGCCGTTCGCCGTTTAGGCCATGCTGAACTTGTGCTGGCTGATAATGGTCCCGTAGTGGTATTGCGCCATCTTGAACCGTTGAAAGAACAAGATTTGGCTCGTTTGCACAATTTTAGTGCGCAGCATCGCGCTATGCTCTACCTACAAGGTAATGAAGACGATCTGATTAAGCTGTGCGATGACACACCGTTTTATCAAGTCGACGGGCTACGATTATTTTTTAGCCCAAGAGATTTCATTCAGGTTAACGACGCGGTGAATCAACGAATGGTTGCGCAGGCGTTGGAATGGTTAGCAGTAGAATCGACCGATCGCGTGTTAGACCTGTTCTGCGGGATGGGCAATTTCACATTACCCTTAGCAAAACGCGCAAAACAGGTGGTCGGCGTTGAAGGTGTTGCTACGCTGGTAGCAAATGGTCTGTATAATGCCCAGATTAATGCATTGAATAACGTCGAATTCTTCCAGCACAACTTGGAGGATGATGTGACTCGGCAGCCATGGGCTAAACTTGGATTTGACAAAGTGTTGTTGGATCCAGCGCGTGCCGGTGCCGCAGGCGTTATGGATCACATTGTTAAACTAGCACCGCAGAAGGTGGTTTATGTTTCCTGTAATCCCACCACGCTGGCGCGTGACAGTCAGATTTTAATCGCAGCGGGTTACCGAATGGAACGCGTGCGAATGCTAGATATGTTTCCCCACACGGGGCATTTAGAGTCGATGGCGTTGTTTGTTGCGTCGTAGTACGGCTCAAGTTGATGAGTAAAAGGGAGAGGATATGGTTGCGGTAAGAAGTGCCCATCTAAATACGGCTGGTGAATTTGCCCTTGATGAGTGGGTGAAGAGCCTAAATCTGTCGAACCAGCAGTCGTGTGAGCGTCTCTCTGCAACTTGGCGTTATTGTCAGCAAAAAACACTTAATCATCCCGATGCGGCATTATTACTGTGGCGCGGCGTTGAGATGGTGGAAATTCTCTCCACGCTCAGTATGGACAACGACAGTATGCGCACCGCGCTGCTGTTTCCGCTGGTGGAAGCCAAAGTCATCGATCGTGAAACAGTCGAGGAGGATTTTGGCACAGAGATCACCAATCTGGTACATGGCGTGCTGGAAATGGATGCAATCCGCGCGTTAAAAGCCACTCAAAATGACTCCGGTGCCTCTGAGCAGGTGGATAATATCCGCCGCATGCTACTGGCCATGGTGGAAGATTTCCGCTGCGTGGTGATAAAGCTCGCTGAGCGTATTGCTCATCTGCGCGAAGTCAAAGATGCGCCGGAAGAAGAACGCGTATTGGCGGCCAAAGAGTGCTTCAACATCTATGCACCGTTGGCAAATCGTCTGGGGATTGGGCAGCTAAAGTGGGAGCTAGAAGATTTCTGCTTCCGTTATCTGCATCCAGATGAATATAAAAAGATTGCCAAGCTGTTGCATGAACGCCGTATCGATCGTGAGCAGTTTATCGATGATTTTGTTGAAGCGCTGCGCAAGGAAATGGCCAAAGAAGGTGTCAAAGCCGAGATTTATGGCCGGCCAAAACACATCTACAGTATCTGGCGCAAAATGCAGAAAAAGGCATTGGCGTTTGATGAGCTATTTGACGTCCGAGCGGTGCGCATCGTGGTTGAACGCTTGCAGGATTGCTACGCGGCATTGGGGATAGTGCACACTCACTATCGTCATCTGCCTAATGAATTTGACGACTATGTGGCTAACCCGAAACCTAATGGTTATCAGTCGATTCATACCGTCGTTTTAGGCCCGCGCGGTAAAACGCTAGAGATTCAAATCCGGACACGCCAGATGCATGAAGATGCCGAGCTGGGCGTTGCTGCGCACTGGAAATACAAAGAGGGGCCGCAGGCCGCAGGTCGTTCCGGCTACGAAGGTCGAATTGCGTGGCTGCGTAAACTGATTGCATGGCAAGAAGAGATGGCCGACTCTGGCGAAATGCTGGATGAGGTACGCAGCCAGGTATTTGACGATCGCGTTTATGTGTTTACGCCAAAAGGCGACGTTGTGGATCTCCCTGCGGGCTCAACACCGCTCGACTTTGCTTACCATATTCACAGCGACGTAGGCCATCGCTGTATCGGTGCTAAAATCGGTGGTCGCATTGTGCCATTCACCTATCAGCTGCAGATGGGCGATCAGGTTGAAATTATCACTCAGAAGCAGCCGAACCCAAGCCGTGACTGGCTGAATCCAAACCTTGGTTACGTTACAACCAGCCGTGGACGCGCCAAAATCCACAACTGGTTCCGCAAACAAGATCGGGACAAAAATATCCTCGCAGGCCGCCAAATTCTAGATGATGAGCTTGAGCGCTTGGACATCAGTCTGAAAGAAGCTGAAAAGCTTCTGATCCCTCGCTATAACGTCAACTCGATGGATGAGGTTTTGGCGGCGATAGGCGGCGGCGATATCCGCGTTAACCAGATGGTCAACTTCCTGCAGGGCAAAACCAATAAGCCAAGTGCGGAAGAAGCTGACCGTGAAGCGCTAAAACAGCTTACGCAAAAAGGCCAATCTCAGTCACGTAGTGATAAGAGCAGTGGGCGCGTTGTGGTGGAAGGTGTGGGTAATTTAATGCACCACATAGCACGCTGCTGTCAGCCGATCCCTGGTGATGAAATTATTGGTTTTATCACTCAGGGGCGCGGCATCTCAATCCACCGTTCAGACTGCGATCAGCTTAATGAACTACGCTCGCATGCACCGGAACGTATCATCGATGCCGTATGGGGCGAGAGCTACTCCAGTGGCTATTCGCTGGTGGTACGTGTGATGGCCAATGACCGTAGCGGCCTGCTACGTGATATCACGACTATTCTCGCTAATGAGAAGGTTAACGTGCTAGGTGTTGCCAGCCGTAGCGATACCAAAAAACAGCTGGCAACGATTGATATGGATATCGAAATTTACAACCTGCAGGTGCTTGGACGTGTGCTGGCGAAATTAAACCAGTTACCGGATGTTATCGATGCGCGCCGTTTACACGGTGGAAAAACAGAGAAATAGCCAGTGAAAAAATAGAGGCGTCGTTACTCGTCGCCTCTATTTATATTAAGATAATTCTATTTCCAATAAAAATCCTATCAAACCAGCTCTAACCAATAATATATTATTGAATTTTAAATTATAGTTTTATTCTTTATTTATCAGTCTGTTATCATTTTAATTTTAGCTATCCATCGTAATTTTTGTTTCATGAAAATTCTCATTTTATGAGTCTCATAATGCATCTCTGGATAATTATTTACATCTGATTTATGATCAAATATATATTCACTGAGCATGCGATCTCAGTTGTGACTTTTAGACAATAATCTTAAAGAGAATAATCTACTCATGAGAAAATTCTGGTTCGGCTTATGAGCTCAAATAATCTTTTTTTTCGTTTGTTAAGTCAGCGTCAAGATGTAATAACGGTTATCTTGTTCGTTATCAGCGCAGCCTGTTTTACACTTTTTTATTACAAAACTGAAACAACAGTTAAGCAGATGGAGTTTTTGTTGAAACTCTCCAGTGCCCGCAGCGACTTCCTCTCTCTTTCCGCGTCTACGTTTTATAATATAGATAATCAAAAAACGAATAAGCAGCTTAAAGACAGCCAATTACAAGCTTTGCAGTTAAGCTATTCAAACTATATTAATTTGCTGCACACTTTTTCAATTCCAGGGCGCTTAAAAGAGAGAGAAGAAACAGCATCAAACGAATTATTTAATCGCGTTATTAATGCTCGGCATGGCGATTCTGGCATCATGGTATTACCGCAAAATACCCAAAACTTCAGAGCCATCATCGAAGAGTCGTTAGAGGAAATAAAATATACATTCCATTGGCAGCTAATACTGTTGATCTTGATCCCTTTTTTTATTGCCGTGATCCGCACGCTGCATGGGCTCTACTATATAGATATCTTTGATAAGATGAACAAAGACTATTATATGGATTTTTTGACCAAAGCCTATAATCGTCGCTATATTCCTAAGATTAAAAAACGAGCTGACTTAGACTATATTCTTGCCATCGATATCGATCATTTTAAACAAATTAATGATAGCTATGGGCATGATATTGGTGATGAAGCTTTGTACAAGTGTACAAAGATCATGCAGGGTAATATCAAAGCAAGTGATATTGTTGTTCGAATGGGGGGCGATGAATTTGTTGTCTTTTTGTTTAATGCCTCCCTAAAGGATGCCAAACATGTTACTGAGCAAATTTTACATGATATTAATGATGAGAAACTCTATATTTCTGAGAGCGTGACGGCAAAAATGACTGTTTCAATTGGTGTTGCGAAGTTTGACGACGATATTTCCACGACAATGAAACTGGCAGATGTTAACTTATACGAGTCGAAGAGTCGCGGTAAGAAACAGTTCACCTTCTGAGCACTAGTTCGTATGAAAAAAAATAAATTGGCGTTTATAGAGAGCTACTCTCTCAAGACGATTGTCCTGTCGGTATTTGTATTTTTTACCACGTTTATTGTCATCTTTATTCTTTATCTCCAGTTTCAGCAAGAGAACCATGCGCTGAATCGGATGAGCGAAAAGGTCATCACGTCTAAAGGGGAAACGGTAAAAAGCATGCTGGAGCACTATATCAACGTGCCTAAGCAGTCGAATGCCGCCGTAGCCACGTCACTGAAAGCCATGGATTTCAGTGAAACCAGCGATCAAATGCCGTTTATAAAAGAAATTCTCCTTCAAACTATGGGACGGATTTTTTCGGGTGATAAGTATTTAAGCATGGTTGCGCTTGGCACGAGGGATGGCCATTATATCGGTGTTGGTCGGAATAATATTACGGATAAAGAATACCTCATCCTGAAGTCGCGAGTCACTCTGGGCAGGCTGAATTACTACAACGGCCTTTCTCAGGATGAAAAACCAAGAGAAAGCATTGAAAACTATGACGTCAGCCAACGACCTTGGTTTCGCTATGTTGATGAAAGTAAACAATCCTCGTGGACCAAAGCCTATCGAGACTTTAACTCGGATAGCGGCATCAGCATCTCTTTTAGCTCTCCCGTATATGACAAAAAAAATCGCTACATTGGCGTTATCTCAAGCGATCTGCGCTTAAGCCGATTTAGTCGCTATCTGATGGAACTGACAAAAAATGAAAACAACGTCATTTTTATTGTTAATGGTTCTAATCAGATTATTGCGTCCTCTAAAGATGATTATCTCATTTCCGATCTCGCATTTGGTATTGCCGATCAGGACGGTGGCGGGCTGGTTTCGGTCATGGACAGTACCGATCCGTTAATAAAATCGACGGTTAAAATCCTGCAAAATAACCCTAGCGAAGTGGAGCGTATTCAGTCCGGTAGCTCAATGTATTTTGGCAAAGTGATGCCGGTAGGCAACGATCTTAATTTGCCTGGATGGCGGATCGTTGTGCTCTCAGCCCAAGATGATTTAACCGGTGATTTACTGAGCAACCGTATTATTACTATTATTCTTTCGGTCATTATATTTGCACTGGGTTCATTGATCGCGGTGAAATTACTCTCGATGGTAACGAACCCTATATTAGATATTGCGCGGCAAGCGCCGATGATTGCTCGACGAAAATGGAAACCCAGTCTGAATCATCAGGCTCAATTTTCTGAAATTAGAGTGCTGAATACCGCCTTTGCACAAATGTCGGATGAGTTGGAAGGTATGTTCCTTAAGCTAGAAAACCAGCTCAATATTGATGAGGATACTAAACTTCTGACGCGCAGGGGCTTGCTGGGCAAGTTTCGAGAATGTCATGAAGAACAGGGCGGTTTTGCGATTGGATTGCTTGCGATTGTTGGTTTAAGTAATTTTAATGCTATCACTAGTAGTTTAGGGCGCAGCTACGGTAGAGATTTTGTTTCGCGCTTTATTCAAGATCTACAGGCTATTTTACCCGCGGGGACATGGCTTGCACGGGATGCCGAAGAGCGGTTTATTATTTGCTATCCGGGCGTAAAAACGCAGGATTTCTGCTTAGCAGAGCAACATAAGTTTGAGCGTTTCTTCAGAGGATTAGACGTAGAGCATGATGCAGACGGGCAGGTATATGCGGGAAATACCGGTTTTGTGCATGACGTTATCAATCCGAGCACGCTTAATGACAGCATCATGGATGCTTATATTGCGCTGAAATTTGCCTGCAGCAAAGGCAACGGCTACAGCATGTTATACCACTCGGATATTCGTGCTGAAGAAATCCTCAATATTAATATGTTGCGTCATCTAAAGAGTGCGCTGGCGCTGAATGAGTTCTTCTTGGTATTCCAGCCGATTGTGAATTTGACCACGCGTCATATTACCGGTGCTGAATGTTTAATTCGTTGGCGCAATGCAGAACTTGGCATGGTTGGCCCCGATCACTTTATTCCTTTGGCGGAAGATACGGGGTTTATTGTTCCTCTAGGCGCATGGGTTTTAGATAACGCCTGCATGCAGCTGAGTGAAAAACTCTCCAGCGGTGAGTGGCCAAGCGACTTTAAACTGCATGTGAATATTTCGCTGGTACAGCTTATGCAGCAAGATTTTGCCCACACACTTTTTGCTACGATGGCTCGGCATAATATTGCGCCACACAACATCTCGATCGAAATTACCGAAACGAGCATGATGAAAGAAACCGATATTTTGATGGAAACCATCAGCACTATCCGTCGCGGGGGCGTTTCCGTTGCCATTGATGATTTTGGTTCAGGTTTCTCAAGCCTTTCTTATCTGCATAAGCTTGAATTTGATACCTTAAAAATCGATAAAGATTTCGTTAGCGATGTTCTCACCGATAGCCGCAACGAATCGATTGTGTCGGCGGTGGTCCGGCTATCCCACGGATTTAATGTCCCATTGGTGGCCGAAGGGGTTGAAACGGCGGAAGTGGCCGACAAACTACAGGAAATGGGGTGCCAAAAAGCACAGGGGTATTACTTTGCTCGGCCGATGCCGCTCAGCGAGTGGCCGGATATTGGAAAGGTCTTGCCATAGTCAGGTGATACGCTTGCTGGCTCAGGTGGTGGGTTTCGTACGCTAAGGACTCCAATAGAGATAGGCGAACGAAACCTTACACCGTCATCATGCTGATGCCGAGTCAATCTCAAATCTGCCCCTTCGGTACAATATCTTCATTGAAACTCAGTCGTTTGCGACCGGCTTCCTCTTCTCGCAGCGGTTCAACTTCACGCAGCGTTTCTTTGCAGCGGATCACTAATTCTTGATATTCGCGGGTGCCCGCACGCTTCCAACTCAATTCCTGTTCGCTTAACTCCCGTACCACGCGGGCAGGGCTGCCAACCACCAGTTTATTTGCGTCAAATTTTGCGGCGGCTTTCACAAAAGCAGCAGCCCCAATAATGGTGTTTTCGCCGATATCAGCGCCATCCATCACCACGGCATTCATGCCCACGAGCGCATTACGCCGAATGCGACAGCCGTGCAGAATTGCGCCGTGGCCGATATGCCCATCGATTTCCACCACGGTGTCCTGCTGTGGGAACCCATGCATGACGCAGTTATCTTGAATGTTCGCCCCGTCTTGCACTACGATTCGGCCAAAGTCGCCACGCAGACTGGCATTAGGCCCGATGTAGACGCGTTTGCCGATAATCACATCGCCAATTAATACGGCGGTAGGATGAACGAAACTACTGCTGTCGACTACCGGAGTTAAACCATCAATCTGATACACGGGCATCGTTAAATCTCCTTAATGTGTAAGGCTTTATCGGGGTAATCCGCCAAAGCGGCGATAGTAGGCGACCGCTGGCTGGGGGAGTTCTCCGATGGTGGTTTCTGTTTTCTCACTCACATAGCGCGTGGCGGCATGGTCGATGCGTTGGTAAATATTGATACATAGATTACGGGCGATCTGTCCTTCCCACTGATTCGGCAAGAGTGCATCCGGCAACAGCGGATCTTTCAGAACTACGCGGCGATAGTAGTGGATTAGCAGCAAACGCAGCTGAAAGCAGCGTTCGGGAGTGAGTTCTTCTTCTGGTGTATCACGCAGCAACGTCATGAGTGGGCGAAACGATGCGATAAATTCATGATAATACTCTGCAACTTCATTCAGGGACCAGCTGGCGGAAACCAGCTCTTTTAAACTCTGTTCTGAGCGGTTATAGGGATAGTCAGCACGGAAATAGATAACTGATTCGCTGGCGTTGAGTTCGCTTAACATAGCTGGAACATCGCTCTGTTCCCGTGCTGGCGCCGCCATCAGCGAACTGTTCATTTGACCAAAACCAAGCCAGCTGAGCGCCTTTTTCAGCCGAACTCGCTCTGCTTTACTTGCCATTTCGAGTAACAACAAATCCCACTGTCCATCCCATTCTGGCTGTTCACTGAGATAGATTTTGCTTTCTGCATGACGAAACTGATTCATGCCGCGTTCGGTGACGCGATAGAAGCTGCGACGGCCTAATTTTATGACGTCCAGCCATCCCTCTTTTTGCAGCCGAAAAATGGAGGTACGGACAAAGCGATCGCCAAACCCAAGTGGCTCAAGCAGCGCACTTAGGCTACCTAACCAAACCTCACCGCCGCGATGGCTGAGTGCATCGCCATACAAAGAGATAATCAGTGACGTACCGCTGATCGGCTGGGCATCCAGCGCATGACGAATAAAGTCGTCAATTTTGTGTTCCATTATTCTTCACCGGTCAGTTTTTAGTGTGTCATCACAGTAGCATAACCGGATGAAAAGTTGTGGGATCTTCCAACCCGCGCAGAACGGTTCCCTCCCCTGATAAGGGGAGGGTTAGGGTGGGACTGGGTTATTACCGTCCCCGACAATCCACCACGCGAACGGCTTTACCCTCGGAACGTGGAATATCACCGCAGTTTACGATGCTGACCTGGGTACTCACGCCAACCATCGATTTAATATGGTGGCGCAGCTGATGGCAGATATCACAGCGCTGATCGTGGTTGAGAACGTTAGGTTCCTTCAGTTCAACTTTGACTGACAGGTTATCTAAATTACCTTTGCGCGTGACTTCCAACTGGTAGTGCGGCGACAGCTCGCGGAACTTCATAATCTGTTCTTCAAGCTGAGAAGGGAACACGTTTACGCCGCGAATAATCAGCATATCGTCGGATCGACCGGTGATCTTATCCATGCGCCGCATATTGCGTGCCGATCCCGGCAACAAACGGGTAAGATCGCGGGTGCGATAGCGGATCACTGGCATCGCCTCTTTGGTTAGCGTGGTGAAAACCAATTCTCCGGCTTCACCGTCTGACAGCACTTGGCAGCTATCGGGATGAATGATCTCAGGGTAGAAGTGATCTTCCCAGATAGTTGGACCGTCGGCATATTCTGCGCACTCCATCGCGACGCCTGGGCCCATCACTTCAGACAGTCCATAAATATCTAGTGCTTTGATCCCCATACGGGTTTCGATTTCGCTACGCAGAGAATCAGTCCAAGGTTCTGCGCCGAATACGCCCAAGCGCAGTGAACACCCGCGGGCATCGCCGCCCATTTTGCGCTCGAGTTCGTCAATCAGCGTCAGGCAATAAGAAGGCGTGACCATGATGACATCGGGTTTGAAGTCGAGAATTAACTGCGCCTGTTTTTCCGTTTGCCCGCCGGACATTGGGATCACGGTTGCACCGAGTCGCTCAGCGCCGTAATGCGCGCCTAATCCCCCGGTGAATAGCCCATAGCCGTAGGCCACATGAATTTTGTCTTTGGCTGTGGCTCCCGCGGAACGCAAACAGCGGGCCACAATATCCGCCCAGTTATCGATATCCTGTTGGGTATAACCGACAACCGTTGGGCGACCGGTCGTTCCCGACGACGCATGCACGCGAACCACTTGCTCCATCGGTACCGCGAAGGTGTCGAAAGGGTAGTTATCACGCAGATCTTGCTTGGTGGTATAGGGGAATTTCGCAATATCGCTCAGTTGCTTAAAGTCATCAGGATGAACGCCAGCCGCATCAAATTTACGTTTGTACATCGGCACGTTGTTATAGGCGTGATGCAGCGTCCATTTCATACGTTCCAGCTGCAATGCCTGAATTTCATCACATGAGGCGAATTCAATCGGGTCAATGTGCGGTAATGTCTTAGTCATGTTTGCCATTCCTGATAGTATTTTTCTTAGTATTTGAATCGCGCTCACAGGCTCTGGTTTGTAGGGACAGAGGCGGAGGGATCAGACACGCTCGATAATCATGGCGATGCCTTGCCCTACACCGATGCACATGGTGCAAAGTGCGTAGCGCCCGCCGCGCCGTTCCAGTTCAAAAGTGGCTGCCAATGCCAAACGTGCTCCGCTCATGCCAAGAGGATGACCGAGCGCAATGGCACCGCCGTTCGGGTTCACGTGTTCGGCATCGTCAGGAAGGCCAAGCTGACGCATCACGGCCAGAGACTGCGCCGCAAAGGCTTCATTGAGTTCAATGACGTCCATTTGGTTCAGGCTTAAGCCGGCCAGTTCCAACACTTTGCGTGTGGCTGGCAGCGGGCCGATCCCCATAATGCGTGGTTCAACGCCACAGGTTGCGGTGGCGACAATGCGCGCTCTGGGTGTCAGTCCCTGCGCGATAGCCAGCGCTTCAGATGCCACGATCAGCGCGGCAGCACCGTCGTTAACCCCTGAGGCATTTCCGGCTGTTACGCTGCCCGGCATACGGAAAGGCGTTTTCAGGCTTTGCAATTGCTCCAGCGTGGTTTCTGGACGAGGATGTTCATCCTGTGTCACGCGGATCTCCGCCCCCTTTTTACCTTTCAAAACCACCGGAACAATTTCTTGCCCTAACACGCCTGAAGCCTGCGCCTTAGCGGTACGCTGTTGACTGCGCAGCGCAAAGGCATCTTGATCGGCGCGGCTGATATTGAACTGAGCGGCCACGTTTTCGGCGGTTTCCGGCATGGAATCGGTGCCAAAAGATCCCTGCATGAGCGGATTCACAAAGCGCCAGCCGATAGTGGTATCGAATATTTGTGCCTGACGGCTGAAGGCGCTGTCGGCTTTGCCCATCACCAGCGGAGCACGCGTCATGGATTCCGCGCCTCCGGCCAACATCAGCTGAGCGTCACCGGCTTTAATGCTGCGGGCAGCAAAGGCCAGCGCGTCTAAACCAGAGCCGCACAGGCGATTGATAGTGGTGCCTGAAACGGTTGATGGTAATCCAGCCAATAACGCGGCCATACGGGCTACGTTACGGTTGTCTTCTCCGGCCTGATTGGCGCAGCCGAGGATCACGTCGTCAACGCGCTCCCAGTCCAACGTGGGATAACGAGCCATCAAGGCTTGCAATGGAATCGCGGCCAAATCATCGGCGCGCAGGCCGGCTAATGCACCAGCATAGCGACCAATCGGGGTGCGAACGCCGTCGCAGATAAAAGCGTGATTCATGGCTGCTCTCCTTGCTGTTCTAAAAGGGAATGACCAAGACGATGCGCACGGCCACGAAACCACGCGACGGTTTTGCCATCTTGGTTCGTGATCTCAACGTCGTATAGACCCGTTTTCTTGCCCTGATGTCGCACTTCGGCACTGGCGGTTAGACGATCGCCGCTAAATCCTGGGCGGATAAAATCAATGGAACAGCCAGAAGCCACGGCGGCTAATCCTTGGCTGTTGCAGGCATAGGCAAATGCAGTATCGGCAAGGCTGAAAAGTTGCCCGCCGTGACAGGTTTGGTGCCCGTTAAGCATGTTGGGGGCGATAGTCATGCTGACCTGAGCGAAACCGCTATCGACGCGGTCGATGGTCATCCCCATGGACTGCGCGCAGGTATCTTGGGCAAACATCAGCTCGGCGCAGCGTTGCGCTAAATGAGTTGGTGATGAGGCGTTCATCAATGAAGCTCCTGAGTGGCAAGCGAAACGTAGCCAGCCGCCAGTTGGCGCAATAGCGGCGCTGGGCGATAGCGGGTGTCGGCATAGAAGTGATTAAGGTTTTCGAGCGTGGTGAGAATATGCTGCCAGCCAAGCTGGTTACCCCAGGCTAATGGGCCTGCGGGATAATTCACCCCCAGACGCATCGCCAAATCGGTGTCTTCGCTGCTGGCGATCCCTTTGTTCACCACGTCAAGCGCCTCGTTGCACAACATGGCAACCGTGCGCAGGGTTAACAGCGCCGGATAATCAGGAAGAACAATGACGTTTTTGCCTAAGGATTGCAGGAAGCGAATCACTAACGCCGTTTGCGCTGCGCTATTACAGCTGGCTGCGCTAATAGCGATGGCTGGAGCCTGTTGATGATTCACGGAAAGATCAAACTGAACCACGGGCGTTCTCGTTTCTGCGGCGAGTCTTGATGATAATTTACCGTTTGTTAACATAAATGTAACTTCATCGAGGCGTAAAAACGGAGGCGATTCGGCACTCTCTTTGAGTTCTTCAATCGCGATCCCATTTTGTTGCAACAGGGCAGCAAATTCAGGCAGCGCCGACCAGCGCCCATGGGCGCTAATTCGTTGCGGCATCGCGCCAGTTTCAATCGGTGCAAACTCAGGGGGAATCGGCTGAATATCGCTCTGATAGCGATAAAAACCACGGCCACTTTTACGTCCTAAATGCCCAGCCTCTACCAGCTCTTTTTGCACCAACGAGGGCTGAAAGCGAGGATCAGAGCCAAAGGCATGAAATACCGATTCCGTTACCGCATAGTTCACGTCGTGGCCAATTAAATCGGTTAGCTGCAACGGCCCCATCGCAAAGCCGCCGGCATCACGCAGCACGGCATCCAGCGTGGCCGGTGTGGCGATCTGCTCCTCTAACGCCCGCAGGGTTTCGGCGTAGAAAGGACGCGCAACGCGGTTAACGATAAAACCGGGCGTCGAACGACAAACCACCGGCTGTTTTTTCCATGCTATGGCCAGTTCTCGCAGCGCATTGAGCGTGTCCGCATCGGTTTCCAAGCCACGTACAATTTCGACCAGCTTCATCACCGGCGCGGGATTGAAAAAATGCAACCCAGCCATACGCTGCGGGTGTTTCAGGGCGCTGGCAATGGCGGTAATTGATAGCGAAGAGGTGTTGCTGGCAAACAACGTTTGCGATGAACAAATCGCTTCCAGATCGCGAAACAGGCTCTGTTTGATCTCTAAACGCTCGGCGATCGCTTCGATCACCAAAGCGCAAGGAGCCAACTCGGTGAGCGCGGTGACAATTTGAATACGCGCTAAAAGCTGTTGCGTGGTATGGGCATCCGTTTTACCTGCATCAACTCGCTGTTGCAGGCGTTGATGTAAAGCGCTTAACGCACGCGATGCGGCTTCGGCGTTAACGTCAAACAGCATCACATCATGTCCTGCGCTGGCGGCAACCTGAGCAATGCCAATGCCCATTGTTCCTGCGCCAATCACGCCAACGGAGCCTTGTAGCAAAGGAGAAGGCATGATTATTTCCCCTTAAATTCAGGCTGACGTTTTTGGAAGAACGCGCTCACGCCTTCGCGGTAGTCTTCGCTTCGGCCTCCGAGGCGTTGTAGATCGCGTTCAAGATCCAGCTGTTGATCGAGCGTGTTGGTGGCGGCGCTGTACATTGCCTTTTTAATTAGCCCTAAACCATAGGTTGGCTGGGTCGCGAGGTGCTGAGCGAGTTCTTGTGTGCGTGCTGCCAGCATTTCGGGTTCAACAACTTGCCAGATCATGCCCCATTCCAACGCCTGCTGAGCGCTGATCTTATCGCCCAACAACACCATTCCCATGGCGCGCGCATGACCGGCTAAGCGGGGTAAGAACCAGCTGCCGCCGGAGTCTGGCACCAGACCTAAACGGCAAAATGATTGAATAAAGCTGGCGTTAGCGCTGGCGATCACAATGTCACACGCTAAAGCAATCGCGGCACCGGCACCGGCGGCAACGCCGTTAACGGCGCAAACGATCGGTTTCGGCAAGGCGGTCATACGGCGGATCAGCGGATTATAAAAACGCTCAACGGACAGCCCCAGATCGGGAGCCGCTTGCTCAACGCTGACGTTGCGATCGTTCAGATCTTGCCCCGCGCAGAAGCCACGTCCTGCGCCGGTGAACAGAACGCAGCGTACGGCTTCATCGCGTTCGGCGACGTTTAATGCTTCGCTAAGCTGACGGTGCATTTCGTCATTGAAGCTGTTTAAACGGTCGGGGCGATTGAGCGTGATAGTCAGAACGCCAGCCTCAATGTGGGTAAGTACCATGTTTTCATCAGAGGAAGTCATAGGATTAGCGTCCTTTAAATTCAGGTGAACGTTTTTCAAAAAAGGCGGCGATGCCTTCGGCGCGATCGTCAGTCCCTGCTAGTGAGACAAAATGCTGACGTTCCAGATTTAATCCCTGTGAAAGCGTGGTTTCCTGCGCGGCCTTAAGCGCTGATTTCGCCGCACGCAGCGCGAGCGGTGATTGCTGACTAATGCGCGTGGCAATTTGCTGGGCGCGTTCCAACGTCAGTTCGGTAACGCAGATTTCACTGATGAGCTGTGCATCGCGCGCCTGTTGCGCGTTAATCGGCTCACCTGTCAGCACCATCTGCGAGGCCAGTGATTTACCGACGCTGCGCAGTAAACGTTGGGTGCCTCCGGCGCCGGGTATCAACCCTAGGGTGATTTCAGGCAATCCGAAGCGCGCATTTTCGCCGCTCACTACGATGTCGCAGGCCAGCGCTAGCTCACAGCCTGCGCCAAGCGCGTAGCCATTGACGGCGGCGATAATCGGTTTGCTGATGGCATTGAAGCGCTGCCATACCTGTGGGCGGCGGTCGACAATGGCGTCTGCCACCTTTTGTTGCTGGAGCTCGCGTAAATCGGCACCGGCGGCAAAGCAGCGCGAGGAGCCGGTGATCACTACGGCACCAATGCTGTCATCGCTATCGGCATTTTCTAAATGGCAGACCAACAGCTCCAAACAGGCGGTGCTGAGGGCGTTACGTGCATCAGGGCGATTAAGCGTCAGGGTTAAAACCCGCTGTTGCTGGTGGCATAAAATCCAGTCGTTGCTCATGGGGTTTCCTTAGACGTCGAAGTCGAGAACTACGCCGTCGCCTTTCGGCCACGACTGGCAACTGAGGATATAACCGGCTGCGAGCTGATCGGGTTCTAGGCTGTAATTGACCCCCATTTCCACTTCGCCAGATTTGAGTTTGCATTTGCAGGTAGCGCATACGCCGCCTTTGCAGGCATAGGGTAAATCGGCACCTTGGCGCAGCGCCGCGTCCAGAATGCTGTCATCCTGCGCGCTCATCGTGATATTCACGCGGCGGCCATCCAACTGGATTTCCACCTTGGTTTGCTCTCGCTCGGTCATATTCACAGGACGCACGCTGACACCCGCTGTGTTGAAGCGTTCGCTATGAATATTTTCCGCCGCCATTCCTGCGGCTTCGAGCGTGGTGTCGGCATCGTCCATCATGCTTTCAGGGCCGCAGATAAACGCTTGATCGAACGTGGTGAAATCCAGCAGTGATTTGCCCATCAGGCTTAAACGTTCGCTGTCGATACGGCCATTAAGCAGCGGACTGTCCAAACTTTCTTGGCTAAACAGATAGAGAATTTGTAAGCGCTGCGGGAAGCGGTTTTTAAGATCGCACAGCGCTTCTTTAAACATGATGGAGCGGCTGGTGCGGTTGCCGTAAATCAGGGTGAATTCGCTTTCCGGCTCCAGCAGCAGCGTGGTTTTAATGATCGACAACATCGGTGTGATGCCTGAACCTGCCGCGATAGCCAGATAGTTGCCTTGGCGCTCGGCGGTAGGCTGATAGCCAAAGCGCCCCTGCGGCAGCATCACTTCAAGTGCATCACCCACGTTGAGTTGCTGATTGACGAAAGAAGAAAAGCGCCCTTGATGGATCGCTTTCACGCCAATTTGTAGCACGCCATCCTGCGGCGAACTGCAAATGGAGTAGCAACGGCGCAGCTCTTCACCATTCACGTTGGCCTTAAGCGTGAGATGCTGCCCCGGTTTATAGCGGTAATGTGTTTTTAACTCGTCGGGCACTTGTAGCGTAATCGCCACGGCCTCTGGGGTTTCCCGCTCAATGGCGGCAATGTTTAAACGGTGAAATACGGTCATTTTTCTCGCGACCTCTTAAATGCATTTGAAGTAATCGAAAGGCTCAAGACACTGCTTGCAGCGGTACAACGCTTTACAGGCGGTGGAGCCAAATTCGCTGATCTTCTGAGTTTCATGGCTGCCGCATTGCGGGCACTGCACCGCGCCGGAGGAAAGCGGCTTTTCACAGGCCAGCCCTTGCGGAGGCGCAACGCCATATTCACGCAGGCGCTTTTTGGCTTCGGCATTCATCCAGTCGGTTGTCCATGCCGGACTGAGCCGGATTTCAACTTTGATCGGGGAAAATCCAGCGGTGGTTAGCGTGGTTTGAATCGCGTTGATGAGAAACTCCGTTGCAGGGCAGCCGGAGTAGGTGGGCGTAAACGTGACCAGCCAGCCGTTTTTCAGAGGGGCAACGCCGCGCACCATGCCAAGATCGGTGATTGAAAGCACCGGTAATTCAGGATCGCTAATCTCATGCAGGCATTGCCAGATCTGATGGATCTCTGGCGTTAACAGGCTATTGAGTGGTTGACGTTGTTCCATGATCTTCTCCTGTTCCCCGTTGCCGCGTTACCAGCGACAGCCCGGATAAGCGCGCTGTAGAAACTGCATTTCGGCCAGCATGAATCCAAGATGTTCCGTGTGTTTGCCCTGTTTTCCGCCGTGGCGGTAGGCCTCTTCTTCTGGAAGCTGTAACGTGGCTTCCTGCAGAACTTGCTGTACGATTTGCAGCCACGGTGCCTGAAGGCTTTCAGGATTGACGGCGATGCCTTGCTCAGCGAGACGACGTTCAACGTCATCGCTGTGGAACAGTTCGCCGGTGAAACGCCACAGATCGTTAATCGCCTGCTGCATTTTTTTCTGGCTCAGTTCGGTGCCGTCACCAAGGCGGATCATCCAGCCACGACTGAAACGTAGGTGGTATTCAGCCTCTTTCAGTGATTTGGCACCGATAGCGGCAAGCTGAGGATCGCTGCTTTGGCTTAAGCCTTGATGCAGCAAAAAATGGTAGGTATCGAGGAAAAACTGGCGCACCAAGGTGTCGTTGAAGCCGCCGTTCGGCTGTTCAGCCAAAAGCAGGTTACAGAACGCCAGATCGTCGCGCCCAAATGCCAAGCTATCTTCGTCGACGTTCTCACCGGATAGTTCACCGGATAATTCGGCGGCATAGCTGTAGAAATTGCGTGCCTGCCCGAGCAGATCCAGCCCGATATTTGAGAGCGCGAGGTCGATTTCCAGCTCAGGCGCATGGCCGCACCAGGCACACAGGCGCTGAGCTAAAATGAGCGGCGTATCGGCTTGACGTAGTACGTATTGGATGAGGTCTTGATTTAACGTTGTCATCAGCTGCCTCACATGTTCTTGATGCCGTCAGGGATGGTGTAAAACGTCGGATGGCGATAAACCTTATCGTCTGACGGATCAAAGAATGCGGCGCGATCTTCCGGCTGCGATGCCACTAAATGCTCCGATTTCACCACCCAGATTGAACAGCCTTCGTTGCGGCGAGTGTAAGCATCGCGCGCGTTTTCCAACGCCATTTGATCGTCTGCGGCATGAAGGCTGCCAACGTGGCGATGGGCTAATCCTTGTTTGCTCCGAATAAAAACTTCGTAGAGTGGCCAATGTGCTTGAGTCATTTGGATTTCCTTGTTTATGCCGCGGTGGCGTTGGTGGCAGATTTTTCTGCGTGGGCCATTGCGGCATCACGTACCCAACAGCCTTCTTCCCAAGCGCGGCGTTTCGCGCTTAGGCGCTCGTGGTTGCAGAGGCCTTGCCCTTTGAGAACTTGATAAAACTCGCTCCAGTCGATTTCGCCAAAGCGGTAGTGGCCGCTGGCTTCGTCCCACAGCAAATCTTTGTCAGGCGCAGTCATGCCTAGCGCTTCTAGCTGCGGCACCGTGTTATCAACAAATTTCTGACGCAGCTCGTCATTGCTATGGCGTTTGATTTTCCAAGCCATGCTTTGTGCGCTGTGTGGAGAGTCGCTGTCGTTAGGGCCGAACATCATCAGCACCGGCCACCAGAAACGGTTGATGGAATCTTGCAGCATGGCGCGTTGCTCGGCGGTGCCGTTGGCCAGCACCGTAACGGCCTCATAGCCTTGGCGCTGGTGGAAGCTTTCTTCCTTACAGACTTTGATCATGGCGCGAGCGTAGGGGCCATAGGAGGCACGGCACAAAGCCACTTGGTTAACGATAGCGGCACCGTCAACCAACCAGCCGATGACGCCAACGTCAGCCCAGCTCGGGGTTGGGTAATTGAAGATTGAGGAGTATTTCATTTTGCCATCGAGCATCTTTTGGTAGATGTCTTGGCGTGAACAGCCCAGCGTTTCCGCAGCGCTGTACAGATATAAACCATGTCCTGCTTCATCCTGCACTTTTGCCAGCAGCACGGCTTTGCGGCGTAGGCTGGGTGCACGAGTGATCCAGTTGGCTTCTGGCAGCATGCCGATAACTTCTGAATGTGCATGCTGACCAATTTGACGGATGAGGTTTTGCCGATAGGCATCAGGCATCCAGTCTTTGGCTTCTATTGATGTATCTGCGGCAATTTTTGCCTCGAAGAGCGCCTGATGTTGAGCGTTTTGGGTCATTGCTTCCTCACTTAATGATTCGAATGTTTTAAGTTTTAATTTAAATTGTGAATCACTTTCAATAACTCAAAAGCTACATTCTGGTAACAAAAAGATCAAACACCTATTGTGCGCATTTGTCGTACAGGTCACAGGGTTTTATTTTTAATTGTTTAAAAACAGAAGTTTGATTTGTTGTAAAGATTTGCCAAGCTTGATGGGTGCTTTTTAAAATGCGATGTGTTTCTATTTTGTTAAATTAATGAGTGGCAGGTAACTAAAATAATGTGATACACCTTGAGTAAATACTTAGTCATAAAGTGAAGCTTGGAGGGTAGGATGCAGCAGTTAACCAGTTATATTTCAGGTGTCTGGGCATATGGGCAGGGCAAAGAGCGAGCGATCCACCACGCCGTGAGCGGTGAAGCGCTGTATCAGGTGTGTTCAGATGGTTTACCGCTGGCTGAAAGCTTGGACTATGCGCGCCAGAACGGCGGCAAAGCGTTGGCCGCGATGACGTTCCAACAGCGAGCGCAAATGATGAAAGCGGTCGCCAAGCACCTGCTGGCTCACAAAGAATCGCTGTATCAGATTTCGGCTGAAACCGGAGCCACGCGCGGTGATGGTTGGGTGGATATTGAAGGCGGCATTGCGACGTTGTTTGCCTATGCCGGTTTGGCTGGACGCGAGCTTCCTGACGATACCCTTTGGCCCGAAGACGAATTAATCCCTCTCTCCAAACAATCACAGTTTGCCGCCCGTCATGTCATAACGTCCCGTCCCGGCGTTGCGCTGCACATCAACGCGTTTAACTTTCCTTGCTGGGGCATGCTGGAAAAACTGGCGCCAACGTGGCTGGCGGGAATGCCTGCGATTATCAAGCCGGCAACGGCGTCGGCGCAGCTCACTCAGGCGATGGTTAAACTGATTATTGAAAGCGGATTGGTGCCAGAAGGGGCCTTGCAGCTTATCTGCGGCGGCGTTGGCGATATCTTTGAGCACTTGGACTATCAGGATGCGGTGACTTTCACCGGTTCAGCCCAAACCGGCCAGAAGCTGCGTTCACATCCACGCTTATTACAAAAATCCATCGCCTTCACCATGGAAGCTGACTCGCTCAACTGCTGCATTTTAGGCGAAGATGTCACACCTGAGATGCCTGAATTCGCGATTTTCATTAAAGAAGTGGTGCGAGAAATGACCACGAAAGCGGGGCAAAAATGTACCGCTATTCGTCGCGTGATTGTCCCCGCAGCGCAGATGGACGCCGTTCAACAAGCGTTGCTTAGGCGTTTAAGCGGTATCACGGTGGGCGATCCTGCGCATCCCGATATACGAATGGGCGCATTGGTCAATCTTGAACAGCGTGATGACGTGCAGCAAAAAGTTGATTATCTGCTGCGTAACGGCTGCGAACCTTTGTGTGGTGGCTCGCTTTCGGCGCTGCAATTAACCGGAAACGGTGCTGAAAACGGCGCATTTTATCCTCCGACGCTGCTTTACTGTGCCGACCCTTTCACGCATCAGGCCGTGCATGGCACCGAAGCCTTCGGGCCCGTTGCTACGCTGATGCCGTATCAAAACGCAGAGCAAGCGGTTGAATTAGCGTTGTTGGGGCAGGGGAGTTTAGCTGGCTCATTGGTTACTGCGGATGAGCAGATTGCGGCGAATATTATCCGCGCAACGGCTTGTGCTCATGGGCGTATGCTGATTTTGGATCGCCATGCGGCCGTAGAATCCACCGGCCATGGATCGCCGTTGCCGATGTTGGTACATGGTGGTCCAGGGCGAGCCGGTGGTGGTGAAGAGTTGGGAGGCTTACGCGCGGTAAAACACTATATGCAGCGCACCGCGATTCAAGGAAGCCCAACGATGCTGGCGGCGATTGGCCGTGAATGGGTGCGTGGCGCAAACGTGGTGGAAGAGCCGGTTCATCCATTCCGGAAATATTTTGAACAGTTGGCGATTGGTGAAAGCCTGTTGACCGCGCGCCGCACGATCACCGAAGCAGATATTGTGAATTTTGGCTGCCTGAGCGGCGACCATTTCTATGCCCACATGGATAAAATTGGTGCGGCGGAGTCCCTGTTTGGTGAGCGCGTGGCGCATGGATATTTTGTGGTGTCAGCGGCGGCAGGCTTGTTTGTCGATCCGGGCGTAGGGCCGGTGATTGCTAACTACGGTATGGAAAACCTGCGTTTTATCGAACCGGTGAAAATCGGCGATACCATTCAGGTTCGCTTAACCTGCAAGAAAAAAATTAAAAAGGCCCAGAAAACCGCTGAAGATAAACCGCATGGCGTGGTGGTGTGGGATGTGCAGGTGCTAAACCAGCATCAGCAGCCGGTGGCGCTGTACAGCATTCTGACGCTGGTAGCGCGTCAAAACGGTAACTTTATCCCTGCCGCTTAAATCCGTAAGATAGTCAGCACAGAAACCGCCGCATTCTGCGGCGGTTATTTTTTATACCTGAGAGCTGCACTATGACTTCCTCCCCAATGCACCGCCTGCTGACCATCATGCAAACCCTGCGCGACCCAGAACGCGGCTGTCCGTGGGATCAGAAGCAGACTTTCGCCACGATTGCGCCCTATACGCTGGAAGAAACTTATGAGGTGCTTGACGCGATTCAGCGTGAAGATTTCAGTGATTTACGTGAAGAGTTGGGCGACCTGCTGTTTCAAGTGGTGTTCTATGCGCAGATGGGGCAGGAGCAAGGGCTGTTTAACTTTGATGACGTGTGTAACGCCATCAGCGATAAGTTAGAACGCCGTCATCCGCATGTTTTTGCCGCCGAACACTCGGAAAGCGCCGAAGCATCGCTAGCGCGCTGGGAGCAACGTAAGGTGCAGGAGCGCGCTGAAAAGGATCTCAGTTCATCGATGGACGATATTCCGAATGCGCTGCCTGCGCTGATGAAGGCCTATAAAATCCAGAAACGCTGTGCGGCGGTGGGGTTCGATTGGGACACGCTTGGCCCGGTGTTAGGCAAGGTGTATGAAGAGATCGACGAAGTGATGGATGAGGCGCAGCAGGCGGTGGTGGATGAGGAGAAGCTAGGCGAAGAAATTGGCGATCTGCTGTTTGCAACGGTGAATTTATCGCGCCATCTAGGCCATAAAGCTGAAAACGCCCTACAAGCGGCTAACCGCAAATTTGAGCGCCGCTTCCGCGCGGTAGAAGATGCGGTGCGTGCCTCCGGCAAAACTATGGAAGAAGCCACGCTTGACGAAATGGAAGCGCATTGGCAGCAGGTGAAAAAGGCTGAAGCTAAATAATACCGCCAGTGAAGTGCAGAGGAGGGGGAATGCTGAGTGTTCCTTTCCTTTTTATCACTCATAATTGATAAATTGATTTTTAGAAACCATGGCGATTTTGTGTAAACTAGATTCTGATTAATATACCTAACTATTTTAGAATCATGATATTGATGATACTTATAGTGCAAGTCTGGTTGTTTGCTGTAGTATTAAATGTTTATTAATTTGTGAGTTTTAAATTAAGGCTATAGATGATTATTTTAAACTTTTCGCTTTTATGATCTTTACCTACCCCAAAAAACTCTATGGTTGAGTATTTTTCATATTGTGTTAGGTACGTTATAATAATTATGTCTGATTTTATTTTTTTTTGTAAATAAAACTTTTGAACTAATGTATTTCCCGAGTTTATTTTTTTGAATTGCCATTTTTGATATAAAATCATCCTTTGATAATATCCCTTCGGTTGTCTCTGGATCCATGTTTTTATAATATATGTAATAATTTGAATTGTTATATAAAACCCTAAGTGTTTGAATGTACATGATGGCTTTCTTAGTTTTACCATCTAATATCTCGTCATTTTTTAGTATCCCATGTGTATCGATATAATCAGTGTTAAATTGTAATTCCTTCATTGGGTGATGGCGGGATAAAACAAAATACTCTGTTAAAGTAGTGCGCTCATAGGTGGATTGATAAAAAAGATATATTAAGCTAGGGTAGGCTGAGTGGCTAAAGATAAGTTTTGTTTTTATCAAGTTTCCTAATGTGTTATGTTTGTTTTTTAAGTCAGTAAGAAATTCATTCTCATCAACTTTGGCACCTAATGTATCGGTGAATTGTTGATAAATGGAATGTTCTTTATGATCATTATAGAGTGTAAATAACTGCTTAACTTTGGCATCGGCTTCTGCAATATCTAAGGATGGTTTTATGTTGTTAGCAGTTGCAGAAACATTACTGAAAGTGAGTGCAAATATGAAAATTTTTAACTTTTTTTTAATAGCGAGGTTCATGATGTCTCCTTTGAATAATATTTAGTTTAATGGACATCTATTTTAGTTTGGTAAATTATCGATAGAAGTGTCAAAGGCATAGCTGCCAATCTCATTTAGACCCGAGTCAACGGCACCCTTTATACATTCAGTAAAAAGTTCTGCGGGACTGGTTTTTTGTTTTGTAGTTTTTTATCAATAGCTGATTTCCCTGCATTTTTAGCACAGCTTAGAGACATTTTAGCAATTCCTACAGCAACACCTTGCTCTAAGGCAGCACCGACCCCCAACGCCCCTAAGCCAATAGCTGATGAGCCGAATACGATACCTTTGGTATATTGATTTCCTGGATTCCAGCCATTAGTAGCAATACACATATTGTGATTTGCCTGCGATATCTCATTTGGCGATGAGTTATTTTTTGTCATTAACACATCCAGACTATCAATACTTTTACCGTAGCTTTCAAAACCAGAGCCGAGATTAATTTGGTTACTCAATCCTAGCGGATCCACTCCAGATAAAGGATTAGTTGGATAACCATAAAAATTCCATCCCCCATCCAACCCAATCGGATCCTGAGTAATATACCGGCCTATCGTCGGATCGTAATAGCGATGGCGGTTGTAGTGCAGGCCGGATTCTTCATCGTATTGTTGCCCTTGCATTCTGATTGGCTGGTGCAGCTGATGCGGATTTTCTTCGCTGAGCGT
>NZ_FMIQ01000028.1 GCF_900095695.1 Hafnia alvei | reverse complement strand
GGGTTAATACCCCCAGTGATTATAAGCCAAAGGCATCTTATTCAACTTAGCTCTGTATTCACGCCAGTTCGGGAGGTACATGTTCATGAGGCCGATAAAACGCTCGTTGTGTTTACGTTCGTGAAGATGAACGAGTTCGTGGACCACAATGAATTCAAGGCATTCAGGTGGTTTTTTAACCAGTTCGAGATTTATCCAGATACGTGCGGTCTGGGGATTACAGCTACCCCATTTAGTCTTCATTCTCTTGATGCCAACATAACTGGCTTCAGCCTTCATTTCCGGCTGCCATTTTGCCATTAACTTAGGCAGTCTTTGTTTCAAAATACCTCGATACCACTGGTTGAGAACTGTTTCCCGCTGGGCCGTATCGTAATGTGGAGGAACTTTCATGCGTATCCAACCACCCTGAAGTTTCACTTCAGCGGGCTTATCCACTAAAACTACATCCAGGCGATATCCTCTTCCCCAAAGATAGTGTGTTTCTCCACTACAAATTTCTCGTTCACTTTGGCGAGGCTGAGCCTGAAATTGTGCCTGTTGCTGGCGGATCCATACCAGCCTTCTTACTACAGCCATCCTAATAGCTGTGTCTGACAGTGATACGGGAGCCGATACCCTTACTCGGCCATCCGGAGGTAGAACGCTGATATGCAGGTTTTTAATTTTTTTTCGCTGTAAATCCAAAGTGAGTTCACCAAAGGTAACCAAAGGCATCAGCGATACTCCTTCTGCGCCTTCACCAAGGCCATCACATCTGCGACCGTCACTGCATAACCTTCAATTTCTTCCGCGATAGCGAAGCTGATCTCGCGCTCTTTAAAACGATCTCCGTACCAGTCTGCCTTTTTAGTGTGACGTACTGCAGTATCTATCTTTATAACTAACACTTCATCCTGCCCGAGGTTGTCATACAACGCTTTCTTGGCGAGAGTATCAATGCTTGCTGGATAAGTACTTTTACTACCTGACTGTGGATGTTTCACCTGCTTCGCTAGTTCACGTACGTGCTCCAGATACTCTTGATAGGAGATTGCCTGTTGACGACGAAGCGCGATCAGTTCATCAAGCAAAACCGACATTTTTTCGTAGTATTTCGGGTTGACCGGATTTTCATCAACAATGGTTCTGCGAACGTTATTTTCAATCGCTTCAGCCATGGCCTCTTGGTTGCCACGCATGTCGGCTGGAAGTCCATCCAGTGCATCTTCTCCGCGTTCAATAATCAGCTCAAGTAGCCCTAGCTGCTCAAAGTCCATCAGCGTTTCACTAGGATCGGCATCCACCCAAAGATCTAGCATCTGCCGCATACCTGGCTCGAACTGCTTCATATCCACGAGATCGCCACTGGCTATTTTGATTTCATCGCGAACTTTCGAGTAAAACTCAACTTCGAGGCGGATTTTCTCTGCCTGCTGCTCACTATAGCCAGCATCTGTCAGTTCACCTGCCAGACCAGTGAAAGTGCGGATAAGCCTCGCTACAGATTGATAAAGTGTTAGTCGTAACGCTTCTTTCTCGGATAATTGTTCGGCTACTGCACCGGGTTCACCACAGAAATAGTGCTGATAATCTAGCTGATGTCGTGGCATCCGAACTGGTTCGCAAAGAGTGCGAACTGCATCAAGCGCGCCATCCAAATCAATTTTGGCCTGTTGCAAACGATCTTTCAGTAATCCGGCTACATCTTCTTTGTCGTAGCCATCAAAAGCTTCTGCGGTGTAGTCCTGAACTGTTTTTTCCAGTGAGCGGAAAAGATCTTTATAGTCGACAATATAACCGTATTCTTTGTCCTCCCCATCCAGTCGATTAACCCGGCAGATCGCCTGGAAGAGGTTATGGTCAGCCATTTTTTTGTCGATATAAAGGTAAGTAGCAGAGGGGGCATCAAACCCAGTCAATAACTTATCAACGACTATCAATAGGCGCATCTGGCCAGGTTCGTTGATAAAGCGTTGTTTGACCTCTTTTTCAAAATCACTCACGCGTTTGGCTGCCTCAGCCTCCGGCTGCTCAAAATACTCCGCAAGCATTTTGCGATAGATGTTGTACTTGGCTAGTTTCTCAGTCAGCCCTTCACCACTTTCCTCGCCTTTAATCTCACTGGCATTCGGTTGATAGCTAGTGACGATGGCACATCTACCGGCGAAACCTGCCTCACTGAACATCTCATAGCACTTGCAGGCCTGATAAACACTAGAACAGACCAACATGGCATTACCGCGACCGTTGGCGAGTCGTGGTTTTTGTTCAAAATCGAGAAGGATATCAGCCACAATCTGTTCCAGTCGCGAGCGACTCGACAACAGCTTCTGCATTGAAGCCCATTTCTGTTTGAGTTGCTGCTGACCAAGGCGAGAGAGTTTAGAGGTTTTGGCATCAAACCACTGGTCGACTTTTTTCTGAGATTTCACTCGTTGATCGATGTCACGAGCCTCGTAGCGTAAATCCAGCACAACCCCATCATTCACTGCTTCGTCGAATTTATAAGTGTGAATATAGGGCCCGAAGATTTCGACTGACTTCTTCTTGTCTTTCTTCATCAGTGGGGTGCCAGTGAAGCCGATAAACTGCGCATCTGGAAGTATGCTTTTCATTGCCGAATGCAATTTGCCGGACTGGGTTCGGTGGCACTCATCCACAAATACGAACAATTTTCCCTTCGGGCTAAAATCGGCAGGAATACTTCGTTTCATTTGTTCGATGAAATCGTCAGTGTCGGCCTCTATGTCATCCTCTTCGTGACGGCCGAATTTATGTACTAGCGAACATATAAGCCAGGGTTTGGTTTGATTAAGGCGAGTTACCAAATCTGCACCGCTTCGGGTGCGAAGGATTTCCTCTTCCACGCCGTTGAAGACTTTTTCGATTTGTTCATCTAGCTCTGTGCGGTCGGTTATGATCAGCACTCTACTATCGGTGATATTTTCTCTGATCCATTTTGCCAGCCAAACCATAGTCAGACTTTTACCGCTGCCCTGGGTATGCCAGATGATGCCGCCTTCATTGCGCTGAATAAAAGGTTTCGTTGCAGCGACGCCAAAATACTGGTTATGGCGGCAGGTTTTTTTCACCCCAGCATCAAAGACGATAAAGTCATGGATTAATTCCAGCAGGCGCTGTTTATTACATATCTGGGCCAGATGACGATCGAGCATGTTGGAATGGGGGGACTCAGCGGCTTCTTTCCATTGGAGATAATATTTCTCCGGTGTTTCGATTACACCATAGCGAAGCCCTTCTAAATCATTACCGGCCATCACCAATTGGATAGTGGTGAAGAAGTTACGGATAAATGCTTTTTGCTGGTTATCGAGGTTTTGGCGTATACCTTCTGAAACTGACACTGTAGAACGTTTCAGCTCAATCACACCAAGTGCAATACCGTTAACATACAGAACCAGATCCGGGCGTTTCTTATTTTCGCCTTTGTGTGTCACTTCTTCAGCAATAGCAAAATCATTCACTTCTGGATTTTTCCAGTCCACCAGCCAGATGGTCTGGTTCTGCTCGCCTGCACCTTCCTTATCCTTCACACCGTAGCGCAACAGGCGATAGACCTCCTTGTTGGCATCATAGAGGATACGGCCTTCACCGAGACTTGCGGCTCGGTCAAGTTGTCGCAATACACGGTCGATAAGCACTTCTGAAACGCCACATTTTGTTAGCCAGGCAGAGACTAAGCCAGGTTCGATGTTGCGGTTATCTTCGCGTTTATGCCAGTTTCCCAGATAGCGATAACCTAAGTGCTCGGTGAATAGTTGGATAACACGTTTTTGTGTTATGCGTTCACGCTGGCCGACATTATTCATAACACCTCCTTAAATACGCTATCCATACCACCGGCACCGGTTAACACTGCCAGCATTTCCGCTTCGTGAGTGACGATTTCCTCCTCGCCCCACTGATTGTTCTTCTTCATCAGCTCGATCATTGCGAGCAATTTCAGGCTATCAATTTCATTACGTTCAAGGCTCGCTTCGAAATGCTCTTGCTTTTGTTTTGGCTGGAAGTTGCTAAGTCGTGAATTTTTGCTGTGGCTAATCAGACTGAGGTTGCCGAAGGTATGCAACGATGTATCTGGTAATGTCCTATAGCTATCCATGGGATGTTGAGGGTAGAAATGCTCTACCGAACTTCGGAAGGTAAATTCAAAACGTTTGACTATCTCTGCTTTATTTCTGTCACGACACCAGAGTAAGTAGTCCAGGTAATTGAATACCAGGTTGTTTGCTATCACCCCAAAGCGCATCTTCTTCTGAATCTTGTCCGGCAGTACCGCAGGTTGGAGATGTACCTCTTTACCGTAGATAATCTCAAAATATGATTTTGGTTCTTGTTCTGCCAGAAAGTTTTGAAAGACAAACGCGGAGGCAAGATGCTCCAGATACTCGAGGTACTTCCTTGCATCTATCTGGTTTTCAGCGGAATGGGCATTAAACAGGTAGTACAAAGCCCCATTCAACCAGTGCTTGTAAACCAGAGTAGGGGTTGAAACGTGGAATGCGGAAAGCAACATCAAGATCTGTCGGTTGATGTCTACATAGCTATCATCATCTTCATTAAACGTATTGGTATAGCTGGTGCTCTTTTCCGAATACCAACGCAGGCGCTTAAGGCTCCACCCATCGCTACCTTTAGCGAATTCTCTTTTTATCACGAAGTGATCAAAAAGATATTTGCATTTGATAAGTGCAAAGATGAAATTCTGTACCGCTTTAACCGGGTCATTCTGCTTTAATAACCGAAGTTCGAACTGTTCTATTAATTGTTTGTCATCAAGCGGAACATCTACTCTCACCTCCCCAGTTTGACTACAGACACGCAGCACATGGAGCAGGAAGTTGGAGAAGTTGATAATACTATTAAAACGCTCTGAGCTACCTTCATCTTCTTCACCTCTATCACCACTTATGGTTGAAGATGACTTGATAATGTCAGCCAGTGTGCGGTTTGTTTGGTTCCCTGTTGTGCTAAGCTTCGAAGCCGATGAGATAAGCATGCCAGCTAGAGAATTAAAATCAGCAGGCACAAATTGCCCCCAATTTTCCTGCCCAAATAATTGATGACGTTCGGCTGGTGTAAAACCGTACTGGACATAACGTTCCATATTGGAGCAAGCATCCCAAACTCGTGAGAGGGTGTTCAGGCTGCCCTGCCGTTCTTGCTGGTCCGTTATCTCGTTGAGCACAGCCATAAGTCGTGCTTTAACCACCTCATGCTTTTCGAGTTGCTCGCCTCGATTGTTCATCACCTCAAAAAAATGGTTGAGGTCGGTATCGGCAGGCACTTCTATTCGGGCAATTTGTACATAGTCGAATAGATAGGTACAAAAATGGTTTAATGGCTCTCCAACTAGCTTCAAGTCGCGCAGCACTTTGCCAATCAGCTCATAGCCATTAATCAACCCTTCGTTAAATTCTTTGCTTCGAAGTTTATGTGGTTCGACGCCTTGCCAGAGGCGTGCAAAGGTCTCACTGGATTTTGGTCTACTCTCGAACCCCAGATTAATGCCCTGGTACCAGCTCATATCCAGCGTGGATCCCGCATGTTTTTTTAACCAGTTAGCAAGAAGGGATAGGGTAGTAAAACGTTGCTGTCCGTCGATTATCTCTGACTGCCCATCAGGACGAGTGAATACGACCAAAGTGCCGATGTAGTAAGTTTGAGGGTATGGGCAATGAAAGCTTTTTTGCTGGTAGTCGAGTATGTCCTGCACAAGTTGAGTGATTTCACCCTCTCCCCAGGCATAGTTACGCTGGTACATGGGGATAAGATAACGAGATGCATCGCCCAGTAATGATCTGACCGTAAAGGATGTTACCTTGGCATCACTCATAGTAGTTCATCTCCTTGAACAGCCTCACCAGCTCATCTTGCTCATAGTTACCGGTACGGCGGTTATTATTATTTTCTGAAGCCCGAATTGTGAGTAGCGGCATAGATAGTACGTCACTAGGTATTCTGGCTTCTTTGATTACCCGGAAGAGATTGTTATCCAGCACATACTTGTCCATGGTTGCAAGTTGTACCACTTGCTGTCGTATACGGCATCTGTATGCCCAGATAAAGCTTTTCTCGATGGCTGCAGATAGCGACTGCCCACCAAATTTGTCGATATAAAAGATCAGAGCACAATCAAACATAGTGCGTATATATTGATCCCCTGTTCGATAGCGATTTCTATAGCTATTTAACGTTCTTAGTATCTGACTTGCCATTTCACCAAGGACTACGCCCTGAATCATTAACGGCTTTTGAATATGAGCGCTGGTATGCTCACTGGCGATAATTGCTGATACCTGTTGCTGGTAGTGTTCCGCCATTTCGAAAAAGCGTCTTCCATTGATAATCATCTGATCGAGATGGAAAGGGAAACGCATTTTCTGGCCATCAATCTTGCGCTGGTACTGATTGTTATAGTCATCCACAAAATGGTGAGCCATGCGCAAAGATTCCACATAAGGGAACTGATCGATCTGGTCAAGGTTGATCCCTTTGAATAGGCCGACCTCATCCTTACCAAAGAAACGAGCTGAATTCCCCTGTGACCACTGACGTACCCTGTAGAGATAGGATGCGAAAAGATTAGCCAGGTCATCACTAGGCAATCCTTCCCAATGGGCAACGGATGCAGCTTTCAGTTCTATCTCATGGCTGGCGAATTCACGTAGATGGAAGGCTTTAAGCAGATCGTGTGGATCCAGATCCCGCCCACGGGCATTTTGTGAGTCAAAGAACTGAAAGGCTTCAGACAAGTCGGTTAGCACAAAGACCACTATCTGACAGCGATTGAAAAGAAAATCGATATGCTGTTCGCTGAATTCTCGGTGGCTAACTCTGCGTTTTAGCTCCTGATAATTCTGGTACAGATTGTATTCCGAGACCTGGCTAGCAAAGCGTTGCCGCTTCATAAAACTTTCAACGGAGGGTCTTAACTGGACAAGTGTTTCCTGCAAATCCTGACGTTCCAACCCAGCAAGCCGGGTTTCGATAATGGCCCATACGGCCAGTATTAATGTCAGTGTTCGTTGCTGGCCATCAACGATATTCAGTCTATGTTCTTCATTGCTCTCAGCCTGATGAAATACTAGTGAGCCCAGTCGGTAAGCCGATTTATCTATATGACTGTTAATATCAGCAAATAGCTCGCTGATATTTTGCACCGTCCATTTATAAGGTCGTTGATAGGCTGGAATTGCTATGTCGGTCAAGTTAAGAAGATCCTTGACCGACAGTACTGTCTTATCAAGGGCATGTTTCATGGCTGTTGGTCCAAAGGTAAACGGATACGTCCGGTCAGCAGTTGCTGCATCATTCCTTGTTTTAAATCTCGGATCTTAGCGAGTTTTTGTTCGAATGCTTTGAGTTCATCGTCCATGTCTGAGAGGATACTTGCAATAGCGGTTTGTTCCTCTAAATTGGGTAATGTGACCAACACATTTTCAATGGTGTGAGCATTTAAACTAGGAACACCGGATGCTTCGTTATACTGCATCCAGTCGATCATACAGAACTTGTAATAAACAAATTTTACACAAAAATCCTTTTTTATTTCAGAGTAAAATAGTGTATCCACTGTCCAGAAAGGGGTCTCAGCATATCTGGGTTTGTCTATTGTACCTTTCCGCCCAATTAATACTGATGGTTTATCAAATAAAAAAGATGTGGCATTGCCAATCTGCCCACCAGTCGCATAAATAGGGTATTGTCCACTTGGTGATTCGACTTCTTTTTGATTTTTACCATGCTTTATCGTGAGCACATCTTTAAAAGGAACTACTTGCCAGTCCTCAGGAATAGCTCCCAATTCGCTGGGTCTATGGCCTTTGAGTGTCCCATCTGAATGCTTGGCAAATTGTGGCAGGCGAGTGCGGCCAGTCAGTAGTTGCTGCATAGTGGCGGTTTTTATGGCCTGTTTTTTTGCAATTAACTGCTCAAGGCGAGTCAGCAGCGCATCAGTATCGGAAAGCACATTGGCTATGGCTGTTTGTTCATTTATAGATGGTGCTGGTAATAAAAGCTCTTTAAGCTGAGTTCCAGTAATAAGTGGTTGACCAGACCCAAAAACTAACGAATTTAGGTTTTGATATGTGAGCCAATATTTAAAGAAATGGATATTATTTTGTGGCTTTAATTTTACTATGATTGTGTTATCAGAAACACCGTATTGACCCGATACAAAGCTTAATTTTCCTGCGTTAGCGCCAACGCGAGCAATTAGAATTGCATCGCCGTCATATTCTGGATTTGAACAACTACCGATTTGGCCAGTGGAACCAAATAATGGGAAAGTACCTTTAGATTTTGTATTTGTCTTACCTGAGCCTACAAACATAGTGTATTCTTCTAACGGATTAACCTCCCAGTCTTCTGGAATTATCCCTATTTCTGTGTGCTTATAGCCGACATGAGCAGCCTTTTCACTCTGCATCTCTATTACATTGTCCACTAGGCCTACTCCATCTCAATTGCTTTAAGATGATTCACAACTTTAATCTCTAAATCCATCACTCTTTGTGTGAGATCAGGTAGAGTAGTGCTATAGCGTTCTTCCAGCTCTTTCACACGATTCGCCAGTCGTTGCGTAACACGCTCAATCTCTGATTTTAAAGCGCCAGCGAGACTGGCCTTCCATTTGTCCTGTACCAGTAGAATTTTTATGTCGTTATCAGTGAGCTTTGGATAATGGGCAAACACTGTAAGATCCAGTTTTTCCTGTGCTTCTTTATGCGCTTTTTTGGCTTTGATTTCAGCATCGAACAACACCTGAGCAGCTTTTAGTACCGCCTTTTCTTCTTTATCTGTGGCAACTTTAAGGCGCGTCTTAACACTGGCAGCGGTCACTTTCTCCTTGTCGTTCATCGCATCAGCAAGTAACCCATCTTCGCCGCCGTTTTCTTCAAGGAAACCTTCCAGTGCTAGCACTGCTTCGTCATAAGCCGCCTGCAGTTGTTCGAGCTGTTGTTGTTCATTAGCAAAATAGCGAGCCACTAAAAGTGCAGGCGGCAAAAGTTCAGCCTTATACTTTTTCTTGCCTATTACTAGATCCGGTGTTTCTTTGAGTTTTTCCCCTTTTTCGACAATAAGTTCACGAAGCACTTTGCCCGCCTGCCAGCTATCCTGACTCAGGACATAAACATCGTCCTGCATGACATCCATCCAGTAATCCATTAGTAACTGATAAATGGCATAGTTCTCGAGCAGCGGAGTATCTGTCGTGGTTTCTGAAGCATAAACAGCGAGAAGTCGCTCGCCAATTTCTTCAATTAGCTGTTTCGGTGAGTCCCCACGAGCAATTTCTTCAAGCTGACAACCTGCAAACCACTTTTCGAAGGGGATCAGTGCTCCAGCTCTGAAAGCGGCAAATTCCGGGTGTGCCAGGATAGTGGTCTTTACTTCACTTGCTTCGACTCGTGCATTGCTGTAACCAGACCGGGCAGGTTCGAATAGAACCTGACGTAAAGTCGGGAAAATTTTCCAGTAAGCGCTAAGGGCATCAATATCGCGATTAGGAATGCCGCCAGCCAAATGGCCAGAGAGGTCATGTAGATCTTCCGAATCACTGCTGTCGATATAGCGAGGGATATTGAGGTTGAAGTCGTTGGACGCAATTTCTGACAGCGGGACCATGCGGCTGAAGCGGGGGATTTTCTGCTCACGATTAAACGCATCGACAATTTTGTGAATGTCTTGGGCGCGTAAGCGGTTTTTATTGCCGTCTTTAATAAAGCCCTTACTGGCATCGATAATAAAGATGCCTTGCTGACTCTCGCCATTAGCATTGAACGCTCGGAGCTGGGCATCTTCTTTATCGATGACAATAATGCATGCCGGGATACCCGTGCCGTAGAACAAGTTAGCGGGCAGGCCAATAATGCCTTTGATGTAACCCTGCTTGAGCAGATTTTCACGAATACGTGCTTCGGCATTGCCCCGGAACAGTACGCCGTGAGGCAGGATCACTGCGCCTTTACCTGTGCTCTTGAGACTCTTGATGATGTGCAGCAAGAAAGCGTAGTCGCCGTTCTTTTCGGGTGGAGTCCCCCAGACAAAACGGTCAAAAGTATCATTCGCAGCATCTAGCCCGCTGGTCCAGTTTTTGTTGGAGAAAGGGGGGTTAGCTACAGCAAAGTCGAAGGTTTTAAGGTTATCGTTGCCATCCTTCCAATGTGGATCGGCTAAGGTGTTACCTTTCCAGATTTTAGCGGTGGCGTTGTCATGCAGGATCATGTTCATGCGTGCCAGTGCGCTGGTCGCATAATCCATCTCTTGGCCATAAATGGTCAGTCCCTTGGGGCCTGCTTCGTCACTGGCTTTCAACAATAGTGATCCTGAACCACAGGTAGGGTCATAAACGGTAGCATCTTGTGGTGTCTGTTTGCTGATGCCAATCACCTTCGCCAGAATGCGTGAAACCTCTGCAGGAGTATAAAACTGCCCCTTGGATTTACCTGACTCTGTAGCAAAGTGGCGCATCAGGTATTCATACGCATCACCCAGCAGATCGTCTCCCTCGACACGGTTGGCAGAGAGATCTAACCCTTCGAAGATTGCTACCAGCTTGGAAAGACGGTCGATCATTTCCTTGCCTTTACCCAGCTTGTCTTCATCATTGAAGTCGGCAATGTCGATAACACCTTTCAGGTCATTAGCTTCAGCCAGTAATCCGATAGTTTTGTTAATCTTCTCGCCAATTTCTTTATTGCCCTTGAGGGCCACCATATCGTCAAAACTTGCTCCTTCTGGAACTTCAATCATCGCGTAAGGGTTGCCCTTAGCTTTGTCAGAGACATACTTCATAAACAGTAGGGTCAACACATAGTCTTTGTACTGTGAAGCATCCATTCCGCCACGCAACTCGTCGCAGCTCGCCCAAAGGGAGGAGTAAAGTTCGTTCTTCTTGATAGCCATATGGTGTCCGGTGAAAACAATATTGAGAACGCGACAGGGGGTAATAAGCACCAGTGCTGAAACGCTGCCTGTCGCGTGAGAAATTAGGCGAGAGTTTACCAATTTGGAAGCGTTGAGACTATGCCGCTGAGGGTAAAGTACGATGTAACCAGTGTATTTTAACTTGGTCAAAACCAATGTTTATCGTGTTGTAATATCGAGCCTATTAACTTTGGCTGCATCCAAAAGACCGTTCCTCCCTGTTGTAATCTTTAGTGCGTTCTTTCGCAAAATAACTTAACCGAAACGTCAGTTGACCATAAACCTCTCTGTAACTAGGTGAGTTAATATCCAGGTAATAAAGTGGATTATCGGGAAAACGAGCTAGTGCCCAGAGCTCTGGGCAGTGACTAAGCTGTAAAGCACTCAACCAGGCCTCTCGTATCAGAGACGCTAGTCCCGTCCCGTCTTCTTTGTAACTCCCCAATCCATTGAACGTATCGTTATTCACGAACAACACCATGTGGTAATGCGATTTCTGATTAATCTCACCCACCTCCCGAACCCAGGCATCGCGAAGGTGGCATGGATATGTTCGTTTACCCTGCTTCAACTTACTTCTGTAGCGCGCTGCAATCTTTGCATCAAGGGATTCAATGAAACGAGATATCAGACCCTGTCGGTTAATGAGAATATCGTCAGGAAGACGCAGGTCTACCCGAACTGCCATCGTTCGTGTGTGCTCTGCAGTCGCGTTATTTATAACGCGTAGAATACGCTGTAGGTAAGTGGTGTTGAATGGTGCATGCCGTCTATCGAGCAGGAAATGGATCGCCTACGGGCAGAAGGATTACCCACAAACATCATTGCTCAATGAGTCGGTTTTCAACTAAAGATTTTAAAAACATTCCGTTACGGGCGTTGTTTTTGGGAAAAGTGAAAAACAGCGGTGCTTGGCGATAGAAAATAAACGGCGCTCATCAGGAACGTGAGAATATCGCCGCCACGATAGGGTGCACGCGGTTCCTCACGCCCCTTGCTAGAGTCGAGATAGCTTCTATCGTTATAACTGATACTTTCGCGCCAAGAGGGCTGAAACATTTAACCCACGGAGAAGTGTGATCCGCATTAGAAAAAGTTTTAAGATAGATCTTTCTCCAACTGTTATTGCAACAGTGATATTCGCGTAAGGCTCTCGCTATGTGTGTGAACACGCTCGAAAAACATGCCCCTTTCGGTACGTTGTTAGGTTATGCCCCCGGTGGCGTAGCGATTTACTCCTCGAATTATGACTCCCTTGAAAACCTTGATCAGATGGATGATGCCGCATTCCGCCACTATCTGGACAAAGAGTACATGGGGTACAAGTGGCAGTGCGTCGAGTTTGCCCGCCGCTTCCTTTATCTCAACTACGGCACCGTGTTTACCGACGTGCGCATGGCCTACGATATTTTTTCGCTGCGTTATCTGCGTCAGGTGGTGAACGATAATATTCTGCCGTTGCAGGCGTTTGCCAACGGCTGCGAGCGTTTGCCGGTGGCGGGTTCTTTGCTGATTTGGCAGCAGGGCGGTGAGTTTGAGCATACGGGGCATGTGGCGATAATCACTCAGGTGTTGGCAGACCGCATCCGCGTGGCGGAGCAGAACGTGATCCATCATCCGTTGCCCGCAGGGCAGCAGTGGACGCGCGAGTTACCGCTGCTTTGCCAAGACGGCAAATATGTTATTCAGGACACGTTCGACGACACCGAAATATTGGGTTGGATGATCCCAACCGCTGACGATAGTTTTAGCCTGCCGCAGCCGCAGATCCCTGCGCCGTATTTGGCTATCCACAGCGAGCGCGTAGAAAATCGCGGCCAGTTTAGCGGCGCGTGGTTGAACGAACAGGATCCGTTGCAGCATACCTACGTGCAGGCCAACGGTGGCCATACGCTGAACGCCGATCCTTACCGCTATTTCACAATCTCACGCAGTGCGGAACAAGAGCTTATTCGTGCCACCAATGAGCTACACCTGATGTATCTGCATGCCACGGATAAAGTGCTGAAAGATGACAATCTGCTGGCGCTGTTTGATATCCCTGAAGCGCTGTGGCCGCGCTTGCGCCTGTCGTGGCAGCGCCGTCGTCATCATATGATCACCGGTCGCCTCGATTTCTGTATGGATGAACGCGGGCTTAAAGTTTATGAATACAACGCAGATTCCGCGTCGTGCCACGCTGAAACCGGGCTGATTTTAGGCCGATGGGCGGAGCAGGCCGGAGACGTTCTCGGCGGCGATCCGGGTGAGCATTTGCTGGATGCGTTGGCGAATACTTGGAAGCACAGCGATGCCAGCCCGTTTGTTCATATCCTGCAAGATCATGATGCCGAAGAGAGCTATCACGCGCAGTTTATGCAGCGCGCATTAACTAAAGCTGGGTTTGAAAGCAAAATTCTGCACGGTTTAGACGAGCTGCATTGGGATGCGTCTGGTCAGCTGGTGGATGGCGAGCATCGTCCAGTGAACTGTGTGTGGAAAACGTGGGCATGGGAAACCGCGCTCGATCAGCTGCGTGAAGAGAGCGAAGCGGAGCACTCGGCGCTGCCCATTCGTACCGGACATCCGGAAAACAGCGTTCGCCTGATCGACGTGTTACTTCGTCCTGAAGTGATGGTCTTTGAGCCGCTGTGGACGGTGATCCCAAGTAATAAAGCCATTTTGCCGGTGCTATGGTCGCTGTTCCCGCATCATCGTTATCTGTTGGACGCCGACTTTGAGCTAAACGCAGAGCTGGAGCAGAGCGGCTATGCGGTGAAACCGATTGCCGGACGCTGCGGCAACAACATCGGATTGATCAGCCATGAAGATCAGGTGTTGGATGAAACTTCTGGTAAGTTCTCCGAGCAGAAAAATATCTATCAGCAGCTGTGGTGTTTGCCTGAAGTGGCGGGGCGTTATATTCAGCTGTGCGCGTTCACCGTTGGCGGCCATTACGGTGGTGTATGCGTGCGTTCAGAGACGGGCTTAGTGATTAAAAAAGAGAGCGATATCGATCCACTGCGGGTGATTGATGATAAAGATTTTATCCGCTAATCGACGCTAAAAACTGACGTTATCGGCGTGTTACACCCGCGTGTGGCGCGCCGTTTTTTATTAAGCCGTTTGTTAGGCCGTTTGTTAAATAACGCTTATCTGATTTCCCCTCTCGACTTATTCAACATTATCCTTGACCAATGACAAGGCAGCCCCACGCTTAGCTTCTTTATAATCGAGCCCGTTTTTCTTCTCACTGGTGTGAAAGCATGGCTTATCAACTCAATCTTAACTGGCCCGAATTCCTTGAAAAATACTGGCAAAAACAGCCAGTTGTATTAAAAAATGCCTTCCCAAACTTTGTTGATCCTATCACGCCGGATGAGCTGGCGGGTTTGGCGATGGAGCCGGAAGTCGATAGCCGTTTGGTTAGCCATAAAAACGGTGAGTGGCAGGCCAGCAATGGGCCTTTCGAAGATTTTGATGGCTTGGGCGAAACCGGCTGGTCGTTACTGGCTCAGGCCGTTAACCACTGGCATGCGCCATCTGCCGAGCTGGTACGTCCGTTCCGTGTGTTGCCGGACTGGCGTTTAGACGATCTGATGATCTCCTTCTCCGTGCCGGGCGGCGGCGTTGGGCCACATATCGATCAGTACGATGTCTTTATCATTCAAGGTATGGGCAGCCGTCGTTGGCGCGTGGGCGATAAATTGCCGATGCGCCAGTTCTGCCCGCATCCAGCGCTGCTGCACGTGGATCCATTCGAGCCAATCATCGATGAAGATCTCGAACCGGGCGATATTCTGTATATTCCGCCGGGCTTCCCGCACGATGGTTTCACCCATGAAACTGCAATGAACTACTCTGTTGGCTTCCGAGGGCCAAACGGCAGAGATTTAATCAGCAGCTTTGCTGACTATGCGCTGGAAAACGATCTGGGTGGCGAGCACTACAGCGATCCTGATTTGACCTGTCGCGATCACGTTGGCCGCATTGAAGATTATGAAGTTGATCGCCTGCGCGGGATGATGATTGAGATGCTGAACCAGCCGGAAGATTTCAAACAGTGGCTGGGCCGTTTTGCGACTACGCCACGCCATGAGCTGGATATCGCACCTGCGGAACCGGCTTATGAGCCTGATGAAATTCTTGATGCGCTGCTGGGCGATGAAGTTTTAACCCGCCTGAGCGGTCTACGCGTGCTTAACATTGGCGATAGCTTCTTTGTTAACAGCGAACCAATGCAGGCCGCTGAGCCTAAAGCCGCTGACGCGCTGTGCCGTTACACCACCGTAGGCAAAAAAGAGCTGGGTGACGCGCTGAACAATCCAGCCTTTGTGGCCGAGCTCACTGATTTAGTGAATCAGGGCTATTGGTATTTTGATGAGTATTAATCGGCTCTTTAAAGACGATAAAACAGTCGTCTTTTGAACCGAGATACTCGGGCATAGCGCACCGCGGGGCGCTCTCCCTAATATCTGACTATGTTTGTTTTCTGAAGGGATAGCGATGGCTATCCCTTTTTTCTATCTGCTATTCAGCACCGTCCGCATTGTGCATTTGAAATAAGCGGTTATTGGCTTGTTCATACAGTTCGAACATTGCTGGGATCACGTGTGCAGAGGCTTTCAGCCATGCGCCAATCTGGCCAAGACTTTCTGGCGGGATTTGATTTCCACTCTCTAGCGATTCACTCAAATGCAATAATCCATGGCACAACCCTTCGGCGGATTCTGCGGCAATTCCGCTGATATCGTACAGCTGCGTGTCGCTGAACTGCTCGAATGATAAATCAGAAATCAGGGAACGGAAGATGGTGATGGAGTTGTCGCTTGGCGTTTGGTTTATTAAGTTCATGACGATGTTTCCTACTAGAGTTTATTTATCGCCATTACCAAAGGTTCCAAAGTTTGGTGATGGTACAGACAGGTTTGGAACCCCGGCCTCTAGCACCCGGTTAACCTTGCGGTTTCCCCGCCTGCGCCACCAAATGAAGTGTGCACGTCGGTGCCGAAAAAGTACAAGCTTTTTCAGGGCTAAAAGTTTTTAGGGTTCCAATCCCAACTACGGATTTTGCCGCAGCCAGATGACTATATGCCTGAGTTTTAGCCAATGAAATAGGCTGGATAGAATTACAGCAATTTGTATTTAAATATGGAATCAACCTCTCAGGAATTGGGGCGAGTAGCCCAAGGAAAGTAGTTCAGAATATGTGCCTAGATAACGTAGAGGTGGATGCATCTACTGATGTGATGCCTCACGGCCTAGGCAGAGTATGCAGCATATATTTATGTTGTGTTACGTACTCAGTACGCATATTATTTGTTCATACATGGATCGGTATAGATGGATTATTTAGAGTTTGTCGAAACTCCCACTTTCAGTAGGATGCGAAGAGAACTAATGCAGGACGATGAGTTTCTGGCACTTCAACTCTACCTACTAGAGCACCATGAAGAGGGTGACACGATTAGCCATACTGGCGGATGTAAAAAGCTCCGTTGGTGCCGCTACGGGATGGGAAAGCGCGGTGGTATAAGGATTATCTACTACGTAAGAACCTTGAGTGGGAGGCTGTATTTATTACTGGCCTATCCGAAAAATGCGAAAAATGACATTTCTCTGGAACAAAAATCTGCACTGAAAAATGCGATCCAAAATATGAAATAGCCGCTGCTATTGGTTGGTAACCTCTTCATAAAAAAGGCAAGTTTATGGAAAAAAAATTGTTTAATGATTTGCTTAGCAGCATTAATGAAATGGTTGCTATCGAAAATGGTGAGATGACAGTAAATCCAGAAAATGTACACCGCCACGCGATCCCTGATGTGAAATCAATTCGCAAAAGTATCGGTATGAATCAGGCTGAGTTTGCAAAAATGATTGGTGCTAGCTCAGCAACGATACAAAGCTGGGAGCTAAATCGCCGAGTGCCGAGTGGTATCGCGCTAAGAATGCTATGTCTAATAGAAAGAAATCCGAAAGTAGTTGAAACATTGAGATCTATTTAGATCTCACTCAAGCCTTCGAACGCCAAATGGATAATTAATCCTCCCTTCTGAACGTTATGTGCTGACCGAGCGACGAAAGCAACCACCGCTGTCACAGGCTATAACACCTGCGCAGTTTTGCGATTTACAGCATGTTATCGTGTCGCCCAGCGGCGGTGGCTTTTGTGGCACGAGCGATCTCATCGCGATCCTGCTCATTGCTGGCTGCGAGATTTTATCGTCGAACAAGTACAGAATGCCGCGCACCTCACGGCTCAGAATTAAAAATATCAAGGATATAGATATGCCTTTAGAACCTGCCATTGCTGAACTGGTAAACGATTTTATTGCGGCAGGCAGACCATCGTCTCGTCGCCAAACCGTGGCTGAACGGCGAGCGGGCTATGTTGCCAGCACGATATTGGCGGGTGAAAAAGAAACGCGTGTGGATGTGCGTGACGTAAGCCTGGAAGGTATGACGTTGCGCGTGATTTCTCCGCTGGGAGCTCATGGAAATATGCCAACGGTGATTTATTACCACGGCGGCTGTTTTATCAGCGGTGGCTTTGCCACCCACGAAAAGCAGCTGCGCCAGTTGGCCTATCACAGCGGGTGCCGAGTGATTGCCACGCAATATCGACTGGCACCAGAGCACGTCTATCCTGCGGCGCACGATGACGCGCATCATGCTGCAACGCTTGTCTGGCAGCATGCAGATTTTTTAGGCGTAGATCGCGAACAAATCACGTTAGCGGGCGATAGCGCGGGCGGGCATATTGCCCTAATCACGGCGCTGCGTCTGCGCGATGAGAAACGTTGGTTGCCGCATAAGCTATTGCTGATTTACCCGATGCTGGATGCCATGGCGTCTTTTGATAGCTACCAGCGTAACGGCGACGACTATATTATTACCCGCGAAACCCTGCTCAGCGGCTATGAGGCGTATTTTCCAGACATCGATCTTAAGCATCCTGAAGTCAGCCCGCTGTGGCGCAATGATTTCTACGGCTTACCGCCAACGCACATTATCACTGCGGAATACGATCCGTTATGCGATGAGGGTGAGGCGCTGTTCGCACGCCTCACCGAGCAGGGCGTATGCTGTTGCGCGCAGCGCTATCTGGGCGTGATCCACGGATTTTTCCAGCTCGGAGGTGTAAGCCAAACGGCGCGCAATGTGATGAGTGATATCGCTGTGGGTCTGTTATTTGAGCGTTCGTAAGCATGATTAAGCGCGCTAAACCTAGGAGCAACGAACCCTGTGTTTAGCGCGGCAAAAATACTGGCAACTGGAAATACGGCGGTTATATCGGTTTTATTTCCTTTGTGATTTAGACAGCATCCATTTCCACTTTTGCTCCTGATTCAGCTCTGAAGGGGGAACAGGGATCAGCATTCTGGGCATTGATTCTGAGTCATTTTCTTCGCCATCAACGTTAACCGCGTTTTTAATCCGCTCAGCAATATTATCGTCGATATGATCCACTTGGATCATGCGCTGACACTGACAACCTCGGCCTTCTAGCTGATTCGGAACGGTTTTGGTTTGGCAGTCAATCTCATCAACGGCAGAAAGAATATAAGAGACAAGATTTATGGCTTTGCACGGAGTGAGATCAAACTGATCGGCTATCTCTCGTGAGCTTATCCAACGTTGTTGTTGCATTGCCCAACGCGCCACGGACAAATACAAAGGCTCTGGTACGTATTCTCTACACATAAACTCACCTTTTAATTAAAGCAATTTTTATCAGATTAGCATTTGTTTACCATATAAATGGATAAGCTTAAATATATGCGATCATATTCACATTTATAATCATGGTTTGATCTGAATATACCTGTCTAATTACACCTTCGCTATGTATTTTATTTCATTTGTTGCGAAGGATTGTAACCGCGTTTATTGTTGTTTTATTGTAGTGATAATGTTTTGCTGCTGTATGGTATTACTTTGTTTTTGTGATTGAGAATATGTTTATAAAGACGTATTTATTGATTTCAAATAATAAAAAACATAATTAATTTAATATCACATAGATGCGTGAGAAACCGTGCGCATTGGCGTGCTTTTTGCTTGCTGTTAGCGGCATAGCTATCTGGTTTGTCATGCTTTTTGTTTCTTAATGCCATGCGGCGCTAACTCTGTTTTTGTCATGAATGAAATAGCTAATGAGGCAGTGTAATGAATCCAATAAATAAAATTAATGTCCCTTAAATAATATCGCATGAGATGCGCGATGTATTACGTGTTCAGTATGAAAATGCAAAACCAATCGCAGCGGATGCTGATAATTCAACGATTAGACAAGCTTATATTGAGGAGCGAAAATATTGGAATGAGGAAGGGCCTAAAATGTTTAAGGCCCTGCATGAAAAGATAGCCACTTCTTACGGAGAAATCGGTGTAAGAATATATTATCCACAGCATGAAACAGCGGCAACGATCTTTTATTTACACGGCGGCGGGTTTATTGTCGGTAATCTTGATACCCACGACCGTATTATGCGTTTATTAGCCGATTACACGGGATGCGCCGTGATTGGCGTTGACTATACGCTTTCACCTGAAGCGCATTTTCCACAGGCGATTGAAGAAACGGTTGCGGTATGTCGCCATTTTTCTCAGCGTGCTGCGGATTATCAACTCAATATGCAGTCAATTGGCTTTGCCGGAGATTCTGCCGGTGCGATGTTGGCGCTAGCCACGGCGTTATGGCTGCGCGATCGCGAAATCGACTGTGGTCATATCAAAGGCGTTCTACTTTATTACGGACTTTATGGATTACAGGATTCTGCCAGCCGTCGATTATATGGCGGAGTCTGGGACGGTTTAACCGGGCCCGATCTTGAACTGTATCAACACGCTTATCTGGCGAATGAACACGATAAAGAGTCACCTTATTACTGCCTGTTTAATAACGATCTTAGCCGTAATATGCCTGCCTGTTTTATTGCCACCGCAGAATTTGATCCGCTGATTGACGACAGTATTGCGCTGCACCGCACGCTTTCTGAACACCAACAATCTTGCCGCTATAAAATGTATCCCGGTACGTTGCATGCGTTTTTGCATTATTCGCGCATGATGGAAAGTGCCGATCGGGCGTTGCGCGACGGTGCCCGCTATTTTTGCGAGCAGCTTGAAGCAGGACAAAAATAGGCAAGTAAAAGGCGGGCAGTCGGTTAGATTGCCCGCCAGTATTTTTAATACAGATCCATTTGGCTGGTTTTATCCAGCGATAAATCGCGTGTTTCGGGCGCTAAAAATACGGATACGACCATGCCAAAAAGCGAGATCCCCGCACCGGCTAACATCGTCATCGCGATCCCGTGCTGTTGCATAAACAGCGGCAGTGCATACGTTGACACCACGGTGCCGATTCGGCTGAGTGACATTGCAGCGCCCACCGCAGAAGCGCGAATGTGAGTGGGGAAAAGTTCGTTCGGATAGAGCCATTGCAAAATGCCGGGGCCGCCTGAGAAAAACGCATAAAGCGCAAAGGCTGAGACAATCAGCGTGATGCTAGGGTCTGGAATAATTCCTAGTACCGCGAGCGCGAGCGTCATAATGGCAAAGCTACCAATCAACAACGGACGGCGTCCGATGCTGTTGAGCCAATACATCGCTGGCAAGCAGCCAATCAGAAAGAACAGGCTAATCACCACGTTGCCGAGCACGGCCTCTTTGCCTTCGTTGAGCCCCAGCAGGCTGATAATTTGTGGGCCGAAGGTGTAGATACCAAACATCGGTATCACCTGACAGGTCCAAATAATGGCGACGAACAAAATCGATGTTAGGTGCCTGCGGGTGAAAATCTGGCTATAACGCGTCTCCTGCGGGGCTTCGTCATCGAATACCACATGTTCGCCAAACAGCTTAAACATCAGCGCACGGCACTCTTCAATACGCCCTTTGCGAATTAGCCAGCGTGGAGATTCGGGCAGTTCAAAACGTCCTAACAAAATGATAATGCACGGAATAACCGCGCTGCCCAACATCCAGCGCCAGCCGTTTTCAACGTCATATAACAGATAACCCACAACGTCGGCGGCGGTTGCGCCGATGTACCACATCGCGGCGATAAACCCCATGGTGAAGGCGCGCTGGCGCGTGGTGGAGAATTCGGCAATCATCGAGGTAGCGATGGGGTAATCTGCGCCGATCACAATACCAATCAGAAAACGTAGGATCACCAGCTCCAGCGGCGATGTAACAAACATGGTCGCGGCAGAGATAACGCCGATGGCAATAATATCAATCAGAAACATCAATCGACGGCCAAGCATATCGGCAATGTAGCCAAACAATGATGTGCCGATAAACAGCCCAACCAGCGTTGCGATCCCAACTAATCCCACCCAGCGAGCGTCAAGCTGTAACACGGGAGTCAGTTGTTCAAGTGCAATACCGATGATGACCAGCACGTAGCCATCGAGAAAAGGGCCACCGCTTCCCCACAGCATGATTTTGCGGTGGATCGGGGTAAAACTGATGTCATCAAACCTTTTGGATTTTTCCATAATGATGGTTTTAATCAGCCTGATAGCTGCTTAGCTCTGACATGTATCGCAGAGCTAAGTGGCTATAGTGGGTAAATAAAGGGACAGAAACGGGCAGGCCAGAATATCGATTTTTAGCCGTAGCGATATTCAACGCCAAAGGTGCCACGCGGGTAGTTCCACTCATCTAAAACGGAATCACGGCACAGGATCCGGCAGGTGCCGCATTCGAGGCAGCCCGCGTAATCAAAGCGGATCGTTCCATCAGGCTGGAGCTTGTACAGCCCCGCCGGACAGGCCCGCGTGAGGGTGTGAAACGCCGCCATATCAGGGTGTTCGCGAATGATGATATGCGGATGTCCTTCATCAACGTGAAACTTGTTAATGCCTAATTTCACATCAACGTTAACGGGAACATTGCCGGGGGAATTGGCGGATTTGACGGGGGCAGTCATAGCGCGGTCACTCCTTTAATGCCGTCTTTCAACAGGTTTAGATAGCCAATTTTTTTGCAATGACGCATCACCATTTTGCGTATCGGCTGTGGCGGTTGGCCGTTAACGGTGAACATATCCGCCATGATGTCGGCGACCATTTGCGGGTATTGGGTAAACATGCGCGGGTTTTCCAGCATGGCGGGGACTTTACGGTAGTGGCGTAAATCCTTCATGACCGGTAATTCCTCTAACAGCTTGAGATAAGCGTTTAATCCCTGCTCGCTAAAGTTATTGGCCTCTTTGGCTTGCAGTACGGCGCGTGCGGCCGCTTCACCAGAGGCAATGGCCATATCCATTCCACGGATGGTGAATCCCAGATTCATGCACATGCCCGCGGCGTCACCGGCGATAAGCACGCCGTTACCCACCAGTTTGGGCTGCATATTAATTCCGGCTTCAGGTACTACGTGGGCGGCGTATTCCACGGTTTTGCCGCCGGCAATTAATGGACGAACGGTGGGATGCTGTTTGAAATCTTCCAGCATCTGCGGCACCGATTTTCCCGCATCGGCAATATGGCTGAGGCCAACAACGATGCCTAAAGACAACGAATCACCGTTGGTATACAGAAAGCCGCCGCCCATCAGGCCGTTAGACGGCGTGCCGGCAAATAACCATGCGGCACCTTCGTTCTCGGTTAGGCTAAAGCGCGCTTCGAGCAGTTCACGCGGCAGTTCAATCAGCTCTTTCACTCCCACGGCCACATGCTTGGCAGAAACCTGCTTTTGCACCATGCCCAGTTGTTCGGCCAGCAGCGCGTTAACGCCTTCGGCAAGGATCACCACGTTGGCTTCTAAAATATCGCCATCGGCTTCAACGCCGATCACTTTGCCATCGCGCTGGATAAGTTTATCCACGCGGATCCCAGGTACGAATTGAGCACCGGCGGCTTCAGCCTGTTCCATCAACCATGGATCGAATTTACTACGCAAAACCGAGTAAGAGTCCTGCGCCGGTTCAGCCGCATTGGCATGGTGGTAATCCAACGTGACCGCGCTGTCGTCGGTAAGAAACGATATTTTTTCGCGGGTAATGCGGCGCTCAACGGGAGCATGGGCCGCAAAATCGGGAATGATGCGTTCTAAACTGTGCGCATACAGGCGACCACCGGTGACGTTTTTGGCTCCCGCATGATTACCGCGCTCGATAACCAATACGTTCGCGCCTTCCCGGGCCAGTACCAGCGCCGCAACGCAGCCAGACAGGCCAGCGCCAACAATAATGGCGTCAAAGACATCTTCAGACATAGGCTCTCCAAATTCGATGGAGCACGGAAGCCATACGCTAATCCGCGCTCCGTCGATATTTTATCGTTTTAGTTTTTCTGTCAGAGCAGGGACGATCTTCATCAGATCGCCGACGATCCCGTAATCGGCGTATTGGAAGATCGGCGCGTTTTTATCTTTGTTGATGGCCATCAGGATCTGCGCGCCGTTGGCGCCGACCATGTGCTGGATCTGACCAGAAATTCCCAGCGCCAGATAAAGTTCTGGCTTGATCATGATCCCAGAGATGCCAACGTAGCGTTCACGATCCATCCATTTTTCGTTTTCAGCGACCGGGCGCGAGCATCCCAGTTCTGCGCCAATGGCATTGCTTAACGCCGCCGCAATGGCGATGTTTTCCTGTGAACCAATGCCGCGTCCAACGCTCACCACCAAACGTGCTTTGCCCAGATCGACGCTTTCGCCTTGCTTGGCTCGGCGTGATACGCAGGAAATCGCGTGGGCGGGTGGGATAAACGCCAGCGTTTCAGCATTGCCCACCAAGGCGTTATCTTCTGATACGGCAGGGTATACGCCGCTGGCCAGCGTGATGACGGCGTAGTCGGTGGTGATTTTCTCTTTGCCGAAGGCTAAGCCGCCGTAAACCATATGCGTGGCTACCGGATATCCGTCTTCCAGACTCAGCTCAGCGGCATCGTTAACCACGCCAGCGTTTAGGCGAGCGCCTAAGCGCGCTGCTAAGGTTTTGCCGCGACGAGTTGCGGGCAGCAGCAATAAAGCACGTGAACTATGGCTATGCGCTTTGATCGCCTGAGCCAGAGTATCGGCATAATCTTCAATGATGCGGTCGGCGGGCTGTTCGCCAATATGGTAAACAGCGTTAGCGCCGAAACGGAAAGCCAAGGCTGATTGCTCAGCGCTGTGGCTGATGACGTGAATGATTTCACCCAGCTCGCGTGCACCGCCAATCAGCTCGGGTAGATGTGAGTGGGTGTCACTGAACACCCATACTGTTGCAAACTTGCTCATATTGCCCCCAATTAGCTGATGACTTTGCGCAGATGTTCTGCGAATTCTGAAATTTGATCGTCGCTATCGCCTTCGATAATGACCCGCCCGCGCGCTTTTTGCTGTGGAGCCTGTACGCTCAGCAATTCGGTGTATGGCGTGATCTCTGGCAGTTCTAAATCGGCAGGCTGCCACGCGGTTACCGGCTTTTTAGCCGCGCCGAGAATGGCTTTCATGGAGGGGATTTGAGGCGTATTGATATCAGTGGATACCGAAATCACCGCAGGCAGCGGAATGGTTAAGGTTTCAACTTGGTCTTCTAGCGTGCGTTCAACCTGAATGCTGTCGTCACTGAGGGCCACGATCCGGCTCACCCCATTGATAGACGCAACGCCCAGCGCCTCGCCGAGCAGCAAGCCAACCTGCTGTGCATACAGATCGGCTGAGCCGTCACCACAAAGAATTAAATCAAAACCGGTTTTCCGCGCAGCGGCCGCCAGCAGGGCAGACGTTTGGTGAGGAAGCATTTTCTCCAAACCTGCGCTGGAAACGACAACTAACTCATCGGGGCCGCGAGACAGCACGTCTTTGCGACCTTTGGCGTTGGACAGCGCTTCGCCACCCACGCTCATAGCCGTAATCTGGATGGTGTCATTGAGCGATTTCAAGCCGATAGCCGCTTCGATAGCGTTGAGATCGAATTGACTAATTTTGGCATCCGCTTTGCTGAGATTCAGAGAGCCATCACTATTAACGGTGATATCCTGCTCCTCGGGGATGAGTTTGTAACATGCAATAATTTTCATCACTTCTCCGATTTCGATAGGCAATACAATATCCGTAATACCCTACACATAAGACTACGCCCGTAACGTCACCTGCCAGGCATCATTATTCCTAGAGCGAGAAACGTCAGGCAAAGATAAATAAAAATAACGAAAATAGTGTTCGCTATATATATAAATGTGTGCACGCCATAGCCGATTTAAACGCTATTAGTAGTGTGATTAAACTTACTGTAATAAAGAAAGGAGTAAATTAATTAATATCTAATAAAGGTATCCCTGTAAGTTGTTATTCGTGCCTTGTTATCACGCTAATAGAAATACCATGATTCACCAGACCAAAATAATACCTAGATCACCAATATTGAACGACTTAAAGGCAAAAAGCCTTCGCTAATAATGTTTTAATTTTGTTATTTTGATGATTTTAAAGGATTTAATTAGTGTCGCTAGATCGGGGCTCTAAGACGCTCATTGGGTGTCAGAAAATAGTTTGATTAAGATCACGGATTATTGAACAGTCAAATCTCATTATATCTCGGCGTTAAGCGGTAAAGGCGACACACACGCAATGAGATACCTTTAACTATTATTAACAGACGTTTTAACAGATATTTTTGGCAAGCTAAATAACTCGTAATAACTAGATTCACCATTAATTGAAAATTTACCTGCAAAATTAGTGTTGGTGTTCTGTCTTTTCATGGCAGAAATTCTGACGTTTATTCTGAATATTGCATCTCAAGTTGTTATGGCAAGGAACTCCTTTCCATGAGGGAAATGTGTAAATGAAGACAGAAACGAGCAAACGGAAAATAGGGATAGAACCGAAGGTTTTTTTCCCATCATTGATAATTGTCGCACTACTTTGTTATTTAACTATCCGCGATCTGAACGCCTCTAATATCGTCATTAATTCGGTATTCAACTACATCACAACGCAGTGGGGATGGGCGTTTGAGTGGTACATGGTCGTGATGTTTGTCGGTTGGTTCTGGCTGATCTTTGGCCCTTTTGCCCAGCGACGTCTCGGCGAAGAAGCCCCGGAGTTCAGCACCGTCAGCTGGATCTTCATGATGTTCGCCTCCTGTACTTCAGCCGCCGTGCTGTTTTGGGGATCGATTGAGATCTACTACTACGTTTCTTCTCCGCCGTTTGGTTTAACACCATTTTCAAACCCAGCTAAAGATCTTGGTTTAGCCTACAGCCTGTTTCACTGGGGGCCTTTGCCGTGGGCGACCTACAGCTTCCTCGCCGTGGCGTTCGGCTACTTCCTGTATGTGAAGAAAATCGACGTGGTGCGCCCAAGCGGAACGCTGGTGCCACTTTTTGGTGAAAAACGCTGTAACGGAATTATTGGCACCATCATCGACAATCTGTATCTGGTGGCGCTGATTTTGGCGATGGGAACCAGCCTTGGGCTAGCAACGCCGCTGGTGACCGAATGTATTCAGTATCTGTTTGGCGTGCCTCACACGTTAGAGCTGGATGCGCTGATCATCTCTTGCTGGGTGGTGTTTAACGCCGTGTGCGTTGCGTTTGGCTTGCAGCGCGGGGTTAAGGTGGCTAGCGACGTTCGAAACTATCTCAGCCTGATCCTGCTGGCGTGGGTATTCATCATCGGCGCGAGCAGCTTCACCATCAACTATTTCACTGATTCTGTTGGCATTCTGCTCTCTAACTTTACTCGTATGCTGTTCTACACCGATGCCGTCGGCAAGAGTGGATTCCCGCAGGCGTGGACGGTGTTCTATTGGGCATGGTGGATCGTTTACGGCATCCAGATGTGCATCTTCTTAGCGCGCATTTCTAAAGGTCGCACCGTGCGCCAGCTCTGCTTGGGGATGGTCGGTGGATTAACCGCTTCAACGTGGTTGCTGTGGACCATCTTGGGCAGCAATACGCTCTCGCTGATCAACAACGGCAAAATCAACATCCCGCAGATCATTGAACAACACGGGGTGGCGCGCGCCATCATTGAAACCTGGGCCACGTTGCCGCTCAGCACCCTCACGATGTGGGCGTTCTTTATTCTGTGCTTCCTCGCCACCGTAACGCTCATTAACGCCTGTTCGTACACGCTGGCCATGTCGACCTGTAAAGGCGCAAACGGCTATGACGAACCGCCGATTTGGGTTCGCGTTGGCTGGTCTGTGTTGGTGGGGGTTATCGGCATCATTCTACTAGCGCTCGGCGGGTTGAAGCCGATTCAAACCGCGATCATTGCCGGTGGGTGTCCGCTTTTCTTCGTCAACATACTGATAACCATATCTTTCTTAAAAGATGCCAAGGCTACGCACTGGAAATACTAAGCGTTTTACCCTGTTTGAATTCGAACGATATAAACCACCAAGAGGCCTGATTTATGAATTTTGCACTGTCTGACGAACAAGAGTTATTTGTTTCCGGTATCCGCGACCTGATGGCGCAAGAAAACTGGGAAGCGTACTTCGCGGAATGCGATCGTAATAGCGAATATCCAGAGCGGTTCGTCAAAGAACTGGCCGACATGGGCATTGATAGCCTGCTGTTGCCGGAAGAGCACGGCGGTTTGGATGCGGGCTTTGTCACCTTAGCCGCCGTGTGGGCCGAGCTTGGACGCCTTGGTGCGCCAACCTATGTGCTGTATCAGCTGCCGGGTGGATTTAACACGGTGCTGCGTGAAGGAACGGCGGAGCAAATCGATAAGATCATGGCTTTCCGTGGCACCGGCAAGCAGATGTGGAACTCGGCAATTACCGAACCTGGCGCGGGCTCTGACGTGGGCAGCATGCAAACGTCGTATACCCGTAAAAACGGCAAAGTGTACCTCAACGGTAGCAAATGCTTCATCACCAGCAGCGCGCATACGCCTTACATCGTAGTGATGGCGCGTGATGCGGCTTCACCAGATAAAGCGATTTTCTCTGAATGGTTTGTGGATATGAGCAAACCGGGGGTGAAGGTCAATAAGCTGGAAAAACTGGGCCTGCGCATGGATAGCTGCTGCGAGATCCTGTTCGACAACGTTGAGCTCGAAGAAAAAGACATGTTCGGACGTGAAGGCAACGGCTTCAACCGCGTGAAAGAAGAGTTCGATCACGAACGTTTCATCGTCGCACTCACCAACTACGGCACCGCATTCTGTGCCTTTGAAGACGCCGCGCGTTATGCCAACCAGCGCGTTCAGTTTGGCGAAGCCATCGGGCGCTTCCAGCTGATCCAAGAAAAATTTGCGCATATGGCTATCAAACTGAATTCGATGAAAAACATGCTGTTTGAAGCAGCATGGAAAAGCGATAACGGTTTGATGACCTCCGGCGATGCCGCGATGTGCAAATACTTCTGCGCTAACGCCGCTTTTGAAGTGGTGGATTCGGCGATGCAGGTGCTCGGCGGCGTGGGGATCGCAGGCGATCATCGTATTACCCGCTTCTGGCGCGATCTGCGCGTGGATCGCGTTTCCGGTGGTTCGGATGAAATGCAGATCCTAACGCTGGGTCGTGCGGTGCTGAAACAGTATCGGTAAGCCATTTATTAAAAATAATTTATTGAAAATAAAGGGCTAACGGCAAGTTGCGTTTTAACCGAGATACACGGGCATAGCGTACCGCGGGGCGATTATGGAACACATCCATGTGTTCCTCCCTAATATCGGGCCTAAGTTATCGCTTGGTGAGTCGGTTACACGTTAGCCCTAATTTTGAGGAAACAGCTTATGTCTATGCCAACATTTGGCCCGCTGGCGGGTTTACGCGTGGTCTTTTCAGGAATTGAAATCGCAGGCCCTTTTGCAGGGCAAATGTTTGCCGAGTGGGGCGCTGAAGTTATCTGGATCGAAAATGTCTCCTACGGCGATACGATCCGCATTCAGCCAAATTATCCGCAGCTTTCACGCCGCAATTTACATGCGCTGTCGCTGAATATCTTTAAAGACGAAGGGCGTGAAGCTTTCTTAAAGCTGATGGAAACCACCGATATATTTATTGAAGCCAGTAAAGGCCCTGCCTTTGCGCGCCGTGGTATTAGCGATGAAGTGCTTTGGGAAATAAATCCCAAGCTGATTATTGTGCATCTTTCAGGTTTTGGTCAGTACGGCACGCCGGAATACACCAATTTGGCGGCTTACAACACCATTGCGCAGGCATTCAGCGGTTATCTGATCCAAAATGGCGACAAAGATCAGCCGATGCCTGCATTCCCATATACCGCCGATTATTTCTCAGGTCTAACCGCAACCACCTCGGCGCTGGCGGCGCTGTATAAAATGCAGCAAACGGGCGTGGGCGAAAGTATTGATGTGGCGATGTATGAAGTGATGCTGCGCATGGGGCAATACTTCATGATGGACTACTTCAACGGCGGCGAAGTGTGCCCACGTATGACCAAAGGCAAAGATCCGTACTACGCGGGCTGTGGTCTGTACAAATGCCAAGATGGTTACATTGTGATGGAACTGGTTGGCGTGAACCAAATGCAGGGAATGTTTGAGGATATGGGCATTGCGCACCTGCTGGGCACGCCAGAAATCCCTGTTGGCACACAGCTTATCCATCGCGTTGAATGCCCGTTTGGTGAGCTGGTTGAAGCCAAATTGGATGAATATTTGGCGACGAAGCCGTATGAAGAGGCACTGGTGCGCTTTGCTGAACTCAATATTGCCTCGGCAAAAGTCCTGACTATTCCTGAGTTAGAAAGCAATCCACAGTATATCGCCCGTGAATCTCTCACAACGTGGAACACCATCGATGGCCGCACCTACAAAGGGCCAAATGTCATGCCGAAATTTAAGAATAACCCAGGGCAGATTTGGCGAGGAATGCCAACACTCGGCATGGATACCGCCGCCATTCTTGCCAGCATTGGTTATTCTGATGCCGACATTGAAACGCTGGTGGCTAAAGGTTTAGCCAAGGCTGATTAGGCACTGAAATTATTTGGGTAGATAGATATGGATATGATAGGCAAACGAAGCTTGCGTCAGGCTTGGGATGATTTAGCGGATATGCACGGCGATAAAACGGCGCTGGTCTTCGAAGATCAGGCAAGGCAAGTTTCTCAATACAGTTATATTGAGTTAAATAAAGAAATTAATCGTACGGCTAACCTATTTCATTCCTTGGGTGTGAATAAAGGCGATAAAGTTGCGTTGCATCTTAATAACTGTGCTGAATTTATATTTTGCTGGTTCGGCTTAGCGAAAATCGGTGCAATCGTTGTGCCTATCAATGCCAATCTATTGCGTGAGGAAAGCGCTTATATCATTAATCAGTGTGAGGCCAAAATGGTGGTGACCTCTACGGATTTCTATTCTATTTACGCCGACCTCACGTCACCGAATTCGCCTTCTTTGTATCCCATTATATTAATTGATGGTGACGCAGAACCTCAGCGTTCCCGCGACGTTATTTATTTTCATCCATTGCAAAAGTCCCAGCCCGATATGCTGATTTATTCGGTTGAGCTTAACAGCGATGATGTGGCGGAAATTCTTTTTACCTCAGGCACCACCTCTAGCCCGAAAGGGGCGGTGATAACCCACCACAATTTGTTATTTGCGGGCTACTACACGGCTTGGCAATGCGCATTACGGGCAGATGACGTTTATTTAACGCCGATGCCGGCCTTTCATATTGACTGTCAGTGCACCGCCGCGATGCCAACATTTACGGCGGGAGCCACTTTTGTTCTGCTAGAAAAATACAGTGCGCGGGCGTTTTGGGGGCAGGTATGCCAATACCGCGCCACCGTGACGGAATGCATTCCTCTGATGATGAAAACGCTGATGATGCAGCCGCCTATGCCGTGGGAAAAGCAGCATAACCTGCGCGAGGTGCTGTTTTATCTTAATTTGTCTGAGCACGAAAAAGATGAATTTATTCAGCGTTTTGGTGTGCGGTTACTGACATCGTATGGCATGACCGAAACCATCGTGGGCGCCATTGGTGACAGGCCCGGTGATAAGCGTCGCTGGCCGTCGATAGGGCGGGTTGGCATGGGCTATGAAGCACAAATCAGCGATGCACAAGGCAATGAAATACCGGTGGGCCAAACGGGTGAAATTTGGATCAAAGGCATTCCGGGAAAAACGCTGTTCAAAGAGTATTACAAACTGCCTCAGGAAAGTGCGCGAACCCTGAACGCCGACGGATGGCTGCGTACCGGTGATTACGGTTATAGGGATGATGACGGATATTTTTATTTTGTTGAGCGCAGCTGCAACATGATTAAGCGCAGCGGGGAAAATATCTCCTGCGTTGAAATAGAAAATATTATCTCTACGCATCCAAAAATTATGGACGTGGCAGTGATTGGTTTAAAAGACTCAATCCGAGATGAAGCGATAAAAGCCGTCGTGGTGTTAAATGACGGTGAATTTATGACGGAGAAAGAGTTCTTCATATTCTGTGAAAATAACATGGCAAAATTCAAGGTTCCCTCTTTCTTTGAAATAAGAACGAGTCTACCTAGAAGCTGCTCGGGAAAAGTGATTAAAAAAAGCCTGGTTGAAGTTTCTTATTAAGATGAGGTCTTAGCATGAGTGAATTACATATTAAGCGTAATGGCTACATTCTAGAAATTACGTTAGACAGACCGAAAGCCAATGCGATTGATGCCAAAACAAGTTTTGCGATGGGCGAAGCTTTTATCGCTTTTCGTGACGATCCTGAGCTACGTGTCGCCATTATTACCGGCGCGGGTGAGCGTTTCTTCTCTGCGGGGTGGGATTTAAAAGCCGCCGCCGAAGGTGAAGCGCCTGATGCTGATTTCGGCCCCGGCGGTTTTGCGGGCCTCACCGAGCTGTTTAATTTGGATAAGCCGGTGATCGCAGCGGTCAATGGTTATGCCTTCGGCGGTGGATTTGAGCTGGCGCTGGCTGCCGATATGATTATCTGCTCGCGAAATGCCATTTTCTCGGTGCCTGAAGCGAAGTTAGGGATTGTGCCAGACAGCGGCGGAATGCTGCGTTTGCCGAAGATTTTGCCTCCGGCGATTGCGATGGAAATGATGATGACGGGCCGCAGCATGGACGCGGAGGAAGCGCTGCGCTGGGGCGTGGTGAATGCGGTAGTGGACAGCGAACAGCTCATGCCACATGCCCGTGAGTTGGCAGCACAAATTGCGGCTAACGCCCCGCTTGCCGTAGCGGCGATTAAAGAAATTTATCGTGAAACCAGCGAGCTGGCGGTTGAAGAAGGGTATCGTCATGCGCGCAGCGGCAAGCTAAAACACTACCCGTCAGTATTGCACTCCGAAGATGCGCTGGAAGGGCCTACCGCTTTTGCAGAAAAACGTGAACCGGTCTGGAAAGGGCGCTAGTTTCATGGCATGTAAGCCGGCGAAACCGCAGCAGAACGCCGGTACAGCAAATAATTCAGCAAACAAATCAGCGAGCAAATCAGCAAATAATGCGGGCATGCAAAGTTTGCTGGGGTCACGTTATGTGATGTGCCCGAGCTGTAGTCTGCGAATTAGAGGCCAGCTTTATAGCATGCTGAATCAGTGCCAAACGTGGTGCCCAAGGTGCAAGAAAAATGTCTCTTCATGCGTGGGATAACAGCGCGATAGGATTATCACAGCGGTCAGAAATAGGGCCGCTGCTTTAATTTTGAACGCTATATAAAACATGCTGCTGAAGCAATAGAAGATCGATAGCGACACACCAAATACAGAACTTAAATATTATTTTTTAAAGATCTCACCTTTCTGACATGCATCATAATGCGGTTAGCATTTCCTCAACACGTCGCTGGCATAAGATACAATTCGCTTAACCTTCTAAGGATATCTCTGCTGATGGCGGGGAGATGAAGCAATATTCTGCAATTGATTTATTCACATTGATTCATTCGCATTGATGTATTCGCTTAGATATCGCTGTCGATATCCCCTCTCCGAATATCCTGTTTATTGGTTTTAAAAATTTTAGACAAAGCCCCATCAAAGCGCTCTGCTATGGCTGGCTTTGCCCACACAATATGCTCATTGAGACAAACGCTATGACCACCCAAGCCCGCATGAAATTTGCCATCGATGATGGCTCTACCAACGTCAAAATTAGTTGGATTGAGAACGGCACGCTAAAAACCGTTGTTTCCCCTAACTCATTCCGCAAAGACTGGAAAAGTGCGGCCCTGCTGCGCGGGCAAAAGGTATTCAACTACACCATTGGCACCACCAAATACACCTACGATGCGACCTCCGATAAAGCATTATCGACCACGCATATTGAATATCAGTATGACGATTTAAACCTGCTGGCGGTGCACCATGCCCTGCTGCAAAGCGGTCTTGAGCCGTGTGAAGTTGATGTAGTGGTGACGCTGCCGATTACTCAGTTTTATAACCCCGATGACTGCCAGCGCAACGAAGATAAAATTGAAGCCAAACGTCGCAATTTGATGCGCGAAATCTCCCTGAACAAAGGCGAGCTGTTCAAAATCGTTGGCGTTGAAGTGATGCCTGAAAGTTTGCCGGCGGCGCTTTCGCATTTATTGAATTCTGAAACCAGCGAATTCACTCGCTCCTTAGTGGTCGACTGCGGCGGTACCACGTTGGATATGGGCGTGATCGTCGGTGAATTTGACGATGTGTCTGCGATTTACGGCAACAACGAAATCGGTGTGGCGATGGTGACGGATGCGATTCGTAAAGCGCTGGCTTCTGCCGACAGCGATTCAAGCTATTTGGTCGCGAATGAGCTGATTAAACGTCGTCACGATATGGCTTTCGTGCGCAGCGTGGTGAATGACGAAACACGTATTCCAGACATCTTGCAGCGCATTGAAACCAAAATTCGTGAGTTAGGCGATCAGGTGGCCTATGAAGCGAAGAAGTTTGCCAAAAACCCCAACCGCGTTTATCTGGTGGGCGGTGGAGCAACGCTGATTGAAGAAGCGATCCGCGAAGCCTATTCCACGCTGGGCGATCGAATTGTCACCATTGATAATCCACAGAGCGCGCTGTCGCGTGAAATTTGCCTGTATCACTCAGAGGCTGGGGCCGATGCGTTGGCAGAGCCTTTGATGCTTGAGGTAGAGGAAAATGAGTAAAGGGCAGACGAGCCGAGTTAACTTCTCGCTTTATCTCAGCCCCGCTCAGTCACAGGCCGATTTACGTACCATGACGGTGTTGCAACAGCTGCACCGTCAGCTAAAACAGAGCGGTAGCGATCGCAACGATGTGAATATGGAAACTCGTACTTTTCATCGTAATGTGTACCTGGCGGGTTTACAGCTGCATCAGCTCAACCCGCAGCTCTGTCATCATGTGGCAGAATCGATAGGGCGCGAACACTTAACGCTGCCTGAATTAGCCGAAGAACTGGTGCGCTGCGAGCTTTTACCGATAGAAACTCCGGCGGCGTCTTCAGCGCAAAGCACCGATTTCTCGGCACAGCAGCTAGAGCAACTGCGTCAGGTGTTTGAACAGTCGATCCCTGAAGTAAAAACCGCTGAGCCAACGCCTGCTGCGTTGAGTGAAACGGTTCAAGCCGGAGGGATTAGCGCCGAGCAACAGGCTGAGTTTACGCATCTGCGCAGCGAGCTTGCGCGGATGAGCAAACTGCTGGAACAGCAAAATTTACAGCTCCAGCAGCTGCGCCTTAGCCAGCGAGCGCCAGCATCCGTAGAGCCAACCCGTAACGGCAACGCGGAAGAAGTCGATCTGGCTGACATCGCACCACCGACCGAAAAAATGAAAAAAATCCGTCAGAAAGGGATTTTCTAGGTTGGGGAACCAGCCTGACTTTCATGAATAAAAAGCCACGTTTAACGTGGCTTTTTATTACGAATATTGATACCGACCGAATCGCATTAGAAAAACAGGTCTGGCCTAACGTTAAAGCGCTTTGAGAGTGCTTTGATATGCTCAATGGTTAATGAGCGCTTGCCGGATAAAATCATGCTGATAAGACTTTTTGAACCGATTTCCGAGGCTAAATCTGAGTAGGAAAGCTGATGTTGTTCGATGAGAACCCGTAGCGCAGCCACGCCGGTTGGCATATCAGTCACGGCCTGATTGAAGGCTTTAAATCGCTCATTGTTATTTTCATATTCAGCAATTTTTAACGCGAGAAAATCGATTAGCGGGCTTTCGTCATCGTGCTCAATAAGATAATCAACCATAGCGAGCGCATCGCGATAGGCCTCCTCAGACGTATTTCCGCCTAAAAAAGGAACGGCATCTACCAATACTTTTGCGGCCTCTAGTGCTTTGGTCGGTTCTACAATCATTCTTTTATCTCCCGGTACTGCCTCGTTAGTTTGTCATACTCTGCGTGGGTGACGATGTGCTTGACGTAAAGGCGTTAGTTTACAAAGTTGATGTAGGAAATCATCCGCAGATTGTTTCCGCAAACGTTGATTACCCACCACTTGTTCCTATATTTGAAATTATCAAGTTTAGGGAATAGCTTGCGTAATTCCGCAGGACTTTCAAATTCATTCTCTTTAAGCAATCGGTATGCTGCTATGAGAGATGCGGCATCGTTTGGATATTTTCGCGCGGCATCTTCAAACGGATCCCGAGATATGATGTGCATGTCCGGCTCTCTGTTTACATCATGTGAACATAATAGGCGCGCAATGTTTGGTTTACAATATGTGAACTAAACATTTTTACCCAATCCTTGGTCGCTGATGAGATCACCACTCAACGAAGATGACGTCTTATTTCTTGTTCAGAAGAGAATGGTTTGTCTCTCAGCGCAAAAACTATATTCCGACTGTTATTAAGATGAAATGGACCGTAGAGGTTGTTCATAGTTAGTTTTTTTATCTGGAATCCCCCTCGCGAAAACGGCTGATATAAACCACACGCCGTTGCAAACTCTAGACCCGTCTTACTATCTGCGTTACCGTTCCTTATCTCCTGCCTCTATGATAATTCGAGAAAAATGCCAAATTTTCATGCTTTAGTGTGATGTTGTCTTATGAATTCTAAAGGCGAATAGTGCAAGCGTTCTGAGATGTAGTAGGAGGGAGGGCTAGAAACTTGTGGGTAATGTCTTAAAAATCTCAACTATGGAGTGTTTCCCGTATTTTTTGGAATGGCACGGAGTAATATTATGATTTTGTGAGCGATGGATAGCTTTATGAAAGTGATATTACCTGTAATGACTGCATCTGGAAAATCCTATGCCTCAACAGAGGATTTTTTGGCAAAGGTACATGGTGAGACTTCTGGAAACTGGTTATTGAATGTTAGCGCCCATTGGCACGGTGGTATTCATCTAACTGACGCAAATTGTGCTCCGAATGCCAAGCTGACTGATGATCTCGTCGACGCGAATAAGGTGACGGGATTACAAAGTATGACCGATGGGCATATCGTAGCCTATCGCCTTAATGACACTTACTGTACAGCCCCTTATTCAGGTTCGAGAGGAACGAAAAACCTCCGTTTTTCCAGCTCGTTTATTCTTATCAAATCAACCTGCCAACCTGATGTAGCTCAACCGAATGCTTTCTCTTTGATTACACGAACCCTCGAGACTGGGCCCAAGGACTACAGAGAGCTGGATATGCTACTGATCCAAATTATGCAAATAAGTTGATTAGCATTATGAATAAAGAGGGGTTGTTATGAGATTAATATTATTCTTATCTTTTCTCGTATCTTCATTTTTATCGTGGGGGGAATGCAGTGATATAAATATATCAGCTGAACAAAAACAATCATTAAATTCAACGGCAGAGTCAAACTATATAGTTAAGTATAAATCGAGAGTATATTTTTATAGTGCTCCTGATGAAATGTGTCGAATTAAAAATATTTTTATCATTAAGAATGATGTGGTTAGTATTTATGCTGAATATAAGGGTTTTTCTTCGGTTATGTTTTTCAGGAAAAATGGTGATCCTGTAAGTGGGTGGATTCATTCAGACTCTATAGAACCTATAGGAACAGGGGTTGGTCCGAAAGAGTAATGGAACCGGATCCTTAAGAAAATCTTGATATCCTCTTTTCGGTTTATCAAGGGTTTACTAAAGGGCCTAAGCCAATGCTTGCAGGTTCAAATAATAATAAACAAGAATTGATTGGCTATATAAGAAGTACCCCTTCAATTTCTCAGTATGAACCTGGAAGGCAGAGAGCTAATTATTTGGAGAGTAGTGAATGAAACGTGTTTTAGCTATTGTTTTGTTTTATTCGGCATTCTCACATGCCGCGGATGTTTGTAGTGATATACAAAACTCTGGTCAGGTGTATTTATGTTCTGAAAATAAAAAGAACGAAGCAGATAAATATTTAAATGAAAAATACTCAGAACTGTTGTCTAAAATAAATTCTGAGTATATGAATGATGATGTGTTGAAAAGAGAGTTAGTAGCCAACGTTAAGACCTCTCAGCGCGATTGGATTAAATTCAGAGACTCTAACTGCAAATTATATGCTTTCCAAATTGATAGTAATAGTTCAGCATATCAAACAACTATTAACAATTGTGTTACGAGAATGTCAGAGAGCAGAGGAAAGGAGTTAGCTGAATTTTCTAATGACATGTAGTGAAATTTTGGCTGTTTTGAAAGGATCTCCTTGAGATCCTTTTTGTCTGTGCATAATCTCTTACTCTGCAAATGAAGGAATCACCTAGGGAAGTTCGATTGGGGATTGGCAGAATACACGAATGTGTTTATCGAGCAAAATATATAGGTTAAAGACGTTCCTGTTGATATTTACAGTGGTGAGTAGAGTAATAATTTATTTGGTATTAAAGCACATAGAGATCCTAATTTCATTTTTGTTAATACTCATGAATATCTCAACGGAGAGAGGAAAGCTATCGTAGATAAGTTTATGAAATATGATTCTTATGAAGACAGCATTTCAGGTCGTTCGGATTTCTTTGTGAAAAATAGACGCTATCACTTTCTCTTTGGTTACACGGACCCTCGAGACTGGGCTCAAGGACTACAGAGAGCTGGATATGCCACTGATCCAAATTATGCAAATAAGTTGATTAGCATTATGAATAAAGAGGGGGTATTATGAGATTAATATTATTTTTATCTTTTCTCGTATCTTCATTTTTATCGTGGGGAGAGTGCAGTGATATAAATATATCAGCTGAACAAAAACAATCATTAAATTCAACGGCAGAGTCAAACTATATAGTTAAGTATAAATCGAGAGTATATTTTTATAGTGCTCCTGATGAAATGTGTCGAATTAAAAATATTTTTATCATTAAGAATGATGTGGTTAGTGTTTATGCTGAATATAAGGGTTTTTCTTCGGTTATGTTTTTCAGGAAAAATGGTGATCCTGCAAGTGGGTGGATTCATTCAGATTCTATAGAACCTATAGGAACAGGGGTTGGTCCGAAAGAGTAATGGAACCGGAACCTTAAGAAAATCTTGGTATCTTCCTTTTGGTTTATCAAGGCATTACTAAAGGATCTAAACTTATGTTTGCAGGTTAAAATAATAATATATAGATATTATTAGCTATGTAAGAAGTAGCCCTTCGATTTCTCAGAATGAACCTGAAAGGCAGAGAGCTAATTATTTGGAGATTACGGTGCGAGGTTTCTGCTATGGAAATATTATTCAAAACAGCAGGTTATGGAAGTGGATCTAATTATTAAGCATTTTTGTGCAACATTGATTCGGGCTATCCGATCTAAATATTGGCTATCTTTTCCACGGCGGTACAATAGTTCAAACCAACATGGTTATGACTTAAAAATTGAGAGGAATTATAATGAGTCATTATAAATATATTGTTTTTACGTTGTTTTGTGTGTGCTTTCAAGCACTAGCTGACGTAACTTATTTTTCATGTAAAACAGATAGAGGTGATATAATACTAAAAGAAAAAAATAAAAAATTCGAATATAATTTCCTTAACCGAAATAATGATGTGTTTAGATTCAATGCTCCCCCTGTAAAGTTTACTTATAGTCATTATTATAGATTTCAAACTGACTACTTTGATGTTTCATTTTTTAATGGAAAGTATAAATACTCTATTTTTAGTAATTTTGAAGATGGAAACTACAGTAAAGGAGTTAATGTAAAAAATATTGATAGCAAAAAAGAGTATTCTTTTGCATGTAACGTAACTGAGGTAGATCGCCTTAGAGATTTATCAGAAAAACTCAAATGTGATACAAACTCTGCTCTAGGATGTGGTTGAGTTATAAATCATATAAAAAGAGCGTCACCTCTGTCGAAAACGCCTATTCGTGCGTGTAGATTTATATTTTATAAACGAAATAAGCTGGTTCATCTGAGAACTTATGCTGAGTGTTAAGTGAAATGGACAAGAGCTAAGACGTTGCAAACTCTAGACCCGTCTTGCTATCTGCGTTACCGTTCCTTATCTCCTGCCTCTATGATAATTCGAGAAAAATGCCAAATTTTCACGCTGTAGCGTTACGCCCCGTTTGTTTATTGGCCCTATTGGTATTGGCTGGTTGCTCAACCCAAACCAGTCAAGCGCCTGCGCCACGACCGGCCGATGTGAAATCACAGTTGGTTAGGCTGATGCCAAGCAACGTGCGCGATCGTCAGGGCTGGGCGACGGATATCGCTGCCGCATTTACCGCACAGGATATTGCACCAACCGCAGAAAATTTGTGTTCGGTGTTAGCCGTGACCGAGCAGGAGTCGACCTTTCAAGCCGATCCACAGGTGCCGGGACTGGGGAAAATTGCATGGAAAGAGATCGATCGCCGTGCCGATCAGATGCATATTCCCAACTTTCTGGTGCATACCGCGCTGTTGATCAAATCCCCCAACGGGAAAAGCTATAGCGAACGCTTAGATAAGGTGCGCAGCGAGAAAGAGCTCAGCGCGATTTTTGATGACTTTATCGATATGGTTCCAATGGGGCAAAAACTGTTTGGCAGTTTGAATCCGGTACGCACCGGTGGGCCGATGCAGGTCAGCATTGCGTTTGCCGAAGCGCACGCTAAAGGCTATCCGTATAAAATCGACGGGACGATTCGTCGTGAAGTCTTCAGCCGGCGCGGCGGTGTCTATTTCGGCACCCTGCATTTGCTTGGCTATCCGGCTAATTACCCACAGCCTATCTATCGTTTTGCTGATTTCAATGCCGGATGGTACGCCAGCCGGAATGCGGCGTTTCAAAGCGCGGTCAGCCGCGTTAGCGGAATTAAACTGGCGCTGGATGGCGATTTGATTAACTACGGCACTGATAAACCCGGCTCCACGGAGCTGGCCGTGCGTTCGCTGGGCAAGCGTTTGGATATGAGCGATTCCAGCATCCGCCGAGCGTTAGAGAAAGGCGATAGCATCGATTTCGAGAAAACGTCGCTCTACAAACAGGTATATGCGCTGGCCGAGAAATCGAGTGGTAAAAAGCTGCCGCGTGAGATCCTGCCGGGGATCACGTTGGAAAGCCCTAAGATTACCCGCCAACTGACCACCGCATGGTTTGCCAAACGCGTGGATGGGCGCTGGCAGAAGTGCATGGCCAAGGCGCGTTGATAATTGCGCGGTGCTTCGCATCTTACATTTATCCTTGTTGCTCAACTGTTAATCAGTTGTTATCGTAAAAGGCGTCTGCTATTGGACGCTTTTACCACCGTTGAGTTGCAACAAGATATCCGTGTGAGGTAGAGCATGACGACATCCAACCCGCTAAAAGACGCCGATTTTGAAGGCTGGCTGGCCAGCATTAATCAGGCCTGTGGGCGTTTTGCCGCCAAAACGCTGGGGGAAGGATTTAGTGGTTCGGTGCAGGAGTTTCGCGCAGGTGCTCTGCGTTTGAGCATGGTTGATATTGCGCAAACCAAACTTTACCGAACGCCAAAGGAAATTGCCCAGAGCGACGGTTCATATTTTTACACCGTATTTCAGCTCAGCGGCCATTCTGAAATGGAGCAAGAGGGGCAACGAGCGCTGCTTTCGGCGGGGGATATCACCCTGATTGATGCCGCCAAACCGAGCACTTTTACCTTCAGCGACACCTCTAGCCAAATCTCATTGCTGCTGCCGCGCGGCTATCTTGAACGTAATTTGCAGTTTGCCGATTTGCGCTGTGCGCAACGATTGGCCGCGGGCGCACCGATGGTGCGGCTTAGCCAACAGCTGGTGCAAGAAAGTATGCGTAATAGCGTGTTAGATCAGCAGGAAAGCGAAGCGGTTTTAGATGCGGTGGCTACCTTGCTGCGTCCGGCGCTGATTGCGCGTGATGATGACGCGCCACAGGATAAAGTATTTAGCCGCACGCTGACTTTTATCGATAAACATATTCAGTCGGAATCGCTGCGGCCAGAGTGGATTGCCAGCGAAGTCGGCGTTTCGGTGCGTAGCCTGTATCGCATGTTTGCGCGCAAAGGGTTGGTGGTGGCGCAATACATCAAAAACCGCCGCCTTGATCTCTGCGCTAACGCTTTGCGCAGTGCGCCAGTGCGGCAAAAATTGTCAGATATTGGCTACTCATGGGGCTTTGCCGATCACAGCCATTTCTCTACCGCGTTCAAAACCCGTTTTGGCATTACGCCGGGCGAATACCGCAAACAGTATCGCTAGTCTCATCTTCGTGAGTTTGTCACCAGCGACAAAGCTGATGGCATACACAACAAATTAATCCCCACAACGAATTGCTATGTTTGAGTTAGGTCAGTTGATGCTGGCCCTGTTTAACCGTAGCAGCGCGTGGCGGCAGACCCAAAATAAGACACAAAAAAGTCTCTAAAAGATCTCTTGAGGAACCGATTTTCAACAGCATGCTCGTATACCAGGTCGAGATTATCCCGCGCACTGATTCACTGACATGAATGCCAACTTTTAGCGGTGAGGTAATAAAGCTATGCTTCATAACACCATGTTTTATAAAACCCAGTCCTATAAAACCCAGTCCTATAAAAAACTGACTCGCAAAACAATGATGAAAAAACGCCTGCCGGTTGCGATTGCGCTGGCGCTTGGGCTGTTGACGTCTGCGGGTTGGCAAAACAGCGCTCAGGCACATGGTGCGGCGGCGCATATGGTGCCGATGGAGAAAACGCTGGCTGAATTTGGGGCGGATGTGCAGTGGGATGATTATGCCCGCATGTTTACCATTGCCAAAGACGGCGCTTATATCAAGGTTAAACCTGATACCAACGAAGCCATCGTCAACGGTAAACCGTTGAAACTGGCGGTGCCGGTGGTGTTTCGCGACAAAGTTGCCTATATGTCGGAAGACTTTATCAATGAAGTTTTTCAATCGGGCTTAGATCAGACTTTCGCCGTTGAAAAACGCGCGCATCCGCTTAATCCGCTGAGTGCTGATGAAATCAAAACGGCGGTAGAGGCGATCAAAGCGTCAGATAACTACCGCGATAATTTCCGCTTTACGGAAATCTCTCTGCGCGAGCCGCCAAAAGATGAGGTTTGGCAGTTTGTGTTGAGCGGAAAAACCGTTGAGCAGCCGCGTCAGGCGAATGTCACCGTGCTGGATGGTAAGCACGTTGTGGAAAGCGTGGTGGATTTAACCGATAAAAAAGTGGTGTCGTGGACGCCAATCAAAGATGCGCAGGGCATGGTGCTATTGGATGATTTCGCCACCGTTCAGTCGGTGATCGGCGCCAGCGCTGATTTTTCCGCCGTGCTGAAAAAACGTGGCATTGCCGATCCAAGCAAGGTGATCACCACGCCGCTGACCGTTGGCTATTTTGATGGCAAGGATGGGCTAACGCAGGATCAGCGCTTGCTCAAAGTGATCAGCTATCTGGACGTGGGTGACGGCAACTACTGGGCGCATCCGATCGAAAACCTTGTAGCGGTGGTCGATCTTGAACAGAAAAAAATCATCAAAATAGAAGAGGGGCCAGTGATCCCGGTGCCGATGGCACCGCGCCCGTATGATGGCCGCGATCGTAAAGCGCCAGACATTAAACCGCTGGAAATCGTTGAGCCGGAAGGCAAAAACTACACCATTACCGGCAATACGATCCACTGGCAGAACTGGGATTTTCACGTGGGGTTGAACTCTCGCGTTGGCCCGATCGTTTCCACGGTGACCTACAACGATCAGGGCAAAAAGCGCAAGATCATGTATGAAGGATCGCTGGGCGGCATGATCGTGCCTTATGGCGATCCGGATATTGGCTGGTACTTCAAAGCCTATCTTGATTCAGGCGATTACGGCATGGGCACCTTAACCTCGCCGATTGCACGTGGCAAAGACGCGCCGTCGAATGCGGTGCTGATCGACCAAACGATTGCAGATTACACCGGCAAGCCGATGACTATTCCGCGTGCGATTGCCGTCTTTGAACGCTACGCAGGGCCAGAATATAAGCATCAGGAAATGGGACAGCCCAACGTGAGCGCCGAGCGCCGTGAGCTGGTGGTGCGCTGGATCAGCACCGTGGGCAACTACGACTATATTTTTGACTGGGTATTCCATCAAAACGGCACCATTGGCATCGACGCGGGCGCAACGGGAATTGAAGCGGTGAAAGGCGTGAAAGCGCGCACTATGCAGGATCCAACCGCCAAAGAAGATACTAAATATGGCACCCTTATCGATCACAACATCGTGGGAACCACGCATCAACATATCTACAATTTCCGTTTGGATATGGACATCGACGGCGAGAACAATAGCTTGGTTGAGCTGAATCCTGACGTGAAGCCAAACGATCGTGGCGGCCCGCGCACCAGTACTATGCAGGTGGATCAGGTTGATGTGAAAACCGAAAAAGAGGCGGCGCAGAAGTTTGATCCTTCCACTATTCGCTTGCTGAGCAACGCTAACATTACCAACAAAATGGGCAATCCGGTCTCTTATCAGCTGATCCCTTACGCGGGCGGAACTCATCCCATTGCCAAAGGGGCGAACTTTGGTAAAGACGAGTGGATTTATCACCGCCTGAGCTTTATGGATAAACAGCTGTGGGTGACGCGCTATAGCCCAGACGAGCGCTATCCTGAGGGGAAATATCCAAACCGTTCTATTCATGATACCGGTCTGGGACAGTATTCGTCAGACAACCAGTCGATTGAAAACACGGATAACGTGGTATGGCTGACCACCGGCACCACGCACGTGGCGCGCGCGGAAGAGTGGCCAATTATGCCAACGGAATGGGTGCATGCATTGCTGAAACCGTGGAACTTCTTCAGTGAAACGCCAACGTTGGATTTGAATGGGAAGAAAGGGGAGTAGTTTATTTCGGCTGTGACCCCCTCACCTTTTTTGCCCCACCCAAGCCCTCCCCCCTCGCAGGGGAGGGAGCCGAATGTGCCTCGATGTTGACTAAGCGCTCGATCTGCTCCTCCCCCTGCGAAGGGGGAGGTTGGGAAGGGGTTGCTGAGGAACTCCGTTCTTAATACCGCACGCACACCGTTTTGGTTTCGGTATAGGCATCCAGCCAATCAGTGCCAAAATCACGTCCGGTTCCTGACTGTTTCACCCCGCCAAACGGCATATTCGCATCAATAAGCGTATGACTATTCACCCACACGGTGCCTGCTTGAATGCGCGGAGTATAGGCCATCGCGGTTTGCAGGCTGGTGGTCCAAAGGCTGGCGGTGAGGCCAAAATCGGTATCGTTGGCCTGATACAGCGCATCTTCAGCGTCTTTGACCCGGATGAGGTTAACGACGGGGCCGAAAACTTCTTCTCGCGATAGATTCAGCGCGGCATCTGGGTTAATCACCAGCGTTGGTGGAATATAAAAGCCCTGCGCATCGGGTCCTGCGGATCCACTGATCAGTTCCGCATTTTTGGCTTTAGCATCTTGCAGATAAGACGCCACTTTGTCGCGATGCTGGCGCGAAACTAATGGATTAATGTGTGTTGTGGTATCCATACCAGGGCCGACGGAAAGTGATTTTACCGCTTGTTCAAAACCGGCAACCAGATTGTCGAAAATCGGTGCTTCGATATAGATACGTGAGCTGGCGGCGCAGACCTGCCCTTGGTTGAGAAAACTTCCTGCCATCAGGCCTTTAATCACCTGCTGCTGATCGGCATCTTTCAGCACGATGGCCGGATTTTTACCGCCTAGCTCTAAAGTGACTCGGGTTAAGCGTTCGGCGGCAGCGCGAGCAATGCCTTTGCCGACCGGCGTTGAGCCGGTAAAGCTGACCTTCGCCACCAACGGATGCTCGGTTAATGCTTTGCCGCACACTGCTCCTTTACCGGTGACAATATTAAATACGCCATCGGGAATACCCGCTTCGCTGGCAAGTTCCGCCATGCGTAGCAGCGTTAACGGCGTAGTTTCAGACGGTTTGATGACGATAGAGCACCCCGCCGCCAGCGCTGGCATGACCTTCCAAATCCCAATCATCAGCGGGAAGTTCCACGGCACGATACCGGCTACCACGCCGATGGGTTCTTTGCGGGTGTAAGCCATATATTTCGCACCGGCGGGCATCGGTATCGACACATCCATCGTTTGCCCGGTGATTTTGGTGGTGAGCCCAGCGGTATAGCGCATCCAGTTCAGCGTACAGCCCACTTCGAAGGCGCGGGAAATATTAATCGATTTTCCCTGTTCCAAGGTTTCTAGCTGCGCCAGCTCTTCTGCGTGTTGTTCTACGAGGTCAGCGTAGCGCAGCAAAATGCGCTCGCGTTCGGCGGGTAAGCGCTGTGACCACACACCGCCACAAAAGGCTTGATGGGCAGACGTGACCGCGCGCGAAACATCTTCGGGGTTTGCGTCAGCAGAAGAGGCAATCTGTTTGCCGGTCGCTGGGTTATAAATCGCTAAGCGCGCATCTGACGTGGAGTTACACCATTTCCCATCAATATAAAGTCCGTGCTGACGGTCAAGAAAACGCGTAACGCTGTCGAGTATTGCTACTGTGTTGTCGGGCATAAGCCCTCCCGTCGGTCGAAAAATGGATTAGTAGAGTGGGATTGCCGTGGAGCGACAAAACCAGTCATCACCTCATGAGTCTATAACAAGGATAGTTTTATCTATTTGCTGTGCCTGACATTCGATTGGTGGGATATGACAGAGGTGATAAAAGCACCTAAACAGCACCTTAACGACGGGGGGATAGTCACGTAGACAATAGGGTTCCTCATGTTAGTATGTATAAGTAATAGCTATTAATGTGTTTGTTTCATTCATACAAAGATAGGACGTCTTGTTATGAAAACATCCATTGTTGGCGTCACCCCAATCAGCATTGATGTCTGCCATTTTGATCGGCAGTTGCCCATTTTCACGCATTTTTTCCTCAGTTTTAACTTTGTTCGATTGACCAAAACTCTTCCTCACAGAGCGGATTTGCTGCGTCTGTAGCCCAGTGCCGCGCTTTTTTGTTTTTACTAGCATGGAACACAGCGAGTATTTATGGATATCAAAAATAGAAAACGTCTCACTTTTTACTCAATTATTCTTATCGCTATCGTGGTGGCCTTTGCCGCGTGGTGGAGCCTGCGCGCGCCCGGTTTGCCTGACGGATTCGCTAGCAGTAATGGGCGTATTGAAGCAACAGAAATTGATATTTCGACCAAGGTGGCGGGTCGTATCGACAAAATCGTGGTGCGCGAAGGCGACTTTGTGAAGCAAGGGGATGTGTTGGCACACATGGATACGCGCGTTTTGAATGAGCAGCGTATCGAAGCCGAAGCACAGATCCGTGAAACGCAAAGCGCAGTCGCCACGGCGAAGTCATTACTGGCACAGCGTCAAAGTGAAAAACTGGCGGCACAGGCGGTGGTGAAGCAGCGTGAAGCTGAACTGAACTCGGCGAATAAACGCTATGCCCGTTCACAGGCGCTTTCTAAGCGTGGTGCAGTGTCGGCTCAGCAGCTTGATGACGACATGGCGGCGGCGCAAAGCGCTCGAGCTGCGTTGGAATCCGCTAAGGCTCAGGTGTCAGCCGCGCAGGCCGCGATTGAATCTGCCCAGGCGGGCATCATTCAGGCCAATACGCGTGTGGAAGCTGCCAAGGCCACCGAGCGTCGTATCACGGCTGACATTGAAGACAGCGCCTTGAAAGCACCGCGCGATGGGCGGATCCAGTACCGCGTGGCTGAGCCGGGAGAAGTTTTGGCCGCAGGTGGTCGCGTGCTGAATATGGTCGATCTCAGCGATGTATACATGACGTTTTTCCTGCCAACCGAGCAGGCGGGTAGGGTCGCCATTGGTAGCGATGTGCACGTTGTCCTTGATGCCGCGCCAACGCTGCGTCTTCCGGCGAAAGCTACCTTTGTGGCCAGCGTGGCACAGTTCACACCGAAAACGGTCGAGACCGATAATGAGCGTCTTAAGCTGATGTTTCGGGTAAAAGCGCGCATCTCCCCTGAACTGCTGGAAAAATACCTCGAATATGTGAAAACGGGTCTGCCGGGCATGGCCTATGTGCGTTTGGATAACAGTAAAAGCTGGCCAGAGGATCTGGATGTGAGGTTGCCGCAATGAGGCCATTAGGTGCTAATCAAGACCCGCTGGCGGCGCCCATCGTTCGGCTTGAGCAGGTTAGCCAGCATTATGGTAATACTCAGGCATTACAGCAGATAACGCTGGATATTCCAGCGCGAAAAATGGTGGGGTTGATTGGGCCTGACGGCGTAGGAAAATCCAGTCTGCTATCGTTGATCGCGGGTGCGCGCGTTATTCAGTCGGGGAGCGTGAACGTTCTTGATGGTGATATGGCGGATGCCGATCATCGACGCAGGGTCTGCCCGAAGGTGGCTTATATGCCGCAGGGTTTGGGGAAAAACCTCTATCACACGCTGTCGGTATACGAAAACGTCGATTTCTTTGGTCGACTGTTTGGGCAAGGTACTCAAGAGCGGGAGCAGCGCATCAATGATTTACTGCAAAGCACCGGACTGTCGCCGTTTCGCGATCGTCCGGCGGGTAAACTGTCTGGCGGAATGAAACAGAAGCTGGGTCTGTGTTGCGCGCTGATCCACGATCCTGAGCTGCTGATCCTTGATGAGCCGACGACCGGCGTCGATCCGCTGTCTCGCGCCCAATTTTGGGAGCTGATCGATCGTATTCGTGAGCGACAAACCAACATGAGCGTGTTGGTCGCCACCGCCTATATGGAAGAAGCCGAGCGCTTTGATTGGCTGGTTGCGATGGATGCGGGGCGGGTTCTCGCCACCGGCAGCGGGCAGGAGCTGCGCGAAAGCAGCGGCAGCGCGACGCTGGAAGAGGCGTTTATTGCTCTGTTGCCAGAAGAAAAACGCAATGCGCATCAGAAGGTGGTTATTCCACCGCGCGATACCTCGCAGGATGACGTAGTGGCCATTGAGGCGCAGGGACTGACTATGCGCTTTGGCGATTTTGTTGCCGTTAGCGATGTCAATTTACGCATACCGCGTGGCGAAATTTTTGGTTTCCTCGGTTCTAACGGCTGCGGTAAATCGACCACCATGAAGATGTTGACCGGATTACTGCCTGCCAGCGAAGGAAAGGCGTGGTTATTTGGGCAGGAGGTCGATCCTAAAGATATCGAAACTCGCCGCCGTGTGGGCTATATGTCGCAGGCTTTTTCGTTGTATAGCGAGCTTACGGTGCGGCAAAACCTTGAACTGCACGCGCGTCTTTTTCATCTTCCTGAGGAGGATATTCCTGCACGCGTTGAGGAGATGAATCAGCGATTCATGCTGAGCGAGGTAGAGGATATGCTGCCAGAGGCGCTGCCGCTAGGCATTCGTCAGCGCTTATCTCTCGCCGTTGCGGTGATCCATAAACCTGAAATGCTCATCTTGGATGAGCCAACGTCGGGAGTCGATCCGGTAGCGCGAGATATGTTTTGGAATTTGATGGTCGATTTGTCACGGCGCGATGGCGTGACCATCTTTATCTCAACGCACTTTATGAATGAAGCCGAGCGCTGTGACCGTATGTCACTGATGCACGCGGGAAAAATACTGGCGAGTGATACGCCAGAGGCATTGGTGAAACAGCGTGGTTTAGGCACACTTGAGGCCACGTTTATCGACTACCTGCGCGAAGCCTCTGGTGATAGCGGTGCGCCCCCCGAGCAGATGCCCGACACGCCTCAGGTTGAAACTGCAACGCCTGCCATCAGCCATCACTTTAGCTTCACGCGGATGTTCAGCTATAGCCGTCGAGAAGCGTTGGAACTGCGACGCGACCCGATTCGCTCGACTTTAGCTTTGCTCGGGACGGTGATCCTGATGTTCATCATGGGCTACGGCATCAGCATGGATGTGGAAAATCTGCGCTTTGCGGTGATAGACCGCGATCAAACCGGCACTAGCCAAGCCTATACGCTCAACCTATCTGGCTCGCGTTATTTTATCGAGCAGCCGCCGATTACCGATTATCAGCAGTTGGAGCGCCGAATGCGCGACGGTGAACTCGCCGTTGCGATAGAAATACCGCCTAATTTTGGCCGTGATATTGCGCGTGGACATACGGCGAAAATTGGCGTTTGGGTCGATGGGGCGATGCCGAATCGAGCTGAAACCGTGCGTGGCTATGTGCAGGCGATGCACTTGGCGTGGCTAAGTGATATGGCTTCGCGCCAGCCAACGGCCAATATGGGGAATATCCTGATGGATATTGAAACCCGCTATCGCTACAACCCAGATGTAAAAAGCTTGCCTGCCATTGTACCTGCGGTGATCCCGCTGTTGTTGATGATGATCCCCGCGATGCTCAGCGCGTTGAGCGTGGTACGTGAAAAAGAGCTGGGCTCGATCATCAATCTGTATGTGACGCCGGTGACCAAAGCCGAATTTCTGATCGGCAAGCAGTTGCCTTATATCGCACTGGGCATGTTTAACTTTTTGCTACTGTGCGCGTTATCGGTCTTTCTGTTTGGCGTTGAGCATAAGGGCAGTTTCCTCACGCTGACGCTGGCGGCGCTGTTGTACATTATTATCGCCACCGGCATGGGACTGCTCATTTCGACCTTTATGAAAAGTCAGATCGCCGCGATCTTCGGCACCGCGATCATCACATTAATTCCCGCTACGCAGTTCTCCGGCATGATCGATCCGGTTTCGTCGCTAGAAGGGATTGGGCGGTGGATTGGTAATATTTATCCAACCTCTCACTTTTTAACTATCACTCGCGGCACCTTCTCTAAGGCGCTCAATCTGTTTGATCTTCAGGCATCGTTTATCCCGCTGCTGATTGCCGTTCCGGTGGTTATTGGACTCAGCGTTCTTCTATTGAAAAAGCAGGAGGGCTAATGCGCAGCTTACGCAATATCTTTAATCTGGGGATCAAAGAGCTACGCACCTTACTGGGTGATAAAGCCATGTTGGCGCTGATCGTGTTTTCGTTCACGCTATCGATCTACTCCTCGGCAACCGTGACGCCAGGCTCGTTGCATATGGCACCCATTGCGATTGCCGATCAGGATCAATCCCAGCTTTCCACCCGTATCGTGAATAGCTTTTACGCGCCCTATTTTATGCCTCCGGCGATGATCGACTCGAATCAAATCGATCCGCTGCTGGATGCCGGAACCTACACCTTCGCTCTGGATATTCCGCCGAATTTTCAGCGCGATGTATTGGCTGGACGTCAGCCAGCGATTCAGCTCAACGTTGACGCCACGCGCATGAGTCAGGCATTTCTGGGCAACAGCTATATTCAGAACATTGTGAATGACGAAGTGAGTGAATTTATGGCGCGCTATCGGGCGGGGAGTGCATTACCCGTCGATTTAGAAGTGAGGGCGCGCTTTAACCCGAATCTCGATCAGTCGTGGTTTGGCGCGGTGATGGCGATTATCAACAATATCACCATGCTGGCGATCATTCTGACTGGCTCGGCGCTGATCCGCGAACGCGAGCACGGCACCATTGAGCATCTGTTGGTGATGCCAATTACGCCGTTTGAAATCATGCTAGCGAAGGTATGGTCGATGGGGCTGGTGGTGCTGGTCGCCTCGGGGCTATCGCTGATCTTTATGGTGCAGGGCGTGCTGCATGTGCCGATTGAAGGCTCGATTCCGCTGTTTATGCTGGGCGTGGCGCTTAGTTTGTTTGCCACGACCTCCATCGGGATTTTTATGGGCACTATTGCGCGTTCAATGCCGCAGCTTGGTTTGCTGATGATACTGGTGTTGATCCCGCTGCAGATGCTTTCGGGTGGCTCAACCCCGCGAGAAAGCATGCCGCAGCTGGTGCAGGATATTATGCAAACCATGCCGACCACGCACTTTGTCAGCCTTGCGCAGGCGATACTGTATCGCGGCGCTGATTTCAGCATCGTATGGCCGCAGTTTGCTACGTTGCTAGTGATTGGTATGGCGTTCTTTGGTTTTGCCCTGAGCCGGTTCCGTAAAACCATTAGCTCGATGGCTTAGGTTAGGGTTTGTTATTCCGTGGCAGTTTTCATTCGAGTTTATTGATGGATATCTGCCACGGGAAAGCGAAGCCATACACGCTTATGGCATTTCTGGCGACGGTGTGCGTTCGCCGTTAAAGCCGTGTACGGTGCCAAAACGGCCCGTGTCTTGGTTCCAGTCGGCAATGGATTGGCGCAATTCTTCTTTGCTGCGGCCCACGAAATTCCACCACATCAGCACCTGCTCACCTAAAGGCTCACCGCCGAGGAATAACACCCGTGTTTTTGGTGCCAGCGTGACGTTGAGCTGCGTATTTTGCGTGCCAATATAGGCCAGCTCATTTTCAGCAAAGCGTTCGCCTTCAATATTAATCTCACCTTCCAACACAAACAGACCATATTCAAAATCTGGCTGCAGCGTTAACTGGGTATTTGAGCCATCGGGCGTATAGAGATCGACACCGAGTAAATCGGAGAAACACAGGGTTGGCGCATGGTAGCTGGCGTAATCTCCGGCCAGAAGCGTGTGGCGGATGCCATCAGCATCCCAAACGGGCAGCGTTGGATAGTGATCAAAACGCGGCGGCATATCTTTAACGGCTTCGGGTAAGGCTATCCATAATTGGGCCGCGTGGAGGCGTGGGAAGCCCGGCACTGACTCCTCGGTATGGGCAATGCCGTGTCCGGCCGTCATTAAATTCACCTGACCAGGACGGATGATTTGCTCGTAGCCAAGGCTGTCGCGATGTAAAACCTCGCCCTCTAGCATCCATGTGAACGTCTGCAAACAGGTATGCGGGTGAGGAGCCACACGGAATCCACCGCTGTCGTGTTTAAGCACCGATGGACCCGCATGATCGAGAAAGCACCATGCGCCAATCAAACGACGTTCTTTAACCGGAATGGCGCGCGAAACGGGGATCCCGCCAACGTCTTTAATACGGGACGTGATGCGCTGTAGTGGGATAGAGCTGTGATTGTTATTCATAGTCGCTCGCTCGTTATTGGGTATAGGATAAGCACCGATATTTCATCCTATACCACTTAGCGTCGAGTTGCAGTGATGCCCTCATCATTCCCACTCTAGCTCGAGCTACCACCGATTCGGCTGTAGTAGGCCTGTTTGACGAGGCTTTCATCGAGCAGCACATTGACCAGATTATCCAAATCGTCGGCGGAAACCGATGCTGGGATCAGCGATACGGTAATCTCCACGTCATCGTCACCGAAAGGCTCAACGTCGAGGTGTGACATAAAGCAGTTTTCCGCTTTCAACGTTTGTTTCACCAGCGTCAGCGCCTCGCGCTGATCGTTTTCTAACGTGATGACGCAAATCTCGTAAGTGGCATCACCACGTTCGTCGATAAGCGGTTGGCGGTTGATAATGTTGACCATTGGACGCAGTAAGGTATTGGAGGCAACGACAAAAAACGTCGCCATACAGGCATCGGCAATCATTCCCGCACCCGCGCAGGCACCTACGGCGGCGGAGCCCCACAGCGTTGCCGCGGTATTAAGCCCGCGGATGTTTAATCCTTCCTTCATGATGGTTCCCGCGCCGAGAAAGCCGACGCCGGAAACGACATAAGAGATCACCCGTACAGCACCGCTAGGCGTATCGATACTCATCGCCAAATGAACAAAAATAGCGGCGCTGGTGGCAACCAGCGTGTTGGTGCGCAATCCAGCCGTACGCTGGCGATATTGACGCTCGTAGCCAATGATGGCGCCGAGTAAAAATGCGACCAGTAAAATAGAAAATGTTTCGTAATGCAGAGTGAAGTTCATGTAATAAGCCTCAGGAATTGGGCTCTGCTTTTTAGTAACGAAAATAGGCATATTTTGCCCGTGGCTATACCACGGAACTTTCGTCATCATTAATTTTGTCGCAATATCTGGCGCAATAAATGATGAAGGACGTTATTTCCGTTGCGAATAAGCAGAAAAATAAATAGCAGCCATTCATCAGAATTAAATCTGATTAATAACTACGTGATTTTGAGATGAGGCGTGTTAATTCAGTGAGGCTGTTTACGCAAAATGGCGTAAGCCTTAACAATGAAACTGCGGTGGCGTTCTATACCCCTGTATCTTGAAGGCCGAAGGGTATAACGGAGAATAGCACCACATCCTTTGTCTATGCAGGATGTGAAGGGGGGACATTATCACATCATGCGATCAGCTGAGAAAAACACGCGATCTCGGTCTGTCGTTGTCCATGCTATTTCCTTAGGTTGGTGTAGATAACGTAGATATTCAATTTATAACGCCGATTATTATAGCGGAGTGAGTTTGAACGTTATCTAAACGACCCGTGTAAATAACGAATAAAAACAGCTAATAGAATAAAGAGTAAAAGAGTCCGATATTTATCGGACTCTTTTATAAATCAAAATATATTTTCTGTCGGGGTATTTCTACGCCTGTTAAATAAGCACAATCAGCAGAATTAAACCAATCAGCATAACGGGAGCGGTACGCTTAATCAGGTCGATAGGAGAAACACCGGCCATACCCGCAACCACAATGGCCGCAGCCGAAAGCGGGGAGGCCGTACGACCTAAGTAACTGGCAAATGCGGCAGCAGTTCCAAGATTCGTGGGGTTCATACCAAATTCAGCGGCATGCGGCGTGATGGCTTCATTGAACGCATAGGCGGTTGCGTCGCCAGAACCAATCACGATGGCCATCAAGAATGGTCCCACGGTACCGCCAAAGCGGGCGGCTTCAGGAAAATCAATCAGCGCGCTTTTCGCCGCATCGATAAGTCCGACCGAAGTTAACCCCGCCACAAACACACCGGCGCAGATGATAATGCCGAATACGTCGCTGTAGGCTTTGCCCATTCCGTCAAAGAAGGCGGGAACCACCTTGCCAGGATGGGTGCGGGTAACGGCGAGAGTGGCAAGAACGCCCCACATAACGGCTTGAGGAACGCCCATTTTTAACCAGCTTACGCCGCCAAATGCACCCAGCATCAGCAGCGCAATAGGCACCAGCGGCATCAGCGCGGCCAAAATATTGATCGGACCTTCTTGTGGATCTTCAGCGTCAAGGCGTGAATGATAGCCTTTGTGTTCTTTGCGCAGCACGGCGGTTATTGTCATGCCAATCATGATGATAAGACCTAGCCACACGACGGTCATCACGCGGTCGCCGATGATCGTCATAACGTCGCCCCCCACGATTTTTGCCACCAGCGCCATGTGTGGGCTACCTGGATTGAGCAAACTGGCACCGAAGGTTCCGGCTAATACCGATGCCGCCGCCATGACCGGATGGATCCCCGCAGCTAGCTGTAAAGGGATCATGGTTATCCCCGCGGCTGCCGCAGCACCTGCCGCGCTTGGCAGAGCTAACTGCACGAAGGTGGTGAGCAAAATAGTGCCAGGAATGAGAAACAGCCCAACGTGTTTAAGCGGGGCGCTTAATAGGCGGACTAAATGGCGATCGCAGCCGGTAAATTTCATCACGGTCGCAAATCCAATGGCTGACAGAATGGCTTGGATCAGCCCTTCAGACACCATCTTTTCCGCAAAGCTGTTCATCGCGGCCATCGGCTCTAATGAGATCAGGCACATCAACATGCCGGAAAACAGCAGAACGGTGCGGGTGTCCTGCTTTTTGATTAGCAGGATGATGGTTAACAGCAGAATTATTACGCCAAGAGTTAAGGTCAACATGGGGTTCTCGATGCTATGCCGTTGGGGAACGATGATAGGAAATATGCTGAGCCGGCTCGATCTGCGGTTCGTGCGCCAGTTTGCTGCGTAGACGGTCAAACTCAGCGACCCACGCCTGTCGCCATTGTCGTTTGATTTCCTCTGGCTGCCAGCAGGCATTGATACCGTTGAGCATCAGTTGGCGTACGCCATCAAGATCGAAGCCGAATTCTTCCACCATAACGCGATAGCATTCGGCGCCGTTGGTGTTGTGCATGTGCCAGTCGTCGGTGGCTGGGATGATATTCATGCCCGCTTGCGCCATTTGGCGGATGGGATGGTGTTTACGCCACTGGTCTGCATCCGGCCATTTTTTGAGATAGTAGGTATTGCTGGGCACCACGGTAAAAGGAGTGCCTTCGCGGGCGCAGCGTGCGGTAAGCTCAAGGTTATCCAATACGGTATAGCCGTGATCGATGCGCTCTAGGTGAATCAAATCTAAGCCCGTCTCTACGTTACGCCAATGCAAACCAAACTCTGAACAGTGCCCTGTGAGGCGTAATCCACCGAGTTTTGCTTTGCGATAGGCTTTCCAAAAATGCTCGATAGGGGCGTCATTCTCTTTGTAGTCAATGCCAATCCCGGGCACTAAAGGGTGCGGATAATTCAGCACGGCATCCACCATCGCCACGGCTTCTTCGGGGGATTTTTCGCGGTTGATCGAGGGAATAAAGAGCGCACGAATATCCCATTCTTCAGCCGCTTTCGCCATTGCGCTGCTCATGGCCTCTGTGACTTCGGCATAGGTGAGTTCGGTGTCAGAGGGATTCCAAAACAGCTCCAGATGACGAATACCGGTTGCTGCGGCGTCTTGCGCCACTTCATAGGTCACGCGGTAGTAATCTTCGGCGCTGCGCATCAGCGGATACAAAAAGTTAAGCGCCGCAATCCCGCCTTTCACCACGCTGGTCTCATGTTGATAACGGCGATAGTAGCTTTTGGCTTCGGATTCGGTGAGGGGCACTTCGTATTTCTGCGCCAGTGCTAGCATGGTGGTGAGACGAACTCCGCCAAGCAGATGGTAATGGAGATCCGCTTTAGGGAATGTGGCGAAAAACTCTGGCAACGTAATCGTTTGCGTATCCTGCATCATTAACGGCGCTCATTGATAACAAAGAAAACGCCATCATAAATAAAGCGGCCTGAGGGGTGAAATGCTATTCCGGCATTGGCGGGTACGTTTAGGCACTATGTGAGTGGTGAGTGATTTCGTGTGAGACGTCTAGTTTTGCGCCGGTGGCCAATAAGAGACGCCCTGCGCTATCTGCTGAGATAGGCAATGCCAGAATGTTTCCGCGCGCTGGTGAAGCTGCGCTTGGTTGCGATACAGGCGAATTTGATAGGGAATGTGCCAGCGGCTGCGGTTGACGGCAACCAGCTTCCCCTCTGCCAGTTCGTTTTCAATCTGACAATCCGGTAACCAAGCCAATCCCTTAGCGCGTAAGGCCATTTGCCGATGCAAATCACACAGCGAAGATTCAAACACCGGCTGACAGGCAAAAGGCTGCTGCGGCATGAGCCGCTCCACCATTCTCGCGCTGTAAGAGTCTGGCGAATAACGTAAATAGGGCACCGGCTGCTGGTGGTTTTCGTCGGGGGTAAATAATGGCTGGCCTTGCTTATCGGCTGCGCTGACCAGCAGAAGATTACCTTTCCCCAAGAGTAAATTGGTGAAAGGGGGCTGAAGTAAAGCGTGGGTATCAAAGGCTAAAAGAAAATCGCTGGCGCCTTCAATTAACGATTCAACGGCAAAATCTACACGCAGGATATCAACGGAAAATGGCGTTGCGGGGTCGATGCGGTCAATTAAATCGAGCAAAAAAGGAGATGAAAGAGAATGCGGGGCGCTAAAACGAACGGGATTAATCATCTCGGACGGTAAGCCATTTATCTTCTGAATACCTTCTTTAAGCTGATTCACCATGCTGTGAGCAATTAAACGAAACTGATATCCGGCAGGCGTGAGCGTTACCGGTGATGAACTTCTGTCGACTAATTTCTGACCGATACTTTCTTCCAATGCGCGTATATGGCGACCAAAAGCGGGCTGAGTGATGTTGCGTAACTGAGCTGCTCGCGAAAAATTACGCAATTCAGCCAATGCTAAAAAGTCTTCTAACCAGCCGGTATCCATGGGTAAGTATCCTATTGTTCGCGTAGCGATTTATTTCGTTTTAGCCGTGTACCGATAGCGTGATTTTATCAGCAAAAATAGCCGATATAAAAATGAATAAAATAGCTTTATTTCTGCCTAACTATATTAGTCACTGAAATTATTACTATTACTTCTGACAATAACCTCACTATTAAAGATGATTATCTCTGTTGTATTTGTCGCGGCAAGCTGGCATTTATGAATAACAGGGTCGTAATTACTCACTCAGTTATTCACTCAAACATAAATCAATTGCATTTATATGCGAAATTTATGTGGGCTCACTCACTCTAAAATCAGAGTAAAGAAGAGAGAAGTTCGAGAGAGGTAGAGTACGCCAATGACGATTTATCCAAACTTAATAGCGCTGTAGCGAATGGCCTAACAGCAGGATAAAAACGTAACAACAGCAGCCAAAGTTTGGTTTTGATTCATTTTTGTGAGCACGGGAGATAATGATATGAACAGTGAAGTTCAAGTCGTGAATAATTTATGGCGTTGGTTGAGCGGCCAGCGTGAACCTATCGGTTATCAGCCAGGGAGAGTGTTGCATCTGGTTGAAAAAAACCTACAGCCATTTGAATGCAAACGTCTGTCCGATCGCGTGCTCCACGTTGTGTGTCCGCAAGGGTTGGAAGTGGAAGTGGAAGAACGTGTTGTGACCAGCTTCAGAAGCTATAGCGTGACCTGTCATTTCCATCTGCGCGGTGAGACGGGCTTGCAGCAACCGATCCACATTCATGGCAAAAATACCGATATTCTTGGCCGTGGGGATACCCGCTTTAGTGCCAAAACCAGCAATGACGATAGCCGCCGTTTGATGGCCGTGCTGGACTGCTATCCTGAGATTACCGATGCGTTGGATTGCCTTAATTTCCGCCGCTTGAATCTGCGTTCTGAAGCAGGGCAGTGGCAGCTTGAAATTGAGCTGTTTGCCGCAACCGAATTGGTGGGCCCGCGTCCGATATGCAGCGGCTATCAACGTTTACCTTACGCGCAGCGTCATCTGATGTTGGACGTGATGCAGATGTTCCAAAAAATGATGGATCGCGTGACGGTGCAAGGTGTGGCGGCTTAACTCCCCTTTATCTAAATCTAAGTCTTATCTACGACCCCAACATTGAATGAGTTTGATGTTGGGGTTGTTGTTTATAGCGACTCAGGACTCAGTACGCGCTTGGTGGATATTCACCAAGCACGGTCAATGCAGGGATCAGATGCGCTGCGGCGCTAAGAAATGCACCGACCTGCTTAAGGCTTTCATTTGGAAATGTGTTATCGCTGGCAAAAGCCTCGCTGATAAACATCAACCCGTGACATAACCCTTCGATGGTTTCCTCTGCGACTGCGGATAAATCAATGTGTTGAATATCACTTAACTGCTGGCTATCAAGTTCGGAGACAAGTTCACGGAAGATGGTGATAGAGCTGGCTGGGGTGGAGGTGTAGTTGGTCATCGTGTTTTCTCATGATTAAAATGGGTAATCCAGCGGTTTTAAGCCTCTGGTTGTTATCATGATATTTTCGGAACGCCAATTCCGGTTGCAATTTTCGTCTGTAAAATTGCAGCGATGAGGACTATATCGTTGAGTTTGACGGGAGAAAAGCGGCCAAGCACATTTACATCTAAGTTGTAGCGGGTATTGGAATCGTCCTCGCAAAAATTTAGCTATTAGTGAGTTATCTAATATCATTGTTAGCCATTAACTTATTCTTTAGATTGTTTTAATTGATAGATAAAAAATCATTAAGACATCTTTGAGGCTGCGATGAGATATTGGTGGGTTAACCATAAGCAAACAGTTAAGCATGAGGTCAATGGCGGTTTTCTGTGGTCTCCGAAGACCAAAAAGGGGAATATTAAAAATCGCTATTACGACAATCTCTGTATTGCGGCACCGGGCGATAAGGTGCTTTCTTATGCGAATAAAAAAGTTGCCTATGTTGGCGTAGTGACTGATTTTGCCATTAGTGCGTCAAAGCCAGAATTCGGGGCTGCGGGTAAACTTTGGGGTAATGATGGCTGGTTACTCCCTGTCGATTGGCAGAAATTCTCCAACCCTGTAAGTCCATTCGATATTCTTGATGACCTTCGTCCGCATTTATCAAAAGCAAATATCTATTCCCCCATACGGCTCGATAATGCTCATGGATATCAGCATATTTATCTAACGGAAGTCGGTGAGGATGTTTTTAATATTGTTGTGAACGCAGGCCAAACCATAGAGCATTTGGTGGTTAAAGATATCGATGCTGAGCCGACGGATCTGAGAAAAAAACTCGATGATGAAGTTGAAAAACAAGTTATTGCTGATGTTGATCTAAACGACACCATTAAAGAGCAACTGATCAAAGCCAGACGAGGCCAAGGCGATTTTCGACGTAATCTACAGGAAGTTGAGCCATCGTGCCGTATCACTCAAATTGATACCCCTAGCCTCCTGATTGCAAGTCATATAAAACCGTGGCGCTGCTGTGAAAGTGGCAATGAAAGACTCGATGGAAATAATGGTTTATTGCTTGCCCCCCATATTGATTGGTTATTTGATAAAGGTCTTATCAGCTTTGCGGACTCTGGCGAGGTCTTAGTATCACCAAATCTGTCTGAGGATGAGCTTAACAAGCTAGGATTGAAAAATATCAGCGAACAAAATGTTGGCTCCTTCAATCATAAGCAAAGTATTTATCTTGAGTTTCATAGAGATAATATTTTCCTGAACAAGTGACATAACCATGCATACGCGGCCTTATCGGTAGCGTGTGCATGATTTGAATTATGATTAAGTTGCAAATATGTAAATAAATAGTAATCTCACCTCACAATACCTCTCCCCCAACTCTCTAAACCTCATCCCTATGAGTGCTTTTGCATCAGTCTGCGGATTGTGTATATTACGCCGCCTGTTGGCCGCGCTTGGCTAACGCAACAATATGAATCTTGTCGATGGAGAGTGAGTGGTGAACAGCGCAGTTCCTTTACTAAGTCGGGCGTGGCATTGGTTGATGACGTCGCGTGAACCTGTGGGGTATCGACCTGGGCAGATGTTAAATCTGGTGGCGCGTGATTTTCGTCCTTATGCCTGCGAGCGCACATCGCCGTGTAGTTTAACGGTCACTTTGCCACAGGGATTAACGATCGAAGTGCGTGAAAAGGCGACGGCGTTATTTCGCTCATTTGTGGTGTGTAGCCATTTCCATCTTCAGGGAACGACCGGATTGCAGCAGCCCGTCAGGTTAAGGGCGCGTAATGGCAATATTTTAGGGCGCGGCGGCGTGCGGTTCCGCTGCAAAGATAAAAACGACGATAGCCAACGTTTGTTAGCGGTGTTGAATTGCTATCCGCATATTTTTGCTGCTCTGGATGATTTGCATTTTCGCCATCTTAATCTGCGTGTGGAACAAGGCCAGTGGTGGCTCGAAATTGAGCACTACGCGGCGTCAGAGGTAATCAGTCAGGTGCCGGTAGAGCGCCGTTATCAAAAGCTGCATCACGATCAGCGCCAGCAGTTATTGAACGTTATGCAGATGTTTGATGAATTAATGACGCGGGTGGCCAGTGAAGGCGTTACCGCCTAGGCGGCAACGGTAGGCAAAATAGCGGTTTATTCGTAGGTATTGAGACCCAGCTCGCGCGATATCGCCGCTGCGGTCTCTTTGAGTGGTTTTAACAGATTCTGCTCACCAATCATGCCCAGTTTGGCGGTTGAAAGGGAGATGGAGACCGAATAACTCACGCGGTGATGAATATCAAAGACCGGCACCGCAATACAGGATACGCCCAGCTCATTTTCCTCTCGGTCCATCGCCATTCCCTGCTGGCGGATCTGCTCTAACTCTTGGTACATCTGATCTAGCTGAATGATGGTATTGCGCGTAAGCGGCTGGATCTCATCTTGGTGGTTCTTCCAATAAGGCTCTACATAGTCGTGATGACCATAGGCCATGTAGATTTTCCCCATCGCCGAACAGTACAGAGGCATGTGCTGGCCGATGTAGGCTCGCGTTCGCAGCATGCCGGTCGTTGGTTCTAATTTATAAATCAAGATGGCGTGATCGTCTTCGCGGCTGGAGAAGTTAATGGTTTCTCCGGTGGCAATATTCAGCGCTTCTAAGTGAGGGGCTGCCACATGGATGATGTTCAACGAAGATAATGCTTTTTGCCCAACGGCAATAAACTTAGTGGTTAAACGATAGCTGCCTGCCGCCGGTGCCGGAGTGACATAGCCGCAGGATTGCAAACCCTGTAATAGGCGGTGCACGGTGCTTTTATTTAATTGCGCTAGCTCAGAAAGGTGCGCCAACGGACATCCGTTGGGATAGTTGCTCAGGATCTCTATCAGCTGTAGCCCGCGAAAAAGGCTTTGGCTTCCAGCCGGTTTTTCTTTGCTTGGCTCGATCTCGGTTGCTTTCTCTTTTGTTTTCATTCGCCTTTAATCTTTCCAGTCAAATCACACTGCAGTGATGTTAACTCAATTTATCGCCATTTTTTGTTATTCCTTTGCATTATTTCCCTTCCAATTTTCCCCCTACCCGAAGTGTGTTTTACGTCACGTTCTTGAATGATAAAAAACAACTAATTGATTTATATGGTTTTTAAAAAACGGCAGTGCTTTGACTTGTTAAAATTTGAGCGGTATTATTTTTTGGAATCTGATTTCACATAGTGAAATTTAAAGATTTAAAAACCAACAAATAGATTGTTTGAATCACGAGGAGAGCGCTATGCGAGTGAGTTTTGACCAGTTAAAACAGGAGTTTGAACGGGTGCTATTGGCGCGTGGCGTTCAGGCTGAAACCGCCAGCGAGTGCGCAACGATGTTTGCCCAAACCACGGAATCTGGCGTCTATTCTCACGGGGTGAACCGTTTTCCTCGCTTTATTCAACAGCTTGAGGCGGGGGATATCATCCCTGACGCGCAGGCAAAGCGTGTTCTGGCATTGGGGGCGATTGAGCAATGGGATGCACAGCGTTCTATCGGCAATCTCACCGCGAAAAAAATGATGGATCGTGCGATGTCTTTGGCCTCAGACCACGGCATTGGCTTAATTGCGGTGCGCAATGCCAACCACTGGATGCGCGGCGGAAGCTACGGATGGCAGGCCGCTGAGAAAGGTTATATTGGCATTTGCTGGACGAATTCGATTGCCGTTATGCCGCCGTGGGGAGCGAAAGAATGTCGTATTGGCACGAATCCGTTGATCGTGGCGATCCCGGGAAATCCGATCACCATGGTGGATATGTCAATGTCGATGTTCTCTTACGGCATGTTGGAAGTGAACCGTTTAGCAGGGCGCGAACTGCCCGTTGACGGTGGCTTCGATGACGAGGGCAATCTCACCCGTGAGCCGGGCGTGATAGAGAAAAATCGCCGCATTTTACCGATGGGATACTGGAAGGGATCTGGGTTATCTATCGTGTTGGATATGATTGCGACGCTGTTGTCTGATGGTGCATCGGTGGCTGAAGTTACAGAGGACAACTCTGACGAATATGGCATTTCACAAATTTTTATCGCCATTGAGGTCGATCGTTTAATTGAAGGTGCGACTCGCGATGCCAAGCTACAGCGCATTATGGATTACGTGAAAGGGGCGGAGCGCGCTAATCCTGAGGTGGCGATCCGCTTGCCGGGCCATGAGTTTACCCAGCTACTGGCCGAAAACCGCCGCAATGGCATCACCATTGATGACAGCGTATGGGCAAAAATTCAGGCACTCTAAGGACGCAATATCATGATATTCGGCCATATTAGCAATGAAAATCCCTGTGAGTTGCCAACGGCAATCCAAAGAGCACTCAACTTTTTACGTACCACGGACTTCAGCCAGCAAAAGGTTGGAGAAGTCGAAATTGATGGGCGTAATATTTATGCGCAGATTATTGATATGACAACGCGGCCTAAAAAAGATAATCGCCCAGAAGTTCATCGTCGCTATATTGATATTCAATTTTTAGCCAAGGGTGAAGAGATTATCTGTGTCGCAGCGGATCGCGGAAATAATAAAATCTCTGAATCATTATTAGCTGAGCGAGATATTATTTTTTATCACGACGTAAATGATGAATCAGAATTAACGATGACCGAGGGAAGCTATGCCATTTTCTTCCCACAAGACGTTCATCGTCCCGGATGTATAAAAAATAAAGCGACGCCAATTCGTAAAGTTGTCGTAAAAGTCGCGCTGAGCGAGCTTATTTAAAGCATTAATTATTTCCACCACCAAGGGATAATTTTCAATGAATTATAATCACGGCTTTATTGTCGGAGCGTACCCCTGCGCACCTTCATTTCATCAACGCGATCGCGATCAAGAGACGGCGTTCTGGCGTGGCCTTGCGGACGTTGAAGGAATACGCGGGATTGAACAGCCTTGTCTGGAAAATCTTCATCCTTACGGCTGTGACTATTTATTTCAACAGATCCCTGCGGACTGGCAGATTGTAGTCACCGCCGTTATGGAAACGATGCGCCGTCGTGCAGGGCACGGAGGCTTTGGCTTGGCTTCGGCAGACAAAGCGCAGCGCTTGGCCTGCGTTGAATACTATCGCCATATTTTGAATAAAATTAACCGTGCCAACGATCGCTTTGGTATGAAGAAAATCCTCGCCTTGGAGATTCAATCTGCGCCATTGGCTGGTTCTGATGATGTTGCGCTGGCGGCAGAATGTTTTGCTGAGTCAATGCAGCAGATTGCGCGCTGGGACTGGCCGTGCGAGCTGGTGATTGAACACTGCGACGCAATGAATAAACCTGATTCACGCAAAGGCTTTTTGCCTTTAGAGCAGGAAATTGCGGCGATACAAGCGCTGGAACAAGACGTTGGAATAGCCATTAACTGGGCTCGTTCAGCGATTGAAGGACGCAACACGACATTGCCCTTACAGCATCTGCAACAAAGCCAGCAGGCCGGAGTGCTTAAGGCATTGATGTTTTCTGGTACATCGACGGGTGGCGCGTACGGTGATTGGCAAGATTTACACGCGCCTTTTGCACCGTTCGCAAGCGCTCGGGTTAACTGTGCTGAAAGTTTAATGACCGTAGAGCTGGCGTCCGAAATGTTTAAGCTAGCGCCTTTGGAATCATTAAGTTTTGCTGGAATTAAATTATTAGAAATTGATCCTAAAGCTAGCGTTGCACATCGTATTGATATATTGCGCGATGGAATTAATGCTTTAAATATCGCGACACGAAATTAGCAGTAATACTTTAAATTATTTAATGGATTAAATGCATTAAGTCTTCACCAAATAAACCCATATCAATGGGGAAATCTGTGCATCCTAATGTACGGGCCGTATCAATAATGATTAAGGCGTGAAGTTATGAACTCTAACTCTGATACTCTACATAAAAATAATATACCGAATGATATTCCACGCCAGCGATGGCTAAGAATAATTCCTCCGATCTTAATTGCCTGCATTATTTCTTATATGGATAGGGTGAATATCGCTTTCGCGATGCCTGGAGGCATGGATGCGGATCTCGGTATTACGGCATCTATGGCAGGATTAGCTGGTGGCATTTTCTTTATTGGTTATTTATTCCTGCAAGTTCCCGGTGGAAAAATTGCCGTGCACGGCAGCGGGAAAAAATTCATTGGCTGGTCACTGGTCGCGTGGGTGGTTATTTCTATTTTAACCGGCTTAGTGACGAATCATTACCAACTCCTGTTTCTGCGCTTTGCTCTCGGCGTGGCGGAAGGGGGAATGCTGCCCGTTGTGCTCACGATGATCAGCAACTGGTTTCCCGACGCTGAACGCGGGCGCGCTAATGCGATTGTGATTATGTTTGTGCCGATTGCCGGCATTATCACGGCACCGCTTTCGGGCTGGATTATCACCGCGCTTGACTGGCGCTGGCTATTTATCATTGAAGGTTTGATGTCGGTAGCGGTGCTGGTTCTGTGGGTTATGGCGGTGTGTGACCGACCACAAGAGGCGCGCTGGATTTCGGAAAAAGAGAAAAGCTGGCTGATCGCCACCTTAGTCGAAGAGCAGCGCGCGATTGCTGGAAAAGAGGTGAAAAACGCCTCTCTGAGCGCGGTGCTGTCCGATAAAACCATGTGGCAGCTGATCGCGCTGAACTTCTTTTATCAAACCGGTATTTACGGCTACACCCTGTGGCTGCCGACCATCCTCAAAGAGCTGACCCATACCTCGATGGGGCAGGTGGGCATGTTGGCCATTCTCCCTTATGTCGGTGCGATGGCAGGCATGTTCCTCTTCTCTTCACTCTCTGACCGCACCGGTAAACGCAAGCTGTTCGTGTTCTTACCGCTGCTGGGTTTCGCCGCGTGCATGTTCCTGTCTGTGACGTTGAAAAACCATGTGTGGTGGTCGTACGCGATGCTGGTGGGCTGCGGCGTATTTCTGCAGTCGGCTGCGGGCGTATTTTGGACCATTCCAGCCAAGTTATTTAGCGCAGAAATGGCGGGAGGGGCGCGTGGGGTGATTAACGCGCTCGGTAACCTTGGCGGATTTTGCGGGCCGTATGCGGTTGGGTTGCTGATTACTTATTACAACAAAGATGCCGGTGTTTATTGCCTTGCCCTGTCGCTGGCGATAGCTGCGCTGCTGGCGCTGTTGCTGCCTGCGAAATGTGATGTACCAACGCAGTCTGGTGCGCAATTGCCAGAAGGCAAATGCACGGCGGCGTAAATAGACCCCACCCTAACCCTCCCCTTCGCAGGGGAGGGAGCCGTTCAGGGGAGTTTGTGAAGATCTCGATCGGCTCCTCCCACTGACAAGGGGAGGTTGGGAGGGGGACTGGTGGGGCAATCAATGCAAATAACAGGAATGACTATGAGTGCGACATCCACGGAATATTGGCTGGGTATCGACTGTGGCGGTACCTATCTCAAGGCCGGTCTATACGATAGGCAGGGCGCGGAATTATGCATTAGCCGCCAAGCACTGCCGGTGATAAGTGAGCATCCGGGCTGGGCCGAACGTGATATGTCTCTGCTATGGAAAGCCTGCATAGAAACTATCGCCATGCTGCTGCGCCAAAGCGGTGTAAATGGTCAGCAGGTGCAGGCTATCGGAATATCGGCTCAAGGCAAGGGACTGTTTCTCTTAGATAAAGAAAACAGGCCGCTGGGCAATACCATGCTGTCATCGGATCGGCGAGCCACTGACGTGGTGTCGCAGTGGCAGCGCGATGGGCTGCCTGAAATGCTCTATCCGCTTACACGGCAAACCCTGTGGACCGGCCATCCTGTTTCTTTACTGCGCTGGGTTAAACAGCATCAGCCAGAACGTTATCAGAAAATTGGCTCAGTGATGATGGCGCATGACTATCTGCGTTTCTGCCTGACGGGAGAACGCGGTTGCGAAGAGACGAATATTTCTGAATCCAATCTCTACAACATGATGCAGGGCGAATATGACCCCCAGTTAACGCAGTGGCTTGGAATACCTGAGGTTTCTTCTGCTCTGCCACCGATTGTGGGCTCTACTGAAATATGCGGAAAAGTAACACGCGAGGTGGCTGAGGCCACGGGGCTGCGCGCTGGCACGCCCGTGGTGGGAGGGCTGTTTGATGTGGTGTCCACCGCGATCTGCGCGGGCCTTCAGGATGAATTCACGCTGAATGCGGTGATGGGAACTTGGGCGGTGACCAGCGGCGTTGCCAAGAGCATCTCTTCGAACGAATCCTACCCCTACGTCTATGGGCGTTATGCCAATACGCCGGGTGACGATGAGAATAATTATATCGTGCATGAAGCCAGCCCGACCTCTTCCGCCAATTTGGAATGGCTGACCCAACAGTGCGGCGGTATCAGTTTTGATGAAATTAACCAGTCGGTAGGTGCCTTACCGAAGGCCGGCAGCGACGTGATGTTTTTGCCGTTTTTGTATGGCAGCAATGCCGGTTTGGATATGACCGCCGGTTTTTATGGTCTGCAATCGCTACATCGGCGCGAGCATCTTTTACAGGCGGTTTACGAAGGCGTGGTGTTTAGCCACATGACCCATCTCAATCGCATGCGTGAACGTTTTACTCAGGTACGCAATCTGCGCGTTACCGGCGGGCCGGCGCGCTCGAAAGTCTGGATGCAAATGCTGGCTGATGTCAGCGGCTTGCCCGTTGAATTACCACAGGTTGAAGAAACGGGCTGTTTGGGCGCGGCCTTGGTGGCGCTGGTGGGCAGCGGTGTGTACTCCAACGTGAAACAGGCGCAAAGCCAGCTTAGCCATGCGATTCAACGCATTGAACCCGATAGCGCGGTGTGGTGCGCCTATCAGCATAAATTTACCCGTTACCAATATTTGATTGAAGCATTGCATGGCTATCACGTGCGCTGCTCATCGTTAGCCAAGTCTTGAGGAGCTATCCATTATGAACCGACCTTTGCTTCAGCTCGCGCTGGATCACACGAGCCTGAATCAGGCTTTGCAAAGCGTGAGTGCGCTAAGAAACCACGTGGATATTATCGAAGCCGGTACGATCCTATGTATCAGTGAAGGATTGCAGGCCGTGCGGGCAGTGCGTCAGATGTGTCCTGATAGCATTATTGTCGCCGATCTCAAGGTTGCCGATGCTGGAGAAACCTTGGCAACCGAGGCCTTCGACGCCGGAGCAAACTGGATGACGGTGATTTGTGCGGCGCCGTTGGCGACGGTGATAAAAGCGCATCAGGTGGCTCAGTCTCGCGGCGGTGAAATTCAAATTGAGCTATTTGGCAATTGGACGCTCGACGATGCGAAAGCCTGGCGAGCCGCCGGAGTGCGTCAGGCGATTTATCATCGTGGGCGCGATGCTCAGGCTAGCGGGCAATCTTGGAGCCAGCAGGATCTTGATCGTATGAAACAGCTTTCCGATCTGGGGTTGGAGCTGTCGATCACTGGTGGGATCACGCCACAGGATCTCGCGCTGTTTAAAGATATCTCCGTCAGAGCGTTTATTGCCGGCCGTGCATTGTCGGAAGCTGAACATCCGCAAGAGGTTGCACAGGCGTTTCATCAGCAGATCGATGAAATTTGGGGGGCGTCACGATGAACATCATCAAACGACGTCATCCACTTGGCATTTATGAAAAAGCCCTGCCAAAAACCTTAAGCTGGCCAGAGCGCTTAGCGCTGGCGAAAAGCTGTGGGTTCGACTTCGTTGAAATGTCGGTGGATGAAACGGACGAAAGAATTAGCCGTTTAGACTGGAGCGTTGCTCAGCGGACCTCGCTGGTGGGGGCGATGCTGGAAAGTGGGATCTCTATTCCTTCTATGTGCCTATCGGCGCATCGGCGTTTTCCATTTGGCAGCCATGACGAAAATGTGCGCCAGCAGGCGCGCAGCATTATGACGAAAGCGATTCATCTGGCGCGCGACATAGGCATCAGAACGATTCAGCTTGCGGGCTACGACGTGTATTACGAAGAGCAAGATGAGGGCACTCAGCGGCGTTTTACCGAGGGTCTGGCGTGGGCGGTGGAGCAGGCCGCAGGTGCGCAGGTGATGCTGGCCGTTGAGATTATGGATACCGAATTCATGAACTCCATTACCAAGTGGAAAAAGTGGGATCGGCTGCTTTCGTCGCCGTGGTTTAGCGTTTATCCCGACGTGGGAAATCTGAGCGCGTGGGGCAATGATGTGTCTGCCGAGCTGGAACTGGGTATCGATAGCATTGCGGCGATTCATTTGAAAGACACCTATCCGGTAACGGCAACCAGCCAAGGGCAGTTTCGCGATGTGCCATTCGGCGATGGCTGCGTCGATTTCGTCGGCGTGTTCCAAACGCTGAAACGGCTGAACTATCGCGGCTCATTCTTGATTGAAATGTGGACGGAAAAATCACCGGAACCCGTGCTGGAAATCATTAAGGCGCGGCAGTGGATCGAGTCGAAGATGATGGAAGGAGGTTTGGTATGTTAGAGCAATTAAAACAGCAGGTCTTAGACGCCAATCTGGCTCTGCCCAAGCATCATTTAGTCACATTTACCTGGGGCAATGTGAGTGCGATCGATCGTGAATCTGGGCGAGTCGTGATTAAGCCTTCGGGCGTTGAATATGACGGAATGCAGGCGGCAGATATGGTGGTGGTGGATTTAGCCAGCGGCCATGTGGTGGAGGGAAATAAAAAACCGTCGTCGGATACCGCCACCCATTTGGCGCTGTATCGGGCTTTCCCGCACATTGGCGGCATCGTTCATACCCATTCGCGCCATGCCACCATTTGGTCACAGGCCGGTCTTGATCTACCCGCTTGGGGCACCACGCATGCAGACTACTTTTATGGCACCATTCCGTGCACGCGCCTAATGAATAAAGATGAAATTGAAGGCGACTATGAGCATCAAACCGGTGAAGTGATTATTGAAACCTTCGCCCAGCGCGATATTGACCCAATGCAGGTTCCCGCCGTATTAGTGCATTCACATGGTCCCTTTGCGTGGGGCCGCGACGCCGCAGATGCCGTGCATAATGCCGTGGTGCTGGAGGAGTGCGCTTACATGGGCATTTTCTCCCGCCAACTGATGCCTGAGATTGACGCTATGCAGCGCGCTTTGCTGGATAAACACTACCTGCGAAAGCACGGCGCAACGGCCTATTATGGGCAGGAAAATAGCTGATTTAGCCCCGTCATACTTTCAAATCACCTGAATTATTTTGGGCATAGACCGCCATGCGGTAACGCCGCTCATTTAA
>NZ_FMIQ01000012.1 GCF_900095695.1 Hafnia alvei | reverse complement strand
GCGCGCGAGTGCAGAGACCACGCGCTGGTGGTCTCTGCCCGTACGCCTTCACCCATGCGGCATTGAAACTCGATATAGACAGGCGGGCGGAATGTTTAACCGTTGTGACATAAATGTCTAGCGAACGAAACCATCACTCAAATATAACTCAGCGGCTCATCCACTAACTTCTCCCCTAAAAACTTCTCCAAAAACAGCTTGGTTCTTGGGTGTTGGGGATGAGCAAACAGCTCTTTCGCCGCGCCTTGCTCTACGATCCGGCCTTCATCCATAAAAATAGCTCGGTTGGCAACGTCACGGGCAAAACTCATTTCGTGGGTCACGATCACCATAGTGCGATTTTCTTCTGCCAGCGCACGAATGGTGCTTAACACTTCGCCCACTAGCTCAGGATCCAGCGCCGACGTTGGCTCATCAAATAGGATCACTTCAGGCTGCATAGCCAGCGCACGGGCTATCGCCACACGCTGCTGCTGCCCACCCGATAAACGCTTAGGGAAAGCATCTTCTTTGCCCTTCAAACCGACTTTGGCCAGCAATTCACGCGCTCGCGCAATCACCACGTCGCGCTTTTCCCCCTTCACCACCACCGGACCTTCAATGATATTTTCCAATACCGTGCGGTGTGGGAACAGGTTGAAGTTTTGGAATACAAAACCCACTTCCTGGCGAAGTTTCCGAATCGCCGCTTTCTGGCGGCCCAAAGGCTGATCGCCATGAATAGTGACATCGCCGACTTGAATCGTGCCGCCGTCAGGCTCTTCTAATAAATTAATACTACGCAGCAGGGTCGTTTTACCTGAGCCGCTTGGCCCAATAATCGCAACCACCTCACCCTTTTCAACCGTCAGATCAACGCCGTGCAGTACGGTGTTTCCGTTAAAGGATTTTGTCAGATTTTTTACTTCAATAGTGCTCACTGTAGCTCCTAAACGGATAGGCCTAAAATTAATACCTTACGGGGAGGGATAGCGCCATATTGGCCGCGTTCACCCGATATAACCGCAACTGTAGCAACTCAACGCGATGAATAAAAAATTTTGCCGGAATAAGGTTAGATTGATATGGAATAAAAAACAAAAAAGCCACCGCATAACGATGGCTTTTTTATTCTGACAAAGAGGCTAATAGACCGCTTCTTTTTGCCAGTTTAGATATTGATCGTACTTACGCAGCGCAATGCGATAGTTATTTTGATTCGCATCAGCGATATGTTCAATCATATGCCACTGCTGTTCACTGCCGCAGAACTTCTCGGCAGGGAAATCACTGGCGCGCAGCATATCGTCTAAGCGGCGTAAACGCACAATATACTCACGAATTGAGCTATGGCTCATTTCTGTTTGCTCAAACAAATATTGCTTAAAATCGAGAATATCGAAGTAGTCTGCATGACAATGGCAGTAAACATCGCTGCAGAAACGGCACAGCGCGGTGATTTCCTGCTCGAGCTCTTGCCAAACTCGGTCATCAATCAGTTGATCCATACCTGCAAGCACTTCGCGATCGAGAATTTTCCCGCGAAATACTAAAGACATACGATCGAGCGATTTACCACAATGAGAGCAATCGCACTGACTATGTTTAAAATCTTTCAAATAGCGACTCAAAGGTCGTCTTTTTTGTAGGGATGCCGTCATGACAACATTTCCATATTTATGAATAACTGTTGGCGTATTAGCTTTGGCTTGCCAGCTTAGTGCGCAAGCGTTTGATCGCCTGACTGTGTAGCTGACTAACGCGAGATTCTCCGACCTCAAGCACCGCACCGATTTCCTTTAGGTTCAGCTCTTCTTGATAGTAAAGCGTAAGAACCAGTTTTTCACGTTCCGGCAGTGCTTCAATCGCAGTAATCACACGCTGGCGCAGGTTTCCTTCCAACAACTGCTTAAGAGGATTAGCATCCTCATGCTGCTGGAAAACAGGTTCGGCGCTGTCGCCGTGCTCTTCTCGCCACTCATCATAAGAAAAAAGATGGCTGGTATTGGTATCCAACAAAATCTGCTGGTACTCCACCAAGGGCATATCCAGTTCTTGCGCTATTTCGGTTTCTGTTGGTGCGCGATGCAGACGCTGTTCGGCGCGCTGCATAGCCGCTGAAACTTCACGGGCATTTCGACGCACGCTGCGCGGAACCCAATCACGACTGCGGAGCTCGTCGAGCATCGCACCGCGAATGCGCTGAACCGCATAGGTGGTAAAGGCCGTCCCCTGCATGGCATCGTAGCGTTCGACCGCGTGCAACAGCCCAATACCTCCGGCCTGAAGCAGGTCGTCCAGTTCAACGCTGGCGGGCAGGCGAACCTGCAAACGCAGCGCTTCATGGCGCACTAGCGGAGCGTAGCGCTGCCACAGGGAATTTTTGTCGATCACGCCGTCGGCGGTATACAATTCACTCACGTTGACAGAACCCGGGTTGATGGATGCCCGGCTATTATCTAACCCTCACGCGCAAGCCAATGGCGCGATTAGTCAGCAAAAATGCCCCCTTTTCTCACGTTGCCTTTTCGAGAAGACGAGATTGCTCAGTTATTGCACACGTGGTTGATACGAAAAACCCCGCGTACAGCGGGGTTTGCTTTACTTCATGCTGGCGAATGATTAACGCAGCAGAGTCAGAACGTTCTGAGTAGACTGGTTAGCCTGAGCCAACACTGAAGTACCCGCCTGCTGCAGAATGTTTGCACGGCTCATGTTAGACACTTCGGTCGCGTAGTCAGCATCCTGAATACGAGACTGGGAAGCGGTCAGGTTGTTAACGGTGCTGTTCAGGTTGTTGATAACAGAATCGAAACGGTTCTGTACCGCACCCAGAGATGAACGCAGGGAGTCAACTTGAGACAGCGCGGAGTCCAGCGCAGCCAGTGGGTCAGTGGTTTTTGGCGTTGCAGACAGCGCTTTACCTACGGTGACTTTACCTGCTGCATCAACGCTTGCGCCGGTATAAGTTGCTTTACCCGCTGCGTCAGTGCCTTCGATAACATAACCCGCGACACCTTTAGCATCGGTATAGCTTTTCAGCGTGCCGCCGGCTGGGATGTTAGTTAAATCGATATTGGTTGTGCCAACAGAAACTGAAGCAGTTTCTTTAGCCGTTGCCAGATCGCCCGCTACGGTTGCGGTTTTGGTGGTTGAATCCCAAGTCACTTTACCGTCAGCAGCAACGGTTGCATCGTAGTAGTCAGTACCAGATTTAACTAATTTTACGCCTGCATCGGTGGTATATAACTTGCCATCAGATACTTTTGGTGCCGCATTCGCATCAGCCTGAACAACTGGTGCGCCCATTTTAGGGGTTGTAGTGGCAGCAGCGCCAACGCCTGCAACGTTAACGCCGTTTGCAACGCTGAAGGTATCCAGTTTCAGAGTGGTCGCGTCAATTTTCTGCAGGTCGATATCGATTGTTTCGTTGTCGTTAGCACCAACCTGAATAGTCAGTTTGTTGGTACCGCTCAACACTTTAACGCCGTTGAAGTCGGTTTGTTCAGAGATACGGTTGATTTCAGACAGACGCTGAGTGATTTCGTCTTGGATAGACTGCAAATCGCTATCAGAGTTAGAGCCGTTCTGAGCCTGAACGGTCAGACGACGGATGTTTTGCAGGTTGTCGTTCACTTCGTTCAGAGCACCTTCGGTGGTCTGCGCCAGAGAGATACCGTCGTTGGCGTTACGAGAAGCCTGAGTCAAACCCTTGATGTTTGCAGTGAAGCGGTTAGAGATCGCCTGACCTGCCGCATCGTCTTTCGCGCTGTTGATACGCAGACCAGAAGACAGACGCTCAATAGCGGTACCCAGTGAAGACTGAGATTTGTTCAGGTTATTTTGTGCCATCAAAGACAGGCTGTTGGTGTTAATTACTTGTGCCATAGTGAGCTTTCCTTACGAATCATCTGCGATAGTCGCATCTTAGTTAATGGGTCGGGCCTGATTGCCCTACGGCGTCAGCCACCGTCCACACAGGTATCGGCGCTCCCCAATTAACCTTTAGGAAATTTTTAAATTATTTTTCTCAGTAATTCCGCTGTTTCGACAATCGCTTAAATAAGGCCCACTTTTCGTCTTCTATCGTCCCATCACTTTTTCATATTATTTTGTAAACTTTTTTCCTACTGAGCCGATAACGCGTATAGCGCATGAAAATATATAAGGAAAATACTGATGGCTTCTATTTCTTCTTTAGGGATCGGCTCAGGTCTCGACTTAAACGGGCTGCTCGACAAACTGTCCACGGCAGAACAGCAACGCTTAACGCCCTATACCACGCAGCAAACCAGCTATAAAGCGCAGCTGACGGCGTATGGCACGTTAAAAAGCTCGTTGGAAAAATTCGATAACCTAAGTAAAGATTTGGCTAAGGCCGATTTCTTTAATACCACCAAGGCATCCATTCACGATCAGTTTACGGTGACGACGAATGCCAAAGCGGTTGCCGGTAACTACAGCGTCGAAGTTAAACAGTTGGCGCAGGCACAAAGCTTAACCACGCAACAAATAGTCACCGATCAAGCCGCACAGTTAGGCACCCCAGGCGCTAGCGGCCGTTCTATCGATCTGACCCAAGGTACACCGCCGAAGACAACCTCTATTCCTTTAGGCGATGGTCAAACTTCACTGCTGGAAATGCGTGATGCGATTAATGGGGCAAAAGCGGGAGTCACTGCCAGTATCGTTCGCGTCGGCGATAACAGCTATCAGCTAGCATTAACCTCTTCATCTACTGGCTCAGCCAATCAGATGACGGTCAAAGTGAATGGCGATAGCAAATTGGGCGATCTGCTTGATTTCGATCCTAGCGCAACGTCAAGCTCACCAACGGCGATAAAGCAAACGGTAGCAGCTAAAGATGCCATTATCACCATGAATGGCACCGAAATTGTACGCAGCAGCAATACCATCACCGATGCTCCACAGGGCACCACAATAGAGCTGAAAGCTAAAACCAAAGACGGTGAGCCGCAAAACCTGATCCTGAGCGCTGATAACTCAGGTGCGATGGACAAAATTAAAAGCTGGGTAGATAGCTATAACTCCCTGCTGGATACCTTTACCTCGCTGACCAAATACACCCCGGTAAAAACGGGTGAAGTACAGTCAAAAACCAACGGCGCCCTGTTAGGGGATAACACCCTACGTGGCGTGCAGGCAGCGATTAAAGGCGCATTGAGTTCGGCTCAGGATAACCCTGAACTCAAAGGCCTCGGCAATTTGGGGATTACCACCGATGGTAAAACCGGTAAATTGACCGTAGACAGCGACAAACTCACCAAAGCCTTTACCGATCATCCAGACCAAGTGGCTAACTTCTTTGTTGGCAATGGAAAAGATAGCGGTATGGCAACCAATATTCACAATGAAATTCAAAGTTATATCAAGGCCGGCGGCGTGATCGAATCAACTACAAAAAGCATTAATACCAACTTAGATCGCCTGAGCGTTCGTATCGACAGCGTCAGTGACAGCATTCAGGAAACCATCGACCGCTACAAAGCCCAATTTGTCCAGCTGGATACCATGATGTCAAAACTCAATAGCACCAGCTCATATTTAACCCAACAGTTCACCGCCATGAACTCATAGCACAGGTAATAACACATGTATAAAGCGACGGGCTCACAAGCCTACGCTGAGATTGGTTTGGAGAGTGGCGTGATGAGCGCCAGTCCTCACCAGCTCATCGTTATGTTATTTGACGGGGCGCATAGCGCCCTAGTTCGCACCCGCCTGCATATGCAGGCAGGGCAAACGCAGCTCAAAGGTCAGTCAATCACCAAAGCGATTAACATCATTGATAATGGCCTGAAGGCGGGGCTTAATCTGGAAAAAGGCGGAGAGCTTGCAGAAAACTTATCAGCGCTGTATGACTATATGGTTAAACGCCTGTTACATGCTAATCTTCATAATGATGAAGTTACAATCCAACATGTCACGGACCTGTTAGATAACATTGCCGATGCGTGGCGTCAGATCGGCCCACAATCTCAACCTACTCAGCAGGACCACTTATAATGTACGGAATACAGCCCTTGTCACACGCGTACCGTCATATCCTTTCGCTCAGCGAAAGCATGCTGGAGCTTGCTAAGCGTTCTGAGTGGGACTCGCTCGTTAAACTGGAGATGGAATATCTGCAAGCGGTGGCGAAAACCACCGAGCTGATGCCTATTTCGGAGGTGGATTCAGCCATGCAGGCGGAGCTACGCCGTATTTTAGCCAAAATTCTTGATAATGAGGCAGAAATCAAGCGCCTGCTTCAGGCTCGCATGGACGAACTAAGCCAGATAATAGGAAAAACTTCACGACAACAAGCCGTCACCCACACATACGGACAGTTTTCCGACAGCGAAGGGTATCCTGGCGATTTACTTTGATCTTTTTATTCAACACCAGTATTTTCCATACTCAGGCATGATTTTTTATTAAAAACGCTTTAAATAATAATACTTCAATAAGAAAAACTGCGAATGATTATATCAGCCATATTGCTATGGCATTAATAATCAACATTATTTTTTAGTAACACAAAGCGAATACGCTTAGCTACATTACTTTTAATAACCATTATATTCCAGGTGAATTAATTAGGAATGGTCACGTCGGTATAGTGCCCATTCATCTATTCTCTCCCCCGTTGGCAATAAACAATCAGTGCTCACGCCAAGCTCTGTTGTTTTGTTAATTTCTTTGCCTCCCAGTTTTAAACAATACACTGAGGCTGGATTTGGCATCCCGATCGCCCCCTGTGTAGGAGTAGGAGCAGCATCTGCGTTAGGAGCCGCGTTGCCTGACACACAACCTGCTAGCATGAGGCTACTCATTCCAGCAATCACTAACATACCTACTTTCATCATTTTGTTTATCATCCTAAAAAAATCTAAAAACATTATCGTTTTTCCAGCACATAGGATCAGATAATTACTCTTGCTCATTATAGGGTTTATCATCGAGAAGGTTAACTTTTTATATAAAAAATAAATAAATAGGCTAATTACATTATTTGAAATAATTTATTGGTTAAAAATAGTAAAACTAACACCACAAAACTAATCAATTTATAGGTAAAGCTATAAGATTCTGCTATATCTTAGCTTGCCGCTTCTCTCATTTGGAAAAGGATCTATGGCTACGCTTCGTAATCTCAAAACTGCGCTATTAATCGGCGCATTGGCTCTAACCGGTTGTGCAACCAAAACTGCAACACCTGACCAGTATTCAGGGTTTTTAAAAGACTATTCAAACTTAACAGAAACCAAGTCATCTTCAGGTTTGCCGGTTATGCGCTGGGTTGATCCAAGTTTTAAATCCAGCCACTACGACAAACTGATTTATAACCCAGTGACCTATTATCCTGAGCCTAAACCTACTACGCAGATTGGTAAAAACGTATTAGAGGGTGTGCTTAACTACACCAATACCAAGCTTAAAGCAGCGGCTGCCCAGCGTGCTACGCTGGTGACACAACCGGGTCCAAACACGCTAATTTTCCGCGGCGCTATCACCGCGGTTGATACCAGCAAAGAGGGATTGCAGTTCTATGAAGTCATTCCAATTGCGATGGTTGTTGCAGGAACACAAGCGGCAACGGGGCACCGTACTATGGACACTAACTTGTTCTTCGAAGGTGAGTTAATTGACTCTCAAACTAACAAAGTAGTGATGAAAGTGGTGCGTAAAGGCTCTGGCAAACAGCTGTCTAACTCTAATCAGCTGTTGACCGTAGAGGATTTGAGAACTGTGATTGACAACATGGCGACCGATGCCACGATGTTCGATATAAAATAATCCACTACAGCGAAAAAGATAGTTATTCATAGCCAGCCGCCCTACGCGGCTGGCTTTTTTATGCCCTTTGTCTTTAGCAAGCGCGTCGAGGCAAAAAAAATCCCGCGCCAAACGGTGCGGGAAACCATACTAGAAATTTGAAAACAAACGTTCTGAAGCAATAAGCCATGGGTTTGAGCAATCTGAACAATTCCCCATCGCTGTATATATAATTATATAGCGAGTGAGTTTAAAGTGCAAACACCCAATGTAATCTCAAGACGTTAGCGTTTTTTCACTGCGTAGGAGCAGGTGTAAGCCATGCGTTTCAACGTTGGGACCGTGCTTGCGAGTGGAGGGATCTGCGTTGCATTATCAAAACCATTTTCTTTGCAGTAGCTTAACGCGTCAGCGTCCATCGCCGCTTTGTTCACTTTTTCAGGATCATAGCGATAGATAACGGCTTGATTAGCTTCATGCTCATCTAATCGCACAAAACCATTTGGTGTACTTACACACCCAACCAGAACGGCAGGTAACAGCACGGATAACAGCATCGGTAACAACGGAGGAAAGGTATATTTCTTCATAAGAATCTCACACAAATTTTGTTCTTATGATAACGGTAAGTCATTCATGCATAAACCAGATAAATACGAATAACGGGCGTTCTGCAGAAAAAAAGACCACTTTCGCGGTCTTTCCACATGATCTGATTACAGTTTAAACAACCCTTTAATGACAATTTTAGCTATGGCCGGATTATTTTCTTTAGCTCCTTTAATCAGGTATTGATTAATCGCAGCCAAAACGTCATGCGGAGAGGGTTCTTCTTTTTCCGCACTGACAAGGTGTGAGCCATTTCCCTGGAAAATAACTTCGCCGTTGATATCTAAACCTTCATAATAACTAATATAGCTAACCTTCATATCAAATCCCGTATATTTTATCTGATGTATAAACTACTGTTATGCCTAACTTTATGTTAGGTAATTATTTTATCATCTAAAATCGGGTTATATATGTAGACTCTCTTACAACTGTATTCAATTTTGCAGTATTAAACGTCATATTTCAGTCAGCATACTCTGCCGTATGCTGACCATAAATATGGTGTTTTTTAAATAGCTATTGTTAACTCGGTAAAAAACACGCTACCAACCACACACGTTAGTCTCTTCGTCGGTATCATAGCCGCGAACAATATTGACTAAGTCTTTAACCGCATCCGCTGAAGTCGTAGGATTCTTTAAATCTTCAAGTGTTGAGAAATGTGAATCTACCGACACGCCATTATTTTTATTAGTGACCGTAAGTGTAAAACCTTCGCCATCATTATTTGTATCATCGAGATTATTAATAAGCTCAATAACCAAACCCGTCGCAACATCTGGGATATATAATGCCATTGGTTTTAGGTAAATTTTCTCCGCACTACTCTGATTGCTATCATTAGAGATAGCGATTGCGTAGCCTTTATTCTCAATCATATTCTCAACCGTATTTTCACCCGTCATTATATACCTTCCCTTACTGTTCTAATAGGATGTTGGGATCAACGTAAAAATCAACGTTAAAAACCGTATCATCAGATAAGGCTTCAATCCGGTGCCATTTTTCAGGAGGAAACACGCCAAACTGCCCTGCCTCAATGGTTAGCGTTTCGATAGCTTCAGGGCTGGTTTCGTCGGCATAGCCGTAATAACGGATAGTACCCTGCATCACACACAGGCGCGGATAGACACCTTGACGAGTACCCGCGTCCAAATGGCGTTTCCAAATTGAAGCTGGGGCTGTTTCTTTTGTCCACAAGGGTGTCGTGCGTGTATGAACATAGTTTGTTGGTATAATAATGCGTTGCATATTTAAACCTCATATCGACGACTACTCAGAAAGAATATGAGCAGTACATGTGAATATGATGCATATCATATACCCTTTATTGGGCAGCGTTAAGCTATTATCATGCTGGCAGGTATAGTTTTAAGATAATAAAACTCATGCAACTCCCGCCTATTAACATTAATAGGTAGGCACCTCCCCACTAGGGAGTATTAATAAAAAAGATGTTATTTTTATAAAAAAAATAGAACTGAAGTGGCACAAAGAAATGACATGTTAACAATTCTATTTTCATAACTAATAAATTAAGAATTTTCTTATTAAATTGAGAATAAAAAATGAGCGGCAGAATAGATTTGTCGTACTTTTTTTATACAGACCTATCAGGAGAGAATTTTCCCGAAGAACTTGTATGATTTTTAAAGCAATCCATTGCGGGTCAAAAATATCGAAGCAAAGTAACATCTACTATCCACTGGGTGCATGGTACGCATTGTCGCCTAAACAATTACAAGGAGGATAAACAGACACTAATCAATGCGATAGCCGATACGCTAAAAAGTGAACCTAACGCTAACAGCAAATACATCTGTTTAATTTTATAACCCATATTGCCACCTATTTTTATCTGACATGAGGCCTATCCAATAGGTTTAGACCGTTATATTCAAATATTAGCCACGCAAAGCACACCTTACAATCATACTAATCCGATAATGACCCCGCCCCCTATAGATGCATAACGTAGCAACGGAGTTCATCATTTGTACAACATTCGGTAAAAGATGAACTCTGTTAACACCAAGTGTAGTAGCAAACAGCTTAACGCCACTTAAACAGCACGGTGAGGCTTTATACTAAATAAACGCTAAGGTTTATATTTCCGAGTTAGATAAGCTATAAAGCCAGAAACGGGAACCACAATAAGAAACGAATAGTGAATATAAACACCCACATAGGACGACTTAAATAAAAACACTAGCCAAATAAGTAAGCTAGTAATAAAAATAAACTTCGAATATTTATGGATTTTGGCAAACATGTCAGTGAGTTAAATGGCTCATAGGAGACATAATCATAATATTAAACGCCCGCGCTTAATAGTTAGGATATTTCTAACCTCCAGAACGACTACCCTTAACGCGTTTAGCTGTAAAAATATCTCTTTTGCCAGATGAGTCACCCAACTCCGCCGCCGTCGTTCCCTAGCAAAGTTGAGTTGTTAATAATAAGCCCAATTAAACAGGTAGTTAAACTCACT